>NZ_PVME01000003.1:0-809577 GCF_002993125.1 Bacillus sp. LLTC93 | reverse complement strand
ATCAGGTTGATAGGTCTGAGGTGGAAGCGTGGTGACACGTGGAGCTGACAGATACTAATAGATCGAGGACTTAACCTATATTCTAATGTGAAGCATGAACATTGTTATCTAGTTTTGAGAGAACATTTTTAAAATATCTCTTGATTTATTTTCAATACATAGTATAATATCTTTTGTCACTAAATTGTCTGGTGATGATGGCGAAGAGGTCACACCCGTTCCCATACCGAACACGGAAGTTAAGCTCTTCAGCGCCGATGGTAGTTGGGGGTTTCCCCCTGTGAGAGTAGGACATCGCCAGGCTTTCTTCATTCCGCAGTAGCTCAGTGGTAGAGCTATCGGCTGTTAACCGATCGGTCGTAGGTTCGAATCCTACCTGCGGAGCCAATTTGGAGAGCTGTCCGAGTGGCCGAAGGAGCACGATTGGAAATCGTGTAGGCGGTAACCCCGTCTCAAGGGTTCGAATCCCTTGCTCTCCGCCACAATTTACATAATAAAGGGCCCGTTGGTCAAGCGGTTAAGACACCGCCCTTTCACGGCGGTAACACGGGTTCGAATCCCGTACGGGTCACCATTTTCATAGAATATACACCAGCATTTTTATTCGGAGGATTAGCTCAGCTGGGAGAGCATCTGCCTTACAAGCAGAGGGTCGGCGGTTCGAGCCCGTCATCCTCCACCATATCTTTTATATCGTCGCGGGGTGGAGCAGTTCGGTAGCTCGTCGGGCTCATAACCCGAAGGTCGCAGGTTCAAATCCTGCCCCCGCAACCAAATTATTTTATACACCAATAGGGAGTACTCATTGAGTGTAACCAAAATGGTCCGGTAGTTCAGTTGGTTAGAATGCCTGCCTGTCACGCAGGAGGTCGCGGGTTCGAGTCCCGTCCGGACCGCCATTTTTAAAAAGTAATACTTGGCTCGGTAGCTCAGTTGGTAGAGCAACGGACTGAAAATCCGTGTGTCGGCGGTTCGATTCCGTCCCGAGCCACCACTATTTGCCGGTGTAGCTCAATTGGTAGAGCAACTGACTTGTAATCAGTAGGTTGGGGGTTCAAGTCCTCTTGCCGGCACTGCTTTTTCTTTTTTCTATATGTGGAGGGGTAGCGAAGTGGCTAAACGCGGCGGACTGTAAATCCGCTCCCTCCGGGTTCGGCGGTTCGAATCCGCCCCCCTCCACCATTTTTATTTTCATAGGGGCATAGTTTAAAGGTAGAACAGAGGTCTCCAAAACCTCCGGTGTGGGTTCGATTCCTACTGCCCCTGCCAATTATATTATAAGATTCATAACATTTATGGCGGTTGTGGCGAAGTGGTTAACGCACCAGATTGTGGCTCTGGCACTCGTGGGTTCGATTCCCATCAATCGCCCCATTTTATTATTGGGCTATAGCCAAGCGGTAAGGCAACGGACTTTGACTCCGTCATGCGTTGGTTCGAATCCAGCTAGCCCAGTTGATATGCGGAAGTAGTTCAGTGGTAGAACACCACCTTGCCAAGGTGGGGGTCGCGGGTTCGAATCCCGTCTTCCGCTCCAATAATGGCGGCATAGCCAAGTGGTAAGGCAGAGGTCTGCAAAACCTTTATCCCCGGTTCAAATCCGGGTGTCGCCTTTTTTGAAAAGACTGCCGGGGTGGTGGAATTGGCAGACACACAGGACTTAAAATCCTGCGGTAGGTGACTACCGTGCCGGTTCAAGTCCGGCCCTCGGCACCATTGATTTTTATCATAAGTTGCGCTCTTTAATGATCATGCCGGTGTGGCGGAATTGGCAGACGCGCACGACTCAAAATCGTGTTCCTCACGGAGTGCCGGTTCGACCCCGGCCACCGGTATCTATCATCGGTAATTGAATGTGAAATTGCCGTCAATCTAACGTTTCTCCATTGTGGAGAAACGTTTTTTTGTGTTTTCAATTCGAATTAGTGTTTGCGAAGGAGCAGTTAACATCATGATTTTGGAACTTTTATCGTCAGAGTGAATTGCATTCATTCTTTAAGGTTTTAGATAAACAGAAGATATGTATCCCTCTCTAGAGAATAAAAGTGTTGGAAACTCCTTTAGATGATCGATTCTATTTGATAATATAAAATGAACAATCTAAAGAAAGCGGAGTCTAATCCTCTTGACATGATTTACAAAAGGAAAAGTTATATGTTCCTTCGTTTTAAGTATTCAATTACTTGTCTGTCTAAAATCATTCAAGGGATGCATGGTATGGACCATTACATTCCCTTTGCTAAGCAGAACCCTTTGGAATATCTGCTTGTATGTATAGGGAAATCTCCATCTCTAGTTGACACCAGCATTGTGTCCCGTCTTTAGGGGGATTTTTAATGAAAAATCAATTTAATAATGAAGAATTGCTGAAAGGCGGGAATGTCTCAAACGTATATCGTTCGGGAGAAACGGTTAGACGAGAATTGAAACCAGGCAATAGCAACATACACAAATTATTGAAACATTTGAAAAAAAAGAATTTCAGCTATGCTCCAAAATATTTAGGTGTTGATGATGAAGGGAGAGAGATACTCTCTTTTATCGAAGGGGAGGCCGGCAATGATCCTATAAAAGAATATATGTGTTCTCATGATGTCTTAAGAGAAATAGCGAAAATGTTAAGACTCTACCACGATGCCGTAAGTGACTTTCCAATATCCGATGTTTGGGAACGAATGGACAATACACCTAACCAAATAGAGGTGGTGTGCCATAATGATTTTGCCATGTACAACATTATTTTCAATCATGGAAAACCTGTAGGAATCATTGATTTTGATGTTGCGAGTCCTGGTCCAAGACTTTGGGATATCGCCTATACACTTTACACTTGTGTTCCCCTCAGTAGATTCATTCGCACTGAGACAGGTAAGTTGGTTCAATATCATTCATTAGAACATGCAGATCATATAAAATATAGGGTTCAATTGTTTTTTGAATCCTATGGTGAGGAAATGGGAGACAGTTATTTGGATATGGTGTTACTGCGTTTAGAGGGATTATGTAAATACATGAAAAGAAAAGCAAATGAAGGGGACATAGCTTTTCAGAAAATGATCGCTGAAGGACATCTTGAACACTATCAAAAGGACATTAAATTCATTCAGGAGCATGGAGAAGAATGGATTTAGAGTAGCCTTTTTTCATGGAGGGTTTGTCTTACGATCAAATTGAATGTAAAAAGGACGGCGTTATGATATTGCAAACTACTACTATATTACGGGTCATCATTCAAGACGAGAGATCAAATCATTATCCTCATTTCAGACAGTACTGTGTAAAAAAAGAACAAGGGCTACGTAAAGAGGCGCTAAAAGTCCTTCATTCCTTTATTGAAGAGATGAAAAAGAACGATTTTGAAACTCAGCGAGTATTTGTTACGTGGTTGTTTGAGTGGATTGAACAGTTTGAGGATGATCATCATTTACTCGTTTTTCCGCTGGTGAATGGACTCATCAATCCGGTTCTTGAGGAGTGGAAGAAGGTTGATCCAGTGGATGTAAGGCCATATCGCTGGCAAGGTTTGTTTGTACCTCAGGGAGAATCATTGCCTTATTTATTGAAGGCACTAGAGCTTGGGGGCAGCGGGGAGCAGCGTGTGATTGTTCAGATTTGTGAAACCTATCTATCCGCTTTGTGGTATTCGTTTCATCATATACATGAAGATCTTTATTTAAGTACATTTGAGATGGATCAAGAGCGAATTCAGGGCATTGAAGATGTCATGATGCTGATACAAGATGAAAGGACACGTACATATTTTCAAAAACAAGCAGTCTATTATGCTCAGCTTTTATCTGACTGGATTGAATTTCAGCAAACGGAGACAAGCGGGTTTATGAAATGGTGTGCGGAACTTGAAAAACCGTATGAATGGGTGAAGGCCTTTTATTATCGCCAATAGGTGTATTGTGATGAGAAAACGACAGAATGGATATTCTGCCGTTTTTATATGTTATACCATATTCGTTCTATTTCTAAATGGTCTGAGTTAAAGTATTTCAATACATAGACATCTGGATTGCTGAGCTTCTCCCACTCATTGAAGCCAATGTTTGAATCGGCGTGTTTGAGGAGTAGGCTCATGATATTGCCATGTGTGACGAAGAGGGTATGATTTTCTTCAAAATGTATTTGTTCATAGAGAGCCTCTACGATCCGGTCCATGGCTTCTTGGCTGGATTCTCCGCCTTCATATGTGATGTTTAAATCCGTAAAGCTGAGCTTTAGCTTCTCATACCAATCGTCCATGGGCTTGCTGCTTAACACACGTTCAGAAAGACGGTCATCGATTTTCATCTTAAGTTGTTTTACATGGGCAAGAGGCTGGATAGTTTGGATAGCTCGTTATAAGGACTTGAGATGATCTGATTGAGGTGTATGCTGGAAAAGAACTGTGCCAGTGTGTGTGATTGAGCGATGCCTTGCGGTGTTAAAGCCGCGTCTTTGGATTGTCCATCTGCTTGGCAGTGTCTGACGATATAATATGTTTTCATGTGATTACACCTTTCATTGAGTATAAAAAAATCATCCAAGATTGGATGAAGATTCACGAAAGTTTAGGTTCATTTGTTCGTATCTATTTCTTTATAGGGATCTGTGAGCTTGGATGTCAGGTCTAAGTTGAACAAAAAATCATCTACTGTGTCTGTACCAAAGGGAAGGGTGGAAAAGTTAATTGGGATACTGTCTTCTTGCGTTTCTGAAGTGATCGGCTGTTTGGGCTGCTTTTTTCTCCAGTTCTTAAACAAGCGCATGTGGGGCCCCCTTTTCTATGAAAAAGATGGATTTATACATAATATACGGGGAGAGTTGTCCAAGCGTCAATTGTTTTCTTCAAAAGGATTTATTAAATTTATACGAAAAGAGCTACATTCAAGTGCGGCTCTTTTTGTATATTTACATGGCATGGCGTAATGCTTGCAGTAATTTACGTTCGCATCTTATGTTGTAACGCTTATGATGGAGTTTATCCGTTTTAAACCGGCCAATGACACGGCGAACATCTTGGTCATAAATGATGAGCTCTCTGCAAGTTTGATCGTTTAATAACGTTTGAAACCAGCTATATTTTTTCAGATGTGCTGCGTTTCTTGAGATATCTTCTTCATCTACCTGTAGAAAAGGAATGTACAGAGCAATGGTAAAGATATCTAAAATGAATCCCACATGACCTCCTCCTTTCATATGATTCGTTACGCTTGAAAAGAAAAAAGGTTTCATTGAAAAGACATCTAAAAACAATCCCAGTGCATAAGCCATTCTTTCGTTTCTTTGTCGTAATAGAAATACATGGTGCCATTATCACCAATCATGAAACGAGGTTTTTCTTCTGAGGCGATTTGTAGCATAAATTCGCCTGGCTTTTGATGGGGGGGGAGATTGAATATAAGCCCCATATCCGCCGATTTTTGTGAACGAGTAATTTGTGTATTGTTTAAAGAAGTGATCTGACGCTTCTTCACTCTCATTGACTTCTGATAAATCGACATATGACCATGCTTCTTCCCAGCATGGAAAGTCCTCTTGCTCTCTTTCGTTCCACTGGATTTGAAAGGGTTTGAGCCCTTTCACTTCTTCTGGAGTCTCAACTACTTCTAATCCTTCCATAGACGAATATTCAATGAGTTTCCAGCCTTCGCCGTTTGTGGTGATATCAATCGGAAGTGCTTTCTGGTTGAGGAAAATTTGAATCATCTTACATTCATCGAATCCGTGCATTCCCCTTGGGACTTCGGGTAAATAAATTTGTAAAATTGGGATCATGGCGCCATCTTGATCTGTCGGCCAGCCTTTATCAGGATGGATGGAAAAATGTCCGGCAAACCAGCTGTATCTAGATGGATCAGGACGGAATCCCCCAATCTTGGCTATGACTGGTGTTTTTCCAACTTGATTTAATGCATGAAAAGCCTTTATCTCCATTGATTATCCCTCCATCTTTTAGCCTGCAATGTGTGCATCTTTAAATGTGCCACCTATATTTCCTGTGATAAGGATGACATGTCCCCAAAATAAATCACCGTCATGATAATAGGCTTCAAACTCTCCATTTGGATAAGCTTGCAGGCTTTCAAGCGAAATGCGATTGATAAATTGGTCATGTGTGATCTCTTCTTGATTTTCATCTGAGTCGTCTTGTTCCTGCCAGTCTTTTGCTAGCTCAATCAGTTTATTTGCCGCAAATGATTTAATAGAAGAATCCCATTTAGTCTGCTCTTGTACGAGTCGTCTAGCAGTTTGGATAGCGTCGGTTATACCTTCGTCTTCTTCGAGATTAAAGTAGAGAAGGCATTCCTGATTGCCCCATTGGATTGTCGTTTCAAATAAGTCTAGTCCTTTCACTAATTCAAAGGTGCCCAGCTTGTCATCGTGATAAAAGACAGGTTTTTGTGCTTCTTCTAGTATTTCTTGAAGCTCTCTTTCCTCTGTATCTGTATCGATCAGTGATACCAGCATGAATTCACCTGCACCTTTTCGCACCTGAAGTGTAACGATTGATTCTTTATGTAATTGTGCCTGTTTTTCCCGTAATCCCTCTTCATCTGTTAACCAGCAGAGTCTCACCTTTTCGGTTGTGATGTGGCCTTTTTCCTTCCATGCAATCAGTGGAATGGAAGCGGTCCAAAGAGATTCCTTTCCTGCTTTTCCTGCACCTACTCCAGTAGGTCCTGTGACAGCAATGATGTCTACTATTTCTGCTGAAAATCTTTTTTCAAATGCGTTGATTTGTTGATTATTCTTCATGTGATGTCCTCCAGCCTGAGTTATGTGTTGTGAATTATATCTTTATCACACCGCACATTGGCAGGGGAAATCAAGCTTTTTTTGCTTGAAACTGTTTTTTAGGTTTGTAGGAGTAGAGAGGATACATGGATTTCTGGGGGATGAGTCACAATAAAAGAGCAAATTGAAGGGATCGAATGTTGTATAAATTTAGGTGAATAAGTCGAAAAGCCTAGGTGAATCTTCCTTTTCTTTATAATTACTTTGACACGAATAGATGAAAAAAGTAAAGTAGTACTGAGTGATTTACAAAACCTTCATCATCCACTGAAACATGAAGTGTCAGTAAATATAGTGTAAATGGATATTTTTCCTTTTATTTACTCGTATTTTTTTTGAAACTTATGATGCTTCTCATTCGTTATATTAAAGGAGCACACGTAACCGCCGGAGACAGAGCATCGGAATGCTTGGTGCAGAAGATTTACATTTGCAAAATGAATGTAAATTTTTTATGATTTCATTTATATCAGATCGAAAATAAGAAAGAAGAGGTTTTATGAAAAAAATATTTGCGAACAAATATAGCTTTTTTGTTTTGGCTGTTCTCTTATTTTGGGCAAAATCGTACACAGCCTACAAAATGGACTTTAATTTAGGAGTGAAAGGTTCTTTTCAAGAGGGTCTTCTCTTATTAAATCCATTTAGTTCAGCCATCGTGTTTTTTGGACTTGCTCTCTTTATCAAGGGGCGTAAATCGGCCATTGTTTTAATTGTCATTGATTTTATTATGACCGGACTTTTATATGCCAATGTAGCGTATTATCGTTTCTTTGATGACTTTTTGACTTTCTCCACAATGAAACAAGCAGGAAATCTTGGAGGAGGTATGACTGGCGGTGTGTTAGCAAGCATTAAGCCGCATGACCTATTATACTTCCTTGATATTATCATCTTAATTGCTATTGTCATTTGGAGACCAGAAGTGAAGAAATTCGAAATGAAAAAAACTTTCGCACTGCTTATTGTGGCGGCAGGTGTTGGACTGTTCTTTGTCAACCTGCATTTAGCTGAAAAAGATCGTCCAGAACTATTAACAAGAACATTTGATCATAAGTATGTTGTCAAATACTTAGGTGTTTATAACTATACGATTTATGACGGCGTACAAGCAGCACAAAACGCAACGCAGGTCGCAAATGCGAGCAGTGAAGATTTAACTGATGTCGTGAACTATACGGCTTCTCACTATGCGAAGCCAAATGCAGAGTATTTTGGTAAAGCAAAAGGTAAAAACATCATTAAAATTCATTTAGAAAGCTTCCAGTCGTTCTTAATTGACTACAAACTAAATGGAGAAGAAGTAACACCATTTTTAAACAAGCTGGCTCATGGAAAAGATGACTTTACGTATTTCGATAACTTCTTCCATCAGACTGGCCAAGGGAAGACATCTGATGCTGAGCTGATGATGGATAATAGTATGTTTGGTTTGCCAGAGGGTGCAGCGTTTGTGACAAAGGGTGAAAACACCTTCCAATCACTTCCTGCGATTCTAGATCAAAAAGCAGGCTATACAAGTGCAGTGCTTCACGGGGACTATAAGTCTTTCTGGAACCGTGACACGATTTATAAGCATATGGGAATTGATCAATTCTTCGATGCTTCATATTACAACATGGATGAAGAAAACCTTGTGAATATGGGTCTGAAGGATAAGCCGTTCTTTAAAGAATCAATCCCAATGTTAGAATCAATGAAAAAGCCATTTTATGCACATTTAATGACACTGACAAATCACTATCCATTTAATCTAGATGAGAAAGATGCGACAATCGCTAAGGCAACAACTGGCGATAAAACCGTGGATAATTACTTCCAAACAGCAAGATATTTGGATGAGTCATTAGAGCAATTCTTTAAGGACTTGAAAAAATCAGGTCTTTATAAAGACTCAGTGATTCTATTATATGGTGATCATAACGGTATTTCTGAGAACCATAACCGTGCAATGAGTGAAATCCAAGGAAAAGAAATTACACCTTATCAAAATGCACAAAACCAGCGTGTACCGCTCATGATTCGTGTTCCTGGTAAACAGGGCGGCGTGAACCATACGTATGGTGGTGAAGTAGACGTGATGCCAACGCTTCTTCACTTACAAGGTATTGATTCGAATGAGTTCGTGAATTTTGGGACAGATCTATTTTCTAAAAAGCATGATCAAACCGTTGCATTCCGTAACGGAAACTATGTGACACCAAAATATACCCTTGTAGATAACACTGTCTACGACACGAAAACGGGTAAAGTGGTGAAACAAAATAAAAAGACAGAGGCGATTAAAGCCCGTGTTGATAATCAGTTAAGCCTTTCAGATAAAGTGCTCTACAGGGATCTTCTTCGATTCCATAAACTATCTGATTTTAAACCAGTGAATCCATCTGATTATTTCTATGGTAAATCAAACAAAGAGAACGAAGCGGATTCTTCTGCTAAGTAACTGAGTTTTGGGCAAGCACAGAAAGGTGCTTGCCTTTTTCTCTCTCACTGCTTGATTTGTTGGCAAAATATGTTTATATTTAGGGGGAAACAAGCGTGACGTCAGCAGATAGCTGGTGAAAAACTCATTTCGTCCTAGGGGATTTCAGGAGGAGCTTATGATAACAAATACTAAAACACAAAAAAAGAAATCAGAGTTATGGGGCTGGATCAAAGCCATCTTAATCGCATTCATTGCTGTTTTCATCATTCGTAACTTTTTATTCGCACCGTACATTGTCAAAGGGTCTTCTATGTATCCGACATTGCATGATACAGAGCGGGTTTTTGTGAATAAAACCGTCGATTATTTCGGTGATTATAAACGAGGACAGATCATTGTCCTTGATGGGGAAGACCGCAGCACTCACTACGTGAAACGACTGATTGGTTTACCTGGTGATAAAATCGAAATGAAAAATGACCAGCTGTATGTAAATGGAAAAAAAGTGGCGGAGCCTTATTTAGAATCAAACAAAAAGCAAGCAGCCTCAGATGGCACTTTGCTGACACCTGATTTTGGTCCTCTTACAGTCCCAAAAGGAAAGTACTTTGTCATGGGTGACAATCGCCAAAATTCAATGGACAGCCGCAACGGTTTAGGTCTTTTTACAAAGAGTGATATTCAAGGGACAACATCATTTGTATTTTATCCTTTCCAAGATATTCGATTACTCAACCATTAAATAAACAGAAAAAGCACACAGTCGTGTGCTTTTTTCTATTTCATTAAGACTGGCTTTTTGCAATCGCCTGCTCAAGATCTGCCAGAATATCTTCAATCGCTTCTGTTCCAACAGATAAACGAATGAGTTCTGGTGTAACGCCTGTCGCTTTTTGTTCAGCTTCACTTAATTGTTGATGCGTTGTGCTGGCAGGATGAATAATCAGTGACTTAGAATCGCCCACGTTTGCAAGATGTGAGAAAAGCTGAACGGAATCAATGAGCTTTTTACCTGCTTCTCGCCCACCTTTAATACCAAATGTGAGGATTGCGCCTTGTCCTTTTGGTAAATATGTTTGAGCCAGTTCAAAGGATTCATGGCTTTCAAGACCTGGATAGCTTACCCACTCTACAAGGGGGTGATCTTGTAAAAATTGCGCTGTTTTTAACGCATTTTCACTATGCCGCTCAAGACGTAAATGCAATGTTTCTAAGCCCTGAAGAAGTAAAAATGAGTTGAAAGGTGACAGTGCTGCCCCTAAATCACGTAAGAGCTGTACACGCGCTTTTGTGATATAGGCCGCTTCTCCAATCGCTTCAGTATATGTGAGACCGTGATAACTTGGATCTGGTTCAGTCAGCCCTTTGAACTTATCACTGTCAGCCCAAGGAAACCCGCCGCTATCAACGATGACACCGCCAATTGATGTGCCATGTCCGCCAATGAATTTCGTCGCTGAGTGGACGACAATGTCTGCACCAAACTCGATAGGTCTTAATAAATAGGGGCTGGCGAGCGTATTGTCCACAATAAGTGGAATATGGTGTTTGTGTGCAATGGCTGAGACGGCTTCAATATGTAAAATGTCGCCTTTTGGATTCCCGATGCTCTCTGCATACACTGCTTTTGTTTTATCCGTAATCGCTGCTTCAAGTTCTTCAAGGTTGGATGAATCGACAAATTTCACTGTAATTCCGAGCTTTTTAAGCGTATGAGCAAACAGATTGTAGGTGCCTCCATAAAGGCTGCTGGAAGATACGATTTCGTCACCAGCTCCTGCAATGTTTAAAATAGAGTAAGTGGTGGCTGCTTGTCCAGAGGAGACAGCAAGTGCACCAATTCCACCTTCAAGCTCAGCAATCCTTTTTTCAAACACGTCATTGGTGGGGTTCATAATACGTGAATAAATATTTCCAGGTTCCTGAAGTCCGAATAAATTCGCCGCATGCTCACTATCTCTAAAACCGAAAGAGCTTGTTTGATAAATAGGTACGGCTCTTGAATAGGTCGCTGAATCAAGTTCCTGACCTGCGTGAATGGCTTTTGTTTCTAAACGAAATTGAAGTTCTTCTGACATGTGTATATCCTCCTTTTGTTAGATAAAACCAACTACTTTGATAAGAAATATTTAATAAGACTATAAATCTTGTTTCGTGCTTGGTCAATCATTTTTTAGATAAATCTGAAAAAACAATAAATATAGTTGACAGGTCGGAATAGTGTGTATTAACATGAGCATACTGAAAACACCAACAAGAATGGCTGATCGGTCAACCGAAGGCTCTATCACTCAAGCATGAGTGAAGGGCCTTTTTTTATTTCAATGAGAAAGGGTGATGAGCGTGGAAAAAAAGAAAAAACGAAAAAAATACAGAAAACATATGGATCTCACACTAGACATATTGATTGAACGGAACAAATATGAGATTTACAGCAATCAAGAACGAATAGAAGCGATTTACGATCGAATTGATGAAAAGCATACAAGGTCGAAATAACTTTTTTGGGATAAGTGCTTTTTTGATGTATATGTCTGATGACAAGAGGTAGTGAGGTTTCAATGACAATTTCAATTGATATTGTGGATCAGTTTTTTTTGACAGACAAACAAACCATTCAAGTGCTTGAAGACATGAGGCTCACCATTGTTCCTGGTGAATTTGGGACGGTGATTAGTCCGAGCGGATGCGGAAAAATACATTGACAGCTGGTGAAATCAATGGGAACAATTATTTTCCTGATACAGTCTCTACCGCAATTTTATAAGAAATATAGAAAAAGTATAGTAGTCACTTCTAGGCTGCTGTGCTTTTTTCATCGAAAGGAAGCGAGTCATATGTTGTGTCCTGCTGAAGCAGGTAAGGGCTTTTTTCCCAATACGATTTCTTGTATATACATATTTTAAGTGACAAGAGAAGAAGGAAAATGTACTCACTCTTTTGTCGGAATTATCAGTAAATATTTCATAATTAATCTGTTAACGACATATAATTGGGACTTCTATATCTGATATATCGGGGGAATTCTTTCTATATCTCAAAAATGAAAGAACATATAGAAGAGATGATAAAAATGAACTATTTGAAAAAAAGTAGAAAAAAGCTGGCTTAATTGCCATTATATGGGTTTATTAGGCATTGTGTTGTGGTGAAAACTAGTGAAAAAGAGAGGGTTCATGCAGTTGGGAGTAAATAATTGAATAAAAAGTCACATTTTACCCGAAAGTATGTTCGGTCAAAAATGGGATCTTCTGTTGATGTTTGGAGTGTGACGCCTATGATACGATCATCATAAGCTGGGAGGTGAAAAGTATGACTTATGCAGCGCCGCAAGTTGACTATTCCACTATGGAACCTGCTATTATGGACCAAGCTTGGTTCTTAGTATTTGTTGCAGTCCTTCTTGGATTGGGAGCAACAGTTGTTCTAGGAGCAGCAGTTTGGTGTTTAGCAAACGGCAAGGGTAGCTTTACAGGAGCCGTTCAGTGGGAAAGTGGCTTAAAAGTCCAAATTGAATGTAAGTAGCTATACTTAGGATTCATCTTTTTACTTCTATGATATGACACCAGGGCTAAACCGTCTGTGGCGGGCGGTTTAGCCTGATCTGTTTTTAAAAGAATATGCAGACACTTGGAGGTTATATGTTTACGATCGAGAATTTAACCAAGACGTATAAAAATAATGTGACTGCTGTCAATGATTTTTATTTAAAAATTGCCCCTCATCAAATCGTTGCTGTTGCAGGACCGAATGGATCTGGTAAAACAACGATGATTAACTGTATACTCGGCATCATTAAGCATACAAAAGGAACAATTCACTTACAGGACGTCACTAATGATGAACCATCCTTTAAAAAACAAGTAGCCTATATTCCAGATGACCTGCTGCTCCCTGAAGCATTGACTGGTGCTGAATATTTAGATTTTGTTTCTTCTATGTATGAATGTAAAACAATTCATAGAAGAAATCAACTAATTGAACTGTTTGATATGGACTCGGCTTTATCAAGACCGATCGAAACCTATTCACATGGTATGAAAAAAAAGACACAGCTGATTGCCGCCTTTATGCTTGATAGTCAATTGGTGATCATGGATGAGCCCTTTAGAGGACTTGATATTGAAGCGGTTATAAACACAAAGAAACTGATGAAGCGTTATGCCGAGAACCATGGTGCAATCTTGCTTTCAACGCATGATATGCTTTCAGCGGAAGAGCTGTGCCACAAAATCGCCATTATTTCTAAGGGAAATAAAATGGATGAAGGAACGGTCTCAGCCTTAAAGGAGAAGTATCAATCAAGCACACTGGAACAGGTGTTTCTGAAAGCTTCAATGTTAAGTGATAGGGGTGCACATTTTGATGAAATCATTAATCATTTCTAAAATGATGCTAAAAATGTGGCAGCAGGAGATGTATAAGCTCTTTGATACTCAAACGAAGCGAATCATTGTGGTCTTATTCTTTTTGTTTGCAGTCACAATGGGGGCCATCATTGGATACAGTTTTACTGGTGTCTTTATGAAGGCTTTCTTAAATGGGGATGAACGTTCACTTGGATTATTGGTTGTGTCGATGGCGATCAATGCATCTATTTTTACAAGCTTGTTATTTGTTCTGATCAAGGTCAGAACGCCTGAGCAAGACCGGTTTTCTATGCAGCTCAGCTGGTTCCCGCTCTCTACCTTTCAGAAAAGTCTTGGATACTTCATTCCGATGGTGACAGTAGTGACAGGGCTTGTGTTATTTTTTATCGGCATCTTGCTTTTACCTAATTTTATTGCCCAAGGAATCGGTATTTTCTTTATCCTCACTTTCTTTTTGATGGTGCTTTTGCAATCGCTATTTGTCCTAATGCTGCTGCAATTCATTTATAACATCACCTATTTGCTCGTTCTGAAATTAAAATTACCGTTGCAAAAATTTGCAGCGATATTTGTTTTATTGGCACTGGTTGTGGCGTATGGAATGACGCATTTTGACATCAGCCAAATACAGCAATCATATGTACAGTTTGATTATCATTTGATGTATTTTACAGCACCGTTATTCCTAGCGGCACAAGGGATGTCTCCAGATGGGGTGAATTATGCGATTTTGATCCTATTGATCCTCTTATCTGCGGGCGGCGCATTTATTTCTCTCGCCCTGATGCCGATTATGGCTGAGAAAAAAGCGTTAACTTTTTTAAACAAACTGCCATTCTCTGCTTCAAAAAAGTGGTCACTTATTGTAAAGGAAATCAAATCACAGGTGCGAAATGAAGAAAACATTTTAAACTTTCTCATTCTTCTCATTGTGATCTTATTCGTCCGTTATCAGTTTGCCTTCCGCTTTGAAGGAGAAGCGTTTTTTGTTCTATGTGCTCTTGCTGGATTAACAGCCTTTAATTCATTTGGCAATGATAAACGTATGCTAGGGATGTATAAAACATTTGGCCTAAGGTCGTGGGAAGTGGCTCTGTATAAGTTTATTGGACTTCTACTCGTTGGCGTGCTGCAAATTGCTTTATTCATGATTGCAACATGGACGCTTCCTGATCAGATCTGGATCCTTTTGATTGGAGCTGCTGCTCTCTGTAATGCAACGGCTCTCTTTTATGTGGTGGGTATTTTACTGCCCCTTGATCGAAATAATCCATACACGGGCATTTTTTCATTTGGAGCACTTATTTTAATCATGATTCCGATTGTGTTTATTGGAAATTATGTCATAGGGGAGTCGAGTCAAACGCTTCAGTGGCTGCTTGTGGCAGGATTTGAAGGTCTGCTCATCTTTGCCATATACAAAGGTTTTTCATGGAGGTATTCACATGATTCAACTTCTTAACAGTAAGCTAAAGATCGAGCGGGTACCGGCTCTTGCGCCGTATGTGACCTTACAAAAGAGGCATCTGACTGATACGCAGTATGGAAGCACTCTCCCGATTAATGAAAGTGCATATCATATGTTAACGAAAGTTGACGGCAAGAGGACAGAAGCGAGTATTACGGCAGAGCTCGCCGATTTGTTTCAGGTCGATGAGTCTGTGATTGCTCGTGATTTTTATCAACTGATGATGGGGTTGAATCAGCATCATTTGCTGTCTATTCATTATCAATCACCATATCCGATTGTCACAGCCTGCTGTCAATTTTTTAAGCAGTATCAAGTAAAGATGAAGGAACGGTTTGATTGTACAGGACACTCATTCCTTCAAATATTGGGGACGGCCTTGCTCATGGTGACGCGTAAAATCATCTTTTTCTGGGTGCTTTTCATGGTCATGGCAGGAATCGCCTTTTTATTCATTCCTGATCCATCGATTGCAGCCATTGCGATTTATTTTTCCATTATTTATTTCGGATTAATTACCGGGACCGCCTTGCATGAGGCAGCACATGGATATGCACATCGGAAGTTTGCGGGACGGGATGGTCCTCAAGGGTTTTTTGCGAGCGATATGATGTCTGTGAAGTTTGTGAGACCTGTATTAGATCCATTTCAGAAAAAGCAGGTATGGATTACGCTGCTTGGACCACTCGCACCAGGTGTGATTGGGGCAGCAGGCATCATTGTGACCGTGTTATTTCTGAAAGAGAACCCGATTTCGACAGGTTTCTTCATTTTTTCAATCACGTATTTTATTCAATTACTCTACCTTCTTCCGTTTATGGGGGATGGTAAGTCCATTATGAAGCAGTTATTGCTTGGTGGAATGGGAGGACAACGATCATGAACGTTCAGGCAATGAAACAAGGTGCTATTGTTGGTGGTTTTCTAGGATTCTTAGGCTTTCCGATGCTGACAATTGGTGTACTATTCTATCATTTATTTCAATCAAAAACGAATGATGCATTATTATTTAACAGTCTCGCTTTTGAGATGGAAGGTTCGTCAGCGTTTACTTTTCAGATCAAGCCAAACTTTTTTATTTATATGATTGTGATTTTTGCGGCGAGTTTTCTCATTGTGGCATTGCTGTCGGCAATGAAACAGAAAAAAGCGAAAGATTAGGAGAATTCTCCTAATCTTTTTTTGTATAATCAACCAAATTTTAGTATAATAAAGAATAAAAAACATCAAAGGGGATATCAATGATTAAAAAATGGAGTATTCTTTTATTTGCTGTTTTTCTGTTAGCGGGATGCGGCGAGAAGGCTGCAGAAACAACGACGACAGAGAAGACGGTATCTAAAAAAAGAAACAGAACCCGTATCTAAGAATCAAGTAACAATCGAAAAAATGAAGCTGACAAAGAAAGAAGAAAGCTTACTAGATGCAACAACTACTAATGAAATGGTGGCTCTTACCCTAAAGGGATTAACGAAGAAGAATAAGAGTATTACTTTTATCGGGAGTCATTATAAAAATGGTCGATTAGTTGATGAGGAAGCATCTTCTGCCACCTTTACCTTACATCAGGATGGAACCGATCAAACGATGAACATGCTCTTTCAACTGAATCATCAGAAAGATATATACGAATCACAATTTAGTATTTGGTCAGACAAGAAGAATGATGGGATGACAAAAGCAACTTCAAGCTTTCCATTCAAAGTAGGTGATTATGTTTTTTCCGCACAATCTGAATCTGTCAAAGTGGCTTCAGGAGAAAAAGCACTAATTGCGTATACAGCTGCAATGGGGAAAGATGGGATTTCACCTATGCTTGGAGCAATCGAGAAGAACCCCGAGAAAGCGTTGAAGAATATGTCACATGCGTACTTATTTTTTGTCCAGTTAGACAAATAACTATCGTAATATATATGGAGAATATGAAGTTTTTTGACGAAAAATCTTCATATTCTCTTGACGAATTGTTAAGAAAGTTGTAACATTATAAAAGTCAACGCAATGATGTTGCCTTTAAAAGATTGATGCGGGTGTAGTTTAGTGGTAAAACCTCAGCCTTCCAAGCTGATGTCGTGAGTTCGATTCTCATCACCCGCTCCAATACATAATTTTTGTTAATAACGCAGTATTTCGTTTCTTAGATAAACGAAGTGTTGCGTTTTTTATTATGTCAGTATAATGTGAAAAAGCACTGTCAGGCTACAGTGCTTTTTCAATGAGTTCATATTTGCTTTCTCCACCATGTATTTGTATAAACATCTTCGTCAAGGATTGTATAAGAGCTTCACTCTTTTCCCGGGAAATAGATGGCGGGAAAAGGATGATTTGAAGAATGTTTTTTGTGTCTTGAGAAATTTGTGCTTTACTTGCTTGAGAAAATAATCCCTTAAGTCCTGCGTCGTCCTGCCATTCAATGTGACCAGCATCATTTTTTGCCAGTGAAAGTGGTTCTTTTAGGCGATCGGCATCTAATGTCAGGATGGGCAAGAAATATTTTAATGAGAAAAATATCGACAAATCCTGTACGGAATTGGTCGAGTCAATAAATTGTTCCTTTTGAATATCAGAAAGAAGTGGAAGGAAAGGGACGTCTTCTAAAAGATCAGTCCATACTTTGATTGCTTGTACTTCTTCTAAGGCTTTATCTTCGTATTCAAAAAACAAAGACTCTTGAAACAGGCGTAATCGACCTTTTAACATTTGAGGTGATTTACCGACTTCAATATGTGAATATTCAATCTGTCCAACATGGATAGACGGGTTTTGAGGATGATAAATTTCCATATGTATCTTCACAGTGACTCACTCCAATCGGTCATGATACACTCGTATTATACTGAAAACAACAGAAGAAACAAAGGAAGGAGGTTTGCAAGGTGATTCATGTTGGAGAATTAAAAGAAGAGTTAATTCAATATGCGAAAGAAATTGGTGTCGATAAAATTCGATTTGCAAGTGCTGATACATTTGATTCATTAAAGGACCGACTGATCTTACATGAATCGTTAGGGTATTTGTCCGGCTTTGAAGAGCCTGATATTGAAAAACGAACAAACCCTTCTTTGCTGCTTCCAAAGGCCAAATCAATTGTTGCGATAGCGCTCGCGTATCCTTCCAAAATGAAAGATGCTCCTCGAAGCACAAAGGATGCGAGAAGGGGAATCTTCTGCAGGGCTTCATGGGGAACGGATTATCATGTTGTTTTGAAAAAAAAGCTCGATATGCTCGAGGAATTTTTGCGAAGCAAACATGTCGATATACGAACAAAATCAATGGTGGATACAGGGGAACTGTCTGATCGTGCTGTAGCAGAACGCGCTGGTATTGGTTTTAGTGCAAAGAATTGTATGATTATCACACCAGAGTTCGGCTCTTATGTGTATTTAGCTGAAATGATCACAAATGTCCCATTTGAACCGGATGAGAAAATTGAAGATCAGTGCGGGACGTGCAATAAATGTGTGGATTCGTGTCCGACAGGTGCACTTGTGAATCCAGGACAGCTGAATTCTCAAAGGTGCATTTCGTTTTTAACTCAGACAAAAGGGTTTTTACCTGACGAATTTCGTTCGAAAATAGGGAACCGATTGTATGGATGTGATACGTGCCAAATCGTCTGCCCGATCAATAAAGGGAAAGACTTTCATCTGCATCCTGAAATGGAGCCGGACCCTGAAATTGCAAAGCCACTTTTAAAGCCGCTCCTTACGATCAGCAATCGAGAGTTTAAGGAAAAATACGGTCATGTATCAGGATCATGGCGGGGGAAAAAGCCCATTCAGCGGAATGCAATTTTGGCACTCGCTCACTTTAAAGACACATCTGCCTTACCAGTTTTGATTGAATTGATGCACAAGGATCCAAGGCCGGTCATTCGAGGCACGGCCGCTTGGGCCATTGGCAAAATTGGCGACAAGCAGCAGCTTTCAGAGCTGGAAAAAGCCCTTGAGCGGGAAAGTGATGAAGAAGCGAAACAAGAGATCATCAAAGGGATTGAGTTGTTACAGACACCTTTAAATACTAAATAACATCCCTATGAACATAGAATGTACCAAACAGAGATTTTAAAAAAAGTTTGGTGGTGTCTGTGTGAAACAATTATTAGCGCAAACGTTAGAAGACAGGCTGGCGTATTTATTAAATGACAGTGCGATTAAACAGCCGCAGCTCATGTCTGATGTGGAAGCAGTAGAACGAAAAAAGGAGCTTTTTGCTAGAAGACAGGTTGAGATTGTGAAGGCAAAGGCAAAAGCAAAGCTTCTAGATTCAACGATTCAGGACGATGGAGCTCAGCATGTGCAATATCTTGCTCATCTCACTTATGTTTGTAAGGATGTAGACGATTCTTTTTATTTGGAGGAACAGGTTGAAAAAAGAGAAGCGTTTCTTTATAACGATATGCTTGTCAAAGATCACATGATGCAGGAGGAACGGCAAAAGGAAGAGCAGGAGGATGAGCGCTTCCAGAACGAGGAACAATTCGGGAGAGCCTTTCACTATGATCGGCGGGCAGCCGTGCAATATGCGGAGACGTACTGGAATAAACGGAATCCAGCCTACAAGAATTTTGAAGATAACTGTACAAATTTTATTTCACAATGCTTGAAAGCAGGGAATGCGCCAACGAGAGGGTATCCGAATCGCGGGTCTGGCTGGTGGGTGCGTCCACATACGTGGAGCTACAGCTGGACGGTGGCTCATTCGATGAAAAATTATTTAGCGAATTCTAAAGCGGGCTTAAGGGCAAAGAAGCTAAAAGAAGCGAAGGAGCTTCAAATTGGTGATATCATTTGCTACGATTTTGAGGGTGATGGAAGGTATAATCATACAACCATTGTCGTTGACCATGATAAAGGCGGGATGCCTCTTGTGAATGCACAGACGTATGACAGCCGCATGCGGTATTGGTCATATGAGGATTCGACCGCCTATACACCAGCTATTCGTTATACGTTTTTTCACATTTTGGACGATGCCGCAAAGGATAGTTAATGGTATAATGTTGAGCGGAAAAGAAAATTAGAGGTGAACTTTTTTGGGACTTCATGTCGTTTTATATCAACCAGAGATTCCAGCTAATACTGGAAATATTGCGCGTACATGTGCAGCAACAAATACAACACTTCATCTGATTCGTCCACTTGGTTTTTCGACAGATGACAAAATGCTGAAGCGTGCTGGACTCGATTATTGGAAGTATGCCAATGTCGTCTATCATGATTCGCTCGATGAATTGTTTGAGGCGCATCCGAAGGGACAATTCTTCTATATCACAAAGTTTGGCCAAAAACCGCATACAACGTTTGATTACTCTCAGTTAGATGAAGACTATTTCTTCGTCTTTGGCAGAGAGACAAGTGGATTGCCGAAAGATCTAATTGAACGAAATATGGACCGCTGTCTTCGTTTACCGATGACAGAGCATGTTCGTTCGCTTAATCTATCAAATACAGCAGCAATCCTTGTTTATGAGGCACTTCGCCAGCAGCAATATCGAGATCTCATATAAGATCATGATGAAAGCCGAGAAACCGATCTCGGCTTTTTTATGTGAGATTAGAAGCAGGGAGATGAAAAATATGACTTATTTATACTTTTTTTGACATGTTAAAAAATAGGTAGTATGATAGATTGTGATCACGTTTTCAAAAATGATGAATCCATTAGGAGGAATAATGAGATGAAAAAACTACTGATCACTAGTGCCATTAGCTCAGCTATTTTAATGGGGGCCATTCCAGTCAGTATTCCAGGTCTCTCTCAGACGCAGGAAATAGAAGCAGCGCAATTATCTAAAGGAATTGGCGGGCGTACTTATATCAATAGTAATGGATCTATATTGGTCACAAAAATTCAACTTCCTTCCACGATGAGTGTGTCTAATGGGACAGCTTATATTTATTCTGGATTCACAGGATCAAAAGAAGCGGATATTGGTCTTCAATACAGTCCAACCTATAATGTATGGAAACCTACGATGAAGGTAGGGACAAATAATCAAGAAACATATATCGAAGGACAGAGTGATTTTACGTATACAAAAGGATTTAAGCCTGGAAGTACTGTTCAAATGACCATTTATAAAAATTTGAATGGACATACAAGAGCGACTTTCTGGGGGACAAACAATGTTGGTTATACAGGACGCATTATCACAGAAATTCAAAACTCAAATATTGGCTCTGTGACCAAATGGAAATTACTTTCGACGGTTGCAGTGACTGACGATATTTATCGGAAAGATATTCGGGCAAACTTCTCTACTCGTTTTACTGATATCACATTAGATAATCGAGCAGTCACACCGGTGATAGATACGCAAGACTTTACTTCGATTCAGGTATCGGGTAATACAGTGAATATGCAAGTGCTGAAAACAACGAACTAAATGAAAAAAGGATGTTCCGCTGATGGAACATCCTTTTTTTTCATTTACCAGGCTTGCCTTCGTAGCCAGCTGTGAAAATGGATACTAAAAACGTAATGATGACGCCCATCATAATGACCGTTCTCATATATGCTCCCCCTTATCCCTTTGTTCCTACTCGCTGCCTGTTTCATATGATGTGAAGTTCGCCTTGAAAAGCAGGAGAAGAAGATCATTTTTCTCCTGTTTTTCCTTTATTATGAAGGGTCTTGCGGATGGTTGTCAATTCAGTTTGCCAATTCGTCATTTTGAAGAACGAAAGCATGTAATAGGACGCCTCCGCATAGATTGTAAAACAGTATCTGATTACTAGCTTCAATCTTGAAAGAGGAGGTTCATATGGATATTTTAAAGAAAATTGAACAGTACAGAGAAGAAGAGCAGCGTCTGAAATGGGAAGGCACATTCAGCGATTATTTAGACATTATTAAAGAAAATCCACTTGTCGCTCAATCTGCTCATTCTCGCGTTTATCATATGATTAAAGACAGCGGGATTGAAGAGGAGAATGGGGTCAGAACCTACAAATTTTTTGATCAAGAGCTTTTTGGATTAGAGGAGTCACTGGAAAGGCTAGTGGAGGAATATTTCCACCCTGCTGCAAAGCGATTAGATGTGCGGAAACGTATTTTATTATTGATGGGACCGGTAAGTGGCGGGAAATCTACGCTTGTAACAAGGCTGAAAAGAGGTCTCGAAGCATATTCCCTGACAGACAATGGCGCAGTCTATGCGATCAAAGGCTGCCCCATGCATGAAGACCCGCTTCATCTCATTCCGCAAAATCTGAGGGAGGATTTCTATAGAGAATATGGCATTCGTGTGCAGGGGAATTTGTCGCCTCTGAATATGATGAGATTGGAAGAGGAATATGGCGGCAGAATTGAGGATGTAAGGGTTGAGCGGATCTTTTTCTCAGAGGATAAACGGACCGGCATTGGTACCTTCAGCCCGTCTGATCCGAAATCTCAGGACATTGCCGACTTAACAGGCAGCATCGATTTTTCAACCATTGCTGAATTTGGATCAGAGTCAGACCCTCGTGCATACCGGTTTGATGGGGAACTCAATAAAGCAAACCGCGGAATGATGGAGTTTCAGGAGATGTTAAAGTGTGATGAGAAATTTCTATGGCACCTTCTTTCATTAACGCAGGAAGGAAATTTTAAGGCAGGCCGATTTGCCTTGATTAGTGCGGATGAATTGATTGTCGCTCATACGAATGAAACCGAGTACCGGTCGTTTATTTCAAATAAGAAGAACGAGGCCCTTCATTCAAGAATTATTGTGATGCCGATTCCTTATAATTTAAAGGTGACAGAGGAAGAACGGATTTATCATAAAATGATTTCAGAAAGTGATGTTTCAGACGTTCATATTGCACCCCATACGCTGAAGGTGGCGGCGATGTTCTCTATTTTGACGAGACTCAAAGAGCCGAAGCGGTCTGATATTGATTTGGTGAAAAAAATGCGTCTGTATGATGGGGAAAGTGTCGAAGGTTTTCAATCTGTTGACATAGATGAGATGAAAAAGGAATTTCATGACGAAGGGATGAGCGGAATTGACCCGCGTTATGTGATCAACCGAATTTCATCCACCATTATTCGAAAGAATATGGAATCGATCAATGCACTGGATGTACTTCGTTCCTTAAAAGAAGGGCTCGATCAGCATCCGTCTATCTCAAATGAAGATCGGGAGCGGTATTTGAATTTTATTTCTGTCGCGCGAAAAGAGTATGACGATATTGCGAAGAAGGAAGTTCAAAAGGCATTTGTGTATTCCTATGAGGAGTCTGCGAAAACACTCATGGATAATTACTTAGATAATGTCGAAGCTTACTGCAATAAAAACAAGCTGCGTGACCCGTTAACTGGTGAAGAAATGAATCCTGATGAAAAGCTTATGCGTTCAATTGAGGAACAGATCGGTATTTCTGAAAATGCCAAAAAAGCATTCCGAGAAGAAATTCTCATTCGTATTTCGGCTTATGCGAGAAAGGGCAAACGTTTTGATTATAATTCTCATGAGAGATTACGAGAGGCGATTCAGAAGAAGTTATTTGCTGATCTAAAAGATGTGGTTAAAATTACGACATCGACGAAGACACCAGATGAACAGCAGCTGAAAAAGGTAAATGAAGTAGTGGCTAGATTGATTGATGAGCATGGCTATAATTCAACAAGTGCAAATGAACTCTTAAAATATGTAGGTAGTCTTCTGAATCGTTAATAAATGAAGGAGGCATTATTGGCGCATATCAGCACCGGTAATGTCTTTTTTAGAAATGATCGTCATCTTGGATGACAGGCAGCATACGATAAAGGAATCGATGGTTAGAATAATTGCGCAAACAGGTGAGGAGGGGGATGGATGTCCCAGCAAGAAAAAAGTCAGTTTATTGTTTCTCAGGAAGACTGGTCCCTCCATCGAAAAGGCTATGACGACCAGCAGCGTCATCAGAAAAAAGTCAAAGAGGCGATTAAAAACAATTTGCCGGATCTTGTCACAGAGGAAAGCATCATCATGTCTAATGGGAAAGATGTTGTCAAAATTCCAATTCGATCATTAGATGAATATAAAATTCGGTACAACTACGACAAGAATAAGCATGTGGGGCAAGGGGATGGAGACAGCCAGGTTGGTGATGTGGTCGCGCGTGATGGGTCAGATAGTAAGCAAGGGCAAGGGAAGGGGCAAGGCGCTGGAGATCAAGCAGGTGAGGATTATTACGAAGCAGAAGTCTCATTAATGGATCTGGAGGAAGCGCTGTTTCGTGAACTAGAACTGCCTAACCTTAAACAAAAGGAGCTTGACGACATCATTGTCGAACAAATTGAGTTTAATGATATTCGCAAAACGGGCTTAACAGGAAATATCCATAAAAAACGAACGATGTTGTCGGCATTTAAACGAAACGCGATGACGGGAAGTCCTTCCTTTTATCCAATTTATCCAGAGGATATCAAATATAAAACGTGGAATGAAGTGACCAAACCAGAGTCGAAAGCCGTCGTTTTGGCGATGATGGATACGAGCGGAAGTATGGGACTTTGGGAAAAGTATATGGCTAGGAGTTTTTTCTTTTGGATGACACGTTTCTTACGGACAAAGTATGAGACGGTTGATATTGAATTTATTGCCCACCATACAGAGGCGAAGGTTGTCGATGAGGAACATTTCTTCTCACGGGGGGAGAGCGGGGGCACCATTTGCTCGTCTGTCTATCGAAAGGCACTAGAGCTCATAGATGAACGATATCCGCCGTCACGATATAATATTTATCCTTTCCATTTTTCTGATGGTGATAATCTGACCTCCGACAATGCGCGGTGTGTGAAGCTTGTTCAAGAGATTATGAAAAAAGCCAACTTATTCTGTTATGGTGAAGTGAATCAATATAACCGTCATTCTACGTTAATGTCAGCATATAAGCATATTCAGGATGAGAAATTTAATTATTATATTTTGAAGCAAAAATCAGACGTGTTTCTCGCATTAAAAAAATTTTTTCAGCAGGAAGAAGTTCTTTCTTAAAGAGAACATTTGAAAAAACCTTTCAGTATAAGGGCTGAAAGGTTTTTTTTGTGGAGAAGGAAAGGATCACCAGAAAAAAAGTAAAACTTTCTCTTTGACATTTCAATTTTCATTTATTAATATTTAATCTTGTTAAATATAAGTTTTTCAAAAAAGATGCCGATCGTCTTTTCTTCTTTTTCTGCTCTTTGCTCATGAGTGAACAATAAGTATAAATGGGCTGCACACCATTTTTCAGCGGAGTAGATGAAGGGAAAATGACATCTTTATGATCTTGTTTCATATTCTGTCAGATGATGGGCATTCTAAGCTTGCTAAAGCAGATGACACTATATTTTTATACATGAAAGGAGAAACAAAACATGAACAGAGGGCGTTTATTACTAACGAATATTATTGGCCTTATTGTGATTCTTGCCATTATTGCCGGAGGTGCTTATTACTACTACGAAAGCACAAACTTTGTGAAAACAGACGAGGCAAAAGTGACAGGAGACATGTATCAAATTACAGCACCAGCAGCTGGACAAATCAAAGGCTGGGATATCAATGAAGGTGACGAAGTGCAAAAGGACAGCACAGTTGCAAAAGTTGAAGGAGAAGCAAAAACAAACATTAAAGCAGTAGCTGATGGCACATTAGTCAAAAAAGAAGTGCAAAACAACCAACAAGTGCAGCCAGGTACAGTTCTTGGTGAAACAATTGACCTAAGCAAGCTTTATATCACAGCGAATATCAAAGAAACAGACATTAAGAACATTGAAAAAGGCGACAAAGTCGACATCGTGGTAGATGGTGATCCTGATACAACATTCGAAGGAACTGTTGAACAAATTGGTTATGCGACAAATTCAACATTCAACATGCTGCCAGCAACAAATTCAAGTGGTAACTATACAAAAGTGACACAAAAAGTAGCCGTCAAAATTTCAATTAAAAATCCATCTGACAAAGTACTTCCAGGTATGAATGCTTCTGTCAAAATCTCATCTTAATGATGACTGATATCAAAAAATGAAAGGAGGTTGTCTGAGATGGCAAATCAACCTGCAGCGACAAAACAGGGAACAGGCTCCTTGTCTTTACTGATCATTTTAATGGCTGGTTTGTTCGTAGCGATTTTAAACCAAACGCTTCTGAACGTAGCCATGCCCCATTTAATGACTGAATTTAATGTGAGTGCAACGACCATTCAGTGGCTTACAACAGGTTACATGCTTGTCAACGGTGTGCTGATTCCGTTATCCGCGTTTTTAATCACACGTTTTGGACAGCGTAGCTTATTCCTAGTGGCCATGATCTCATTTACACTAGGCACATTTATTTGCGGCATTGCGCCGAACTTTTCTACGATGCTCATTGGCCGCTTGATTCAAGCAATCGGTGGCGGTATCTTGCAGCCGCTCGTCATGACAACAATCCTTTTTATTTTCCCTCCGGAAAGCAGAGGGAAAGGAATGGGGATTTTTGGTCTCGCGATGATGTTTGCACCAGCTGTAGGACCAACATTATCTGGTTACATTATTGAACATTATTCTTGGCGTATTATGTTTTATGGCCTTGTACCAATCGGTTTGATTGTCATTATCGCGGCTTTCTTTATGTTTAAAAATATTGTAGAGCCTAAAAAAATCAAGCTGGACACCCTTGGTGCGATTCTTTCAATCGTTGGTTTTGCTTCGCTTCTATACGGAGTGAGTGAAGCGGGGAGTGATGGTTGGACAGATCCGATCGTCTTATCGACGATTATTATTGGTGCGATTGCGATCATTCTCTTTATTTTCCAACAGCTAAAAGCTGATAATCCGATGCTTGATTTCCGTGTGTTTAAATACAGCATTTTCTCATTATCAAGTGTCATTAACATCATTATTACTGTTGCCTTATACACTGGAATGTTCTTACTTCCGATTTATCTGCAAAACCTCGTTGGGTTTACTGCATTGCAATCGGGTCTGTTAATGCTTCCAGGGGCACTTGCGATGCTGATTATGTCCCCAATTTCAGGGATCTTGTTTGATAAATTTGGACCTCGTCCGCTTGCGATTGTGGGAATGCTGATTACTGTTGTCACCACATACGAGTTTACAAGGCTGACCATTGATACATCCTATAGTCACATTGTGCTCATGTATGCAGTACGTGCATTTGGTATGTCACTGCTGATGATGCCTGTTATGACAGCTGGGATGAACCAATTACCACAGCATTTAAACAGTCATGGTACAGCGATGTCTAACACATTAAGACAAATTAGCGGCTCAATCGGTACGAGTTTGATCACGACGATTTATACGAATCGGACGACATTCCATTATTCGAATATGGCGGATCAGACGAATACAGCTGACCCATTCTTTATGAATTCATTCCAAACGGCTGTGTCGAATGTGATGCATCATATGGGGATGACAGCAGAAGCTGCTCAAAAATATGTATCCACCCAGCTCTTTACGAAAGCACAGGTCGATTCAAACGTGATGGGCATCAATGATGCTTACATGTGGGTCACATTATTCTGTGCGGCTGGTGTCATTCTCAGCTTGTTCTTGCGAGATGTACGTAAGGATAAAAAACGAAAAGATCAGCAACATAAGAAACAAGAAATGACGCTGCTTCCAGCACCTAAGGAAGCAAACCAAGATGCAAGATAAGTGTGGAGGGACCGTACATGAAAATTTATGTCGTATATGATAGTGAAGGCGACCATACAAAAGCACTTGCAGAAGCGATTGCAGCGGGTGCAGATGAAACAGAGCAAGCTGAAGTGTTCATTGATCATGTGAAAGATGCGGACATTCGCAAGCTTGATCAAATGGATGCGATCATTTGGGGCTGCCCTGGTCACTTTGGTACCATTAGTTCTGGATTAAAGACATGGATTGACCGTCTTGGCTACTTATGGGCAGAAGGAAAACTCATCGATAAAGTCGGTGCTGTTTTCTGTACAACTGCTACAACACACGGCGGTTTAGAAATGACGATGCACAATTTGATTACGCCAATGTTCCATCAAGGGATGCTTGTGGTAGGTCTTCCTGGAAATGTTCCAGAGAATGCTTTATACGGCTCTTATTATGGAGCAGGTGTGACATGTCCAATTGATTCTGATGAATTGATGTCTACGGAAGGCATTGAACTCGGCAAAGCATTAGGAAGACGTGTAGCATCAGTCACTGCATCATTTAAGCGATAAGGAGAGGGTTCTTTTGGCGACGATTATTGTAGCGTTAGTAGCTGCTGTTCTAGTCATTATCGGATTAGTAGCGTTCAATGTCAGACACGCTTCGGTCGAGAAGGCAGAGATTAAAGAAGATGTGTCTAATCAGCCTGACGTGCCGCGCAGCGAGCCAGAAGTTGCGGCGAGACCTGTAGAGCCTGAAGAAGAAGAAATAGCGTCAGAGCCTTCTCAAACGGACGATCACGTGTCTGGCGACGATTTCTATAGACAGGCGCTTCAAAAGTTTAAGCAGCCAGAACCACCTGTCAAAAAAGAAGAACCAGAGACAAAAATGAATGATGATATGTATCGTTCTGCTTTGCAGAAGCTAAAGCAGAAGGACAAATAAAAAGAGAACCTCTCGTCAGGTTCTCTTTTTTATTGCATAAAAAAACCGCTGGCAGAAGCCGAGCGGTTTTCCTTCACTCTATAAAGTGCTAAAAGAGCAGATGCTCTTAAATTACGCTTTGTTAACGTTAGCAGCTTGTGGTCCGCGGTTACCTTCAACGATTTCGAAAGAAACTGCTTGACCTTCTTCTAAAGTTTTGAAGCCTTCGCCTTGGATAGCAGAGAAGTGAACGAATACATCGTCTTGACCTTCTACTTCGATGAATCCGAAACCTTTTTCAGAGTTGAACCATTTTACTTTACCTTCTAACATGAAATTTCCTCCTAAAGCGATCTTAACGCTTAAATTCACTATTCTTGCTCTTACACAAACTTCAAAGACGAAAACTCTTTCAAAACTTTCTTCTTAAAGGTGATACGAACAAAAATAATTACCTTTACTTTACCAGTGTTTGCGGGAAAAAACAACTGTTATCCGAAAACTTTTTTAAAAATAATGAGCTCTAACATATTGAGGAAAAGACCTATGTCAAATGGTTTCTCATTCTCTCTGAAAAGCTTACTTGATTTCGGCCTGACTGCTTCGCTTTATAAAGCTCTTGGTCAGCAATAATGGGTAGTTTCTTGATGTCTGTATGCGTTCCGGGATAATATGCACATCCAATTGACACAGTAGTTTGAATGGACGTTCCATCTTGTAAATAAATCGGCTGATCCGCTATTTTTCTCCGTAATCGTTCTGCAATTTGCCATGTTTTTTCAACTGAACAATTCGGTAGAAGGACAGCAAATTCCTCGCCGCCGATCCGCCCAATAAAATCTGAGCTTCTTGTGTTTTTAATCAACCTTGTTCCAATTTCTTTTAAAACGATATCTCCCTCGTGATGTCCATATTGATCATTAATGGATTTAAAGTAATCAATGTCTAAGTAAATAAGGGACATTTGATGAATAGACTGCTTCCATTTCGTAGAAAAAGCATGACTTAATACTTCATCAAACTTCCGTTTATTTAATACACCTGTTAAAAAGTCATAGTGAGCCTGGAATTTATACAAATTTAATAGCTGATATGCTTTTGTTTGATGCTCAATGACATAAAAGTTAAACAACCCGGCAATATATGAGAAAATCCAATAGGCAAAATGCAGTTCAAATGATGTCTCATGGACGATGGTGATAAACAAAATGGTTGCAATCACGTTGCTTATCGTGATGGATAACAGCATTTTCACAACATGATTGATATGGCGTTCAGCAATCAAAAAAGAGGCTGTTGCGATAATCATCATGGAAAAAATATTGATGAAAGAAGCGACGTTTGCTTCGATTAATAATCGCCCAATGATGACAATACATGCCGCAATGAACGTTTGCGCGATACCTCCATAAAAGGCCGTTAAAATAAGGGGGATATGTCTTAAATCGATGATGGCTGGTCCTGCTTTAATAGAGAAGAACATTAAGAGGACACCGAGTAACCCAGAAAGCATGCCTTTACATAGTTGTTTGAGTAAGGTATCTTCTTTCTTTAAAAAATTCTCTTTAAACACAAGCATAAATAAATAATGGAAAGTGACAAGAATTGTTAAATTAATAAAGAGGTCTCTTAGCAAAATAAAATCACCTTTTTAAAATTACTAAAATTTGTTGCAAAAGAAAAGGGGAAAAAAGATAATTAATAAAAATTTCACTTATGAGGAGGATGAACCGATTGCGCAGAAAACGCTTTCCAAATGAAGCGGAATGGCTTTCTTTTTTTGAAACAGAGCCTGATGAAGGGTTTGAACGAGATATGCCTATTGAATATCAAGATCTGACGTTTCGATTTGAGAATCAAGAGGAGCGATTCGTGATCACGATGTCGTTAGAGATGAAAGAGTTTTACTTAAAGATCGTTCGAAAAGAGGATGCGAAGGTTTCAGGGATATATGATTTTAAAACCGTGGGACGTATAGATATTAAAAAAGATCGGCAGGGAGAAAAAGAGCTTTTGCTCATTTTAGATGATGATCGTCACAGATTCATCACATCGATTGAAATTACTTTTTTGCCTTCCTTTTGTCTCATGGTCAAAGAGCATTTTTCAGGAGAATAAACAGGAGCCTTTTTCATGAAGGCTCCTGTTTCATTTATTTGTGCTCGATGTCATTGATCGCTTGCTGGATAGATTCATCATCCAGCACGTTCATGACACTTTCATCAATATGAAGAGACTGTGCATAAGACTCTCTTGGCTGATGGGTTCTTGAAGGTGACTGATGCTGATTTGTGTGACTTGGCTGGACAGCTGTGAACGCTTGCTTGATCATTTGACCTACTTCAGCAGTCCCTTTTGATTCTTGGTGCGAGTGTGATTCATGGCGAGATGGCTCATGATGTTGATGATCATTGCCTTTCATCATTGAAGACATATTCATTTGCGTCATGCTTTTCAGCCTTTTTCGTAAAACCGGGGAGAATAATGCAATGATAGCTGTTGATGCTGCGATCATTGCGCCAGTGCTCATGCCTTTTCTTTTTTTAAACAAACGAATCCCTCCATTTGATCATGATGATTCTTCTTCATCATGTTTAGGATGACCAAACATAGCTGAATTATGAATTCATTTTGCTGAAATAGAGGATGTGTGCATAAAAAGTCGTTTGGATGAAAAACCTATGAGCAAAAGGAGGGAATAATTGATGAATAAGAAATGGATGCTATCTTTACTACTCGTTCCAACATTAATCACCGCTGGGTGTGGAATGAACAACCAAGGCGATGAACGAAGAGGAACAATGAAACGACAGTATGAAAATGTCACATATAAGAACGACAACCTGAGACAGGATCAGCCAGATGTTCAAACGCCACAAAAGGTCAAAGTGGCAGATAAGGCGTCAGAGCTTGTAGCCAACATGTCTGAAGTGAAAACAGCGAACGTGCTTGTCACAGGGAAAAATGCATTTGTTGCCGTCGTGCTCGAAGGCAATAAAAGTGGTGACGTGACTGACGATTTGAAAAAGAAAATTTCAGACAAAGTCAAATCAACGGATCAACAAATCGATAACGTGTATGTATCCGCTAATCCAGACTTTGTTGATCGTATGAAAGGGTACGGAAAACGTATTAAAAGCGGAGAGCCAATTTCAGGATTTTTCGATGAATTTACTGAAACGGTTAGACGTGTCTTCCCTGAATCAAAATAGCTACGACAAAAGCCGTATGTCATATGCGGCTTTTTTGTTTGGAACCGCACCTCGCGCACCTGACTGCATAAAGTAAAAAATATATCACCTCTTGTTGATCTTTGTTTCTTCATAGAAAGAGAAAGAGGTTGCAGGATGAATTCAGGTGGGGAGTAAATGAAAGCCAAGCCGTCATTGATTCATAAAAAGCTTGTAGGCGGAATGATTGCAGCAGGTCTGATTTTTTATGCTTTCACCGCGTACTTGATTTATGTTGCGTTTCAGCTGACAGGACAATATTTAGAGCATCAGTCTTCTCCTAAAACGGTTTTAACGGAGGGACTCAATAAGCAAGTCTATGAACATATCAGAATTTACTATGCGGAGGAAGAGGACGTCTTTGTGGATCTGACAATAGAGGCTTTGGATCAGGCAAAGAAGAGGACATCGGCAGTGTTTCAGTTTGAACCTGACAAACCTTTAGACATTATTTATTTTGATGATAAAGACACGATCGAACAATTTGCCGGCATCAAGCAAATTACGGGTTTTTACTCCGATTATGATCAAATGATTGGGTTATACCCAGATAAACGGGAAGAATTATTGAAGAAAGAGACACTGCCCTTATACTTTTTCAACACGTTATTCATTCATGAGTATGCTCATTTTGTTTTCTATGAAAAGGTCCATGCATACAAGGTGTCTCCAGTGATCTTTCCTCTTTGGTTCCATGAAGGAACAGCAGAGTGGACGGCCTATGACGTGTTAAACGCTACGTCTGAACGGTTCGACGTCGTTCCTTTTCAATCTCTTCATTCTGATCAAGACTGGCAAGACTCTCGGATGACGTATGAGACAGATGTTTATTTACAAAGCTATTATATGATCTATGAGCTGGTGCAGCTTTACGGACGAAACATCATACATGAGATCATGGAGGAAACGGCGAAAGAGGGCCGATTTGATAGAGGCTTTGAGCAGGCGACAGGGCAGCGGCTCTCAGAATTTGAAGAACAGTTTAAAGTGATGTATCAAAGAAAAAACGGCTGACCAGAGAAAGGGGTCAGCCGTTTTTTTAATGAAGCGGCTTTTGCTGATTGGCTTTGCTTGGCGGCATTTGAACCTGTCCTTGCATTGGAACAAATGTAGATGTCATCGCTTTCATGTCTTGTACAGAAAGCTGAGGGACTTGATAGTAGCCATGTTTGTTTTGATACAAGAAAATTTCATACGCCATTTCGATAAAGTTCGGAATTTGCGCTGCGAGCACACGTCTGACAACTGGATTTGTTACTTCTAGTGATGTCATGGCTAGTAATCCTGCATGTGATTTCACGAGGCCGAGCATATGCCCTGTGATACCTGCATCTTTTACATCTTGCAATGACTGATTTGGCTTCTTCGGCTGAGAAGGTTTGATCCCGTACGTCACCTGTGTAGGCTCTTTCATCATATAAGTAGCGGTTTCTTCACTAGGCTTTTGTCCAGTAGAAAAACAATCTACAGTGACATTGTACTGGGATAAAACGAATTGATATTGTCGATCTAAAATGTCGGATAATGCAGGATCTTGGATAAACTGCCGAAAGATTAAATATTGATCCAGAATATTAATCGTGCCTGCTAAAATTTCATGTAAATCAAATAACTCATGCCCGCCATGGTTGAGCTCAGGCTGCGGGGCACTTCCTTGAAATGGTGGTTGCTGCTCGTTTTGCATAGAGGTTCCTCCTTCTGTTTTTACATTCTGTTTTAATGTGAGGATGTTTTCCTTCTTTCATGCAAAAAACATTATTTACAATTAGAGGGTTTTCTTCCTTTTTGTCGAAAAAAAGTATCAGACGAATGAACATGGGGGTAGCAGATGCAGGACAAAATCATTAATCGTTTGATAGAAGACGAACATGTGCAGGCACCAGTGATTGGCATCGGTGTTTCGCCGTTTGAACAGCATCATCTTGAGGCTTTTTTTCAATCGTTTCCAAATGAAATAAATGCCTCTTTTATTGTTGTGCAAAATCATGTGACGGGCGATTGTATAACTGATTTGGAATCACTTGTTTTACCGATTGGCTACCGGGCAAAAACGATTAAGCATGGTGAGAAAGTCATGGAAAATAAGATTTATTTTTGTCCGCAGCATTCGGTTGTCACGTTAACAGAAGACAAACGATTGCACGTATCAGAGCAGCTTCTAACGAACAAGGCATGCTCTGTCGACTCGCTTTTTCAGTCACTTGCCAGTGTGCAAAAGGAAGAGGCCTTTGCGATCTTTTTTCAAAAAGGTCATTGTGTGGGGAGTGGTTTGCTTCAATTGGTGGATCAAGGTGGTACAGCCTTATCATGCAGTGAGATAGAAAGTGGTTTTGACAGCATGTATCATCAAACATTCAAAGACCCTTCAATTCTTGCAGCATATATCGCCAATATCATCAATGTCCCGCATGCAGATGATGCAGATCCCGTTTTGCTTAGAATGATTGAACGTCTTGAAATGTATAAAGGAATTGCCTTTTCAACCTATGAAAGGAAAAGGATACTCTCTGTCATTCAAAAACGAATGCGGAGTGCAAAACAACCGATTTCATTATTATCAGAGTACGATCGTTTATTAGAAAGGGAGCCAGATGAGCTTGACCGTTTACATGTACAGCTTCTCAGCGGCACGACCTCTTTTTTTAGAGATATGGAGGCTTTTCGAGTATGTGAACATAAGGTCATTCCGTCGATCGTTGAAAATACGATGAAAAACGGGAAATCTCGATGCCGCATTTGGATTGCGGGATGTTCTACAGGGGAAGAAGCCTATTCCTTTACGATTTTATTTTTAGAAGAAATGAAGCGAAGACAAATGTCTATTGAACTTCAAGTGTTTGCAACAGACATCAACCGGAAAGCGATTCAAATGGCCAGTAAAGGTCTTTACTCGGTAGAGTCTATGGCAAGAATGCCAGAAAAATGGCGGGCGCGATATTTCGAAAAAAAAGGTGACGCTTTTATTGTGAAGCAGTCGCTTAGAAAACATATTGTCTTTGCACCTCACAATTTATTGATCGATTCACCTTTTATCCACCTCGATTTTATTAGTTGCCGAAATGTTCTGATGTACTTCCAGCCTGAAGTACAAAAACGAGTGTTGTCCCGATTCCAATATGCTTTAAAAGATCAAGGAATGTTGATATTAGGGCCAAATGAAACTGTACCCAATATTCCTCGCTTGTTTCATTTGTTCAATGAAAAGTGGAACATTTACACCCATTCAAACGTTCCTAAATACAATGTATCTTGGGCACATGACGCTCATTATGTGGAATTAAAAGAGCGAGCTGCACAATATATGCAAGAAGTGAGCAAGGATTATGACGCATGCATGGTGATCAACGATTGTGACAAAATCCTGGCGATATCAAAGGGTGCCTATTCTTTCCTAGAACATACAGAAGTGTCAAATCAATCATGTGAATATGTGACGCCTGATTATATGAAAGAGATGTTGAGTCAAACCTTTCAAAAAGTGTGGACAGACGAGACAGAGGTTGTGTTTCAGCATGTTCTTATTTCGGAAAAAGGCAGAAAGCAGTATGTAGATTTTACCGTGAAAAGTTTTGATCGCCGTTTTAAGGGAGTATACGTCATTCTTATTCGGATGAATGAGAGAGGGAAAAATCAAAAGAACAGCAGGGACAAAGGGATGCCAGATCAGAATTCAGTCTATCAACAACGTATTGTCGATTTAGAAAATGAACTCAATGAAGTCAAACAAAAGGAGCAAGAGGCAAGGGCTCAATTAAAAGCAAAAAACACGCAAATAGAGGAGCTTGAGAAAAAACACGAACATTTGATTAATATCATAAACAACTTAAAGGTGACAAGAGAAGAACTGTACAGACCCTCTGTGAAGCCAGAGCTTGCGACGTTGTTTGTGGACCGGGACATGAATATTCGCTATTACGCTCCTACAGCTGCCTCTTTATTTACTTCAGCTCAAATAAGGCACCAGCAATCCTTTCAGTCAATGGCTAAAAAGCTAGCGCAGGAAACGCTTTATGATGATATTCAATCCGTCATATCGGACAGGCGTGTCATCGAACGTGAAATTGAAACGAACGAAGGAGAGCAATTCACCGTTCAAATTACACCTATCTTTGATCAGGATCATGAGGGAGCGGTGATGACATGGATTAAAATGACGGAAATGACGAAAATCAAGCAGTCGCTTCATCTTGCGGTGACAGCACTTGATAACAGCCATATTCATATTGTTGTCGCAACAGAGGAAGGAATCATCCAATGCGTGAATCAGCGTTTTTGTCAGTTTGTACAGCAGCATGAATATGACCTGATCGGCAAAGATATTTTTTCTGTCTACCATTCGCTATGTCAATGTGATGATTTAGCGAAGCAATGGGACGTTTGTTTAAGAGATGGCAGCTGGACAGGTGAGTTGTACTTTCAGGATTTATCAGGACGCGAACGATGGGAGAGAGTCTCTTTACATCGAATTGATGATCCTAACAAAATGCAGGCAACCGTGATGCGGATTTCAGAGGATATTACCAATCAAAAGCAGTCAGAGAAGATGCTGATGAAGTCTGAGATGCTATCGGCAGTTGGTCAGCTTGCAGCAGGCATTGCCCATGAGATACGTAACCCGCTGACGTCGTTAAAGGGATTTTTACAGCTGATGATTCAAAGTAAAAAATATCAGAAGGATTATGCAGATGTGATGATGTCAGAGTTTAATCGGCTTGAGGCGATTATTAACGAATTCCTAGTGCTTTCTAGAAGCAAATCTGTGAAATTTGAGCCGGTACATGTCAATCTTCTGCTCGAAGAAGTCATCATGGTCGTTGAATCGCAGGCGGTCTTAAAAGGCGTGTCCATTCAAAAAAACCTTTCTCCGTCACTGCCAAACATTCAAGGCATACCGAATGAACTGAAACAAGTCTTCCTGAACATCCTTAAAAACGGAATTGAAGCAATGGATGGCGTGACAGGTGTCATCCAAGTGACCTCAGTACTGAAAACCAATCAAATGATGTTGATATTTGAAGACCAAGGAAAGGGCATACCAGAAGATGAAATGGGGAAACTGGGTGAGCCTTTTTATACAACGAAAGAAAAAGGGACGGGCCTTGGATTGATGATGACCATTAAAATCATTGAAAGCCATGGCGGCACCATTCGTTTTGAAAGCAAAAGCTTTGAGGGAACACGGGTGATTATTGCGTTTCCAATGAGTTGAAGGAGATAAGTTTTACATGAAATCCATTCAACATCAATATTTACTTTGTACACTATGAGAGATGAAGTTCAAAGGAGAGAGGTCTGATGAAACGTATACTTTCAATTCGAATGCTCTGCTGTTTAATTTTGGTGATCTTTAGTCTACAATCCTTACTGCCAGGTGTGATGACAGCAGAGCAGGTTAGGGCGTCTGAGAAGAAGGAAACCGTGTGGAAACAAATGAAGCCAATGAAGATCAAGAAAGCCCGTCAGCTGATAGGAGAGACGGTTACGGTGAGCGGAATTGTGACAGCAGATCAATCCGCTATAGGCAATGGGAAACTATCGACATATATTCAGGACAAAACGGCTGGAATCAATATTTATTCCACGCAACCCAAAAGTTTCCCGGCACTAAAAGCCGGCATGAAGGTGACGGTGACTGGCAAGGTCACGTCTTATAAAGGGCTGATCGAAATTGTGCCAGATCAAGACCGTCTGAGGATAGATGCTGTGAATCAAACATTGCCAGCGCCGAAGCGAGTCTCCATTAAACAACTGGAAACGGATCAGGCAGGTAAATATGAAGGAAGACTTGTGAAGATAAAAGGCTACGCGGAATCAAAGCCGGATCAGCCTGCTGGTGGTGGATACAATGTGCCCGTCATAGATAAAAAATATCACAGTACCGTCCTTAGAGTGATGGTCGATACAGGTGCCATTGATCAAGTAAAGGCAGGGAAATGGTATGAGTTTACAGGGGTTTTAAGCAGGTATGATACGCTGCAGGTGCTTCCAAGACACAAGAATGATGTCAAACTACTGAAACGCCAGCCAAAGCCACCAAAAATCAAGAAAGAATATGAGGCAACGGTTGACCGCGTGGTGGATGGAGATACCATTCATTTAAAACAACCGGTGCTTGGTACAACAAAGGTGCGCTTTGTCAATATGGACACGCCAGAAACGTACCATAAGCCAAAAAATGAATTAGATCAAAACCAACTGCGCTTTGGACAGCAAGCGACTGACTATTTAAAATCGCTTCTTTCAAGCGGTGATAAAGTCACGTTAAACATTGGTCCTGAAGCGAAGGATGGCTACGGACGTCTGCTAGCTCAAGTGAAAACCAAAAAAGGGATCAATACAAATTTAGAGCTTGTGAAAAAAGGTTATGCCCCTACTTATTTCATCTGGCCAGTTGGAGATGAAAAAGACTATCATACGTTCCAACAAGCCGTCAAAGAAGCGAAGGAAAAAGGGCTTGGCATTTGGAACGAAGCAGACCCTCTGCTGGAACAGCCATTTGAATTTAGAGCACGCGAGCAGAAAAAAGGACTCACACGTTATGTCGGTGATTCATCTGAGAAAACCTACGTATCCCCTCAAAACTGGAAAGACATAGACGTAGATAAACGTGTCTTTTTTGCTTCAAAAGAGGAAGCAGAGCAGGCTGGATATGAGCCGGCAGAGGAATCGAGCGAAGTACCTTTAACGATTTTAAGCATGAATGATCTACATGGTAAAATCGATCAAGAATACGAGCTGGATATAATGGGTGATGGCAGTAAAGGAATGTACGGACGAATGGATTATGTCGCGGCATATATGAAACAAAAACAAGCAGCACACAAAAATACGATAACGGTCCATGCAGGGGATATGATTGGTGGAAGCTCTCCGGTATCTTCACTTCTGCAAGATGAACCAACAGTTGAACTCATGGAGAACATAGGCTTTGATGTTGGCACAGTCGGCAATCATGAATTTGATGAAGGCGTAGACGAGCTATTGCGTATCTTAAATGGTGGAGATCACCCTAAAGGCACAAAGGGGTATGAGGGCCAGAACTTTCCACTCGTTTGTGCGAACTGTGAATACAAGGATACGGGCAAACCACTTTTACCTGCCTATGAAATCAAGGAAGTCGAAGGAATTCCTGTCGCATTTATCGGTGTTGTGACGAAGTCAGCCGCAGGAATGGTGATGCCAGAGGGGATTAAAGACATCCAGTTTACAGATGAAGTAAAAGCCGTCAATAAAGCAACGAAGGAACTAAAGCAAAAAGGGATCAAAGCCATTGCGGTGCTGGCTCATATGACAGCCTCTCAAAATGGAGATACCATTACTGGGGAGAGTGCGAAGCTTGCCAAAGAAGGTGATGACGAAATTGATGTCATTTTTGCAGGACATAATCACGAAGTGGTCAATGGAGAGGTCAATGGGAAACTAATCGTTCAAGCCTTTGAATATGGGAAAGCAATTGGCGAAGTGAGTGTAACACTTGACCGGAAAACGAAGGATATTGTCAAAAAGAGTGCTTACATCCAGTATGTAGACCAATCTGGTATTGAAAAGGACAAAGAAGCAGCCGCTATTTTAGCTCATTACGGAAAAGAAGTTGAACCAATCATTAGTGAGGTTGTTGGAGAAGCAGGCGTAAAAATGGAAGGCGGCTATTCAAATGATGGAGATACACCGCTTGGTAACCTCATTGCCGATGGCATGAGATATTCAATGAAAAGTGACTTTGCCATGATGAATGGTGGTGGCATCAGGCAAAACCTCGAAAAAGGGCCGATTACTTGGGGAGATCTCTTTAATATTCAGCCATTCGGCAACGTTTTAGTCAAGCTGGAGATTAAGGGGAAGGACTTGGTTGAAATCATTGAAGCGCAAATATCTCCTCAATTTGGGCCAGATTATAGTATTTCGGGCTTTTCATATTCCTATGATCCGTTAACATATAAAGTAGTCGACTTGAAGCTGCCAGATGGTTCAGCCGTTGCTTTTGATCAAACCTATACTCTCACGGTGAATAACTTCATGGCAACCGCAACTGGAAGTAAATATGCGCCGATAGGCAGGCTCGGGAAAAATCCTGAAACGGGCCCAGAAGATTTAGAAGCAACCGTTGAATTTGTGAAGAGCTTTGAGGGTGCTTCCATTGTGTATCAAAAAGAGGGACGAATTCAAAAAGCAAAACAAGAAGAAAAGGCAGCAGCAAGCTGAAGGAAATATTATCTAAGTAGTTGTAATGGTTTTTCAAACAAAGGAGCTTAAGCATGAAAAAGTGGCTGGCACTTACTGTGATGACAGCAGGTATTGTCCTGCTCGGCTGGGGAATTTGGCAAATCGCCTCTACTCACCTTCAAACAGCACAATCATTAGAAGAAGCGAAGAAGGCCGTGGCGGTCGATCAAGGGATGTCAAAGAAGCAGTTTGCTCCTGAAATGGGGAAAGCCGCTGGCATCCTGACGATTCCGAAATTAAAAGCAGACCTTCCTATTGTTGAGGGAACGGATGCAGACGACCTTGCCAAAGGGGTAGGACATTATAAAGGCAGTTATTACCCTGATCAAAATGGACAAATCGTTCTGTCAGGCCACCGGGACACGGTGTTTCGCCGGACAGGCGAGCTTGACATTGGAGATCAGCTGAAAATCACTGTGCCGTATGGTGAGTTTGTTTATGAAATCACACATACGAAAATTGTGGATCAGCATGATACATCCATTATCACCTTGCAGAATGAAAAAGAAGAGCTAGTGTTAACCACTTGCTATCCATTTCATTTCGTTGGCAATGCACCAGAGCGGTACATTATTTATGCAAAAAGAGTATCTGCGAAATGAAAAAAGAGCCTGATCATATATGCAGGCTCTTTTTCGTTTAATGTATGATCTTGTCCATTAGCTCTGCCATATCAGGTGGAAGAGGCGCCTCTATGGTGAGATGCTCTCCTGTAAATGGGTGTTTCATGTCTATTTTTTTGGCATGAAGGGCGCATCTATTCATGTGATCTCGCATACCGCCGTATAATGTATCTCCAGCTAAAGGATGCCCGAGGCTGCTAAGATGGACACGGATTTGATGCGTCCTTCCCGTCTCCAAACGAAGCTTGACGGCTGTCATCTGTAGGTGTTTATTGATTTCGATGACCTGAAAATGGGTCACAGCACTTTGTCCAGTAGGAGAGATTCTCCGTCTGACTGCATGGTGTTTGTCGCGGCCGATTGCCTCGTTGATGGTGCCTTTCTTTTTCTTGAACAGTCCCTCTGCGAGGGCGATGTATGTTCTTTTAATCGTTTTGTTAGAAAGCATTTGATCAAGTACAGCATGTGCTAGCCTGTGCTTTGCAAAAATGACAGTGCCGCTTGTGTCTTGATCAAGCCTGTGAATATGTCTCACCCGCTTTTCTTCCCCGTTTGCTTGAAAATGGAAGGCGACAAGGTTGGCCAATGTGCCCATTTGTCCTTTTTCATTCGGATGCGTTGGTTGGCCAGCTGGCTTTTGTACAATCAATAAATGCTCGTCCTCAAAGAGCAACTCTAAATCACCGTATTCTGGTGTGACATCACTTTCTTCCGTTTCAAATAGATCGATGATGATCTGGTCACCTGTACTGACTTTTGCCGCGTGATGGGCAGGTTTTTGATTTAGACGTATTTTTTGATACTCCATCCAAAAATGAATGATCGGTTTAGAAGCAGACACTTCTGTTTTTAAAAAATGGCTTAATGAAGTGCCGTGATGCTGCTCACCTACTTTTAGTGAGAGTGTATGTCCTTTTATGATCATGATATCCGTTCCTCTCTTTGGGTATATATAGGAAACACTTACCTTAGCGAACGCCTTTTTTTCTGTGCTATTCTGAATGGAGAAATAACGACAGAGAGGTAGATGTCACGTGAGATTAATGAAAGCTGCTACAGACATGCAGGAGCAGGCAATTGAAGAATTATCAAAGGATGTTGAAGATCTTTTATCCCATGTGATCAATGAAGAGCAGCAGGAAGCGCGTCAAAAACAGCGCCCGCTTACATTCATTGATGGGGTATATAACGGGACGATGGATGATGCTTTTCGTATTTTATCGGGACTTCAGCTATTACATACCATTATTGTAAAACCGAAACGTCATCTCACCAAACGAGATCGTGAGCTATTCGAGCGAAACCGTGAGCAGGTCAACGCCTGCGGCTTTTCTTTTCCGTTTGATCTCGACGATTTTGCCAGCCGTCACCTTCAAAATGCGTAAAAGATGGTGTGAACTTCCTTGTTAACTTACAAGATGGTCGCACATACTATTTTTAAGGGAACGGAGAAACCTTCACGATCTGTAATACCAAACCCGCTCTTTTTCAACATTGCCTATTTCTCCACGAATCGGAGCGCTTGGATCTCTTGCAGAATGAATCGAACATGATAGGAGCCTGACAAAACGATGCAGGCTCCTTTTATACATAATCATTTTAGCAGACATTCATCTTTGAAAGTCAATTTTATTCGCGATATGATAGCAATGAGTATCATGTTTCAGACTTTCGTAAAAAAAGGAGTGGCCTCGTTGGTAAAGGCGATTATATTTGATTTTGACGGATTAATTTTAGATACAGAAACACATGAATATGAGGTTTTACAGGAAATGTTTGCAGAGCATGAATCGGAGCTGCCTCTTTCTGTATGGGGCAATGTCATCGGTACGCAGGCAGGCTTTAAGCCATTTGAATATTTGGAAGAGCAGTTAGGGAAGACATTAGATCATGAGGCTCTCACAGCGGACCGGCGTTCCCGTTTTCAAAAGAGAATGAAGGACGAATCAGCAAGACCAGGCGTAGAAGCTTATTTAGAAGCAGCTCAGGAGCTGGGGATCAAGATTGGACTTGCTTCCAGCTCAGATTATAAATGGGTGTCTGATCACCTCAAGCAAATTGGACTGTTCGATTACTTTGAATGTATCCGCACGTCAGACGATGTGGAAGAAGTCAAACCAAACCCAGAACTTTATTTGCAAACCGCAAGCTGCTTAGGTGTAGAGCCGAAAGATTGCGTGGCATTTGAGGATTCTGTGAATGGCTCAGTTGCTGCGAAACGAGCAGGCATGAAATGTGTCATCGTCCCAAACAAAGTGACGAGCACACTGCAATTTGAAGAATATGATGTCAGATTAGAATCCATGGCTGAAATCGAATTGCTCCAGCTATTCCATCAGCTTGAAAAAGAGGATCAGTAAGGGGACAAAGATTCATGGCAGAAAAACTAGATTTAACGCGTTTTGAAAAAAGAATGGTGATCCGTAATATCAGGGAAGAAGATATCGACCGGATCATTGCGCTTCAAGAACTATGCTTTCCGGGCATGGACCCTTGGAAACGAGAGCATCTTGAAAGTCATCTCGAGCATTTTCCGGAAGGACAGTTTTGTGCGGAATTCGAGGGAGAAATCATTGGCTCTTGTTCAAGTTTATTAATTAACTTTGATGAATACGATGATCGGCACACTTGGCAGGACATTACAGATGATGGATACATCACCAATCATAATCCTGATGGAATGAATATGTATGGAATCGAAGTGATGGTTAGTCCTGAGTATCGCCGCATGAAAATTGGTCATCGTTTGTATGAAGCTAGAAAAGATTTAGCGAGAAGATTAAATTTAAAAAGCATCATCATTGGTGGGCGCATCCCGAACTATCATAAATATCAAGAGGAAATGACGCCTCGCCAATATGTTGAGCAGGTGACGCTCCACCAAATTTATGATCCCGTTTTATCTTTTCAGCTGTTAAATGAATTTACTCTGATGCGGATCAATCCGAATTACTTGCCGGATGATAAAGCATCCAGCACATATGCGACGTTAATGGAATGGAACAATGTAGATTATCGTCCGCAATCGAAAAGATATTATAAATCAGCCTTCCCAGTTCGAATTTGTGTGATTCAATATGCGATGAAACAAATTCATTCCTTTGAGGAATTTATGAATCAGGTGGAGTATTACGTTGATGTTGCATCAGATGCATCGGCTGACTTTGCTGTTTTCCCAGAAATTTTCACGACACAGCTCATGTCTTATTTAGAAGAGCGATCACCAAGTCTTGCGGTACAACGGATCACGGAATATACCGAGGACTACATTAATTTGTTTACAGATCTCTCTGTGAAGTACAACATTAACATTATCGGTGGGTCCCACTTCGTTGAAGAGGAAGGGAAAATCTACAATATTGCCTATTTATTTAGACGTGATGGAACGATTGAAAAACAATATAAGCTTCACATTACACCGAATGAAAGAAAATGGTGGGGAATTTCAAGTGGTGACCAAGTCCGGGTATTTGATACTGACTGCGGCAAAATTGCGATTCAGATTTGCTACGATATTGAATTTCCTGAGCTTGCTCGGATTGCTGCTGACAAAGGAGCGAAAATTATTTTCACTCCGTTCTGTACAGAAGACCGCCAAGGCTATTTAAGAGTGCGCTACTGTGCGCAGGCTAGAGCGGTTGAAAATCAGATTTATACAGTCATCTCTGGAACTGTCGGAAATCTTCCACAAACCGAAAATATGGATGTCCAATATGCACAATCTGCTATTTTTGCCCCTTCTGACTTTGAATTTGCAAGAGATGGGATTGTAGGAGAGTGTAATCCGAATATTGAAATGGTTGTGGTTGGTGATGTCGATTTAGAAATTTTAAGAAGACAGCGGCAAGATGGAACGGTACGTCAGCTGAAAGACCGAAGAAGAGACGTGTACCATATTGAATATAAGAAATAACCAAAACAAGCGCCCCGTTGTATGCGAGGCGCTTGTTTTTATGTTTACATTTTCTTTAACGACAATGTAGCAAAGTGAGCAAAGCTTTTGGCAGCTAAAAATGGAACACCAGATTTGACTAGAGATTGATAAATCGTTTTATCTACTTGTTTCCAAGTAAGAGTAGGCTCTTCTAACAGATTTTTTAAATCAGGTCCTACATGTTGATTGAAAAACTGTTCAAATTGTTCACGTTTTTCTTGTCCTGCAATCAATTCTAATTTTTGTAACCACTTATCTTGTTTTTGGAAAGAGAGTTCAATGTTTTGTTTAATTGTGTCAGTGACTGAAGGAAGCTGAAAATCACTCTGTGTTGTGACCTGTTTGTTTTGAATAGATGCAGCATCAGCTGTCTGTGTGAGTGGTGAAGCGAATAAAAGGACAGTAGTGGAGAGCACCAAAGATTTTGCGATTGTTTTCATTATGAAAACCTCCTAGTTTATTTAGTATTGTGTTCGAGATTTATTATACATTTTTGTTAAAATAAGGTAATGAGTCTTGCCGCTTATTTTTTCATGTGACAAAGGGATGCCTAAGCAAAAGATGAATATACTGAAAGGAGATCATGAGTTCAAAAAGGAGAGGAACATGGGGCGACAAACGAAACATTTGTATATCAATTTGCCGGTAAAGCATGTAAAGGAATCAAGAGTTTTTTTTGAGCAACTGGGCTTTGACTTCCAACCGCAGTTTACAAATGATCAGGCCGCTTGTTTGGTCATTGACGACACGATCACCGTCATGCTGTTATCCCTTAAACATTTTCAATCCATTTCAGAGAAACAATTGGTCGATGCAAAGCAGGCATCTGAGGTGATTATCTCCATGCGGGTCGATTCAAGAGAAGAGGTTGATGAGTTGGTGGAGCAGGCAATTGCAGCAGGCGGTTCGCCGTTTAAGGAAAAGCAGGATCATGATTTCATGTATGGATGGAGCTTTCAGGATCTTGATGGTCATTTGTGGGAAGTGTTCTATATGGATGAGGAGAGAAGCGACCTTTCATAAGGGTGCTTCTTTTTTATTGTTTATCAGTGGTATGATAATGAGGAAGCAAAAGGAATAAGGTATTCATCTAGAGAAAAGTAGGTGCAGCATGGAGTTTTTACTTGTTTTAATGCCAGTGTTCGGCATTTTCCTCATAGGATATATCGGGCAGAAGGCAATTGGTTTTGACATACATACGCTCTCATCAATGTCTTTATACTTAATGTCACCATTTCTTGCGTTTGAAACCTTTTATCAAAACAAAGTGTCAATGGACTATGTGTACCTAGCCATTTTTGTCGTAGGACTTTGCCTTTCACTTGTTTTATGTGTCTTCATTTTATCTCGTATTTATGGTTATTCGAATGAAACGTATTGTGCCATGATTCTGTCGTCAGCATTTATGAACAATGGAAATTACGGCACACCTGTTGTCCTGCTTGTCTTCGGAGCAGCAGGTTTAGATATTGCAATTGTGTTGATGGTTCTTCAGCAGCTTGTGATGAGTACAATCGGCATGTATTATGCGGCAAAGGGCGGAGAGGATGCGGGAGATCTAAAGGTCGTTTTGAAAAAAGTGCTGCGTATGCCGGTTGCTTATGGGGCACTCATCGGTCTATTATTTCAGCTGATTGACCTTTCATTACCTAAAGAGCTTATAACGGGTGTTCAGCTGGTTGGGGATGCAGCCATACCGACGATTATGCTCATTTTAGGCATGCAGCTGGCAGTGATTTCTTTTAAGCAAGTGGAGTATCGCCATATTTCCTATGCTGTGCTGCTAAAATTATTGATCTCACCACTGATCGCATTTGGCTTTACGCTCATTTTACCTGTAGATGATTTGGTAAAACAAATTATGGTCTTAGTTGCAGCCATGCCGACGGCAGCGAATACAACGCTGATGGCTGTACAATTTCGAACGAAGCCTGAGTTTGTGTCAAGTGCGACGTTTCTCAGTACAATCTTAAGTATCGTCACTTTACCTGTTTTATTATGGATTTTATCCATGCACCCTCTGGGATAGGGGACGGCAAACAAAGGGGGATATATGAATGAATGCAGATGTTCATTTTCAAGTGCGTGATGTGTTAAAAACGAAGTATTTTACACATGCGAAAGTATTAGCTGGGGAAAAGGGACTGTTTCGGCAAGTCAAATGGGTACATGTGTTAGAAGTGCCTGCTGTAGAGGATTTGTTAAATGGAGGCGAGCTTATATTAACAACGGCCGCAGGTTTTCATGATCAATTGGATGTATTTAAAGAGTTTTTAAGACAGCTGATTGACTCAGGTGCAGCTGGCTTGTGTATTGAATTTGTTCCGCTGCGCTTCGATGTGCCGGAAGAACTGATTGCCTATGCAGAAGAAAGGGATTTTCCCCTTATTCTGTTTACAAAAGAAGTGAAATTCGTCAACATTACACAGCATCTTCATACGATGATGATCGAGCGCCAGTATCAAATGATGGCCGACTTAGAAGCACTATCATCAAAGCTTAATGAGCTTTTATTGACCCCTCATCCGCAGATGGATATTTTAGATCAAGTGTATCAGCACTTAAGAGGAATTCTTTTACTCATACCCGTTCAAGGCGAGCCAATTATTTTATGTGATTCATCCAAACAAACTGAAGAGCTTGTCATGAATTATTTGCAGTATGCTTCCTTGCCAAACGGGTATGAAGTGACTCAAAAACAAGTCCTCGCACTCAAACAAACATTTGCAGATCTTGTGCTCATTCATCAATCGAACACACTTTCAGAATTTGAACTGCTCGTGATGGACAAGGGAGCGAATGCCCTTGCCCAGCAAACTTTAAGAGAGCTTTATACTGAAGAACTGAAGAAGACAAAAGAGAATGAATGGCTGCAAAAATGGTTCCAGGAAGAGCATACAGAAAGAGACATTTTAGAGCATCTTGAAGAAACGGAAGGACTGAAAAAACCAACCGGCTGTGTGGTCATGCTCTTTCAAAAACATCATCAAATCGAAAAAATTGCAGGAAATCTTTACTTTCTCGTATCTTGCCGCTCCATCTTTCAACGTGCCGGTTTCCATCTGATCGCTTATGAGCATCAAGGACAAACCTTGTTTATTTTATTGAACACGAGAAAGGTAGAAGACTGGAAGGAGCGAGCAGAGAAGGCAGCAAATGAAATGAGGCAATTATATGATCGTGAGCAGCCTCGTGGGACCGTGATCAATTTTGGGATTGGTCAATATTGTGAGCAGTTTCAGCATATGAGAAAAAGCTTTCAAGCAGCAAAAGAAGTGCTCCATTTAAAAAAAGCAATGCCGCAGCGAGTGGAAAGCCCATTTTATCAAGATTTACATATGCTTCGGCTGATGCCGGTCATGAAAGAGAGCGGTCTACTAGAATGCTTGGTGAAAGAGTATTTAGAGCCGGTGATTTTATATGATAAGCAAAATAGCGGAAGACTCTATCAAACGTTGAATATCTTTTTACAGACGAACGGTTCTAAAAAAGAAACCGCAAGCCAGCTCTATATTGTCAGGCAGACCCTTTATCATAGACTGGATAAACTGCATGCTTTGCTTGGAGAGGATATGATGCAGGCGCCGAAACGCCAGGCGCTTGAATTTGCGATTCTTGCTTATGAATTCCTGCAAGGAAATAGCCGTTAACAAGGTGTGTTAGATTTGCCGAGGCATCAAGTAGAGTGTCTTATGGTTCTTTTCAATGAGTTGACGATCTGTCTAATGTAATCGGCCCTGCCCCTTTTTATAATGAAAGTAACGATTGGTTCTCTCTTACAGGCGGCCTTGTTTCAGTTTCATATGCCTCACTTTTCATCCATATAATGAATGGAGAGGCAATGTAATGGACCTGTCTAAGCTTCTTTAATGATGAAAACGGATACATGGGGGCGTGGGAAGATGAAAATACATGAGCAAGCTCAAAATCTTCAGGCAAAAGATGATCAGTTGATCTGGCATCATATGAAAGGGACAAACAAAGAAAATGAAAGCATGGTCATTCACGAGGCAGAAGGCGCATGGGTGACAGATATTCATGGGAATCGATATTTAGATGGGATGTCAGGCCTTTGGTGTGTAAATGCCGGATATGGCCGAAAAGAGCTTGCAGAAGCGGCGTATCAGCAATTAAATACGATGCCTTACTATCCGCTTACACAAAGCCATGTACCAGCTATTCAGCTGGCTGAGAAGCTCAATGAATGGCTTGGGGGTGACTATGTCATCTTCTTTTCCAACAGCGGTTCTGAAGCCAATGAAACCGCATTTAAGATCGCAAAACAATATCATGCGCAAAAGGGAGAGGGTACACGAACAAAATTCATTTCCCGATATCGATCGTATCATGGCAATACAGCAGCAGCTCTTGCTGCAACCGGTCAAGCGCAGCGTAAATATAAATATGAACCATTAGGGCAGGGCTTCATCCATGTCGCGCCACCTGATCTGTATCGGCATCCCGAGGACCAAGAGAATTTGGCAAGTGCTGCTGCGATTGATCAAGCGATGACATGGGAATTAAGTGAGACCATTGCTGGGGTCATCATGGAGCCGATTATTACGGGAGGCGGTATCCTAATGCCGCCAAAAGGGTATTTAAAGAAGGTCAAAGACATTTGTGAAGCTCATGGAGCGCTTCTCATTGTGGATGAAGTGATATGCGGCTTTGGCCGAACAGGAAAGCGGTTTGGTTTTATGCATGAGGAAGTGAAGCCAGATATTATTACAATGGCAAAGGGGATCACAAGCGGCTATTTACCGCTTTCTGCAACATGCGTCAAACGGGAAATCTATGAAGCCTATGCAGGAGAAGATACGTATGACCGGCTGCGTCATGTTAATACATTTGGCGGTCATCCTGCTTCCTGTGCGGTTGCAGTTGCCAACCTAAATATTATAGAAAACGAGCAATTAGTGGAACGATCTGACACACTTGGTCGAGACATGCTCGAACGTTTGCAAGAGTTAAAAGAACATCCATTTGTCGGTGATGTCAGAGGAAAAGGCATGCTGTTTGGGATTGAGCTTGTGCAGGATCAGCAGTCAAAAAAGCCAGCTGATCCAAGTGTTGTCGGTCAATTGATTGCAGAATGTAAAAAACGCGGGCTGATCATCGGGAAAAATGGAGATACGGTCGCTGGCTATAATAACGTTGCGCAGCTTGCACCGCCGCTCAATATCACAGATGAAGACGCCACATTTATCATTAATACAATAAAAGAAAGTATGGCGCAACTTTAGCAGAGAGACTTCTCTCTGTTTCAGATTGTTGACAAAGGGCTAAAATGATCTTTATTTTAGCCCTTTGTCTTCTTTTCAGCGTGATTGAAAACCTTTGAAGTCTAGGAAGGACGAGCACCGAAGCGGAGCGAATTTGACATTCGTGAGCACCGGAGCGCAGGACTGACACCGAATGCGAGGGTTTGTCTACACGCTGAGCAGAGAGACTTCTCTCTGCTTTTTTCTATGTAAGGCTAAAAGTTCTTTATTAAGTTGCTAGGTCGAATCGGCAATGGGTACACTAGGTGTATTGAAAAAAAGAAGAGATTCTATTACTGTAAGGGAAGGCTGAACCAATACATATTAGAAGGAGACGGCATATGAGTTTTCATGATCAACCCATTCTACCTGCTGTTCGCAATATGAAGCAATTTGAGGAATTTTTAAAAAGTCCATTTACATATGGAGTCTTACTTGATGTTCACTTAGGCCGGCTTAAGGGCATCATGAATGAGGCGAATGCCCATCACAAAAAAATGTTTGTCCATGTCGATCTTATTCACGGAATCAAGCATGATGAGTATGGAACGGAATTTATTTGTCAGGAAATGAAGCCAGCAGGTATTATTTCTACTAGGTCTTCTGTCATAGTAAAAGCCAAGCAGAAAAAAGTATATGCGATTCAGCGAATGTTTTTACTTGATACAAGTGCGATGGAAAAAAGCATGGAGTTTGTCGGGAAACATCGACCGGATTTTATTGAAGTATTGCCGGGTGTCGTGCCAGATTTAATTACAGAAGTGCGCGAAAGAACGGGAATACCAATATTTGCAGGGGGATTTATCCGAACAAAAGAAGACGTGGAAAGAGCACTTGAGGCCGGAGCAACAGCTGTGACGACATCGAATACAAACCTTTGGAAAGCATTCCAAAAGTGAAAAAGATAAAATGTGAAAATTGATTGACAACGTTTTCATCCTCTGATACTATAGCACTAAGTTAATATCATGTGATGGAGAAACGGAGATCCACAACAGCGCTTTACTAGGTGACAAATGACCCTGATGTAAAGTATGTTTGTTGTGGATCTTTTTTCTTTATCTTTTCTACACATTCATAGGGGATGGCAACTGAACCAGAGGAGGAATTTTTCATGACACCATTTTGGGGTGAAGTCGTAGGTACAATGCTGCTCATTATTTTTGGAGGCGGTGTGTGTGCGGCTGTAAATTTAAAGAAATCGCTCGCCTATCAGTCCGGCTGGATTGTAATCGCTTTCGGGTGGGGATTTGCAGTAGCCATTGCAGCTTATGCAACTGGTGGAATTAGCGGGGCTCATTTAAACCCGGCGCTGACAATTGGTCTTGCTCTAGAAGGAAGTTTTCCGTGGGCGGATGTTCCAATGTATATTGTCGGCCAAATGCTTGGCGCATTACTCGGAGCTATTATTGTCTTTTTACATTACTTACCGCACTGGAAAGCAACAGACGATCCAGGTGCAAAACTAGGTGTATTCTCAACTGGTCCTGCGATTCCGCATACCTTTGCAAACGTACTCAGTGAAGTCATCGGTACATTTGTATTGGTTCTAGGAATCTTAGCGATTGGTGCAAATAAATTTGCAGACGGAGTAAATCCGCTGATTGTTGGTTTCTTAATTGTAGCGATTGGTCTTTCTTTAGGTGGAACAACAGGTTATGCAATCAACCCTGCACGTGATTTAGGTCCGAGAATTGCACATGCAATTCTGCCGATTCCAGGCAAAGGTCCATCGAATTGGAAATATGCATGGGTTCCTGTTGTTGGTCCAATTTTAGGCGGTGCATTTGGCGGTGTTTTCTACAATGCAGCCTTTAAAGCGAACGTCACTCCAGCCTTTTGGATTGTAAGCGTTATTTTAGTTGTGGTATTGTTAGGACTCTATTTCTCTACGAAAAACCAAACAAATGCTGTAAATGAAAGTATGTAAGGGGAGGAAAACACCATGGCAAAAGAAAAATATATTCTCGCATTAGATCAAGGGACAACAAGCTCAAGAGCAATCTTATTTGATCAAGAAGGTAAAATTGCACATACATCACAGAAAGAATTTAATCAATATTTTCCGAACCCTGGCTGGGTAGAACATAATGCAAACGAAATTTGGAGCTCTATTCTATCTGTTATTTCAACCGCTTTAATTGAATCTGGCATTGAAGCAGATCAAATTGCGGGTATTGGAATTACGAACCAGCGTGAAACAGCTGTTGTTTGGGATAAACATACAGGCGCACCAGTTTATAATGCAATTGTTTGGCAGTCTAGACAAACGTCTGGCATTTGTGAAGAGTTAAAAGCTCAAGGGCACAATGAGACGTTTAGAAATAAAACAGGTCTTCTCATCGATGCTTATTTCTCAGGCACAAAAGTGAAATGGATTTTAGACAATGTAGAAGGTGCCCGTGAGAAAGCAGAAAATGGCGACTTACTGTTTGGCACAATCGATACATGGCTCATTTGGAAAATGACAGGCGGAAAATCACACGTTACAGATTATTCCAATGCGTCAAGAACGTTAATGTTCAATATCTACGATCTGAAATGGGACGAAGAATTACTTGATATCCTAGACGTACCTGCTTCTATGCTTCCAGAGGTCAAACCATCTTCACACGTTTATGGTGAAACGACGGACTATCACTTCTTCGGTAAAAATATCCCGATCGCAGGAGCAGCGGGAGACCAGCAGTCTGCTTTATTCGGTCAGGCTTGCTTTGAAGCGGGAATGGCGAAGAACACATATGGTACTGGATGTTTCATGTTGATGAATACAGGGGAAAAAGCCATTAAGTCGGATCATGGTTTATTAACGACGATTGCATGGGGCATTGACGGTAAAGTTGAATATGCTTTAGAAGGAAGTATTTTCGTTGCCGGTTCAGCGATTCAGTGGCTACGTGATGGACTGAGAATGTTTAAAGACTCAAAAGACAGCGAAGCTTATGCAAAGCGTGTCGAGTCAACAGATGGTGTATATGTCGTTCCAGCATTCGTTGGTCTAGGCACACCATACTGGGACAGTGATGTAAGAGGCGCTGTATTCGGATTAACACGCGGTACTTCTAAAGAGCACTTTGTCCGTGCAACGTTAGAATCACTTGCTTATCAAACGAAAGATGTTTTAGATGCGATGGAAAAGGATTCAAACATCTCATTAAAAACTTTGCGTGTTGATGGCGGAGCTGTGAAGAATGACTTCTTAATGGGCTTCCAAAGTGATTTGCTGGATGTACCAGTAGAACGTCCAGAAATTAATGAAACGACGGCACTCGGTGCGGCCTATCTTGCGGGAATAGCAGTTGGCTTCTGGAACGACCGTTCAGACATTGCAAAACAATGGAACCTTGACAAGCGCTTTGAACCGAAGATGGAAGAGGACAGCCGTGACTCGTTATACAGCGGGTGGAAAAAGGCTGTAAAAGCAGCTCAAGCTTTCAAATAAACAAAAAGTATGGTATACTTCAAGTAAGTTAATAGAACGGTTGGAGAACTGGAGAGACCGCAGGCACCGAAGTGTAGAAATACGCTTTGGGTGTTTGCGGTCTCTTTTTCTTTACCGTACAACATGGGAGGAACAAGAGATGACTTTTTCTAGCTTAGAAAGAGAACAAATACTGCACGAAATGACAAAAAAACCATATGATGTGTTTATCATTGGTGGGGGTATTACAGGCGCCGGTACAGCACTTGATGCGGCTTCACGCGGGATGCGTGTTGGTCTTGCAGAAATGCAGGATTTTGCGGCAGGTACGTCTAGCCGCTCAACGAAACTCGTGCACGGTGGACTTCGTTATTTAAAACAATTTGAAGTGAAGATGGTGGCAGAGGTCGGTAAAGAACGTGCCATTGTATATGAAAATGGTCCGCATGTGACAACGCCAGAATGGATGCTTCTTCCGATGCATAAAGGTGGTACATTTGGTAAGTTTTCAACATCAATTGGTCTAAGAGTGTATGACTTTTTAGCTGGAGTCAAGCATGGCGAACGCAGAAGCATGCTAAGTGCGAAAGAAACACTTGCAAAAGAACCGCTTGTGAAAAAGGACGGCTTAAAAGGCGGCGGCTACTATGTTGAATACCGTACAGATGATGCACGCCTCACAATTGAAGTGATGAAAGAGGCAGTGAAATTCGGTGCAGAAGCTGTCAACTATGCGAAAGTAAAAGAATTTATCTATGATAAAGGTAAAGTTGTCGGCGTTGTCATTGAAGATGTCATGACGCATAAAACATATGATGTGTATGCGAAGAAGATTGTCAATGCGACAGGTCCGTGGGTAGATCAGCTAAGAGACAAGGACCATTCAAAAGAAGGGAAACACTTACAGCATACAAAAGGAATTCACTTAGTATTCGACCAATCGGTTTTCCCATTAAAACAAGCGATCTATTTCGACACGCCTGACAAACGCATGGTCTTTGCGATTCCAAGAGAAGGCAAAACGTACGTTGGAACAACAGACACAGTGTATAAAAAACAGCTTGAACATCCACGTATGACCAAAGCAGATCGTGATTATGTCATTCAAGCGATCCAGTACATGTTCCCAGACCTCAACATTACGGAAAAAGATGTTGAATCCAACTGGGCCGGTCTTCGTCCGCTCATTCATGAAGAAGGAAAAGATCCTTCAGAAATTTCTCGTAAGGATGAGGTGTGGACATCATCTTCAGGTTTGATCACAATTGCTGGTGGTAAATTAACAGGCTACCGCAAAATGGCTGAGCACATTGTGAACCTTGTACGTGATGGACTCAAAGAAGAGACTGGCAAAGATTACGGACCATGTAAAACCAAACATATGCCAATCTCAGGTGGGCATGTAGGCGGATCTAAAAATATGGCGTCCTTTGTTCAAGCGAAAACGGCAGAAGGAGCATCCGTTGGTTTAACAGAACCGATTGCTCAAAAACTAGCTGAAAAATACGGCTCAAACGTCAGCAGTGTCTTCAAGCGTGTAGAGCAGCTTCAAGGTGAACCAGACAAACGAAATATTCCAGCGTATGTACTGGCAGAGCTTGTCTATGCGATCGAAGAAGAACTAGCCGCTACACCTGTCGATTTCTTCTTAAGAAGAACAGGAAGCCTATTATTTAATATCAACTGGGCAAAAAAATATGCACAGCCTGTCGTTGACTATATGGCAGATCGCTTTGGCTGGGATGAAGCGACAAAACAAAAACATCAAACTGAATTAGATCAACTATTCCATGAAGCAGTCGTACCGCTTGATGCCGAATAAGAGAAAAAGCCGATCGTGCATCGGCTTTTTTTATTGTTTTTTTTCTATTTGTTCATCGTTTTTTCATATGTTAATGATATAACATGACATGAAGGGTAATTCCATATAAAATAACAGTAGATGTTATGAAATTGATGATAAGAACTGGGAGGATGACCATGAGTTGGAATACGAATTATGAGCGATGGATCAATGAGAAGCACCTGGATACTGAACTAAGGGAATGGCTAGAGGCGCATCGAGAGGATCATCAAGCTCTTGAAGACTGCTTCTACAAAAACCTTGAGTTCGGCACTGGAGGCATGCGCGGGGAGATTGGTGCAGGCACGAACCGAATGAACGTCTACACTGTTCGTAAAGCATCAGCAGGTCTTGCTGCGTATATTGCGAAACATGGAGAAGATGCAAAAAGAAGAGGCGTCGCCATTGCATATGATTCACGCCATAAATCGCCTGAATTCGCGATGGAAGCAGCGAAAGCGCTTGCTTCACATGGCATTCAAACGTATGTATTTGACGAACTGCGTCCGACACCAGAACTCTCCTTTGCTGTTCGGGAGCTGAATGCATTTGCTGGTATCGTCGTGACAGCAAGTCATAATCCACCAGAATATAATGGCTATAAAGTATATGGAGAAGATGGAGGCCAGCTGCCTCCATTTGAAGCAGATCAGGTCATTAAAGAAGTAGATGCCATTGAAAATGAACTGGCGATTCCAGTAAAATCAGAAGAAATATTAAAACAAAATGGGCTCATTAACATGATCGGAGAAGAAATTGATCATGCTTATATTGAAAAATTAAAAACCATCAGTGTGCACCCTGAGCTTGCAGATGAAGTCGATGTCAAAGTGGTGTTTACTCCGCTTCATGGAACAGCCAATCACCCTGTCCGAAATGGGCTAAAGGCTCTTGGCTATCAGCATGTGACCGTTGTTCCTGAACAAGAAAAGCCAGATCCACAATTCTCGACGGTGACATCGCCAAATCCAGAGGAGCATGCAGCGTTTGAGTATGCGATCAAGCTTGGTGAACAGCAGAATGCCGATATCCTCATTGCAACTGACCCAGATGCAGATAGGTTAGGCATTGCGGTGAGAGATCACGAGGGAGAATTTACAGTCTTAACAGGCAACCAAACAGGAGCGCTGTTGCTTCATTATTTATTGTCTGAAAAACAAAAGCTGGGTCTGCTGCCGCCTCGTCCAGTTGTGATGAAAACCATTGTCACAAGTGAACTTGGGCGTGCTGTCGCATCAGCATTTGGTGCTGACACCATTGACACTCTCACTGGTTTTAAATTTATTGGAGAAAAGATTAAGCAATTTGAAGAGAGCGGAGAATACACGTTTCAATTTGGCTATGAAGAGAGCTATGGCTATTTGATCGGTGACTTTGCCCGAGATAAAGATGCGGTGCAAGCGGCGCTGTTAGCCGTTGAAGTCGCTGCCTTCTATAAAAAACAAGGCAAGTCATTGTACGATGCCCTTGTCGATATTTTCAAGGAGTTTGGATTTTACTGCGAAGGGTTGAAGTCATTAACCTTGAAAGGTAAAGAAGGAGCTGAGCAGATTTCAGCAATCCTCCATACCTTTAGAACAAATCCGCCAGCTGCCATCGCAGGTCAGCGCATCACGGTCATTGAGGATTACCAATCAAGTCAAAGACATCTCGTGACAGAAAAGAAAGAAGAAACAATTCACCTGCCGGCATCAAACGTGCTGAAATATTTCCTTGAGGATGGCTCATGGTTCTGCTTAAGACCTTCTGGTACCGAACCTAAAGTGAAATTTTATATTGCAGTTAAAGGCTCATCTTTAACAGATAGCGAAGAAAAGCTGAAGCATTTATCAGAAGAAGTAATGAAAGTCGTTTATGATATTGTTGAAGAAACAGCTAAATAAAGCAACTAAAAAAGCCATCGTGTAAATGCATGATGGCTTTTTTCTCAGCCAAAAGTATGAGAAGAAATCATCCTTTTTGAGAAAGAGCCAAAAGGGTGCGCATGGTATAATCAACATAATGATAAGAGGATGCAGCTAATGCCGGGGGTAAACAGCATGGGAGAATACAAAGAGAAGGTTAAAACATTAAAAACGTTAAAAGAAATTGCTGAAAAGTTAAATGAAGGCATGGAAATGAAAGACACGCTTCATGAAGTACTCCATATGCTTATGGATGTCACAGGCTTTCAGACAGCATGGATTTATTTTATAGAAGAAGACGGCTCGTATGAACTGATGGCAGAGGTATCCTTACCTGAAGCACTCGCAAAGCACCAAAAGCAATTGATGTGTCAAAACGACTGTTATTGCATCAACCGATACACAAAAGGGTCACTGCAATCAGCCACCAATATCATCAACTGTAAACGGATTGAAACGGCCATCGAGCAAAATCTTGGGAATACGGAAGGAATTACACATCATGCGACAGTACCACTCAAAGCGTGTAAGCGCACGTTCGGTTTATTAAATGTGGCTGCAAAAGGAAAAGTCACATTTGCGCAAGAAGAGCTGAATTTGCTTGAAAGCATTGCACTTCAAATTGGCACTGCCATTCAGCGGATGAAGCTTGTACAAAACGAACAGCAGCATGCACTCTTAGAAGAAAGAAACCGGCTTGCGCAGGATTTACATGATTCTGTCAACCAAATGCTGTTTTCAGTGAGTCTCACTGCAAAAGCTGCCCGTCAAATGACAAACGATCAGAATTTAGGGGAAATGATTGATTTTATTCAGCATTTATCACAAGATGCCCTCATTGAAATGCGGTCACTCATTTGGCAGCTAAGACCAAGAGGACTTGAAAAAGGATTTACGACAGCGATTGAAGAGTACGCACAGCTCTTAGGATTAAACTGTACTTTATCTTTATCAGGCTGTATGGAGATGGATCATTCGCGGCATGAGGCTTTGTTTCGCGTATGTCAAGAAGCACTGAATAATTGTCAAAAACATGCGGAAGTAGAGGAAGTCGAGGTCAAACTCGAGCAATCGGCAGACACGTTTGAGATGGAAATCATCGACCGTGGAAAAGGATTTCAGTATGACGAGCAAATGAGCCTTCCTTCACTTGGGCTGAAAGGGATGGCTGACCGCATCCGAAGAATAGGTGGTACATTTTGTATTGATTCTGAGCTAGGTCAAGGAACCAAGATTCATGTGAAAGTGCCATTTTCTCAAGAAAGGAAGGGGTCGTCATGAGAGTAGTTATTGCAGATGATCATCATATTGTGAGAAAAGGGCTGGTGTTTTTCTTGCAAACACAGCCTGATGTGAACATCGTTGGTGAGGCATCCAATGGAGAAGAGGCGCTTAAAGTTGTCAGACAGACGCAGCCTGACATTGTCTTAATGGACCTCTCAATGCCTGTGATGAATGGCATTGAGGCAACGAAACAAATGATGCTAGAAATGCCGGATACACGCATTGTGATCCTGACAAGCTATGCGGATAAAGATTATGTCATACCAGCCATTCAAGCTGGGGCGAAAGCCTATCAGCTCAAGGATGTAGCGCCAGAAAAACTGCTCACGACAATGATCGAAGTGCAAAATGGCACCTATCAATTAGATGGTCATATCACAACCTTTCTTGTGCAGCATCTGACAGAACCAAAAGAGCAAAAATGGGCACTGATGAACGAGCTGACCAATAGAGAACGAGATGTCCTATTTGAAATTGCAAAGGGTAAAAGCAACAAAGAAATCGCCTCAGCGCTGTTTATTTCTGAAAAGACTGTCAAAACGCACGTATCTCATGTATTATCAAAGCTAGAGCTGGCAGATAGAACCCAAGCGGCTCTTTATGCAGTGGATTATCAAAAAAATCAGCCAAAAGAGCTGCTATGATAGAAGGGAATTTAGTCGTTATGCTAAAACTTTTAAGCGCACATTCAGTTCAATGAATTGAATAAAAAAGGGCACTAATATTGGTTTATTTGGAGTGCCCTTTTGTGTGAAAAGAGAAGCATGTACAGTCTAATTGATAGGAGCAAAACAAAAAAGACTTGATGAGTGTATTCTCATTGAGTCTTTTTTTATTTTGTAGGAGGTGATGAGTCGATCAATTACAGGAAAATCTAAAATGGGAGGAAACAAAAGTGGAGACATATGAATTAGTGAGCGATTATCGCGATGATGACAAATTGAAAGAGAGTTTTAATGCGTTAGCGATCAACACATTTGATTTGGATTTTAGAGACTGGTACGAGAGAGGGTACTGGGATGAAAAATATATTCCTTATTCCTTTGTACATAACGGGAAAGTGGTCTCCAACGCCTCTGTCTATCTCATGTCAGTGATCATTGATGGTCAAACGTATCGAGCTGTTCAAATTGGTACCGTCATGACAGATCAAGCCTACCGCCACAAAGGATTGGCGACAAAGTTAATGCAGCATATTATGGACACGTATGAAAATCACTGTGATGTGATGTTTCTTTTTGGCAATGAAACCGTGCTGAATTTTTACCCGAAGTTTGGCTTTACCCGTTATCACGAAAGTGAGTTTAGCCTGGATATCAGCAAAAGCACCATTCAAATGAAAAAGGATGAGCGCATCAAGCAGCTGACACTTGAACACGACCTGCCATTACTTGAACAGTTCGCAGAAAAACGTCAATCTTACTCAATGAAGATGGATGCCCAGGATCATGGCAGCTTGTTGATGTTTTATTTTACATTAGTATGGCCGGATGCCATCTTTTATATTGAAGCATTAGATACAATTGTGCTTATGAATGAAGAAAATGAAACCATGCATGTGTACGATATCATCTCGCTTAAAACGCCAAATATTGAGGAAGTTGTAGCAAGCATTGTAAAGGAGACGACGGAAAAAGTGATCTTTTATTTCACGCCTGATGCTTCAATTGAAGGCATACATGCGGTCACGACCCCAAATGACGAGGATGCACTGTTTATTTTAAATAAAGACGCTTGGTTAAATGGCCACTTTATGTTTCCAATCACAGCACACTGCTAAATGTATGTAAAAAGGCTGAAGATCAGCCTTTTTCTTTATGTGTACATCGGTTGTGAATAAACTTCAGAAGCAGCAGCCTCTGAAGCATGGTCAATGTACTGCAGGAGCCCGTATAAACATTTTTCAACATCTGCATCGTTTCGGTTAAATTGATACGCATGTAAGAAATGCTCAATACGTTTCGAGAGCAAGTCATCTTGCGTACGTACCATAAGAATAAGTAAATTATCCCATTGCGAGCGATGCGTATAATAAAGTGCCTTATCATAATCCGCCACATTCATGAAACCTTCTCCTTTCCCTTGAGAAGTCCTCATTAGTTTGCTCGGATCATATCGACTTTTTCAGGGGAAAAGTTGGTGTCCGCATGAATCGCGTACCGGAAATTATAGGTTGAATAAATGCTTCATGTATGAAAAAGGGTCGTTCAGCAAAACCTAATCAAAATATACATGAAAGTGAGATCAATGATATCATGCAGCCGAAATTGTGGATGCTTTTTGCAGCAGGAATGGTTTTGCTCGGCAGTCTCATGGTCCATCCTGCATCAAAAGCAGCGGTCCAGCCCGTTGAAAATTGGGAAAGACTTGCTTATACAGCATTGCAAGATGAATATGAAGGCGCCGCTTTAAACGACTATCATTACATTGGACGAACAAAAGTAAATGATGAACAGACAAAAGATGTATTTCGCGTGACTGTGAAGGAAGGATCGACCCTTTTTGCAGCACACGCAGAAATTTATTTTCACCCGGTGACCGGTCATTTGATTAGTATTAACGTGTTTCGCTTATAAAAAAGCACCTCTTATCAAAAGAGGTGCTCACCGTGTAGACAAACCCTCGCATTCGGTGTCGGTCCTGCGTGCCGGTGCTCACGAATGTCGAATACGCTCCGCTCCGGTACTCGTTCTTCCTAGACTGCAAAGGTTTTCTATCACGCTGAAAAGAAGACAAAGGGCTAAAATGAAGATCATTTTAGCCCTTTGTCAAACAATACGAATTCAATTATTTCATGTTTCCTTGAAGATATGAGCGAATATCCACACCGAGTGAATCCGCTAAACGCTGTCCGTAATCTTCATCTGCACGATAGAAATTGCAGATCGCAAGTAATTTCGTTTTTTCATTTACACCTTTGAGATCAGCTGTTAGGTTTTTGATCAATGCTTGTTTCTCTTCCTCAGAGTAGCTTCGATATTTTTCCCCAGCTTGTTTGAAATCGTTCGGTTTTTCGATTTTTTGTCTCACCATACGGTCACCATGAAGAACAGGTTCACTTTCTTTGTAGTGAGGGTTTTCTTTTGGCTGATCATCGTAACGGTTTGGTTCATAGTTAATATGACCGCTTGGACGAGTCGTTGTCATAAAGCCATCCTGTTGGTTATTGTGCACAGGTGCATAAGGGCAGTTGACCGGAATGCGCATGTAGTTCGCACCAAGACGGTGACGCTGCGTGTCTGGATATGAGAACAGACGACCTTGAAGCAGTTTATCTTCAGACGCTTCAATTCCTGGAACCAGTGCACTTGGCGTGAAAGCAGATTGTTCTGTTTCAGCAAAGAAATTTTCAGGGTTGCGGTTGAGTGTCATGCGTCCTACTTTTTGAAGCGGGTAATCTTCCTCGCTCCACGTCTTTGTTGGATCACATGGATCATAATCAAGTTCATCATAATCGCTAAGCGGCATAAGCTGAACATATAAGTCCCATGCTGGATAGTTGCCTTTTTCAATGCGATCAAAAAGATCTCTTGTCGCATGCTGGAAATCGTCTGCTTGAATTTCTGCTGCTTCTTCCATGGATAAATTGCGAATACCTTCTGATGGTCTCCAGTGATATTTCACATATTTGGTTTCCCCATATTTGTTTACCCATCTAAACGTATGAACGCCAGAACCGCGCATTTCAGCGTAGTTTGCAGGGATTCCTTCATCAGAGAAAAGCCATGTGAGCATATGAGTCGATTCAGGTGTTAAGGTCATAAAATCCCAATAACGGTCAGGATCTTGGATATTGGTTACAGGATCTGGCTTGAGAGAGTGAACCATATCAGGGAACTTCAATGCATCTCGAATAAAGAAGATCGGCAAGTTGTTACCAACCAAATCGTAGTTGCCTTCTTCTGTATAAAATTTGACAGCGAAGCCGCGCGGGTCACGTAATGTTTCAGGTGAACCTTTAGGGTGAATAACCGTTGAGAAACGAACAAAAACGTCTGTCTGTTTTCCTTCTTCACTTAAGAAGGCTGCTCTTGTATGTTTCTCCATGCTATTTTCTACTTCAAACACACCATAAGCACCGGCGCCTCTTGCATGAACGACACGCTCTGGAATACGTTCACGGTCAAAGTGTGCAAGCTTTTCAATCAAATGGTAATCATCAAGAAATGAAGGTCCGCGGTGACCAGCTGTTCTTGAGTTTTGGTTATCGCCAACAGGCACGCCCTGATTCGTCGTCAAATTTTTATGATTTGAATTTGTCATTGTTTTTTCCTCCTGTAAACAAAAAATGGTTTCTAGCAATCTATATACCCTAATTATATTGAATCAAACATGATAGTCAATATTTATTTATAATAATTTTAATTAAATTATTATTACAATGAGGTAAAGAAAAAGACGAAAGAATAAAATTCTTCCGTCTAAAGCAGGAGCTCTCTTAGAGCATCTTTGTTTTGTGTTAAATCTTTTAATGTGTATTGGTCTAGAACATGTAAATAAGCAGTGAGTGCTTCGTGAAGTACGTGCTTTAATGAACAAATCGGGGAGATGATACAGCTGTTTTTCTTTGGATCAAAGCATTCGACCATGACTAAGTCTTCCTCTGTATAGCGGACAACCTCTCCAATGTTAATGCTTTCTGGGCTTTTCCCCAGCCTAATTCCACCATTTCTCCCGCGGATTGTTTCCACATACCCACGTTTTCCAAGATGGTAAATCACCTTCGTTAGATGATTTTTAGAAATGCCATAAATATCGGCAATCTGCTGAATATTTGACAGTTCATTGTTGTCTCTTGACGCTAAATAAATGAGTACCCTTAATGAGAAATCTGTATAATTCGTAAGTTTCATTTTGACGACCTCTAAACCTAATAGAGTTTTGTATCATCGTAACACATTTTAGACAAGAACTGGTCGAGAAAGTGTTAAATGTGACAACATTTAAAACATGTATTATAAATATTGCTTTTATAAGCTGTCATCCATTACGATAAAGATGTATTTAAAATACATCTTTCGAAAGAAGGAATAACGATGTTATCCACAGGTCAAATGAACGCTATTCAACAATCAGCCCCTCTACTAAAAGCCGAGGGAACAAAACTTGTGACTGTTTTTTATCAAAATATGATCAGGCAGCACCCAGAGCTTCTCAATCAGTTTAATAAAACGAATCTCATGAACGGAAGTCAGCCAGAGGCGCTTGCTGCGACATTATATCAAGCTGCACTGCACATTGATCGATTAGAAGAATTGCTTCCTGCGGTGAAACAAATTGCCCATAAGCATGTCAGCGTCATGGTGAAAAAAGAGCAGTATCCGATTGTCGGGCATCACCTCATTGAAGCGATGAAAGAAGTGTTTGGATTAAATGAGCAGGATGACACATTATTGGCGTGGAAGGCTGCATATGACATCATTGCGAATATATTTATTGCGATTGAAGCAGAAATGATGGATGAAAATGTGAAGCAAAAAGGCGGATGGGCAGATGTCAAACCGTTTGTCATCAAGAAAAAGAAACAAGAATCTCCAGCGCTTATCTCCTTTTATTTAGTACCAGAAGATGAATCAGAGCTTCCAATGTATGAAGCGGGTCAATACATTACTGTGCAGGCAGATATGCCGGGCGAAGCCTATGTGTGCAGCAGACAATACAGCTTATCAGATCAATATCACCCGTCTTATTACCGCATCACAGTAAAGCGCGATGGTCATGTGTCCACATTCTTGCATGATGAAATGGAAGAAGGGGACGTTCTTCAAGTGAGTATGCCGCAGGGAATGTTCTGCTTGCAAGAAGATACAAAAGAGCCCGCTTATTTCATCAGTGCCGGTTCCGGTGTCACACCAATGATTGGTTTAGTGAAAACAGCAGCTCACCGCAATCAACCGTTTACGATGATTCATGCAGACCGATTAGAGGATGTAACCGCTTTTGAAAAAGAGTTTGAGAGCGTTCTAGCTTCATCTTCCCATGGTCGCATCTTCCTATGTAACGAGCAATTTGAACAGTCCGGAAAGGGCGAGCTGGTTGAGAAGGCAGCTTGCCGGATTGACCGTCCATTCCTTCAATCAGTGATGAGAGAAGGGAAAGGCCAATTTTATCTATGCGGTTCTCCGACATTTACACAGGAGATGATCCATATCCTAAAAGAGATGGGAATTCCAGAACAGAATATACATTTCGAATCATTCGGCGGGCAGTCCATGAAAGAAATGGAAGTTGTCTAAACGAATGGCGGAACATCATGTTTTTTTAGATACGCTCATATAGTAGGGATAAGTCCGATGAGGAGGGATGGTTTCCTTGAGCGTATCTGAAAAACGTCTTTTACAAAGAGCCATTGATGAAATTACAGAAATTGCAGAAGGATTTGGTCTAGATTTTTATCCGATGAGGTATGAAATCTGTCCCGCGGAAATTATTTATACGTTCGGTGCATACGGAATGCCAACAAGATTTAGCCACTGGAGCTTTGGAAAGCAATTTCATAAAATGAAGCTTCATTATGATTTAGGGTTAAGCAAAATTTATGAACTGGTGATCAATTCAAATCCTTGCTACGCCTTTCTACTAGATAACAATTCGCTTGTTCAAAATAAATTAATTGTGGCTCATGTACTGGCACACTGTGATTTCTTTAAAAATAATTGCCGTTTCCAAAACACTAAACGAGATATGGTAGAAAGCATGGCTGCGGCGGCGGAGCGGATCAAAGAGTATGAGCATATCCACGGAACAAAAGAAGTCGAATCCTTTTTAGATGCGGTATTGGCTTTGCAGGAGCATATTGATCCGTCTCTTGTTCGTTCAAAATTAAGCTGGAATATAGACGATGAAGAAGAATATGAAGAGGATAAACCAAAACGTCAAACACCGTATGATGATTTGTGGGGAATGGATGAGCCGAAGACGCGTGAGAAAAAGAAAGCCGTCAAGCAATTTCCACCAAAGCCAGAAAAAGATATTTTGCTCTTTATTGAAGCGCATTCCCGGGAGCTAGAGCCGTGGCAGCGGGATGTACTGACCATGCTTAGAGAGGAAATGCTCTATTTTTGGCCTCAGCTGGAAACAAAGATTATGAATGAAGGCTGGGCATCGTATTGGCACCAGCGGATTATGCGCGAGCTCGATTTAGATTCAAGTGAATCGATTGAATTTGCGAAATTAAATGCAGGCGTGGTGCAGCCATCTAAGACGGGTATCAATCCTTACTATTTAGGGCTGAAGATATTTGAAGATATTGAAGAACGCTATGACAACCCATGTGAAGAATTAAAAAAAGCAGGTGTGACAGAAGGGTCCGGACGTAGCAAAATGTTTGAAGTACGAGAAATTGAATCGGACATTTCCTTTATTCGAAACTACTTAACAAAAGACCTTGTGATGAGAGAAGACTTGTACTTGTTTCAAAAGCAGGGGAGAGACTATAAAGTCATTGATAAAGAATGGAAGGCTGTTCGTGATCAGCTTGTGAGCATGAGGGTCAATGGTGGTTTTCCTTATTTGACCGTGATTGATGGCGACTATTTAAAAAACAATGAACTCTATATTAAGCATTGGTACGAAGGCATTGAGCTCGACCTGAAATACTTAGAAAAAGTACTCCCATATTTGTATCAGCTGTGGGGAAGAAGTGTGCATATCGAGTCAGTTCTTGAAGGAAAAGAGGTGATGTTTTCATACGATGGAAAAGGAGTTCATAGAAAATATCTCGCGTAAAAAGATCAAAAAAGATGTCTGTTTTAAGACATCTTTTTTGTGTTTCACAAAGTTATTGATTTTTAAGCAATTTGAAAATGTGCTTGGCTTGATCTGTATTTTCCATGAGACCTTTTAGCTGCTGGCTTGTTGGACCATATGCATAAAACGGTACTTCATCACCGGTATGACCTGATGTTGTCCAGCCTGTATGTGATCTTGTGTTGATGATTTCTTCAATTGCATCATCAATCTTAACTGCATTTTTTGTTTCAGCTGCTTTTTGAATAGAAGCAATCTCCTCTTTTGTGAAATCAAGTTCAATATATTGTTTGAGCGCAGACTCAACAGTCATGCCACCTGCAATTTTGTTTGCAATAAAATCAGGTGTCTTTTTCGCTGCTTTTACAGGTTTGTAATCCCAGCTGCCAGAGCCATCTGCTCCGAAGGAAAGTCCGCCAGTGGAATGATCCGCAGTCGTGATCACTAACGTATTTTTATCCTTTTTTGCGAAACGAATGGCTTCTTCAAATGCTTTTTCAAAATCCTTCACTTCACTCATGGCACTGACAATATCATGGTCATGTCCCGCCCAGTCAATTTGACTGCCTTCGACCATGAGGAAAAATCCTTTTTTGTTTTTAGATAGCTGTTTAATGGCTGAGGACGTCATGTCTTGTAGGGAAGGAGTGTTTTTATCGCGATCAATGGCTTTATCGAGACCGCCATCAGCAAAAAGACCTAACACTTTTTGGTTTTTATTGTTTTGTAAGGCCGCTTTATTGGTGACATAATCGTAACCTGCTTTTTTGAATTCCTTCGTCAAATCACGATCCTTGCGAACAAAATCGATAAGTCCTCCACCAAGCATGACATCGACTGTATGCTGTTTCCCGATTTTCTCATCGAAGAAATCATCGGCAATGGCTGCTGTGTTTTTTCGAGACACATCATGGGCGGCATATGCAGCAGGTGTGGCATTGGTTAATTCAGATGTCACGACAAGACCCGTAGACTTTCCTTTACGCTTTGCTTCTTCTAAGACTGTTTTTAATTTTTTGCCATTTTTATTTACGCTGATGGCATTGTTGTATGTCTTTTTACCAGTCGCCATGGCTGTACCAGCCGCTGCTGAATCGGTGATGTTACTTTTAGAGTCGTCAGGGTATGTTTTGTGCATGCCAGTGAGGTAAGGATCAAACGCTGTTTGCTTTGAAAGGTCTCCGTTGTGTTTAAATGAGCGGTAAGTTGAAAGATAAGGTGTGCCCATGCCATCTCCAATTAACACGATCACATTTTGTACGTCATTTTTTGGTTTCTTTTTCGCCTCAGCTTTGTCAGCCTGTCCAAATTCAATTCCTGAAAAAATGCCAATCGATAGCACAGATGCTGCTGCCACAGCAGCTATTTTCGTTTTCGAGCTTTTCAACACACTCATTCATTTTGCCTCCTCATTGTTTATGTATCGCTCTTACGTTTACAATGGTAGAGCAGAAGTGTGGATTCCATTTTACAGTACCGTAAAGTTTGCTTTAAAATTGTAAAGGTCCACTTTACATAGAATGGACCAAAATGAGAAATGAATGTATCATTTATCCATGACAAGATGCATTCGTTTTGTCATGATTGTGTAATAAAAATGAAATGAAAAGAACCCTAAAAAAAAATAAATTTTGCCGAATTAATAAGCATAATGTCGTAGGAAGTCAAGACTATTTCTTCTGGTATTTGATCCTTATAATAGAAAGTAGATAAAAATTCGGATCACGATAGATACATACAGGAGGAACAAATGAAAAAACAATTGATCACAGCTGCAAGTGCAGTTCTACTTGGGACGACATTATTTGCCGGAGCTGCCTCAGCACAATCAGTAAAGGTTCAAAAAGGTGACTCTCTTTCTGTTCTAGCGAAAAGATACAAAACAACCGTGAGCAAGATTAAATCAGATAATAAGCTGAAATCTGACAAAATTTATGTTGGACAAACGTTAAAAGTAAATGGAACTTCCTCGAAAACAACAACTAAAACAACAACAACAGTAAAAGCGGCTTCAGCGACAGCCACTCATAAAGTTGTCAAAGGTGATACACTATCTAAAATTGGCAAAAAGTATGGGATGACAGTGAAAGAGCTGAAATCATTAAATAAACTCAAAACAGACCTCATCAAAATTGGACAAAAGCTAAAGGTGAAAAAGACGTCTAAAGTGAAGACAACACCTGTCAAAGAAAAAACAGTCTCTACTTCTTCATTAAACACGTCTAAGCTCGTATCTGATGCTAAAGCACAGAACGGTACACCATATAAATGGGGTGGAACGACACCGAAAGGCTTTGATTGCAGTGGGTTTATGTGGTATATCATTAACAAGCAAAAAAAGATCTCAAGACAAACAACAGAAGGTTTTTGGGGCTCGATGAAGAGCGTCTCAACACCAAAGGTAGGAGATTTTGTGTTCTTTACTACCTATAAATCTGGTCCATCTCACATGGGTGTCTACATTGGGAACAACAAGTTTATCCATGCTGCCTCTGACGGTGTGACAGTCAGTGATATGAATTCAAGCTATTGGAAGCCGATTTATCTTGGAGCGAAAACATTTGTTAACTAATCTATTCAAAGAGATTGCTCATGGAGCAGTCTCTTTTTTTATATATCATTCACGTAACAGGAGTGGACCTTTATCATAGTTCACTACCAGTCTAAAGACTTTTATATAACATGAATATGGACTCGCTATCAAAAGGAGAGTCTTATTTTTATTCAATCATTATTATATGAAAAAAACATAATTTTTGATGTTGAATAATAAATAGAGAGTGACAGGCTGTGAAATGAATAAAGTATGAAGAAAAACTGACCTATATATTGACAACGATTTTGTTGATATTTAAGGATTTTCACTCTATTTTTTAAAAAAGTGTTTTCATTTTTTAATTTTCATATATAATAATTTTACGCCACTAATTTATTGTGATAAATTTAATCTAAATATTCAGAAAATATTGTGAATTATACAGGTGTGGCGTCTTTAGACTGATACTACGTTTTGGGAGTGATGTTATGAGCAATTCGTTGTTTAGAAAAAAGAGCATTTCAGATCTCATCGCGGCAACACAAGGGGAAAAAGCGTTAAAAAAGGAATTAGGTTCATTTGACTTAACGATGCTTGGTATTGGGGCCATTATCGGAACAGGGATATTTGTTCTGACAGGTACAGGAGCTGTCACAGCGGGTCCAGGACTCGTTCTATCATTTGTGATCGCAGGTCTTGCTTGTTTGTTTGCGGCACTTTCTTATGCGGAATTCGCTTCCACCGTTCCTGTGTCAGGATCTGTTTATACATTTACGTACGCATCAATGGGAGAATTTTTGGCATTTATCATTGGTTGGGATTTGATATTAGAATATATGCTGGCCGCTAGTGCAGTTTCAGCAGGCTGGTCGGGATATTTTGTGTCATTTTTAAATGGGGTTGGCATTCATATACCGGTTGAGTTAACAGCAGCACCAGGTGGTTTAAAGGGGCAAGTGACATATTTTAATCTTCCTGCATTTATTATTTTAATGATCATCACCTTCTTGCTGTACTTCGGTATTAAGGAATCAAAACGAGTCAATAACATCATGGTGATTTTGAAAATTGCTGTCATTCTGCTCTTTATTTTAGTCGCTGTGAAATATGTAAAACCAGAAAACTGGACACCATTCGTTCCATTTGGGACATCAGGGGTCTTAAGTGCAGCAGCACTCGTATTTTTTGCATTTATCGGATTTGATGCAGTTGCTTCTGCGGCAGAGGAGACAAAAAATCCTTCACGCAACTTGCCAAGAGGTATTATTACTTCATTATTGATTTGTACCGTTTTGTATGTCGTTGTGAGTGCCATCATGACGGGCATCGTTCCATTCATGAACTTTGATGGAGTATCACATCCAGTGTCTCTTGTTTTACAAGTAGCAGGTCAAAACTGGGTGGCTGGCATTGTGGATATTGGGGCGATTTTAGGGATGACCACGGTTATGCTTGTCATGCTATATGGCCAAACACGCGTCATGTTTGCGATGTCTCGTGATGGCTTGGTGCCAAAGGTTCTTTCAAAGGTTCATCCAAAACATAAAACACCTTATATCAATACACTTTTCTTCGGTACATTGTCAGCATTAATGGGAGGGTTCATTCCACTAGATGAACTTGCAAGCCTAGTGAACATCGGGACACTTTCCGCATTCATTTTGATTTCGGTCGCTGTCATTGTGATGAGAAAAACACAGCCTGATTTACCGAGAGCATTTAAATGCCCAGCAGTTCCACTCATTCCAATCTTGGCTATTCTATCCTGTGGACTGCTCATTTATAAACTCGGCGCCATCACATTTGTTCGTTTCTTCATCTGGCTTGCTATTGGATTGGTTGTCTATTTCTTATATTCAAGAAAGCACTCAGAATTAAATGAAAAATAAATGGATATACAGGAAAAGCCAGTGCTACTTGGTGCAGTCAAGTAGCACTGGCTTTACATTTTGTGATTCATTAAAAACCTAACTGAAGATCTATATCAATTGATACGATGGCATAGACGCAAGCAATGACAAAGATATTCAGAACGACACCTAGAAAACCTGGGCCAGTACGACCTTTTTTGATGAACAGTTCAATAATACCAAATGGAACTGCGGCCATTGCAAAAGGAAGCATCTGAAAAGAATAAAATGTCACGTTGCTGATAATGGCGAGGTTCAGCATGAGCAGGGATAAAATAGCTGTGCCGACAGAAATCCAGCCAAATACATTGTGTTCTTTAAAAATTCTTACCAATTCCATAATTCCACCTCGCTCACTTTTGCCGTTTTAATCCGTTTTGTCTTCACAAATTTCTCAATTTCTTTAGAAGGACCTGTGACAACAGAGCCATAAGCTGTGACACCATTTTGATTGATATATCGTATTCGGTTAGCCAGATCTAGTTCAGGTCTGCCAGAGATCGTTTTTGCCCAGGTTGGATGCTGATTGACATAGGCAAGGGCATCTTTGAATTGATCTACCTCTGTTTTTGATGTGTGCTGAAGCTCTTTTAAAAATTCGGAGTCTTTCCCAGGAAAACCGATTGGGCGCTGATTCCCACTTAATGAATCCTCTGTTTTAATCGCATTCCAAAGCACTTTCATATCGTATTTTTTAGCAAAGGTATAAACGTCCTTTGGTGAGTATGCTTTATCATAGGATACATACACTTCACTCACTGTTCCTTCAGGAAGCTTGTCTAAAGTGGTGAGTGTTTGTTTTTTTGATGCATCTGCCTGCGTAGAAGGGTGGGTAAAGAAATCCTCCGTATTGCGTGCATTGTCACCATAATAAGAGATTGTAGGCTGTTTTAATTTATCGAAAAACATTTCAATTTGCTCACTGCCAATGGCTTCTGTTTTATTGCCTATTTGTTTTTGCAGCTTAAGCTCTGTGTTCATACCAAACAGCTTGACCTGTCCTTTTAAATCCCTCATATCAATGGCCACGTTTGGTTTCGTGAGAGCGACTGTCACAGCAGCTGTTTCCATGAAATGATTGCCTTTGCTCTCTGCTCCGCCAACTCCGTAGTATAGATAACTTCCTAATGTACAAAGCGGTAAAATAATGAGTGTAGATATGACAGCAAGTACGGAAATACGTAAGTAAGACTTTCTTTTTCCGTATTGTAAAATGGCTTTTTGCTTTTCAGGACTGATGGAAAAGTCTGTCCAATCCGAGTCATTCAGCTCCTGACTTAAGCGCTTTTCATTTTCTTCAAGCTCTTCTTCAAACGCCATCATTTCTTCCTCATTCATCTCGCCATTATTATATTGTTCCCATCGCTTGTTAAACTCTTCATTCATCATTAACACCTCTGTTATATAGTGCTTTTAGGCGCTGCCTTGCACGAAATAAAACACTTTTAAAATTTGCTTCAGTAATATTCATGACCTTGGATGCTTCCTTGTAATTCAGTTCTTTTAAATAATACAATGTCAACGCTTCCTTGTAGTTATCTGGAAGCTGCTCCAAATACATGTTGAGGACTTCTTTTATTTCAACCTGTTCAGCAGGGCTTTGTACAGACGTTTGTAAAAGGCCGCCAATTAGATCATCCGATATGGTCACTTCTTTTTTATGTTTCCTGACATAATCAATAAAAGCATTTCGTGCCACCTGAAATAACCAAGGTTTCACTTTGCTATGGTCGTAGGAATGAATATGTATATAAGCTCGCATAAAGGTTTCCTGCAATAAGTCTTCCGCCAAATGTTTGTCTTTTGTCATGGAGAGCAGAAACCTGTAAACATCGTTCATATACATTTGATAAATTTCATCGATCGTCACTGATTTTTCTCCCCTCTATGTTATACACGCATAAGAAAGGCATAAAGTTGCACGAAACTTCTCATAGGCCGTACATTACTCATTTCTTTCGCCGAATCAAAATCATTTCTCCTTATCATAGCGAAATTTGCATCATTTATAAAGCATTTTCAATAGAACAAATCAGGAAAAACCTTCGAAAAACGACAAAATTGGACACAATTCCTATTCTATTCTCTCCTAAAACCTCATGCTTGAATACAGAATGAGCCACGATTTCAAGCGGAAACATGATTTTAGTGGGCAGCCCTTCATTTTGACAGCATCACAAAAATTTTAGTACCAGGTAATAAAAAATTTGTTATAATAGAAACAAATCCTTCATTCTTCAAACAAAGGAAGTGCACTATGTATAAATTTTCAGGCTATACGATCAAAGCATTTTTTGCTCTCCGAGGCGGAATCAAAGTATATCAAAAAGAAAATCTGCCAACGGATCGAGGTTTTGTCATTGCATGTACGCATGAGGGTTTTGTGGATGTTCTTGCACTAGGCGCAGGAATTCTTCCGTTTGAGATCCACTACATGGCGAAAAAAGAATTGTTTGCAAATAAATGGATCGGCGGATTTTTAAAAAGGATTCATGCCTTTCCAGTTGATCGAGAGAATCCAGGGCCGAGCAGTATTAAAACGCCCATTAAATTATTAAAAGAAGGAAAGATCGTTGGAATTTTTCCAAGTGGAACACGTACAACAGAAGATGTTCCTTTAAAAAGAGGGGCGGTCACCATTGCGCAACTCGGCAAAGCGCCAATTGTCCCAGCGGCGTACAAAGGACCATCAAATGCGAAAAGCCTTTTCAAAAAGGGGAAAATGCGCTTAATCATTGGGGAACCGATTGAGCTGTCTGAATTTGACCATCTTCCGCCCAAAGAAAGATTAGGTGCCATGACCGAAGTATTAAACACAAGAATCAAAGAACTTGAAGCTCAATTAATGGAAAAGGGATAAAAAAAACGACCACTTGCTTAGGGCAAGGGTCGTTTTTTTCTTACGAAGCGCCTTCTTCGGCTGCTTCTAATAGTTGTTCATTTAACTTTTTGACTTCGATGTATACCACGTGGTGTCCATCGACTTCATTAATAATAAATTCATAGCCTTGTTCACGAATGGAGTCATTTTTCTCTACTTCATACTTCTGCGTGAGGAACCAGCCGCCAATCGTGTCAACTTCTTCATTATCAAGTGTAATCCCTAACAGTAGGTTGACTTGATCCACAAGGACTTTACCATCAAAGATGTAATGGTCTTCGCCTAGCTTACGCACTTCGTTGATTTCATCTATATCGAATTCATCACGAATTTCACCGACGATTTCTTCAAGGATGTCTTCAACAGTCACAAGACCTGCTGTACCACCATATTCATCTGATAAGATCGCCATGTGTACACGTTCACGCTGCATTTTTAGCAGTAAATCATGAACAGGAAGCGTTTCAATCACATGAATAATCGGATTCACAAATTTTTCGATCGTATCACTTGTAGAACATTCACCGCTAATGCACGCAGTGAGAACCTCTTTAATATTCACAACACCGATCATATTGTCTTTATCGCCATCTTCAATTGGATAACGTGTATATTTCTCTACCTTGGTGACTTTCAGCATTTCCTCAATGGTAATATCATGAGGGAAGCTGACAACTTCGGTACGAGGAATCATAATTTCTTTCGCCAGACGGTCATCAAATTCGAAAATTTTATTGACATATTTGAATTCAGACTGGTTAATCTCGCCGCTTTTATAGCTTTCTGATAAAATAATCCGCAATTCTTCTTCAGAGTGTGCCATGTCATGCTCAGATACTTGCTGAAGACCAAACGCTTTCGTTAGTAAACGAGCAGATCCATTTAATACCCAAATGAACGGGAACATCACTTTGTAAAAGATCATCAGTGGTCTAGCAAAAAGAAGGGATACTTGCTCAGCCTTTTGAATGGCGAGTGTTTTTGGTGCAAGCTCTCCAACCACAACGTGTAAGAACGTCATGATACTAAACGCAATAATAAAAGTGATGATGTGACTAGCTGATTGAGGAATTGACAGCTCTACAAAAAGTGGAGCAAGCATATGCGCAATCGTTTCTTCCCCTAACCAACCTATTCCAAGGGCGGTAATGGTAATACCAAGCTGACAGGCAGATAAGTACTCATCAAGGTGAGTCGTCACATGCTTGACAGCAACTGCTGTTTTATTACCTTCTGCGATTAATTGATCAATTCTTGAGCTTCTTAAGCGAATGATCGCAAACTCTGATGCAACGAAAAATGCGGTTAAAGCTATAAGCAAAGCAACTATAAGTAAATTAACTATGTCCAATTAAGGCCTTCGTTCTGACTGTTGAGAACGAAGGTAACACCTCCTGTTTAGTAAAAATTTTAACTTAACAGCAGTAAAAATGATTGGACAGCCGTCATTTTTTCAGGAGTAAGCTGCTCTTTTAGTTTTTCACGTTGTTCTGGTTGAAGCTGCTTACAACGTGTCAAAATGCGGTCCATATGCTCATTCATCCGATCGATATCAGATGTTAAATGGACAAGTTCATCATGATTCTCTTTTTGAGAAGGGAATTGTTCATCTAATCTGGATTTGATGTCAGAAAGAGCCAATCTCTGCTGTTTGCAAAGAACGATTAATTGTAATCGTTTTAAAGCATGTTCATCGTAATAACGATAATTTGAGCAAGACCTAACAGGCGCAAGTAATCCTAGATTTGTATAATAATCTACTGTTCGTTTTGTCACCTGTGCAATCTGTGCTAGCTCACCAATACGGTACTTTTTCTCAGCCCCATCTGAACATCTCCTCCTAACCGTCACGTTATAGTTTATGAAAATAGTTTAATATAATTCTAGGCTGAAATACAAGTTAATTGTTCATATTTCCTGGCAATATGAAGAAACAGAGGGGGCGTTTTCTCAATCTAGGTTGTCATGTCAAAAATAACATGACGACACAGGAATTTTCAGATTATTTATGGTAAGATAAAATGAATACCGTTTCATATATATGTAGAGAGGCGGATTTTACGTGAACCGGAGGTGGTTAAGTGGGGCCCTCAAAGTCGTCTTATTTAATCAGTTAACCGTTTTGCAAAAGACAACATCATCAATCAGGAGGTGACTCCTTGTTCTTCTAGGAAAGAGCAAGGTTAAATGGACGATATTGTTAATCTGAGTATAGTCGGTGTTTTGATTGCTTTAACAGCTTTCTTTGTTGCATCTGAATTTGCCATTGTGAAGGTGAGAAGTTCCAGAATTAATCAACTTGTTGCCGAAGGGTCCAAAAAGGCCATCATGGCGAAAAAGGTGACATCAAGGCTAGATGAATATTTGTCAGCCTGTCAGCTTGGTATTACAGTGACATCACTCGGTTTAGGGTGGATCGGTAAGCCGGCAGTGAAAGAACTTTTGGTTCGAGGTTTCGGTTTGACAAACATTCCTGATTCAGCAATCAGCCTGATCTCAGCAACACTTGCGTTCTCTATTATTACTTTTTTGCATGTAGTCGTAGGTGAGCTTGCTCCAAAAACGCTCGCCATTCAAAAGGCAGAAAAAATGACGCTTTGGCTATCAGGCCCGCTGCATGCATTTTATATCCTCATGTACCCTTTCATTTATGTGTTAAACGGGTCAGCCCGAATGTTAACCAAAATGATGGGCATCGATATGGGTGCTGAAAAAGAACATTCCCATTCTGAAGAGGAATTGAAGATTTTATTATCTGAGAGCTTGAAAAATGGGGAAATCAACCCATCAGAATATAACTATATGAACAAAATTTTCGATTTCGATAATCGAATTGCCAGAGAGATCATGATACCCCGAAGAGAAATTTGCGCAATCCCAGAAGATATGCCATTAGACGATATACTGGCCGTTATGACAAAGGAAAAGTATACACGTTTTCCAGTGTTTTCAGGGGATAAAGACCATGTCATTGGCATGTTGAACAAAAAGCAGCTCTTTGCAGATATTGTGTATCAGGGAGAAAAAGATCAACTGAAGATTCAAGATTATATTTATCCGGTGATTGAAGTGATTGACACAATTCCAATTCAGGAGCTTCTCGTTAAGATGCAGCGCGATAGAATGCATATGGCGATCTTAACTGATGAATATGGCGGAACGTCTGGACTTGTCACAACGGAAGATATTTTAGAGGAGATTGTCGGAGACATTCGAGATGAATTCGATGAAGATGAGCAGCCTGTCATTCAAAAAAGAGCCGATCATCATTATGTATTAGATGGCAAAGTGAGATTAGATGAAGTTCAAGATTTGATCGAGCTTCCCTATCATGATGAAGAAATTGATACAATAGGCGGGTTAATCTTAAAAGAAAATATCGATATCCAAGAAGGACAGTCTATTTATCTCGATGACATTCGGATAAAGGTGCTGGAAATGGATGGGCGCTATATTAAAAAGATCGACCTGAAGAAAGGCGTCATGTCATCGGATAAAGATAACACACGCACTGGGCTTGATATAAAAGAGCCACTGTTAGTAAATGAAATGACCTTGAGCGAAAAATAAGCTCAAGGTTTTTTTAGGTATTTAGTCTCTTCTTAACGAATGTACGTTCGTATATAATGAGAACAAACGTTCTTTAAGGGGGATGGACATGCTTTGGTATGAAACAGCAAGTATCACGGAGAAAAAAGCCTCAATGAAACGAATTGAGTTTCATTTGAAGAATTTCAAAAATTATCAGGCAGCAATCTTAAATATTGAAAGGAAGCTTGAAAAAAGAAGTACGCATCATCAAGATCACATGACACGAAAAAAGCTAGAAGAGCAGAAAAGCCAGTATGAACTAATCGTTGCTTGTATTGAAACCGCACTAAAAGAATTGGATGACATAGAGCAGAAGCTGATCGATTACAAATATTTTCGAGATTGGCGGATGGCAAAATGTGCAATTGAAATCGGCTATAGTGAAAAAACACTTTTTTTAATGAAGCGTCAGTTAATGGATCAACTGCTCATTAGCTTAGCCGCCATCACGAATATTTAAAAAAGGTGTTGTCCTATTTGATAAAACGCAGTAAAGAGACATAAAGACCCGATGATCGTCACAAATAAATAGGCAGCAAGCTGCCGTATTTGATGCTGCATTAGCATAGTCGCAGACTCTACACTAAAAGTAGAGAATGTTGTAAAGCCACCGAAAAATCCTGTTCCAATAATCACAAGCAGCGGATGATTGGCAGTCACTGCACCTGTCAGTAAACCTAAACCGGCAGCACCTAATAAATTGATAAGAATGATACTGTATGGGAAACGAGCATGGGAATGAGTTTTCTGAATCGATTGGCTGATGAAAAAACGAAGAGCACTGCCAATCCCGCCGGCAACAGCTGTATAAAAAACAATCATTTATCTGCTCCCTTTCTGCTGCTCATTTTGATGAAAAAGCCGCTGAGCAATCATAAGCCCAGATAAGGCAGCGGTCAATCCTGCAATCACTGAGAGCAGGATGTACATCAAACTTGAAGTGAACTGTCCAGCCTGTAATAGGAAAACAGTCTCTTTAGAAAAAGTGGACATTGTCGTAAAACCCCCGCAAAATCCTGTTCCGATTAAAGCGGCAAGATATTTTTTTCCCTTCCGGAACATAAAGTATCCTGTCGAAATACCAAGAAGTAGACTGCCTACAACGTTTTCAATCAGTGTTGCATAGGGAAAGGTTTGGCTGACAACGGACTGGCTTAGCTCATATCTGCAAAGTGTACCAATCAGTCCACCGATAAAAACGGCGAGATAAGCTTTCATTTAGTCATTTCTCCTTTTGAAAAAATGGTGGATGATCTGTCACCACTCCATCAATGGGGTATTTTTTTATCCGATTGGCTGTTTTTTGATCTTTCACGGTCCATATAAATACATCCATCCCGAATGAGTGGATGCGGTCTATCCACCACCTGTTGATCATCGTTTTCTTCATATTAAGACAATCCGCAAAGGAACTGTACACCGCCAATTTTCTTTTCGCCAGTTTTAAGGCGGAAGGTTTTATGATATAGGCTGTTCGAAGAGAAGGGGCATAAGCTTTGACTCTTTGGAGTGCATTGTCATCAAAAGATTGGACCATGATATGACGGGAATAGGTAAACCGGTTGATGATGTCGACAACTGCCTTTTCAATCCCAATCTGTCGTTTTGGATGCTTGATCTCAATGAGTATCCCGATTTGTTGGCTGTATTTTTCAAGAATTTCTTGTAATGTGGGGATTCGTTCGTTGGCGAACCGTTCATCAAACCAGCTTCCTGCATCCAGCTTCTTCAGCTGATCAAGTGTATAACTTTTCACTAAGCCGCTTCCATCTGTCGTTCGATCAATGGTGTCATCGTGAATCACGGCTACGTGCTGATCCAATGTCAGCTGTACGTCTAACTCGATATAATCTGCACCCTGCTGAACTGCTAAATCAAATGCAGCGATTGTATTTTCTGGGGCAGCGCTTGATGACCCTCTATGCGCGATAATATACACATGCTCCAGCTCCCTGACATTCGTTCTGGTCTTATCATATCAAATGCTTTGCCGGTTTTCCTTCTTTACTATATGGAGAGGGGGAGAGCTGTATGTAATAATGAAATAGCTTGTGCCTAGAAATTATGTTGTATCAATATAAAAAGTTGTAGGTATATCCCAAGCTTTCATTGAGTAAATCTGAATAACATCAATTTTTCTTCGATCAATTTTGTCCAAATCGTCAGCGTTCGTCAAAATATTAGTGCTTTCGTCATGTTGACTGAAAATTCTGATGTTTTATAATGATGAAAAGGAGGCGAGATGATTGGGTAAAGGGAGAATTAGAGTGGAAGAACGTATTAAGGTCGAAACGGATGCTGAAATGTTTAAAGCGACTCTCCTTGATCAGGCTCAGAAGAAAAAGTAGTTTGCTGCCCGTCGAAATGTCTCAATGCCAAAATTTCATAATTGAACATCATGCCTCGGGATCAGTCCCGAGGCTTTTTTATATAGAGGTCAGACATTTAAGAGAGGACATGAGCGAAGATTATATTATAAACTAGAGAGGATTGTTTTAAAGGAGAGAGACAGACATGTTTACACAAAAATGGATGGATACATATTTCACAGTAGATATTGCGATCCAAATCGGTATTAGCCTTTGTATTTTATTGCTTTTTTTATTGCTTCGGAAAGTATTTACGAAGTACTTATTTCATCTTCTCTTTAGGCTGACGAATCGGTCTAAAACCGAGGTAATTAATCAAATTGTTGTAGCATTCGAAAAACCTGCCAGACTGTTTTTTGTGGCACTTGGTTTATATTTTGCATTAAGACAGGCACCATATTTTGAGCATCATATGGATGTCATCATCAAATTGTATAGATCCTCCATTATACTGATGCTGACATGGGGGCTTTGTAATTTAACCGCTGCGTCTTCATTCTTGTTTCAAAAGGTGAATTCGAAGTTTGAATTAGAAATGGATGATATTTTAGCGCCTTTTTTATCAAAGGTTCTTCGTTTCATTATTATTGCATTAAGTATTAGTGTCATTGCACAAGAATTTAATTATGATGTGAACGGGCTTGTGGCAGGGCTCGGTCTAGGTGGTCTAGCCTTTGCGCTCGCTGCGCAGGATACAGTGGCGAACTTTTTTGGAGGGATTGTCATCATTACAGAGAAGCCTTTTACGATGGGCGATTTTGTGGAGACGCCAAGTGTACTTGGGACTATAGAGGACATTACATTTAGAAGCACAAAGTTTAGAACACCTGCTGAAGCGGTGGTGACAGTTCCGAATTCCACACTTTCAAAAGAGCCAATCACAAACTGGACGAGAATGAATAAACGTCAGATTACGTTCTCCATACGTGTGTCCTACAATACACCGAATGAAAACATTGATAAGTGTATCAAACGGCTCAAACAAATGCTTCATGAGCATGACGGTGTTCATAAGGAAACCATTATGGTGAATCTTGATGTGCTGGCAGACAGCTATTTGAACTTATTTTTCAACTTTTACACGAACACAACAGCTTGGTCTGAAAACCTCGATATTAAGCAAGACATTAACTATCGCATCATTGATATCTTCCATCAAGAAGGTGTAGAATTTGCTTTCCCTGGACAGACCATTTATATGAAACAAAAGGGTGAGAAACAGCTGGGGGAATAAAGGAGGAATTGTGAGTGGATCAAACAAAGGTGGCAGCGCTAAGAGAGAGATTAACGCAGGCTTCACATATTACAGTACTTTCAGGTGCTGGTATGAGCACAGAATCGGGTATTCCCGATTTTAGATCAACAGGTGGTTTGTGGACAGAAGATACCGCTCGCATGGAGGCGATGAGCCGGTCCTACTTTTTATCACACCCTCATCAATTCTGGCCGAAATTCAAGGAATTGTTTCAGATGAAAATGAGTGGAGACTACGAGCCAAATAGAGGACATGCCTTTTTAGCCAACCTTGAGAAGCAAGGAAAGCACGTGGATATTTTCACTCAAAATATCGATGGCCTGCATAAAAAGGCGGGAAGCCAGCATGTCTATGAACTGCATGGTTCCATTCAAACAGCTACTTGTCCATCGTGCCAGACGACATATGAACTGCCTTATTTATTAAAAGAAGAGGTGCCGGTTTGTCAAAGGGTTTCCTCGGGTGGCCGCACGTGTGGACGTGTGCTGAAAACAGATGTTGTCCTTTTTGGTGACATGGTGAAGCATTTTGATCAAGTGGAGAGATCACTTCAGCAAACGGACATGCTGCTGGTCATGGGAACTTCCCTAGAAGTGGCGCCAGCACGATATATTCCAGAAGATGCAGCTCAGCATCCTTCCATCTTCAAGGTGATGATGAATTTGAGTGAAACAGAATACGATACTCTGTTTGATCTTGTCTTCCACGAACGGATTGGCGATCTCGTGAAAACTCTATAAATCATCAAAAAACCCGCATCCAAAAGGTGCGGGTTTTCTTTATTGCTGCAGCGGCTTCATTGTTTCATCAAGGACTTCAAATGTATAGCCCTTTGCTTTTAGCTGTGTGATCAAACTGTTTAAGTATTTTGCAGTAGCTGGCTGATCATGCATTAAAATGATTTTTGGTTCTTTCGGGTGTTTTGTCTCTAGCACTTGCAGCTGATTCAATACCTCTGGTACATATTTTGAGCTTTTATATTTCCAGTCAAGGCTATCAATTGTCCAATCCCAGTATATAAAGCCTTTTTGTTTTAAACGTGCTTTTTGTTGATCTGTTAAATTGGGGGAACTGCCATAAGGTGTTCTCACAAGATGTGTATACTCACCTGTGACAGAAGCCAAAATGCGCTGGTCTTCTTTCATCTCGTTTACGGGAGAATCACTTTTTTGATAAAAGTGTTTCACATCATGCGTGATGCCATGAAGCCCTAATTGATGACCTTCTTGATGAAGCCTTTTAACAGCTGCTGGGTGTTCTTTGATCTGGGGCCCAAGCATAAAGAATGTGGCCTTCACTTGATGCGCTTTTAGCACATCTAATAGCTGATTTGATGTAGCAGAAGGACCATCATCAAAGGTTAAAAAGATCGTTTGATCCGTTACATGTTTGTTTGGATTGATCTTAAAATGTGCATCTAGTGTTTTCGAAGAATCATCTTTTGCTTTCAGACTTGTGCTTGTGTCTCGGAATTGACTGCTCGCAGACATTTGAGCCGGCTGGTCTGCTGCCTGCATATTGGTTTTAGACATATCCCAAATGAAAAAGAGGATCAGTGATAGAATCACTAAACCAATAGCCTTTGAGAGCAGCATCGTGTTTGAAGGTGTCTGTTTTTTCGTAACCCGTTGCATTACAATCGCTCCAATAAATCAAAAATTTGTGTCGAATCATGTAGTGGATTCTGTCTTTTTTCGCTGTTTTATGTCGTGCTCATATGGAGTAAGTATACAGGAAAAAAGAGCCTATGAATATAGAAGATGCTAAAAAATTGGAATCTTTTTGGTTATAAATCTATATTTGTTACAATGAGAGGTTATCCATTTATGTTCGTATGAAATAATTCTGATTAATCATTGAAACGTTTACATTTATCCGCTAAGATAGCATCAGACTCAACCATTAAAGCAAAGCGAAGGGGAGATTCCATATGAAAGTATTGTACAATGGAGATTTCATTGAAAAAAAAGATGCACATGTTGATATTGAGGACAGAGGCTATCAATTTGGGGACGGAGTCTATGAGGTCATCCGTGTATACAATGGTACTTTATTTACATTAAAAGAGCATACAGAGCGTCTCTTCAAAAGTGCAAAAGAAATCGGCATTCATCTGCAAGGTACAGTATCAGATATGGAAGAAAAATTAAAACAGTTAGTCGCTCACAATCAATTAACAGATGGCGGTGTGTATATTCAAGTGACACGAGGAGTCGCACCTCGTAAACATCAATATGGTGATTCTCTCACTCCTCAAATCACGGCATATACGTTCCAGGTGAAAAAGCCTGTTCAAGAACAGACAGCTGGTGCAAAGGCCTTATTATCTGAGGATCTTCGCTGGTTAAGGTGTGATATTAAAAGTTTAAACCTCTTATATAACGTCATGGAAAAGCAGAAAGCGTCCGAAGCCGGTGCGTTTGAAGCGATTCTCATTAGAGACGGTTTTGTGACCGAGGGAACCTCCTCGAATGTGTATGCTGTCATTGATGGCGTAATTCGTACTCACCCAGCAAACAACCTCATTTTAAACGGCATTACCCGTAGAAAGCTGCTAGAGGTATGTGAGGAAGAAGGATGCAGTGTCGAAGAAACCCGTATAAGCAAAGAAGAGCTACTGCACGCGCAGGAAATTTTCATCAGTTCGACGACTGCTGAAGTCATTCCAATTGTTGAGATAGATGGTCAGCAAGTTGGGGAAGGCATTCCAGGAGAGATCACGAAGCGTGTTCAGGAAGGTTTCCAAAATAAAATTAAACATGAAAGTGAAGCTTCCATTTCTTCATAAAGAAAAAGGCTGTAAACCAATGTTTACAGCCTTTTGTGATGCATTTATTTCACAATAAGCACAGGTATATCTGATTTTGATGATAACTTTTCGCTCACACTGCCAAATAGCATCTTTTTCAATCTGCTTTGGTCACGTGCTCCCATGACGATGAGGTCTGCTGATATCTCTTCAGCATAATCGATAATCGCTTCTGCAGGCTCTCCCTCAACAATTTCAATGGCAGCTTCAAACCGCTCCTCGTTTAATAGCATTCTCGCTTCCGCAACGACCTCTTCTGTATGGTCTTCAAAAATCAAGGGACTTTGCTGTTCGTCATGAGGTACATACACAGGGGGTGTTTGAAGGTCTGCCATGCCGCCCCCGATATAAGCACCGCCAGTCATTGGGCGTGGTGCATCAAACACCTGTCTGCTTGATTTGCCATCATGTGCATAGGCAACGGTCAGCTTGGCATTCAAGGTTTTGGCTAAAGCGATTGCCTTCTTTAATGCTTTCTTACTGTCTTCATGTCCATCAAACGCAACGACCATCCGATCAGCTTGAAACAATGTCCTCATTCCTTTCAAAAGGAGTCTTTACATTCATGGTATACCCGTTATCAGGAAAAGATACACATGAAGGCGATTGTATTTTTGTTAGAAAATTTCATTTATTGAAAAATATTTATTGACAAAATGGTGACAGCCACTATAAGATAAAAAAAGATTCAAGAGCCAAAAGGAGGAAATGTCATGTGCAACATTAGAAGAATGAAATCAAACTGCATGAATGGGTTGATTCACGTGACAAATACACCTTCATTGGTCATTGAAAAGGAACCAGTATGTTCCAATTGATCGGATGAATCAAGGCGTATGTTGCGTATTTGTCAACATGCGCCTTTTTATCATGTATAAAAGAGGCGTACCAGTCAGCTGGTTGCCTCTTTTTTTGTTGTATTCATTTCGTATCCCGAAATAAAGAAATGGATATCAACAACTAAATGAAGAGGAGTGAAAGCATGTGAACATGCCAAAAGCAAGACAAATGACAAAAGCTCAAAAAACGAAACAAGGTGACAGCCAGGAAAATATAGAAAGCGGCTAGCTTTAAAAGGAGAGACAAACATGTTTTCAGTATTTGCAAAATTAGGCTGGTTCTTTAAACAAGAGTGGAGGCGATATACGATCGCCATTACGCTGCTGCTCATTGTGAATGTGCTTGAAATGCTGCCGCCAAGGTATCTCGGGCAGGCAGTTGATGACATTCGTTCTGGTCAATTTACAACATCCAGTATTGTGTTTTATGTGGCTATTTTTTGTTTACTTGGTGTCATCGTCTATACGCTGACGTATTTTTGGATGTATCAGTTATTTGGCGGCGCGAATGTCATGGAGCGTGTGATGCGCGGAAAACTGATGCGCCACTTACTTAAGATGACACCAACCTTTTATGAAAAGAAAAAAACCGGCAACTTAATGGCCTTAGGTACAAACGATTTGAATGCTGTGGCCTTAACGACAGGTTTTGGCGTTTTGACATTGGTTGATTCCACTGCTTATATGCTGATGATCTTTTTTACGATGGGGCTGACGATTAGCTGGAAATTAACCTTAATGGCGATTATCCCCATGCCGCTGATGGCGATCTTGATTGCGTTTTATGGCAGCAAGATTCATGAGCGCTTTACAGTCGCTCAAGATGCATTTGGTGATATGAACGATCGTGTACTGGAATCAGTGGCCGGCGTTCGGGTCATCCGGTCTTTTGTACAGGAGAAACAAGATGTCGAGCGCTTTCGCCAAATGACAGATGATGTATTCCAAAAAAATATGCGAGTGGCGATCATTGATTCATTGTTTGAACCGACAGTGAAATTGCTTGTGGGCATCAGTTACTTAATCGGAATTGGCTATGGAGCATATCTTGTGTTTCAAAGTGATTTAACGATTGGTGAACTTGTTGCATTTAACGTCTATCTTGGGATGATGATCTGGCCAATGTTTGCGATCGGTGAGTTGATTAACATCATGCAAAGAGGAAATGCGTCGTTAGATCGGTTGAATCATACCCTTAGCTACAAGCCGGATGTAACAGACACAGCTCAGCCAAAAACATTACAAGAGCCTGGAGATATTCAATTTGATCAAGTGACGTTCAGATATCCAACTTCGTCTAAAGATAATTTAGTCGATGTGTCCTTTACTGTGCGAAAAGGCCAGACGATTGGCATTACAGGAAAAACAGGTAGCGGCAAAACAACAATCGTGAAACAGCTTCTGCGGCAGTATCCACCAGGTGATGGACAAATATTCTTATCAGGTGTTCCGATCCAGGAGATTGAATTGGATCAACTATTTCAATGGATCGGTTATGTACCACAGGATCATATCCTTTTCTCAAAAAGTGTAGAAGAGAATATGCGCTTTGGTCATATGGAAGCGAAACAAAACGAATTAGCACAAGCAATCAAAGACGCTTACTTTGAAAAGGATTTACGCCTGTTGCCAGAAGGCTTGGAAACCATGGTTGGGGAAAAAGGCGTGGCGCTGTCAGGCGGTCAAAAGCAGCGAATTTCCATCGCACGTGCTTTATTAATTGATCCCGACATTTTGATTTTGGATGACTCTCTATCTGCAGTTGATGCGAAAACAGAAACCGCTATTTTAGAAAATTTAAGACAAAACCGTCATGGGAAAACGACGTTTATTACAACCCATCGTCTATCAGCTGTTGAGCATGCGGATCTCATTCTTGTCATGGAAGAGGGACGCATCGTCCAAAAGGGAACCCACCAAGAGCTCATTCAGCAAGATGGATGGTACAAAGAACAATTTCTGCGTCAGCAGCTGACAAATCAGCTGGAAGGAGGGGATGAGGCATGACAACAGGAAGAAGACTCCTTGCCTATGCACTCCTATATAAGAAAGTACTGTCTGTTGCCTTGATCTTTCTGATCATCGCGGTTGGTGCTGAGCTGACAGGACCATTTATTGGGAAGAAAATGATTGATGATCATATTTTAGGTGTCGAAAAACCGTATGTCGAGGTAAATGAAAAAACAGATGAAACGGTTTATTACCAGGGAAATAACTATATACGAAGCGATCGATTAAAGAATGAAAATGAAGCCGGAAAACAAATCAATGTGGTGCAAGTCGGATTCGGTTACTACTTTGTGAATGAGCCAGTTCGTTTTGATGGAAACCGGACGATATCGGGAAATCAGCTCACCATTGAAAATGGGAACGAGCACAAAACCTATGATGTACAGCGTTTATCAAAAGAGGAAATTTTCGCTTTTTATCAGCCTGAAATCAGTGGTTTGATGCAGCTTGTTCTATTTTATCTAGGGCTGCTCGTCATTGCGATCTTCTTTCAGTATGGGCAGCATTATTTGCTCCAGCGGATTGCAAACCGTATTATCCAAAAAATGAGGGTAGACGTATTTGAGCATATTCAAACGTTGCCCATCCAGTATTTTGATAATTTACCGGCTGGAAAAGTAGTAGCACGGATCACCAATGACACGGAAACCATCCGTGATCTATATGTGACTGTCCTCGCAAATTTCGTGACAAGTGCCATTTACATGATTGGAATTTATATCGCCATGTTTTTATTAAATGTGAAGCTGGCACTCATTTGTTTGGTAGCTGTACCGATTATTTTCCTATGGTCGATGACTTACCGGAAATTTGCATCAGTATACAATCACCGCATTCGTTCTATTATCAGTGAAATCAATGCGAAGCTAAATGAAGCAATTCAAGGGATGACGATTATTCAAGCGTTTCGCCATGAAAAAGCGACGAAAGAAGAATTCGATGAGCTGAATAACAATCACTTTCGGTATCAGCGAAAGATGCTTCATTTAAATTCACTCCTTTCACATAACTTGGTTAACCTGCTGCGTAATTTAGCGTATGTTGCGCTCATTTGGTACTTTGGCGGCGCGTCATTAAGTGCGTCTGGCATTGTGTCTATCGGCGTACTCTATGCATTTGTCGATTATTTAAATCGATTGTTCCAGCCGATTACAGGCATTGTGAACCAATTTTCTAGATTGGAATTAGCAAGGGTTTCATCTGAAAGGGTCTTCCGATTATTAGATGAGCCAGGAACAAAAGTCGAAGAACCTGATCAGAAAAAAATGGAGGGGTACGTTCAGTTTCAAGATGTTACCTTCGCTTATAATGAAGGGAATAACGTACTAAAGAACATTACGTTTGAAGCAAAAAAGGGCCAAACAGTTGCACTTGTGGGGCATACGGGTTCAGGAAAAAGCTCGATTATGAACTTGCTGCTGCGTTTTTATGACATCCAGCAGGGAGATATTCTCATTGATGGAGAAAGTATTTATCATCAGTCGCGCCAAACTTTGCGTAAACAAATGGGCATTGTTCTGCAAGATCCGTATTTATTTTCTGGAACAATTGCATCCAATGTCAGCTTAGGAAATGAAGACATCAAAAGAGAAACCATTGAATCCTCATTAAAGCAAGTAGGCGCAACAGAGTTATTGAAGCATCTGCCACAAGGCTTGGATGAACCAGTGGTTGAAAAGGGAAGTACCCTCTCTTCAGGGGAACGTCAGTTGATTTCATTTGCTCGCGCACTGGCGTACGATCCAGCGATCTTAATTTTAGATGAAGCAACCGCCAACATCGATACAGAAACAGAAGCCATCATTCAGCGAGCACTTGATGTAGTCAAAGAAGGACGAACCACCTTTGTCATTGCTCACCGATTATCTACCATTAAGAAAGCCGATATGATTTTGGTGTTAGAAAAAGGTGAAATTGTCGAGCGAGGCAACCATGAACAACTCATGGAGCAAGGTGGGCTGTATGCGCAAATGTACGAACTGCAAAAAGGTGCACTTGCAAGCAGCTAAATTGAATAGCCGAAGGAAGTAAAAAAGGCCTCTTTCACGCGAAAGGGGTTCTTTTGATTGGCATGAAAAAAGTCGAGGATTTATTTCATCACCTCGACTTTTTACCGGTTGTATATGGTTTGCACGGGCTACATGATCAATAAGCGATGCCGACGCGTTGATGCACAAATTCCTTTGAATTTAACTGTTGATACAAAAAATGTGCGGTATCTTCAACTGAAATTTTCTTTCCATCGATAGGGAGAAAATCTTTCTCATAGCGATATGACCGTGTCACTTCTCCATCTGGTAAATAGGTTGGACAAATAATGGTCCAATCTAGATCAGTTGATTGAAGGATTTCAAACGCTTTGGCATGCTCTTTAGCTGCTCGGGAAGTGGTTCGCCTTGATTCATTTGTTTCAAAGCGATAAAGCTTTGGCTGCTGCCTTGCTTTTAAAATACCCGCCGTGCCAATCGTAATAATTCTTGATGTATTTGTTTGCTTCATGGCTTGTACGATATGCTCCATTGAAACAGATAATGTGTCATCTCCATCTGTAGATAGACAGCTCACAACAATATCTGCTCCTTTGATCGTTTCAAGTACATCTTCTTGATTTCTTGAATTACCGGTGACTTGAAACATACCCGCAAGCATTCCTTCCCGGTTTGTCCGAATCAATGAACGAACCATGTAACGATCATCTACTTGAACGAAACGAAGAAATGCTTGTCCTACACGTCCATGAGCACCGAAAAGAGCTATTTTCATCTGTTCGATCCCTCCACTACATACTATAAGTGAAAAGAACCCAAAATGGTACAATTTTTATGTCATGCTTTTTTTGTAAAGGTGAAAGGACCGAATACTATGAGCATATTCGCATAATAGAGAGATACCTACAAATTGTAGAAGTTCAAAGTTCATACCGGAAATAATGTCCATGAAGATCCGCTCCTTTCTACTACATGATATGAGCTGGAAGGGAATTGGTGAGAATAAATGCAAAAAAAGAAGACACCTTAAAAGGTGCCTTCTATGATCCAGATATGAAATTAAGCTTTTGTTCCGCCAAGGTTTTGTTGAGCGTAAGACACAAGACGTTTTGTGATTTCTCCACCAACTGATCCGTTAGCACGAGCTGTTGTTTCTGCTCCAAGGTTTACACCAAATTCAGAAGCGATTTCGTATTTCATTTGATCGATTGCTTGTGCAGCTCCTGGAACTAGTAATTGATTCGAACTATTAGAATTTGCCATGATGTGAATCTCCTTTATATATATGATTTGGTTTTGGTTGGGTTTGCTGGAATCGCACCAGCGAAATGATCAAGTCATTTGCCACTTGGCGAAACCCAATGCAGTAACTGCTTTGTACTAAGTATTATGGTTATTTGTGAAGAAAACATACGAGAAAAGAACATGGTAAATGTTGTGTCAACATACAAAAAACCACCACTCAATAGTGAGTGATGGTGTTGCGTATGTCTCCTTATTCAGCTGACCGAATGCGCAGCTCAGTATCAATATCGAAGAAGTGCGCTTTATTCATATCAATGGCAAGCGGTATAGACTGACCTGCCTGAATATCCGTACGAGAATCAACACGTGCAATAAACGTTTGACCATCGAGAGAAGAATAAAGCATTGTTTCTGCTCCCATTAATTCAGCCACTTCTACGATTCCATCAATTTTTGTTCCTTCAGACGCCTCTATAAACACAGGCTCATCATGGAAATCTTCCGGCCTGATGCCAAGAATGACATCCTTTCCGATATAGCCTTGACTACGTAATACCTTCATCTTTCCTTCGGGTACACGAATGTGAGTTTTTCCAACTGCAATGGCGCCGTCAGAAAGTTTCCCTGTAAAAAAGTTCATCGCAGGAGAGCCAATGAATCCGCCAACAAACACATTCTCTGGGTTCTCATAGACATCCTTCGGCGCGCCCACCTGCTGGATAAATCCATCTTTCATAACAACAAGGCGAGTAGCCATTGTCATGGCTTCAGTCTGATCATGTGTGACATAGATAAATGTCGTTTGCAGGCGCTGGTGAAGTTTAGAAATTTCAGCACGCATTTGAACACGGAGTTTTGCATCTAAATTTGAGAGCGGCTCATCTAGAAGAAAGACTTTTGCATCGCGCACAATCGCTCTGCCAAGTGCAACACGCTGTCTTTGACCGCCAGACAGTGCTTTTGGTTTTCTCTCTAAATATTGTTCAAGCCCTAATATTTTAGCCGCATTTCGAACCCGCTCATCAATTTCAGATTTAGGAAACTTCCGAAGCTTTAATCCAAAAGCCATATTATCGTACACATTCATGTGAGGATATAATGCATAGTTTTGGAAAACCATCGCAATATCCCGGTCTTTTGGTGCTACGTCATTCATCCGTTTACCGTCTAACAGAAAGTCCCCTTGTGAAATTTCTTCAAGACCTGCAATCATGCGAAGGGTTGTTGATTTTCCGCAGCCCGATGGACCAACAAACACAATAAATTCTTTATCCTGTATATGTAGATTAAAGTTGTCTACTGCTGTTACTTTGTTATCGTACACTTTATAAATTTGATTGAGCATCATTTCAGCCATGGATGATAGCCTCCCATTCCCTTTTTGAAAGCGCTTTACTTATAAATAAAGTGTATAAAATAGGGGGGAGTCTGTAAATGGACAACGTGCACAACATCTTATTTTCATTTTTGGGCAGGGTGCTCATGTCACCATTATTTATGAAAGGTCGAGAAGAATCATCATAAAGTAAGCAGCCGATGCTTCCGAAAAATGTCGTATATCTAGACCTGTGCGCTCAATAAATTTATCGATCCGATATTGAAGGCTGTTTCGGTGAACATATAAAGCTTTTGCTGCCTGCGATGCATTTAAATTACATTGCATATAGGTCATCAGGGTGCGGTAAACATCCCGATCAAAGACCGTTTCTTTAAAAGCATCAGAAATAGCGTCAAAAACCACAGAGGCATCATAACGAATGAGAGATGGCAGACATTGATAAAATGTGGCAACCCCTGACCTAAGCTTGCCTCGCTGCATATGCCACATAAAGAGCTGATATTCATTTAACAATCTTATTTGCAAATGGTTATTTGGCAAATGCAGCTGTCCTTGTAAAAAGAAAGAGTCTGTTAAAAAATCACTTGTGATGGCCTGAGACAAATCATTTAGCTGATCTAATTGACCATTTTCTGACGTAGCGTTTGTTTGAATCAGCATAGCTGTTTCAGCGCCTGTCCATATGAATTGGGTGCATTCGAGGCTGCTATTCACAGCCTCTTTTATTTGCTGTCTTTGTTCGGGTTGATGGTCCATTTTAAAATAATGAACACGGACGGGATGGTGGACGGTTAATGGTTTGTTTTCAAAAAGATAGCTGTACCATTTCTGTTCATCCTCAGTCTGCTGTGTATGAGATAGATCAATTGGTGTAAGGAAAGAATTGAGAAGAAGTGTTTCTCTTGCTGTAAGCGCCGTTTTGTCTACTCCAAATATTTCGCCTTTGTCCGTTTGATACCAAAGAATCTGTTTGTCATTTGTTGGTGAACTGATGATATGGTGTCCGTAAACAAGCTTTAACTTTTCTAACATGGCGAGGCTCCTTAAACAGTTTAATCATAGACATGGAAAAGCATTAATTCGTGGATTTCTTCTTTTAGGGTTGGTTCGACTTCATGAGGCGGAAGCTGGGAGCCCCATTCAATATCACCCGTTTTGTGGTAGATACCTTCATAGTGCGCACCATTGTGAAAAAAGGATATTTTCCATCCTGGCAATTGCGCTTTCTTAAAGAGGGGTTTCCATTGAAAATGAGAAATCATATCATCATTGCCTCCTTGCTTTTATTGATGAAACAATAAATAAACACGACAATACGGAAACAACCTTGAACTTGATTTTATTGTATCTCATCTGATGAAAAGAGCATAGGAAAAGCATAGATTTCAGAATACTGACACGCGAGACGAAAAACAATCAGTTGACGTTCGCGTGATCTGTAGTCGTGAGTGTCGTTTGTGAAAGGTAAGACGCGTAATCCACAATTCTTTTCCCGATCAGCCATTCTGATTTTTTCAAGGACACATGCTGGAAAATCTCACGGCCTGGGCGAGAATTGGCTTCAAACATCCAGATTGCGCCTGTGTGATCAATGCCTAAGTCAAAACCGATTTCACCAATATGACCGGGCATTTTTTCATCTATCACCTGACTAAGCGTGATGGCAGTATGAGAAAGCTGTTGTAAAATCTGCAAACGTTTCTTCTCTTCAGGAAAGACATCATAGAGTGTTTTGACCGATCCTCCATGTAACTGATGGGTCGTGACTGTGTGATTTCCTGAAACTTTTGCCGCTGCTGCCGTGACTGTCCAATGACCATACTTATTTTTATTCGTATGAACTCTGAAATCCAGCGGTTGATTGTCTATATGCAGAAGTTCAATGCCTTGTTGGGCAATAATTTCATGAATGACGCAATCTTTTCGCAACTGTTTGACGAAATGTTCTACTGAATCATATGAAATGGACTTTCCTTTATTCGAACGTACAATGATCTCGTTATGCACTGATTTTAATTGATAAATACCGTCTCCGTGACTCCCGTTTGTCGGTTTTAAGTAAATGACATGATGCAGATGGAGGAGTGTTTCTATTTTACTTAGAGTGTCCAAAGGATCTAATTGTATGGAATGTGGCAGAAAGGACAATGTTCGTTCATCTGTTAATAGTTGCTCATGTATATGCCATTTATTAAAAAAATAAGGGTTGAACCAAGGGATCTCGTAATCTTGAGTGAGTTTGCGCTTTGTTTCTTGAATGAAAGCCGATTGAGCAGCCTTTCTATTTGGAAGCCGGTCATAAACGACTGACGGCAGAGGGAGTTGTTTTTTAACCCATCTGTCCTCTTGGTAGAGCAGTCCTTCTACTATCCCTTTTTCCCAATCAATAGAATGAGTACCAAAAACATATGCAAAACCAGCATGTTGCTTGCAAGATTGCAGCAGCTTGATAAAAAAATCTGATCTTGATCCTAATGGCTGCGTACTTTGCTCAAAACCTGCGGTGAAAATGCCGATCAGTGGCCCTATAAAAAGTGTATCGTCAACGATGATGACTTCAACTTTTGATTGGTAAGGAATCAGTAAATCGATGTATAGGTCTTTCGATAATAAAATTTTATGTGTTTGTTGATGGTAGGAAATGGTGAAGTCGTCTACTAAACGAGACCCTAAAGCAAGAGAATCGATTGCATTCTGCTGTTTAAAATGGATGGGAAGGTGAATTGTTTTTTCACTTGTTAGATGAGGGACGATGATGCAACGATTTCTGTTCATAAGAAGCCTCCTTCGGTTGAGACATCATAGATTGTGCATGTTCAAGAATGAATCGAATCAATTGATTTTCCTTTTCAGGGTAAGCTTTTAAAAAAGCGGATCGTCCTGGTTTAGATCTTATATTTGATATGAAAAGTCTGCCTTCACTTGTATGAAGTAATTCTAAAGCGAACTCAAAGCATGGAGAGTAGGTTTTATCTACATATGCTGGGAGAGATGACTGAATGGATGCAATATCATCTAATAGTAGCTCTTTGATGTGTGGCTGCAATGAATGTAAATAGTGGTCAAAGCCTACCACTTGATTTGAATTTTGTGCATTGCTTAAAAGGCTATTTTCCAAAGGTGATTTTGTGTGAATCCCCATGCTATTCCATTGATTTTGTGAATCTTTCATAAGAAAAATCCTTATTTCATTGAATAAAAAATCTTTTTGGTCATTCGTGTTAAAAAATTGAAGGAAATATCGACCTACAAACTTTTTGCACCATCGTTCAACCTCTGATGGACGAGAAAATGTGATGACCTGCATGGGACTTAGCTGAACAGTGAATGTTGTTTTGTCATTTAAGGAAATGAAGTAAGTAGATGATGCATGCTGTTGAGAGAGCGGTTGCATCTTACAATATCCACCCTTCCTTACCATGTTGAGCAGGTCCGAGGGCTCTTTCAATAATGAGCATACAGGTAAATATGGCTGCAAAGAAGGAAGGAGACGGAGCCGCTCGAATAGCACCATTTTATTTGGGATTCCAGTATTCAAAAAAGCTGTTTTTGGATACTTTTTTAGCCATTCCATGATTGGTTTTGCTTTTTTAGATTGTGCGCCATGCTGGTAAAGACATCGATCGTAAATCAAGTCTGGAATTTGAAATTCTGCGGCTGCAAAACCTTTGTCATTCGTATATTTTTGACCTTGTATCAAATTCGAAGCAGGCTTTAAATCAAGAGGTGTAAAACGAACAACCTCTAAATCAAAAGAAGAGGCAGCTTTGGCGAGCTGACGTGTGAATACCTCTTCATGCTGCGGAGAAAGGGTCACAATACCTAACGTTGACGTCATTAAAAAACACCTTCTTTTCAACTTCATTTTTTACCACCAGAGAAACACTTTTTCATGATTTTACAGAAACCTTGCGCTCCTTTATCATTACGACAGATTACTTTATCATATGTCTCATTGCATGCTTCATTTGCTTGGGATCATGACAACAACTATAATACGTATAGATCAAAACAATAAACATCGGGTGTAGTTTGAAAGGTAGATGACGACTTTGAATATATTCACAACGTTTATCTTTATGATTGTTATAGGAGCAGTCATAGGAGCAGCGACAAACCATCTTGCAATTAAAATGCTTTTTCGTCCTTATAAGCCATATTACTTATTTGGAAAACAGCTCCCATTTACACCAGGGCTCATTCCTAAAAGAAGAGATGAAGTAGCCAAGCAGGTTGGTGTCATGGTTATGGAGCATTTACTCACGCCAGAAGGTATTCAAAAACGATTTGAATCATCGGAGGCAAGGCAAGAGATGTTGCATACAGTCCATCAATATATTGACAAGGGTGCTGATATGGAGATAACAGTGCTCTCCTTGTTAGAAAGATTTGGCGTTCCGCAGGCTGATGTAAAAGCAGATGAATGGCTCCATCAGTGGTCTGATCAGAAGCTCAGTTCACTGCTTGAAAAATATGATCAGCAAATTTTATCTGAATTGCTTCCTCCAGAAGTGGAAAATAAAATCTCTTCAAACATTCCAGTTGCAGCAGATTATATTTTAAAGAGGGGCATTCATTACTTTGAAAGTGAAGAAGGAAAAGCAAGACTTGGCAATATGATTGATGATTTCTTAAAAGAACGAGGAATGCTTGGCAGTATGGTCCAAATGTTTCTTGGGAATTCAAGCTTAATTGACCGTGTACATCCTGAAATCATCAAATTTTTAAGAAATGCAGAAACAAAAAGGTTTTTATCGGATTTGCTTGTTCAAGAATGGGACAAGGTAAAGCAGTTTTCTCTTCATGAGCTTGATGAAAAATGGAATGTGAAGGAGCTTGTATTTAGTGTGAAAAGACAATTGCTTTCCCATTTCTCTACAAAGCTGATATTAGACAGACCAGTTGGAGCTTATGTCAGTGCTGTAGCGGATGATCTCAAAACACAATTTGCGCCAGTGCTGATTGATAAGGTGATCGAAGCGGCATCGAATGCTTTAGAGGGTCTGCTCGCTAAGCTTCAATTTGAAGAAATCATTCGGGAGCAAATTGAACTTTTCCCACTTGAAAAAATGGAAGAGCTTGTGGTCAGCATTTCCAGTAAAGAGCTCAAGATGATTACCTTTCTAGGTGGTCTTTTAGGCGGGATGATTGGCGCTATCCAAGCTATTTTTGTCACGCTATTCTAAGACCGGCTAGAGAAATTTTGATGAATTTATTGTATATATGTGAAACGAAAGCCATAGTTTGTTATAGTGGAGTGGTGTCCGCCGATCATATCGGTGATAACGGATAGAAAGGAGACATAACATGTCTGTAAATCTTTATGATGTTGCATATGACCTTGAAAAAGCACTGCGTCATAGCGAAGAATATTCAACTTTAAGAAATCTTTATGATGAGGTAAATGAGGATGAGTCCTCTAAAAGAATGTTTGAGAACTTTCGTGACATTCAAGTAAACCTTCAACAAAAACAAATGACTGGCCAAGAGATTACACAAGAAGAAGTGGAGCAAGCTCAAAAAACGGTGGCACTTGTTCAGCAGCACGATAAAATCTCTCAATTGATGGAAGCAGAACAACGCGTGAGTGTTCTCATCGGTGAATTAAATAAAATTATCATGAAGCCTCTTGAAGAGCTTTATGGAAATACAGAAGAAAATTAATTGAAAGGGCGATAAAATTCGCCCTTTTTTTATTTAGCATCTCCTCTGCATATCTTTTAAAAAAAGGTTGATGAAGCTCAAAAATTCTGCGATAATACTTATTGAAAGTGCTTTCAAAAAAGCGCTCTCGTGATTAATTGGGTGCGTTTCACTTGGGATTTATGGCGATGAGCCGAATGAGAGAGAAGCGCTTCTGGGAGAAACGCAAAGCATAAGGGGATCGAATATAAGCAATGCTTTGGTGTGTGAAAGATAAGGGGATTATGGGGAGCTTCATCACTCCATTGTTACGCATCCAAACCATACATAAAAAAAAGCCTAGGGGTAGGCTTTTTTTATTTACCGTTGATTCATAAAGCTAGGGGTTGTTTCAACTGTATGTTCTAAAGCACCAAGCTAGGGCATATCCTCATCTTAAGTACAGTCATCAAGAAGGGGGATGCCTCAGTGTCAAAAAAACTACTTGCACTCAATATAGATGGAACGTTACTTCGTTCCAATGGGAAAATTCACTCCGCTACAAAAGAAGCTGTAGAATATGTAAAGAAAAAAGGGGTTTACGTGACGATTGTCACCAATCGGCATTTTCGGGCAGCACAAAAAATCGCCAAGGCGTTGAAGATTCCAAATTCAACTCTTGTGACGCATAGTGGTGCTTTTATCGCTGATAAACTCGATGAGCCGCTTCATGTGAAGAAATTAACGGAAGAAAAAACATTTAATCTTGTGCAAATTCTTGAAAGCTTTGATTGTAATGTCCGCTTGCTGCATGAAAAATTCTCTATCGGCAATCGAAAAAAAACACAGTCTCAATTGATGGGAAAGACGTTGATTCATCCGTCTGATCCGATTTTTTATCCCGTTCAATTTGTAGAATCGTTAAGTGATATGCTGATGGATGAACCGGTCAGCACACCAGTGATTGAAGTATATTCGACCGCAGAGCTTCAGCCTGAGATTCACAAGACTATTCAACAAGCATTCCCTTCTGTCGATCTCATTAAGATCAGTGATGAGAAAATGAATATCGTATGCAAAGGGGTTTCAAAAGAAGCAGGACTCTCTCTTTTAACCTCGGCGCTAGGATTAACTTTAGAAGATACGGTCGTCATCGGCCATGGGCCAGATGACATTCCAATGCTTGAGTTAGCTGGCTTAGGCGTCGCTATGGGAAATGCACCTCATTCGGTCAAGCGTAAAGCCGATTGGGTGACACGGTCTCATGATGAACAGGGCGTCGCTTATATGATCAAAGAATACTTTAGAATGCAGCAAAGGGAAGGCTTTTTACATCAATTCGATATTAAACGATAATACGGTGAAGACCCTGTCCATCAAGAAATGACAGGGTCTTCATCTGTTCCCTTCATTGCTTTTCCTAGATGAATTTTGTAAAATGAAACAAGTTTGAAGATAAAGGTGATACGATGCGAATTTTAATTAAAGGGCTGTCAGATGAACGATTTCATCGCCCGCTAGTCAATATAGCAAACTTATTTGAAGAAGATAGTGAAGTGCTGTTTGATCCAGACGAACAGGATGATGGTTTAGTGATCGTGTTTAGCTGGAAAGAAGAACGTGGAATGATTGAAGCATCTGGCCATATCGCTGGATCAGAAATAAACAGTCGTTTTACAAGAGATGTGCCAGAGGGCTTAAACGATAAAGAGCGCTGGAAGCAAATCAAAAACACAGTGCTCTCTGTTTATTTACACCTGCTTCAGGAGCATACAGGCATGACGCAAAAATGGGGGATTCTCACCGGGATACGTCCTACGAAATTACTTCACAAGATGCTAAGAGAAGGCATGACAAAGGAAGAAGCACATGCGGGGTTAAAGCGTGATTACTTGATTCATGATGAAAAAATCGATTTGATGCAGGAGATTGTCGACCGTCAGCTTCAAGCGATTCCAGATCTGTATGATCTTCAGCAGGAAGTGAGTATTTATATTGGTATTCCTTTCTGCCCAACAAAATGTGCTTATTGCACGTTCCCTGCTTATGCCATTAAAGGACAAGCTGGCAGAGTGGGAACGTTTCTCTTTGGACTGCATTATGAGATGCAGAAAATGGGCGAATGGTTAAAAGAACACGGGATCAAAGTGACGACCGTTTATTTTGGCGGAGGCACGCCAACGAGTATCACAGCGGAAGAAATGGATTTACTGTATGAAGAAATGCATCGCTCTTTCCCTGATGTGAAACATATTCGAGAAGTTACTGTAGAAGCAGGACGTCCTGATACGATTTCGCCTGATAAGCTAGAGGTGCTAAACCGCTACAATATTGACCGGATTAGCATCAACCCGCAATCATATGAGAATGAAACACTGAAAGCCATTGGCCGGCACCATAGTGTGGAAGAAACGATTGAAAAGTATCATTTATCAAGACAGTACGGCATGAATAATATTAACATGGACTTAATCATTGGTTTGCCGGGTGAAGGACTAAAGGAATTTCAGCACTCCTTGCAGCAGACTGAAGAACTAAGGCCTGAATCTTTAACCGTGCATACACTCTCCTTTAAAAGAGCGTCTGAGATGACGCGCAATAAAGAGAAATATCAAGTGGCAGACCGAGAAGAAATCACACGTATGATGGATGAAGCGGTCGCTTGGACGAAAGAACATGAATATTATCCATATTATTTATATAGACAAAAAAACATCTTAGGGAATCTCGAAAATGTCGGGTATTCATTAGATGGACAGGAAAGTTTGTATAATATCATCATTATGGAAGAAGTTCAGACGATCATTGGCATTGGATGCGGCGCAGCCAGTAAATTTATTGATCCGCGATCAGGAAAAATTACGCAGTATGCCAATCCAAAAGATCCAAAATCGTATAATGATCGCTATGAGCACTATACGGAAGAGAAAATTCAATTCCTTGAGTCATTATTTGTTTCTCACGTTTAAACACTGCGGTGACGCAGTGTTTTTTTCATTTGTAAAAGGGTATATAAGTGATAAAAAGTTAAAGCAGGTGTACATATGATTGATGTGATCGGAATTGGGATTGGGCCCGCAAATTTAGGATTGGCAGCTTTATTAGAGGAGTATGAAGACGTCACATGCTGTTTTTTTGAACAAGAGGCTCATTTTGCCTGGCATCCTGGTATGCTGATCAAAGGAACGGATTTGCAGGTTTCCTTTCTAGCAGACCTTGTGACGATGGCGAATCCAAGGAGCAGGTATACATTTTTGAATTATTTACATGAATCAAACAGACTTCATCGATTTTATACATTTGAACAATTTGATATACCTCGGAGAGAATTCAACGAGTACTTATCATGGGTCGCAGGTGAATTAGATAGCTGTCAGTTTGGGATGAAGGTAGAAGAAGTGACGGACTGTCAAGAAGGTTATCTAGTAAAAGTTCGGCAAATGAAAGACGGATCGCTTTCTGAATATCATGCAAAGCATGTCGTACTTGGGACAGGAAGCAAGCCGATGATTCCAGTCGATGTGCCAGAAGCTGCATTGCCACATGTGACGCATAGCAGCCGCTACTTAGATCAACAAAAAGAACTTCACGAAGCTGAATCGGTGACAGTAATCGGTTCCGGGCAAAGTGCAGCCGAGATTTTCTTAGACCTCCTTCAGCATCAAAAGAAAGGGCAGCAGCTTTCATGGTTTACACGTTCTAGTGAATTTAGAGAGCTGGAGAAGGCAGAGCTTGGCCAGGAGCTATTTACGCCAAAGTATGTTGAATATTTTCATTCGCTTCCTTATGAAGAACGTATGAATACATTGCCTAGACTGACTGGATTAAGGAATGGCATAGATGCATCGACGCTTTCTCGCATTTATCAGGAATTGTACCATCGCTCTGTTTCAGGAGAAGAGCCGTCTGTTCTCATTCAGCCGATGACCGAGCTTGAAGCGATTCAGATGGAGGAGCATCGGCCTTTGGAACTGCACCTAAGGCAGTGGCAGCTGAAGAAAGAAAAGAAAATAACAGCGGATCATGTGGTATTGGCTACAGGATACACGCCGAATATTCCCGCATGGTTTAGTGCGTACGAACCTTTGATTGAATGGGAAAGTGATGAACATTTTAAAGTGACAGGCGACTTCAGGCTTGTATTCAAAGACAAGCGCTCACATCATTTCTTTACATTTACTCATCTTGATCACTCTCATGGAACAGCGGCGACCAATTTAAAGCTATCCATCTACCGCAACCAGAAAGTGATACAAACCATTCGCGGGGTAAAGGAAACACCAGTGAAGCAAGAAACAGCATTTCAGCAATTTGATTAAGAAATGAAAAAGGGCCCTTTATTCGGGGCCCTTTTTGGTTAAATGGTTGTTTCTTTTTTCACTTTTGGTTTTTCTGTTTTCCACTTAAAGATTTTATTGAGTATGTGATAGATTCGCTTAGATTCTTTCGTCACAAGGGGTCCTAAAATCGCAAGGATTAAGACATATAATGCAGCAAATGGCTTCAATGTAGCGGCAAGCCCACCTGCAATGCCAAGCTCGGCTACGATGATTGAAAACTCTCCTCTTGAGACGATGGTTAATCCAATATTAGAAGAGGCTTTATGAGAAAAACCAGCTCTTCTTCCAGCGAACATACCGGCAATGAAGTTCCCAATTAAGGTGAGAATTACAGCGCCAATCGCAAGCCAGAAGGCGTCTCCTAATGTAAATGGATCAATACTCAGACCGAAGCTGAAGAAGAACATCGCCCCAAAGAAATCTCTAAATGGAACAACGAGATGTTCGATGCGGTCAGAATGCTCTGTTTCTGAGAAAACAAGGCCAAGTAAGAGAGCACCGATTGCCTCTGCTACATGAATTGTCTCTGAGAAACCAGCGACAAAGAACAAAGCGGCAAAAATCACAATGATGAACACTTCGTTCGAACGGATATCGAAAAGCTTGTTTAATAGTTTTGGCAGCTTACGTGCGATGATAAAGAAAAGCATCATATAACCAAAAGCGATTAAAATAGATAATAAGGCACCGCCAACGGATGTGGCATCTCCAAGGACAAGACCTGATACGACGGATAAATAAACGGCGAGGAAAATATCCTCGAACATAATAATCCCAAGAATTAACTCTGTTTCAGGGTTCGCTGTCCGTTTCAAATCAACAAGGACTTTGGCAACGATGGCACTAGATGAAATGGTGATAACCCCTGCCATAATGAGAACCTCGAGGAATCCAAATCCTGTAATGAAACCATAAAGCAGTCCTAAGCTAAAGTTGATCAAAATATAAATAGATCCGCCGACTGCAATGGATTTGCCCGATTTAATGAGCTTTCCGACAGAGAACTCAAGTCCAAGGTAGAAAAGAAGGAACAAGACACCCATTCTACCAAAAAACGAAATAATTTCAGTGCTTTCGATAAATTTCAAATCAATGATCCCGATGGTCGGAGCGTGCGGCCCAACAACCATTCCGAGGACGATGAGAAAAGGAATGATAGAGAATTTAATTTTATTGGCAATTAAGCTGGCAATGGCGATGAGAATCAGCGCCGTCCCAATTTCAAAGACTAAATGATCCATTCATCACTCTCCCCCTCTAGAAAGAAAATCACGTATCAATCGCTTCAAGTGTTTTCTTTCCCCTGAAATGACCATCGTATCATTTGCTTGAATAATCGAATCAGCACCTGGGTTGAGTAATTTTTCATTTGTATGTTTAATGATCGCAATCACGGTTACTTCATAATTTTGTCTCACATCTAAATCACCGAGTGTATGTCCAACCGCTTTTGCGCCTTTTTCCACCTTAAACCATTCAATGATCAAGTCATTGAAGGCCATTTCAATGGTTTCAAGTGCCTGCGGCTTATACACCATCCCGCCGATAATAGCAGCGATTTGCCGGGATTCAGCATCATCGAGAGAAATGGTGGATAGAACTTCATCTGGATCATCATCGTCAAAACGATAAATCTCCCGTCTGCCATCATCATGAATCACAATCGTCATCTTTTCTCTATTTCTCGTTTCAATTTCAAATTTCTTTCCGATCCCTGGAAGATCATTTTCTTTAATGTTCATTTTATCCCTCCGAATATGATAGGTTGTGTTTTTCATATAGTGAATACGGATGAAATAAAATGAATCAGTAGAGGTAATTTGATTGACACATAATGGGGATCGCACACTTCATTTCCAAAAAACATAGATCAATGGATAATGCTGTTGATGGAACACGCTTTAAAAGAAAAGCTTTTGAACCAACCATTGATAATCTGTGCTTTAACAGAATGGATGAGGCATGTTTTTTTGAAAATGGAGGTGTCTTCACTGCGTTTATTTCTTCATCATAGATGGATGGAGAAATACAATTGGGTGTGCTCGCTTCTGCCTGTGAAGCAAAAACGACATTTGAAAAGGGAGAAAACATGACGATGAAGCTAATCAATATGAGTATGGAACACCTTATCAATCATCCTCCTCCTTTCAAATCATTTTTCTTTCTTATTTTACTATATAAAAATATATTTCTTGTTTCAACAATTATGCTTATTTTAGTATCAATTGATCTTGAAATTTTTTATTCAGAGGAAAAGGAATTACTCGATGGAAAGGGAAGTAAGTCATAAGCTGTTAAGAAAGAGGGGAATGGATGATGACATATATCAATGGTCAGTTAGATGGGGATATTTTTGAAATCGTTTTCAATAGACCGGAAGCTTATAATTCATTTCATGTTGACATGTTTGCTGAATTCAAGGAGGCGTGTGATACAGCGGAGGAAAGCAGTGCAAAAATCGTTGTGATTAAGGGAATGGGAAAAGGGTTTTCGGCTGGCGGAGATATTGGAATGATGCTTAAGCAGGATCGTGAAGAGGATTTTCATCGTGTGATGGATTTGATCGAGGGAATTACACTTTCTCTTGCCCGTATGAAAAAAGTGACGATTGCGCTTGTTCACGGGGCAGCGGCGGGCCTTGCTTTTAGCTTTGCTCTAAGCTGTGATTATTTGTTTATGCATCAAGATGCAAAACTCGCCATGAATTTTAACGGAATAGGGTTAATTCCAGATGGGGGAGGGCATTTTTTCCTCACAAAAAGAGTCAGTGAACAAACTGCCAAACAATTGATTTGGAGCGGACAAAAGCTGTCGGCTGAAGAAGCGCTCGAGCTTCGTCTCGCAGATGGTGTGTTTCAGGAAGAGGTCGATATGTATCAAAAAGTGTGTGTGAAGCCGTTTATAAACATGCCGCTTCAGGCTTTTATTGAAACAAAAATGATCTATTTCCAGCAGTCAGAATCACAGCTGTTAGCCGTTCTTCAAAAGGAACGGGCAGCACAGGCAAGATTGAGGCAAAGTCATGATCACAAGGAAGGTATTCAGGCCTTTTTAGAAAAAAGGCGTCCTGTGTTTCAAAAAGTATAAACGAATGTGAGGCCGGCGAATGCCGGCTTTTTTAACGTTCAAATAAAAGAAGCTTGCCTGCATTATCAACGAGCCGATGAGAATGCTTCGTATATTGCTGTTCGGTTAAGCGATGACGTCCTAATTCCTTCGCCTTTTCATCACTATCCGTTGTGATTTTTTCATTTAATAAGGTCTCACCTGACCGATCAAATACGGTTAAAAAGTATGTTTTTTCCATCCGTCATCTTCCTTTCCTCTGTTTTTTAATGTAATTAAACAAGGGGTAAGACAAAACCTCTTTTTTGCTTTTAAAAATGTGTTTTTTAGAATGAGAGTGATAGAACGTGCATTCGCAAAAATGGCGTGATAAAATATGGACAACTACAGTACCGGACAAGGAGATAGACGTTTGACTAAGCTCACCTTTATTCATGCCGCAGATCTTCATTTAGATAGTCCATTTGCGGGAATGTCGAATATACCAAGCCAAATATTTAAGCGGCTCAAAGAAAGTACATTTCAAAGTGCCAAGAACATGTTTGATCTCGCCATTGAACGAGCAGTAGACTTTGTGCTGCTGAGCGGAGATTTATTTGATGAATCTAATCGCAGTCTGAAAGCACAGCTTTTTTTAAGACATCAGTTTCTAAGGCTGCAAACACACGGGATTGAAGTCTTTATTATTTACGGTAACCATGATCATTTAGGCGGTGAATGGACACCGATTGAGTGGCCAGAGAATGTTCACGTTTTCTCGAGTCATACGCCAAGTGAGCAATCTTTTTATAGAGGGGATCAGCTTGTCGCAAGTATTTATGGGTTTAGCTACAAGGAGCGAGCTGTCTATGAAAATATGACCTCTCATTACGTAAAAACGACTGATGCTGCTTATCACATTGCCATGCTTCACGGCACATTAGCGGGTCAAGAAGGGCATGATGCGTATGCGCCATTTCAGCTACAGCAGCTCCTCTCGCGGGATCTCGATTATTGGGCGCTTGGACATATTCATAAGAGAGCCCTTCTCCATGAAGATCCATTTATTATTTACCCTGGCAACATCCAGGGCAGACATATAAAAGAAACGGGAGAGAAAGGCTGTTACTTTGTTCACCTCTCCGAAGATTCTGAGACAGCAGAGTTTATTGGGTGTGCAGATGTCTTCTTTGAGACATTGGGAATAGACATCACAGAAACGGTTCATATGACGGACCTCGTGACGCTTGTAGAAAGAAATATCGGTGAACTGAAAGAGCAGGGCGTTCCACATTTTGTGAAAATTGAATTGACTGGTGATGCGCCTGATTATTTTGAGCGCACGCAGCTTGAGGTGCTCGAGGAGCTGATGGCAGTTCTTCATGAGCAAGAAGAAGATGAAGACGTGTTCGTTTGGGTGATGTCTATTGACTGCCGAACAAACGAGGATGTCGTCTATCCAGAAGATTCCTTTTTGAAAGAACTCACATCAGAAATTGCACAGTTTGAGGCATATGAAGAGCTGCTCTCACCGATTAAGCGTCACCCAACCTACAGGAAGTCAGGGAAAGCTCTCACAAAAGAGGATGAAGTGGACATAAAAGAAGAAGCACAAAGATTGCTGACAGAACAGCTGAAGCAATTATGAGTAAAGGAGAGGCATGATGAAAATACGTTCACTCCATATTGCGAATTTCGGGAAATTTTCAAATCGAACCTTTCACTTTTCTGATGACGGTTTTCAGCTAGTTTATGGCCTGAATGAATCGGGGAAAACGACTTTGAAGGCGTTTATTGAATCGATGTTATTTGGTTTTTCAAAAAGCAAGATGTATAAGCCGAAGCAGGGGTCTTTTTATGGCGGATATCTCACTTGTGTAGATGAGACGTTAGGTATCATTCATATTGAGAGAACGTCCGATCAAGGCGGTCAAGCTCAGGTGTTATTACCAAATGGTGAAGTGAAAGACGAAGCTTTTCTAAGGACTCTTTTAAAGGGAACGGATCGCAGATTATTCCAATCAATCTATTCATTTGATGTGTTTGGATTGCAAAATGTCCAAGCCTTAAACCAAGATCAAATCGGTGAATTTTTACTTTTCTCAAGTTTATTTGGTTCAGATGCGGCCTCCAAGATGGATAGCAGGCTGCTAAAGCTGCAGGAGCAGCTTTTTAAACCAAATGGGCGCAAGCCGGAATTAAACCAGCAGCTTGATCGTTTAAAAGAGCTGACAGGCCAGCTGAAACAAGCCAAATTGGTAGAAGGCCGTTATGCCGAAAAGAAACGGGAGCAAACTGAATTAACGGAGAGTATAGAAAAGCTTCAAAATGAAATGAAACAGGTAGAAGAAAATATTCATCAACTGACTGAACACATTCGACTGTACCCTATGATAGAGAACAAGGTGGAGCTAAAAAAAGAATTGGCGCATTATCCAGAACGAGTCAAGCGGTTTAAACAAGAAACAGAGCATGAACTTGATAAACTAGAATCACACCTTCACCCGAAAAAAGCGCAATTGACGGCACTGAAGTCGAAATTAGATCACTTGCAAACCTCGCTTGCACAAGTGCAACCACTCTATGAAAAAGATACGTTAATGGAGATGAATCGTGTCGTCGATGAGTCGTCTGAGGCTGAGCTTGTGATGAAGCGCTTAGCAGAAGGAAAAGCAGAGCGTGATTCATTGAAACAAAAAATAGAAGAAGCGACAGCGAAGCTGAAATGGCAGCGTCCAATTAAGTTGGATCAGATCGATGACTCACTTGATTTTGAGTGGGAATTAAAGGAGGCTGTCAGCCAATATGTTCGTTTAATGGATAGAAAAGCCCAGCTGGATGATCGATTTGATCACGCAAGACATGAGCTAGAAGAAGCGGAAACCGCTCTAAAAGGATTAAAGGAACAGCAGGTCAAGCAGCAGGGCGCAGAGGATGCCAGGGGAACAAGAACGAAAGAGAAACAGGTTCATTCCAGGGCGTGGTTATTCCCGGTCATGTTTATGTTTGATGCTGTGATCCTGTTCGTACTATTCTTTTTAACAGAGTGGTGGGTGACATTACTCTTTGCAGTGTTTTCTGTTTTTGTCTTCATTGCTATGTATCCATTCATTAAACATGCTCTAATAAGGCAAGGAAACAGTGGAGAGACATCTGATTCCTTTCAGGTTCAAGCAGCTTCAGCTGAAACGGTTGTGAGGCAAAAGGAGCTTCTATACGAAAGAATCATCCGGCAATATGAAGACTGGGAACGAGAGATAGAACCAGTCCAGCAGCAAGTAGAGGAAATGAAAAGACAGCTGGGCTTGTCCTCAGAGCTTTCTTTCCTCGTAGAAGCCTTTCATATTCTGAAACAATTAAAAACGAATACAGCGGCATATGAGGTGATTACTCGGGAAATAGACGTGCTTGTCGACCAGGAATCAATCTACGAGCGTAGAGTCTTAGCGTTAAGCAGCATACTTCAAAGAAATGAAGGGACCATTCAAGAGAACATCTCAGCCTTTCAAGAGATATTGAAAGACGAGGCGAAAAGAGAAAAAGAACGTCAGGCATTGAATGTATCCATTCAACATGTGGAACAGCAGCTGACAACGCTAGAAGGAGAAATTCAATATTACGAAAAACAAATTGGCGAGCTTTTTCGTCAAGTAGAAGCGGAGTCAAAAGAAGATTACCAAGTACTTTCCCATCTATCTAAAGAATACCGGGAGCGGCTGTACAATTTGCAGCAGCTGAACCAAGAGTTGCATAGAAGCGGTTGTTTTGATGAGGAAGAATGGATTGTCCAGAAAGGATTACGCCTCCTTGAGAAGGAATGCGCAGAAGCGAAGAAGCATCTACATGACATTCAACTGAACTCAAGGAATATGGAGAAGCGCTTAGCAGAACTAGCGGTGGACATCCGGCAAATAGAAGCTTCAGGCACAGTGTCTGATTTGACTCATCAGCTTGCAGCCGAGCAGGAACATGCGAAGCATCTTGCGAAAAAATGGGCAGCTATTCAGCTTGTCCGCTCCGTCATTAGAGAAAAATTGAATGAACATAAAGAAACAAGGCTGCCAGCGCTCCTTCAAACAGCTTCCAGCTTTATTCAGCCGTTAACAAATGATCGATATGAAGCCATTTTATTTTCAACCGAAGATGACCGGCTGATTGTAAAAAGGATGGATGGACGAATATTCCGCCCAGAGGAGCTTTCGCAGGCAACATGTGAACAGATCTATCTCGCGATTCGTTTTGCGCTCGCTTTGTCTCATCAGCAAGATTGTCAGCTCCCATTTATGATGGATGACAGCTTCGTTCATTTTGATCATGTTCGTCTAGGAAGAGTACTGGAGATGATGAATGAAATGACTCGTTTTGAGACACAGCTGTTTTATTTCACCTGTCATCATCATATGAAGCAAGCAGCAGAAGAGAGCCAGATTACGAGTTTAGCAGTTGAATGATTGACAAATAATGACTTATGTTATACTTATATGAGCAGAAATATGGAAGGAGCTTTTATTGAATGGCTAAAGGGATCATGACCTATGATGTCGGCGAACAAGTTGACCTGCATTTATTAATTAAATCATCTACTAAAGGTATTGCGAGTAATGGCAAACCATTTTTAACATTAATTCTTCAAGATCAAAGTGGAGATATTGAGGCGAAGCTATGGGATGCAAAGCAGAATGATGAACTCACATATGCACCACAAACCATCGTGAAGGTAGTAGGTGACATTCATCATTATCGCGGGAGGAATCAGCTGAAGCTTAGGAATATACGCCCTGTTGCTGAAAACGAACAAATTCGAATTGATGATTTTCTCGAAACAGCTCCTATTCCAAAACACGATATGATGGATACGATTATGCAATATATCTTTGATATGAAAAACCCTAATATTCAGCGTGTCACAAGACATTTGCTGAAGAAATACGGACAGGAATTTGCTGATTATCCAGCAGCGACCAAAAATCATCACGAATTTGTCTCAGGTCTCGCCTATCACGTGGTGTCCATGCTGCATTTAGCGAAATCAATTGTTGACCTATACCCATCACTAGATCGAGATCTTTTATATTCTGGCATCATTCTTCATGATTTAGGGAAAGTAAAAGAGCTTTCGGGTCCAGTCTCAACCACATATACGGTTGAAGGGAACTTAATTGGTCATATTTCCATTATGGTGACAGAAATTGCGAAAGCCGCAGAAGAGCTTGGTATTGATTCAGAAGAAATTTTGATTTTACAGCATTTAGTGCTGAGTCATCACGGAAAGGGAGAGTGGGGAAGTCCTAAACCACCAATGGTGAAGGAAGCAGAAATTCTCCACTATATTGATAATCTAGATGCGAAAATGAACATGATGGATCGTGCGCTTGAGCATGTGAAGCCTGGAGAATATACAGAACGTATTTTTGCACTAGAGAATCGTTCATTTTATAAACCAACCTTTCATGATCAATAACAATGTCAAAACGTCCGTTTCATGCGGGCGTTTTTTTCATAACTTGTCTTCTTTTCGCATAAGCATATAACACAAAGGAAGAGAGAGATGTCCTGAAAAAAGGAGGCGATGAAAAGATGTTGTTTTTTCCATGGTGGGTGTATGCATGTATCATTGGCATTATTTTCTGTGCATATAAATTAATGACGACAGCCAAAGAGGAGCAAGAGATTGATCAATCCTTTATTGAAAAGGAAGGAGAAATTTTTATCGAGCGAATGGAACAGGAAAGAGAGCGCAGACGTCAGGATCAGCAAGTGAAAAGATCACAGGAAACAGTGAAACATGAGGATCATTCGATTGCTTAAATATCATTTCATACAAAACCCCCTCTGCTTGTTGAAGGCAGAGGGGGTTTTTTCGTGATTATTGATTTTGAGTTTCTGTTGTTTGTTGAGATTTTTCTTTGAACGTGTTTTGAAGTTCTTTGTCTTTTACTTTCACATCAGCGTCTTTTACCAATTTGTTTAAGATGGTTTGGACTTCATTTGTGTCAGCTTGTTTTTGATCAAGCAGTTCTTTTTTCAAGTCCGCTTTCATGTCATCGTATTTACCACGTTCTTCGGTCTTTTTGATGATATGGTAGCCGAATTGTGATTTCACTGGTTTACTGATTTCATTTACTTTTAGCTTGAAGGCAGCTTTACTGAAGTTCTCATCCATTTGGCCTTCTTTTGCAAACCATCCTACATCGCCACCTTGGGCTGCTGAAGCCGTGTCAGTTGAATATTCAGACACAAGGGCATCCCATTTTTCACCTTTATCTAATTTCTTTTCCACTTCTTCAGCTGTTTTCTTATCAGCTACTAAAATGTGGCTTGCGCGGATTTTCCCTTTTAGGTCATCGTAATACGCTTTTACTTCTTTATCAGTGATTTTGATGTTAGCTTTGGCAGCCTTTTGAGTCAGCAGCTCATATTTCACTTGATCTTTGATGTAATCTTTTCCGAATTCATCTTGAAGTTGTTTTAAACGATCTTCACCAAGTGTCTTTTTATATTCTTCCATTTTCTTATCAATTTCTTTATCTGATACTTTGTATTTGTCAGCAAGAACCTTTTGTTGAACAAGTAGGTTTAAAGCATCTCCACCTGCTTGTTTCTTAAGAGTTGTATAAAGCTCTTCTTTCGTGACATCTCCTGATTTTGTTGTTGCGATTACTTCTTTATCACCGCTACTGCATGCGCCAAGAGTTAAAACACTTACTGCTGTTACAGCTGCTAAAGCCATTTTTTTCATTCAAAAAACACTCCTAATCTTTCCAATTTATTTATCGTTGCTTGTATCATAACATATTGTGACACGCAGTAAAAAGAATTGCAAATGGAAGGGCATTCGTCTAGTCAAAAATTTGCACGCCACATACACATATAGTGATCACAAAAAGGAGGCTGAATTATATGGGAGCAGGATATTCTAATGGGTTTGCTTTATTGGTCGTGCTATTCATTTTGCTGATCATTGTTGGTGCAGCATATCTTTATTAATTAAATCGCTGTTACAGAAAGGAGCCGTCCTGCCATGCGTGCGGGCGGTTCTTTTTTCAAACGATGACAGGTGCCTAAACGTTTTCAATTTTTCTGCATACACTGAGCTTAGAACAGAGGAAGACCTGGCAGGAGGTGTTTTCACATGGGAGGAGAAGTCTTTGCTGGCGGTTTTGCACTAGTCGTCGTGTTATTTATCTTATTGATCATTATCGGTGCTTCTTGGATTTGCTAATAGATCATAGAACACAAAAAGCTGCCCTCAAACCGGCAGCTTTTGCTTTGATCTTAAATAGAAATGGTAATTTCAACAAATGATGAGATAAGTAAAATCAGTATCGATACATTGATAAAGCGAAACACCTTATCTTGCCGTTCTTCAGGAATCTCTCTGACAAGGCATAATGTATTAGTAAGCCTGTTTATTGAATACACAATAAACGCGGCAAAGACGATGAAGTAAAATAAAACTATCGGAGATCCCCCCTCTCTCTGCTATTCCATACTACATTACCAAATTTTTTATGAAAAAGATAGAAGTTGGCTTTAAAAACCTCATGATGAGGAGGTTTGGTCAACTAAAATATCAAACTCGTCTTGGGCTTGATCGATGATACAGGATTTTGGTGCTTTTAGCAGTTTCCATGCAAATAAAAAATCAGGCAAACAATAGCCTGCATGAATACTTGCGATGATGATAAAATAGTGTGCGTACATTGGAAACGCTATGCCTAAAACAAAGTAAACAGGGGAGATGACACAAAACGGGCTGAGCAGTGAGAAAAGCATCACTCTCTTTGGCACGCGCTGCCAGCAATTTCGTTTAAATAACGTCATTTTTTTCTTGTTTTTCATCACTGGTATCAAGTGAACCACACGGTGGACAAGCAATGTCGCGAGTAAAAGCACAGCAAAAAGCGGTGCATTGTGACTGCTTAGTCTCGTTTCAGGATGAGTCAGTTGAAAACATAAAAAAGCCATAATGAAAAAAAGTATAGAAAGACTTATGGCTGAAATCATCATTCTCGTATAACCATAATCCTTTTCGAGATTAATGGTCTTCCAACAATTCATTTTTCATCCTTCCAATCTAAAATCTAATTGAATATCTCAAGATAATTTACTCTTCCTGAAGATAAAAATCAATGGTTTTTATGAAAAAAAATAAAATGTTGCATTCATATGGAATAAAGAGAGGAAACTTTGGATTTTTCAAGAAAAAAAGACATAAGGGGAGGTTCGTCTCTTTCGTCAATGAGTAATTTCGGCTAAAATAGAAAGACTAAGAGAAAGAGGGAACGTACATGAGTATTGAGGAACGAATGAGCCAGCTCGAATATTATATGGAACTTTTACTGACGGCGACAGATATGAGCCGTTATCCATATTATGCGCTATTGATCCGGCAGCGTGTATCGAAAGAAGAAGCAAAGGACATTGAGCGTATTTGTGCTGAGCTTTCAGATGAAATGGACAAGCAAAAAGCACAAGGCTATGTCATGTTTGACGATCTCCTTGCGCTTTTTGCGGGACAGTTAATTGAGAAGCTGGATGTTCATGAGACGATTTTTGCTCTGCATGATCAAGGGCTGTTTCAGCCTTTAATGAATGAATTTATAAAGATCATTAAACAATTTGATTTGCTTTAGCCGCTTTTTCTGCTGCCTCAGCTGAGTCTTCAAGTTCCTCAGACTTTTTCGTGATTTTTCCACGCTCATTCAAAAAGTCCTTCTCAATGTTTGAAAACGATTTCTCAAAAATCTCCATGAAGTCCTCACCATAAATGTTTCGGATAATACACATCATTTCTAAAATTTCAGGGAACTTTCCGTAAATGTCATGAAGCGGTTGAGCGCCTTTGACAATACCATTTCTGGCCGGGTCATAATCTTCGAGTAGTTGATGGAATGTCTCTTCGCCTTTTGGCGTTAGCTCAATATACGTATTGCGTTTATCGTTTAACTTTTTAGAAAATTTTAAAAATCCTCTTTCCTCCAGTTTTTTGGAGAAGTTAAACGCAGTTGATACATGCATGACGCCAAACTTTGCAATTTCTGATATTGAAGCTCCTTTTAATTGGTACGCAATCCACAAAATATGATGTTCATTAATATTCAGGTTATACGGTTTAATCCACTGCTGCCAGTCTTTCTCAATGGATTTCCAAAGAGCTTTGCTCAATTGGGCCATTCTTTGACTGAATAAAAGTGCTTCTTTTACATCGAAAGGCTTTTCCGAATGATTCATCCATTTCACCTACTTCTCTTTTTCTTGTAATTCTATTATGCCAATAAAATAAAGATTAATAAAGCTGAAAATTCAAGAATTTTAAAAAGTCATGAAAAACATTGACAAAATAACCTTTTTTCAACAAAAAAAATGCGGGATACGCACCCCGCACACTTTTGTAAACGAATATTTATTTGGGAGTATATTAGTTTTGTAAGGTTTTCTCCAGTTGTTTGAGCTTTTCCTCAATTTCCTGAATTTCCTTTTGTAAGTCCTGTTGATGAGGTTTGATGTCTTCGCGCCATTGCTGAATAGATGTTTGCAATTCAGCCCCAACCTCTTTAATGACTTCTGCACTTTCTTTTGCTGTTTCAACAATTTGCTCTTTTAAAGCTTGTCCATCTCTTTTTAATCTTGTCAGCGTATCTTCGAATTTGTCATAGCTGTCTTTCATCTTTCCGCGTACATCTCTGCCAGAAGAGGGAGTCGTCAGGAGCACTGCCGCACCTCCGAGGAGACCGCCTACAAATAATCCTGTTAATAAAGAACGTCCACTAGCCATTCAAATCACCTCTAGTCAAATTTTACACATTCGCATGTTCTCTCTGAGCTGATGATCAGCTTCATTGAACTTCCATACATAGCTTGCTTTATTTTAGCATACTTTTGAAGAAAAGGGAGGGGAGAAGGTTGTCTGTCTTTCTGTTCGTTTTTACGTGTATCGGTGTCGTTTTCACAGGTGGTTCCATTCATTATGCAAGACAGCTTGGGTATGCAGGGTCTTATCCGCCAAAACATGTATTAAAGCAAAAAGCACTTGTGTGTGCGGCAGGTGCAGGGATTTCGCTTCTCGTTTTGCTGCTTACCCTTTTTCTTTTATAAAAGCATGAAAAAACCTCTTCATCTGACATGAAGAGGTTCGTTATTCGTTAAGCGACTTCTATCATTCTTGCACGCTTTAGAATGGACTGAGCAATCGGGAAGACAAATACCATGGCAATGGTATTAATCACGACTGCTGGTAGGACAACACCCACAAGAAGTGCCGGTAATGCAGCTGGCAGTCCGGTGATCAGTAAAGCGGCAGATAGGAAAATGACGCCGGATACGATGGTTCCAATAGCAGTTAACACAGCGGTCAGCACAACTTTGTTCTTCATCTTCTGGCAAGACAAGAAAAGGGCTAGGAAGATAAAGGCTGTCACGGGTTTATCAATCATATTTGGAATTTGTCCGCCTGGGAAACCCGTTGTCAAAGCGGAAATGACCCCCGTCACGAGGGCAATCACGACTACATGCTGTACCTTAGGGAAAAGGATGATGCTTAAAAACATCATGACCAGCATCATATCAGGTTTCATTCCGAAAAAGATGGGCGGGAAAATCGTATGCAAAACAGCTCCCATTGCTGCAAGCAATGACATAATCACTAATTCTTTTGTTTTCATTTCTATGCTCTCCTCTGCTAAGCTCTTATAGGACTCTCCAATAATATGGCTCATCATTTATTGCAAGAGTCATCACTTTATATTTCTCGTTATTATAACAAATTTATTTCAAGATAGAAAAGCCTTTTTACTCATTTTCTTGCTGGAACTTTTTCATAAAGTCCGCAAGCTTTTGACAGTTTTCAATCGAAACCGCATTGTAAATAGATGCTCTGCATCCACCGACAGAACGATGTCCTGCAAGTCCAACCATTTGTTCTTGTTTGGCTTTCTCCACAAATGATGCGGTAAGTGCGTCATCACGAAGGGTAAACGTGACATTCATATGAGAACGGCTGTCAGCGCGTGCATGCCCTTTGTAAAAGCCGTCACTTTGATCAATCGTCTCATAGAGAATGGCCGCTTTTTGTTCATTGCGTTTTTCCGCTGCTTCTACGCCGCCAGCGTTTTTGACATGCTCAAGGACAAGAGACAGCATATAAATCGCAAAAGTCGGTGGTGTGTGGTAAAGAGAGTTGGCTTTTGCGTGTGTTGAATATTTTAATATTTTTGGCGTGCCGTTTTTTTCTTTCTCTAAAAAACGTTTGCGCGCGATCACAATCGTGATACCAGAAGGTCCTAGGTTTTTTTGTGCCCCTGCATAAATGAAATCAAATGAAGAAACGTCTATTTGTTTGCTGAGAATATCACTGGACATGTCCGCAATGAGCGGAAGTGAAGTGTCCGGGAACGTTTTCCACTGTGTGCCGAAGATCGTATTGTTTGATGTGATGTGCAAGTAAGCACCGTCTGTTAAACCCGAAGCATCTACATCTGGAATATACGAATAATTGTCATCTTTACTTGAGGCAAACACAGACGTTTCACCAAACCCTTTTGCTTCAGACAATGCTTTTTCTGACCAAGCGCCTGTTTGAATGAAATGAGCCGTTTCGCCTTCATGTAAGAAGTTCATAGGAATCATCGCAAATTGAAGACTAGCTCCACCTTGTAAAAAGAGGATCTCATAATCTTCTGGAATGTCCATCAGCTCGGTCAAAAGCGCTTTTGCTTTATTGTGGACTTCTTCATATTCACCGCTGCGATGAGAAAGCTCCATCACAGACATCCCAGTTTGTTTAAAATCAACAAGTTCTTCTTGTGCTTTTTGAAGCACTTCTAGCGGCAGTGCCGCCGGACCAGCATTAAAATTCGTCGTTCGCTTCATCACAATCTCTCCCTATTTCTCGCGTTAATGGATCAAAAGATAAAACCATCCTATCACAAATTTGAAGCATTTGGACAAAAAATTTGAATCGTTCTAAAAATCTTACTATTAGGAGATGTAAGCCTTAAAAAGGTGGCAGAAATAAGAAAAACCTCATCTTTTAAGATGAGGTAAGCCGCGTGTGAATGGCAGAAGAAATGTCTTTTAAATCCTCTGACGTATATTGATCTTGATGTGACTTCCATACGGCGCCAAAGCCATCTCCTTTGCCGTAGCGCGGAATGATATGCATATGATAATGGAACACAGATTGTCCGGCTTTTTCACCGTTGTTGTTCAGGAGGTTTAAACCAATTGGTTCAAATTCCTGTTTGATTGCCCTTGCAATTTTCGGAATCGCTTGGAAGTAATGATTAGACACTTCTGGTGTCATGTCATAGATGTTTTCTTTATGTATTTTCGGGATTACAAGGGTATGCCCTTTTGTTACTTGGCTAATATCAAGAAAAGCCAATACATGCTCGTCTTCATATACTTTTGCACATGGAATGTCTCCATCAATGATCTTGCAAAAAATGCAGTCGCTCACGCCATGTCACTCCTCATTAATTTTCCTTTATCGTATCACAAAAAGAAGCAAAAAAGAAAACAGGATAAGCGAACTCCTTTGGTCGCTCATCCTGCTCCTGCAGAAGAAATGCTGATGCTTTCATTCGATATGCCTTTTGAATTCTCTATTTACTGAAATAAAGAATTCATATGCCTACTATTTCTGCTGTAAACACCTCATTTGACGATTGTATAGGACACAAAAATCAAGAATCAGTGAAGCAAAACAGAAGCTAAGGTTTTTAGATGAAAAACCAACTTGTCATGCGGTTCTTTGCCTTTAACAAACACCTCATTTACTTATTGGTCATCAAGTTCATTTCTTCTACATACATTATGATGACCAATGTGCCTATTTTTTATTCAGGGCTCGTCTATAGGTAAACATTTCAAATTACCCTTCGTTTTTGGTACTATAAAGGAAAAAGAAAGAAAGGAACGAACTCATGTCCCTTTTAACTGTAAAAGATGTAACGGGTGGATATACGAAGAATCCCGTTCTAAAAAATATTTCATTTGAATTAGAAAGAAATCAAATTGTCGGTCTCATTGGCTTAAATGGAGCGGGAAAAAGTACAACCATTCGTCATATCATCGGTTTGATGAAACCACATAAAGGTGTCATTGAGCTGAATGGACGAACACTACAAGAAGATCAAGAGGCGTATCGTTCGCAATTCACCTTTATTCCAGAAACACCTGTTTTATATGAAGAGTTAACACTAAAAGAGCATTTAGAGCTGACAGCGATGGCTTACGGTCTTTCAAAGGAACAACTCGAAGAACGTCTACCATCATTGCTGAAAGAATTTCGAATGGAGAAACGGCTGAAATGGTTCCCTGCTCATTTTTCTAAGGGTATGAAGCAGAAGGTCATGATTATGTGTGCGTTTCTTGTTGAACCAGAGCTGTATATCATCGATGAACCGTTTTTAGGGCTTGATCCTCTTGCGATAAATGCACTATTGGAACGAATGAATGCTGCAAAGAAAAACGGCGCTAGTGTCCTGATGTCAACGCATATTTTGGCGACAGCTGAACGTTATTGTGACTCCTTTATTATTTTGCATGAAGGTGAAATTAGAGCGAAAGGAACACTGACAGAGCTAAGAGAACAGTTCAACATGAGAGATGCGACACTTGATGATCTTTATTTGGAATTAACAAAGGAAGAAAGCTATGAGTAAAACAACGCAAACCATTTGGAAATCACGATTAGAGGAACACGTACAAGACACAAGAAAATATTTAAAATACATGTTCAATGATCATCTTGTCATTGTGCTTATTTTTTTCCTTGCAGGCGGGGCGAGCTGGTATAGCGGCTGGCTCAAACATATTCCAACTCACTTCCCTTCGTACTGGGTCATGGCAGTTGTTTTCTCACTGGTGCTGACAAGCTCTTACGTACGTACGTTGATCAAAGAGGCAGATCTCGTGTTTTTGCTTCCTCTGGAAGCGAAGATGGAGCCTTATTTAAAAAACGCCTTTAATTTTAGCTTCCTTTCGCAGCTGTTTCCTTTGATTGCCGTATCGATTATCGCACTCCCGCTTTATTCGGCTGTATCTTCAGGAGATCTCATGCTTTATGTGCTGATCTTGGCGCAAATGATCTTGATAAAGGGCCTGAATACAGCGATTCAGTGGAGAATCACTTATTTTCAAGGAAAGCATGTCAGATGGCTTGATGCAGTGTTTCGTTTTCTATTGAATACGTTTCTGATGTATACCGTTTTACAGGCAGCCTATGCGATTGCAATTGTTTTTTATCTTATATATGCCGTCTATCTTATTTACTTAACAAATGCAGTGAAAAAACAGCCTTTTCAATGGGAATTGCATATTTCTGATGAATTAAAACGGAAACAGCGCTTCTATCGCTTGGCCAACTTATTTACAGATGTGCCTCATTTAAAGAAACAGGTGAAAAGAAGAGCATACATGGACTGGATCTTGCAGTTTGTTCCTTACGAGCAGCGTAAAACTTTTTCTTACATGTATGTGAGGGCGTTTTTACGTTCAAATGACTATTTTGGTCTTGTGTTTAGATTAACGGTCGTGTTTGTGCTGATTATTCTGTATACAGGTGCAGCAGATTGGGTAGGTGCGTTACTTGTCTTGTTCACAGTATTTATCACAGGTGTGCAGCTTGTTCCTTTAACGAAGCACTTCGCTCATCTTTCATTACAGGCACTATATCCAGTTTCTCAGCAAGAAAAGGATCGTAGCTTTTTTGTTCTCGTCCGTAATGTACTCATCATCCAATCAATTTTGCTGAGCTGCGCGGTACTCCCAGCAGGAGGATGGAAGGGAAGTGGACTTGCTCTTCTCATGTCATTGGTATTTGTGCTTGTTTTATTCAAGCCTTATGTCCAAAGTCGATTAAAAAAGATGAGATAAGTGAAAATCTATTTTTTACAGCGAGCGTATGATGACATCAAGGAGGGAACCGGATGAATGCAGCTGAACGGGAGTTGTATGAAGAGGCTATTCTTTTTCAAACGCGATTTTTAAGAAGACCATCAAAGATCGAACGGTTTTCAAAAGGAGTTCAGCAGCGAGTGAATCGCCGAATCCCTGCTAGGTTTCATCAAGTCATCACAAGTGCGGTTAAATCAATGGTCGAATCCACCGTAGCAGGGACGCACTTCACTTCATTTTCAGTGATCGATGAACAATTAACGATCGTAGAGAGAAATGAGCTGGCAAAGGATAAAGTGAAGTATTATCAAAAGGCGGCGGCGATCGAAGGGATTGGAACAGGGGCAGGCGGTTTATTCCTCGGAATGGCGGACTTCCCGTTGCTGCTGAGCATTAAGATGAAATGTCTTTATGAGTTAGCATGTATTTATGGCTTTGATTTGTCTCAAAAAGAGGAAAGACTCTTTTTGCTTTGTATTTTTCAGCTCGCCTTTTCAAGCAGTGCACATCGTCAAAAGATGATGAAGGTCATTGATGATTGGGAAACAAGCCGGGAGGAAATGGATTGGTACAGCTTTCAGCAGGAGTATCGAGATTACATTGATCTTGTGAAGCTGTTTCAATTAATGCCAGTCGTCGGTGCGGCTGTAGGCGGGGTGGCGAATCATCAGCTGACAGGACAGCTCGGGGAAGTCGCACGCCATGTGTTTCATTTACGAGTGATGAAAGAAATGAAGTGAAAAAGCCGCTGTCGTCAGCGGCTTTTTGTTATTCATCGTAGGATAGGACGGCGTGAGCGAGTACCTTTGCTGCGACAGGCATTGCTTTTTCGTTGATATCGAATTTCGGATGATGATGTGGATACACATCCTGGCTGTTTTCTGGCATAGCTCCAGTGTAGAAGAATGTGCCAGGAACATGGTGTAGGTAGTAAGCAAAATCTTCTCCGCCCATTTGGGTTTCCGCTTCTTTTACTTCTATGACACCTTCTGTTTGTCTTGCTATTTCAGCAATATATTCAGTTGGCTTTGGGTGATTTTTGACAGCAGGATATCCTCTCACATATTCATATGTGTACGATGCATCATGCATGTGGCAAACCCCTTTGACCACCTGTTCAATTTCACGTTCAATGATATGTCGTGCACTTTCTTCAAAGGATCGTGCAGTACCGGTTAAAACGGCTGAATCGGCAATGACGTTAAAGGCATTCTCAGCCACAAAACCTCCAACAGATACAACAGCTGAATCAATTGGATTGACTTTACGGGCGACAACTTGCTGCAAGTTTGCGACAATTTGTGAACCGATGAGTACGGCATCTTTTGTTAGATGAGGCTGGGCGCCGTGTCCACCTTTACCTTGGACTTGAATAGAGAAACGGTCGGCGGCTGCCATAAAGTTCCCGCTTTTATAAAGAACGGTGCCACAAGGTTCTGATGACCAAAGGTGAGTACCGAATATGACATCGACTCCGTCTAAACAGCCGTCTTCAATCATCGGTTTAGCACCGCCTGGAGCATATTCTTCAGCGTGCTGATGAATGAGGACGATTTTCCCTTTTAATTGATCACGATGCGTATGGAGGATTTTTGCTAATACAAGAAGTGTCGCTGTATGCCCATCGTGACCGCACGCATGCATCACACCAGGCTTTGTTGATTTGTAAGGCACATCCTTTTCATCGTGGATAGGCAGTGCATCAAAATCAGCTCTGAGGGCAATCGTCGGCCCTGGGGAAGCTCCTTCAATAAAAGCAAGAACACCATGACCACCCACCTGAGTACGTGTTGGTATATGTAATGTGTCATAGTAGTTAGCGATGAAAGCGGCTGTTTCTTCTTCCTGAAAAGAAAGTTCAGGATTCATATGGAGATGGCGTCTAATTTCAACCATTTCCTCATAATGTTCATCAAGACGTTCATTGATGCTTTTTTGTAAAGTGGATATTGTCATTGATTCGATTACCTCCTTCATGCTCTTTTACTGATTGTATGGTAATTGTTAGAATCTTTCAACAGAAGAGGATTTCGTGTTCAACATCAAAAGGTCATTTTACATAAAAGTCGAAAGTTGATATGAAGCTGGCAAAAGGGGGAAGTGGCATTGGGAAACTGTCCAAATTGTTCAAAAGTATTTTCTTTCGTCGAAAAGTTTCATTTATCTCACACGAGAATGATGATGTGTCCAAGCTGTCGGCACCCAATCAAAGAAACGTTTGTCTCAAAGATGAGTTTTTTCATGATCTGCTTGATTCCGTTATTGGTGCTGCTTATTCAGTTGAAAGGCGCTTCACCTATGTTGAAGTGGCCGATCTTATTAGGGTGGATATTGCTGAATTTCTATGTGCTTCAGCCTATCATTCATCGGTACGAGCTAAAATGAAGTCGTTGAAAAGAAAAGCCCAGCTAAAGGGCTTTTTTTCATGAAAAAAGAAGTGCTAAAGCAGCACTTCCTTAATTGTCTGTGACGGCATGGTAGGATGTGAGATAGGCAGGACGAGAGAAGATGGAGCCTGTATCCTCGTGAGGCTGAAAGAATGCTTCTGATTCTTGAAAGTCTTGAAATAAATCCTCTGATTCCCAAAGTGTCAAAATCAGATAAACCTCTTCATCTTTTTGTGGTCTTAAGACACGCAGAGCCTTGAAGCCGCGCTGATGCTCTGAGATGTTTGTTTTCTTTTGAAAGGTGGATTCAAAAAGTGCTCTGCTTTCAAGCTTAACAGGGATATGATTCAAGGTGACGAAGCCAGATTGGACAAGCTCGCCTTTCGCATAAATCACATCATAGGCATGAGGGGCTTTAAATACGGTCTCTCCCTCGGTTTCATGAAAAAGAGCTGCTTGTTCTTTTCCAACCATATAAAGTAGATTTTCCAGATGGTGTTTCTTTGCGATTTTATGCAAAAAATCTGCTGTTCCATATGTAATATAGAAGTTCATCTAAACCGCCTCCTGCTTGATAGTATAACAAAAGAATGATATATAATTCTTTGGTAGTCAATCCATAAAACATATTATGAAGCAATACATCCCATACTATCCGTATAAAGGAATGAGGTGACCTAATGTGAAGAAAAAGAAGATAATCATTCCGTTAGTCATTGCAGGAAGTACACTCGTGCTTTCATTTATTGGCTATCTGACCATTTTATTTTTAGGACATTATGTCATAGATGAGAAGAAGCTTGTTTTTCACGCTTCCTCAAAAATCATTGATCAGAATGGAAAAGAACTCACAAGTATGTATTCAGAAAATCGGGACCCTGTGTCATTAAAGGAGGTACCTGATAAAGTAGCGAAAGCTTTTGTTGCTGTCGAGGACAAGCGTTTTTATGAGCATCATGGAATTGATGCACAATCTATTTCAAGAGCGGTTTATCGAGATATATTAGCAGGAGGAAAGGTAGAGGGCGGGAGTACGATTACCCAGCAGCTCGCAAAAAATATTTTTCTCACAAACGATAAAACCTTTCTTCGAAAAACAAAAGAAGTCATTATTGCTATTAATTTAGAAAGAGATTATTCAAAGGATAAACTGCTTGAGATGTATTTGAATCAGCTTTACTTTGGCCATGGCGTCTATGGGATTCAGGCGGCAGCCAATTATTATTTTAGTAAAGATGTCAAAGACTTAACTGTCAGCGAAGGTGCTACACTTGCTGCTATGCCAAAGGCACCGTCTTCTTACTCGCCTGTTTTACATCCTGATAAAAATAAAAAAAGGCGAGATACCATCCTGAATTTAATGAATGAACAAGGATATTTGTCATCCACAGAAACAGTAGAAGCAAAAGGGAGAACACTCGGCATCCATTTGAAAAAGAAATCAGAAACGCCTTGGGTGGACAGCTATGTCGATCTCATCATTAAAGAAGCAGAATCAGAGTATGCCATTTCACATGAGCAATTGCTTCAAGGCGGCTATACCATTACCGTCCCGATCGATATGAACTTACAAAAAGTCGCCTATGATGCGATGAAGAACAACCGTTATTTCCCGGGAAAAAGCGGTTCTCCGGAAAGCAGTGCCGTGTTTATTGATAACGAGTCTGGTGGAGTAAAAGCAGCCATTGGAGGACGAGAATATCAAGCAAGAGGCTATAACAGGGTAACGGCTGTTAGACAGCCTGGATCTGTTTTCAAGCCGATCGCGGTGTATGGTCCGGCGATGCAGGAGAAAAAATTCAGGCCTTATTCACTGCTTGAAGACAAAGAAAAAAGCTATGACGGCTATTCACCAAAGAATTACGATGGACAGTATGAAGGCAGGGTCACGATGGTGGATGCCCTGATGAAGAGTAAAAATACAGCTGCTGTGTGGACGTTAAGTCAGCTTGGCATTGACACCTCTAAATCTTATCTTGAAAAAATGGGAATAGAGATTTCAGATAAAGGACTTGCCATGGCACTTGGCGGCTTAGAAAAAGGGGTTTCTCCATTGCAGATCGCTGGAGCCTTCCATACATTTGCAAATGAAGGCGTGTATAAAAAGCCTTTCTTTATTCAGAAAATCACAAATGATGAAGGGGAAACTGTTGAGAAGAATCGAAACAAGCAAGAGCGAGTGTTTAGTGTGCAAAACGCATGGAATATGACGAGAATGCTTCAGCAAGTCGTCAAAGGCGGGACAGCTCAGAGCGGTTCTTATGCTGGAGACTTAGCAGGTAAAACAGGAACAACCACCTATTCAGGTGTGAAAGGTGCAACGAAAGATGCTTGGTTTGCTGGTTACACACCTAGTACAACGGGTGCGATTTGGATGGGATATGACAAAACCGATAACAGTCACTATTTAACTGGCGGCAGTCAGTATCCAGTGCAGTTGTTTAAAGATATTTTAACGACAGCCCAAATCACCAATGAAACATTCAAAAAGCCAGAAGGGGTTAAAGAACTTCAATCACCGATCCATTTAGAAGGACTATCAGGATTTGAAGCCCGCTATGCCTTTAAAATCAAAGGATTGTTTACATTGGAGCTGTCTTGGGACGAACAGGAGGATAAACGGGTTGAATATCGCATCTATGAAAAGAGAAATGGAAGCGAGACGCTGATCGACTCAGTGACTGGCGTGGGCAGCTACACAATGCCGTATGCCAATGTGTTTTCAGATGCGCAGTATAAGGTTGTTCCATACAATACCCAAACAAAAGAAGAAGGCGAAGGCAGTTCTTATATCAAGCCAGAGACTTTTGGACGTTAATATTCGGCGATTTTTTGAACATTGAGCCGCTTTAGTATACCGTGCCTTGAAAAAGCGGTATAGTAAAAGCAGTGTTTGAGCCTTATACAAAGAGAGTGTGGGGCGAAAGGTGGAATGAAAGGTAATGGGAAAAACGAAAGCTTTTAATGACACGTTCTTAAAGGCGTGCAAAGGGGAAAAAACAGACCATGTACCTGTTTGGTACATGAGACAGGCGGGACGCTCACAGCCTGAATATCGTGCCCTCAAAGAAAAATACGGGCTATTTGAAATTACGCATCAGCCAGAGCTATGTGCTTATGTAACAAGACTTCCTGTAGAACAATATGGTGTAGATGCCGCTATTTTATATAAAGATATTATGACCCCGCTTCCGGCTATTGGAGTGGACGTTGAAATTAAAAATGGAATTGGACCTGTGATTGATTCACCCATTCGGACAAAAGCAGATATAGAACGTCTTGGGGAACTTCATCCTGAAGAAGACCTGCCATATGTGCTTGATACAATCAAGCTATTGACGAAGGAGCAGCTAAATGTTCCGCTCATTGGTTTTGCTGGTGCACCATTTACGATGGCAAGCTACATGATTGAAGGCGGTCCATCTAAAAATTATCATAAAACGAAGGCACTCATGTACAGTGAGCCTGAGACATGGATGTTGCTCATGAACAAATTAGCTGATATGACGATCACGTACATACGCGCCCAGGTAAAAGCAGGTATCAGTGCATTTCAAATCTTCGACTCATGGGTTGGCGCTTTAAATGCAGCAGATTACCGGACATTCATTAAGCCTGTCATGCAGCGGATCTTCACAGAGCTGAAGTCTGAAAACGTACCAATGATCATGTACGGAGTTGGTGCAAGCCATCTGGCGAAAGATTGGCATGACCTGCCGCTTGATGTCGTTGGGCTTGATTGGCGTATGAGTGTAGACGAAGCGAGGAAAGAAGGACTCACAAAAACGTTACAAGGGAATCTTGATCCAACCATCTTACTTTCTCCTTGGGAAGTGATTGAAGAAAGAGCAAAAGATATATTAGATCAAGGGATGAAATCAGATCACTTCATCTTTAACTTAGGTCATGGGGTATTTCCTGATGTTTCACCAGATACGTTAAAGAAGCTGACAGATTTTATTCACGACTATTCGGCTAAACATAAAAAAACATCCATCTAAACTATTTCAAATGATCTGAAGGAGTGTTGGTTGTGGAGAAAAAGAAAATGGGTCTTCTTGTCATGGCATATGGCACCCCATATAAAGAAGAAGACATTGAGCGTTACTATACACATATCCGTAGAGGCAGAAAGCCTGAGCCAGAGATGCTGCAAGATTTAAAGGATCGCTACAAGGCAATCGGCGGTATTTCTCCTTTATCAAAAATTACAGAACAGCAGGCAAATGGTTTGTGTGATCATTTGAATGACATCCAAGATGATATTGAATTTCATGTCTACATTGGCTTAAAACATATCGAGCCTTTCATTGAGGATGCGGTTGCTGAAATGCATCGAGACGGCATCACAGAAGCTGTGAGTATCGTCCTTGCGCCGCACTTCTCAACCTTTAGTGTGAAATCGTATAATAAACGTGCACAAGATGAGGCAGATAAGCTTGGTAATCTGAAGATCACTTCTGTTGAAAGCTGGTATGATGAACCGAAGTTTGTGGACTATTGGGTGAAACAAGTGAAAGATACGTATGCATCCATGAGTCAAGAAGAAAGAGAATCGGCGGTGCTCATTGTGTCTGCACACAGCCTTCCTGAAAAAATTATTGCAGCAGGAGATCCATACCCTGATCAGCTCGCACAATCTGCCAAAATGATTGCGGGCGGTGCAGGAATTGAACATTATGAAATTGGCTGGCAAAGTGAAGGTAATACGCCTGATCCGTGGCTTGGACCAGACGTGCAAGACTTAACGCGGGACTTATTCGAACAAAAAGGCTATAAAACGTTCGTGTATGTGCCTGTTGGTTTTGTCGCTGATCATCTTGAAGTGTTATACGATAATGATTATGAATGTAAAGTCGTGACAGATGAAATCGGTGCAGCCTACTATCGTCCAGAAATGCCAAATGCGAAACCAGCATTTATTGATGCGCTGGCGACAGTCGTATTAAAGAAGCTTGACGAAAGCAAGTAATCATATAAAAGAAGGCGATCCTATGCATGACAATCAAAAACACCTTGTCATCATTGGCGGTGGCATTACTGGTTTAGCCGCCGCCTTCTATTTGGAAAAGGAAATCGAAGAAAAAGGTCTCCCTATTCAAATATCTCTTATTGAAGCGAGTCCTAGGCTAGGTGGAAAAATACAAACATTATATAAAGATGGCTACATCATTGAACGTGGACCTGATTCATTTCTAGAAAGAAAGGTCAGTGGACCGCAACTGGCAAAGGATGTCGGTCTGTCGGATCAGCTCGTCAATAATGAAACAGGGCAAGCGTATGTATTAGTCAATGAAACCCTTCACCCGATGCCAAAGGGTGCTGTCATGGGTATTCCAACTCAAATCAGCCCATTCATCACAACAGGTCTTTTTTCAGTTGCAGGAAAAGCGAGAGCGGCGATGGATTTCGTTTTACCAAAGAGCAAGCAGACAGAAGATCAGTCACTTGGTGAATTTTTTAGAAGACGTGTGGGCGATGAAGTCGTTGAGAATTTAATCGAGCCTCTTCTATCAGGTATTTATGCAGGTGACATTGATCGCCTTAGCCTAATGTCTACCTTTCCGCAGTTTTATCAAACGGAACAAAAGCATCGCAGTTTGATTCTTGGGATGAAAAAATCACAGCAGCATGCGAAAGCGCAGCAAGTGACAGCAAAAAAACAAGGACAGTTCCAAACAATCAATCAAGGACTGCAAGCCCTGGTTGAAGCGGTAGAAAGTAAGCTCAAGCAGACGACGATTTATAAAGGGACAAAAGTGAAGCAGATTGAAAAAACAGATGGAGGCTATGGTGTACAATTAGATAGCGGTCAAACGCTTTTTGCAGATTCAGCCATTGTCACTACGCCGCATCAATCGATCTATTCCATGTTTCCAAAAGAAGCAGGGCTTGATTACTTGCATGACATGATATCCACTTCTGTAGCAACGGTTGCTCTTGGCTTTAAAGAAGAGGATGTTCATAATGAATATGATGGCACAGGTTTTGTCATCTCAAGAAACAGTGATTTCTCTATTACAGCCTGTACGTGGACGAATAAAAAATGGCCGCATACAGCTCCTAAAGGAAAAACGCTATTGCGTGCGTATGTAGGGAAAGCTGGCGACGAATCGATTGTCGAGCAGTCTGATCATCAAATCGTCAGCATCGTGCTGGAAGATTTGAAGAAAATCATGGATATTAAAGCAGATCCAGAACTGACAACGGTGACTCGCTGGAAAACCAGTATGCCGCAATATCATGTTGGTCACCAACAGCAGATTTCGAAGATGCGTGAAACGTTTAAGCAATCATATCCTGGTGTTTATATCGCAGGTGCTGCTTTTGAAGGTGTCGGAATCCCTGATTGTATTGATCAAGGAAAAGCCGCCATCTCTGAGGCTGTTTCTTACCTATTTTCATAAAAACAAACTCCCTTTTCTGTCATGGAAAGGGAGTTTTTCATGTTCGTATGATAAGAAAAGAATTGTGAATCATAAAAGTGAACAAATTAGTTGCATCTTTAGAAAAGGATATGGTATATTACTTTCTGTACTTAATGACCAAAACGTTCAAATAGTCATTTCGGGAGTGAGATCATGAGTGTTGATAGGAGACAAATGATTTTAGATGGGGCCACGAAGGCATTTACTCAATTCGGGTATAAAGCGACCACAATGGACCTTGTGGCGAAACTTGCCAATGTCGGAAAAGGAACCATTTATACCTTTTTCAAAAACAAAGAAGAGCTGTTTGATGAAATTTTCACTTCCCTTTTAATGGAGATGAGAAAAATTGCTGACGAGGCAATTGATGAGAAGAATAGTTTCTCTGAAAACCTTCACTTAGCACTCTTTGCAATATTGGAATTTCGAAAAAACCACCAGCTCACAATTAAAATTTTTCAGGAAAATGCGGAGCTTGGCACGTCCGCGGTCAAGGAAATGATTGAAAAAATGGAGCAAATGATCATTCGCTATATTAAAACAAAAGTAAAAGAAGCGATTGAAAAAGGCGACATTAAGCCTTGTGATCCTGAATTGACTGCATTTGTGATGGTGAAACTATATATTGCACTTATTTTTGATTGGGAGAAGCGATACGAGCCTTTAACAAAAGAAGAAGTAGCCGAATCATTGGAGCTTTATGTACTAAAAGGGCTTTCTACAACAACGTAATTTTTTTTGAGTTCAAATGACCAAATTGTCAATTTAGTCATTCATCTATGGGAGGAAAACAGCAATGAATTTAATTCGGAATCAATGGAAAGACATTGTGACGAGCAAAAAACTACTGATCCCGATTTTAGCTGTCTTATTTATTCCGCTGATTTATAGTGGTGTATTTTTAAAGGCTTACTGGGATCCATATGGTACAGTTGATCAATTACCTGTAGCGGTTGTCAACTTGGATGAAGGCAGTCATTATGATGGCAAAACGCTTCAAGTCGGCGATGATTTAGTGAAGGAATTGAAGAAGAACGATAGTTTTAAATGGCACTTTGTTGATAGTGAAGAAAAGGCCATCAAAGGATTAAATAACGAGGACTATTATCTCGTTGTAGAAATACCAAAAGATTTCTCTAAAAATGCAAGTACAGTGCTAGATAAACATCCGAAAAAATCGAATTTGAAATATTATACAAATCCAGGCGCAAACTACGCTGCGTCACAAATTGCAAATAATGCCATTATCAAATTAAAAGATTCGGTTTCAAAGGAAGTCACAGAAAATTATGCAGAGGTCATCTTTGATAACTTCAAAACCATTGCAAAAGGATTAGATCAAGCAAGCGATGGTGCGAAGAAAATTGATGACGGAACAAAAAGCGCAAAAGAAGGCAGTCAAAAGTTAAAAGACAATCTGGCGAAATTGGCTGAAGGAACGTTAACATATAGTGAAGGTGTTCATCAGTTCGCAGGGAAAATGGGTGAACTGAACACAGGGATTCAATCTCTTGACAGCGGGCTTGGCCAGCTATTAACTGGATATCAAACCATCGACCAGAAATTCGGAGAACTTGGCTCAGGAATTGATACATTGAGTGAAGGGCTAAATACAAGCCTTGAAGGACATCAGCAGCTTGCCTCTAAAATGCCGCAATTCACAGCAGGCATTGAGCAGCTAAACAATAAAGCACAGTCGTTTTCGGAAAAAATTGCAGCAGTAGAAAAAGTATTGTCTTCACCAGAATTAGCGAACCTTGAAAAGATGGCGCCTAAACTAGATCAGGTGAAAACTGATGCAAAAGCGTTCAATACAAAACTGGCTTCTTTAAAAGTAAAAGAAGCGCTCTCTAATCGAGATGCAAAAGTAAAAAGTATTATTCAAAACAGCTCAATGACAGATGAAGAGAAAAAGGCGGCAATGGATCAGCTCGAAAGCCTTCCTAAAATTGAACTGCCTGACCTGTCTGGACTTGAGCAAAGCTTAGCGGCCTTGCAGGAACTGCCCGATGCTAGTGAAGTTCAATCTGCGGTTGCTTCGGCAAAAGCACAATTGCAGCAAGTAAAGCAGCTGCCAAATAAAACAGAACAGCTATACACATCTACAGTTGCGATACAAAATGCCATTGATCAAATGACATCTGGTACGAATAAATTGTATCAAGGTGCACTTAAGCTTCAAACAGGTCAAGGGCAATTACAAGAAGGCCTGCAAACAGCAAATGGAAAGCTTGATACAGCGAAAAGTGGTGCGGATAAGCTTGCAAATGGTTCAAGCCAGCTTAGCGCAGCGTTAAATAAGCTAGAAAGTGGTTCAACGAGTATCCAAAGCAACTCATCTAAGCTTGCTGAAGGCTCAAAATCGCTTGATAAAGGATTAGGCGACTTAAAGAGCGGTACAGGGAAGCTGTCCAATAAATTGAAAAGCGCCGCAGATGAAACAGGTGAAATTGATGCGGATCAGGACAATTACAATATGATTGCGAGTCCAGTCAAAACAGAAAACGATACAGCGAAAAAGATTGATAATTACGGAACAGGGCTCACGCCTTATATCTTATCCATGGGACTCTTTGTAGGGGCTCTTATGCTCACCGTTGTATTCCCAATGAAAGACCCTGCTGGACGCCCTAGAAATGCGTTTGAATGGTTTGTCAGCAAATATAGTGTGCTCCTGCTTGTCGGTATCTTACAGGCTGTCATTGCAAGCACCATGCTTATCTTTGGACTTGGTCTTGAGGTGGAGAGTCTCTGGCGCTTCTATCTCTTTGCGATCGTCGTCAGTCTGACGTTCCTAGCGATCATTCAGCTGCTGGCGACAACAATGGGGAACCCAGGGCGCTTCATCGCTGTCATTATCTTGGTTCTTCAGCTTGCAGCAAGTGCGGGTACATTCCCGCTGGAGCTCGTACCAAAATTCTTCCAAGTCATTCATAGTCTGCTTCCAATGACGTATACAATCAACGGATTTAGAACGATCATTGCAAGCGGTGATGACAGCTATTTATGGCACCAAGCAGCGGTCCTTGGAACAGTTGCCATCATCATGATGGCAGCAACAACAGCATACTTTGCTTGGAACATAAGAAAAATGAAACAAGACGAAGCTTAATAAATGAATCCTTTCTCTTTCATAGAGAAAGGATTTTTCTATTAGAAATTAGACATCAGGAACCCGAAGAGATATATTTTAAGAAGAGATGCTGAAAAAGGCATACATGGAAGGAATTGCTTTCAGACAAAGGAGGAAATGCCGAATGACGACTGAAGTAAACGAAACGATTCAGCTTATTCAAAAGCTCGTATCAATCCCAAGTCCATCAGGGAATACAGAAAAGGTGATCGGCTTTGTTGAACGTTTTTTACAAGATTTGAATATTGAGACAAAGCGTAATCGAAAAGGCGGATTAATTGCCACAATAAAAGGAACAGATGACGAGGAACACCGCATGCTGACAGCGCATGTCGATACGCTCGGTGCGATGGTAAAGGAAATAAAATCAAATGGCCGAATTCGTCTTGCACTCATCGGGGGCTTTCAGTATAACTCGATAGAAGGCGAGTATTGTGAAATTGAAACAGCATCAGGTCATACATACACAGGAACAATCCTCATGCATCAAACGTCCGTTCACGTATATGAGGATGCTGGAAAAGCGAAACGAAACCAAGAAAATATGGAGATTCGCCTCGATGAAAAGGTGAAAAATGCAGACGATGTCAAAGCACTTGGGATTCAAGTAGGAGACTTTATCTCGTTTGATCCTAGAGTGGAAGTGACGTCTTCAGGCTTTATTAAATCAAGACATCTTGATGACAAGGCAAGTGTGGCGTTATTGCTGCGTTTAATCCACCGGATTCAAACAGAGAACATTACTTTGCCACATACGACACACTTCTTAATTTCAAATAATGAAGAAATTGGCTACGGCGGAAACTCGAATATTCCAGAAGAAACGGTGGAATACCTGGCAGTAGACATGGGGGCCATTGGCGACGGTCAATCAACGGATGAATATAGTGTGTCTATTTGTGTGAAGGATTCAAGCGGTCCTTATCACTACGGATTACGCAAGCATTTAGCAGCATTAGCAGAAGAGAATGAAATTGATTACCGCCTTGATATTTATCCTTATTATGGCTCTGATGCGTCAGCAGCAATTAGAGCAGGACATGATATCATTCATGGACTGATAGGTCCCGGCATTGATTCCTCGCATGCCTTTGAAAGAACACATGAAGATTCACTTATCCATACAGCTAATCTTCTTTATCATTATGTTCAATCAACATTAATCACAGCATAAAAAAAGAACCCCAGCTATTGGGGTTCTTTTTGGTTAGCTTGAAAGTTGTGTTGGCTCAGGAACATCTTGTCCAGTCATCACACGATGTCCTTTTTCAGGGTCATATTGCCCTTCCCATTTAGACATCACGACAGCTGCAAGTGCATTACCTGTTAAGTTGACAACAGTTCGCGCCATATCCATGATACGGTCAACACCTGCAATAAATGCGAGACCTTCAGCGGGTACACCGATTGTTCCTAGTGTTGCGAGTAATACGACAAATGAAGTACCAGGAACGGCAGCCATTCCTTTTGATGTCACCATCAGCACAAGAACAAGTGTAAGCTGCTGTACGATCGTGAGGTCAATGCCATATACCTGTGCAAGGAAAAGCGCAGCGATGGCTTGATACAAGACGGAGCCGTCCAGGTTAAACGTATAACCAATTGGGATAACGAAAGAGACAATTCCCTTTGGACATCCGATGCGCTCCATTTTATCCATAACTCTTGGTAAAACTGTTTCAGAGCTGGATGTACTAAAGGCAAGAAGCATTTCGTCTTTCATGTAAGCAAGAAATCTGAAAATATTGACGCCGATCATCTTTCCAATAATTCCGAATACAACGATAAGGAAGAGAGCCAGCGCAAAATAAACAAGACCTACGAGCTTACCTAATGAAATCAGAGATTCAAGGCCAAATTTTGAAACTGTCACACCAATGAGTGCGAAGACACCAAATGGTGCAGCTTTCATCACAACATTGACGACATGGAACATGGCATGTGATACACCTTCAAAGAAGGCGAGCACTGGTTTACCGCGTTCACCAATGGCTGAAACGCCAAGTGCAAATAACACAGTGAAGAAAATAATCGCAAGCAAATCACCTTCCGCCAATGATTGGAAGAAGTTCGTTGGAACGATATGAAGGAACGTATCAGCAACTGATTTACTGCTTTGCTCTTTTTCCGTTTCAACATACTGGCTAATATCTTGTTTTTCCGTATTTCCAAAGTCAACGCCTGCACCAGGTTGAACAAAGTTAGCAAGCACAAGACCAAGGACAATCGCAAATGTTGTGATAATTTCAAAATAAAGAATGGTTCTAAAACCGAGCTTCCCTACTTTTTTACCATCACCGGCACCTGCAACACCTAAAATTAAGCTAGAGACGACAATCGGTATAACAATCATCTTAATGAGTCTTAAGAAGAAGTCTCCAATTGGTTTTAAGTATGTCTCGACACCTGGGTTACCGAAAAAGATCGCACCAACAACGACACCGAGAATAAGACCGATTAGGATTTGTGTAGCTAATCCAAATTTTAATTTTTTCATAGATTTCCTCCCTACTTATTCATCAAAGGAATATTCCCATCATATTAAGTTTTAATATATGAATTAAAGTATAACTAAAATTAAAGAGGTTCGTCCACGGTTAAATTATATTAAGAAAATACAAAATTGTTTGAAAAAATGGACATTTAGAACCTCCTTCATTGTTTCAAGTCAATAAAAAGTGTCTTCAGAACTAAAAGTCATCATATGAAAATACTAAAAAACCCTTTTGCGACAAGGGTTTTACCTTTTTACCTATTTTTCAGAAAAAATAAAAAGCACTTTTAACTCCAACTGACGATGGAGGAAAAAAGTGCTTTTTAATTCAATTTATTTCCTTATTTAAGATAACTTACTTGTGAGCATTCCTCACATTCATTACCATAACACTCGTGCTGTTCCATTAAATCATTTCCACATTTTGTGCATTTCTTCGAGGGCAAATTTCTAAAAAACTCAGTGATTTTTCCTAGCATTTGTCATCCTCCAATACATTTTGTTGTTATCATTGTATTATAACAGATTGATAATTGTCAATCTGTTTTGTAACAATAGGCAAGAAGAATGCTTTTTCTATGAAAAATGGGTATATTGTAAGAAGGGGATTTTGACAAAAGGAGGGAAGAATGACGATGAAATTAACCGTGATTGGATGCTACGGAGGGTTTCCAGCAGCCGGTGAAGCGACATCAGGTTATCTGTTTGAATCAGATGGTTTCCAGCTGCTTGTAGACTGCGGGAGCGGAGTTCTTTCTAAGCTTCAGCAAACCATTGATATAGAAGAACTAGATGCTGTTCTCCTTTCTCATTATCATCACGATCATATTGCAGATATCGGACCTCTCCAATATGCGAAATTAGTGGGTTATCATTTAGGGAAAAGCAGCGGTCCACTTCCGATCTATGGACATACAGGTGATCAAGAAGCATTTAGGCGGCTCTCTGATGATGTACATACAAAGGCAAAGCCTTATCATCCAGCAGAAGGCATTCAAGTGGGTCCATTTCAAGTTGATTTTTTGAAAACGGTTCATCCGGCAGAATGCTATGCCATGAGAATTCAGGCAGATGATGCTGTGGTGGTGTATACAGCGGATTCAAGCTATCAGGACGCATTTATCCCATTTAGCAAGAATGCAGATCTGCTCATTGCCGAGAGCAATTTTTACGCCAGGCAAGACGGATCAGGTGCAGGACATATGAACAGCACTGAAGTAGGGAAGATAGCAAATGAAGCAAATGTTGGGGAGCTCATCATCACCCATCTGCCTCATTTCGGACGGCATAAAGACCTAGTCAATGAAGCACAGGCGTTATATACTGGCAGTATACAGCTTGCCCATTCCGGGCTTAGATGGAACAAGGAAGGAAGATAGAGATGCTGTTTATCGATAACGAACAACATGTTGATCCAATGATTAATCTGGCAATTGAAGAGTATTGCTTAAAATATTTAGATCCAGAAGAAACGTATTTGCTGTTTTACATCAACCAGCCGTCCATTATTATTGGAAAGAACCAAAATACAATAGAAGAAATCAATACAAAATATGTGGAAGACAACGGAATCAAAGTGGTTCGCCGCTTATCCGGCGGTGGTGCAGTTTACCATGACAAAGGAAACTTAAATTTCAGCTTTATCACAAAAGATGACGGGGACAGCTTCCATAACTTTAAAAAGTTCACGGAGCCAGTCATCAAAGCACTTGAAAAGCTAGGCGTCAAAGCTGAATTAAGCGGCAGAAATGACATCATGGCAGATGGACGCAAAATTTCTGGAAATGCCCAGTTCGCCACACGAGGACGTATTTTCAGTCATGGCACACTGCTATTTGATTCAGAAATTGAACATGTTGTCTCTGCATTAAATGTAAAAAAAGAAAAGATTGAATCTAAAGGCATTAAATCCATTAGAAGCAGGGTCGCGAATATTAGTGAACTGATGGATCAAAAAATGACAACAGAAGAATTTAGAAAAATTCTTTTAAGCTATATTTTTGATACGGATGGGGACGTGCCTCAATATCAACTGACTGATAAGGATTGGCAAAAGATTCATGAAATTTCCCGGGATCGATATCAAAAATGGGAATGGAACTACGGCCGTTCACCTAAGTTTAATTTGCAACACTCCAAGCGGTTCCCAGCTGGCTCGATTGATCTGCGATTAGAGGTGAAAAAAGGCATGATCCAAGACTGTAAGATCTTTGGTGACTTCTTTGGCGTAGGGGATATTGCCGATATTGAAAAAAGACTCATCGGACAACAATATGATCGTAAAACCATCAGCGATGTATTAGAGGATATGGATATGCGCCACTATTTCGGCAACGTATCAAAAGAAGATTTTCTTGATTTGATTTATTAAGCACGGGACAAGCACAGCTAGAGATAGCGGTGCTTTTTTTGATTGAAAGAAATGAAAGCGATGAACATTTGATCTTGTGGATTTTTTCGATTGTCTATTATAATAGGAAGGAGGAATGTTTGGTCATAAAATGAATGGCTATTCATTCATTGACGACGCATAAGGGGTGGGAGAATGGATTTGATCAAAAATCTTGAGCAGACTGCGATGACCAAGGGAGAAAACATCGCACTGATCTTTGAAGGAAACAAGTGGACCTATCGAGAGCTGATGACAAGTATTGAGCGTTTTGCAGATGGCTTAGTCAACGAAGGGTTTCAAGCTGGGGATCATATCGCGCTTATTTTAGGAAATTCACCGCATTTCGTCATTTCTTTTTTTGGGGCATTGAAGGCAGGGCTTGTCGTTGTACCTGTCAATCCAACATACACGCCAAGTGAAATTGGATATATGCTGATCACAGGTGATGTAAAAGGCATTGTTGCACCTGATCAGCTTCTGCCAGTATACGAGCAGGTGTATGAACAGCTTCCCTCTATTGAACGAGTGATTATTTGTGCAGAAAATGAATCTGCGTGCAGATCAAGTTTCAAAGAAGTATCTGATCGTCTTGTCTTCTTTGGAAAGCTTGTGTCTGGACGTGCACCAGAAGTGACACATCCTTCCATTCAGCGTGACGATACTGCAGTTATTTTATTTACATCTGGCACGACAGGAAAACCAAAGGGTGCGATGCTGACTCATTTCAACCTTTATTCAAATGCCAGAGACATTGCTGAGTACCTATCGATTGATAAAAGGGACAAGGTCATCGCCGCTTTACCTATGTTCCATGTATTTTGTTTAACGGTCTGTATGAATGCACCGTTGATTCACGGCGCGACCATTTATGTCCTGCCGCATTTCAGCCCATCAGAGCTTTTGCGCATGATGGAAAAAGAAAAACCCACGCTATTTGTTGGTGTTCCAACCATGTATAACTATTTATACCGCCAAGAGGGACATGATGAAGCGATGACATCAGTGAGGATTTGTATATCAGGCGGTGCCTCGATGCCTGTTGCCTTACTACACGGCTTTGAGAAAAAGTTCGGAGTCACGGTGCTGGAGGGCTATGGATTATCAGAGGCTTCCCCAGTGACTGCTTTCAATCCTCTTGATGGAAAAAGAAAACCGGGTTCAGTCGGGACTGATATTATGAATGTGAAGAATAAGATCGTGAATGAACTTGGAGAGGAAGTCGGTCCGAATGAAGTCGGAGAACTCATTGCAAAAGGGCCAAACATCATGAAAGGCTATTATCAAATGCCAGAAGATACCGAAGCTGCACTGAGGGACGGGTGGCTATATACAGGTGATCTGGCGAGAAGAGATGAAGATGGATATATTTATATTGTCGATCGAAAAAAGGATATGATTCTCGTTGGCGGCTATAATGTCTATCCAAGAGAAGTAGAAGAAGTGCTTTATCAACATGAAGCTGTAGCAGAAGCCGTTGTCATCGGTGTGCCAGATCCAAACACAGGTGAGGCTGTCGTCTGTTACATTTCCCCTAAGAAACATGCTCACATCAATCAAGAAGACATCATCACACATTGTTCACGCTATTTAGCGAAATATAAGCAGCCCCAAACGATCCATTTCATAGAAGATATTCCAAAGAACACAACAGGTAAAATTTTAAGAAGAGCGCTAAAGGACAAGTATCATACAGAAGAAAGTAAATAAAAAAAGGAGTCTCTTATGAAGAGACTTCTCAGCATGTAGACAAACCCTCGCATTCGTTGTCAGTCCTGCGTGCCGGTGCTCACGAATATTTCATTCGCTCCGCTCCGGTACTCGTCCTTCCTAGACTTCAAAGGTTTTCAATCACGCTGAAAAGAAGACAAAGGGCTAAAATAAAGATCATTTTAGCCCTTTGTCAACAATCTGAGGAGTCTCTTATGAAGAGACTCCTTTTTGAATGGCTTCTTTTAACTGTTTCTGAAAAGTATTTGACTGTTTTTGATTCAGTTCATAATACGTACCATCTACTAAAAAAACGACCTGAGAACGGTTGGTCCATAGCTGAAAGGTGGTGCCATTTGTTCGTCCAAACATCACCTTGGCAATATAATCAGGTTTTTTTATATTTTTCTTAAGATGATTGCTTGTTTGTTTGCCTTTGTTTAATTCTTCAATTAAATCTTCAGCAGTGTCTTTATCATCTATTTCATAAGAAATGGACTGATTTGTCGGTGAAAGCAATAACTTTTCTGCTCGATTCTCATCGAAGATTTCACTCGTCCGGCTGAACACATAAAAGAAGGTGATCAGTAGAAGTCCAAAGATCACAATTCCTGCAAGGATTTTCTTCATTTTGATCCTCCAACTCACTGTTTTACTTTTAGTTTCTCCGATTTTATAGAAGCATAATCATTTTTTTCGCTGAAGCTTTTTCAGATGGGGCATGCTATGATGGAGCCAAATGAGACAGGTTCTAAACAAAAATGTGCGTGATTAGAATAAAGAGAGGAATGGAAAGGAGGCTGACCTGTGCGAGTACGTAAATGGGTAGCTCTTGCAACGTTAGCATACATATTGTACGGTCTTTTTATTTATTTTTATTTGTTTCTAATGGGTGATTCATCGGTTCCTGAAAGTGTGAAAGGGACAAGTGCAGACCCTCATACTTTTATGACAAGCCATGAGCTTGTGATCAGTGAGAATTTCTCGAAAATACGTAACCTGCTGTACTTTATGACAATACCGTTAGATTGGTATGTCTTTTTCCTTTTGCTCATTTCAGGGTTTTCACGGAAATTAGCAGACTGGAGCTTTGCAGCAGCTCGTTTCACATTCTTAAGTAAACTTGTTTATGTCTTCGTGCTATCACTTCTAACGATGCTGGTTTCATTGCCGATCAAGTGGATTGGCTATCAGCTGTCCTTACACTACGGAGTATCTGCTCAAAGCACAGCAAGCTGGTTAAAAGATCAAACGCTGGATTTCTGGATTCAATATCCGCTCCTTGCCCTATGTGCCCTTGTGTTCTTTTGGCTCATTCAAAAGAGAAGGAAATTATGGTGGCTGTATGCCTGGTGTTTGACAGTCCCAGTCACACTCTTCCTCTTCTTTATACAACCAGTCGTCATTGATCCTCTATACAACGATTTTTACCCATTAAAGGATCAAGCACTTGAGAAAAAGATATTAACCCTTGCAGAAAAAGCGCATATCCCGGCTGATCATGTATATGAAGTCAACATGTCTGAGAAAACAAACACGATGAACGCTTACGTAACTGGGATTGGTGAAAATAAACGCATTGTTTTATGGGACACGACGTTGCAAAAGCTAAAGGATCAGGAAATTTTATTTATCATGGCGCATGAAATGGGGCATTACGTCATGAAGCATGTCTATATTGGTCTAGCAGGATATTTAGTGCTGTCACTAGCAGGATTCTTTGCAATGGACCGCCTTTATTTTTACCTTTATCAAAAGGGAGCCGCCTTATTTCGGCTGAAGGGATCACAGGATGTCGCTGCTCTTCCGATTCTTTTGATCATTGTATCCATGCTGTCATTTGCGGCGTCCCCTTTTACAAATGCAGTTTCAAGGCATCAAGAACAGGCAGCTGATGAATATGCCGTGAACCTGACAAAAGATGGGGAGGCGGGGGTGACGTCTTTTCAAAAACTTGCAAAATCAGGTCTGTCCCAAGTCAATCCACCGCTTCTCGTGAAAATATTCCGCTATGGACATCCGACAATGATGGAGAGAATCATGGACATGGAAAAAGCAGCAGAAAAAGAGGAAACGTCGAAAAAGCAATAAATAAAGAAAATCCGGCTGACCCAGCCGGATTTTTTGCACACTTGTTTAGTTAGAAGCCGCTTGAACGTTAATTAACCCTTTTCCGTAATAGAATGAGTTACCAAGCGGTGTTGCCGTGTTTTCCAAGCGCTGGCGAACCTGTGAATTTGATAGATTCGGGTTCTTAGAAAGAATAAGCGCTGCTGCTCCTGCTACATGAGGAGAAGCCATAGATGTTCCAGTATAAGAAGTGTATCCACTGCTTGGCACTGTACTTAAAATAGAAGTACCAGGTGCGGAAACATTTAATTCAGGACCTGCGCTAGAAGATGAGTTTCTTACATTGTTGCTGTTCACATTGGCAACGGCAATGGTAGAATCATATTTTGCTGGATAGCCGACAGTACTTGTAGAGCCAGTGGAACCTGAATTACCTGCAGCAGCAACAACAACAATTCCGCGATTGTTTGCTGTATCAACAGCATTTTTAAGCGCTGTTGAACCGGTTGGTCCGCCTAAGCTCATATTGATGACATCCATGTTATTGGCAACAGCCCATTCAATACCGCTAATAATCCAGCTGTATTGTCCATCGCCGTAACGATCTAACACTTTAACGGCATATAGGGAAGCACTTGGAGCGACCCCAAGAACACCAATTGTGTTATCAAGGGCAGCGATCGTTCCGGCTACGTGAGTTCCATGTGATTGAAAATCTTGGGTGGCATTTGGCTCTGAAGGGACGAAGCTAGCACCGCCTGCAACATTTAAGTCAGGGTGTGCAGCGTGGATACCAGTATCTAGGACAGCTACTTTGACATTAGCACCTTTATAGCCTTGAGCGTGTACAGCTGGAGCTTTGATTTGAGGGATACCATAAGGGACGGTTTGTGCATATGCTTCTGCTTTGTGGTCTTCTTCTACATAAGCAATGCTAGGGTCATGCTCAAGTTTTTTTGCGGCTTGTTCGGACATCTTCACTTGTGCAGCATTAATGAGCCGATATTGCTTTTCTAGTTTTCCGCCATTTTGAGTCACCGCATGTTTCTTAGAGCTGTTTGTCGTGGCAGAAGCTTTAAAGCCAACGATATAGCTTTTTTCACTATCTGACTTTGAGACAGTCTCGGCATTTGCCATGGAGCCTCCAAACCCTGCTGAAAACAGAAGAGGGACAGCCAATAAAACACTTGTCATCACATTTTTCTTTTTCACGCACATTCCACATCCCTTTTTTCTTATTTCAGAATAATCATCCGTAGTCTATAAGAATGATCCGTTTGATTATTCTGTATTTTCAGTTTAAGGGAAGTAGGCAAATAAGAGTAGACCTGAATTTTTGTGAAAGTCCTAGCGGAAATTAGGGAATTAAGTCGCTTGGAATGGATGGTAAATTATGTTTGTTTTAGTTTCCTTACGTTTTCCTATTAAAATGGAAGGGTGCTTTTTTTCTCATGATCAATTTGGGGACAAACATTCGATACCCGAAAGGTCATTAAATAGGTAGAAAAGGCTAGCGTTTATTTCGAATTTCGATATAAAAAAATATTATTTTATCATTGTTTCTGTCATAAAAAAAAGAACCTGCTAAGATCACAGGTTCTTTAAGAAGGGGAAGATTGAGTTAAATGGCTGACCACGTTGTAATCACGCACCTTCCATTCGCCATCTTTCCATTCCACATAATTTAAGCAAGCATTGACAAGTCTTGTGTCCTGAAGACCCATGTGTTCATCAGCAAGAATGGTGAGTAAGCAGTGGATGGCGGCACCGTGAGCCACAATCAGTACATTTTGATCTGGGTAGGTGGCTCTGACCTTTTCAATACCTTCTAACATTCGGTCTTGCATAGCCTCTAATGGTTCCATATTTGGATATTGTTTATCTGGAAACAGCTTCTGGCGCTCCTCAAATGATATGCCTTCAGCGTCTCCAAAATCACGTTCAATAAAATCATCCATGATGACGAGAGGCGCATGCACATGCACATGTTTTAAAATCAAATGAGCTGTTTCTTTTGCCCTTGATAATGGACTGGAAATGACGACATCCCAATGGGAATCCTTTAGGTAAAGTCCAGTTTGTTCAGCCTGCCATTTACCTGTCTCATTTAAAGGGACATCTGTTCGCCCTTGAATTCTTTGAGCTGCATTCCAATCTGTTTCACCGTGTCTGACTAAGCAAATTGTTGTCAATCAAATCCCGCCTTTTCTGTCTTTTGTTCTATTATACTAGAAGAAAAGAAGAATGGCTGGATTAGCGATTTGTCAGACTGGTTAAGGATTCGACTGAGCTGGCAACTTGGGAAACCGTTTGTTTGACTTCCTTCAACTCGTTTAGGAATGTTTGGAGATCTATTTCGATTTTTCCGTTTTGGTTTTTACTTAAGTTCATACTGCTCACGATATCATCGAAGAGCGAATTGATTTGAGTCATTTTTTCTTTACTGTCTGTCACAAGTAAATTCACGTCCGCAATGTGCTGTGACACAATGGAGATTTGTGAATTGGTATTATTGACAAGCTCTGAAACAGTTGAAACCGTTTTCTTTGTGTCCTCTGATAATTTGCGAACCTCGTTTGCGACGACAGCGAATCCTTTTCCATGTTCACCTGCACGCGCAGATTCGATTGAGGCATTTAAAGATAACAAATTCGTTTGCTCTGCTATGCCTGTGACGATCCCAAAAATTTGTTCAATTTGTTTTGCGATTTCTTCTAATCGTTTAATTTCTGTTTCAATCTTTGTCATGCTGCCATCAATTTGATTCATTTGTGTTTGCTGAATTTCTAATTCTTTTTTACCGCCGATTGATTTTTCCTCGACCTGTGCTGATATTTTCGTTCCAGCTTGTGACATATCTGCCATCTCATCAGATTTTGATACAAGCTTGTCCACTGCACTTGTTGTGTTGGAGAAGAGAGAAGCAAGCGAATTTGAGGTTTCTGTGATTTTTGTATGAAGCTCTTGCTGCTGTTCTTCCGCTTCATCACGAATTTTAGAATATTCATTTTGGAACGTATCTAGGACAAGCTGCTGCTCTAAATTTAAAATTTTCGTCGTCGCTTTGACTGCCGTCTGATATTCTTTGAAATCTTGGATATGCTGGACAAATAAATCCATAATTGATAGCAAAAGGTCTTGGAATGCCGCCATATACCATTTAGGCTGGAGGCCAATTCGTAAATGAACTTGTGCAATTTTAATCCTTTTTGCCACATATGCATCGTCAATCACACCTGCAAACATTTCGCTAATATGAATGCGTAGTGTTTTTTTCAAACGATCGACAGAACTATTATCTTGAATGATATGCATCAAGGAAGACTCTACTTCTAAATTTTTATAAAATTTATCAACGATATGTGTAATATCATCTTGAACAATTGGATTCAATTGTTTCAGTATAAAAAGGTCTTGCTGCGTCAGGTCAATCATTTTGATTTGTTTGGCAATGTCCGTATTCTCCGAAAAGTTGATTCGTTTTATCTCATCATCCTGCTGCGTGAAAAAAGCAGTGCTTTTTCTTTCTTTTTTAAATAACAATGTTTTTGTCCCCCCATAATCATCACAAATATCAGACTTTATGTTTCTTATCGGATAATAATGGATTTTTTAAAGGGAAACCAGTGAAATTTTACTGTTCTTTATATGACCTTTTTAGTGGTTTCTTTGCTGGTCCTGCTACTACGTCTCCAGTGATTGAAAAACGTGAACCGTGACAAGGGCAATCCCAGGTGCGGTCACTATTATTCCAAGCGACTTCACAGCCTAGGTGAGTACATGTTGTATCGACAAGGAAGACACTCCCATCCTCTGATTTATAGGCCCCGCATTTCTTATGTTCATAAGATACAATGCCGCCTTCGCCTGGTTTTAAATCATCAATGGTTTGATCAGTTCGTTTTAATTTACCACTGATCAGATTGGCAGCAACATTGGTATTTTCTTTCATAAAATCTTTGATGAATGAGTCAGAAACAAGTCTTGATGGGGTAAAGATTGATTCGTAGGGATTAGATTTTCCCTCAATTAAATCCCCGATAAGAGTTGCTGCGACATGGCTTGTCGTCATGCCCCATTTTCTAAAGCCGGTAGCAACGAAGATATTCGGATGGTGTTTGGTCAGGTGGCCAATGTAAGGGATTTGATCCATTGTGACCATATCGTGCGTCGACCAGCGATAAAGAACCTCCTCAATTCCAAGTGTATCGTCTCCAAACTTTTCTAGTGCTTCATAGTGTGCGGATTCATCACCGCCTTGTCCTGTTTTATGGCCTTCTCCTCCGATGAGAACCACTTCTTCACCGTGAAGTTCTGCCGTTCTTAAAGAGTGAGCGGGCTGGTCAATTCCTAAGTACATGCCGCCTGAAAGAGGCTTGGTTGTTTTGGCTGCTACTACATAAGATTGCTTGGGATGAATTCGAGTGAAAAAAAGTCCTTTGCCATCATAAAAAGGAAAGTGTGAACAGGAAATGATATAGCGGCCTGTCAGATGATGCCCACTTTTTGTGACGACAGCAGGCCGTTTCCCTTCTTTGACATCGACTGCGGTGGTTTGTTCAAAAATACGCACACCTCGCTCAATGAGCTGGTCGATCAGTGCATTTAGATAATGAAGGGGATGAAACTGCGCCTGCTGGGTCATGGCAAGGGCAGCTTTTATGTCAGTGTCAAAAGGAAGCTCTGTTTTCCATTCTCGGTCAATGCCGAGCTGTTTGTAGGCATCTAATTCTTTCTTTAACTTTTTGACGCCGCTTTCTTCCTTTGTATATAGGTAAGCATCTTTTATCTCTAACTGACACTTGATTTGGTGCTCCTTTATACGTGCTTGAATGAGCTCTTTTGCTTTCTCATTGGCTTCTACATACAAACGGGCTTTTGGCATGCCAATTTGCTGAATCAGCTCATGATAGTACACATCGTGCTGTGAGGTGATTTTAGCTGTCGTGTGTCCGGTCGTGCCTTGCAGTAATTGATCGGCATCAATGATGATGACATCTAATCCACGTTCTGTCATGTCAAACGCAGTAGCGATACCGGTAATTCCGCCGCCCACAATGATCACATCTGCTGTAAGATCCTCTGTTGCAGAAGGAAAAGAATGCTTTTGACTCTCTGCTAACCATAACGATTTTGCCTGCTTCATTCCTTTATGTTCTTGTTCCATGTTGTCGCCTCCAGTTTCTTGTTGTGTGTAATTTTTCCACAATGTAGAAAATCATACATTCGAAAGGAAACAAGCATGACATACATAAAAAAATAGCCAACACATAAAAATAAACAAGATAAAAGGAAGGAGTGGACTTGCGTGTCTACAAAGCAGCCGAAGAAAACATTGCCGCCTCAACATCAGAATGAACGTCCAGGTCTTGAATATAAAATGAACCCTAGACCTATTTTTGATCGAGAGGTGCAGGGCAAAAAACTAGCTGGGAAAACGGCTATTGTGACAGGTGGAGATAGCGGGATCGGAAGAGCAGTCTCTGTCTTATTTGCGAAGGAAGGGGCCAATGTGGCGATTGTTTACTTGAGTGAACATCGTGATGCAGAGGAAACGAAGGACTATATTGAAAAGGCGGGAGGACGCGTGATCTTAATTGCAGGTGACTTAGGGGATGAGGCTTTTTCAAATGAGGTCGTCAAAAAAACAAAAGATGCTTTCGGTTCTATTGATATTTTGGTGAACAACGCAGGGGAACAGCATCCGCAAAAAAGCATTGAACAGATTACCTCTCATCAGCTTCTTCGGACATTTCAAACGAATATTTTCGCCATGTTTTATTTAACAAAGGCTGTGCTCCCTCATTTAAAGAAAGGAAGCAGTATTATTAATACAACCTCCGTCACAGCCTATAAAGGGCACGAAACCTTAATCGATTATTCATCGACAAAAGGGGCGGTTGTGACATTTACCAGATCATTATCCTTATCGCTCATTAAACAAGGGATTCGAGTGAATGGGGTAGCTCCGGGACCTATTTGGACGCCGCTGATTCCATCAACTTTTACAGAAAAGGAAGTCTCTGAATTTGGCGGAGATGTCCCAATGGAAAGGCCTGGTGAACCAGTAGAGCTTGCGCCAAGTTATTTATTTTTAGCGAGCGAAGACTCGTCTTACATGAATGGACAAATCCTGCATGTGAATGGCGGAACCATTTTAAATGGGTAAACAAAAAACTTGCGGTAAAGAGACGAGTTGCTGTCTCTCTGCCGCAAGTAAAATCATCATGATTAATGTAAGCAGTGCTCTGCATATTGAGCTGACAGGTCATTGAATCGCTTTTCATCACGCTGATCCAGTGCCTTATCAATCTCTTCTCTAAGGAAGGTTAAGCGCTGTTTATAAAGCGCCTCATCTAAAACCATTTGAATATAGATGTCTAAAATGGTGACGCCGTTTTCTTCGGTTTTTTGGGTGTTGCGGGACTTCATGAGCTCAGCATACGTTTTTTTCTCTTTCATAAAGAATCCCCCCGATGCCTTTTTTATAGTATATGGATTGCTGGAGAAAAAATCAACAAGAATTTATAATTTTTAGACAATTTATTTTTGAGCAAAATCGACACCTCTTGTCCAATCGACAGAATGCGATATACTTTTAAAAATGCCTTTTAGATAGATCGAATGTACTAAAAAATATGGTAAAAAGATGATTTTAAATAAATTTTGAAAAAATCCTGTCGTTTCTTATACGTTGGTGATAGATTAATAGTATCTAAAATAACCAAAAATTAACACAGGAGGAAATGAAGTGTCAGGAATTAGCGAAACACCTTTAGATTCATATGTCATTAATCAAACAACGATGGCGATCCTTCCAGTTGAAGAAGGAAAAAGAGTATATTCAAAAGTCATAGAAAGAGAGACAAGCTTTTACGTCGAATTAAAGCCGCTGCAAATCATTGAACGCAGCTGCAGATTCTTCGGCTCAAGCTATGCAGGCAGAAAGGCGGGAACATACGAAGTAACAGGAATTTCTCACAAGCCTCCAATCGTGATTGACTCATCCAATCATCTGTATTTCTTCCCAACCTATTCATCCAATCGTCCTCAGTGCGGCTGGATCTCCCACAAATACATTCATACCTTCCAAGAATCATCCCTCGGGGACACGCTGGTCACGTTTACAAATGAGCAAACCGTCAAACTGGATGTCTCATATAAATCATTTGAGAGTCAGGTGCACCGGACAGCGTATCTCCGAACGAAATTTCAAGATCGTCTTGATGGAGGTCTTCCTAAAAAACAAGAATTTATGCTGTATCCAAAGGAACAGCAGCTCAATCTTGTATACGATTTTATTTTAAGAGAACTTCGTAACAGATATTAGCCAAAAACCAGCGGCAGACAGCCGCTGGACTCCTCAACCTACGTGAGCTTAGCACATCGTCATTTCTTTCTCGTAGAAAAAACAATTGATAAACGGGTGATGATGGAGAATATAGCCGCTATGCAGCAATATGCGGATCGTCAGCAAGTAAAACTGCGTCCTCACACGAAAACACATAAAACACCTAGGCTTGCCAAGGTGCAGGAGGAGATGGGCGCATCTGGCATGACCATGGCGAAAGTAGGAGAAGCTGAGGTGATGGCAGCGCATGGACTGACAGATATTTTTATCACAAATCAAATTGTAGGCGAGACAAAACTAAAGCGAATTCGAAAGCTGGCAGAATCAATACATATTTCATTCGGTATCGATTGTGTAGAGCATGTTCATCAAATTCAAAATGTCTTTCGCAAAGCAGAGAAAAAGGCTGAGGTTTTAATCGAGATAGAAGTTGGAGAAGAAAGGTCTGGTGTCATTGAAGAGAGTGATTTTCGTCAAATCTTACAGGCCATTCAGTCATGTGAATTCGTTCATTTAAAGGGGATTTTCTCTCATGACGGACATACATACAAGGCGAATTCGTTTGGCATCAGCATGATGACACGGACGAAGTGTTTTTCGTCATTGATGGCCAGATGGGAATTGAGTTTAGGGATGGCAAGGTCGAACTGCATGCAGGAGAAATGTTCGTGATCCCAAAAGGAAAAGAACACAAACCATACGCCAAAGAAGAATGTCATGTCATGTTGGTTGAACCGCGGGGAGTCGTCAATACAGGGGATGCCTCTTCTAATCTGACAGCAGAAAATGATGTGTGGATATAATGCAAAACGAAAAGGCGCCGAAAGGAGTCTTTTTTTAGAAAAAATCATGAAGATGACATACATTGAAACCAATTATATCTCTTTAGTCGTCTATTGACTGTATCGGTAGGATGTCAAAGAAATGACAGGGAAATGTGGATCATTAGACGTATTTTCATCCATTTGCTCATAAATCACAGAAGTGACACGAGCCGTCTGTTACAATAAAAGAAATCATTTCTTGAAAAGTGTTCGTATGAGGTAAAGGATGCTCATATTTGACCGATATGAACGAATGGGAATTAGAAATGGAGGCTCTGTATGAAAAAACGATTGCATTTGATGCTGCTATTCACCGTGACAGTGATATTACTAGCAGCCTGTCATCAAGCAGGTCAGTCGCCTTCAAAACAAGACACAAAAGAAGCTGCGTATGAACAATGGGTTCATCGTTATATGGATGAGTTAAATGAAGCATATGAAAACATGACAGACCAATTTATTTCAGATGGACATGGTAAGATTCAAGCAACTGAAAAATTGGCAAAAGCGACAAAAGCATTTGATCGTGTGATTCAAAAAGGACTTGCTCATCAAGAAGTTCCAGCTGCGTACAAACAGGCTGACAAACAATTAAAGACAGGACTTTCTTCATTTGAAAAAGGGATCGATAAGGTGGAGCAGCTGTTGAAGCATCCTGATCAAGAAAAGCTGTTTATTTCCGCTACCCATCATTTACAAGATGGATTGCAACAGACAGCCGCGTTTATTGAAGAAGTAGGTCACATTCAGCAATCATGAAAAAAGCTTGGAAGTTCACTTCCAGGCTTTTTTTAGATGCGCAGTGTTTGCTTTAAACGGCGCACGCCCTCTTGAATCATTTCTTCATCTGTACAGGCGAAACCAAGCAGCAATCCCTTTCTGTTGCTTTCATAGCAATAGGGGCTTAATGGATAAATTCCGACACCAGCGGCTTTAGCAGCCGCAATACTGCCTTTTTCATCAAAGTCTGGCGCTCCTTCCAAAAAGACATGAAGGCCAGTATCGGTTCCATATAAATGGAAATGTTTGTCGAATTGATGTATCAAAAGGGCTTCCATCATGGCCGCCTGCCTTTTTTTATAAAGCTGTCTCATTCGCCTGACATATCGCGTGAATTCTCCTTCTCTGAAAAATGAAGCAAGTGTAATTTGCTCCATGATCGGCAGCTGTCTTTGGATGAGGGATTGCAGCGCAGCGATTTCTTTGATAACAGCTTTGGAGCCGATGATTGCAGCAAGGCGTATGCCTGGTGCCAGCACCTTGGAAAAGCTTAAGATGTATATCACATGATCGGGTGCTTCTGAAAATAAGGAAGGAAGCGGCCCGCCATGATAACGATAATCCCCATCAAAATCATCCTCTAATATGTAAGATTGGTGGCTGACAGCAAACTGTATCAGCTGCTGTCTTCTATTTACACTCATACATACACCGGTTGGACGTTGATGGGAGGGTGTCACAGCGATCATCTTGGTTCGCCCCGGCAATGTGTTCACAATCATACCTTCCTCATCTACTGGTGCGGGATAAATGTTCATTTCACGATGTAAAAACGAAAGCCTTGCTCCAGGAAAACCTGGATCTTCAACAGCCACCGTATCGCCTTTTTTGAGCAGTACCTGTGAAATTAAGTCAATGGCTTGCTGCGTGCCCCCTGTTAATACCATTTGATCTTCTTCTACATTGATCCCGCGTTCAACAGATAAATATTGGCGTATTTCTGAGCGTACCTCCCATAATCCGTGCGGGGAAGAATAGCCCCAATCCTTCATGTCTAAGCGCTGTAATGCTTTCATAAGCGAGCGTTTCCATATGTTTTGAAAATGTTCGTCGATGGCTGGCTCTTGATGGCGAAAGTCGATATCGAGCTTCTCATGAAATTCATTGGCCGAGAGCCAGTGCTCCATTTGTTTTTCAGCCTCGTCAAAATGAGGCCTAACGGGGAGTGCAAAGGGCGGCTCGCTTTGATGGGGAGTGGAAGCTACGTATTGGTCACTTGAGATGACCTTAGTCCCGCCTCTTCTAGACGTGCTGACATAGCCTCTTGCCAGCAATTCATCATAGGCAAGTTGTACGGTTGATCTTGATACATTTAGCTCCTGTGCTAACACGCGTGTCGGCGTTAACTGATCGTTAGGATTCAGTTTTTGTGAATGAATTTTTTGAATGATACCGGTCACGATTTGCTGCCATAGCGGGGTAGAGCTTGAGCGGTCTAAATGAATATACATGTGGCACCTTCTCTCTTTGTCACGTCATTTATGATGATGACACGGAATTATGGACTGGTCAATAGAGTCATTTTTGGATGTAGGAAGTAAGCCAAATGGTGTGTAAACTGTTATCAGATGTCATTTACATAGAGGAGAGAGTCAAATGATTCCTGCATCAAAAGAAGAAACGGCTCAACAATCCATGATCCCGTTTATTTTCGTTTTATTTGGTCTTTTCATGATTACGACCGCTGTGAATCTGCAAGTGCCTCTTTATACGGCGTATGCAGATCAAGCAGGGTACGGAAAGGCGGCAACAGCACTTGTATTTGCTGCGTATGTATTCGGACTTATTCCAGTATTGCTTTTTCTCGGCGGCATATCTGACCGGGCTGGACGCAAACCAATTTTATTGGTCGCGCTTTGCTTTTCGTTATGTGCCACCCTTTTGATGATCGTGCATCCTTCCATACAGATGCTCTTTGCTGCCAGGCTGCTGCAAGGAGTGGGGCTTGGTCTAAGTGTTGGAACATGCACGGCCTATTTGATTGCTTTATATCCAGAGAAATCAGGCTGGATCCCGACCTTTATTGCCTTATGTAGTTCGGTTGGGTTTGGGGGAGGTGCTCTTTTTACAGCGCTTCTTTCTTTTCAGCGTGTGTCGCTCACGCCGCTGAGCTATTGGATTGTTTTGGTCTTTTTGATGCTGACGATTGTTGGTGTATTCTTTTTTGTGCCGCCTATACAAGGAAATACGAGTAAACCGATGATGAATATGCCAAGGTTTCCAAAAGGGACGATGCCGGCGAACTTGGCGATTGCCATTGCATGGTCAGTGTGTGGGCTTGTTATTTCTATTTTGCCAGCACAGCTGAAATTAAATGGATATGAATTATGGGTAGGACCGGCGCTGTTTTTTATTAATATGGCAGGTGTCCTCATGCAGCCCTTTGTTCGTAAAATGAATAGCAGCGCAGCGCTCCGGGTGGGTTTTATCTGTCTTCCGTGCGGATATGGCCTGCTGCTGTTCGGTGCAAATGGTGGGTCCATTTTCCTTGTACTTGCCGGGACCATGCTTGCGGGCACTGCTTGCTATGGATTTACTTACTTAGGTGGTCTTCAGCTGATTGTCGAGCGAGGGAAGAAGGAGGCGGCTAGAGCGGTTGCAGGATATTACTTGTTTGCTTACTTAGGTCTAGGCATTCCGAGTGTTTTTGTCGGTCTCTTTGCTGATATGTACGGTACTCAGACGGTGTTAACTTTCTTTTTCTTGGTCGTTTTGGCCGCCTGTCTCATACTGTTTATCTCAGGTTTCAAGCGGAAACAAACGTGAGATGTCCATCTTTCTCTTTTTTGATCAATTCGTTTAAAATAAAGACAAGAGAGGGGAAGATGAATATGAAAAAAGTGCGGCTGGACGGTGCGATATGCAGGTCGCAAGAGGAGCTTCATGACCAACTAAAAACAGTTTTACACCTTCCTGACTATTACGGGAAAAACCTTGATGCCCTTTGGGACTGTTTAACAGGAGAAGTGAATCTACCTGTAGAGCTTACATGGGTGAATTTTCAAACAAGTAAAGACGCTCTTGGCAATTATGCAGAGAGCTTGCGGCAGTTATTTCAAGATGCGGAAGAGGAACTGAAGGGACAATTTCAAGTGAACATTCAATAATTGGGGAAAAAGCAGCTGATACCGTAGGCTGTTTTTTTATGTGCTTTACTCCTTTTTTATTCCGGTATTGAATATTTTACTAAATGTGATAATATATGAACTGTCGCTTAATTGATAATGATAATCATTTGTAGCGGAAAGAGCTTGATAGAAAGTGAGAAACCTGTATGAAGTTGTATCAATTAAGTTTGTTATTTGTGTGTTTGGCATGTGCATCACTGTTTGTCGGTGTACAGGATCTGTCCATTTTACAGCTGTTTCATCTAACAGATGGGCAAATGCATACCTTATTGTCAAGTCGCATCCCACGACTGATGAGTATTGTGCTTGCTGGCATGAGCCTTAGTTTATGCGGCTTTATGATGCAAAGCATGACGAGGAATAAATTTGTTTCACCAACCACTGCAGGAACAATGGATTGGGCCAAGCTTGGTATTTTAGTAGCAATGCTCGTTTTTACACATGCGAGCCCGCTCACGAAAATGGGCATCGCATTTCTGTTTACTCTAGCTGGCAATCTCCTTTTCTTAAAAATCCTGCGCCATATTAAGGTGAACGATACGATCTATGTACCGTTAGTCGGCTTGATGTTTGGTGGGATCGTTAGTTCAATATCTACGTTTATAGCCTATAAATATGATCTGATCCAAAACGTATCCGCATGGCTTCAAGGAGATTTTTCTCTTATTGTTCAGGGGCGTTATGAACTGCTCTATGTGAGTGTTCCACTTTTGATCATCGCGTATTTATATGCTGACCGCTTTACAGTGGCCGGTATGGGAGAGAGCTTTGCCGTCAACTTAGGTTTAACGTATAAACGTGTGATGGCGGTTGGCTTGGTAATCGTTTCGATGATTACGTCTGTCACCATTTTAACTGTCGGAATGCTGCCATTTCTCGGCTTAATCATTCCTAATATTGTATCGATCTACCGAGGCGATCACTTGAAAAAAAGCCTCCCGCATACAGCCTTACTAGGTGCCATTTTTGTTCTGATTTGTGATGTGCTCGGAAGGGTGATCATTTATCCATATGAAATTTCAGTTGGGCTCATGGTAGGCATCATCGGAAGTGCGATCTTCCTGTACATGCTATTAAGGAGGAAACGCTATGCATAAGAAACGTATATTATTTCTCATTGCAGCCATTTCAGCCGTGCTGGTCGTGATCTTTATCACCTTTCAAATGGGATACTGGCAGTACACAGTCCCGAGCCGTTTAAAAAAAGTGCTTGCGATGACATTGACGGGAGGCGCTATTGCCTTTTCATCCGTTGTGTTTCAAACGTTGACCAACAATCGAATCTTAACGCCAAGCATTTTAGGCTTAGACGCACTTTACTTATTTTTGCAAACAGCGATTATTTATCTTTTTGGATCGACCAATTTGATGATCGTCAATAAAAACCTGAATTTTTTCCTTTGTGTTGGGCTGATGATTCTTTTTTCCGTGCTGCTATATACGGTGATGTTCAAACGCAAAAACAAGCACATTTTCTTACTTCTACTTGTTGGTATTGTATTTGGTACATTGTTCAAAAGTCTTTCTTCCTTTATGGAAATGCTCATTGATCCGAATGAATACCAGGTCGTACAGGATAAATCTTTTGCAAGCTTTAACCACATGAATACAGATATCCTACTCATTGCTTCTATTTTATTTGTAGCGCTATGTTTTTATATTTGGACATTCCGCTCCAAATTAGATGTGATGTCCTTAGGAAAGGAACATGCTGTGAATCTAGGGATTGACTATGATGGCATCACAAAAAAGATGCTGATCGTGATTGCCGTCCTTGTGTCTATCGCAACGGCTCTTGTCGGACCTATTACGTTTCTTGGCTTACTCGTCGTGAACGTGGCAAGAGAGCTATTTCGTACATACCGGCATACGTACTTGCTATTAGGTTCTTTTTTCATCAGTGTCATTGCCCTTGTAGGCGGGGAGTTTCTTGTAGAAAAGGTATTTACCTTTCAAACGCCGCTGAGTGTCTTGATTGATTTAGTCGGAGGATTGTATTTTATTTACTTACTTTTAAAGGAGAGTCGTTCATGGTCGTGATGAAGGGAGTCAGTAAGACATATAACGGAAAAACAGTGCTTCACAAAACAACTGTCAGTGTGAAAAAAGGACAGCTGACCTCTCTCATTGGTCCAAATGGTGCGGGCAAGAGCACGCTTTTGTCCATCATGAGCCGCCTGATTCAGCCAGACACAGGTGCAGCTTATTTACAGGACAAACCATATAGCGCGTATCCTCCGCAGGAGCTTGCGAAAAAGATGAGTATTTTAAAGCAGTCCAATCACATGAGTGTGCGCCTGACCGTACGGGAGCTTGTCAGCTTTGGCCGTTTTCCTTACTCACAAGGCCATCTGACAAAAGAGGATGAGAAGATGATCGATGTGTCCCTTCAATACATGAGGCTCGTCGATATCCAGCATCAATACTTAGATGAACTAAGCGGCGGACAAAGGCAAAGAGCCTTTATTGCGATGGTGCTGGCTCAGGATACGGACTATATTTTCCTAGATGAGCCTTTAAACAATTTAGACATGAATCATTCTGTTGAAATGATGAAGCTGTTTAAGCAGCTCGTTCATGATCTCGGGAAAACGATTGTTGTCGTTCTCCATGATATTAACTTTGCATCTGTGTATTCCGATCATATCGTCGCCTTAAAAGATGGACAGGTGATCCAAGAAGGCGGAGTAGATGAAGTGATTCAAACAGATGCACTTGAACAAATTTATGACATGCGCATACCGATTGAAGTCATTCGTGGTGAGCGTATTTGCTTATATTTTTCTTAAAAAAATGAAGAGGTGATCAAGCATGAAAAAATGGATATGGATGATGACTGTATTAACAGCGATTGTTGTACTCGCTGCCTGCGGTAACCAAGGGAAAACAGAAGGAACTAATGAGGAAATGGTGACGGTAAAAGACATGCTGAATAAAGATGGCGTGAAAATCAAGAAAAACCCGAAAAAAGTCGTCGTGTTTGATATGGGAAGTCTTGATACGCTGGACAAACTAGGTGTGAATGTGACAGCTTTACCAAAACAAGTGGTCCCAAAATATCTATCCAAATATGAGGATGACAAATATGAGAATGTCGGCGGTTTAAAAGAGCCGAATTTCGAAAAAATTGCAGAGATTAAGCCCGACTTGATTATTATTCAGTCTCGTCAATCAGATGCATTCGATGAATTTTCTAAAATTGCTCCTACGATTTTGATGGATGTAGACACTGCCAACTATATGGAATCATTTAAAAAGAATGCCACGACGTTAGGGGAAATTTTTGATAAGGAAGACGAAGTCAAAAAAGAACTAGCAGCCATTGATCAAAAAGTAGATGCATTAAAGAAACAGGCAAAAGAGTTGAAACAGAATGGTTTAATGATCATGGCCAACGACAGTAAAATGACAGCCTTTGGTGCTAAGTCAAGATACGGACTCATCCATGATGTGTTTGGTATCACACCGGCAGATCAAAAGCTTGAGCCGTCTGACAAACACGGACAAAGCATTTCGTATGAGTATATGGTCAAAACGAATCCAGATTTCTTATTTGTCGTTGATCGAGGCGCAGCGATCGGAGAGGAAACGTCTGCGAAACAGCTTGTTGAAAATGATTACGTGAAATCAGTCAAAGCGATCAAGAACAATCATGTAGTGTATTTGAACTCTGATATGTGGTATTTATCTGGCGGCGGACTTGAATCGTTGACTGCCATGATTGATGAAGTGAAAAAAGGAATTGAACAAAAATAAATATTGGATAAAAGGCTGCTCTTTTTGAGCGGCTTTTTTATTGTGGATTCATAAAAATATGTTGCGCGCAGGAAACTTTCTTCAAAATATGTTATAGTGGAACCTACATTGCTAGACTAAGATAGAGTGAGGGTTCGGAAAGGATGAAGGAGAAAACAAGATCAAAAAGAAGGCTGAGACCTTGGGTGAAAGTCGTGCTGTTTATCATGGCATTTGTTATGGTGATGGCGGTATCTGTGACAGGATACGCCTATTATAAAATTTCAAAAGCGTCGAATAAGGCGCAAGTCTCATTAGAAAGAGGAGACACCTCGCAAAAGCGTGTGAAAGCTTTTGATCCAGGGAAGGATAGCTTTTCGGTACTGCTGCTTGGAATTGACAGCCGTCCAGGTGAAACGGTAGATGAAGCAAGAAGTGATGCGGTCTTACTGGCGGCGGTGAACCGAACAGAGAAAACCATCAAGCTCCTCAGTATTCCTCGTGATTCTTATGTAGATATTCCGGGAAGAGGATATGATAAAATCGCCCACGCCCATGCCTTTGGGAGTGCAGATTTGTCAGTCAAAACGGTAGAAAACCTGTTGAACATTCCGGTAGACTATGTGATTTCAGGGAACTTTAAGGCGTTTCAAGACATTGTAGACGAGCTAAATGGAATTGAAGTAACGATTGAAGATGAAGGCATCGCAAAGCAAATGGAAAAGGATTCAAAGGGGAAAGTTCATGTGCAAACAGGCACACATACACTAAATGGCGAAGAAGCATTAGCCTTTGTGAGAACGAGAAAGGCAGATAGTGACCTCATGCGTGGAAAGCGCCAAATGGAAGCACTTCAAGCCATCTTTGAAAAATCTAAATCTATTTCTTCGATCCCGTCATATGACAACATCATTGATACACTTGGTGATAATGTCTCAACCAATCTGTCCATGAAGCAGTTTATCGGTCTTTTCCCTTTACTGAGCTCGTTGAAATCAGTGGACACCATTCAGCTAAAGGGGCATGATTATCAGCCTGGAAATGTGTATTACTTTGAGTTAGATGGAGCAGGATTAGAAGAAGTCAGAACAGAGCTGAGAGAACAGCTTGAGTTATCATAAATAAGAAGGAGCCTGCCGCTATGGCAGGCTTTTTTCTTTTAATAGTAGAGGGTTGCAGGCATCGTTGGGTACCACACGCCATTTAAAGCAAGCGCCCAGCCGTACACTTTTTGACCTGATTCAATCTTGTCCTTCACTGAGATGAGCGTTTCGTATGAAGTGACTTGATAAGCCTGACCGGTTTTTTTAGCGACAATGACAGATAAAATATTATCATTGAATACACTCGGTTCTTCATCATTACTCGTCCAAGCGATGCGTTGATAAAAATTTGAATTAAAATGATTTTCCAGTGCCTTTACTTCAAACTTCACTCGTTTTCCAACGATGGAAACCGTTGTGTAGGCTACACTTGTAAATTGTGCCGTTGCTGCTGGTTCCTGTTTTCCTGCTTGTAGTGGTTCTGTTGCAGAAACTGCGCTTGGCACAAGTAATCCTGCTGCTAAAGTGAATGCTGCTATTTTTTTGATCATCTTTTTGAAACCCCCTAATTTTTGGTATATTGATCAATTCGCCAAAAATCGAAGGTTTCCTTTGTTTTTGTAAAATATAACCATTTTTATTTTTCTTGATGGAGAAAATATCGAGTAAGCAGTTCCTCTACACGATGTCGTATACGTGGATTAAAGTATTTATGCTTTTCTTCATAGCCATTCATGATAAATAAATACGTCGTAAACCCTTCATCGTGTTCAATTTGCTGTACCTTCATTTTTTCTTTACGTAAATGCTGCTTCAGTTCATAAAGTGCTTTCTGTGCTTCCTTTAACGCAGAGGTAACAAGCTGAATATATGGTTCATTAAGTTTAAATGTTTGGTGTTCTTTTAAGTGTGTCAAATCACGATTGAGGATGGAGATGACCATTGGAAGAAAGATGGCCTGTTCCATCATCTGAAGTTGTATTGTTGATAGTCTTGTCATATCCATGCCTGCTTTCTTTATAAATAGAACGTTTGTTCTTGTTTATTATATCGGATGAGTCAAAGAATCTCAAGGGGGGATGGAGAGGGATTTATTTGTATATTTTTATGTTTTCCATGTAAAATGAAAAGTAGACAAACCTTGAAGGAGTCAAATAAGTTGCCATCATTTCTTTCCGTCTTTACTCATGAAAATATCACATCATTTTTTGAGAGCTATAAGGCCTTTGGACCAATTGTGGCCATATTGCTCCCTTTAATAGAAGCATTTCTACCGTTTTTACCTCTTGTTGTGTTTGCTGTGGCAAATGCAAATGCGTTCGGCCTTTGGGAAGGCTTTTTATTGACCTGGATCGGTGCAAGCGCAGGGTCTATCCTTGTCTTTGTACTGATCAGAAAATTTGGGCAGATGAGAATGCTGAACTTTATCAGCAGACACCCTTCCATTAAGAAATTGATGCTTTGGGTGGAAAAGCGGGGGTTTGGTCCGTTATTTATTTTACTCTGCTTTCCTTTCACACCTTCTGCTGCCGTCAATGTAGTAGCAGGCCTATCAAGAATTAGCATCTGGCAATTTTCATTAGCCGCTTTATCAGGTAAGTGTGTCATGCTTTTGATCATTAGTTTCATTGGCTATGATCTTTCTGCTTTAGTAAAGAATCCGTTAAGAAGTGTCTTTGCGGTTCTAGTTATCGCTTTATTATGGTATGTTGGAAAGAGAGTAGAGAATAGGTTGAACATTCGAATGAGCAAGCGTGAGGACAAAGGAGGCTCTTAATGAAAAAGAAGCCATTGCTATGGTTGATGATTATTACATGCATCGTCTTATTGTTCCAAGTAAAGAATTTCATGTTTGTCACGTACAAAGTAGAAGGGGTTAGTATGGACCCGACATTTACAGATGGAACAGAATTATTAATCAATAAGTTCTCGCCAAAACTCACGAAAATTAGCCGGTTTGATTACGTTTTATTTCATGGACCTAAAAATCAAATTTTGATCAAGCGGGTCATTGGGCTTCCAGGAGAAAAGATCAAGTATGAAGATGATCAGCTATTTGTCAACGGTGCAAAGTGGAAAGAACCATACTTAAAAGAGCAGAAAAAACATAAAATGGGGAACGTCCTGACAGGAGATTTTCAGCTGAAAGCCATCACAGGACACGATAAAATACAAAAAAATCATTACTTCGTCATCGGAGATAACCGAATACATAGCTTTGACAGCCGGCATTTTGGGACGATCTCAAAGGACCAAGTAGTCGGTGTAAAGAGGAATAACGATGAATAAAAAAGAGGCGCTCTGCTCATGCAAAGCGTCTCTTTTTATTTTGCAGCTTTATAATCAGTCTGTCTTTTTGCCCAGAAATGATGTAAGAATCGAAAAAACGGTGGCAGCATGGCAATCACAAGAATGATTCTGACGACTTGTACAGCGACAACAAAGGTGGAATCCTCATGAAGTGTGACTGCTGTTGTCGCCATTTCTGCAATCCCGCCAGGCGAAAAAGCAAGAATGGCTGTAATGACAGAAATACCTGTGATTTCTGCTATCGCAATTGAACTGAGAACAGTCGCAGCAATGAGCCCGGCTGAGCTGACGATGGCCACTATTAAGGTGTTTTTTAGCCCAACAAACATCTGTTTATTCATTTTTGACCCGATGGTTGCACCTAGAAATACCTGTGACGCAATATTGGCTTGTGCTGGCCAATAAGGAATCAAATCATGACCTGTGAGCGCACCCGCACCTACTTGAAGGGCTGCGACCCCTAACATGCTGCCGATCAGCCAAGGGGCAGGGAAATGAAGGCGAACCGCTAGGCGTGACATGAGCCAGGCACCTAAGATGAGCGCAGCAGTCCAAGAGATATTTGATAGGGTGAAAACGCCTGATGAGAAGGCGCTGCCCTGTGCTGCTATAGCCGTACCAGATTGGCTTTTTGTATTTAAATAGAACACCATAAATGGGATGGTGAGTACAACCATTAAAACACGTATCGTTTGCACGAGACTCACAACAGCTGTATTTGCTCCAACTTCTTGGGCAATCCCTGGCATCGCGGATAGACCGCCTGGTGCAGTTCCGACAAAGCTGGTGAGCATATCTGTTTTGCTCAGCTTCCATAAGAGAAAGCCAGAGAGCATCGCTAGTAGAATAGAAAAGACGAGCATGAAACTCACAGGAAGCCAATTGTCAGCGAAAATGTGAAGGACTTTCATGTTCATTTTCTGTCCAAGTTCGATTCCGAGAATGAATTGACCAAGGAGTAGCCATCTGCTATGAATACGTAAGGTGTTGTTTTCTTTACGCTGAAACAGGGTGGGGCGGCGCATGGCAATAAATGCAGCTGTGATTAACGTACCGACCATCCAGCCAATAGACATTCCTGTTAAAGACAAAAGAAATCCACCCAAACCGCTTATCGCGATCAGAATCAGATCAGTTCGAAGGCTGTTTCCTTGTTTCATCACATGTAAACCTTCTTCCTATATGTTTGTTCAGTAAGTGAAATGTTGTTATGTTCACTATAATACAAAAGTCTCTATAAATAAAATACGAATTTTTTTACCATTTTCATAAGATTATCTTATCATTAATAGGCTCCATTTATCTTCATGTGAAAATATCGAATTTATATAAATAAAGAGATCATTTTTACCAAAAACAAAAACAATACACAACGATTTTCCCCTATTTTTGTTATCAGTTGACTATCATTTTCAATTACACTACAATGCTTAGTGTGAGGTGATGACATGAAAATTCCTTCTTTTAAATATAATGAAAAGGGATTGAATCGTTTTTTTGGTCCTTTAGAGGGAAGGATTATGGAGATCCTTTATCAAGGCGAGGATATGCCGATTAAAGAAGTACAGCAGAAGCTGTCAAATGAGAAGCCGATTAATTTCAACACGGTGATGACTGTGCTGAATCGCTTAACCGAAAAAGGAATTGTGGAAAAGAAAACAAAAGGGCGTTCATCTATTTATAATCCCATTTTAACAAAAGAAGAATTTCTAAATGAGCAAACAAAGTGGATTACGCAAGGGCTGATGGACGATTTCGGTCCACTGGCAGTGAATCATATGGTGGATGCGATTGAAAGTGCTGATCCTGAATTACTCAAAATACTTGAAGCAAGGCTTGCATCAAAAAAAGAGGAGCAGCAAAATGAATAAAATGAAGTCGAGTCTGCTGTTTTTAGGCGGTATATTGATTGGTTTAGTGATTTTTTATCAGATGGGTTATTATGTGCTCTCGAGCTTTTTTGGCTGGAATCAAGCATATAACCTGATCCATGTGTGCCAGTCTGTTCTCGAATTCTACGGTTTCACTCCTTTAAAATATTTTCTAGATGCTTTAGTTCTCTACACATTGGGATTTGCGGCTTTCTATATGACGAAGCAAATCAGAAAGTATATCCAATTCAAGGGAAATATGATGATGGCAGTCGATCAGGAAACGACCGATTTTCTATCAGAGAAATATGCAAACGACATCATTGTTTTTCATTGTCATGAACCACTTGCTTTTGCAATGGGGATGCTTCATCCAAAGGTTTACTTATCAACGGCACTTATGGACATGCTTGATGAAGGGGAAATTGATGCTGTTGTTCATCATGAATTGCATCACAAATACAGCTATGACCCTTTAAAGTCTTTCGCTTTTTCAATGCTCACAAAAGTGATTTGGTACATTCCAGTGTTAAAGCATATGAGACAAAGTTACTCTGTTTTTCGTGAAGTGATTGCAGATGACTATGCTATTCGGCAGACAGGTACGGAGCTTGGAGTGGGGCAAGCCCTTTTGAAACTCATTAAAAAGAGAACCCAGTTTCAAAAACAAACGAAGTTTGCGGTGTCCTTTGGAGATCGGGCGTTAAATTTAAGAATACAAAAGATCTTAAACCCAACATACAATATACCTTTCAATGTACCACTTATTCCAATCGTGACATCCGCCATTCTCATGGTGGTCTTAATGATTATGCTCAACCTAAATTACTAATTTTTTTTACTTATTCACATTACATTATGTAGTGTAAAAACAGGAGGAAATCACTATATGAAAACGAATCAAGAAATAGGAACACTTTTCGTACGCGTTATCCTAGGTATCATTTTCTTTTTACATGGGCTTCAGGCATATCAAGGAGGCCTAGGGGGTACAGCTGCATTCTTTGGTCAAATCGGTGTGCCGGAATTTATGGCCTATATTGTGAAGACAATTGAGCTAGTCGGTGGAATAGCCCTGATTTTAGGTCTAGGAACACGTATTTTCGCAGCTTTATTTGTGCCAATTATGGCTGTGGCGATTATAACAGTTGGTTTTTCTAGAGGATTTGTTGGCGGTTATGAATTTGAACTTTCTTTATTGGTCATGGCGCTTTATTTGACGCTTAGCGGAAGTAAGGTACTGTCAATTGATGGGTTATTAAAACATCAGCAGCAAAGCAATGAAGCAAAATTTCATTAAAATATCATAAAAAAACTCCTCCTGCCTTTTGTGGTAGAGGAGTTTTTTGTTGGTCAAATCGTCGTTTTCTCGGTTGAAAAAGCGAAAGGTAAGAGAGTTTTTGTTGATGATAGCACTTTATTTCACATGTTGAGTGAACAAAAAGGCATTTTCATTTTTTGACGGAACGTATGATCTCCTATTAAAATAGAACTATCTAAGACACATGGTGCGTTATAAGATATAAAAACCATACAGCATGCTGCTGTTCGTCTTGTGCGATACGTTTCATTAGCTCTTTTGTTCCTTGATCACGGACATAGTCTGATACGCTTAAGTAAAAATCGACCGTTTTTTGTTCGTCTTTAAAGGCAAACATAAGCCCTTCTCTGAATTGATCTGGACAAGGTTCTGTTATGCTTGGTTTGTGGTTTTTACCAGTTAAAGAATAGTATAGTTTTGAAAAAAGTTGATAGTGTCTGACTTCATCCTGGCGTATTTCTTGAATGATCTTTTTCGCCTCAGGATTTTTTGCTTTTTGGGCAAGTTTTTCGTAGCATTGGATCGCAGAATATTCACCATTAAGAGCCTTCTCAAGGTCTGAAATGATTCTTGTGTTTTGGCGCATGTCATAGGGCGAGTAGTCATAGTAACCGTAATACATGATATTGCCAGCCTCCTTTTAGATCATGATGGTTTATGATATGAAAAGAGCTAGGAAAGGTGCCTATTTCTTTTCAATAAAGAGGGAGAAAGGGAACGTGATAGGAAAATAGCTATTTACCTTTATTTTCGCTAGAATATGAGTACATAAGAAAGGTGTTGTGGAACGTGGAGATTCAGTTTTTAGCAGGCAGATCGGGGAGTGGAAAAACGACTGCAATCTTAGAGGAGATGAAAGAACAGCTTCGGCTTGATCCGTTGGGTCCGCCAATCATTTTTTTAGTCCCGGATCAAATGACATTTTTAATGGAATATGAGCTTGCAAAAACGTCTGAAGCTGGCGGAATGATCAGGGCCAAAGTATTTAGTTTCACTCGTCTTGCTTGGTCTATTTTACAGCAGACTGGCGGAGCAAACCGGCAATTTGTTACAAGCACAGGGGTTCAAATGCTTTTAAGAAAAGTGATTGAAGAGCAGAAAGAAAAGTTTAAAGTATTCAAAAAAGCGAGTGATAAGCCGGGATTTGTTGAGCAAATAGAAAAAACGATGGCTGAATTCAAAAGGTACTGCATGTTACCGGAGGATATTGAAAAAATTTCAGCGTCCAGCATGCATTCAGAGTATACAGAAGAAAGACGGGCAGCCGAAAAACTGCATGATCTGCATGTTCTTTATCAGCAGATGGAGCAGCATTTACAAGATGAATATGTGCACTCAGAAGATTATTTGACACTTCTCACGCAGCAAATTCCTTTATCTGATGAACTAAAAGGAGCGCATATTTATATAGATGGCTTTTATCAGTTTACCCCACAGCAGCTTCTCGTCATTGAGCAGCTTTTGCTGCATGCCACAAAAATAACCGCTGCTTTCACAGTAGATCGTTCATATCATGACAAGCAGCCGAATGAACTTGATTTATTTCGTATGACTGGTAAAACGTATTTTCAGCTCTATCAGCTTGCCAAAGAGTGTGGAGCGGCCATTTCTGAGAACATTTTGGAGGGAAATAAGCGGCATCTACATACACCAGATCTAGCTTATTTAGAAAACCAATATGAGCAGAGACCGCAGCAGCCGTATCAAGAAAAAACGCCTCATCTCACAGTATCTAAAAGTGCAAACAAACGGGCTGAAATTGAGGGAGTAGCGAGAGACATTCTTGATTTAGTGAGGGAGGAAGGCTTTAGGTTTCGAGATATTTCGATTGTTGCAAGACATGTAGACGACTATAAAGATACGTTAAAAGAGGTTTTTCGAGATTATGATATTCCTTTTTTTATTGATGGAAATGAATCGATGCAGTATCATCCGCTCATTGAATTGATTCGTTCGAGCATGGATGTCATAAAAGGGAACTGGCGGTATGAAGCGGTGTTTCGCTGTGTGAAAACAGAGTTCCTATTTCCGCTAGAACTCGCCAAAAACAAAGCGAGAGAACAGGCAGATCAGCTTGAAAACTATTGTATTGCTTATGGTGTAAAAGGGGAGCGCTGGACAAACGGCTCACGTTTTCATTACAGGCGATTCCAATCATTAGATGAAGATTTTGGACAAACAGATCAAGAAATTGAAATGGAACAAATGCTGAATGACGTAAAAGAATGGATTGTTCCCCCTCTTTTTCAATTGCAAAAAAGATTGAAAAAAGCACAAAAAGTGAGGGACATGGTGGAGGCCATCTATGTCTTTCTAGAGGAAATACAAGTGCCGGAAAAGCTTGAAAAGGCAAGGCTTGAGGCTGAAGAAGCAGGTAGATTAGCTGAAGCGATGCAGCATGGACAAGTATGGGGTGCTATTGTTCAACTAATGGATGAATTTGTTGAAATGCTCGGAGAAGAGGAGCTCTCATTTCCTTTATTCCAACAGATGATGGATACAGGTCTAGCATCTCTAAAGTTCGCTTTGATTCCGCCTTCACTCGATCAAGTATTTATCGGAAGTATGGATTTATCCAGAATGTATCAAGTGAAGTGCACGTTTATCATTGGTGTAAATGATGGCGTTATTCCGGCGCGGCCTTCTGATGAAAGTGTATTGTCTGAGGATGACCGGGAATGGTTAAAGCGAGCAGGAGCAGAGCTAGCAGAAACAGGAAAGGAACGGCTGCTAGATGAGCAATTTTTAATTTACCAATCGCTATCAAGTCCATCCCATCATTTGTATCTATCCTATTCAGCTTCAGATGAAGAAGGACGTTCTCTATTGCCTTCGACTTTCATCAAGTATTGCCAAGAGCTTATGCCACATCACCAGCATGCTCTTTATGTGTTAGATCCAGAACAGCTGGATGACAAGGATCAATTAAAATTTGTAGCGAATGAGCATGTCTCGTTATCCTATACTGTCTCGCAGCTGCAGCAATGGCTCAATCAATATCCCATCAGTGGCGTATGGTGGAGTGTATATAATAATTTAATGACATCACCCAATCGAGATGTATCAAAAAAGATCATGTCAAGTTTGTTTTTTACAAATAGAGCGAAGCGCTTAAAGCCAAATGTCACAAAAGAGCTTTACGGTGATCATATTCAAGGCAGTGTTTCAAGGATGGAGAAATTCAATGCGTGTGCATTTTCTCACTTTGCTTCCCACGGGTTAAAACTAAAGGATCGACAATTTTACAAATTGGAAGCACCCGATATCGGTCAGCTGTTTCACTCAGCGTTAAAACATATTTCAGATACGCTCATTGAGCAAAAAAAGGATTGGAAAAACTTAACGAAGGAAGATTGTGTCACCTACTCAAGACATGCAATTGAACAGCTTGCCCCGCGTCTGCAAAAGGAAATTTTATTAAGCTCTAATCGGCATGCTTATATTAAAGAAAAGCTTCAGAAGATCCTGATTCGCGTCTCTTCTATATTAAGTGAACATGCCAAATTGAGTGGATTTTCTCCAATTGGGCTTGAGTTAGGTTTTGGAGGTCAAGGGCCTCTGCCGCCGTTTACTTTTCAATTGAAAAATGGCTGCACGATGGAGCTTGTCGGAAGAATTGACCGAGTGGATAAAGCAGAAGGTTCAAAGGGGCTGCTTTTGAGAATTGTCGACTATAAGTCCAGCGAGAAAGGGCTTGATTTAGCAGAGGTATACTATGGCTTGGCCTTGCAAATGCTCACTTACTTAGACCTCACAATTACTTATTCTAAAGAATGGCTAGGCATGGAGGCGACTCCTGCTGGAATTTTATATTTCCATATTCACGATCCGCTCATTCAAGCGACTATTCCGCTCGCAGAGGATGAAATTGAGCAGGAAATATTCAAGAAATTCAAAATGAAGGGTCTATTGCTTGAAGATGTAGAAGCAGTAAAACTAATGGATCAAACGCTTGAGTCAGGAAGATCCCAAGTCATTCAAGCGGGCTTGAAAAAGGATGGATCTTTCCGTTCGGATTCTGCAGTTTTAAGTGAAGATCATTTCCACATACTCACAAAACACGTTCGACGCACTTTTGAAGAGGCAGGGGAAAGAATTACAAATGGTGAGGTAGAAATTAATCCATATAAATTGAAGGATCAAACACCTTGCCGTTTTTGTTCATTCAAGTCTATTTGTCAGTTTGATGAATTAATAGAGGATAATGAATTTCGGGTGCTCACTTCAGACAAAGATGATGTCATGATAGACCGGATCAAAAAAGAAGGGGATCAGTATGCAAATACCAAAACCGAATAACAGTACTTGGACAGATGACCAATGGGAAGCCATCGTTTCAGAAGGACAAGATATCCTTGTTGCGGCGGCGGCTGGGTCAGGTAAAACGGCTGTCTTGGTTGAACGGCTGATTCGAAAAATGACACGGCCTGAGCAACCAGTTGATGTGGACCGTCTCCTCGTTGTGACTTTTACAAATGCATCTGCGGCAGAAATGAAGCACCGGATCACTGAAGCACTTGAAAAGGAATTATCAAAAAACCCTGGGTCCCTTCATATGAGGAGACAGCTGTCACTCATGAACCGTGCCAACATTTCTACCTTGCACTCATTCTGTTTACAAGTTCTGCGCACCTTTTACTATGAGATTGATCTTGATCCAGGCTTTCGTTTGGCCGATCAAACAGAAGGAGAATTATTAGGAGATGAAGTGTTAGACGAGCTGTTTGAAGATGAATATAAGGCTGGAAAGCCAGCATTTTTTGAATTAGTTGATCGTTACACATCTGACCGTCATGACTTAGATTTGCAGTGGCTCGTGAAGAGAATTTATGAATTTTCTAGGTCTCATCCTTCTCCTGAGCAATGGATGCGGGCATTCCTTTCTCTTTATGATGTGGATGCACAAACAAAAGTAGAAGAATTACCGTTTTATCCATATATCAAAGAGGATCTTTCTCTCGTTTTCCGGAGCTGTCAGGAGCTGCTCGAACGGGCTCTTACCCTATCGAAAGAGCCGGGTGGTCCAGCACCGAGAGCAGAGAATTTTATAGATGATTTAGAGCAAGTAAATGAATTAATCAGGCATCAAGATGATTTTGAAAAGCTCTATGAGCTCTTACCGAACATCAATTTTAAAAGGCTAAAGACGTGCAAAGGGGACGAATACGATCCTGTTCTGTTAGAAAAAGCCACAGATGCACGCAATCAAGCAAAAAAACAATTAGAAAAGCTAAAAGATGAATACTTTATGCGAAGTCCTGCACAGCATTTAAAAAGCTTGGCTGAAATGAAGCCAGTTGTTGAGACCCTTGTGGAGCTTGTCATCCAATTTGGAGAACGTTTCGAAAGAGCAAAACAAGAAAAATCAATCGTAGACTTTTCGGATTTAGAGCATTATTGCTTACGGATTTTAGCGAAGCAGGATGCGGAAGGAAATCTGATCGAAACAGAAGCAGCTAAATACTATCAACAGCAATTTGAAGAAGTGCTTGTTGATGAATATCAGGATACAAACCTTGTACAAGAAACAATTTTAAAGCTTGTGTCTAAAGGGGAACTTCCTGCAGAAGGCAACCTTTTTATGGTTGGTGATGTAAAGCAGTCCATTTATCGGTTTAGACTTGCTGAGCCGATGCTCTTTTTAAATAAATATAAGCAATTTAAAACAGACAGCAAAGACACAGGTAAAAGAATCGATTTAAATAAAAACTTCCGAAGCCGATCTGATGTTTTAGACAGTACAAACTTTCTGTTCAAACAGCTGATGGGGGAAACAGTTGGAGAAATTGAATATGATGAACAAGCTGAATTAAAGCTTGGAGCCAGTTTTCCGCAAAGCGAAGATACAACGACAGAAATGCTCCTTGTCCATCTAGATCAACATGAAACGGAAAGTGATGAAGAACGAGAAGAACTAGAGACTGTGCAATTTGAGGCAAGGGTCATTGCAAAGAAAATAAAAGAATTGGTTGAACAGCCTTTTCAAGTGTACGATGCAAAACAGCAAATGACCCGCAACTTGCAATATCGAGATATCGTGATTTTGCTTCGCTCTATGCCGTGGGCTCCGCAAATGATGGAGGAATTAAAGAAGCAGGGAATCCCTGTGTATGCGAATCTTTCCTCAGGCTATTTCGAAGCAACAGAGGTGTCTGTGATTCTTTCTCTGTTAAAAGTAATCGATAATCCATATCAGGATATCCCGCTTGCAGCTGTTTTAAGATCACCTATTGTTCATTTAGATGAAAATGAAATGGCACTTATTAGAACGAGTGATAAAAAAGGAACTTATTATGATGCTGTGAAGGCATTCATGAGTGTAACCCATTCTGATCACCCTACATGCAAAAAACTAGAGCGATTCTTCCAATTGCTGCGTAAGTGGCGTGATTTCTCCATGAATCACTCGGTAGCAGAATTGATTTGGGAAGTGTACCGCGATACTCAGTATGTAGATTATGTTGGCGGGATGCCTGGTGGAAAGCAGAGGCAGGCGAATCTTCGTGCTCTTTATGATCGAGCAAAGCAGTATGAAAAGGCTGCCTTTAGAGGACTGTTTCGATTCCTTCGTTTTATTGAAAGAATGCAAGAGCGTGGAGATGATCTTGGAGCAGCGAAAACGTTCAGTGAAACAGAGGACGTTGTTCGTATGATGACGATTCACAGCAGTAAAGGTTTAGAATTTCCAGTTGTCTTTACTGCAGGACTCGGCAGGAACTTTAATATGATGGACTTAAACCAGTCCTACTTGCTCGATAAAGAACTAGGCTTTGGAAGCAAATATATTCATCCAGAGCTGAGAATTAGTTATGCGACATTACCGCTTGTGGCCATGAAAAAAAAGATGAGAAAAGAGTTATTATCTGAAGAGCTAAGGGTTCTATACGTGGCGCTTACAAGGGCCAAGGAAAAATTATTTCTTGTCGGCTCCGTCAAAAATCAGATCAAAGCATTAAGTAAATGGCAAAATGCCGCAAATGGAGAAGAGTGGCTCCTCCCTGATTTTGAACGATACCAAGCCAAAACTTACTTAGATTTTATTGGACCTGCTCTCATCCGTCATCAAGCGATGTCATCTATTTTAGAAGAAGCAGGCGATGTTGTTCTCTCGCATCCATCATCATTCACCATCTCATTCACTCAAGCCTCAGATCTTCTAAAAGAAGATGTGTCACTTGAAAGGAAGCAGCACGACGAAGTGGTACAAGCGTTAATGGAAGGTCTTCCTGTTGAAGGACATGGTGATTATGAAGAGGAGGTTGCCGAGAGACTCTCATGGAAATACCCATATGTAGCGGCCTCACAAGTCGGTACAAAGCAGTCTGTCTCAGAGATTAAAAGGATGAAAGAAGTACAGGATGAGTACAGTGTTCCTGCTTCTATTCGAAAAGCTCGTGCAACCTTGTATGACAGGCCGGCTTTTATGAAGAAAAAAACACTCACTGCAGCAGAACAAGGTACTGCGATGCATACAGTCATGCAGCACATTCCCCTTCCTTCAGAAGAGCCTTATGATGAATCTCGTATAGAGCAGCTGCTCGATTCCTTAAAGCAGCGAGACTTACTAACAGATGAGCAAATCCAGTCTATTGATCGAGAAGGGATTATGTCCTTCTTTTCTACTTCTATTGGTCAAAAACTGCGGAAAGCGGACTGGGTGAAACGAGAAGTGTCATTTAGTATGATTTTACCTGTCAAAGAGGTGTACAGTCATATTGATGCAGAGGATGAACCTGTGCTTATTCAAGGAATGATTGATTGTTTGTTTGAAGCAGATGGAAAGCTTTATTTACTTGATTATAAAACAGATAGAGTGCAAGGCAGATATTCAGGCGGACTAGAGGTTGCCGAACCGATTTTGAAAAAGCGCTATGAAACCCAATTAGCGTTATACGCAGCAGCAGTAGAACGTTTAACAAACAGAACATTAGAGGAGAAAATTCTCTATTTCTTTGATGGGAATTTAGAAATTTCTTTATAAATGTATCGGAATGAGAGGTGAATCACATGAGGATTTTGCATACGGCGGATTGGCATTTAGGGAAAACCCTTGAAGGCCGAAGCCGGCTTGACGAGCAAGCTCAGTTTTTAGATGAACTGTATCAAATCGTCAAAGACGAACAAATTGATGTCATTGTGATGGCTGGAGATGCCTTTGATACAGTGAACCCACCTGCTAGAGCAGAGCAGCTTTTTTATGAAAGTCTATCTGCATTATCTGATAAAGGAAAGCGTCAGGTTGTGGTCATCTCAGGTAACCATGATAATCCGGATCGCTTATCAGCCGCATCTCCTTTAACAAATGATCAGGGAATTCATTTAATTGGCTATCCGACAAATGACATCATCCGCGTCAATGTTCCTTCTTCAAGTGAACGTCTATCCATTGCAGCACTTGCTTATCCGTCCGAGGCGAGGCTAAATGAGGTGCTGGCTGAAACATTTGAAGAGAAACTGCTTCGTGATCATTATAATTTAAAAATACAACAAGCGTTTCAACATTTAAGTGCTCAATTCCAAGCTGATACGGTCAATATCGCAACGAGCCATATTTATGTGGCAGGAGGAAGTCAAACAGATTCAGAAAGACCGATTGAAGTAGGAGGTGCATATACTGTTGCGGCTGAAAGTCTGCCCGAGGCCGCTTGTTATGTCGCACTCGGTCATTTGCATCGTCCGCAAACAATCAAACGTGCCAAAACGATTGCCCGTTATTCTGGATCACCGCTTGCTTATAGCTTTTCAGAGTCAGGCTATGCCAAATCAGTCACCATTGTAGATGCAAAGCCTAATGAAAAAGCAAGCTGGAAAGAAGTGTTTTTATCAAGCGGTAAACCACTTGTGAAATGGAAGGCGACTGAGGGGCTGAGTCAAGTACACGAGTGGCTAGATGAGAAACGGGATCTTCATGCCTGGATTGATTTAGAGATTCATTTAACAGATCAACTGTCCATTGAAGAGATCCATCAGCTCCGAAAGCAGCATAGTGGTTTTGTCCACATTAGACCAAAGTTCAAAGAATTACAGCAAATGGAAGAACGGAAACAAGTGGAAAAGCTCTCAATCGAAGAGCGGTTCGTGAAATTTTATGAGCGTCAGACAGGTGGCGGTCTGCCTGATGAAAAAACAGTCAAGCTGTTTTTAGAGCTTGCCAATGAAATGCAAGAGGAGGAAGCGACTTGAAGCCGATCACGCTAACCATTAAAGGACTTCATAGCTTCAGAGAAGAACAAACCATTGACTTTAGCTCTTTATGTGAAGCGGGTGTGTTTGGCATTTTTGGACCGACAGGAAGCGGAAAGTCATCCATATTAGATGCCATGACACTAGCACTCTATGGCAAAGTCGAACGTGCGTTAAATAATACACATGGTATTTTGAACCAAGCTGAAGAAAAACTGTCGGTTTCCTTTACATTCGCTTTGCAAAAGGAGCATCACATTTCTTATAAAGTCGAACGTGCTTTCAAGCGGGCAGATGAAATGAAAGTCAGAACGTCATTATGCCGCCTGATTGAAATCAGTGATACGCAGACAGTTCTTGCAGATAAAGCGAGTGAGGTCAATCGTAAAATAGAAGAATTACTCGGATTAACAATTGATGACTTTACGAGAGCGGTTGTCTTACCACAAGGGAAGTTTGCTGAATTCCTTTCATTGAAAGGAGCCGATAGACGCCAAATGCTTCAGCGTTTGTTTAATCTAGAAAAGTATGGTGATCAGCTCGTTAAGCGTTTGCGTGCAAAGGCTCAGAACCGGTATGGGCAGAAAAATGAACTGCTGGCTGAACTGAATGGTTTAGGAGAAGCTGGCCCAGAGGCATTAGCAAAAGCGAAGGAAGGCGCTGAGCAGGCAAAGGTCATTTTTCTTGAGAAAAAACAAATGCGGGACGAAGCGTTAACTGCTTTTACAAAGGCACAAGCGATTTGGCAGTATCAAAAAGAACAAGAGGCGTATGAGACTGAACAAAACAAGCTCAACCTGTTGGTGCCAAAGATGGAAGAGAAAAAAACTCAACTCAACATCGCGGAGCAAGCAGAGTCATTAAAGCCCTATGCGGATGCATTAACAAAGGCTGAACAGCAGCTTTCCCAAGCGTCAAATGAGAAGCAGGAAGCAGAAAAACAGTTACTTCATCAACGAACGATCTATGATCAAATGACGCAGGAATATGAGCGAGCACGTCAGAAAAAAATAGAGACTGAGCCAGCGCTTCTTCAAAAGAAAGAACAGCTGATTCAGTTAAAGGAAATTGAACGGAAAAAAGAGGCGGCTCTTCAGGAAAAGACGGGACTAGAGCAGCAAAAAAATGAAAAAGCGCAGCAATTGATACAAAAAAAAGCAGAAGCAGAGAATCTCCAATCTCTATTAGAGCGTGCACTGACGAAACAAACACAGCTGAAGCGTGAGCTGGAGCAATTACAAGTCTCTGTAAAAGAGCGGAAAAGTGTACAGGAGGCTTTGCGTTTAAGTGAAAATGTGCAAAGAATCAATCAGAGCATTCAAAAGGAAGAACAAAAGATTGGGGAGCTAAAAAAGCGATCCTCACAGGCTGCAGAAGCTTATGAAAAGCTTCAAAAACAGCAAAAAGATTCTCATGAAAAAATAGACCAATCGTTTCAAGCGATTGAACAACTTTATTTTTATGTATGTGAATTTGAGCGAGCTCTTACAGAATGGAGTAAGAGAGAACAAAAGCAGAAGCTCGAAAAATTAAAACAGCGTGATGCTGTAAGGGCAGCAGAATTAAGAAAAGAATTAGCGGCAGAGCTAGTAGATGGTGAGCCATGTCCCGTTTGTGGGTCGATTCATCATGATCCAAAGGCTGCGATAGCCAATGACCATGAAGAAACTGTTGCCCAAATCGATGAAGTCATTCAAAGAATAGACAAAGAGCTCAAGCAAGCAGAGGAATATGCTAGAGACATGTATGCAGCAAAGCAGCTGCTAGAAACGCATGCCAATCAATTAGTAAAGCAGTTCGCCTTTTTATCTCAAAAAGCCCCCGGTGCGGAAGTAGCTGCAGCAGTAGAAACAGTGCAAAATCCGCAGTCCTTGCATCATCTGATTCAAGAATGGAAAGGCATGAAACAAGATATTCAAGAAGTTGAACGTAAACGTGCTCGTTTAATGGATGAAACCCATGATCAAGCAGCAGAGATGAGCAAAATGGAAGAGCAATTGACATTTGAACAGCAGCGTATTCAAGAATTAGAGGTGCTGATCAAGGAGCTTCAATCTGAGCTTTCAGAGCAAACAACACAATTTGAGCAGGCTTTCCCGCGCTTTACATTGAGCCAAGTGCAAGAGATGCAAAAGCAAATAGATGAAAAGGACCAACAAGCAGAAGGTTATAAAGAGCGTATTGAGAAAAGTATTTCGTTTTTAGAAGAAAAACAGCAGATAAAAGAGCACCTGCAAACAACGATATACGATGTAGAGAAGGAGCTTGATAAACTAGCGCATCAGCTAGAAAGTCAGCAGAAGCTCATCCATCAATATGAAACAGATATAGGACGATATCCATTAAAAGCAGCCTCTATTTCTGATGAACTCATCGAGGTTGAACAGTCTCTTGCTCATCTAAATGAGACAGAGCAGCAATCGTACCAGCAATTAAAGCATGCGCAGCAACTGTTTAGTGAGGCGCAAAGCCATTTTTCAAGCAGTGAGCGTCAACTCCAAGAGGCTAACCGGCGAAAACAAGAAGCTGAAGCAGCATGGCAAAAAGAAACAGAGTCTTCTCCTTTTCATAAGCCAGAGGAGATTGAGTCTGCTTTCATGGATCAAGCATTACGTCATACGGTCAAACAGGAAATTGAGGTATTTGAGGATAAAAGAAAGCAATGTGCTGCAAACTTAAAGCGAATTTCTGAACAGCTGAAAGATGAGTCACTAGATGAAGAGCAGTGGACAGATGTTCAATTCAGAAAAGAAGCGGCAGAAAAGGAATTGGAAGAAGCGACAGTGATGAGCGGGTCTGCACATGAACACCTGCGTGTGATTGAAGAAAATCATCAGCGCTTTGCAAGTATTCATGAACGCTTGGAAGTACTGCAACAAGAAATTGATCGGCTCGATAAGCTGCAAACCGTTTTTAAAGGGAATACGTTTGTTGAGTTCTTAGCAGAAGAACAGTTAGAAAGTGTCAGCCGTGATGCATCAGCCCGTCTTGGCATTTTGACAAGACAAAGGTATGCAATTGAAGTCGACTCAGAAGGTGGCTTTGTGATGCGTGATGATGCCAATGGCGGTGTCAGACGCCCGGTGTCCAGCTTGTCTGGCGGAGAAACTTTCCTGACGTCATTGGCGCTTGCGCTTGCTCTTTCCGCACAAATCCAGCTGAGAGGTGAGTTCCCGCTGCAATTCTTCTTCCTTGATGAAGGATTCGGTACACTCGATCAAGACTTGTTGGATACGGTAATTACGGCACTAGAGAAACTACAGTCTCAAAATTTAGCAGTTGGCGTGATCAGCCATGTGGAAGAATTGAAGATGAGACTGCCGAAGAAACTGATTGTCCATCCAGCAGATCCAAGCGGGAAAGGGACAACGGTATCAATGGAATTAATGTAAATGTTGAGGTGATGACAGGGTGGCAAAGCAAACGATTGGATTATGTGAGCTGTGCGGAAGACAAGATGTCTTGCTCACGGAACATCACTTAACGCCAAGAGAAGAAGGTGGGGCATTTTTACCAACTGCCTTCCTGTGCATCCCTTGCCATAAACAAGTGCATGCCCTCTTTACAAACCAGGAGCTTGCCGCACGTTTGAACACGCTTGATGCGCTAAGACAAGATGAAAAGCTTGTTCCGTACATCAAATGGATTCGAAAACAGCCGGCAAGCAAGCTGGTCAAAACAAAAAAATCGAGACAACGCAGACAGAAATAAGCATAAAAAAGCACTCCTCTAAATGAAATGGGTATAGAGGAGTCGCTTTATGCATTGCCTACCATATTCTGATCATTTAAGTCAGGATCCACATAGTTGGTGGCGCTGATGCCATTATTTAATATCAAGAAATCTCCGGTATTCCCCGCTCCAGAGCCTAAAGCAGATTTTGACGAACTTTTAGGCGAAAGGTAAAATGAGTCACCGACGTTTACGACGCCTCCAGAAATAGAGTTAATGTAAATGGGTCCGACAATTGCTGGCATAATCGACATCCTTTATTCGAAGTCATATCACCATCATATGCGCAGGTAGGTCCACTTGTGAGTTTGGCGGACTTTCGTCGTTGCTAAATAACTCTCGAATATGCTTCACTCGCGCTATGCCATTCATTCTACAAGTAGAACCGATTTGATAGACAGAGGACGATGATACCCCTTCTACATGTATCGAAGAAACTTTAATCACAGGCTTTTCATGGTAAAATGCCGTTCTAACTGATCGTTCTGGCAGCATCAATGGAATCGGCTCATAATACACTTCAAATTCTTTCGCATTTAAGTTTTCTGCTTCATAGCCATAAAACAAACTAAGCGTCCGTTGAACAGCTAACACCTTGACCTTCGGGCATAGCTCCTGTGTATCACCAATTTGAACGACACTCGAAATCCCGACAGAATTCACCTTCGAGAACTTCACTTGAGATGTGCGCTTAATCATTATCGAGGTGCCAGAGGAACAAACGGTCCAATGATAAGAGATTCTGGCGGTGTATCGAAAATCGAGGATAATTGTACATGGTCTGTGTCCCCGATGATGAATAGGGAAGAGGACGATACCCCAACTACTTTAATGCTTCCGGTCTCGATGTTGCGGTTGACAACTGTGAAATTCATCCGTTTTCCTCTCCTTTCGTTTCACTTGGAATATGGGCTAAAAAATGCTCAATCGCCCGCTTCACATCATGCTTCACATATTCAGCAATTTGCTCTGAACGCTGCAGCGGTGTCATATCTTCACGATGTGGCAGCTGTCCTGCATAGTATTTGATCCTGCTGTCAATTTGTTTTCGAATGTCCTCAATGATATGGTGTTTATTGCTTTCATCAAGAGAGCCTTCATATCGCTGCTCTAGTTCTTCAAGAAGTTCTGGTGCTTCTTCATTTAAGAATGCATCGACAAGCTGGCGTGTTTGATTGAAAAATTGATCAGCCATTTCTTGCTGCATCATTCCAATTCCCGGGGTTGTTGTTTGGCCCACTTCAAAATTTTGAACACTGTTTGGATCAGATGGATTGAGGCCGATATTCAATGTACCTTCCAGCCGCTCGATTTTCAGTTGATCAAATTGATAATCAATCCGTTCAATATTCGTTGTCGGTTTGTCTTTGATCATTTGCATTTCCTGCTGAAGCTCGTTAAGCCTTTTTTCAAGCATCATGATTTGCTGTGTTTGTTTTTGAATGATGCCATACACTTGTGAAGCGTTGCTTTGATAGTCATACATTTACATACACCTCCGGGGATTGCAGATGAACTTAAGTTGTTGGTGACTGAAGCGGTACAAAAGGTGCTGTGCTTGCGCCTTGAGATTCTTCAATTCCTTGTGAGCCTGCTGCGGCAGGTGCTGATTCTACGTAGCTGCCTGTGTTATACAGGTTGGAAAGCGCCTTGATTGATCCAGCACTCCCAATTTGCAGAACAGATGAGTTACTCACAGACTCCACGCGTAAATAATTAATTTGTATCGCTTGATTAATATAGAAGTTCAACGGATTCTCACTCCTTACAAGTTACCAACAAGCGGTTGATCAATGACATCACTGTCGTACGTATTTGTTACACTCTTATAGTTGCTGATGCGCAATTGATCACCAGTGTTAAAACTGCCTGCGCCAGCAAACGTTTTAACCTGACTATTTGGAGAAATGGTGATGCAGTCTCCAACATGAACGACTCCGCTCGTTCCGACGGCATTTACTTTAAAGGCTCCAACAATAGCCGGCATAGCGGTGCACATCCTTTATAAAATTAGGGCGCTTTGTTTTTGGGCGTTTCACCATAGCTTATGATGGGTCTTTTAATGTGTGATTGTCTTTTTAAAAGCTTTTGATGAGAGGAATTAGGTGTATGGTTTACCCTTTATTCGAGCATTCTTTAGAGGTGTATTTGATGCCTTTATTTAAGAGTGTGTCAAGCTCTTGACTGCACCTGATGGTTTCTTCAGCATTCATACCGAATTTTTTTGCAGTCTCAATTAAATGTAATCTTTTTTGTTCAATTTCATAATTGATCATAACGGACGCCAACTCTCACATTTTTTATCAAATAGAAGGATATGGTTAGTATACCCTATTTTTCTATAAAAAAAGCTGTTTCGTCAATATGAGTAATAAAGTGACAAAATTCGAAATTGTCCTCACGTTCCAAATGTCTCTTTTCTAATCTCAGCCTGTAAATAACGTCGTCTTTTGTTGATATACTGCCGGATTAACTCTCTCTCTGACTGTAGTACTTCTTTTCGATCTTTCGTATATGGATCGTCCCCGATTCGGTACTCAATCGAGTTATGCCATTTCTCGATGATTGGACAGAGACGGTCCTGTGAAAAATGCGTATCTAGTACATGCTGGAAAAGAGCATAATAGGCTCTCTTGAACGAAGGAATATCTAGTAATCTAGCAGTTAATGTATTAAATCCGCTTACTGGGATATAATCGAACGCCATTTCTTCTCCATGGATGTCACGGCCCCATGTCGCATCATAATCCCAAGGAAGCACTTGAAATCTCCCTTGTTCATTCACATAAAGAGCGTAGTTATGAACAAAGCCATCAAAATTTTGGGTGCACACCACACCAATGAGCCAGCGGAAATATTGTGTCACATCAAGGTATTGCTCGATTTTTTCTGCAAATACGTCGTCTGTTGCTGTGTTGAGAAAGTAAATAAATTCGCTCAGTTGCTCGTCATGTCTTGATGTACCCGTTTTTTTCTCGTACCCGAGAAGAAGATGCTTTTTGGGCTTTTTATCAAACGAACTCAAAAGGGAGAAATTAGCGTCGTCATCTACTGCATAATAAATACCGCCTCCTGATAGCTGCCGTTTTTGAAGAAATAACTCATCGACGGATTCTATTTTTAAATAAATGCCCTCTTTTCTTCCGTTAATGGTCAGGAATACATGAGAAGCAGCAGGGCTTAGCACCCCCATCTGCTCGAAGAAATAAAAGGACAGCCTGTTTCGAATAAAAGAAGGGTCATTGTACTCTGCATTTAAATGAAAGATGGATTCGCCTTGTCTTTGTTTTGGCTTTCGATATTCAATTTGATAGGACTTTTTCTTAAGCTTTCTAATGTGTGACCCGCGGTATGAAGCATAAATATGTGATTTGATTTGGCCTGTTTTCAGAATCGCCTCAACAGGTTCATCGTTCCAAATGTCTTTTTTTAATTCAATCAGGTCCTTAGGATGAATCCACATATCAAGTTGTTTTAAAGGTTCTGTGCTCATACGTTCATCAGCCTCCTATATGCTCTTCTTTACGATATGAAAATGAAGGAATGTCCTGTACCGGCTGGTAGGTGTTCATGGAGTTTTAAAAGAAAGAGGCATTCGTCACGAACACTTGTCTACCGAGTCTCGTAACATAAAGCAGAGAAGATAAGCAGCTTTGTCTGTTTGTTTTGTCGAAGCATAGACTGGGAGGGGAATTGTTCGTGAGTACATTTGATCATTCACACATTGAACATGCAGTGGATTCACTTCGAAGTGAGGGACGTGATCATCACTTAGATCGTGAACCAGAATCGAGACGTTCGCACAAATCAGCTCGTTCTCGTCATTCAAGTCGCCATCATTGGTTCTTTGGCGGATGCCGTAAATCACGCCGTAGCAAAAAAAGCTACAGAAGCTATCGCTCGAAGAAAAGCCATCGTTCAAAGAAAAGCTATCGCTCGAAGAAAAGCCATCGTTCAAAGAAAAGCTATCGCTCGAAGAAAAGCCATCGTTCAAAGAAAAGCTATCGCTCGAAGAAAAGCCATCGTTCAAAGAAAAGCTATCGCTCAAAGAAAAGTATGAAGAGTAAAAAATCTTACAGAAGCAAAAAGAGCGAACCGAAAAAGTCACACCGCAGCAAGCACAGATCTCATCATAAGAAAAGCTGCCGCAAGTCACATCGCAGCCATCGATCTAAGCGTTCTCATCATCACAGACGAAGTCATTCTTGCCGAGGATGCGGAAAGAAAAAGCATCATTCCCGAAGCAGAGGAAATGTTGATCGTAAATGGGATCAAGGGAATATGTGGGAATATCGACGCTACCGCTAAACATGAGGTCATCATTTTTGAAACCCTTTTTAAAAGAGAGTATGATAAAAAAGGGTTTTTTTTATTTCGTAGAGAAATAAAATGAGACATCATAACTTAGCGAAATGAAGATTGCGAGGGGAAGACATGAAGTTTTTTACAGGTGAGATACATAACAGGATGTTTATTGGGGTGGTCATTGATGATGAATGGGTGATGGACGTTAAAAAGGCAGAGGCTAAATTATTTGAGCTGGAGACATTGCCAAACTCTTTAGCTGAATGCATCAACATGGGGGACAAGTTTGTCGAACACGTCAGACAGCTTCTTGATTGGGCTGAGAAAAAAGAAGAAGACCGCGGCTCTTATGTATATCCGCTTTCTGGGGTCAAACTCCATGCACCGATTCCAAAGCCAGCTAAAAACATCATGTGTGTCGGGAAGAATTATCAAGATCATGTCTTGGAGATGGGAAGTGCTGCAGATATTCCTAAAGACGTGATGATTTTTACAAAGGCACCTACTTCAGTGGTTGGACACGAAGCGGACATTCTTCTTCATGAAGATGTGACAAGTGAATTGGATTACGAAGGTGAGCTTGCCATCGTCATGGGGAAATCAGGGAAGAATATTGCGCCTGAACAGGCCCGCGATTATATCTTCGGTTACACCATTTTAAATGATATAACGGCAAGAGATTTGCAGAAAAAACATAAACAATTTTTCATAGGCAAAAGCTTAGATACATCTTGTCCGATGGGACCTTATATCGTCCATAAGTCAGTGATCGAGGATCATGGAGCACTCCAAGTGGAAACAAAGGTAAACGGAGAGGTTCGTCAGTCTGCCAGTACGGAATTAATGATCTTCCCAATTGAGGACATTGTTTCAACTCTTTCAAAAGGGATGACGCTAGAAGCAGGTGACATCATTGCAACGGGTACACCTTCTGGCGTTGGAAAAGGCTTTGAACCGCCAAAGTTTTTAGCTTCAGGAGATCAGATTGAAATCACGATTGAACCGATTGGGACGTTATCGAATCGCGTCAAATAAAGGGCTGTTGACACAGGATTGTCGCTTTGTGTTCGACTTATTTCGTGGTACGATGAGAAGGTACTTGTTCTGATAAAGGGGGAAATAACAGATGGGGACACATTTACATATTACAGCGTGGGTGCTAGGGATTATTTTATTCTTCGTGGCCTTTGCTCTAGCAGGTAAAAATGACAAAGGTGCTAAAATTGTGCACATGATCGTCAGACTACTCTACTTGCTCATTATTGCAACAGGCGTAGAGCTGTATGTTCGCACAGGAATGAAAATTCCAGGTTTCGGGGGCGAGTATATCGGCAAAATGGTACTCGGTATCCTTGTGATCGGTTTCATGGAAATGGTTCTTGTACGCAAGAAAAAAGGAAAATCAGTGACGGGTGTATTGATTGGTTTTATCGTGATTGCGATTGTGACCATTCTTCTAGGTTTACGTCTGCCGATCGGTTTCCATATCTTTTAATATAAAAAGGGCATTGCTTATAGGAAGCAGTGCCCTTTTTATGTGACATCAAACGTGGAAACCGACCGGTGACCGTCAGAAGTGGTCCATTCAAAACGCATTCGGCCGGCGGCAGGCTCATGGTGGCATTGAAGTGCTAGCGATTGTGTATCTGCTGAAAACTGAAAGAAAGAGACGCATTGAAAAGCATGAAAGGAGGAGAAGACACAATCGTAGACGGAAAAGCCCAGCTGTTCTACTTGTTCTATGATTTGATAAAAGACGTTTTCTGGTACGAACATGAGTAAGTCAAGCCAACCTTTGGCAAGAGATGCTGTATATTGAATCATTTCACCGCCTTGTACTTCCAGCAACTGCCCGTTTTCATGAAGAATCATAGACCCGAGCAATTCTCCTTTTGTCCATCGGTCATTTTCTTTCAAACAGATCATAGAGCTTTGAAGACTTTCTGGCAGCATGATCTCTCCTTCTTCATCTTCGATCAGGCAATGCCCATTTTCAATCAGTAAATACCCGATACACCACCTTCGGTTAGAGCGCTCAAGATGCTTCATTCGTTTCTCCATTGGCAAAAGCTCCTTTCCTCTTTCCTTTCTTACCAAATGATGCTTGTCCTATACTCCCGGAAAAAAGGACAAATCAACTATCAAGGAGACGATGCATAAACTAAGAAAGGCTGAATGAGAACACTTGATGAAAAACGGATGGGAGCTGATGATGATGTGTGGAATAACAGGCTGGGCAGACTTTAAAAAGCAGCTCATCCAACAGGAACATGTAATCAATCAAATGACAGATACATTATCTAAAAGAGGGCCAGATGATACAAATACGTGGAAAAATGAGCACGTTCTTTTTGGGCATAAAAGGTTAGCGGTTGTAGATGTAGAAGGTGGAAAGCAGCCGATGACTTATACACATCAAAACCATGCTTATACGGTTGTATACAATGGAGAGCTCTATAACACGGAGGACATAAGAAAAGAATTATTAAAAAGGGGGCACCGCTTTCTTGGGCATTCTGATACAGAGGTTCTTCTTCACGCCTACACAGAATGGAAGGAAGAGTGTGTCACCCATTTTAATGGTATTTTTGCATTTGTGATCTGGGATAGTGAGCGTGAATTATTATTTGCAGGGAGAGACCGGCTCGGCGTCAAGCCATTTTTCTATACAGAACGTCATCATTCCTTTTTATTTGGTTCAGAGATCAAAGCCCTTCTTGCTCACCCTGATATGAAAGCAAAGGTCGATCATGAGGGGTTATCGGAGATCTTTGGCTTAGGACCGTCTAGAACACCAGGGCAAGGGGTATTTAAAGGTGTAAAAGAGCTGAGACCTGCACATGCTTTGACCTTTTCAAAAGATGGCCTGCGTGTGTGGAGGTACTGGAATGTCAAAAGCGAGCAGCATACAGACTCACTTGATGACACCGCTCAGCACGTCAAGCATCTCTTTACAGATGCTGTCACAAGACAGCTCGTCTCTGATGTGCCTGTTTGCACATTTTTATCTGGTGGCGTTGATTCTAGTGCCATTACCGCCATCGCCGCCAAGCACTTTGAGAAAATAGGGAAAGCGCCGCTTCATACGTATTCGGTTGATTACGAAGGAAATGACCAATTCTTTGAGGCAAGTCAATTCCAGCCGAATGCTGACGGTCCTTGGATTGATCAAATGACCAAAGCATTTCAAACGAATCACCACAGCAGTGTCATCGGGCAAAAGGAACTGGCTTCGTATTTGAAGGAAGCGGTTGAAGTTCGAGATTTACCGGGCATGGCAGATATTGATTCTTCCTTACTTTGGTTTTGCCGAGAAATTAAAAAGGATTTCGTTGTCGGCCTATCAGGTGAATGTGCTGATGAAATATTTGGAGGCTATCCGTGGTTTCATATGTCAAATGAAACGAATGGTTTTCCTTGGATGAGATCGACTGAAGCCCGCACGCAGCTTCTTCAAGACTCGTGGCAAAAGAAGCTATCACTGAAGGAATATGCGCGAAGCAAATATGAAGAAACCGTGGCAGAAACACCTCTTTTAGATGGAGAAACTGGAGTAGATAAAGCCCGGAGAGAACTTTTTTACTTAAATATGATCTGGTTCATGACAACGCTGCTAGATCGAAAAGATCGAATGAGTATGGGCGCGAGCCTTGAGGTGCGTGTGCCATTTGCAGACCATCGCCTTGTCGAATATGTTTGGAATATTCCTTGGGAAATGAAAATGCATGGAAATCGTGAAAAAGGGGTTTTACGAAAAGCATTAGAGGGAATTTTACCGAATGAAGTGCTTTATCGCAAGAAGAGTCCTTACCCGAAAACGCATCATCCAGCCTATACCCAGGCTGTGAAAGAGATGTTAACAGATTGCCTTGCGCAAAAAGATTCTGTGCTTCATGAATTTTTAGATCCACATCAATTGAAACAGCTGATTGAAACTGAAGGGGCTTCCTTTCAAGTGCCTTGGTATGGCCAGCTAATGAAGGGCCCGCAGCTAATTGCCCATCTGGCGCAGATTCATCATTGGTTTGAAACATATCGAATTGATATAGACGCGTAATAAAGGGTCGGCTTTCTTGCACTTGTTGAAAGGAAGCCGGCTTTTTTGATACATAACATGAGACTTTTAGAGCACATCGAAAGTTGATCTAACCTTTCTAATTTGTATAATTAACTTAAAGTGAATTAATTTGGAGGAAAAAGGATAATGAAAATCATTGTGATCGGAGCAGGACCAGGGGGACTTGCGGCAGCTATGATGCTTCAAAGCAAAGGACATGACGTTCATGTATACGAAAAACAGCCCTTTGTTGGCGGACGTAACTCTAAGTTTCAACTTGGTGATTTCACGTTTGATACAGGTCCTACCTTTCTCAGCATGATTCATATTGCAGAGGAGCTGTTCACCTTTGCTGGCAAAAATCTTTATGACTATATCGATGTCATTGAATTAAAAGAAATGTATAGATTAATCTTTCAAGACAAGCAGCTTGATATGATTCGAGACCGAGACGAAATGTACAAACGGTTAGAAGCCTTTGCACCTGGTGAGGGCGAAGGATATGTACGCTTTATGAACGATACAAAGCGCAAAATGGACCGCCTTACGCCAATTTTACAAAGTAAGATGGATCGTTTTCATCATTATTTGCGTCCAAAGGTGATAAGAGCACTTCCGCAGCTTTCGTTAAATAAGAGTTTATATGATGTGCTCTCAGACTATTTCTCGAATGAGTCGGTGAAATATGCATTTACGTTTCAATCAAAGTATTTAGGAATGTCACCATGGGAATGCCCTGGAGCGTTTTCGATTCTTTCGTTTATGGAGCATGATACAGGCGTTTTCCATCCGAAAGGTGGCGTGAATCAGCTGTCAGAAGCGATGGCAAAGGCGGCGGTTGAATCTGGTGCAACCATTCATTTGTCATCTGGCGTCGAAAAGCTGATGACTGAAGGCAGGAAAGTAAAGGGCATTCGCTTAGAATCAGGGGAAGAAGTACACGCAGATGAGGTTGTCGTCAATGGAGACTTTGCATATGTGATGACAAAGCTGGTAGAGCCAGGTTTATTAAAGAAATATAGCGAAAAGAAATTGAAAAAGAAAAAATTCTCATGCTCCACCTTTATGCTTTATTTAGGATTAGATACAATTTATGATGAGCCGCATCATACCATCGTTTTTTCCGATGATTACGCTAAATTTGTCAAAGGGATTACGAAAACGTATGAGCTGCCAGATGACCCGTCCATTTATATTCAAAATGCAAGTGTAACAGATGACTCGCTTGCGCCAAAAGGAAAGTCAGCTCTTTATGTGTTGGCACCCGTTGCCAATAATCAAAGCGGTATTGACTGGGAAGCGCATCAAGATGAATTCAGAGAACTTGTGCTGGACACACTGGAGCGGAAAACCGGCTTTAAGAATATTAGACAGCATATAGAAGTCGAGCGGATGATCACCCCGAAGCATTGGGAGGAAGACCTTTACGTATATGAAGGGGCTACATTTAACCTTGGCCATCAGCTTACGCAAATGATGGTGCTAAGGCCGCACAATGAATTTGATGAATTGAAGCACTGCTGGCTTGTTGGAGGAGGAACGCACCCAGGAAGCGGTTTGCCGACCATTTTAGAATCGGCACGCATCACGACAAATGCGATTCTCTCAAAAGAGAAACATACGCACAAAACGATGCCACATCACGAAAAGGGGAGCGCCTCATGAAGAAACATATATTGATTGCAGGTGGCGGTATTGGCGGAATGATCTCAGCGCTCTATTTAAAAAAAGCTGGACATGATGTCACCCTTGTCGAAAAAAATGAACGGCTTGGCGGTCGGCTTGCTTTTGTACGTGAGAAAGGATATAAAGTAGATGAAGGTCCGACCATTGTCCTACTTCCTGGAATGTTAAAAGGCATTTTACATGAGGTGGGAATTGACGAAACCTCTCTTGATCTTTTGCAGCTTGATCCGCTGTACACGATCCAGTACCAGGATGGAACCTCCTACACGAAGTACTCTGATTCACAGCGACAGTTAGATGAAATCAGACGTGTATTTCCAAAGGAAGATCAAGGGTTTCTGAAATTTATAGAAGACATGACGAATCGGTTTCAAGAAGGGCAGCAAGCTTTTCTAGAGAAATCGTTTCATGAAAAACGAACATTTTTCACAAAAGAAAACATGAAGATTTTGATGAAATTAAAAGCGTACCGAACGGTTCAAAGCGCTCTAAAAAAATACTTCTCAGATGAACGCCTGCGAGATGCATACGCACTTCAAACCCTCTATGTCGGCGGAAACCCATATGAAGCATCTGCTATTTATTCGCTTGTTTCATATAGTGAGCACGCACACGGAATCTACTATTTAAAAGGCGGATATGCCAGTTTAGTAGATATATTGGAGAGACAACTCATTGAGATGGGTGTGAATGTAAGACGAAATGAAGAAGTGACGCAATTGGAGTTTGAGGGCAAACGGGCGGTCAAGGCAAAAGTAAATGATGAACACATAGCAGCTGATGCTTTTGTGATCAACGGGGATTATCCAGCGGCGTTAAAACAGCTTGGTTTAGATGAACAAGACCGGCGTAAATACGTTCCATCCTCTGGCTGCGTGATGGTGTATCTCGGTTTAAATAAGGTGTACCATGAAGCACCTGTTCATCAATTTTTTATGGGAGAACACTTTGATCAGCATATGAAAGAGGTTTTTCAAACGAAAACAGTCCCTCAAGACCCGTCATTTTATACATTTAATCCATCCATCATTGATCCAACTCTTGCCCCAGAAGGCTGTAGTGTCTTGTATATGCTCATTCCTGTTCCTTCAGGAGATCACATCAACTGGGAAGAGGAGACAGACTTTGTGGGAAACATGCTGAATCGTCTTGAGAAAAGAGGCTTTCCGCAATTGCGAGAGTCGATTGTATGGAAAAAGGTAAGAACACCAAATGATTCACTGCGAGAAGGATTGTTTGAGGGAGGCAGCTTTGGACTTGCACCTAATTTGTTTCAATCAGGCGTCTTTCGCCCGCAGGTGAAGGTAGCAGAGACAGACAATCTTTATGCGGTAGGTGCCTCCATTCATCCTGGCGGCGGGGTACCGATCGTCATGCAAAGTGCGAAGCTCATGGCTTCTGTGCTACTAAAAGATTTGAATGACAGAAAGGAAGTGAAGCTAAGTGGTTGATGTGCAAACAGCATTGAAAGTATGTGAAGAGACGATTCAAATCCATTCAAAAACGTTTTATCGCGCCTTTTCTATGCTGCCTAAAAAGAAAAGACAGGCAGTCTGGGCTGTTTATTCCTTTTGCCGGAGAGCGGATGACATTGTAGATGAGTCCCCTTCACCAAAAGAGGAGTTAGCATCCTTTCGGGAGGCGTTTGATCAATTCTTACATGGTGAGGTAGACCGGAATGATCCGATGTGGGTGGCGCTAGAGCATACATTTCAAGAGTTTCGTATGGATGAAGCTCCGTTCCGTGACCTGCTCCATGGACAGGAGATGGATTTAGAGCATCAAAGATACGAAACGTTAGATGAATTGCTCATCTATTCCTATCATGTAGCGAGTACAGTTGGACTCATGCTGCTTCCGATTATTGCTCCCCGTAAAAAGGAACAACTCAAAGAAGCAGCCATTTCGTTAGGGATTGGCATGCAGCTCACCAACATCCTTCGTGATATTGGTGAGGATGCAGCTGAAAGAAATCGCATTTATTTGCCTAAGCAAGTGATGGATCAATTCGGCTATACAGAGCAAGAATTGCAAGAAGGTGTGGTCAATCAAGCATTCCAGCATGTATGGGAGTACATTGCCTTTGAGGCAGAGGCGTACTATGAGGAATTTTTTGACCATCTTCATGAATTTCCACTTTATTCACGTATGCCGGTGAAAGCAGCTGCTCACTTTTATAAAGCCATTTTAGATAAAACAAGAGAAAATGAATACCGCGTCTTTACACAGCGCTCGTTTATTTCAAATCAGGAAAAAGCACTGATTTTAGAAAATATGACGTAATGAAAAAAGGACTGCACCCGCAGTCCTTTTTATGTGGAAGTAAATCGATACTCCGTCCATACCCTTGAACGCCACCGCCTATACATGAAGATGCCTCTTACCCATTCATCCACGATAAAAGATATCCAAACCCCAATCAGGCCCATCTCAAGCTGAATGCCTAATATATAAGCAATCGGAAGCCCGATTCCCCACATTGAAATCATCGCCATATACACTGGGAACTTCGCGTCACCAGCAGCCCGCAAGGAGTTAATGATGACCATATTAAAAGAACGTCCGGGTTCTAAAATGATCGTCAATAGGAGGAGTAGGCTGGCAATTTGAATAATCTCGCTGTTGCTTGTGAAAAAAGCAAGCAAATGTGTCGATGATAAAGATAAAACAGTGGAAGAAAGAAGGGAGATGGCAATGGCCCAGTATAGGCTTTTCATGCATCTGCGATAGGCAGCGTCGAATTCTTTCGCCCCAATATGACGGCCGATTAAAATTTGTGTCCCTTGGCTAATGGCTGCACCAAACAACATAACGAACATCATCAAGTTCTGAGTATATACTTTTGCTGCTAGTGCCTGCGTTCCCATAAATGTAATAAACAGCGTAATGACCATCTGAGAACCGTTATAAGAGAGCTGCTCTCCAGCAGAAGGAATTCCGATTTTTAGCAGCTTTTTTAAATGCGTCCGCTGGATGTGAAACATGTTCTTCATTGAAAACCGTAACCCAATTCGGCGGCGAACAATCAGGATCATCGCAATTAATCCGATGAACCGAGCTAGTGATGTTGAAAGGGCAACACCCATCACACCTAGTACTGGGAAGCCAAACGGACCGAAAATGACCAAATAATTACCGGCAACGTTTAATACATTCATTCCGATGGTGACATACATCGTGTCTCTTGTATATCCATAGCTTTTTAAAATAGCACTATAGGTCATAATGAGCGCTTGAATAAAAGAAAGCAGGCCGACAATTTGTAAAAACACCGTCGCATCTGGCATCAGCTCACTTGATAATCCCATCATGTGTAAGATTGGAACAGCTAACACAAACATGAGGAGACTAATGACAAAGCTAATCAGAAAGTTTGTTCCTAGTGAAACATATGCGACTTGAGTCGCTTCCTGCTCACGATTGCCTCCTAAAAGCTGAGCAATCACAATCGTCGTCCCTGTTGTAATAAAGCTGAACATGACAATCAACAAATTAAGAAGCTGGTTGCTTACACCTACTGCGGCAACGCTGCTATCGGAGTATTGACTGAGCATGAGTGTATCCGCACTTCCCATGAGCATATATAAAGAGATTTCGATAAAAATAGGCCAAGTTAACGCAAATAATGAAGGATGGGATCTTTCATTTTTAGCTTGAACCTTTTGAAATGGCAGTGTTTGAGGTTTCATCAAATAGCCTCCTTTTGTATAAATCCGATTTATAGTGTACCTTGCATCGACTATAATAAGAAGAGATGAAACCGAAATTTATTGGAGAAATCCGACTTCATAAGGGGATGAATATGAATCCATTTATTACATTTACTGTACCTCCGTTTCCGGATTATATTGCTTCAGGCAAAGGCGTATTTCGTCAAGGAGAAAGACATATTTCTAGAATCTTCACTGTATTTGATCTTCTCTATGTCACAAAGGGTGAACTGTGGATAACTGAGGACGAGGCGGCTCATCACGTAAAAGAAGGAGAATATATCATTCTATCACCAGGCCTGTCTCACGGCGGACATCTGCCATGCGAAGAAGAAACCCATTATGAGTGGCTGCATTTCTCAATTGATCCATTTGAGTTTACGAATCGGCCGAGAGAACACTGGTTTGATATGAAACAAAATCAAGCCACCTTTGAAAAACCCGCAAAATATGAGTTTAGCCTTCCCCGTCAAGGAAAAGTAAAAGGAAGAAGTGTGTTAGAGAAGCACCTTTCAGCGATGAGAGCATTGAATGATGATGCGTCTGAACTTCCGCTAAAAAAACAGCTTCAATTTGAAGAGCTGCTCATTCATTTACAAAAAGAAGCATTTCATATTCCAAATGCAAAGGAGACCGTCGCATCAGAAGTGGTTCACTATCTCGAGCGCCATTTTATGAAAAAAATACAAATGGAGCAGCTAGCAGAGAAGCTTCATTATCATCCTGATTACATCACAAGATGCATGCAGACGGTGTATGGACTGACTCCAAACCAGTACATCAATCGTCTCAAAATCGAAAAAGCCAAAAGCCTGCTTGCCTCAACGAATGAAAAAATAGCGGCCATTGCAGAACGTGTAGGTGTTGACGACCCTACTTATTTTTCTAAGCTGTTTCGGCAAAATGAAGGCATGCCGCCTATCCAATACCGTCATCTAGCAAGAAGGACGACAAAGTAAAGGAACGTGAAATGATGAAAAGGAAAAAAGAGCATGTGAGCATACGTCCATTAGACGAAACTGATCTAGAGGTCGTGTGGCATTTAAAGTTTAAAGCATCAGACCAGTCCTATCGAAAGTGGAATGCACCTTATTTTCATGAACACGAGATCCCGCTTGCTGCATTTAAGAAACGATATGTACAGGATGACGCCATTCCGCCAAAGCTATATGGCATTGTCATAGGTGGCGAATTGAAGGGCACCGTTTCTTATTATTGGGAGAATGAACGAACACGCTGGCTTGAATGCGGGATTCTTATTTATGACTCACGTTTTTGGAATGGAGGAGTTGGAACAAAGGCGTTAAATCTATGGATAAATGAGTTATTTTCACACATTGATATCCCGCGAATCGGTCTCACCACCTGGTCTGGGAATGAACGGATGATGCGGTGCGCGGAGAAATGCGGGTTTACCCTTGAGGGAAGACTGCGAAAGGTCCGTTACTACCAAGGAGAGTATTATGATTCTATGCGTTACGGGATGCTGAGAGAGGAATGGCAAAGCCTTCTGCAACATTCAACTGAATAATTCCTTTTCTTTTTAGTACAAAAGTAGCGTATGATTGAATAAACTAAAAAAGAAGGGTGGCGAATGAGTTGCGCTGGATTACCGGATGGTTTGTGTCGATTATAGTGGCCGTTTACCTATTTGTAGATGCACCTAAACATGGGAAGAATAAATGGCTGTGGGCGATTTTAGGCCTTTTATTCGGGCTCTTTACATTTGGAATATACCTCATCAAAACAGGGAGAAAAGGATTGGGCTGGACGGTTCTGATCGTGTCCATTATCATCTATTCTATTTTCATTCTAGTCTATGTCTTTTACTTCTTATTGCTGATTATCGGATACTCAAACGCATAGAAAGCGCGTGTACATAAGGGGGAGTTTGATCTTGAGAATCACGGGTTTATTCGTTTCACTTGCTGTTGCCATTTATTTATGGTTTGATGCTCCAAAGCATGACAAAGACAAATGGCTGTGGGCGATTTTAGGCGTGCTATTTAGTACAATCGTTCTTGGTATTTACTTGATCAAGACAGAGAGGAAGGGGCTCGGCTGGACAATTCTCATTTTAACAATCTTGTTTTATCTCATGTTGCTGATCTCTGTTTTGATCGGTGTTCTTCTTTTTTATCAGAGTCCTTCATGAAGAAGGGCTTTTTCTTTTACCTTTTGAGCAGGCACACCTGCAATGACAATCTGCTCTTCATGAAAGGAACGATTCACCACTGCATTTGCTCCGATTGAAATATGATTCGCAATATAGATATTTCCAAACAGCTTAGCACCAGGGCCAATCCATACATGATCTCCTATAGTTGGTACATCATTTTCATGATGGTTTTGACCGATATTCACTCCTTGATGAATATCACAAAATGCCCCGATTTTTGCATGCTTGTTCACAATTAAAAGACCAGTATGATTGATTCTGAGCCCAGGGCCAAAGACGCCAATCGGAATATCAAAGCCAAGCTGCATGCCTTTCTTTTTATGTAAATAGCGGTAAAACCATTTGCATAACGTGGCACCGCGATTTGTATAGTATTCATATTTTCGTAAATACCTTTGATATTTCCATATATCATCACCAAACCACTTTGGTCTTCTGCGCGTGATGGCTAATGCTTTCTTATCCTGAGCCAAGTAGTGGTGAAGATCATGCTTCGTTACAATCATCAGATATCCCTCGATTCCCTTTCGTTTCAGAGAAATTATACCATTATAACCATTTATTTCAATAAAAATGACGATATCTCTTTGTTTTTCTACATTCATTTCATCCGGCTTTCTATATAAAATAAGCACTCAGTGAGAAGTAGAACAAAAGAACCAGGAAGAATGATTTGTAATTTTTTTCAACCTGTTTCACGATCAAGCGTTTCATCTCTTTACAGCAGTAGATGTTTGTAAAAAATACACGAAAATACTCGTAGAAAAGAGAAAATTGCATTCATATGATTTTCGAATCATCTTTTTGAATACAATTGACTTTCATATCGCATATCCTCTAGTCTAGTAAATGAAAATGATAATCTTTATCAATTGGAGGAGTGTTTTATTATGTCCATCAAAACCGTTTCTAAAAATCAGCAGTTTTTAGAGCAGCAAAATCAAAGAGAATCTAATGCAAGATCTTACCCGAGACGGTTCCCATTAGCCATGCAAAAAGCCGAAGGTATGATCGTGACAGATGCGGATGGCAGAGAGTTTTATGACTGTCTAGCAGGCGCAGGAACACTTGCACTTGGGCACAATCATCCCGTTGTTATAGAAGCTATTGAACGTATGCTTCATGAAAAAAGACCATTGCATACGTTGGACATAACCTCAGAAATTAAAGAAGAATTTGTGAATGAGATTTTTTCTCACTTGCCAGAGGAGTTTGCAAAAAGAGCAAAAATTCAATTTTGTGGACCAACTGGTGGTGATGCGATAGAAGCAGCCATTAAACTAGTCAAGACCGCGACGGGAAATCGTTCGATTCTCTCATTCCACGGGGCTTATCATGGTGCGACACATGGCACGATGTCATTAAGCGGCAACTTATCTCCAAAGGAAAGAGTGCAAGGTTTAATGCCAGACGTTCATTTCCTGCCTTATCCATATGAATACCGCTGCCCATTTGGGATTGGTGGTAAAGATTCGCACCGTATTTCCAGCTCTTATATTGAGCGTATATTAAATGATCCTGAAAGTGGTATTCTTCCGCCAGCAGGCATGATCTTTGAAGCCGTGCAAGGCGAGGGCGGCTCCATACCAGCATCCATTGAATGGATAAAAGAAATGAGACGAATCACAAAAGAAAAAGGAATTCCGCTCATCATCGATGAGGTTCAATCAGGCATTGGCCGAACAGGGAAGATGTTTGCCTTTGAACATGCAGGGATAGTGCCAGATGTCATTGTATTATCAAAAGCAATTGGTGGAAGTCTGCCGCTTTCAGTTGTGATTTATGATAAAGACTTGGATCAATGGAATCCAGGAGCACATATTGGCACATTTAGAGGAAATCAAATGGCGATGGCTGCTGGAACCGCTACGCTTAAATTTATAAAAGAATCCAACCTGCTTGATCATGTAGACCAATTAGGTGATCGTATGCAGGCTCATCTAAAAGATATCCAAAAACAAGTACCAGCTCTTGGTGATGTACGTGGAAGAGGTTTAATGATTGGCGTTGAAGTCGTCAATACAAATGAGAAACAGGATGTGGATGGAAGCTATCCAGCCAATCCAGAGCTAGCCAGTCTCATTCAGAAGAATTGCTTCGATAAAGGCTTAATTGTGGAGACAGGAGGCCGTTTCGGAAGTGTGATTCGATTCTTACCACCGTTGGTCATGACAGAAGAACAGCTTGAAAAAGTCATCGCTATTTTTAAAGAGGCAGTTTACGATGCAATCAACTAAGCCTTCTGTTGATTCATTATTTATTAATCAAAGCCAGCTTGGGAGAGAGTCCTTCCAAGCGGCTCTCCATACATCAATCGACAGCTTACTGGCCCAGTGGCAAAAAGACAATGGACCGTACAGCGGAATATTGCCTGGGAAATTAGCGGCTAGTGTCGAATCGTTATTTCAATTTCAACCGTCTGGAGAATCAATTGATTCTGTCTTTCGAGATATAAAAGAGCACCTTTTGCCGCACTTGGTTGATGTGTCACATCCAAAATGCTTGGCACATCTTCATTGCCCGCCCCTCATTCCTGCACTTGCAGCAGAGGTGATGGTCAGTTCCTTTAACCAATCAATGGATTCCTTCGATCAAAGCGGCATTGCTTCTTTGGTCGAGGAGGAAATCCTAAAGTGGCTATGTGTGAAGTTTTCTTATGGAGATCTAGCAGATGGGACATTTACGAGCGGTGGAACCCAATCTAACTATATGGGACTGCTACTTGCGAGAGATGCATTTTGCGAAAGCACATGGCAATGGAATGTTCAGCAGAAAGGTTTACCGAGCGAAGCTCACCGTATGCGGATTCTCTGCTCTAAGAATGCGCATTTCACTGTGAAAAAGTCAGCATCCCAGCTAGGTTTAGGAGAGCAGGCAGTCGTACTAGTAGAGACAGATGAGCATCACCGAATGGATCTCAATGATTTGAAGCAGAAGCTTGTTGAGTTAAAGGAGCATGATCTGCTGCCATTTGCGGTAGTGGCGACTTGCGGGACAACTGATTTTGGCAGTATTGATCCGGTTCGAAACGTGTATGACATCGTCAAGCCATACGGCCTATGGATTCATGCAGATGCTGCATATGGCGGAGCACTTGTGTTAAGCGAAACCTACCGAAGTAAATTAGACGGTATTGAGCTTGCAGATTCGATCACGATCGACTTTCATAAACAATTTTATCAGCCGATCTCCTGCGGGGCATTTTTGCTAAAGGATAAAAGGCATTTTGGTTTGATTGATTATCATGCAGATTATCTCAATCCGAAGGAAGATGAGCTGGAAGGAATTCTACATCTCGTTAATAAATCTGTCCAAACAACGCGCCGATTTGACGCACTGAAATTACTTCTATCACTTCGTCTTATTGGAGAAGAAGGGTTTGGCGAGATCATAGACCATACGATCCATTTTGCGAAGGATGTGGCTGCGCTCATTGAAAAAAATGCTCACCTTGAAGTGATCAATCCGGAGCCAGAAATCAATGCGGTTGTGTTTCGATTTATAGATGAGAATCGATCGGATGACATCAATAAGGTCATTCATCGCACATTATTCCAAACAGGAACTGCTGTCGTTGCAAAAACAGTAGTGAATGGTCAAACCTGCTTAAAATTCACTTTGTTAAATCCGAGAACGACAATCACACATATCGAGGAAATCCTTTCTGACATCGTTGATATCGGGATCGCTCATATTCAATCCGGGAGGGTACTACGTTGAGTCAATATAAACAAATGGCTGAAAATGCAACCATGCAAAGCTTTTTAAACTGTTTTTTACGTGAAACAGGAATCGATCGATCTGCAAAAAAAGAGACAAAAGCAGATGGCTCACATGTATTCGTGGCAAAACTAGCGAAGCAAGATCTTGAGCTTGTGATTCCGATCAAATATTTTTCACCTGTAGGCCGTCATCTATTTGATTTTCCGATTCGCTTTCGCCCGCAAGGCAGTGAACAAGAGGGGACGATCGTCGATTACACGACACTCGTTGCTTTATGTTCAAAGGAGCTTCTCATTGAATATGGCCGCACAGATGCAGAGGATGAGTTCATGCTTCGCATCATTTTAAGCTGCCGGAATATTGAACGATTCTTAAAGGAGAGAGAAAGTGATCGAACGGCTCTTTCTCAAGCTGATTTTGAGTATATCGAGGCGGAGCAGTCACTTCTCCTTGGACATTTAACGCATCCTACACCAAAGAGCAGACAGGGAATGACAGAAGAGGAGGAAGCGATTTATTCTCCTGAGCTGAAAGGGTCTTTCCAGCTTCATTACTTTAAAGCGCACCATTCTATTGTGCTTCAGGATTCTTCTATTTCACAGTCTGCCGCAAACCTCATGCTAGAGGAGCTCTCACGCCAGGTGCCAGAAGAAAAAGAGAGACTGCATACATTAACAAAAGACGGAGAATATGTCCTTATTCCGATCCACCCGCTACAAGTCAAAGTGGTCATGGAGAAAGCGTTCGTGAAGCGTTATGTGGAGGAAGGAAAACTGACTTATTTAGGGCCGATAGGGTCTGAATACACAGCGACTTCTTCCTTTAGAACCGTTTACCAAAAGGATTCTGCTTACATGCTTAAATTCTCTGTCCCTGTGAAAATTACGAACTCCTTACGTGTGAACAAACAAAAGGAACTTGACCGCGGAGTTGAGATGTCTCGCATTTTAAAAACTGAATTGGGCGTTTCTTTATATGACCAATTCTCTGGATTCCGGGTGATTGAAGATCCAGCGTATCTATCCATTCAAGGAGATGAGGCGGAATCTGGCTTTGAAGTGGTCATTCGTCAAAATCCATTTTTACATCGTGAAAAAGGGGCAAGCTTAATTGCTGGGTTATGTCAGGACCATGCGTATGGAGGAAAATCGAGATTAGCAGGGATCATTCATGACCTTGCAGACGCAGAAGGCCGATCAACTGAGGCTGTCAGCAAAGATTGGTTTAGACAATATTTAACCATTTCGTTAGAGCCGATGCTCTGGCTGTTTGAAACGTATGGTCTTGCACTGGAAGCCCATCAGCAAAATGCCGTGGTGCAGCTGAAGAATGGTTATCCAGACACATTCTATTATCGTGACAACCAAGGCTACTATTATAGTGAATCGAAAAAGGATAAACTCGCAAATCTTGTCCAAAACTTGAGCGTCAGAAGTGAAACCATTTGTGCTGATGATGTAGCTGTTGAGAGACTGCGTTATTATTTCTTCTTTAATCATTTATTTGGTCTTATTAATGGCTTTGGCACAGAGAGGCTGGCAAAGGAAGAGGATTTGTTGGCACTCGTTAGAGACACATTGCTCGCTCATGAAGGGAAATATGGTGCATCAGACCTGACAAACAGCCTTCTCCGCTCAAAGGAACTGCCTTCAAAAGCGAATTTGCTGACAAGGTTTGAAGATATGGATGAGCTGACGGGGTCTCTGGAAACACAGTCTCGTTACACGTCTGTATTGAATCCGCTCTTTTTACATAAGGAGGCACTGATTGGATGAGGCATCGTATTAAGTTCATTCGCGCTGAATATGAAAGGGACGTCCGGCTTGTCCACAAGTGGATGCAAGAAGAGTACGTTCACCCGTTTTGGCATTTGAATATTCCGTTTCCTGCTTTTGAAAAACATTTTTATCAGGCGATTCATGATCCGCATCAGACCCTTTATTTAGGAACAATTGACGGGACGCCGATGAGTTATTTTGAGGCATACAACGTCAAAGGTGATGTGATTGAATCCTACTATCAGCCTTCTCCGCATGATCAAGGAATTCATCTGTTAATAGGGGAGCCAGATTATGTAGGAAAAGGATTTGCTGCGCCGCTGCTTCAGGCGATGACAGCATTTCAATTTGAGCAGAACAAAAGAACAGAAAAAATTGTTGCTGAACCGGATATTCGCAATGAAAAAATGATTCATGTGTTTGAAAAATGCGGCTTCGAACGTGTAAAACCAGTTGCTTTACCAGATAAAACAGGGCTTTTGATGTTTTGTGATCGAGATCGATTTGAAAGGAAGTATAACCATGACATGGTTCAACAAGCAAAATAATGTAGTGGATGTAATTGGGATTGGCATTGGTCCATTTAACCTAGGGCTTGCCGCACTATCTGAAGAAGTAAATGAAATTGACGCTTTGTTTTTTGAAAGAAGTGAAGCCTTTCACTGGCACCCAGGCATGCTCATTGAAGGGACGACACTTCAAGTCCCATTTTTAGCGGACCTAGTCAGCATGGCAGATGTGAAAAGTAAATATAGCTTTCTCAACTATTTGCAGGAGCAAAACCGTTTGTATTCATTTTACTTCCTAGAGGACTTCCATATCCCGCGCAAGGAATATAGCCATTATTGCCGCTGGGTCGCTGACCAATTAGACTCTTGCCGGTTTGGTATGAATGTCGAATCTGTCTCATTGATCGAGAAGGCAGGAGAAAAGCGATATGAAGTGCATGTCCGTGATGTGAAAGATCAAACCATAGAGGTGTTTGAAAGTAAGCATCTCGTCTTAGGAATTGGCACACAGCCGGCGATACCAGTCTCGCTCCAGCCAGCTTTAGGAGATAGGGTGTTTCATTCTGCTGACTATTTAAAACGCAAGAAAGAAGGCTGTTTCAAAGGAAAGTCTGTGACGGTCATCGGTTCTGGTCAAAGTGCGGCAGAAGTGTTTTATGACATTTTATCAGATGATGAGGCGAAGGATATTCAATGGTTCACTCGATCTAAAGGGTTTTTCCCAATGGAATATTCAAACCTTGGTCTTGAGTATTTCTCTCCAGACTACATTGATTTCTTTTATGAACTTCCGCAAACAAAAAAAGATGCCTTATTAAAACAGCAAGACTTGCTGTATAAAGGCATCAGTTCTGCGATGATACGCGATATTTATCACTTGCTTTATGAACGTTCTGCTTGCGGAGAACAGTTGAACACGTTGCTACAAGCGATGACCGAGGTCAACTTGATTGAGGAAACATCGGGTGGCTTGTCGCTTTCCTGTTCTCAATGGGTAAAAGAGGAATCCTTTACACATGAGACAGATATCGTCGTCTTAGCGACGGGCTATCAATCGGTATTGCCGCCGTTTATCGATCCGATTGCCCATCACATTGAGTGGGATGATCAAGGACGATTCCAAGTCGAACGTGAATATCGCCTGAAAACAAACACAATGGGTGAAAATGATATTTTTGTGCAAAATGCAGAGCTTCATACACACGGGGTCGGCGCACCAGATTTAGGGCTTGGGGCTTACCGAAACAGTGTGATTATCAATGAACTTGCCCGTCAAACCGTGTATCCACTATATCAAAAGCACGTCTTCCAGACATTTGGTACACATAAGAACGCAAACACATTTGAAGAAATCAAAGGTTAAGGAGGATGAAGCGATGAATGTACAAGATGAATTGAAAAAAGCGGTGAATCCTGCTGCTTGGAAAAAGGCGAACCAGCGAATGGTGGCAAAAATGCTGTCTGAATACATGTATGAGGATATGCTTCATCCCGTTCAGCTAGATCGTAAGGATGGCATCGCTCAATATGAATTAATCATTCATGAACATAAGAAATATCGCTATCTTGCAAAACCGCGTTTGTTTGATAGCTATGATACGATCGCTGAATCGATCGAGTGCTGTCAAAACGGGAAATGGACAAAGGATGTTAGTGCCATTGTGTTTTTACTAGACATCCAGCCGATCATTCCAATGTCTTCTGACACAACAGGCCATCTCATTAAAGAGCTTCATCATACCCTGCTCGCAGATGTTCATTTGCTGTCGAAGAAGGCACTTCGTGCGGATGAACTGACAGATACAGATTACGCTTGGATTGAAGGAGAAATGACAGGGCATCCTTGGATTGTGTATAACAAAGGGCGCATTGGATTCAGTTACGATGATTACTTAGCCTATGCACCTGAAAGGCAAGAAAGTGTGCAGCTATCTTGGATTGCTGTTCACAAAGAACTTGCGTCATTCCATGCGGTTGAACATGAAAACTATGAACAAGTGATCGCAAAAGAATTAGATGAAGTGACCATTCGTCAATTTCACCGCGTTTTAAAGGATGAAGGGCTGAATGTAGCTGATTATTATTTGATGCCTGTTCATAAGTGGCAGTGGACTCATATGATTATTCAGCATTTCCCTGAAGATTTGGCCTTACGCCGCATTGTGTATGTAGGAGAGGGTCTTGATCAATATATTCCGCAGCAGTCGATCAGAACCTTTACAAACATCTCAAATAAAGGGAAGCATCATATTAAACTGCCAATGAGTATTTTAAACACACTTGTGTACCGAGGACTCCCGTCAGAACGTACAGTCATCGCCCCTCGTATTACAGCACATATTAAAGGGATTGCCGATCAAGACTCATTTTTATCTGACGTATGCCGCGTGATTTTACCAGGCGAGAATGCAAGTATCAATGTTGATCATCCATACTACAGCAAACTGCCTGGTGCGCCGTATCAATATCTTGAAATGCTCGGTGTGATTTTCAGAGAAAGTATTTATACGTACTTAGATGAAGGGGAGAGCCCGGTTACACTGGCGGCACTCACTTATGAGGATCATGAAGGAGAGCCGTATATTAAACAGCTCATTGAAAAATCGGGTCTCTCAGCAAAAGAATGGATGGCGAAATTCTTCCATGTCGTGATGCCACCGCTGCTTCACTTTATGTATCAATACGGTACAGTCTTTTCACCGCACGGGCAAAATACGATTCTTGTGTTAAAAGATCATCAGCCGCATCGTTTGGCGATCAAAGATTTTGTTGATGATGTGAACATTAGTGATCAGCCGCTGCCGGAATTAGCTTCACTAGAAGAAGATTTAAAAGAAGTGCTGCGCAGTGAGCCGCCGGAAGGTCTCGTGCAATTTATCTTTACAGGACTGTTTATTTGTAACCTGCGTTACGTATCAAACGTATTAGACAATCATCAGTTGTTAGATGAAACGACTCTTTGGCGCTTGCTTGCAGAAGAAATTCAGCATTATCAAGAGCAATTCCCGCAGTTAAAGGACCGTTTTGAATTATTTGATCTATTCCAGCCTCAGCTGACAAAGCTTTGCTTAAACCGTAATCGAATGATTGATTATGGCTATGGAGATGGCGACGACCGGCCGCATGCATCAGAGCATGGGAAGGTCACGAATGCACTCGCTCATGTTCTTTCATCCGTTGCCGAGAAGTAAAAAGAAAGCTGTAGACAACCTCTGTCTACAGCTTTTTGTTTTTTAAGAAAATGCTTGAGAGGCAAGGAAATAGAGAAGCGCCGGATCGTTCTGCTTTTCTTTTCCGCGAATCATCATAAAATGCGCTTTGTTTGTTTTCGTAAATCCTGCTTCTACAAGTGATGTATGCAGACGCTCAGCTGTTTCCTCCTGCATATCTAAACGAATGGCACCAGAATAAGTCGAGATGAGCGATTTGATCAATGAGAGGGCCGTTTGTTCATTGTTTGCTGCAAGCGGACCAATCATCAGATTGGCTGGGGTTTCGACGCCAAATGCAAAGCCGGTTGTTTCATGATGTTCATTCTTTGCGATGAAACGGAAGGCTGCCCGGCTCATTCGGTTTATTAAAAAGCTTGAACGATTGGTGCCTGCGGCTTTTTCGTCAAGTGCTTCAATAGATGAAAGGTGCGTTTCATCAGCAGGAGAAAGGCGAATCTCACCTGAAACGCAAAGTGCCGAAGGGTTTGTTTTCTGTGCTTTGTATGTATGAATGTAACCGGCCGTGTGAAAACCGATCTTTTCGTAAACCGGCTGCCCCTGTGCAGTAGCAGTTAAAACGACAGGAACGCGCTGATCACTTTGACGAAGCAAGGTGTCAATCATTTTACGTGCAAGGCCTAAGCCGCGATGTGTCTCAGATACAATGACAGCACCAATTGATGCGACTCTGTCATATTGGAAAAGTCCTGCACATGAGATCACTTGTCCGTCAGTTGTTGTAAAACCTGTAAAATATCCGTTTGTTAAAAGAGATGTGAGTTCTTCCGCATTGTAATCAGGCCAGTCTACCTCTTTTGACAATGCGATGAGATCTGGTATGTCATCAAGTGTTAATGATCGTTGAATAACGTTTGTCAATACACGCAACTCCTTCTTAGCTGAATTGATCTATCTGTATCGTACCATAAGAAGGCATAAGAAAAAGGAAAAGGGAAATCCTTTTCCTTCCTGCATGTAGACAAACCCTCGCATTCGTTGTCAGTCCTGCGTGCCGGTGCTCACGAATGTCAAATTCGCTCTGCTCCGGTACTCGTCCTTCCTAGAATGCAAAGGTTTTCTATCACGCTGAAAAGAAGACAAAGGGCTAAAATAAAGATCATTTTAGCCCTTTGTCAACAATCTGAAAGGAAAAGGGAAATCCTTTTCCTTCTTGTCAAATTAATAATTCAGGTCACGGTTGTATTCATATTCAAAGGTGAGCTGCAAGTTTTTAATCGACACAACGCCCACTTTGATTAATCTTCCACCGATAAACTGAGGGACCTCTGTCGCATTGAAAGAAACGTAAAAGCGATCTTTTGCCGGAACCTGACTTGTTTTATAGGAAGAGATGTCGACCTTTTGTCCGTTCCAAGGTACGTTCACTGACCCGCCTTTTAAGGAAGAAACGGTGAATACATAATTGTGTGCGTTTGTACTGCCTTTATCAGCTTCTAATGAAACACCAGTCACAACGGCATCCTGCGGTAAGCTGCTTAAATCAAAAGAAGAATTTGGAGAACCAGCTTCATTGAAGCTGTTGAGTGTGGCAGGTGACCCATATCGTTTGGTTGTGACTTTTTCAATGCTTTTATCAAACACAATACGATACATTTTATCTTCTTCATTTAATAATCGTTTTGGCTTAACGGCTATGTAGTAATCAGTGCTCGCGGCAATTTTTGGCATATGAATGATCTCGTTTTGGTTGTTTGTCCGCACAGAGGAAGATACAAGCGACCCGTTCTTATTATAAAGGTAAAGGTCGAAATCATTTCCAGGTTTCACATTCACGAGTTTAATAGAAAAACGGCCATCTGCTCCATCAAACTTGGAGCTGGTGAAACGGTAAAAATCGATGTCATCCAAAGAAGAAATACTGCCCTCATGATATAAATACGTTTTGCTCAGATGAAGGGAATGCTGTAAGAATTGAGCTTTTTCCATTGTATCATTGTTTGCATAATCACTTTCAGGATACAGGTGCTCTAATTCTTCCGTATAATATTTTGTTTGTTTCGCAGAGGCTTCACTTGCTTGTGCAGGTGATTGAAAGAGAGGTGTAGCGATGAAGAGGCCGGTAAGCAGTAAAATACCCATTTTCTTTTTGAACATGACAAACATCTCCTTTTAAGTAAATGACTTTCATTTGTAATATCGGTAAATAAGAGTGAAAATTGATATTTATTCCATTTTTTATCAAAAAAGAACCTCCAATCACGGAGGTCCTGCATTAATGAACATTAAAATATCGAGCTTCAGGATGAGAAACGACGATCGCTGAAACAGATGCTTCAGGTTCCATCATGAAGCCTTCTGTCAGGTGGATGCCGATTTTTTCAGGCTGAAGCAGGTGGAACAGCTTTTCTTGGTCTTCAAGATTTGGACACGCTGGATAGCCGAAGGAATAGCGCTGTCCTTGATATTTGGCCTGAAACCGCTTTTCCATTGTGAAATCGACTGGATCAGGAAAGCCCCATTTGTCACGAATCACTTGATGAGTTCTTTCAGCTAACCCTTCTGCAAGTTCAAGCGCCAGAGCCTGGACAGCATGCATTTTTAAATAATCACCTTCTTGCTTAAATTGCTGCGCAACCTCACGTATACGTGCACCAGCTGTGACGGCAAATAAGGCAATATAATCTTTCTCCATTTTTTCGCTTTTCCGCACATAATCAGAAATGGAGCGGTACGGAAGCTTTTCCTGTCTTGGAAATTGGAACGTTTCAATGATGCGATCAGGCGCTTCCGGATCATAAATATGCAGGTCATTCCCATTTGAACTGGCAGGGAAGAATTGATATACAAATGCCGGTGCAAACCAGTTTTTCTCTCTGCCTTCCTGAAGAAGATCTGTGACAAGTTGTTTTAACTCCAATGCTTTTGGATGCTGTTCAGCTAATAATGTTTTGACCTTTCCTTTTAAGCCGAGGTGATGACCAATAAGCATTTGTTCATTTACATAAGGCATAATATGATGCAAATCAATGTTACGCACATAATGGCGTTTTGTATTTTCTGGTGTGAAAATGGGTGCCTGCGGGAGTGTCGCGCGTTTTTCTAGTAATTCAATGACGGCTTTCGGCTGTTTCACTTCTTTCTCCTTGATGACAGCCTCTTGTTCCGCTGAGGGCTTTGTTTGAAATTGAAGAGGGTCCGCTTTTAACTCATTGGCTAATGACAGGCCGTCCATTGCATCTTTGGCATAAAGAACGGGTCCATCATAATGAGGCGAAATTTTCATCTTCGTAAATTTCCGTGAAAGAGCAGCACCGCCCACCAAAATGGGAACGGAGATGTTTGCTTTTTGTAGATCTTGAGCGGTTAGTACCATTTGCTGTGCTGACTTAACAAGCAATCCGGATAATCCGATCATATCTGGTTTTTCCTTTTGCACGGCTTCAATCAATGTTTGAGGTGTGACCTTGATTCCGAGATCGATCACTTGAAATCCATTATTGCTCAAAATGATATCGACAAGGTTTTTCCCGATATCATGGACATCTCCTTTCACGGTGGCAAGAAGAATTTTTCCTTTCCCACTTGCATGCTGCTTTTCCATATATTGCTCAAGGTATGAAACAGATGCTTTCATGACCTCTGCTGATTGAAGCACTTCAGCTACAATCAGTTCGTTTTGATTAAAAAGACGTCCAACCTCAGCCATTCCCTGCATCAAGGGTCCATTGATGATATGAAGAGGCGATTCGAATTTGTCCAAAGCAAGGGCCAGATCATCAATCAGTCCTTCTTTCGTACCTTCGACGACATAGAGCGCTAGCCTTTCATCAAGCGATAAGGAGACCTTTGGTTTTTTCTCCGTTTTCTTTTTCCCGCGGTAAAATTGGGTGAATTCGGCAAGGGTTTGATCATTAGTTTCATATAGTAATGTTTCAGCAAGCTTGATTTCTTCCTTTGGAATTGAAGCGAAGCGCTCAAGCTTTTCAGTATTCACGATCGCATAATCAAGTCCTGCTTGAACGCAGTGATACAAATAGACGGCATTCAAGATTTCTCTGCCAACAGGCGGGAGTCCGAAAGACACGTTACTAATGCCTAAAATCGTGAGACACTGAGGCAGTGTTTCCTTGATCATTTTGATGCCTTTGATCGTTTCTTCAGCAGCACCAATATACTGCGCGTCTCCAGTGCCTACTGGAAAGACAAGAGGATCAAAAATAATGTCACTTGCAGGAATTCCATATTTCTTCGTTAGCAATTCATGGGAACGTACGGCAATCTCGAGCTTTCGTTCTGCTGTCACTGCCATCCCTGTTTCATCGATCGTTCCAACAACAAGTGCGCCGCCATATAGTTTCACAAGCGGAAGAATCTCTTCAAACCGCTCTTCGCCATCCTCTAAATTAATGGAATTGATGATGGCTTTCCCTTGAGAATAAGTGAGTGCTTTTTCAATCACGTGTTTATCTGTTGAATCAATGACAAAAGGGGCTTTGACCTTTTTCGTGGCTTCTTGTAAAAAGCCTTCCATGTCTGCTTCTTCATCACGGTCTGGATCTGCTAGACACACATCAATGACGTGAGCGCCATTTTTCACCTGAGCACGAGCAACTTCTGCCGCCTCTTCAAACTTTTGTTCAGCAATCAGTCGTTTGAATTTGCGGGAACCAATGACATTTGTCCGCTCACCTACAAAAAGCGGACGCATGGCTTCTTCATATATAAGGGGGTCAATTCCTGATACGGTATGCTGTGACGATTCATGTGCCATGCTGCGCGGCTGAAGCGAGCGCACTTCATCAGACAATGCCTGAATATGTGCAGGTGTTGTTCCGCAGCAGCCCCCGACGATATTTAACCAGCCTTCCTGTGCAAAGGCGGCGATTTTTTTAGCAAGAGAAGCAGGGGATTCGTGATATTGTCCTTCTTCATCTGGGAGACCTGCGTTTGGATAGCAGCTAACAGCTGACTTTGCGATGGAGGAGAGTGTGCGGATATGGTCTGTCATAAATTCTGGACCAGTTGCACAGTTTAGGCCAACGCTGATTGGTTTCATATGCTCAAGAGAGATATAAAAGGCTTCAATATCTTGACCAGCAAGGGTAGTGCCCATTGGTTCAATCGTACCTGATACCATTAGTGGTAATTGAATGCCGGTCGCGTTAAAGGCTTCCTGAATGCCCTTGAATCCAGCTTTTACATTCAGCATGTCTTGGCTTGTTTCTAAAAGAAGGGCATCACATTTGCCATCAATGAGTGCGCGGGCCTGCTCCTCATAGTTTGCGACGAGCTCTTCAAAGGTTGTGCCGCCTGTCACAGATAATGTTTTAGTTGTAGGCCCCATTGCGCCTACAACAAAACGAGGCCACTCAGGTGTGGAGAAACGGTCTGCTTCATCCTTTGCCAGCTGAGCAGCTCGTACGTTGAGCTCATAGGCAAGGTGGCCAAGCCCGTATTCATCGAGAACAAGTTTCGTAGCGCCGAATGTATTCGTTTCAATGAAATCCGCACTTGCCTCAAGGTATTCCCTGTGGATCGTGGAGATGATGTGAGGGGCTGTCAGGTTCAAATACTCGTTACAGCCCTCATACTCTTCTCCGCCAAAGTCCTCTGCTGTGAGATTGGCGTTTTGAATCATTGTGCCCATTGCACCATCAAGGACGAGGATGCGTTTCTTGAGTTGTTCAGTGATAGTTGACATTTACGTTTGGCTCCTTTTCTTTCTGATGGATGTAGGTTGTCAGTTCTGCTGTTAAATCTGATCGAAGGAAAGGGGTAATTAAATAAATGCCATTAAACAATTCGCAGGCCGTATCTAATAAAGACCGGGCAATCGCTAAGCCTTCTGTTCGCTGCTTTTCCTTATCCTCGCCTGCCTTGGCCATAATCTCACGAATCGAATCAGACAATTTGATGCCCGGAATTTCATGATGAATAAACTCTGCATTTCGACTGCTTGTTAACGGCATAATGCCGATGTAAATCGGTTTATCCAAATGACGGCTTTCCTCATGAATTTTCACTAGCTGTTCCTCTGAGTAAACAGGCTGTGAGATGAAATAATCAGCCCCGTATTCGATTTTTTTCTCAAGCCGTTTTACTGCTTTATCAATATGACGTACATTTGGATTAAACGCGCCAGCCACTGAAAAATTGGTCTTTTTTCCAAGCGGCTTCCCAGAGAAAGAAAGTCCTTCGTTAAACTGTTTGATCAGACGGATCAAATCAAAGGAGGTTAAATCATAAACAGATGTTGCACCTGGGAAATCACCAATTTTAGACGGGTCGCCAGTGATGGCTAAAATATCGGTTAAACCGAGAGTGTCGAGTCCCATCAAATGGGATTGTAGCCCAATCAAATTACGATCACGACACGTGATATGGACAAGTGAACGCATATCAAGCTGCTGTTTCAATAATGCGCCGCAAGCCACATTACTAATGCGCGGGGTCGCAAGGGAATTATCGGCTAACGTCAAGGCATCGATGCCTGCACTCTTTAATTCATTTGCTGCGACAAGGAATTTTTCAAAGTTCAGCTTCTTTGGCGGGTCCAGCTCTACGATAATCGATCGTTTTTTAACAGCCAGCTCGTCAAGTCCAGGTTCAGTGCGCTGGTCTTGGATCGAAATGATTTCTTCTTTTAATACTTTCACTTCTTTTTCAGTGATCGGTGCTAAATCTTTAACAGCTTCAGCCATTGCGCTAATATGCTGAGGCGTCGTTCCGCAGCAGCCTCCGATAATGCGTGCGCCTTGATTTCTAAACTCTAGCGCACTTTTTCGGAAATAATCATTATCTGTATCATAGACGAGTCTGCCTTCTTCAAGAGACGGGAGACTGCTGTTAGGATAGACAGATAAATAAGAATTTTCCAAAATCGGAACGCCTTCAAGTGCCTGAATCATATGATAAGGGCCTAGCCTGCAGTTGATGCCAACGACATCAGCGCCGAGAGAGGATAATTCAGATAAACCGTCCTTCAGTGGTGTACCGTCCTGCAAAACACCTTGCTCATGCATGGATACGTTCATGACAATCGGGAGAGTCGTTTCTTTGCGTGTAATTTCGAGAACGGCCTTCGCCTCTTCCATATCATAATACGTTTCAAGCAATAATCCGTCAGGCTGTTCATTTAATAGGATGTACAGCTGTTCTCTAAAGCTTCGTTTGATCTCGTCTATCGAGTAGGCATTTTTGTTAAACGTTCGAATGCCGCCAATCGTTCCGAGTACATAAGCTGAGCCAGCGGCAGCTTTTGCAATTTGTACTGCTTTTGTATTGATGCGTTTTGTTTCTTCTTCTAATCCGTAGCGGGATAGTTTAATATAATTCGCACCGTACGTGTTCGTTTGAATGATGTCAGCTCCAGCCTGCACATACGCCTCATGCACTCTTTTCACTTCATCTTCTTTTGATAAATTTAGTTCTTCAAAGCACCGGTCAATGCCGTAAGAGTATAAAAGTGTTCCCATTGCTCCGTCAGCAATCAATACGCGATTTTGTAAGTCTTGTAATAGGCCCATTGTATTCCTCCTTATTTCTATGTAACAAAAAAAGCCTTCTGATAAGAAGAAGACTTTTTGGCTGTATCGTAATTCTTCTCCTTATCTTCCAAGCAGTTGCTTGCTGGATTTAGCACCTTGGTCATAGAAAATACATTTCTACTACACCGGTTGCTGAGGCTTCACAGGGCCAGTCCCTCTGCCTCTCTTGATAAGAAAGCGATATGAACATGTCAATGAATTGAACTTCCATCAACTGTAACGAAAAAATCAGAAATAATCAATGGAAAATTTAAAATTTATCGAAAATTTATAAATTGGACGTCAATCGGCAAATCTGCTTTGCGCATGAGTGAAATGACCTCTTGTAAATCATCTTTATTTTTCCCTGTTACACGCACTTGGTCATCCTGAAACTGCGACTTCACTTTGATGCCAGATTGCTTAATGAGTGCGTTGATCTTTTTGGCATTGTCTTTATCGATACCACTAATCAGCTTGGCACGCTGGCGTACTGTTCCGCCTAGAGCATGTTCAGTTTTTCCGTAGTCGATGTTTTTAGTCGGCACATTTCGTTTAATCAGCTTTGTCACAAGCACATCTTTTAGCTGTTCAAGCTTGAAGTCATCATCTGAGATGAGAACGAGCTCTTCTTTTTCGAGTGAAATATCACTTTTACTTCCTTTAAAATCATAACGGTTTTTAATTTCTTTTAGCGCTGCTTGAATGGCGTTTTGCACCTCTGGCAGTTCCACCTTCGATACAATATCAAATGAACTTTCTTTTGCCATAACACATGACCTCCAAGTATAGATATTGCGTCTATTTTATCATGCAAACAGGGGAAGAAGAAACTTTATCATATAGACAAATCAAAGAGTTCAGCCGCTTGCAGTATAAATCAAGTGCAGTTTGTCCACTTTAGCTAACAGAACTAGAGATGTTCATGTTGAAAGAAGTATAGTAGAATAAAGTGAATCAAAAGATGAACGAACGCTCTTTTATGAGCAGATAGGAAGGAAGAGAACATGAGACCAGGTGAGCAATTGACCTTGCAAATAGATAACGAGATGGAGTACGGCTACTTTTTGACAGATGGTGAAGATTCGGTCCTCTTGCACCGCAGTGAGATGACAGAGGATATTGATGACCGAGATGAAGTAGAGGTCTACTTATATGTAGATCATGAAGAAAGACTAGCTGCGACGATGAAAATGCCTACAATCAATGCACATACATACGGCTGGGTAGAAGTCGTAGATGTTGTAGAAGACATGGGCGCATTTGTCGATGTCGGGCTATCAAAGGATGCACTTGTTGCAACAGAACACCTCCCGCCTTTTGAGGAAGCATGGCCGAAAAAAGGAGACAAACTCTACTGTATGCTGAAAGTCACAAGCTACGGTAGAATGTTCGCAAAGCCAGCCACTGAAGACGTGATCAGTGAATTGTTTACTGAGGCGCCAGAAACCTTAATGAACAAAGAAATCACTGGGACAATTTATCGCTTAATTGCGACAGGCTCCTTTATGCTGACAGATACAGGAGTGAGAGGATTTATCCACCGCACAGAACGAAAGGAAGAACCAAGGTTAGGTTCGACCGTTACAGGCCGCGTTATTGCGGTGAAAGAGGATGGAACCGTGAACGTTTCTTTGCTTCCTAGAAAGCAGGACGCGTTATCTGTTGATGCAGAAGAAATTCTAACTTATATGAGAACCCGAAATGGTGCCATGCCTTACTGGGACAAAAGTGATCCAGAAGATATACGTGAACGATTTCAAATGAGCAAGGCGGCCTTTAAACGAGCACTAGGTCATCTGATGAAAAATGACCTAGTCTTCCAAAAAGAAGGCTGGACATATGAAAAAAAGTGAGCATTTGCTCACTTTTTTATTTTTGCCATAAATAATGGGTTTTTTCAGTGAAAAAAGTCATAAAAAAAGCTGAAAAACCTTCCTTTTATCATTGAAACAACGCCTTTCAAATCCGATAAGAAAGAAGTAAGGATGATAAAAGGAGTGTGTTTTTGGATGAAAGTGAAGATCTCAATACTTCTGATGGCAGCCATGCTCATGGTACTCGCCTCATGCAGCAATCAACAGGGAGGACCACCGAAGTCAAATGTGAAGCATATTGGCGTCATGCTGACAGACGATGGTCTTGGTGATCAATCATTTAACGATTCTTCATTTAAAGGTTTAGAAAAAGCACGTGACGGGCTTGGCATTGAATTTGATTATAGAGAAATTGCAGAAACGGATACATACGAAAAAGGGCTGACAGAGCTCGTAAAAGATGGCAATGACCTGATCATCGGTGTAGGCTTCAGTATGCAAGAAGACTTAGAAAAAGTCGCAAAAACATATCCGAAGAAGCAATTCTTGCTGATCGATGCCGTATCTGAGCTGAAAAATGTGACCTCCGTGACATTTAAAGAAGAGCAAGGCAGCTATTTAGCAGGAGCACTTGCTGCCATGACAACGAAAAGTGATGTCATTGGATTTGTTGGCGGTGTCGATGCGGATCTCATTCATCGTTTTGAAAAAGGATTTCAGAAAGGCGCCAAATCTGTGAATCCGAAAATCAACATCCTGTCCACCTATGCAGGTACATTTAGTGACGCAGGCAAAGGTAGTAAAATTGCTAAAGAAATGATCAAAAAGAAAGCAGATGTTTTATACGCCGCAGCCGGCTATACGGGTGTTGGTGTATTAAAAGAAGCGCAATCACAAGGCAAATATGCAATTGGCGTAGACAGCGATCAGTACTATACAGCTGAAAAAGCTGTGATTTCGTCCATGGTCAAAAAAGTCGATGAAGTGGTCTATCAATTCAGCGAACAGCTCGTAAAGAACAATCAAATCAAAAGCGGGCATATCGTCTATGACTTAAGCAATGACGGAATCGATATGGCAAGAATCCGAGTGCTCAAGGATGCTGAGAAATTGACCAAAAAAATAAATGGACTGAAGCAGACGCTTCTGAAAGAAGAGGGGGCAGCATCATGAGCTTACGCGTTAAAATTTTGCTCAACTCACTCATCTCACTTCTTTTAGCGGTTGGTGTCATCGCCTTTATCATTGTCAGCATGACAAAGATCCAATCATCGAATGAAACAGAAGTTCAAACTTTACTCAACGTACAAAAAACGAAGGCGAGCTTTGAAAGTGTTGAACAAGCCATGACCAACTATTCCATGACACTTTCAGATGAACAGCTAGAGGTCGTTCAAAACGATATCTCTACAGCAAAAAAACAGCTGCAAACGTTAAACAAAAACGCAGGAAATATGAACAAAGAAGCATTAACGAGGTTAAATTCAAAGTTTGACACGTGGACCAAGGAAGCCAACAATGCCATTGGTGAAAAAAATGCATCTGATGCAAGACGTGTGGCAGCAAGAATTGATGGTGTCTTAAACGACGTGCATACGATGAATAAAAGAGCACAAGAAGCGTATGAACAAAATCTAGAGAATGCAGCAGAAAATGTGCAGTGGATCATCACAAGTGCACTCGTCGCAGCACTCACACTGATTGTCATCTCCGTCTTTTTAAATATTGGTTTAACGAGATCCATCGTGACACCAATCAAATCACTATCCTACCGGGCCAAGCAGATTGCAGAAGGAAACCTTGCTGTGGAGCGGATGGACATCCAGCGTAAGGATGAGATCGGCGTCTTAAATGAATCATTCAATCAAATGACAGATCAGCTGATTAGTCTAATTAAAGAAATCAGCAATGTCTCAAGTCAAGTGGAGAATTTCTCGATCCAGTTAGATGATGAAAACAAAAAGCTGATGGAATCTGCGAATCAAGTGTCTGTTTCGACAGACGAGATGGCAAATGGTTCACAAGCGATTTCAGAAGACCTCCAGCATGGCGTTAGTTTAATTGAGAAAATGGATCAGCATGGACGTAAAAATTCCGAACGATCACAAACGGTCATCCGCAGTACAGAGGATGCCATTGAAGCAGTGGAAAGCGGAAAGCACACGTTAACAGAAACAAAAACAGCAATCGAAAAAAATACACATGCAACAAGGCAAATCGAGCAGTCAGCAGGAGAATTCACTCAATACGCCAGCGGAATCTCGGCAATGGCCAAAACGGTTTCTGACATTGCGGACCAGACCAACCTACTCTCGCTAAATGCGGCGATTGAAGCGGCTAGAGCAGGGGAAGCTGGAAAAGGCTTTGCCGTTGTAGCAGATGAAATTCGTAAGCTTGCAGATGAATCATCTAACGCAACAAGACAAATCTTTGACATGGTCAGTCATATTGAAAGAGGCATTCAGTCCATTAGTCAAACCGTGCAAGAAGGGGTTAAGCTTTCTCTTCAGCAGCAGGATGCGATGGACAAAACCTCACACTCCTTTGAAGATATAGAAACAAAAGCACAGCATATTAAAGAAGAAATGGCATTTTTAAATGACCAAATTATTCAATCGACAGAGCTTGGCGGACAAGTGCTGCACTCGATTGAAAATATTAGTGCAGTTGTAGAAGAAACAGCAGCAGGCAGCGAAGAAATTTCTGCCTCGGCCAATGAACAGCTGCAATCGTTCCATCAAATGAACAAACAGGTAGAAGAACTGATGAGTATGACGGCGAGGTTAAATGAAACCGTTCATCGATTTAAACTTTCATAAGAAAAGCACCCTTCCCTACATGTTGAGGGAAGGGTGCTTTTTATGAGGGTTTGCCTGTAAAGAAGATCGCAAGCGTGCTAGGACCTGAATGGGACCCAACAGCAGCACCGATGATATGAATATCTATTTCTTTTGGATGAAATTCGGTTTCGATCAATTGCCTCATGTCTTCTGCAAGTGCAGGATCATCACCATGACTAATGCCGACTGTTTGGTTCGACCAGTCCGTTCCGCGCTCTTTCATCAGTTCAATAATGCGTTTCAGCAGTTTTTTACGTCCGCGTATTTTTTCAAGCGGTATCAGTTTTCCATCCTCGACGTGTAAAATGGGTTTAATGCTTAACAAACCGCCAACAAATGCAGACGCTTTACTGATTCTTCCGCCTCTTGCTAAATACGATAAATCGTCTACAGTAAAAATATGTTGTAAAGATTCACAAAAATGCTTTACAGACGTTTCAATTTCTTGTATTGTATTTCCGTCACTGGCAAGTGATTGAGCGTGTTTGACAGCAAGTCCATAGCCAAGTGAAGCACATTTAGAATCAATGATTCGCAAATCGAAATCAGGGTATTCTTCCTTTACTTCGTTTGCCATCATCACAGCGGTTTGGTATGTACCTGAAAGCTCTGATGAAAAAGCGACATAAAGTGCGGATGTATGAGTTTTTGCTAAAGAAACAAAGGCTTCCTTGATTCGGTTTGGTGAAGGTTGTGACGTTTTGGGACTTGCACCTTGTCTCATCGCATCAAATACTTGTTTTGGTTCAATGGTGAGTAAATCCTCAAATTCCTGCTCCCCAAGTAACACACGCAGCGGAATGAGTGTCATGTGATGTTCATCATAATAAGAAAGAGGCAGATCAGCAGCACTGTCTGCTATGATATGAACAGTCATATAAATCCCTTCTTTCTAAAAGAAATTAGCCATATTTTACATCTTTTTAGCCTAACTATATCATAGAAATCATCTTTTCGTGTTCAAATTCTAAATTTTAGGGAAAACCATAGAGAGAATGGTAAGTGGAGGAATGACAACATGTTCATTGGAGAAGCAAAAAAACTCATTGTCGTCGTCATTGGTGCATTACTCAATGCGATTGGACTGAATTTATTCTTAATCCCAGCTGACGTATATGCGAGCGGTTTTACAGGGGTAGCCCAGCTGTTATCCAGTTTAATCGATCAATATGCGCCATTTTATTTATCAACAGGGATCCTATTATTTATTTTAAACATTCCAGTCGGCATTTTAGGCTGGATGAAGGTTGGCCGTTCCTTTACTTTGTATAGCATTATCAGTGTAGCACTGACAACCATTTTCCTTGGCATTTTACCAGAGCAGAGCGTTTCTGAAGATATCTTATTAAATGCTGTGTTTGGCGGTGTGATCTCTGCACTTGGGATTGGAATCACGCTGAAATACGGGGCATCAACCGGCGGTCTCGACATCCTTGCGATGATTTTAGCGAAATGGAAGGATAAGCCAGTCGGCACGTATTTCTTCATTTTAAACGGAATCATCATTTTTACAGCAGGATTATTACAAGGTTGGGAGAAAGCATTATATACCCTTGTCACATTATATGTGACCACTAGGGTCATTGATGCCATTCATACAAGACACGAGAAGCTGACGGCGATGATTGTGACGAAGAAAGCAGATGAAATCAAAGAAGCTATTTATGGAAAAATGGTCAGAGGCATTACGACTGTACCTGCGAAAGGCGCATTTACCAACGAGAACAAAGAAATGATGGTGATTGTTATTACAAGGTATGAGCTGTATGAACTTGAACAAATTATTAAAGAAGTCGATCCAAAAGCCTTTACGAATATTGTTCAAACAACCAATATTCTTGGATTTTTCAGACGAGATTAAAGGGTGGGTAGAAGATGAAAAAAGGTTTGGTGCTTCTTCTCGTTTTATTGGTTTTAGCAGCTTGTGGACAACAAAAAAAGGATGAACCAGACAAGGAGGTTTCCGGTCAAATGGGAGAAAAAACGGTTGTACTCACAGTAGACCCCGTCCAAAAAGGTTCTTCGGTTCAATTTAACATGTCACTGAAAAATGAATCAGATCGAGATATTGAATTTACTTTTAACACAAGCCAGAAATTCGAGCTAACTGTGTATGACGAAAACGGGAATGAACAATACCGCTATTCGAAAGACCGTATGTTCACACAGGCTATCCAATCTTTTGTACTGAAAAAAGACGAAACGTATGATTTTCAAGATACGTGGTCAAACGGTGTAAAGCCGGGAACGTACGAAGTGATCGTAATGTTTAAAGGAAAAGCAGAAGGGCTGAAGCAAATCACGGAAAAGAAAACGTTCCAGGTGAAATAAGCGGCCTGCTTGTTGAGAATAAGAAAAAGCTGTCCAAATAGTGGACAGCTTTTTTACGTTAAAGATCATCAAGCAGGTCTTGGAAGGTATGCAACTGGTTTCTTTCTGCATCTGTCGAGTTGGCAAATGCAGATGATACGGCATTTTTTGCTCGCTTGACAGCCTGTTGACGCTCTAACCCAGATGAAAATGAAGAAGTAAGTGCTTCTTCAGTAAATGATTTGGCTTGATCAAAAAGTTCGTTTCTCACAATGAACCTCCAGAAGCATCAGTCTTCATATTTCCTCGGTCCTCCGCCGCTTCTTCAAGTGTGGAACGATAAGGAAAACGTGCGTCATGTAGACTGACTGAATCTTTACCTTGTTGTATAAAGCGTTTCGATTTGCTTCTTTTACCCATTCGGAATCCGCCCCTTTACACAAGCTGACAGGTCAACCTGTCTAATGGTAGTATGCCCGATTCCTTTGGCTATGTATGAATGGAAAAATTAAAGTGAGAAGTAATTCGTTAGGAATTTTGCAATCCCATCTTGTTCATTCGTATCTGTGACTTCATTTGAGATGCGTTTCACTGCGTCAATCCCGTTGCCCATCGCAACGCCGCATCCAGCAAATTCAAGCATCTCTAAATCATTGTCTTCATCTCCAAATGCCACAATTCGCTCCTTAGGAACACCGTAATAATCACTGATCTTTTGCAGTCCAACGGCTTTGTTCATGCCTGTTTTAATGATTTCAATCACATGCCACGGAGCGGCCCATCGCCGGTGATCAATTACTTCTGCATGAACATCTGTTAAATAGCTCCGAATGGCTCCAACGTCTTCTTCTTTTGCGTGAATTAAGACACTTGTCACATTCTCTCCAAGGTTGTTTCTAAGGTCTCCAACGGTTACTTTATTTGCATTCATATTAAATATATCAATGAGTTTTTCATCATGATAATGGAAATACAAATCGTCTAACACTTCAGCTAACACATTGTGCACTTTATACTCCTCACAGATGTCCACAAGCTGTTTAACAACTTGAAGATCAAGTGACGTGTGAAATCTGCCCCATTTTTCATCAAGAGGATGATGGACAAACGCTCCGTTAAAGTTCACAATCGGTGAATCGAGTTGTAATTGCTGATAATAAGGAGAGCTGGAACGAAATGGCCGGCCTGTTGATATACATACATGATGCCCACTGTCTTTCACTTTTTGAATGACGTCAAGCGTGTGCGTAGAAATGGTTTTATCATCTTTTAATAAGGTGCCATCCAGGTCAAGTGCGATTAGATAAGGTTTGGTCTCCATAAAATCTCCTTTGATCTGTAAGTAATAGGAGGCAAATGGTGCGGATGCCTCTATCTATAGTGTATCTTTATCACATCTTCGTTGTCTACATGTTAAAATAAACAAAGACGGGAATGATAAAGGAGGATTCATAGGCTGTGATCACCATTGATGAGCAAATTGAACACGATATTCCATTTTTACATATCGTAAAAGCTGAAAATAAAGAAAAACCGCTGCCGCTTGTATTTTTCATACACGGGTTTACAAGTGCACGTGAGCACAACTTACACTTCGCCTTTCATTTGGCGGAAAAAGGCATGAGAGTCATTTTGCCTGACTGTGCTTATCATGGTGTAAGATCAGAAAACCTCAGCTTAGAGGAACTAGCATCAAAGTTCTGGGAAATTGTCCTGAACGAAATTCGTGAAATCGACATACTCAAAACACATTTTCAAGAAAAACAATTGATTGAAGCCGATCTGATAGGCGTCGCTGGTACATCGATGGGAGGCATCACCACCTTTGGTGCACTTGCAAAGCATGATTGGATTAAAGCGGGCGTCAGCTTAATGGGCAGTCCAAAATATACGACTTTTCTAAAGGCACAAATCATGGACATGCGTCACAAAGGTTTGATGAAAGACATCACGGACGAAGAGGTCAATCAGCAATTAAACACTTTGCGCCCTTATGATTTAACGCTGCAAACGGATCGATTGAACAAAAGACCGCTGTTATTCTGGCATGCGGAAAATGATCCTGTTGTCCCTTATCGCCACGCTAAAGCATTATATGACGAGTTAGCGGCAACACAATATAAGCAAGACCCGCACCTAATTCGTTTTATCACAGATGAACAAGCAGGCCACAAGGTCTCAAGACAAGCGATGTTTGAAACGGTTGACTGGTTTGTGACACATCTGAAAAGCACAAACGTTTAGTCAAAAGAAAAAGTACGTTATACTAATGGAAAAAGGAGTGGATATCATGGATGAAGCATTGAAAGAAAATATTTTAGGCGCCCTAGAACAGGTGATTGACCCTGAGTTAAATGTCGACATCGTCAATCTTGGACTTGTCTATGATGTCGATCTTGATGAGAATGGAAAAGCAGATGTCACCATGACCTTAACATCAATGGGTTGTCCTTTAGCCCCAATTATCGTGGATGAAGTCAAAAAAGCATTAAGCGACCTGCCTGATGTGAAAGAAACAGAAGTTCACATCGTATGGAATCCGCCTTGGACAAGAGACAAAATGTCAAGATACGCTAAAATCGCGCTCGGTATTCAATAAGCACATATGAAAAACGCCTGGTATGAGTTAACTCGTACCAGGTTTTTTTATGAAAAATTAAGATGTGGGGAGAGAATGGTTTGATATAATGGACGTAATTTCATAGAACGGAGTACCTATAATGAAACGAAAGTGGATATGGATCGTTCTTTTCATGGGATATGCTGCTGCATTTTTTGCATCAATCACCGTACGCGAAGGTCAAGCACACAAAAGGCAAAATCTCGAGGCGTTTACAGATGTCAGCCATCTCATGCCTGTCAAAATAAAAAAAGTTGTTCAAGGTAAAGAAATAGAGACTTTAAAAGAAGCATTGGAAGAAGCAAAGGAGAAACATCTACCGATTTCAATTGCCGGGAAGCAGCATAGCATGGGCGGCCACACGTATTATGAAAATGGGATCGTGCTTGATATGACTAAATTCCGCCGGATTTTAGCCTTTGATGAAAACAAGCAGACCATTCGTGTCCAAAGCGGCGCCACATGGGATGATATTCAAAAATTTGTAAACCCATACGGTCTTGCGGTGAAGGTGATGCAATCGCAAAATATCTTTACGGTTGGAGGGTCATTAAGCGCAAACGCACATGGACGTGACATTCGCTACGGATCACTCATTGACACAGTTCGTTCCTTCAGACTGTTAAAAGCAGATGGCGGGATCATCACAGTTAAGCCAGGCGATGACTTATTTACGGCTGTCATTGGAGGATACGGTTTGTTCGGCGTGATTTTAGAAGTTGAACTTTCATTAACAAAGGATGAATTATATAAAATGGAAACAACCTCTCTTGATTATCGTGAATACACCGAGTATTTTCAAAAGCATGTAAAAGACAATAAAGAGGTACGCATGCATCTTGCAAGAATCTCAACAGCGAAAAAACACTTTTTGAAAGAGATGTATGTCACCAATTACAGCCTCTCTTCTGATCAAGAGATAGAATCATATCGGGAGCTCAAAGAAGATCAGCTTGTCATGCCCTTAAAATTTATGCTCGGCCTTTCGAGAAGATTTGATATGGGGAAAGATCTGCTATGGAATTTGCAAAAGAAATATTTCCAAAGTCAAAATGGACAGTTGATCACAAGAAACAATGTGATGCGGTCTGATTCTGCATTTTTAGAATATGAAAATGAGTCGGACACTGATGTGCTGCAAGAATATTTTGTTCCGGTTGATCGTTTTCGTGCGTATATAGATGAAATGAGAGACCTATTACAACATGAAGAGTTGAATTTAATGAATATCACGATACGCTATGTACAAAAAAATGAAAAAGCGGATCTTTCATATGCAAAACAAGATATGTTTGCACTTGTTCTTCTTGTGAATTACGGTTTTAAGAAAGAAGAAAAGGCAGAAGCGGAGCGGCTTATCCGGCAAATGACAGATGTCACCCTGCGGCACCATGGAAGCTTTTACTTACCGTACATGCCTTATCAAACAAAGGCACAAATGAAACGGGCGTATCCTAAAGCCGATGTATTCTTTCAAAAGAAAAAGCAGGCAGATCCAGATGGCAGGTTTATCAACTATTTTTATGAAAGGTACAATACACAATGAATGCAAAAGCAATGAAATGGTTCGTCTACTCACAAAGCCTGCTGTTTTTCGCCAGTAGTCTGATCTTTCCTTTTTACATTCTGTTTATTAAAAATGTTGGATCAAGTTATTCTCAGTTTGGTCTCGCGTATGGTCTGTTTGGTTTAAGCGGCGCGTTTATTCATTTACTCTTAGGAAAACTGCCTGAAACAACCGACAGGCGGCTCTTTTTAATCATTCATTCGTTCGGTATGGCTTTTCTTTTGCTGCTTTTTCCGCATATTACAGAAGTGGAGCAAGTGTATATGATACAGCTTGCACTAGGTGCGCTTGGTGGTTTTCAAAAGCACGGGGAGAAACTGCTCGTTACAGAACTGACAACTGAGAAGAAAAGAATGAAAGAAGTCGGGCACTATCATTTTTGGACAGCTCTTTTTTCATCCATCGCCATTATGCTTGGAGGCCTGTTTGCCGATTTCTTTACCGTCCATTTCATTTTTTATGCAAGCTCCTTATTATATTTATGCAGTGCGCTCATGGTCATCAATATGAAAAACGAAAGATAAATCCGCATGTCTCACGAAGATATGCGGATTTTTTTATGAAAAAAAATGAAAACAAATATTAAATATACAATTGAATTAATTTTTATACATGTTATAATGTTAAATAATTTCACAAAGATCAAGAGGGTGTATTGACGTTGAAAATAGGTATTATAGGTGCTACAGGGTACGGTGGTGCGGAATTGGTTCGTATCTTCAAGCACCATCCACATGTGGAGGAATGTATATTGTATTCATCAAGTGGTGATGGGCAATCATACAGTCAATCTTATCCGCATCTGACAAACATTGCAGATCAAACATTAAAAGCCATTGATCCGGCTGCCATTGTGCGAGAAACAGATGCTGTGTTTTTAGCGACACCAGCAGGCGTATCAAGTGAACTTTCGCCGAAGCTCATGAATCAAGGGGTGCCAATCATTGATTTATCAGGTGACCTGCGCATTCAAGATGGAGCAATTTACGAAGCTTGGTATAAACGAAGGGCAGCAGATGAAGCATCCGTCCAACAAGCTGTGTACGGTTTATCTGAACTGAATCGTGAAAAAATTGAGCAGGCTGAAGTGATTGCAAACCCCGGCTGCTTTCCTACCGCAGTTCTTCTCGGCTTAGCACCACTGATGAAACAGAATTTAATTGATGAATCTATGATCATTATAGATGCGAAAACAGGGGTGTCCGGTGCCGGACGATCTGCCTCACTAGGAACGCATTTTTCAGAACTGAATGACAACTTTAAAATTTATAAGGTGAATGAGCATCAACACACACCTGAAATAGAACAAGTATTAAGAGAATGGAATCCACAAACGGCAAATATCACATTTTCAACGCATCTTGTCCCGATGACAAGAGGGATTATGGCGACGATGTATACACAATTGAAATCAGATGTCACAAAAGATGAATTGATGAAGCGTATGAAAGGCTTTTATGAAGATTCCTATTTTGTCAGAGTGAGAGATCACGGGGTTTATCCGCAAACAAAAGAAGTATACGGCAGTAACTTCTGTGACATCGGCTTTCATTTAGATGAGCGAACAGGCAGACTGACGATCGTGTCGGTCATAGACAATCTAATGAAAGGCGCCGCCGGCCAAGCGGTTCAAAACTTCAACATCATCAAAGGCTTACATGAAGAGGCGGGCCTCACAATGACACCTCTTTATCCATAAGAACAGGGGAGACAACAAACATGATTGAATTAAATGAAAAAAGCATTGTCAAAATAGACGGTGATGTATCATCACCAAAAGGCTTTGAAGCGAAGGGAATTCACATTGGATTACGCTATTCAAAAAAAGACCTTGGCTTGATCATCAGTGAAGTACCAGCAGCGAGTGCAGCGGTATACACACAAAGTCACTTTCAAGCTGCGCCTCTACAAGTCACTCAAAAAAGCTTAAAAAAGACAGGACAATTAAAAGGTGTGATTGTCAATAGTGCCATCGCCAATGCTTGTACCGGTGAGCAGGGATTAAAAGATGCATACGAAATGCAGGCAGCCTGTGCAGACATGTTAGGGATAGCGCCTGATTACATTGCAGTTTCTTCTACTGGTGTCATTGGAGAATGTCTGGATATGGATAAAATCAAAAAAGGCATCACCCAGCTGAAAGAAGCAAAAGCAGAAAAAGGCCATTTTGAAGAGGCGATTTTAACGACAGATACGGTCATTAAAAATACAACATACACCCTTACGATAGACGGAAAAGAGATTCTCATTTCAGGCGCAGCGAAAGGCTCTGGCATGATTCATCCGAACATGGCGACAATGCTTGGCTTTGTCACAACAGATGCAAATGTCGAGCAGGAAGCTTTGCAAAATGCGCTTCGTGACATTACGGATGTGACCTTTAATCAAATTACCGTCGATGGAGAAACATCGACAAACGATATGGTACTTGTGATGGCAAATGGCATGGCAGAAAATGATGCGCTGAATGAAGAGCATCCAGAATGGCCATTGTTTAAAGAAGGCTTAAAACTAGCTTGTGAGGATTTAGCCAAAGAGATTGCTAGAGATGGAGAAGGCGCAACCAAATTAATCGAAGCGAAAGTGGTTGGAGCTAAAAATAACTTGGAAGCTGGCATCATTGCGAAAAAAATCGTTGGTTCAAGTCTTGTGAAAACAGCCGTATACGGTACGGATGCAAACTGGGGCCGGATTGTCGGAGCCATCGGTCATAGCGCAGCTTCCGTTACACCAGAAGAGGTTGAAGTCTATTTAGGCGGACAATGTCTGTTTAAACATAATGAACCGCAGCTTTTCTCAGAAGAGGAAGCAAAAGCGTATTTAGAGCAGGATGAGATTACGATTTTGATTCAAATGAATGAAGGAAATGGTGAAGCGGCAGCGTGGGGCTGTGACCTTACCTATGATTACGTGAAAATTAACGCGAGCTATCGCACATAATGAAGGGGATAGACATGGATAAAACGATCGTGTTCAAGTGTGGAGGAAGCAAAAGCGTATTTAGAGCAGGATGAGATTACGATTTTGATTCAAATGAATGAAGGAAATGGTGAAGCGGCAGCGTGGGGCTGTGACCTTACCTATGATTACGTGAAAATTAACGCGAGCTATCGCACATAATGAAGGGGATAGACATGGATAAAACGATCGTGTTCAAGTGTGGAGGCAGTGTCATTCGAGAACTTTCAGATACCTTTTATGAAAATGTCCGCTCACTTCAAGCTGCTGGATTTAAGCTTGCTATCGTACATGGCGGAGGACCTGAAATCACCAACATGCTGCAAAGATTAGAGGTGAAAACAGAATTCGTTGATGGACAGCGTAAAACAACGAAGCCTGTGTTAGAGGTAGCCGAAATGGTTCTTTCAGGAACGGTGAATAAATACTTTGTTTCAGAGCTCGCAAAACATGATATATCATCTGTCGGCGTTTCTGGTAAAGATGGTCAGATGCTTGTCGCTGATTTTCTCGATCAAGATGTTTATGGGTACGTTGGCGAAATCAAAGAAGTCAATCCTGAAATGGCAGAAGCATTAATGGATAAACAATTCATTCCTGTCATTGCTCCGTTATCTATGACGGAAGAATGTCAAACCTTAAATGTGAATGCCGATTTAGCAGCATCAGCTGTCGCAGGAGCCATGAAAGCCGATAAGCTCATGTTTGTCACAGATGTTGAAGGCATTTTGAAAAATGGTGAGTTGTTAGATGTCGTCACCGAACAAGAAGCTCTTTCACTGATTGATGAAGGCATTATTTCCGGGGGAATGATTCCAAAAGTACAATCTGCTTTAAGTGCTTTATCAGGAGATGTGGATGAAGTCATGATCGTGAATGGCAAAGGCAGTATATTTACAGGGGAAACCTTTAAAGGAACACGAATTGTGAAACAAAAGGAGGCGGTCCTGTGAGTCATCTCTTTCAAACATATGGCCGGTGGAATATTGAAATTAAAGAGGCAGCAGGTTCTTGGGCAGTCGATACAAACGGGAAAAAATATTTAGACTTTATTCAAGGCATTGCGGTCACGAATTTAGGCCACAATCACCCAAATGTGAATCAAGCCATCAAGGAACAACTAGATCACGTTTGGCATGTATCGAATCTATTTGAAAATGGACTGCAAGAAAAAGCAGCAGAAAAGCTGGCAGCAAATAGTTCAGGGGATCTCGTATTTTTCTGCAATAGCGGGGCTGAGGCAAATGAAGGTGCTATTAAATTAGCGCGTAAAGCCACAGGGAAAACAAATATCGTGACATTTTTGGACTCTTTCCATGGGCGTACCTATGCTGGAATGGCTGCCACAGGTCAAGATAAAATCAAAACCGGTTTCGGACCCATGCTAGCAGGCTTTCACTATGTACCATTTAATGACCCTGACGCTATGTCAGCGTGTGAAGTCGATGATGTGGCAGCGGTTATGCTGGAAGTTGTGCAAGGTGAAGGTGGAGTGAATCCAGCTACAGCAGAATTTCTAGAGGCAGTTCAAGCGTTTTGCAAAAAGCATCAAGCACTGCTCATCGTTGATGAAATTCAAACGGGCATTGGGCGCACAGGAACAGCATTTGCATACGAGCAAGTGGGACTTGATCCTGATATTATCTCAGCTGCAAAAGGTCTAGGAAATGGCTTCCCGGTCGGTGCGGTCATAGGGAAAAAAGCATTAGGAGACGCTTTCTCACCAGGTTCTCACGGAACCACATTTGGTGGCAACATGCTCGCCATGGCAGCTGTGAATGCGACACTTGATGTCATATTCAAAGAAGACTTTCTTTCAGAAGTCAAAGAAAAAGGTGCTTACCTTTTAGAAAAACTGCAAGATGTCAAACAGCTGAACATCGTCAAAGAAGTACGTGGAAAAGGATTGATGGCAGGCATTGAGTGTCATCAGCCAGTAGGTGACTACATCACAGCTCTTAGAGAACAAGGTTTACTGGTGCTTCCAGCTGGTCCGAATGTCATTCGTTTATTGCCTCCACTGAATGTGGAGAAAGCAGAATTGGATCAAGCGATAGAAGCGATCATTCAAGTGTTAGCAAATGAAACGGTGACGGTGTAAATTTTTTTTACACCAGTACGCATAAAAATGCATTTATATAATTAATTATTCAATTTGGGGTGACACAAGCATGAAAGGTTATTTAAATTTAGAAGATGGAGCCTCTTTTGAAGGAGATCTGACAGGAGAAGCTGGCATCACTGGTGAAGTGGTCTTTTTTACAGGCATGACAGGTTATCAAGAGGTGCTCACAGACCCTTCCTATAAAGGTCAAATCATTGTTTTCACCTATCCACTGATCGGAAATTACGGCATCAATCATGAAGATTTTGAGAGCAAAAAGCCACAAGTAAAAGCTGTGGTTGTCTATGAGGCAGCCGAGCATTTTTCTCACCATCTTGCTGCGGTAAGCTTAAAGGATTATTTACAGAAGTGGAACATTCCACTTCTGACACATGCAGATACTCGTGCAGTCGTGCAAAACATCCGGGCAAATGGCACAATGAACGCTGTATTAAGTTTAGACGAAAACGAAACGCCGCCAGCCATGAAGCAAGACAATGTTGTCGAGCAGGTAGCAGAGAATGAGATCTACACACAGGGCAGCGGCGAGGAACATGTGGCGCTCATTGATTTTGGCTTTAAAAAGTCAATTGCAGATTCACTTGAGGCGCGCGGCTGTAAAGTAACAGTCATTCCTTATAAACAAATGGAAAAGGTGTTTGAGATCAAGCCAGATGCGGTTCTTCTGTCAAACGGACCTGGAGATCCCAAAACAATGAAACCATATTTAAAGACGATTCATGACATCATGATGACCTTCCCGACACTTGGTATCTGCTTAGGTCATCAATTAATCGCTCTTGCACTGGGCGGGGATACGTATAAGCTTCCTTTTGGCCACCGCGGGGCGAACCATCCCGTACAAGATACAGAATCAAAACGTGTCTTCATGACAAGTCAAAATCACAGCTATGTTGTGAATGAAAAAAGCATGAATGACAAAGAAGTGGATGTGAAATTCCTTCACGTCAACGATGGATCTGTAGAAGGATTCATTCATAAAGAGAAGCTGATTATGTCCGTTCAATTTCATCCAGAAGCACACCCAGGGCCTGCTGAAAGTGAATGGGTATTCGATGATTTTATTGAGAAAGTGAAACAAGCAAGGAGAGAAGTCGCACATGCCTAAAGATCAAAGCATACAAACCATCCTAGTCATCGGGTCTGGTCCAATCATCATTGGTCAGGCAGCAGAATTTGATTACTCAGGAACACAAGGATGTATGGCCTTAAAAGAAGAGGGCTACAAAGTCATCTTAGTGAATAACAACCCAGCAACCATTATGACAGATGAGTCATTTGCTGATGAAATCTATTTTGAACCGCTTTCAGTTGATTCAGTGACAAGAATCATTGAAAAGGAAAAACCAGATGGTCTTTTAGCTAACCTTGGCGGACAGACCGCTTTAAACCTTGCTGTCGAGTTAGAAAAAGCCGGTGTGCTGAAAAAGCATGGGGTGACACTGCTCGGAACGTCAGTTGAAACAATTGAAAACGGTGAAGATCGTGAGAAATTCCGTGCTCTCATGAAACATTTGAACGAACCTGTGCCAGATAGTGAAATTGTGGATAATGCGAAAGATGCCCTTCAATTTGCAAAAGAAGTAGGCTTCCCAGTCATTCTTCGACCAGCGTACACACTTGGCGGTAAAGGTGGAGGAATCGCTTTAACAGAAGAGGCGTTTAAACCGCTTATTGAAGGAGCCCTTTTAGCGAGTCCAATTCATCAGTGTTTAGTTGAAAAAAGCATTGCTGGCTTCAAAGAAGTCGAGTATGAGGTCATGAGAGATCGTCAAAATACGTGTATCACTGTATGTAATATGGAAAATATCGATCCGGTTGGTGTGCATACAGGGGACTCAATTGTCGTTGCACCATCCCAAACATTAACGGATCAGGATTATCAAATGCTCCGTTCAGCGAGCCTGAAAATTATTTCAGCGCTGGATGTAGTCGGCGGTTGCAACATTCAATTTGCTCTTGATCCACTCAGTAAAGAATACTTTGTCATCGAGGTAAATCCACGGGTCAGTCGTTCTTCAGCTCTTGCATCAAAAGCAACAGGCTATCCGATTGCAAAAATGGCTGCAAAGCTTGCGGTGGGCTATACACTAGACGAATTGAAAAACCCGCTCACAGGCACAACTTATGCTAGCTTTGAGCCGGCACTTGATTATGTCGTCGTGAAATTCCCGCGCTGGCCGTTTGATAAATTTAAACATGCAGATCGTAAATTAGGCACAAAAATGAAGGCTACTGGTGAAGTCATGGCCATTGACCGTAATTTAGAGTCTGCCATTCAAAAAGCAGTCGCATCACTTGAAATCAAAACAAAGGGCTTTCATTTGCCAGAACTGAAAGAGCAATCGACTGAACAATTATTTGAATTAATCAAAACGCCAGACGATCGTCGTTTTTTCGCTGTCATGGAGCTTCTTTCTAGACAAGAAACGGTTGAAACGATTCATCAAATGACGCAAATCGATCTATTTTTCTTACATGTGTTCAAACATATGATCACACTCGAGCAAGAACTGAAGAATCATAAGGGAACTCTATCCAAAGACACCTTGAAAAAGGTAAAGGAAAAAGGCTTCCTTGATGAAACGATCGCTTCTCTCACGGGAAGCAGTGAAGAGGCGATTAGACAGCTTCGCCTGGAATATGGCATTGCGGCTTCATTTAAAATTGTCGATACTTGTGCTGCGGAATTTGATGCGAAAACGAATTACTTCTATTCCACGTACTTTGGCAAAAGTGATGGAGAGCATCAGGAGAAAACAAAGCAGCGTGCATTGATCATTGGCTCTGGTCCGATTCGAATTGGGCAAGGAGTCGAGTTTGATTATAGTGCAGTACATGGGGTTCTCACCTTGCAAAAGCTTGGATTTGAAACCATCATGATGAACAACAATCCAGAAACGGTAAGTACCGATTATGAGATTGCTGATCGTTTATATTTTGAACCTATTACATTAGAGCATATCTTAAACGTTGTGGAAGCGGAACAAATTGATTTCGTCATCGTCCAATTTGGCGGGCAGACAGCAATCAACGTAGCAGAAGGCTTGGAAAAAGCCGGTGTCACTTTGTTAGGTACGTCCTTTGACACACTAGATGCGCTAGAAGATCGTGATTTGTTCTATCAGCTTCTTGATGAACTAAAGCTTCCTCATGCAAAAGGAGATACTGCTCACTCAAAAGAAGAAGCACTCGCGCATGCTACAAGCATCGGTTACCCTGTGTTAATTCGCCCATCGTATGTCATAGGCGGAATGGGAATGATCGTTGTTCAATCTGAAGCACATTTGACGTCACTGCTTGATCAGCCTGATCATTTGCCATATCCGATCTTAATTGATGAATACGTCACTGGAAAAGAAGTTGAAGTGGATCTCATTTCTGATGGAAAAACGATCTTCATTCCAACGATCGTTGAGCATATTGAGAAAGCGGGCGTGCACTCAGGTGACAGCTTTGCCATTTTACCGAGTGTCTCCATCAGCGAGGAGATCAAACAGCAGGTGTATAACGCATCTGAACAAATAGTGAAGAAATTAGCCTTCAAAGGCATTATGAATATCCAATTTGTGATCAAAGGCGATCAGGCGCTTGTATTAGAGGTGAACCCTCGGGCAAGCCGGACTGTCCCAGTAGTCAGTAAGGTAATGGGGATTGAAATGATTCCGCTGGCAACACAGTTATTAGCTGGTGCGACGCTTGAAGAATTGAATCCTTCGACGAAAAACAAAGGGGGAACAGCTGTCAAATTCCCAGTTTTCTCATCACATGCCATTCAAGATATCGATTTAAAGCTGACACCAGAAATGAAAGCAACAGGTGAAGGAATGTGTGTAGGCAAAAACGTCGAAAGCGCCTTGAAAAAAGTGTTTGCGTCGATCTGGCATCAAAAAGGCAGCCTCTTTATACAAGGCAGTGAGCTATTAATAGAGGAAGCGAAACATGCAGGCTTTGATGTCTGGACTGGCAGCTTTGAATCTTGGCTGCAACAAGGCGATAAATCCCTCCACATTCATTTGGCGGATGATGAAGAGGCAAAAGAGCAGCGTGTAAAAGCTCTCACACATGGTGTTCAAGTATTAACCGAATATGAAACAGTTCAAGCATTCCTGCAAGGGAAAGAGGGAGATGTGTCGCCCGTATCTCTCCATGAATTATATAAAAAGGAAGTGACGGCATGAGTCAAGTCGACGTGCAACCGGCATTATACGGAAAAGACTTTTTATCGTTAAAGGATTTTTCTATCAATGACATTGCGTACTTAATTGAAAAAGCGGAAGAAATGAAACAGCATCCATATCAGGATTTATTCAAAGGGAAAACGTTAGCGATGATCTTTGAAAAGTCCTCTACTAGAACCCGTGTATCGTTTGAAGCGGGAATGACGCAGCTAGGAGGGCACGCACTCTTTCTTAGCTCAAATGATTTGCAAATTGGCAGAGGAGAATCCATTAGTGATACGGCGCAGGTGCTGTCTGGCTATGTAGATGGCATTATGATTCGGACCTTTGAACATGAGAAGGTGGAGGAGCTTGCAAAATACGCGTCTATTCCAGTGATCAACGGACTGACTGACTACTCACATCCATGTCAGGCACTTGCTGATTTATTGACGATTAAAGAAGCAAAAGGGACATTAAAAGGAGTCAAAGTGGCGTATATCGGAGATGGAAATAATGTGGCTCACTCCTTGATGGTCGGCTGTGCGCAGCTAGGCTGTGATATTGCGGTTGCATCACCAAAAGGCTATGAACCACTCCAAGAAGTGACAGATACTGCACGTAAGTTTGCAAAACAATCAGGCGCAGAAGTGATTGTTACGACAGACCCTGTAGCAGCTGTTCAAGATGCTGATGTCATTTATTCAGATGTGTTTACAAGCATGGGGCAGGAGGCGGAAACAGAGAAACGTCTTGCTGAATTTAAAGAATATCAAGTCAATGATGAACTGATGGGTCATGCAGCAAAGGATTATATCTTCCTTCATTGTTTGCCGGCACACCGCGGAGAAGAAGTAACAGCAGACATTATTGATGGGCCGCACTCAAAAGTATTTCAACAGGCAGAAAATCGCCTGCATGTGCAAAAAGCGTTAATCAAAGAGCTCATGTATCAACAAACCAAATAAACCACATAAGTCCCTGACTCGTAGGAGCAGGGACTTTTTGCATAGAGGATTGGAGAGGCAAGTGACGGGACATAATAACATCAATCGAGAAAGGAGGATGGAAATGGGTCAACAGCATCAGTTTAAATCAGGGAATAAAGCACCGAATAATGGTGTCTATATCGAGATCGGTGAAACCGGAAGTATGGTGAAAGATCCTTTAAAGATTAAGCTCAAAGCAGGCGACGTCTTTCCGGATAACTCGAACCATAACCGTGTTTGGACCTACCAAAGAAAGCCGTAAGCAATTGACTAAGAGTCCATATGAATAAGTCTTTAGAGGCATGTGTCATGCCTCTTTTTTCTTTATAATAAAAAACAATTAAGTTCAAATTTTCAAATAAATAGTATGAAAAAAAGAGAATGTAAGGTAAAATATGTAATTATTAATAGAGATGTTGAAAGGATTTGTGTGATGGAAATGACGAATCTCAGTGAAAGTGTTTGGAATAAACGCTTCACCTCATTATTCATATCAAGACTCATTAAAAATACAGGGGAAAGTTTTGCTTTTACATCCGTTCTTTGGCTATTGATTTTAAGAGGGGATGGAGCGCTTGGTACAGGACTTCTTCTAGCAGTTACAGTTCTTCCTTCATCATTGTTAGCCCCAATACTAGGACCTCTTATGAAAAAGCACCATTTGTCTAAATGGATGTTCGCTTCAGACGTCGTTCGAGCAACAATTGTACTCATTATTCCACTACTGCACTTTTCGCATCTATTGCCCCTATGGTTATTGATCTCATTAATGGTGATTCAATCGGCAACAGGTGCAGCATATAACCCAGCTTCTGTGGCTATCTTACCGCAGATTGTTCCGAAGCATCTCATTCAAAAAGCAAATGCGATCCTGCAATCTTCTTTTGAAATTGTCGCACTTGCAGCAGTGATGGTAGCGGGTCTCTTGGTCAAATTAATTGGACCTGCAGATACACTGCTGATCACAACTGCCTTATTTATCATATCTGGCCTGTTTATTATTGGCGTCAAACTAAAGAAGACAGACGAAGAAAAAGCAGCAGGCATTAAACAAGCAAAGAATACATATTTTTATAACTTAAAAAGAGGCTTCCTTGTCGTCAAAAATCATCACATTTTATTTGCGCTAACGCTGTATTGTATTTTAATGAATGTCGCAGCAGCCCCGTGGCAGGCACTGTCGGCTGTATACGTAGCAGAAGCGCTGCAAAGTGATTCAATGGTGTATTCCATTTTAAGAGGCGTTGCCGCAGTGGGCGCGTTTATGATGGGCTTTGCACTGGCAAAGGTGAAAATTAAAAGATTTGGTTTGTTCTTTATTGTCGCAGGAATGATTGAAGGGGCAGCGTTCTTTATCACAGGGATGAGCACATGGCTGCCAGTCGTTCTTCTTGCTTCCTTTATTTTTGGCGCCGCCGTTAGTGCGATTAATGTACCGGAAATGGTCATTATTCAAACGTCAGTGGACCAGGAGGATCAGCCACAAGTATATGCTGTGATCAATGCATCATCAAATGTCTTTCTCCCGTTTGCAGCTGTCGTATCGGGCGTCCTCGCAGAAAGATTTGGAGCGGGACCTGTTATTGCTGGCGGGGGGGTGCTTGAAATTTTATCAGGCATCGCGATCTTCCTGTTTACAGGGCTTGCGAAAAGCCATTTGATAGCAGACAAACAGAACTCTGAAACGGTTGAGGTGTAAACCAATAAAAAACCCCCTGTATTCAAGACAGGGGGTTTTAACGTGAAGACAAACCTCTTTAATTCACGCTGAAAAAAAGAAAAAGAGCTAAAATCATCATTTTAGCTCTTTTTCAGCAATCGTTTCTTACGTATTAAGAGTGTTTTGTTGAACTTTCCGTTTCTTTCATTGGACTTACTTCAGCAAAGATGAATAAAATAACCGTAAACACAATAGCAAGAATGGAAGTCAAAGTAAAATCATAAGCAGCTCCATTCATAGATGCAACGATGTAACCAGCCATATGTGTCAGCAGAAAAGTCCAAATGAGGGTGATAATATAATGCATAATCCCACCGTCCTTTATGTAACAATCTATTGATTATCATACCATAGATACGAGTTAAGGGAAAAGACTGTTTTCCGCCTTTATGTGACCATTTTTAGACCTTCTGCTATAAAATTGAAAAGAATTCTTAGTCTTTAGGGGATTTCCTTATTCCTACAAGAGTTGTTGTTCATATCATAGAAAGCAGAATCACTGAAAGGAGGCTGGCCATATGGGTGTAAGCGAACGGTTTTTTCAGCTTGGTTCCCAGTGGAACGTCATTCACCTTCCTCAAAAACCAAATGGCTTTGGCATTCTTATCCTCGGTGACCGAAATCACTTTGTGCAGGAAAATACATCATTCTGGCTTCAGCATTATGGAAGAAACCAGCTTTTAACTGCCTTAAAGGATGAAGGATATACATTGTTTAATAGTCATCTTCATGGGAATCACTGGGGATGCGAAGATGCCGTATTTAGTGCAAAGCAGCTTGTTCATCACACATTAAAACAAGAAATATTAAACCGGGAAATTCATGTGCTGGCGGAGGGGATGGGGTCACTTGTCGCCATGAGCCTTGCCGAAGAGATGCCAGAAGTGCTAAGGTCCATTGCGATGGTGAATCCTTGTTTGCATCTGCATGCACAAAGAGAAAGAGAAAAGGAACACAAATTCTTTTACAAACAGCTGATCAAAGAGTTAGCGCAGAGCTATGGCTGCACTGAAAAGGAAGCTGAAACGTATCCACTGCCTTCTTGCCCCGTTCATTCAGCTCATGTACCGATTCATATATGGCAAAGACTAAGCGGCGCACCGTATTCATATGAACTTCACGCAAAGCCCTTTATCGATCAGCATATGAGAAATCCAGAACATTGTCAGGTCGATCTCACCTTGCATATGTTTGATCATCCAAGAAGAATCTTTCAATCCATTCACAAGTTTTATAAATCGCATGAAAGAGAATTGTAATGAATAGGATGATAACAGCCCTTCATGGAAAGGGCTCTTCTTTTTATTCGATATGCTAAAAAAGGGGACATGAACATGGAAACAGGACTGATCATAGGTGCAGATGAATTTTTTGGCCTGACACTTTGTGAATATATGATGAAAGAGGGCATTCAAGTGGATATCACGTGTCCTCACGATCATACAGAAGAGCAAAAGTTGCTATTAGAAGAGCGGATGATGTGGCTCGGCCGGAATGACCTCGTCCGTGTCATTGACCTTCAGGATGGCAAAGAGACGTATGATCTGATCTTTATTCAATCAGAGGAACCCAATAAAAGAGAAACAGACATCAAAGCGCAGCAGGGCATGTACCGAATACTGTTCGAAGAACCTGAAGACGAACCGTCCAAACAGAACGTGCCAGCTGTTATCCTTCCTCGCATGTTCGGACCGTGGACACTTGATGAAGAAAGAAGAACAAAGAATGACCACTCATTTTTTGTAGAAGATGTCGCAAAGGATCTTTTGAAATGGGCGTCGCGCACCAACCAAAGACAGGATATGACGCATCAATTGAAGGTAGAAAGCCAAACAGATGACAAACAAGCAGAAGAAATGATCGCAGAATGGAAAAGACAAAACTCAACATTTTTCGACAAAAAGCAAGAATGATCTTCCATCTTATCTTTTTTCAGTATAAAATAAACCTATATTTAACATACAGGTTCATGCCTGCATGTTGCAAAGGGAGTTGAACATGGCATGAAGTACCAACGGCTTGTCATGATCTTTTCGTTCCTTCTCCTATTATCTGCCTGCTCGCAGGCGCCTTTAAAAGGACATATTGAGAAGGTGGGTTTACTCGTCCCCGATACGATCAATGATCAAGTTTGGGGAACGAAAGGTTATAAAGGCTTATTAAGTATTCAATCGACATTTGGTGTAGATGTTTATTATAAGGAAGGGATGGTCGACAAGGAGAAGATCGTTGATGCCATTGAAGAATTCCATAAAAAAGGAGTCAATTTGATTATTGGCCATGGCAATGAATACAGCGAAATTTTTAACTTGATCAGTGAAGATTATCCCAAAACACAATTTATTACGGTTAATGGAAACAAGCCTCAGGCTGACAATGTCACAAATGTGACGTTTAAAGGAGAAGCCATGGGCTTTTTCGGAGGCATGACAGCAGCACATATGTCAAAAACCAAAAAGATTGGTATTCTTGCTACATACGATTGGCAAAGTGAAGTAGACGGCTTTATCAAAGGCGCAAAATATCAAGATGAACATGTGCAAGTGCTAGCGGAATTTGTCGAAAACTGGGACGATGCTGACAAAGCTGTGGATCTCTATCAAAAATTGAAAAAACAAGGCGTAGATGTTGTGTATCCAGCAGGTGATGGTTATAATATCCCTGTCATTGAACAAATCAAAGCCGATAATTTATCAGCTATCGGGTATGTCACCGATCAATCCAACCTCGGAAGTCATACCGTCTTAACGAGCACAGTACAGCATGTCGATAAAGCGTACAGTATCATTGCGAAGAAATTTAATGAAGGCAAGCTAAATGAACAAGATGAGTACTCCTTTGACTTTAAAGAAGGAGTGATCGAAATGGGGAAATTTAGCTCAACCATTGACCGCGCTTTCGTGAAAGACATTGAGAGTGATATTGCGTATTACAAAAAAACTGGCAAACTGCCAAATGAAAAGTGAGGACTTTGAACATGCAGCACGAAAAATCGATGGAGTTTTTACAAATTGCCATGAAGTATTTCCCGCAGGCAAAAGAAGAATTAGATAAAGCAGGGATTCAGCTTGAGCCTGAAGCTCTTCAGCCGCTACTATCATTGTTTACATCGGTCATGCAAGAGGCATATGAGCTTGGAAAAGCAGATGCAGAATCAGAAAAAGCCACAAAATAGTGGCTTTTTTTTATGATAATTTTTTCTTGAAGGCACTAATCATAGGGCCAACATCTTTAAACACAGGCTTCAGCTCGTCGATCGAGTTCATGATGTTCCCGATCTGATTCATGACATGCACATAGTCAATTGAGTCATCATTTGAAGATGTTTCCGCACGATCCTCCTTTGCTTCTGTCTTGCTTTTCTCCTTTTCAAGTGGCTGACCAAACATCATTGCCGAGAAAATATCTTTTTGCGCCATATCACATGTTCCTTTCTACTATTGGTATACATTAATCTATGAAAAAAGTGAAAGGAAAGGTTAGACGTTTGTATTGCCAAGGAGAAAAAAATAAGGTAAAATTAGTACCAGATACTAATATAAGATCACAATATTACATGCTCGTATGAGTAAAAGGAGTCTTAATCAATGAATGCTGGAATTATTGGCCTTGGCCGCTATATACCTGAAAAAGTATTAACAAATCATGATTTAGAAAAAATGGTTGAAACTTCTGACGAGTGGATTCGTACTAGAACAGGTATAGAAGAAAGAAGAATTGCATCTGATGATGTCAATACATCTCATATGGCGCTTGCTGCTGCAAAAAAAGCATTAGCTGACGCAGATGTGGCTGCAGAAGATATTGATATGATTCTTGTGGCGACAGTCACGCCAGATCAAGCATTTCCGACAGTCGCTTGTATGATTCAAGAACAGCTCGGTGCACATAAAGCATGTGCAATGGATATTAGCGCTGCTTGTGCTGGCTTTATGTATGGGCTTGTTACTGGAAAACAATTTATCGAATCAGGAACTTTCAAGCACGTGCTCGTCGTTGGCGTTGAAAAGCTTTCTCGCATTACCGACTGGGATGACCGCAATACAGCTGTTTTGTTTGGAGATGGAGCAGGTGCTGCAGTGTTAGGAACAGTCAGCGAAGGCAAAGGAATTCTATCATTTGAGCTTGGAGCCGATGGAAGCGGCGGGAAGCACTTGTACTTAGATGAAAAAGATCATACAATCATGAATGGACGAGAAGTATTTAAATTTGCTGTAAGACAAATGGGCGAGTCAAGTGTAAACGTCATCGAAAAAGCTGGACTATCAAAAGAAGACGTTGATTTCTTGATCCCGCATCAAGCAAATATTCGCATTATGGAAGCAGCCCGCGAACGCTTAGAGCTGCCAGTCGAAAAAATGTCGAAAACTGTCCATAAATATGGAAACACATCAGCAGCATCCATTCCAATTTCATTATGTGAAGAAATCGAAGCCGGAAAAATTCATGACGGCGATGTGATTGTAATGGTTGGTTTTGGTGGCGGATTAACGTGGGGCGCAATCGCTATGCGATGGGGCCGATAAAAGAGTGAGGTGCACAAATTAATGGATAAAAAGCGAGTAGTTGTTACAGGATTAGGTGCTTTGACACCTCTTGGCAACGATGTAGAGACAACATGGAAAAATGCTGTAGCAGGTGTATCAGGTGTTGGACCGATCACACGTGTCGATTCAAGTGAATATACCGCAAAAGTAGCTGCAGAACTAAAGGATTTTAACATCGAAGATTACATGGAGAAAAAAGAAGCGAGAAAAATGGCGCGCTTCACTCAATATGCAGTCGTTGCTGCTCAAAAGGCTTTAGAAGATTCACGCCTTGAAATCACAGATGAAATCGCACCGCGTGTTGGTGTATGGGTTGGGTCTGGTATTGGTGGACTTGAAACATTTGAAGAGCAGTTTGAAGTGTATTCAAATAAAGGGGCAAGACGTGTCAGCCCATTCTTTGTCCCAATGATGATTCCAGATATGGCGACAGGACAAATTTCTATTGCACTTGGCGCAAAAGGAGTTAACTCTTGTACAGTCACAGCATGTGCAACAGGTACAAACTCAATTGGTGATGCATTTAAAGTCATTCAGCGTGGAGATGCTGATGCCATGATCACAGGCGGAACAGAAGCGCCGTTAACAAAAATGTCGTTTGCAGGTTTCTGTGCGAACAAAGCACTATCGACAAATCCTGATCCAGACACAGCAAGCCGTCCATTTGATAAAAACCGTGACGGATTTGTCATGGGTGAGGGAGCTGGGGTTATTGTTCTTGAAGAACTAGAGCATGCGTTAAAACGTGGTGCAACCATTTATGCAGAAATCGTTGGATACGGTTCAACTGGTGATGCATACCATATTACAGCACCTGCTCCAAACGGAGAAGGCGGCGTTCGCGCGATGAAAGAAGCGATTCGAGACGCAGGTTTGTCTGTGGAAGAAATTGATTATATCAATGCCCACGGAACAAGCACACCTTACAATGATAAATTTGAAACAATGGCCATTAAAGAAGTGTTCGGAGAGCATGCAAATCAGCTTGCGATCAGTTCGACAAAATCAATGACAGGTCACTTACTTGGCGCAGCAGGCGGAGTAGAAGCGATTTTCTCTGTTCTTGCGATTAAAGACAGCGTCATTCCTCCAACGATTAACCTTGAAACACCGGATGAAGAATGTGACCTTGATTATGTAGCAAATGAAGCACGTTCAAAAGAAGTACAAGTTGCTTTGAGTAACTCACTTGGCTTTGGCGGGCATAATGCGACAATTATTTTCAAAAAATACGAAGCGTAATACTTCCTGAGAAGGCGGTGATCTATAAACAGATCGCCGCCTTTTTGCATATGATAAAAATGGAGGTGTTAAACGGTATGGGTCTGATCAATACACAATATCTCATCCATCAATCATCATCATTTCAGGAGCTTGCGGTGCGCTTTGTCCCTTATTTTAAAGGAGCAGCAGAAAAGGAATGGTCCTCTATTCTGTCCCATTTACAGCATCACGGGATGGCGCGATCTTGGAACCCGTGCCAGGAAATGATCGATAAGCTCAAAGAAAAAGGATACTTCAAGCTCGTCATGAAAGAATATCAAAAGCTGCAAAAACAGTGGGGAGGCCCTGACATCCCTGTGTTTATTTTACCTGTCAATGAGAGCAGTAAAGAAATCAGAGAGCAATTTTATTATCAATCCGGCATGGCATTTGACGACAAGGTTTTTCTCTTTTTATCGCCAAATACCCCGAAAGAACGTATCGGTACATTACTGACACATGAATATCACCATGTATGCAGGTTGCATTTTCTCACGAAAGAAGAAAAAGATTTTACATTCCTTGATACAATCATGATGGAAGGGTTGGCTGAATATGCTGTGTATCATAGATACGGAGAAAGCTATACAGCCAAATGGACCAGATTATATGACGAAGCGCAGCTTCAGCGCATGTACAAGAAATGGGTATCCAGTCACCTTCATAAGAAAGTCCAGGACGACGAAAGACTGATACAGAACCTCCTTTATGGAAAAGGGAACTACCCCAAAATGCTTGGTTACGTCACTGGGTTTTATATCGTGAAAAAGTATTTCAGTGAGCATCGAATCAGCGAGGAGTCTATGATTGCAGAGCCAGCCGAAACCTTTTTAAAGGCGATAGAATCACAAAGTGAATAAATAACATAAAAAGAGACATATTACAAATTTACTAAATAATTCTTGATTTCGTCATGCTGATGTAATAATATACAAATATAAATTTTGATAATTCTTTTTATTATAAAAAGACGGAATTTTTTGATTTTCTTTTATTGATCTATGGAGAAAGGAGCGAATGAATGAGCGCGCTACTTGAAGTGCAAAACTTAAAAACATATTTTTTTCGAAAAAAGGAACCGATTCCCGCTGTTGATGGCGTTGATTTTAGCATCAACAGAGGAGAAACTGTCGCATTAGTCGGTGAGTCTGGATCTGGCAAAAGCATTACGTCCTTATCCATTATGGGTCTGATTAATGGGACTGGTGGAAAAATTATGGACGGTTCCATTAAGCTTGATGGAAAAGACCTTGTTACATATGGTGAAAAGGAATTATGCAGTATTCGCGGAAATGACGTATCCATGATTTTTCAGGAACCCATGACCTCACTTAATCCCGTTTTAACCATCGGGGAACAAATAACTGAAATCCTCATCTATCACAAAAAACTTTCAAAAAAAGAAGCTACCAGAAAAGCGATTGACCTGCTGAAGCTTGTTGGTTTTTCTCGCCCAGAACAAATCATCAAAGATTATCCGCACCGTTTATCCGGCGGCATGCGTCAACGAGTCATGATTGCCATTGCGCTAAGCTGCGACCCAAAGCTTCTCATTGCAGATGAACCGACAACGGCACTAGATGTGACCATTCAAGCGCAGGTGCTTACCTTGATGAAAGATTTATGTTCTACATTTGGTACATCCATTCTCCTCATAACACACGATTTAGGTGTCGTATCTGAAGTAGCAGATCGAGTGATTGTCATGTACTGCGGACAGGTTGTTGAAAATGGGACCGTCGAAGAGTTATTTGATCAGCCGCTTCATCCTTACACGGAAGGGTTGCTTGAATCAATTCCTGTCATTGACGGAGAGATACAGCCATTAACGGCGATAAAAGGGAATGTTCCTGCGCCAGATCAGCTTCCAGCCGGCTGCCGCTTTGCTCCTAGATGTCCGAGTGTGAAGGATCGCTGCCTAGGAGAGTTGCCCAAGCTGAGAACATTTGAAAATGGCAGAAGCGTCAGGTGCTTCTTATATGAGGAGGCAGACCAAACATGACCCTTGCTGAAAATCAATCACAGACAACAGATCTTCCAGAGAAAGAAACCATTCTTGAACTGAAACATATTCGAAAACACTTTCCGATTAAAGCGGGAGTATTGCAGAAGAAAGTAGGTGCGGTCAAAGCTGTTGACGGCATAGACCTGAAGATTTATAAAGGTGAAACGTTAGGCATTGTTGGGGAGTCAGGATGCGGTAAATCTACATTAGGACGGACAATGATTCGCTTATATGAACCAACAGACGGTCAAATCCTATTTAAAGGGCAAGATATCTCGCGTGTATCTGAATCAAAGCTAAGACAATCAACACGAAAAAACATCCAAATGGTTTTTCAAGATCCCTTTGCATCACTCAACCCTAGAAAAACACTTCGAAGCATCATCAAAGAACCCTACAAAACACATCACTTATATTCCTTCAAAGAAAGAAATGAAAAAGTGGAACAGCTTTTGTCAAAGGTGGGCCTTCATCCAAGCTTTGCAAATCGCTACCCCCATGAATTTTCTGGCGGGCAGAGGCAGCGGATCGGCATCGCTCGAGCCCTTGCCATGAATCCCGAAATGATCATCGCAGATGAGCCGGTTTCAGCACTCGACGTATCCATTCAGGCGCAGGTGATTAATCTGATGGAGGAGCTCCAGGAGGAATTTGACCTGACCTATCTATTTATCTCTCATGATCTAAGTGTGGTCAGACACATTAGTGATAGAGTCGGCGTCATGTATCTTGGCAAAATGATGGAGCTTGCCGATAAGCACAGCCTGTACGATGAACCGCTCCATCCGTATACACAGGCACTGCTTTCTTCCGTTCCAATCACCCGTAAAAAAGGGCAGGTGAAAAGAGAACGCATTATGTTGCAAGGTGACTTGCCGAGCCCTGCGAATCCGCCAAAAGGTTGCGTGTTTCACACAAGATGCCCGCATGCGAAGGAAATCTGTAAACAGCAAGTACCTGAATTTCAGGAATTAAGAACGAACCACTTTGTTGCCTGCCACCTCTATGACGCTTAATCAGCTTGTATGATCTCATCTTTGAGAGGGGGGATGAAGCAGCATCTGTCGTCATTTCTAAAAAAAGAATAGGGGGAATTGTACATGAAAAATAGAAATAAAAAGTCCATTTTGGTCAGTTTACTGCTGATCTTTACACTGATCCTTGCGGCTTGCTCTGGTGGGAATAAAACTTCTGGAGACAGTGAAAAGAAATCCACTGGTAAACCTGTACAAGGCGGAGATCTTGTCATCGGTTCAATTGCAGAGCCTACGTTATTTAACTCGCTGTATTCAACAGATGTGGCAAGCTCTGATATTGAGGAAAGAATCTACAGCTTCTTACTTCAAACAGACGGAAAACTCAACCCGCAGCTAGCGCTGGCAGAAGATATTAAAGAATCTGATGACGGCAAGCAGTTTGATGTGACCATTAGAAAAGGTGTGAAGTTTCATGATGGTAAAGAACTGACTGCTGAGGATGTTGTGTTTACATACAGCATTCCGATCAATAAGGACTACAACGGTGAGCGTGGATCAGGCTTTGAAGTCTTAGATTCTGTCAAGAAGACAGGAGATTACTCTATTGAATTCAAGCTCAATAAAAAAGATCCGTATTTTTATAATGTCACACTAGGAAGCTATGGTATTTTGCCTAAGCATATTTTAGGTGATGTGCCTGTCAAGGATCTCGGTGAAAATGAATTTAACCGAAAAAAACCAATCGGTTCAGGCCCATTTAAATTTGCAGAGTGGAAAGAAGGAGACTATGTCAAACTAGAAGCCTTTGACGATTATTGGGATGGACGTCCATACCTTGATACCGTCACGATTAAAACGATTCCTGATCAGAATGCAGCCATTGCCCAGCTATCAGCAGGTGATATTGACTTCTTTGCTGTACCGGGAGCAGAGCTGCAAACAGCTGAAAAAGTCAGCAACGTTAAAATTGAATCTGATCTAGGACTCAATTATTCATATATTGGCTGGAACCAGAAAAATGATCTCTTTAAAAGTAAAAAGGTCCGCCAAGCGCTTACGCATGCCATTGATCGTCAAACGATTGTCGATCAAGTGTTAGATGGAGACGGGAAAGTAGCCAACATTCCGGAAAGTCCGCTGTCATGGAACTATCCAAAGAGTGAAAATGTCCCAGTGTTCGAATTTGACCAAGAAAAAGCGAAAAAGATGCTGAAAGAAGAGGGCTGGGAGGATACAGATGGAGACGGCTATCTTGATAAGGATGGCAAAAAGTTCTCCTTTGTTTTGAAGACGAACCAAGGAAACAAAGTCCGTGAAGATATCGCTGTTGTTGTTCAGCAGCAGCTCAAAGAAATTGGGGTTGAAGCAAAGCCGCAAATTGTGGAATTCAGTGCATTAATTGAACAGACGACACCGCCTAAATGGGATTATGATGCTCTATTACTTGGCTGGAGCCTTGCGACATTCCCTGATCAATACAGCATCTTCCATTCAAGTCAGTCGGAAAAAGGCTTGAATAACATTTGGTATAAAAATGAAGAGGTGGATCAGCTGCTAGTTGATGCGAAGAACTTGAGCGATCGAAAAGAATATTCGAAGGCGTATGAAAAAATTTATAAGCTGATCGCAGAAGACCAACCGTATACGTTCCTTTATTATGCCAACTCACATCGTGCAATGCCATCTAATCTCCAAGGCTACTCTTACCACCCGAAAGATGAGTATTACAAAATCGAAAAATGGTGGATTGAACAGTAGGCTACTTGTGAAGAAGGGGAGTTTACTCCCCTTTCAGCGTGAAGACAAACCCTCGCATTCGGTGTCAGTTCTGCGTGCTGGTGCTCACGAATATCAAATTCGCTCCGCTCCAGTACTCGGCCTTCCTAGACTTCAAGGGTTTTCATATCACGCTGAAAAAAAGACAAAGAGCTAAAATAAAGATCATTTTAGCCCTTTGTCATCAATCTGGAAGGGGAGTTTACTCCCCTTTTTATATCACGGTATGGTCATTCGATGAAAAAGGAGTTGTGCATATGGTTACATATATCATTCGAAGGACATTGCTTTCCATTCCTATCTTGTTTGGTATTACGATTTTGTCCTTTGCTATTATGAAAGCAGCACCAGGCGATCCGATGTCACTCATGATGGACCCTACCATTAGTGCCGCAGACCGGGAAGCCTTTATTGATAAGTACGGCTTGAATGATCCCGAATATGTGCAATATATGAAATGGCTTGGCAATATGCTTCAAGGTGACTTTGGCACATCCATTGTAAAAAAGGGGACCCCCGTGGCTGATTTGATTTTTGCCCGGTTGCCAAATACCCTCATCCTCATGATTTTTTCTACATTTATTGCCCTGATCATCGCCATCCCATTTGGTGTCCTTTCAGCAAAACGTCCGTATACAAAGCTTGACTATGGCATTACGGTTACATCATTTATCGGACTGGCTATTCCGAATTTTTGGTTTGGTCTGATCCTCATTATGGTTTTATCTGTGAATCTAGGATGGTTCCCAACTGGTGGAGTCTCTACCTTGAATACCGATTTTAATGTGTTTGACCGGCTCCATCACATCATTTTACCAGCCTTTGTGTTAGCAACTGCTGATATGGCAGGGCTTACGCGTTACACAAGGTCGAGTATGCTTGATGTCATGCGGCAGGATTACATTCGCACTGCAAGAGCGAAAGGCTTTAGAGAAAACAAAGTCATTTTCAAGCATGGCTTAAGAAATGGTTTGATGCCTGTCATTACGATTTTTGGCCTCATGATTCCATCCTTTATTGGCGGCGCGGTCGTGGTAGAACAAATATTCACATGGCCTGGTCTTGGAAAGCTGTTTATCGATTCTGCTTTTTCAAGAGATTATCCGGTGATTATGGCGATGACCGTTATTTCCGCAGTGCTAGTGGTTGTTGGAAACTTAATAGCGGATATTTTATATGCGATCGTTGATCCGCGTATTGAGTATTAGAAGGGAGCTGAAGCACAATTGGCACAGCCTAATATGGGAACACCTCCTGTTGATCTCAAATTAAAGGAAGGCCTTCCGCCAAAACCTGAGACGATGCTGCGTTTATTTTGTGAGAAATTTTTCAAAAATAAATTGGCGGTTGTCGGCTCTGTTATTTTATTGGTGATCATCTTTTCGGCCATTTTTGCTCCAGTGATCGCCCCTTACGCACCAGAGCAGCAAGATTTATTGAAGCGGCTTCAGCCACCAAGTGCAGAGCATTTTATGGGAACTGACAAGTTTGGCCGCGATATTTTCTCAAGAGTGCTTTATGGAGCGCGTGTCTCTCTGTTAGTTGGTTTCGTCTCAGTGGTCGGAGCGATCACCATTGGCACCGTCGTTGGAGCGGTAGCAGGCTATTTTAAAGGATTTGTTGATTCTGTATTAATGAGGTTTGTTGATGTCGTGTTGTCTATTCCGGACATCTTTCTATTGATCACGCTAGTGACGATTTTCAAACCAGGCATTGATAAATTGATTTTGATCTTTGCTTTGACCGGCTGGACAACAACCGCCAGACTGATCCGCAGTGAATTCTTATCCCTGCGAACAAGGGAATTCGTATTGGCGGCAAGAACGATTGGAACGAAAAACCATGTCATCATCTTTTCGCATATTTTACCGAACTGTATCGGTCCTATTATCGTGTCAGCTACATTGAAAGTAGGTTCCGTCATTTTAGCTGAATCAACGCTGAGCTATCTAGGGTTTGGCATTCAGCCCCCAACGGCAAGCTGGGGCAACATGCTGCAAGATGCACAAAATTTCTCGATTATGGTGCAAGCATGGTGGTATCCGCTATTCCCGGGTTTACTGATCCTGCTCACCGTACTATGCTTTAATTTCTTAGGAGATGGGCTGAGAGATGCGCTGGACCCTAAAAAGCTGAAGTGAGGTTTAAACTTTCATAACAAGTTGAATGAGACTCTGCGATACGTTCTCCGTTTCCTTGATGAAATAAAGAAATGCAAACCGTCATTCGCTTCGCTTGAAGTTTTGATAAAGTTGGAATAATTTCTCTATCCCTTGCCCATACTGTGGACAACAGTTTTTAAAAAGTGAGGGATTGGTTATGTTATTTCTTCATGACGTATGGGTGAATTGGTTTGAAGGGGAAGAAAATGGCTACAATGTGTGCCATTTTCATGAGTGGCGTAAGGAGGACAGTGTCGAGTTGTTAGATCAAGTGCCTTTACTCAAGGTGCAGAGTCCTTTGTTTGATTACATAGAGAATGATCTATCAGAGCTGCCGAAAACGCTGCTAGAATCTGTATTTGAGAAATCATATATTCGAAAAAATCATGAACGGCGAAAATTAGAGTATTGCTTTGTTGTAACGGACGGCATCCGAATCATTGCCGTAGATACAATTGGGTATTCCATTCCTGTGAGAAAGAGCCGTTTGATTCCAAGACAGGAGCAATTGGTGTACGAAATGGTGAAAGATGTAAAGGCAGAGGAATATGAATTCTCTAAAGACAGTCTTGAGTCGACGAAAGAGTACCATATTTTGTCATTGCCGCCGCAGCACATCAGTGGATTAACGAGAAAAGAAAGACAGCTGAAGCAGCTCATGTTTATGGCGCTCGATCAATTAAAAGGACTTCAAAATAGGGCGGAAATTGCATATTGGTATACGGAATGGAATCCGCGAATGTACAACCAAATCAAACGAATGTCATTCGAGGAGATTTGGAACATGCTTTACAATGAAACAGTTGACGGGTGGTCTGAAAACCATTTAGCATTCTGTGAAAAAATGATTAAAGGACAGCCGTTTTTCGAAAAGCTTTGGGAAATGGAGAACGAATCAAAAGTGAATTAGAAAAAGCTTGCAGCATATGAAGCTGCAAGCTTTTTTATTTGCGTTTTCTGCCAAGACCCATCGCATTCTCCATTTTTTTCAGCATTTTGTTTGCCGCGCGGTTTGCCTTTTCAGCGCCTTCGTCTAGAATGCGGTCAAGCTCGTCTGACTCAATGAGTTCATAGTATCGATCTTGTATTGGTTTTAAAGCATCCACCACAACGTTCGCAAGATCTCCCTTAAACTCACCATAGCCCTTGCCTTCATACTTTTGTTCAAGCTCGTCAATAGATACGTTACCTAATACAGAATAAATCGTCAGCAAGTTGGCGATTCCAGGCTTGTTTTCTTTGTCATACTTGACGACGCCCTCCGAATCAGTGACTGCACTTTTAATTTTCTTTTCAAGCTGCTTTGGTTCATCTAATAAGGTAATGAAGGATTTTTGGTTCGGATCGGATTTGCTCATTTTTTTCGTTGGGTCTGTTAAAGACATGATTCGAGCGCCTTCTTTTGGAATTTTCACTTCTGGTACGGTAAAGATATCGTTAAACTTTCTGTTAAAGCGCTCAGCAAGCGTTCTTGTCAATTCAAGATGCTGCTTTTGATCCTCGCCAACAGGTACTAAGTCAGTACCGTATAATAAGATATCGCCAGCCATTAATGGTGGATAGGTTAACAAGCCTGAAACAACAGCTTCCTTACCAGCGGATTTGTCCTTAAATTGAGTCATTCTTTCTAATTCCCCAATATAAGCGACACATTGCAGCATCCAGCCTGCCTGGGCGTGGGCAGGTACCTCTGATTGGATAAACAATGTCGCCTTCTCTGGATCAAGTCCTACTGCCAAATAAAGAGCCGCTAAGCTTCTAATATTTTGACGAAGAGCTAAGCGATCCTGACTCACTGTAATCGCATGCTGATCCACCACACAAAAATAGCCATGATAGTCATGCTGCAAATCAACAAATTGCTTCATTGCCCCAATGTAGTTCCCTAATGTCACAGAACCGCTAGGCTGAATGCCTGAGAAAATTGTCTTCTTTGTCATACTAAAACCTCTTTTCTTCAATATAAAAAGGCCCACCCATCACTTTTCAACAGAAAAGGGACGAATGAACCGCGGTACCACCCTTGTTATTTCAATCAGAAATCACTCAAGACGTTGATATCGGAGACTGCTCCGTCTAAGCCTACTCACTTTTCAGAAGTGTTCGGTTAGCTGCTCCAAAGCCCATTCCATACATGCCATTATCTGCTTACACCGGCCGCAGACTCTCTGTAAATGGTGAATATATGTACTCTTCTTTTTCATCGCAACAGTATGTCTATCTATTATAAAGGATGACAATGAAAAAGTCACGAAGCCCTATGTGACCTTCTCATCATGTCGTTTGACACTTAAAATTTTAGATAAAATAGCAACTATCTGTCAGAATTTTTAAAAAAAGGATGATTAATTATATGTATAAAACATTATTCCTGTTGAATTTGTTAAATTATTTTAATCAATTTCCGCTTTAATTTGTTGAAGTGCTTGAGACTTTAGTTTATAAAAATCCCTCTTTATCCCCATTTACGTTTTTTAAAAATATATGAAATTGATATTGCAATAAATTATTCTATTCATTATAATGAATTTGTTCACACGTTTGTGCTAGGCTCTTTACATAATGAAAATTCAGAAAAAACAAAAGAAATAGAAAGTAAGTTATTTAGGGACTTTTTTACGCTATTTCTTAAATCTGAATCTCATCTTCTATCGAGACCTTTGAACTAAAACATATTATAAGGGGGAATACAGTTGAAAAAGCGTTGGTCTGTTGTTACTTTAATGCTTATTTTCACACTTGTATTAAGCGCTTGTGGTTTCAGCGGAAACAAATCAGGCGACAGCACGAGCAGTTCTGGAGAGGCTAAAACAACATTAAATGTGAATATCTCCACTGAGCCTTTTTCTCTACATCCGGGATTGGCAAATGATTCAACTTCAGGAAGTGTCATCCGTCAGACTTTTGAGGGATTAACTAGAATTAATGCTGAAGGCAAGCCAGAAAATGCAATGGCTTCTGACATCAAAACAAGTGCTGATGGTAAAACATACACATTCACACTTCGTGATGCAAAATGGTCTAATGGTGACCCTGTCACAGCAAAAGATTTCGAATATGCTTGGAAATGGGCATTAGATCCTAAAAATGAATCTCAATATGCTTATCAGCTTTACTATATTAAAGGTGCTGAAGCAGCTAACAAAGGGAAAGCGAAAGTTGCTGATGTTGGCATTAAAGCAAAAGACGACAAAACGCTTGTAGTTGAGCTAGAGAACCCAACACCGTTCTTTACTGAACTCACTGCATTCTATACGTATATGCCAGTCAACCAAAAAGTGGCTGAAAAGAATAAAAACTGGTTCACAAATGCTGGTGAAAACTACGTATCTAACGGACCATTCGTTCTTTCTCAATGGAAACATGGCGGTTCTATCACGCTTGAAAAGAACAATGAATACTGGGATAAAGACACTGTAAAACTGAAAAAGATTAACATGTCTATGATCAAAGATACAAACACTGAGCTTAGCATGTTCAAAAAAGGCGAGCTTGACTGGGCTGGTTCTCCAACTGGAAGCCTTCCAACTGAATCTTTACAAACATTGAAAAAAGATGGCGGTCTTAAAATTCAAACGATCGCTGGTATCTATAACTACAAATTCAACACAGAAGTAAAACCTTTAAACAATGCAAACATTCGTAAGGCTCTTGCATACTCAATCAACCGCCAAGCGATTGTTGACAAAATTACGCAAGGTGAACAAGTTCCAGCAATGGCAATCGTGCCTCCAACAATGGAAGGATTCACTGATAACAAAACTGGCTACTTTAAAGATCACGATGTAGCAACTGCTAAAGAACTTCTTGAAAAAGGTGCGAAAGAATTAGGCTATAAGTCAGTTTCTGATCTTCCAGCATTGAAATTGTCTTACAATACTGATGAAGGCCACCAAAAGATTGCACAAGCAATTCAAGAAATGTGGAAGAAAGATCTAGGTATTAAAGTTGAACTTGATAACTCTGAGTGGAACGTATACATCGACAAAATCCACAGCGGAGATTACCAAATTGGACGTATGGGCTGGTTAGGTGACTTTAACGATCCAGTGAACTTCCTTGAGCTTTACAAAGATAAAGACGGTGGAAACAACGACACTGGCTGGGAAAACAAAGAGTACAAACAATTATTGAATGATTCTGCGAAAGAAACAGATAAAACAAAACGTGAAGAAATGCTGAAAAAAGCAGAAGAAATTCTCATCAACGATATGCCTGTAGCACCAATCTACTTCTACACTCAGCTTTGGGTACAAGATCCAAAACTAAAAGGTGTAGTCGTATCTGGACTTGGTGATGTTCAATACAAATGGGCACATTTCGAAAAGTAAGATTATAGTGTAAGAGATCTATGGCAAGGATCTTAAGGTATATGGAGGATGTCTCTCCATATACCTTTCTTGCTGATTAGAGAAATTGTTGTAAAATCATGGAGGTGCAATTCCGTTGCTTAAATATATCGGTAAGCGATTAATATATATTTTAATCACACTGTTTGTTATTGTAACTGCAACTTTCTTTCTCATGCAGGCAGCACCTGGTGGTCCATTCTCTGGAGAGAAGAAACTTCCTGCTGAAATTGAAGCAAACCTAAACGAGCACTACGGGTTGGACAAGCCCTTATTTGTTCAATATGTAAGCTATTTAGGTTCAGTTGCAAAATTAGATTTTGGTCCCTCATTTAAATATAAAGGACAAACTGTAAATGACTTAATCAGTTCTGGATTCCCCGTTTCCTTTACCCTCGGAATTGAGGCAATTCTCCTCGCATTAGCATTTGGTGTATTGTTTGGGGTCCTTGCAGCGCTCTATCATAATAAGTGGCAAGACTACACGATTGCCATTTTAACGATCTTTGGAATCTCGGTTCCGAGTTTCATTTTAGCGGCGCTACTACAATATGTATTTGCATCTGAGGCAAGCTTCTTAGCGATTTTCCCGGTTGCAGGATGGGAGACTTGGGCAAGCACCGTACTACCTTCTATTGCACTTTCCTTCATGCCAATGGCATTTATCGCTAGACTTTCACGGTCAAGTATGCTTGAAGTGCTAAACAGTGACTACATTAGAACGGCTAGAGCGAAAGGATTAACGAAATCAGCTGTTACGATCAAACACGCGATTCGAAACGCATTGTTACCTGTCATCACATACATGGGACCAATGGCTGCTTCGGTTTTAACAGGTAGTTTTGTCGTTGAGAAGATTTTTGGTATTCCTGGCTTAGGCTCTCACTTTGTCACAAGCATTACAAACCGTGATTACACCGTCATCATGGGTGTCACTGTCTTCTACAGTATTATTCTATTAATCAGTATTCTAGTCGTTGACGTTCTATATGGCATCATCGATCCAAGAATTAAACTGACGAAGGCGAAGAAAGGGGTCTAACACATGGAAGAAATGAGAAAAGACTTATTTGTGCCGGCGACGGCTGACGCAGCAGAATCTGAAAAAATTTCTAAACCGAGTCTATCTTTATGGAAGGATGCCATGCTTCGCTTCCGTGCAAATAAACTTGCAATGGTTGGGCTTACAATTATTTTCATTATTGTGATGCTGGCGATTTTCGTTCCGGTGTTTTCTAAATATGATTACTCTACGACAGATTTGCTTAATGCAGACCAGCCACCATCAAAAGAGCACTGGTTCGGTACGGATGATTTAGGCCGAGACATGTTTGTTCGTACATGGGTGGGTGCAAGAATTTCGATCTTTATCGGTCTTGCTGCAGCCATTCTTGACGTGATCATCGGTATTATCTGGGGAAGTATTGCTGCATTCAAAGGCGGCCGTACAGATGAAGTCATGATGCGTATTGCAGACGTTTTATGGGCAATTCCAACATTATTAATGGTCATCTTAATGATGGTTGTTCTCCCAAAAGGATTATTAACGATTATCCTCGCCATGACCGTCGTAGGCTGGATTAACATGGCACGTATTGTACGGGGACAAGTTTTACAATTGAAAAGTCAAGAGTACGTTCTTGCAGCACAAACATTAGGTGCGAAAACGTCTAGACTTTTATTTAAACACTTGATTCCAAACTCAATGGGACCAATTCTTGTGACGATGACGCTAACGATTCCTTCTGCTATTTTCACAGAGGCCTTCTTAAGCTATTTAGGGCTTGGTGTACCTCAGCCTTTAGCAAGTTGGGGAACAATGGCGTCTGACGGAATCCCGGCCATGACGTACTATCCGTGGAGATTATGGTTCCCAGCCGCATTTATTTGTATAACAATGTTTGGTTTTAACGTGGTTGGAGACGGACTAAGAGACGCTTTAGATCCGAAGTTGCGTAAATAAGGAGTGATGAGGATGGAACGTGAACGTATTCTAGAGGTGAAAGACCTTGCAATCTCATTTAAAACATATGGTGGAGAGGTTCAAGCCATCCGTGGTGTGAACTTCCACTTAAATAAAGGCGAGACACTTGCGATTGTAGGTGAGTCTGGCTCTGGTAAAAGTGTCACATCACAGGCTATCATGAGATTAATCCCGATGCCGCCAGGTTATTTCAAGCGCGGAGAGATCCTGTTTGATGGACAAGATATTGTCAAGAAAACGGAAAAACAAATGCAAACCATTCGAGGAAAAGACATTGCTATGATCTTCCAGGATCCAATGACTTCTCTGAACCCAACCATGAAGGTCGGGAAACAAATTACTGAAGTGCTATTCAAGCACGAACAAATTTCGAAAGAAGCGGCTGAAAAAAGAGCCATTGAATTATTAGAGCTTGTTGGGATTCCGATGCCTGAAAAAAGAATCAAGCAATATCCGCACGAATTTAGTGGCGGGATGAGACAGAGGGTTGTCATCGCGATGGCACTCGCAGCAGATCCAAAGCTATTGATTGCTGATGAACCAACAACTGCACTTGATGTAACGATCCAGGCACAAATATTAGAATTAATGAAAGAAATTCAGCAAAAGATTGAAACATCGATTATCTTTATTACCCACGATCTAGGTGTTGTCGCCAATGTTGCTGATCGTGTAGCCGTCATGTATGCAGGACAGATTGTGGAAACAGGGACTGTCGATGAAATCTTCTACAACCCGAAACATCCATATACATGGGGACTTTTAGCATCAATGCCGAGTTTAGATACAGATGGCGGAGATGAAGGAAAGCTGACAGCGATCCCAGGAACACCGCCAGATCTAACAAACCCGCCGAAAGGAGATGCATTTGCACTCCGAAGCGATTATGCAATGAAAATTGACTTTGAACAAGAACCGCCAATGTTCAAAGTATCAGATACGCATTATGTGAAATCATGGCTACTTCATCCGAATGCACCTAAAGTTGAACCGCCTGCTGCTGTAAAGGCGAGAATGCGTGAACTAGAAGGTAGCTACGAAAAACCTGTATTAGTAAAAGAGGGTGAATAGCATGGCAGAAAAACTGGTAGAAATTAAAAATTTGAAGCAGCATTTCCATACAGCAAGAGGAACTGTGAAAGCAGTTGACGGTGTCTCATTTGATATTTATAAAGGTGAAACACTTGGACTTGTAGGTGAATCTGGATGTGGTAAGTCTACAACCGGACGTTCCATCATTAGACTTTATGATGCGACAGATGGCGAGGTTCTCTATAAAGGAGAGAGCGTACACGGGAAGAAATCAAGACAAAAAATGCTTGAATTCAACCGACAAATGCAGATGATCTTCCAAGATCCGTATGCGTCACTTAACCCTAGAATGACAGTCCTTGATATCATTGCAGAGGGCATAGACATTCATGGGCTTGCGAAATCTAAGCAAGCGCGTAAAGAGCGTGTGTACCAATTGCTTGAAACTGTTGGCTTGAACAAAGAGCATGCGAACAGATATCCACATGAATTTTCAGGTGGTCAAAGACAGCGAATTGGAATTGCTCGTGCATTAGCAGTTGAGCCAGACTTTATCATTGCGGACGAACCAATCTCTGCACTTGATGTGTCCATTCAAGCGCAGGTCGTCAATTTAATGAAAGAACTGCAAGAAGAAAAAGGCTTAACGTATTTATTCATTGCGCATGACCTTTCCATGGTGAAATACATTAGCGATCGTATCGGTGTGATGTATTTTGGGAAATTGGTTGAACTCGCACCAGCGAATGAATTATACGAAAACCCGCTTCATCCATATACAAAATCATTGTTATCTGCGATTCCGCTTCCAGATCCTGATTACGAGCGTAACCGCAAGCGAATGAAGTATGATCCATCCGTTCATAAAGGGACGAACACGGAGTTCCGTGAAGTGAAGCCAGGCCACTTTGTGAGCTGCACAGAGGAAGAGTTCAAAGAGCTCCAGGCTAAACAATAAGATCAGAACAGAGAAGAAGCACTGCTAGGTCAGTGCTTCTTTTTTTATTTTACAAAAAAACAGTATTATGGTAATTTTCGATTAACAAAGAGAGAAGTCTAGGAGGAAATAAGATGTCAAGATGGAGGAATTTTCGCTATTCATTACTTCATTTTCTGATCGTGTTCATGCTTTTCTCAACGTCATTTTTGGCGGAACCAAACGGAGGACCGTGGTTGCTCTCGTTTATGGTACTCATTGGCAGCATTTCGTTTTCGGTGGAATATATGCTTGACCGTCATACGAACAACCAGAAGCCAGAAGCACAGCGCGTGAAGTATCTTTATTTCATCATGTTTCAAATCGCGATGACACTCATTCTGTTTGTTTGTTTTCACATGCTCATGAATCGTTCGATATAAAACTTTTTTTGCATTGTTTGAAAAAAAGTGAAACCACCTCATACTTTTTAGCGTCTTACTAGTACAGGCGTTTAAATAGCAGGAAATCGGGAATATATAAGGAAGTGGTTCTTCACTATATCATAAGGAGCGGATCCATGAATTGGTATGAAAAGCTCAGTGAATACTTCCCGATAGAAGAAATGAAGTCAAAAGAGCATATGGAAGCTTTATTAAAGGAAAGAAGTGAAATTTATCATAAGGAAGAAGGGCCTCATCATGTGATGATGTACGCTGAATTTGATTCTTTCATCTTTATTGATTATTTATTTGTTTCCAAAGATGCAAGAGGTGAAGGCCTCGGCTCAAAGCTCATTCATAAGCTGAAGGAAAAAAAGAAACCGATCTTGCTTGAGGTCGAGCCTGTAGATGAAGATGATGCAGATACTGCAAAACGCCTAAAGTTTTACCAAAGAGAGCACTTCAAGCATGCCGAATCAATCGGTTATAAACGCAGGTCACTTGCAACCAATGAAGTGAGCCGCATGGAAATCCTTTATTGGTCGCCTCTTACAGATAATGAGGAAGAAATAATGGAGGCCATGAGGAAGACATATGAAAGAATCCATACGTATAAAGATGAAGAATGGTATGGGCAATCGTATGAGGATGTTGATGATGTGTTGAAGGTCATCGAAAATAAAAAACAAAAAAACATTTTCGATCATCTCGACTAAATGAGAATGTTCAGACATCAACCATCACCAAAATGAACGAAATTGTCTAGTTTTTGTCACAAAAATTGCAAGAAAACCTGTTCACACTTACTTTTTTATAGTATAATCACTATAAAGATTACTAATTTAGAACAATTTTAATTTAAGAATACAGATCAATATTCATTCTACAAATTGAGGAGTGAAGATTTATGGTAACATTATACACATCACCAAGCTGTACATCATGTAGAAAAGCAAGAGCGTGGTTAGAAGAGCACAATATTCCATATCAAGAGAGAAACATTTTTTCTGAGCCTCTTTCAATCGATGAAATCAAAGAAATTCTTCGAATGACAGAAGACGGTACAGATGAAATCATCTCAACACGTTCTAAAGTATTCCAAAAGCTAAATGTGAATGTTGAGACAATGCCGCTTCAACAATTGTATAAACTAATCAACGAGCATCCTGGTCTTTTAAGACGTCCAATTATCTTGGATGAAAAAAGATTACAAGTTGGGTACAACGAAGATGAAATTAGACGTTTCCTTCCAAGAACGGTTCGTACATTCCAACTGAGAGAAGCTCAGCGACTTGCTAACTAATAGAAAAGCGAAAAGCTGCCGATCATCCGGCAGCTTTTTTTATTTGTTTTCAGTTGTTTTCAGCCGTTTGTTCATAAAAGAGGCTGGCTAAAATGACGGTTGCGACTGTTAAAAAAGGAAGCAAAAATTCAAGGGTTGCATGCTGCGCCATAAATTCATTCAATTTCACATCACGGACAATCATTTCACCGCCAGTAAAAGCTAAAAGGGCACTTCCTCCGTATAAAAGAAACGGAAATTTGATTAATGCTGTATGAATGAGCTTACTTCCCCAAATGATAATAGGTACTGAAATCATTAAGCCAAAAGCGGTAAGCACCATGTTACCTTTTGCGGCTCCTGCAACTGCGATCACATTATCAAGCGACATAAAGAGGTCCGCAATCACAATGGTTTGAACCGCACGCCAAAGGGAGCCACTGCTTTTAATCCGAATGGATTCTTTCTTTTGTTCAATTAACAGATTGTATCCTATATAAAGGAGAAAGAGCCCACCGATAAATTGCAAATAAGGGATGGTCAATAAATAAACTGCTGCACCTGTCATTGTAATTCTCATCAGCACTGCCAAAAGTGTGCCGATCCATATGGCTTTATTGCGTTTATCATTTGATAAGCTTCGACTGGCCATCGCAATGATCAACGCATTATCTCCGCCTAAAATCATGTCTATGCCAATAATCATCAGTAAGGATACGATCCACTCTGTTTCCACCCATTTCACCTCACGTTACTAATAGAGCTCGTACAACCAATATATGAGGACAATTGAAATATATGTTTCTGTAAGTTTTCTCTGCAAAAAATGCGTTTTTATTTCTTTTATTCATGTTTTATCATAAAATAGACAGTACAAAGCAATACCTCAATTCTTTAAACGGTTAACATGTAGACGGAACGGGTAAAGTGTAGTAAAGTACTATTAATTGGGAGCTTGTATGTCCCTTCAACATCTTATATAGAAGGGAAGGTTGGCAAAATGGAAATTGAAAGAATAAATGAACATACAGTCAAATTTTATATTTCCTACGGTGATATTGAAGATCGCGGTTTTGACCGTGAAGAGATTTGGTATAATCGTGAACGCAGTGAAGAGCTGTTCTGGGAAGTAATGGACGAAGTACACGAAGAAGAAGAGTTTGCAGTAGAGGGACCGCTTTGGATTCAAGTACAGGCACTTGATAAAGGTCTTGAAATTGTCGTGACAAAAGCCCAACTTTCTAAAGATGGACAAAAGCTCGAATTGCCGATTCCAGAAGATAAAAAAGGTCAAACAGATGAAAGTCTAGATGCACTGCTTGATGATTTTCATAAAGAAGAGCAGGATCAAGAAGAACATAATGAGAAGGACAAAAAGCTTCAACTTCAATTCGTATTGAAATTGGATGACTTTGAAGATTTGATTGCACTTTCTCAATTAAATATGCAGGATTTTACCACAAGTTTATATTCGTTTGAAAACCGTTATTATCTATATGTTGACTTCCACGAGGATTTGTCAGATGAGCAAGTGGAGAATAAGCTCAGCATTCTGCTTGAATATGCCCATGAATCAGTGGTCAGCATCTACAGACTGCAAGAATACGGTCAGCTGATTGTGAAAGGGAATGCCCTTGAAACGATTCAACAGCACTTCTCGTAAACAACAAAAAGTCGATTTCTATAGAGGAATCGGCTTTTTTATCTGAATGAATAGTTAAACAAAGAGATCGGCAAGGAGAAAATGAAATGAGAAATTTAGTTAAGGTTCTATTTTTTCTTATCATTACGATAGGTGCTTATTTAATTATTCAAATTTTTGCCGGTGATCTAGCGGTCAGTGTACTCAGTTCCGTCAGCGTTCTATTCACTTTATCGATTATCTTCATTGGATTTGTCATTTTCTTAGAGAACCGAAATCCGTCCCAAACGATTACATGGCTTGTCCTGCTTGGCAGCTTTCCGTTGTTCGGATTTTTGTTCTATATTTTCTTTGGCCGCAATATTAAAAAGCGCCGGCTGTTTGAAAAGAAAGCGGCGCTGGATGAGCAGTTAATCCAGGAAGATGAACGCATTCACAGAGAAGCAATTGAAAAAATGACACATATGGGTGACCATCAGCAGCTTTTATTTAAGCTGGCCCACAGACTTGGACATACCCCTATTACGTATCGAACGTCCTCTAAAGTGCTAACAAATGGAGAAGAAACGTTCTCTCATATTTTTGAAGAGATCAAAAAGGCAAAACATCACATTCACCTAGAATACTATATTCTCCGCCACGATGACCTTGGCCAAGAATTAAAGGACATTTTAATTGAAAAAGCGAAAAATGACGTCATTGTCCGTTTTTTATATGACGATGTAGGCAGCTTAAAGCTCTCTCGCCAATATATTGCTGACCTAGAAAAAGCTGGCGTTCAGATCGTTCCGTTTTTACCAGTAAGGCTACCCTTGTTAAATAATAAAATCAACTTCCGTAATCACCGGAAAATTGTGGTGATTGATGGGGAAGTAGGATTTGTCGGCGGCCTTAACATTGGAGACGAATATATGGGCAGAAGCAGGCAATATGGATTCTGGCGTGATACGCACCTGATGATTAAAGGTGAGGCTGTTCGCGATTTGCAGCAAATTTTTATGCAGGATTGGTATTATATGACCAATGAAAGATGCTCAGGCGTGGAATATTTTAAAGATTTCAGCCATCTTGAGAGTACAACAGAAGGCGTACAAATGATCGCTGGCGGTCCTGATAAACAGTGGGAGGTCATTAAAAATCTCTTTTTCTCCATGATCATCTCCGCCAAAAAATCAATTTGGATCGCTTCACCGTATTTTGTACCTGATGATGATATTTTGTCAGCTTTGAAAATTGCTTCTTTGAGTGGAGTAGATGTACGGATTATTGCACCGAAGAATCCAGATAAACGGATCGTCTTCCATGCGTCTCGTTCATACTTCCCGGAGCTTCTTGAAGCAGGGGCGAAGGTGTATGAATATGATCAAGGCTTTATGCATAGTAAGTTTATTATTGTAGATAGTGAGCTGGCTTCGATTGGGACGGCCAACATGGATATGAGAAGCTTTCATTTGAACTTTGAAGTGAATGCCTTCCTCTATAAAACGAAAAGCACAGAGAAGCTGGTCAACGACTTCTTAGGTGATTTAGAGCAGTCGCATGAAATTGTCCCGGAAGAATTTGCAAAGAGGCCTTTGAGGGTGAGGCTGTTTGAATCTACCGCAAGATTATTATCACCACTTTTATAAAAATTGTATTTCTCCCTTTTTCTAAAAGGGGGATTTTTTATTTTAACGAGGAAAAGCTCGGTGAAATCATCTTTTGAATCGATAAAAGTCCATTTTCGATATTCGCTTCCTCTGATGAAAACAAGCTATCATATGGTCATCAAAGAGCAAGGAGCGAAATGAATGAACGAAGCGATCATGGATAATGGGAAGCTTATCAGAATTACACATCATCTAACGAAAAGTCGGTTAGAGCATGTAAGGGCTACATGCAAGTTTTATTGCCCTGAATGCAGGCAGGAGGTACAATTAAAGCTAGGTGAGCATCGTGTCTATCATTTTGCACATAAACAGCTGACAGCATGTCCATTAGCTGCTTCAGGCGAAACGGCTTATCATCAGGCGGGGAAGGCAGCCATCAAGGCTTGGCTCACTAGGCTTGGACATGAACCGGTGCTGGAGAAGTATGTTTCAAAGGTTCAGCAGCGTCCTGATGTGACCGTCGCTATAGGAGATGCAGGCTATGCGCTCGAATTTCAATGTGCGAATATTTCGCAGCAAGAGCTGCAAAAAAGAACAGAAGGTCTCCGTGCAGCAGGGCTCTATCCTTTATGGATCATAGGTGCAAATCGTTTAAAACGAAAATCTACACAGCTCTTTTCTTTCTCCTCCATTCATTGGGGAATCTTAAGGCAAACGAAGAAAAGGAGACTGATTTTTTACTGTCCGATTCAGCAAATGTTCATCCATCTTGATCAAATCCTCGTGTTTCAGCCAACCAAAATATGTGCCACAATAACCGTCAGACCGCCTTCAGCATACCGTCAACTTTCGGCGATTCTATCTTCTCCCTCGAGCAAGCATCGATTAAACAAGCAATGGCTTAGGTGTATACAACAATTTAGGCAGAGGCCTCCTCGCATTTTATCAAATGAAAGTAAGCGTTTGAGACACATTTTTTATGAGCATCACCAAATGGCATTTCCGTTTTTGCCATCTGAATTATTTATCCCACTGACAGAAGCGTATATCTTTACAAGTCCCGTTTATGTCTGGCAGGGATGTCTTTATGATTGGATGGTTAGGAAAAGAGGAAGAGGACCAATGACCATTCAACACTTTATAAAAGAAATCTATCGGTGTGTGCAGGCAAAAGAAGTGAAGCTCCGATATGCAGATGTCTCAATAGAAGAAGTCAAAGAGGTGATCACCGCATATGTAAAAGCACTCGTCTACCAAGGGTTTTTACACATGACGAAAGAGGGTAATTATGAAGTAACGTCGAATCAAATGCCAATACAAACATTAGATGAAGTGTTAAAACGAGATGCTTTCTTATTTCATTAGCATGTTTCATGCCCACTTTGATCATGATAAGAAAAAGGTGGTGCTGCTATTGAATAGAAAGAAACGCTTTTTTCTCATTTTATTAGTCTGTTTGGTATTTATTTCTGCATATGATTTGACAAATATAGCTCAAAACAAAGAAGATAAATACAACACCAATTTCTTTCACTTTCCGAAAGGTTGGTTCAACACAACTCATGCAAGGGGGATTCATATGACTTCACAAAGTAAAAACAACCATCTACCAGACAGAAGCGAAGTAAAAGAAGAAAACAAATGGCGTCTTGAAGATATTTTTGAAAGCGTCGATTCATGGAACAAGGAATTTGAAGCTGTAAAAAAAGAAATTCCTAAGCTAGCCCAATTTAAAGGCAAGCTGGCTCATTCTGCTGATGTCCTGTATGAAGCCCTAACATTTCAGGATCAACTTTCTGAAAAGCTTGGCAAGCTTTATACATATGCGCATATGAAATACGATGAAGATACAACAAACTCATCATTTCAGGCATTAAATGATAAGGCGTCCAATTTATTTACACAGCTGTCTAGTACATCTGCGTATATTGTTCCAGAGATTTTATCGATTCAAGAAGATAAACTGCAACAATTTATTCTGGAAAAAGAAGAGTTAAAACTTTATTCTCACGCTCTCGAAGAAATTAACAAAGAGCGCCCACATATTTTAAGTGAGGAGCAAGAAGCTTTATTAGCTGAAGCCTCTGAACCTCTTTCATCTGCATCCACTACTTTTAGTATGTTTAACAATGCCGATATTTCGTTCCCTTCTGTAAAGGATGAGGATGGGGAAGAAAAGAAAATTACCCACGGCAACTTCATCACATTTTTAAACAGTGATGATCGTGAAGTGAGAAAGAATGCCTTCAAAGCCGTTTATAAAACATATGATCAGTATAAGAATACACTTGCTTCTACACTGAGCGGTTCGATTAAAAAAGATAATTTTTATGCGAAAGTACGAAATTACAAATCCGCAAGAGAAGCAGCATTATCAAGAAATAGTATTCCGGAAGAAGTGTATGACAATCTAATTGATACAGTTCATCAATACTTACCTTTATTACACCGTTATATTGAATTACGTAAAAAAGTATTAAAGCTTGATGAAGTGCACAATTATGACTTGTATACACCACTTGTGAAAGATGCTGGCATGAAGTTAACCTACGATGAAGCAAAGGATTATATGCTGAAAGGATTAGCGCCATTAGGAGAAGAATATGTGTCCGTGTTAAAAGAAGGACTCGACAATCGCTGGGTAGACGTTTATGAGAATAAAGGGAAACGAAGCGGTGCGTATTCATCAGGAAGCTATGGTACCAATCCATATATTTTAATGAACTGGCAAAATAATATTGATAATTTATTTACACTGGCTCATGAATTTGGGCACTCTGTCCATAGCTACTATACAAGAAAGCACCAGCCTTATCCGTATGGCAACTATAGTATTTTTGTAGCTGAAGTGGCTTCCACAACAAATGAAGCGTTACTAGGCGAATACTTGCTCAATCATTTAGAGGATAAAAAGCAGCGTTTGTATGTGTTAAATCACTTGTTAGAAGGGTTTAGAGGAACAGTATTCAGACAAACGATGTTTGCTGAGTTTGAGCACCTTATTCATGTGAAAGCACAAGAAGGAGAGGCATTAACGCCAGAGTTTATGACGAACCTTTATTACGACCTGAATAAGAAATATTTTGGCGACGGCATGGTTGTTGATAAGGAAATCGGATTAGAATGGACGAGAATCCCTCATTTCTATTACAACTATTATGTGTACCAATATGCGACAGGCTATAGTGCGGCGCAGGCATTAAGCAAGCAAATATTAACAGAAGGTAAACCTGCGGTGGAGCGTTATACAGATTTCCTTAAAGCAGGAAGCTCCGATTACCCAATCAATGTGCTGAAAAAAGCAGGTGTTGATATGGCATCTAAAGAACCAATTGAAGCGGCATGTCAATTGTTCGAAGAAAAACTCAAAGAAATGGAAGAACTCATCTCCACAACGGGTGAGTAATGAAAAGACTTCTGTCAGACGTGTGAGTGTAAGCTCATCTTTTGACAGGAGTTTTTTTCTGATCACAAAAAACGACCTCTTCTCATGACGAGGTCGTTCTTGCAAATCATCAACCTTTAAATCCTTTAAAGGTCTTACGGTGGTTCATTCGATAGAGCACAAAGAGAATGGAAGCAAATAAGAGCGGAGACGTCAGATAAAGAGGCAGCAACTTCATTAAGCCTAATATATTTAAAAAGAAACATAAGCCAATGGCAACAAGTCCAATGGTTGTGCTGCGCATGCAAATCCCTCCATTTTTTCGTTACTTTCACTATATGAAAGTGACAACCCTCTTATGTTTTGTGACAAAAATATGAACATATAGCATATCGGTTGTCATAAGTCGACAAAATTTGATATACTACAGATGTGAAATTAATCACATACAAACATTACCCCTTTGTTTGACCGTGAAAAATTTCTCCCATCCCCTTTGTTGTCGTTAAGACATAGTGAAACCGCGCTTATCCCGGCGCGGTTTCTTCGTGTTAAAAAACAGAACGAATGTTCCTATTAAAGGTAAAGAAAAAACATGGGTCAGCACCCATGTTCATTCTCACAGCGGTAGACATCAAGCTCTGAATGATTTTCATCTTCTTTATAGCGCCAAAACATTTCTTGATGTACTTGTACACGTTCTACCTTTTTGGCGAAAGCCAGCTTCTTCATTTCTCGTTCAACTTCTTCAAGCGTCAGGTCGTATACTACGGCAATCTCTTTTGCAGAGGCAAATTGAAAGTAAGCAATAAACCATTCAATCGGAGGCCGTTCTGAAGGTGTAGGTTTTTCACCAATCATTTCAAAGAGAATTTCCTCGTATATATCATAAGAGTATGCACCTGAAATCTTTAATCCTTCATCTCCGTTTACCGTATTAAAAAAGGCGAAGGTAGGAAGTTCAGATACGTCCATTTCAGCTGCAATTTTCATATCGCATTTTAGTGCTTTGACAGCACTTTGAGAATGGATGTCCCGCTGGAATTCCTCTATGTCCAGTCCAGCACTTTTTGCATTTTCCAGCAAGACATGTTCACTTGTGACATCCTGCTGATGGCAAAAAAGTGATTCTTGAATGAGACGTAAAAATTTCATTCCGCATTTTCTACCTTGAAGCTCAGCTGCTTTTAGTGCGAGCGAGGCGAGGTAGGGTGATGTTACAATTTGTTCAGACAGCATTTGTTCTTTTTTGGTCTGAGTTTTGGTAGCAAATTTCCCCCATGCTTCTGTCAGCAAATGCTTTTTTCTTTTCCGGTTCAATGCATTAATACTCGAACTTGTGACCGTTCGTAAAGTGAAGAAACGGCCATACTTCATCTTCAATTTTTTAATTGAAGGCTCCAATAACCAGCAGTCTGGGCTGAGAGGATCAATGAATACATAGATTTCAATCGGCTTTTGAGGATGTCCGTGACAGTGTGAGAAATATTGATCGTGCTGATTGCAGCTCAAGATCGTCCGTCCTTTTCAGGTGTTTGATTCACCATATGACGAGCCGTCAGAGAAAGCCGCTCAAATAAAAAGTCACGAATATCGCCGGTTAGTCCTACTTGATCCATTGCATCCTCCATGCATTCAAGCCATGCGTCAGCCCGCTCCTCAGTAATCGGAAAAGGGAGATGTCTCGCCCGCAGCATGGGGTGACCATGCTCCTCTGTATAAAGCGGGGGGCCGCCTAAATATTGAGTTAGAAACTGTTTTTGTTTTCTTGCTGTTTCTTTTAAGTCATCCGGGAAAATAGGATGAAGCAAGGGATGACACTTTACATTTTCATAAAAAGTATCAACAAGTTGCGATAGAAGTTCCTCTCCAACCGCTTCGTAAGGTGCGTTAAACGATTGTACCATGTTGACTACTCCTTTTACTCGTAGCTAATAGGATGACTCACCCTATTGCGAAGTTCATGTATTTCAAAAATGATATTCAGTCTGTTCTATTTTATTGTTTCTATTGTTGTATACTTATTTTAACAACCTCAACTCAATTCCACAAACAAACCGCTTTGGCCTATTGGAAATACAGAGAGAGGCGGGTTCCGTGATCAATTGACCATATCATAACACATTCGGTCAAAAAAGGGTGAAAAGCGACATACAAAAAACCGAAGAGGTTATTCTCTTCGGTTTAGGCATAATATTGTGCTGTGATTTTCTTTACATAATTTTGTGTCTCTTTAAATGGTGGAATGCCTCCATATTTATCTACATTTCCTGAGCCTGCGTTATAAGCAGCTAAAGCGAGTGAGACATTTCCATTATATTTCTGAAGCATTTGTTTTAAATACTTCGTTCCGCCTTCAATGTTTTGGGCCGCATCAAAGGCATTACTCACGCCAAGTGATTTAGCAGTAGACGGCATGAGCTGCATGAGCCCGAGCGCACCTGCATGACTGACAGCATTCGAGCGATAGCCGGATTCTTGCTTGATGACCGCGTGGATCAGCTTCTCTGGGACGCCATGCTTTTCAGCCATTTGTGACACGATCTGATTAATCTCTTTTGATGAACCGCTTGAGACCGCTTTTTGAAGCGGCGGCGTATAATTGTTGTTTAAGACGTTTCCAATGCCATTTGCCGTATTTAATTGAGCGTCATCAGCATATAAAGACTGAGATTGAAGCTGATCACTGCCGGCGATGGCAGATAGGTATGGATTCGTACGCGCATATTGTGTGTTCGGAGCCGTTGATGGATCCGTTCCCATAAAAGCAGAGATTGAGAGCGGGAGACGTGATAGTTCTGATCCGCCTAAAAAATCTTGCAACAGCGACTGGAATGAAGCTTGAGCACTCGATTCTTGGCCGGTCTGCATTTGCGATTGTCCGTTATCCGATTGTAACGTTTTGAGCGCTTGAAGCTGCATAAAGGATTGAAGTTGATTGACGTTCATCATGTTCCTCCTTCAAGGAATTCATCTATTTTGTGTTTTCATTTTCTCTTCATAAAAACGAACCACTTTGTTTTTCGTGTTTCGTGCTGGGATCTGAAATTGATGGAGCAGTGCGGAGAATGCGGCTTGTCCGATTTCTAAGTCACTCACTTCAAATTCAAGTTCATAGTCCTCTACTGTTAAATATCGGCTGTGATCCAAAACAATTAAGCCTTCTTCGATCATTTTTTCTGCTCTTGATGTTTCAAGCGAACCAAAATACACAATTTGATCCCTTTGAATGTTCAGGTGGTCTAACCGGTCCGCCACCTCACCTTCTGGCAGCTCAAAATCGTCAACGCGAGTAGGAGGAGCTATCGTTTGATGGGTTTCGAGCAAGCCTATCTCGTGTGGTTCTTTTAACGTGAGAACCCACTGACCGTCTTTTTCTCTCATTCTTAATGCAGCAAATTGAGATTTTATATCAAAGTGAGGTGTATCAAAGTAATAATTGGTTTGAGTGCGGAAATCCGCATCCTTCAATTGAAAATATTGTTTTAGCTGTTCAAATTCTTCTTTCATTAATAATTGCTTTAGTTCGATTTCAATTTCCTGTGCCATCTTGACATCAACCTTTCATTTAGAGGAAATATTCATATTGTACATGATGTGTGTTCTCTATGTAAAAGTCTATTTTTTTCTTTAATTAGTCCTTTAACAAGTACTAACATTTAAGCTGAATCATGTGAAATGATCATATAAAAGAAGAAAACGGTATTTTCGCAAAAAGTTCGGTTTATCAATATTGAACTTGATATGATAAAATAAAGCTGTACTTTGTTGTAAAGGAGATCATGATGCAAAACAGAATTGAAATCACAGAAGCAACTTTAAAAGAAGACAGGCTGATTTTGACGATCCAGTCAGAGGAGCAAATTCAAAAAGCAAAAGCATCAGGACAAATGCTTGTTGATTCTGATCACTTTGCGTTCGTTTACATACTCGAAACCGAGGAGTCTTTTATGTATCTTATTTTAGGGGAACATACATGGGCTCCAATAAAAGAAGCAATGAATCTTGACATCCCTGTCTATTTGGCGGCGGAAGAACAATCGTTAGAACTCATTCAACTTCATCAGGAATTAAACTATTTAATCGACAATATTAAAGACAATGCCAATTACGGAGATATGGAAGAGAAAGTGAAGAGCACATTCCTCTGAAATAATTAGGTATTTGGAATTGGGGGAAGTTTCATGGACAAAAAACAATGGGATCAATTCCTCGCACCGTATAAACAAGCAGTTGAAGAACTAAAAGTGAAACTAAAAGGCATTCGAAAGCTGTACGAATTTGAGGATGACCATTCACCAGTAGAATTTGTCACAGGCCGAGTGAAACCCGTTGCTAGCATATTAGAAAAGGCAAAGCGTAAAAACATCCCGATGCATGAGATTGAAACAATGCAGGATATTGCTGGGCTTCGCATTATGTGCCAGTTTGTAGAAGATATACAAGTTGTAAAAAAAATGCTCCAGTCACGAAAAGACTTTGTGGTTGTAGATAAACGCGACTATATTGCAGAACATAAAGAAAGCGGATACCGCTCGTACCACCTTGTTGTGTTATATCCGCTGCAAACAGTCAATGGAGAGAAGCAGCTCCTGGTCGAAATCCAAATTCGTACGCTTGCCATGAACTTTTGGGCGACCATCGAGCATTCTCTGAATTATAAATATAGCGGGAATATCCCGGAGAAGGTCAAGCAGCGCCTTCAAAGAGCTTCTGAGGCAGCATCTCTTCTTGATGATGAGATGTCTGAAATCAGAGGGGAAATTCAAGAAGCACAAGTGGCGTTTTCCCGGAAAAAGAAAAACGATAGCTGAGCCTAAGCTTGATCAAATATGATGCTGCCCTCTCATAGCAGCAAGGTGAAAAAGGAGAAGAATTCATGAAATTTGCAGTTTCTTCGAAAGGGAATTCTGTATCTGACACACTCAAAAATAAAATTCAGACCTACTTATTGGATTTTGGAATGGAATTAAATGAAGAGGAACCGGATCTTGTCATTACTGTTGGAGGAGACGGAACCCTTTTATATGCTTTTCACCGCTATAGCAACCGCTTAAATGAAACAGCTTTTGTCGGTGTTCATACAGGTCATCTTGGTTTTTATGCTGATTGGGTGCCAAGTGAAATCGAAAAGCTTGTCCTAGCGATTGCCAAAACGCCTTATCATATTGTGGAATATCCTATTCTTGAAGTCATCGTTAGATATAACGACGGCGGCCGGGAAGAGAAATATTTAGCAATGAATGAATGTACGATTAAAAGTATGGAAGGCACGCTTGTGGCAGATGTTGAAATTAGGGGTCAGCTTTTTGAAACTTTCAGAGGTGACGGTCTTTGTTTGTCTACGCCATCTGGCAGTACGGCCTATAATAAAGCACTTGGGGGCGCCATTATCCACCCTTCCATTAGAGCCATTCAACTGGCAGAAATGGCCTCAATCAACAATAGAGTATTCCGAACGGTCGGTTCACCGCTGATTTTGCCAGACCATCATACTTGTGTGATCAAACCAATTAATGATGTTGATTTTCAGGTAACAATTGATCATTTGTCGCTGCTTCATAAAGATGTTAAATCTATTCAATGTCGAGTGGCAGACGAGAATGTTCGTTTTGCCCGATTTAGACCATTTCCATTTTGGAAAAGGGTGCAAGATTCCTTTATCGGAAAAGGAGAATAAGAAAGAGGTCGTTCTCGCTGGAATACTTTACGCTAACCAAAACCATGACAGCCAAAGAAAAGGGGCTGCCCTTAAAGGACTATTTAATTGATCTTGGTATTTCGAAAAGAATGCTGACTGATATTAAATTTGATGGCGGTGATCTGTTGATTAATGGAGAGCATGTCACCGTGAGATATGAGCTGCACGAGGGAGACAGGCTCACCATTTTATTTCCTGAGGAAAAAGTGAGTGAAGGGCTCAAACCAGCTCCGATTCCGCTGGATATAATATTTGAGGATGAGCATGTGCTTGTGCTGAATAAGAAGCCATATATCCCATCTATTCCTTCTAGAGAGCACCCTGAGCATAGTATTGCGAATGGTCTGCTTTACCATTATGCTGAGCAGTCTGTTCGGCTGACGGTTCATTTGGTGAGCCGTCTTGATCGTGATACATCTGGTGTGATGCTTGTCGCCAAACATCGCTTTGCACACAGCCTTTTATCAAAAGCGCAAAAAAAAGGGGAAGTCAAGCGAACATACAGAGCTTTTACACAGGGCATAATTGCACAAAAGCATGGAACCATTCGTGCAAAAATTGCCCGAAAAGGGGATAGTATCATTGAACGCATGGTCGATGAGGATGGTCAAGAGGCAGTGACGCATTATACAGTGCGACAGGTAGACGCTGATTTGAACATGTCGGATGTGTCTCTTGTACTTGAAACTGGAAGAACACATCAAATTCGTGTGCATATGCAATATCTTGGTCATCCGCTCATCGGTGATACGCTGTATGGCGGAACGAGCGAGAGAATGGATCGGCAGGCGCTGCATAGTGAAACCCTTGTCTTTCCTCATCCGATGACAGGTGAGCAAATGACATTTTCGGCTCCATTGCCAGCTGACATGAAGGCATTGCTTCTTTAAAGAATGAAAACCCGGTCACCTGCAAAGCAGGGCCGGGTTTTTTATGATGTGAAATGTTGGAATCTAGAATCATCATATGGCATAGATGAAGGGACAGAGACAGTTACAAGCTCAGGATATTTAAGAGCTGACAGCTGATTGCCAAAAACGCAGCCTGTATCAATATTGACTGTTCTGCCAACAAATCGAGGTTCTTTCACTGGTGTATGACCGTAAACAATCCATGGTTTCCCTTCATATTCCTTTGCCCAGTCCTTCCGCACAGGTCGTCCATCCGGCCAAATCTCTCCTGTGACAGCACCGAATAATAGATAAGATCGCATCTGTTTATTTGGCTTCTTTCCAATATCCTTTTCCTTCATCGCTGCGTGTGCAATGATCAGCTCATCTGGAATCAGCACATCATAAAGCGGAGCCTTCTCAAATAACTGTTTAAATTCATATGATAATTTGTTTTTTTCATGAAGCGGCAGTTTTTTTATTTCGTTCACTGTTGTTTCAATGCCATGCAGTAATTTAACGGGATTTCCTTTTAAATAGCGATAAAGCTTAAAGCAATGGTTTCCAGGTACGTAACGGATCGCTCCATGCGAATAGGCATGTATGACAAATTGCATCACGTCTACTGATTGAGGCCCTCGATCTGTTAAATCACCGACAAGTGCTAGTGTTCTCTTATCAGGATGGACGGGTAATCCATGTTTGAGTTCGTATCCTAGTTTGTATATGAGGGTAAGCAGCTCTTCGTAGCAGCCATGGATATCACCAATGATATCGAATTTCATAAGGTTTCCTCCTGATCTTTCTCATCAATTCATCGGGTATAAAGAAGTTTGAATTTTAGAAAATATAACGAATGGCTTTCATTTCATTTAGGCAATTGTTAGAATCAATGCTTTAACGTAAGACTTAAAAAATTAAATATGAATGTTAGGAGGCTTTAGCCAATGGAGCATACATCTGTTTCATCACTCGTTGTCGTTATTATCGTAGCCTTTTTCACCCCCATTTTATTGCACCGATTTAAGCTGACCATTCCGGTCGTTGTCGCTGAAATTATCATGGGGCTCATCATTGGAAAAAGCGGGTTTCAACTAGTTGTCGAACATGACGCATGGCTAGATACGTTATCCATGCTTGGTTTTATTTTTCTGATGTTTTTAAGTGGACTTGAAATAGATTTTTCTTCTTTTGAATCAAAGAAGAAAGCAAGAGAACTTCCAAATGGTCTAAAAGAACCGAATACGTTTAAAGCAGCCACCATTATTTTTCTTGGGGTATTTTGTATTTCCTTTATCCTGTCCTATGCGTTTGTACTCGCAGGGTTTATCGAAAATGCCTTTTTAATGACGCTCATCATTTCCACCATCTCATTAGGTGTAGTGGTTCCAACCTTAAAAGAGGAAAAGTTGATGCAGACGAATATTGGTCAAATCATTCTGCTTGTGGCCGTTATTGCTGATTTGGTGACGCTGATTTTACTTGCTGTGTTTTCCTCCATTTATGGCGATGGAACAGGGAACATGTGGCTGCTGTTATTATTATTTGCAGCGGGCATTCTTCTTTATTTATTTGGCCGAGTATTTAAGACAAAATCCATTTTTCAGTCCATGTCAAAAGGAACGGTGCAAATTGGGACAAGGGCAATCTTTACTCTCATTATAGTCTTAGTTGCCTTATCTGAATCACTCGGTGCTGAAAATATTCTTGGGGCGTTTTTAGCAGGCGTGCTCGTGTCCCTCCTTTCGCCAAATAAAGAGCTTGTCCAGCAGCTCGACTCATTTGGTTACGGATTTTTAATCCCGATCTTTTTTGTGATGGTCGGTGTGGACCTGAATATATGGGCACTGTTCAAGGACCCAACCATTATGATCATGATTCCGCTATTGTTTATTGCATTACTGCTTAGTAAGCTAATTCCCATTCTTTATTTGAAAAAATGGTATGACATGAAAAAAGTCATCGGCTCCGGCTTTTTATTAACATCGACGTTATCACTTGTCATTGCAGCTGCGACGATTGGGGAGCGGCTTGGTGTCATTGATCATAAAATGTCAGGCGCATTGATTTTAGTCGCTGTGTTGACGAGTATTTTAACGCCTGTTTGGTTTAAAGCGCTGTTTAAAAAAGAACAAGAAACGAATCAAAAAAAGCGTGTGACCTTTATTGGGGCAAACCAGCTGACTTTACCCGTAACACTTGATTTGCATCAGGATGAATATGACATCCGTATTTTGCATGTGTTTCAAGAAAATAAAGAAGCACAGCTTGCTGCCGATTCGATCTTTGAAGTTGAAGCGATTGAGCAATACGACGATGAGACGCTGAGAAAGGCAGGCATCGGCCAGGAGGATGTTCTAGTCGTAGCAACAGGCAGTGAGACAAAAAATAAGGAAATTGCTTTATTTGCAAAAGAAGAAGGGGCGAAACAAGTCATTGCAAGTGTTAACAAAGCGGAAGCAGAGCTGACGCTGAAGGAAGCGGGCATTGATACTTTTTCTAATTTCCTATCATCTAAAACGGTGCTAAGAGCGTTAATTGAAGCGCCTGATGCGATTCGATTGTTAACAAATGAGGATTCTTCTTTGTATCAAATTCAAATGAACAATCATCGGTATCACAATGTCATGCTGCGGGAATTCCCTTTTACCGGCGATTTGGTGTTTGTCCGTATTTTTAGAGGGATAGACAGCTTAGTACCGCACGGAGATACGGCGCTCAGAAGCGGAGACCGCGTGCTTGTGTCAGGTTCCCGGGAATATGTGGCAGGACTTAGAGCCCAATTAGAGTTGCAATGAACCCTTGACCAATGAACAATTCCTGATTAAGATAGAGGTACAACATCATATGTTTGATCCACTAGGGGAGTCCTTTAAAAGGGCTGAGATAAAAGTGTCGACTTTTAGACCCTCATTACCTGAACAGGTTCATACCTGCGTAGGGAAGTGGTGCGGTTTTTGACTATGCTTTTTACAAATTCCAAGCCACTTTCCACGCGGAAAGTGGCTTTTTTATATGAAGAAACAGGAGGAGAGAGGAACATGACATTTTCAAAGGAATGTAAAGAGGCAGCAGCAACATGGTGGAATGGAAGCTTTACGCATCCTTTTGTGAAAGGAATTGGAGATGGCACACTTTCACTCGATCGGTTCACCTATTACGTGATGCAGGATTCGTATTATTTAACTCATTTCGCAAAGATGCAAGCATATGGAGCTGCCATTAGTGAGGACTTACATACGACGGGCAGAATGGCGTATCATGCGCAGGGCACGTATGAAGCAGAGCTATCCCTGCATAGAAAGTTCACAGAGCTTCTTCAGATCTCTGACGAAGCACTCGACAGCTTTAAGCCTTCACCCACTGCTTATGCGTATACCTCACATATGTACAGGTCTGTGAAAAGCGGACGATTTGAAGAAATTTTAGCCACGTTATTGCCGTGCTACTGGCTATATTATGAGGTGGGGGAAAAGCTGAAACAAACGACACCTGACCATTCGATTTACCAAGAATGGATTTTGACATATGGAGGGGATTGGTTTAAAGAGCTTGTCTTTGAACAGGTCAACCGCTTTGATGAACTCGCGGAAAAAGCACCAGAACATGTACGGGCCAATATGAAAGAAAATTTTGTGATTTCAAGCTATTACGAATACCATTTCTGGGAGATGGCGTATAAAAAGGAAACGTGGCAAACAGCATGCTTAGATGGAGTTGGTGCAAATGGAACTCCACGCAGTGACAAATGATTCGTTTCCTGTTAATGAGCTGATCAAGCAAATAAAAGCCATTGAATCTGAAGTGGACTTTATTCATATCCGGGAACGGTCTAAAACAGCAAGTGAGCTTGTTGATCTCGTGAAACAACTCCGTTCAGAAGGTGTACCGAAAGAGAAACTCGTCATCAATGACCGAGTAGACGTCGCGCTGCTCACCAATATTCACCGGGTACATCTCCCAGGCCACAGCTTTTCGCCAAAGGAGCTGCGACAAAAATTTCCTCACCTTCATGCGGGTGTGTCTGTTCATTCGATAGAAGAGGCCAAAGCGGCCGAGGAAAACGGTGCAGAGTATGTCATGTTTGGGCACGTATATAACACCTCATGTAAACCAGGACTTAAGGCGAGAGGCGTAAAGCTTGTGGAAGAACTGACTTCTGCGCTGTCCATTCCGGTGGTGGTCATTGGCGGGGTGACGCCTGATCGAATCCCAGAATTGCTGCACGTGAATGTGAAAGGGATTGCTGTCATGTCAGGAATTTTCACTCACCATCAGCCGCGCATCAAGGCCCAAGCATTTTCTAAAAAGCTAAAGGAGAATCCTTATGAAAAAGCATTATGACGTTGCAATCATTGGCGGTGGAATCATAGGGATGTCCATTGCGTATCACGTCGCAAAAGCAGGAAAGCAGACTCTTTTACTTGAGGCGAATGAGATAGGGAAGCAAACGACGAGTGCGGCTGCTGGGATGCTCGGTGCACATGCTGAAGGAGAGGGTCATGAGGATATTTTCTTTCAGGTAGGCAGAGCAAGCCAGGCATTATATGAAAAATTAAAAGTTGATCTTCAGCATGAATCAGGCATTGATATTCGAAAATCAGCGGGCGGTATTATGAAGGTAGCCTTTACAGAAGAAGAAAAACGTACACTTTGCCGGATGCAGCATTTGTCTACGTTTCAGTGGCTTGAGGCAAGTTGTGTGAAAAAACGTATGCCGCAAATCGCAAATGACATCATGGGAGCAGGTTTAATTGAAGAGGATGTTCATGTTGAGCCTTATGCGGTATGCAGGGCATTGTGGCAGGCAGCTGTTCGGTACGGGGCAGATGTGAAGGAGTTTACACCTGTGATCGAAGTCATGCGGGACAAAGAAGCAATCACTGTCAGAACAGCTAATGGCACATTCACATGTGATGACCTTACGATAGCAAGTGGTGTATGGTCTGGCCGCTTTTTTGAAGAGCTAGGGTTATCTTATTCTCTTTATCCAGTAAAAGGAGAATGTGTGTCTGTATGGAATAGCGGCCCAGCGCTCGCACACACCATTTACCATGATCATTGTTATATCGTTCAAAGAGATAGCGGAAAGCTCGTAATTGGTGCAACGATGAAGCCAAATGATTGGCAGGCTGTTCCGACACTTGGCGGCATTGAAGCTGTGATTCAAAAAGCGTCTCAGCTCATGCCTTCTATAAAGGAGATGCAGATTGATCAATGCTGGGCAGGACTTCGCCCGGCGACAAGCGACCGGCATCCTTATATCGGAAGACACCCGGAAGATGAGCGTATTCTTTTTGCAACGGGACATTATCGGAATGGCATTTTACTTGCGCCAATTACTGGAGAAATCATTCGCGACCTGATATTAGGCAAGCCTGTCCAAGAGGAATGGCTTCATGCGTTTCGCATTGGCCGAAAGGAGGCACTGTTTATATGAAAATTCAATTGAATGGCAGAGTTGTTGATTTCGATAAAGAGAATGGAACGATCTATGATCTGCTATCAGCCTATCAGCTTGAAAATCGTGTAGTGATCGTCGAAAAGAACCAAGAAATTATTGATAAAGAAGCGTTTCAACAAGTAGAAATTCAACCAAATGACACGATCGAAATCGTTCACTTTGTAGGAGGAGGATGACAAAATGCTACACATTGGCGGAAAAACATTCACATCAAGACTATTACTTGGTACAGGAAAGTATCCATCATTTGAGGTTCAAAAAGAAGCAGTGAACGTATCAGAAGCTGAAATTTTGACCTTTGCTGTGCGAAGAATGAACATTTTTGAAGCATCTCAACCGAATTTTTTAGAGCAGCTTGATTTATCAAAATATACATTACTTCCAAATACAGCAGGCGCAAGTACAGCGGAAGAAGCGGTGCGCATTGCCCGTTTAGCGAAGGCTTCGGGGCTGTGTGACATGATCAAGGTAGAAGTGATTGGCTGTTCAAGATCCCTTCTACCTGATCCAGTCGAAACGCTAAAAGCATCTGAAATGCTATTGGAAGAAGGTTTTATCGTGCTGCCGTATACATCAGATGATGTGGTACTGGCAAGAAAATTAGAAGAACTCGGTGTCCACGCCATCATGCCAGGGGCCTCTCCAATCGGTTCAGGTCAAGGCTTACTAAACCCTCTGAATCTCTCATTTATTATCGAGCAGGCGAAGGTGCCGGTCATTATTGATGCGGGTGTAGGCTCTCCTAAGGATGCTGCTTATGCGATGGAACTAGGGGCTGACGCTGTATTACTCAATACCGCCGTGTCTGGTGCAAAGGACCCTGTGAAAATGGCCAAAGCGATGAAGCTGGCCATTGAATCAGGAAGATTAGGTTTTGAGGCAGGACGTATTCCGCTGAAAAACTATGGTACAGCCAGCAGTCCGCAGGAAGGGATGCCAGCGTTTTGAGCACACGTTATTCACGTCAAGAGCTTTTTTCGCCGATCGGAACAGATGGGCAAAAGCAGTTAAACGCCTCAAAGGCTGTCATTATTGGAGCGGGAGCACTTGGAACAGCCAGTGCTGAAATGCTTGTTCGTGCTGGCGTGGGATCTGTCACCATTTTGGATAGAGATTATATTGAATGGAGCAACCTTCAGCGTCAGCAGCTTTACACAGAGCAAGATGTGCAAGACCGGCTACCAAAGGCTGTGGCGGCTGAAAAAAGACTAAAGCAGGTGAACAGTGAAGTCTGCGTAAGAGGAATCGTCATTGATGTGACCGCTCAAAATATTGATGAACTTGTCAGCGGGGCTTCGATCATCGTGGATGCAGCTGATAATTTTGAGGTGCGAATGATCGCAAATGATGCAGCCATCAAACATCAAATTCCTTTCTTTTATGGAGCCTGTGTAGCCAGCTATGGCATTCAATTCACTGTCATTCCGGGAGAGACGCCGTGTTTACACTGCTTGCTTGAGCATTTACCTGCACAAGGCATGACATGTGATACAGCAGGTATTATTAGTCCGGTTGTGCAGCAGGTGGCGGCATATCAAGTGGCAGATGCTCTTAAATGTTTAACAGGACATCAAGTGACTCCGATATTAAGATCCTTTGATTTATGGACAAATGAACGGTCTGACATTCGGTCCGTCTCGTCTTTAAAGAAGGAGCAATGTCCAAGCTGTGGATTGAAGACATATCCATTTCTCTCATATGACCAGAGAGCGAAGGCAGACGTACTTTGTGGCCGCAATACGGTGCAAATCCGCAGTGCAGCAGGGACGCCACCGCCTTTACATGAAGTGGCCCTTCGGCTAAAGAAAGCAGGGATGGATGTGCTTGAAAATCCGTATTTGCTTTCTTGTCAAAAGGACGAGTTCAAGCTCGTCTTATTCAAAGATGGCAGGGCACTTGTACACGGTACAAGTGATATTGCCAAAGCGAGAACCATTTATCATCAATGGATTGGCTAATGAGAGGGTGTGATGAAATGACGATTAAAAAGGCATTAACCATCGCGGGTTCGGATTCTGGCGGCGGAGCAGGAATTCAAGCAGATTTGAAAACCTTCCAGGAGCTCGGTGTGTATGGAATGTCTGCGATCACAGCGATTACAGCGCAAAACACACTTGGCGTTCATGGTATATTTCCGCTTTCTATCGAGGCGTTAATAAGTCAAATAGATGCAGTGGCAGAAGACTTACTGCCAGATGCCGTCAAAACAGGGATGCTGTGGAGTGCTGAAATGATCAAAACGGTTGCTGAAAAAACGGTTCAGTATCAGCTGAAGCTGATTGTAGATCCAGTCATGATTGCAAAAGGTGGGGCTTCTTTATTAAATGAGGATGCTGTCTCTGCAATGAAAACACACTTACTGCCAGTCAGCTATGCAGTAACGCCCAATCTTCCTGAGGCAGAAGTGCTGACAGGCATACGCATTCAAACAAAAGAGGATCGCTACCTAGCAGCAGAACGTCTTTATGAGCTCGGCGCGAAATACGTAGTGATCAAAGGCGGACACGGTCCATTTGACGGCCTGATCACAGACCTGTTGTATGATGGAAAAGGCTTTATTGAAGTCACAAATGAACATATTGATACACCACATACACATGGCACAGGCTGTACTTTTGCAGCGGCATTAACAGCAGAAATAGCCAAAGGATGTTCCATGAAGGAAGCCTTTGAAACTGCGGAAACTTTTGTCCATGAAGCGATTAAATATCCTTTGCATATTGGCGCTGGTCACGGGCCTACCAACCATTTTGCTTATCAGCAAAACAGGATCAAAGGATAAAAATTGGACCGTCTTCACTTGCGAGGGCGGTCTCATCGTGTAGACAAACCCTCGCATTCTTTCTCAGTCCTGCGTGCTGGTGCTCACGGATGTCAAAATTCGCTCCGCGCCAGTACTCATCTTTCCTAGACTTCAAGGGCTTTCTATCACGCTGAAAAGAAGACATAGGGCTAAAAAGAAACTTTCTTCGAGCGAAAATTGTCATTATCTCATGATCTATGATAATATTATGATCAGGTACTAATACTATGTCTTGAAAAAATGGGAGGCTTTAATACATATGAACTTTTCTTTAGAAGGCCGTAATATCGTGGTCATGGGTGTTGCCAATAAACGAAGCATCGCTTGGGGAATTGCTCGTTCACTACACGAAGCAGGAGCTCGTTTGATTTTTACTTATGTTGGAGACCGTCTTGCTGAATCTGTGAAAGAGCTTGCAAGCACACTTGAGCGTGATGATTCAATTATTCTTCCTTGTGACGTGACAAGTGATGAAGAAATCGAAAAATGCTTTGCTACAATTAAAGAAAAAGTACAAGTCATTCATGGTGTTGCACATGCTATTGCGTTTGCAAACAAGGAAGAGCTTGTCGGTGAATATTTGAACACGAACCGTGAAGGGTTCCTTTTGGCGCACAACATTAGCGCATACTCATTAACAGCAGTAGCAAAAGCTGCACGTCCATTGATGACAGAGGGCGGAAGCATTGTGACGCTTACATACCTAGGCGGAGAGCGTGTTGTATCTAACTACAATGTAATGGGTGTAGCGAAAGCAGCACTTGAAGCAAGTGTGAAATATTTAGCAGCTGATCTAGGAGCAGAAGGTATCCGCGTGAACAGTATTTCTGCTGGCCCAATTCGTACTCTATCTGCAAAAGGCATCAGCGGCTTTAATACGATCCTGAAGGATATTGAAGAGCGTGCACCGCTTCGCCGTACAACGACTCCTGAAGAAGTTGGCGATACAGCATTATTCTTATTCAGTGATCTATCTCGCGGCATGACAGGTGAGAATCTGCATGTTGATTCTGGCTTCCATATCATTGCCCGCTAAACGAATAAATGACTTGCAGCATACCAATGACTGGTATGCTGTTTTTTATTTTTCTTCTGATTCGAAGCATCCTTTCATATATATAAGGAATGAATCATTCGGGAGGGATTAGTATGTCAAATAAAGGTGATGAGAATCAAAAGCCGCTTATGTATATTGTTCAGCCGAGCTATGATGAATCAAAGCCGGCCATGCAAGATATTGTGAGAAAGCGAAAGAAGTCAGAAAAACCGCCAGAAAACAAAAAAAGCACTAAAGACACGATCGAAGAAAGTGCGCAGGAACCTGTATCACAGGAAGTAGAGCAGAAAAAAGAAGCAGAGCCGCCTGCACTTCAGGAAGAACAAAAGGTCACACAAGAGGCAGAGCTTATACAAGAACGAGAGCCTCTGAAAGAAGAGGAAAAGCAGCCAGAAGGCGTATTTCATGAAACAAAACAAGAACCAAGAAGAAAACGAGTGAAAAAGCCTTTAAGTCAAATGAGCATTGACGAGAAGGTCGACTTTCTCACAAGTCTGCCTCATAATATGCCAAGAGCACTTTGCCTGATTGAAGCCGATGGTAAAACATATAGAGGGATTATAATGGATAGGAAGGAAAATACGGTGATCATTCGTACAGCAGGTGGCGGAAATCCAGTTGAATTAGCGATTGAAGAGATCACTTCCATTCATCCGCTTGGCTTTTAAAGTATATGAAAAAAAAGTCCCATTTAGGGACTTTTTTTGTTAGCAGCTACGGTTGATGAGTCGTGGATTTAAGCACTCGATTGCGCAGAAGCAGTCAAGATCCACTTCGATGCAATACTTCGATTTTTCTAATCGGAACACATCACATACGGAATCTTTATCTGTAAAATCTAAAATATGACGGTCTTTGTCAAATGCAATAAGCAAGCTGAGTGTTGCGCAGTGATCAGAGATGTGTTCGACTCTGAAAAATGCAGTGCTGAAGCAAGGTCCTGCATCTACTTCTCCGACGTTTCCGAATGCGACAAATGGTTTTGATTTGGATGTAAATAGAACAAACGGGACAGTGTCACCTAATGAATGTGATGGAGAAAGAAGATTGCTGTAACAGCTAGTCGGGCATTCTTCTTCGACGGCATTTTGTAAGTCGTTAATGTTTTCAACAGCCTCTGCTACACAGTTCCATGAATGTTTGCGGCTCATATTCAACCCTCCTATACAAGGAATTTTGTTTGAGTATTTGAGCACTGTCATCATCTACAAGCGATATGTTGTGTTGCGCCTGTTGAAGCCTTTTGGTTCAATCAATGCGGAAGCGGCAGCTCTTTTGCTGACTCCTCCGCATGATTGGTTGTCATTCGTAAGGAAGGGGATGCTTTGACTCATGACAAGTTAGGTCAACGGACGATTTGTTTAGCCGTGGTGATGATGTTTTTTATCTTTCGTTGGCATGACTCTGTCTACAAGTTCTGGGTTTAAACATTGGATCGCGCAGAAGCAGTTCAAATCAACCTCAATACAAAAGTCCGTTTTTTCTAGACCAAAGAAGTCAGGGTCACAAGGGTGACACACGCTCAGCGTATGTCCGTGTACATCAACAGGTCTTAATACTGATAACGTAGCACAGCAGTCGTGTAATTTTTCAACCCGGAAGAAGATGGATTCGAAGCATTGGCAATCGTCAACAAATCCTCCAATGTTTCCGAAAGTAGAAAACAATCCGCCCTTTTTATCAAAAAGTAAAAACGGAATTGTATCTTTTCCAGAAACTGTCGGGCTTAATAAATTACTGTAGCAGCTCGTAGGACATTTATCTTCTACAGCTTCCTGCTCTGCTAAAATCTTATCAACCGCATCGCATACACAGTTTTCATCATGTCGGCCATGGTGTTTTCCGCAGCTCATGGATTTCAGCTCCTTTAACAAGGTATTTGACTTTAGTCCTTAACAACATATGTATGCGCCCTCTAGTTGGTGTGGGTAAATGACTATTTATATTTGTTGTATTTTTGATAAAAAGAAAAGCAGAGCTGTTCGCTCTGCTTTTGTACATTAGAGGATACCAATTGCAACGATTGTCGCAACAAGTGTTTGTGTAAGTGTTTGGATTGCGATTGAGATGTCCGCATCGATTGTAGATACTGTAACGTTTCTTGAATTTTCGATGACGAGTTTTTGACGGTTTGTTTGTTTGTGAGTAGCGGCTTGTAAGAGATCTTGAGTAACGCGGTCAGCCAAATCACCATCAGCGATTGAGATGTTTGTAATTGTGATAATTGCTGTTTGAACAGCTACTTGGATAGATGCTGCGACTTGTGCGTCAACAGAAGATACGTTAATGTCACAGGAGTCTCTGACGATAATGACTTCCTCAGATGTCTGCTTTGTTACACTCACTTGATCAAAGTCTTGTAAGACATCTTCATCATCATAATAGTGACCGTCACAAACAGCTTTTCTTTCGTAGTTGTAATCGCCGTGGTGTGTACAGTTACGATCTAGAGCGACCCAAGAGTATGGTTTAGAATCCATTTCTATTCCTCCTTCCGTTTACTTTATTAAATGCTGGAATGAATGGTTTTGTCTCGGGCATTTACCCTAGCAGGCAACCCATTTTTATTTAATCGTTATTTTGCTGCGCTTGACGGCGCTGTTGAATACGATCTCGAAGCGAATTTCGTTTTGGGCGAACTTGTGGATCAGGTTCGACGTCTTCAACATGTTTTACTGCTTCAGCCTGCCTTTTTTTCTCCTGCTGCTGTTCTACGAAATCATTCGCCTTCTTTTGTAGGTCCTCAACTAATTTCAGAATCATTCTTCTCTGATCATCTGAGATATTTGCTTTCTGATCATCGGTGATATTGTTTTTGTTTAAAATATCACTCACAAGAAGACTTGTTAATGGGTCAACATCTGTATTGATTTGAAATTCCTTTTTTTCGTTCTCTTCAGCCACGATTATTTCACCTCTTTCATACGTAATGTTAGAAAAAGAAAGGGTCAAAGAATGCCGGCTTCAACTAAGAGTACATTCAGTGTTTGAGTGAGAATTTGTACAGAGTTTAGAATGGATGCATCAGATAATGTAATCGTGACGTTATAACAATTGATGATTTGAATCACAGTTTTCTTTTGGACTGTCACTTGTTGTGTGGATAAAAGCTGCTCTGTGATGTCTTTAGCCAATTCATCGTCTGGTACAAGAATTTGAATTAAAAGAGTAATGATTGTCGTTACGGTCGCTTGAAGGGAGAGTGCAGCTGTTACATCTGTTTTATGAATCGTGACATTTTCGGAATCCTTGATTTCGATGAAATCATCATAATTGCTGATTAATTCGTTTAACAGTTGTGTGTATAATAAATCAGCACTTTCTTCAATAGACAATACTTTCACTCCTTTCTTATCTATACATTATTTAATGCAGCAGGGCCTCGAGGTGGAATCAGAAAGCATGAAAAAGTACAACCCAATTTTATTTCCACTCGATTCATCATGGTGGTCTTTCTTTTTGCATATATAAAGAAAGGACGGAAAAAGAAGGAGGTGGAGGTTCCTGAGCGGTACTTTGTCATTTGCTATATTTGCCCTCGCATCCTTTAGATTGACGAGGTTAATTGTGTTTGATACCATTACGGCCCCTTTCCGCCGTCTATTTCATGAAGAACAGGAAGAGGTCAACGAACAAGGTGAAGTCGAGACATATATCATCATTAAAGGAAAAGGGCTGCGGTCTTGGGTAGGTGAGCTGTTAAGCTGTTATTGGTGTACTGGCATATGGTGCACTGCTGCTTTACTTGTGATTTACATACTTTTTCCTGTCATCAGCATGTGGCTAAATTTACTATTAGCGATTGCCGCAGCAGCAGGCATGATTGAAGCAGTCGTGTCGAGGCTTGTGAAATAAACAGGCATTCTGATCAGACACGCTTTAAAAAAATGCATATACTAACATGGAATAGGAAAGGAAGGGTTGCGATGAAACCAACTGAAACGCCGTCACATATGCTTCAAGGTTATCCAGCGCAGTCAAATCAACAATCTGTTTATACGAAGAAAATCAAGAAGACTGGCTGCGGCTGTGGAAAGAAAAAGAAGCATCAATAAAGGAAAAACAAAAGCCGGAATTATCCGGTTTTTTTGTTGCCCTTTTTTTGAGTGATGCATATGTAAGAGAGAAGGGGTGACCAGAATGGATGCATTCGAACAATTAATCGGCTCTTTGTTCACTAAACCCCATGATGGGAAAGAACAAGCGCACGAAAAGGCTGAAATGGATCTAGCGGATAAAGCGAATGATCTTGAGGAGCACTTAAAAGCTTTTGGCGTGAAGATGGATGCTTTTGCGAAAGAAACAGAAGCATTCATGATACGTCATGGAGAGGCAGATTACGTCTTTAAACAGCAGAAATAAAATTTCCGCACTTTTTTATGTGATCGTCCAAACCATTTCTTTCATTTTTCATACTTTGTAAGGGAGAAGAGGAGGTGCTTAAATATGAGTTGTTACGGTTACGGTGGCGGTTCTTGCGGAGGTTATGGCGGCGGCTACGGCGGCGGTTATGGTTCAACATTCGTTCTTGTTGTCGTGTTGTTCATCCTTCTAATCATCGTTGGTGCTTCTTTCTTTAACTAAACAGTAAGAAGGTGAGGGAAGCAATGGGGGAGCCTTTTGCTTTCCTTTCTCTTTGGTCTAACAAGGTAGTAGGATAGGCACATATCTCGCCTATTTTCATATAGTAAGGTGATTACTCCACAAAGAGGAGGCAAATGAATGGATAATAAATTCTTTAAAAGCGTCGAAAATAAAACGGGTGTGAATATGAATGATGTCTTTAAGCTTGCAGGTTCTTTGCAAAATGCCAATTTTAAAGATGAGAATACCGTTCGAGGTGTCATTAAAAAAGTAGCGCAGCTTGCAAACAAACGTGTACCTAAAGAAATGGAAGACAAAATCGTTCAATCGATTACAAGTGGGAAAGAAAAGCTTGATTTCAATACAATCGCTAAAATGATGAACAACAAAAAATAAACAACAGGCTCTCCGCTCAAAGGGGGGCCTGTTGTTTTTGTTTGAATCATTCACGATTTTTCTTTAGAAGAGGGTACAAAAAGCGAGAACGATGAGCGGTTTTCCCTCTTCTACATGATGGAACAGATAAATAGAGAGATTGTTCAGCTCTTGTCATAGCAACATATAATAAGCGCCGCTCTTCTTCAAGGGTTTCTTCATCACCGTTTCTCAATTCATCAAGTGAGAAATCATGAGGCAGTGCCCCGTCAACCACACAAGTGATGTACACCGTTTGGAATTCAAGTCCTTTTGCTCGGTGAATCGTCATGAGCTGAACGCCTGGCTCATCTGTTTTTTCCTTTTCAGCAGATTTCATGTGTTCGGCATGTGCGAGAAAGGCTTCAATTGTTTCAAAGCGTTTTGCAGCTGTTTTCACATCACGTACATCATCTGACCCTTTTTCAAGCACATTCGTATCGTTCACACGTTTTTTTAAGTAATCACCAAGTCCCATCTTTTGTTCAATAAACACCACAGCGTCAGACGGCTTTAACGTTCGTAAGGTTCGGAACAGGGGAACGATCGATTGCAGCTTTTTACGCTGAAACGGCTGAATGTCTGTTAGTTTTCCAAGGGCGTCTACCATTGAACAATCCTCCGTGATGGTCAGCGCCTTCAGTGTGTTCAGTGTTTGCTGCTTTAAAAAGAAGACCGGCAGCAGCTGTTTCATTGCAGTCACATCATCGGCATCCTGACTTAAAGAAAGAAAGGCAAGCAGCACTCGAACAATTCGTCTGCTATAGAAGGCTTTCACGCCAGCATCTGTCTCATACGGAATCGCCGATTGATGCAGCCGTTCATAAATGGCTCGTCCTCCCGTATTGGTTCTAAACAGCACACAGACATCATTCGGCTTTGCTCCATTTTTAATTTTCTCCTGAATATCTGCCACAATCATGGTCGCTTCCTCTTCCTCGTCATACGGATAAAAGAGAGTGGGAGGGATTTTCTCCGCACGAACCGCTTTTAACGACTTCGCATAGCGATGCTGGTTCTTTTTAATAATGGCATCTGCACTTGCGACAATCGTATGGTGAGAACGGTAATTCGCATGTAAATGGACGACCTGAGCGGAAGGGTAGTCCTGTTTGAATTCAAGAATGAAAGCAGGGTTGCTGCCCCTAAAGGCATAAATGGCTTGATCATCATCACCTACACAAAATAGCTGCTCTGATTCCCCGGCTAAAAGTTGAATCAATTCGTATTGAACCGGATTAATATCCTGAAATTCATCAACTAAAATATACTTGAATCGTTCTTGATATCGTTTGAGCAGTTCAGGCTGTTCCGTCAGCATGTGTAAACAGGCAATGGCCATGTCATCAAAGTCAAATTGCTGATGGTCTCGTTTCTGCTGTTCATACGATTGGTAGATCGTCCAGATTTTTTTGTCTTTTTCATCTTTCAGCTCAGGAAGTTCGCCGGGTAAAAAGGCATTTTTCCAATAGCCGATCGATTGTAACACTTGATCAGTAGGATAGTCTTTCTCATCAAGTCCTTCATTCATGATTGCTTTCCGAAGGTACTGTTCCTTTTGCCAGTCGAACTTGATCAGGTGCTGGCCGTTCCATTTGTTCGGATCATCGTGAAGCAGCATTTTATAAAAAAGACTGTGGAAGGTGCCCGTTACGACTTGGTTCGCCTGTGATGGCTGAAGCTGGTATTGCTTGCGCAGTCGTTCTTTCATTTCACTGCTGGCTTTTGTAGTGAAGGTCACGAGTAATATGTGATGAGCAGGAATTTGATGGTGTGAGATCAGATAGGCCGCTCTAGCCGTCAGCACCCTTGTTTTCCCGCTTCCGGCACCAGCCAGAACAAGCATTGGCCCATCTTTATGTGTGACAGCTTGAAGCTGCGGCGCGCTAAAGGTGATTTGAGGAAAAAGGTCGATGGTATGTACTTGTTCATTCTCTTCTAAATGTAAGACTTCGCTGAATTGAATCGACCTTGGTTCCTGCCAATCATACGATTCCTTTGTTTGCGAGATGACCTGTTTGCCAGTTGGAAAACGGAAGCCGCCAAGTTCTTTGTAGGAAGCACTTTCCTCTGGTTCTTTCTTTTTTTTCATGTCTTCTTGTTCTTCTGCTTTTTCGCATATCTCTTGCTGAGATGTTTGCTTATGAATAAAGGCAGGCTCTTCATGTATATTTAATCTGAAAAAGACTGGTTGTCCGCAATATGGGCAAGATAAGTGCCCTTTTTTTCCCTCATCATGGAGGAATTGATAATGTTCTCTCGAATATGTATGTAATGAGATCGTTCGATCATGTCGTCGTGCGCATTTCAAAGCTAGTCCTCCAATAGTCAATCAATCTTAAAAAGAAACAAATCTAATCATATCAAATGAAGTGTGTTTCAAACAGTCATAATTAGGGAATAGTAGAATAGAAGAGAAGCTAAGGAGGCGTTCTTGATGGGATATATAGCCCCGATTCAGCCGGATCTGTATTTTCAATATATCAATCGTCCTGCTCCTCAGGATAAAGAAGACTATGCGAAAGTGACAAAGGTTACTCGCACCTTTCATGACAAGGTATACAGAGAGCTGGAGAAAAAAGAGGACTTAGTGACAGAAGCAGAAACGAAAGTACAGCAAAAAAAGCGGGAACGCTTTGTGCGAGATATGTTTATGGAGGAAGGCAAGGGCATTCACATCAATGCTTATATATAAATGATTGCGCTTTCTTACCTAGACGAACGATAATGAATAATGAAAAAGCCAGAGCATCCATGATGCCCTGGCTTTTCTCTTTGATCAAACAGATAGCGTTTTTGTCATTTTGACATGTGTGATACCCGCTTCTTCAAATGGTTCAGAAACGGCTTTGTAGCCTTTCTTTTCGTAGAAAGGAAGAGCTTGGACTTGTGCATGCATAACAGCTTCCTTCGCTCCCTTGGAAGTGGCTTCTGTTTCTAGCGCCTCTAATAGTTTGTGACCAAGACCAAAAGAGCGCGCCTCTTTTAACACACAAATCCGTTCAAGCTTTGCCTTGGGACCTTCAATAATACGCAGTCTAGCGGCAGCCTGTGGCTTTTTGTCATCGTTATAAATGACAAAATGGATGGCTTCGTCTTCTAGTTCATCAATTTCGATCTCAAATGGGACTTCTTGTTCTTTTACGAACACTTCTTTTCGAACGTAATATGCATCTTCTCGTTGTGTTTGTGTTTTTGCGATAACTGTTTTCAAATGTCTTTATCCCTCTCCTAAAATAAATGTTTCATAAACGGTCCAAGATCCATTCTCTAATTGATATAAAAGGTGGAAGCGGTCAACCGTTTCCTCATGATCAATCTTTCTCAGCTTTAATGTGCCAAGTACGTCTGAATGCTCATCATCTGATAATTTTTGAGCCACTGTTACATGCGGAACAAATGCATATTCAGGTGTGCCAGCAAGTGGATCAGTGTACAATTTTTCATTTAGAGTCATTAATTCCTCGTTCGGATCTACTTTCATATAAATGACGTTGTTTACAGGAGCGAATGAACTGAATTTTTTAATACGTAAGGTAATAGGAGAAGCATTCTTTGCATACTCTCGCAAGGTTGAGACGACCTCTGCTGCTTCTAGATCCGTTAATTCAAAAGGTGTTCTTAATGTTAAATGAGGCGGTATGAGTGCATAGTTCGGATCATAACGTTTCCGATAAGAGTTCGCAACATCTTGCAATTTTTTTGATGGAAATATAACAACTCCGTATTTCATCATGTTCCCTCCTGATTAAGAAAGTATTTATTATTGTTTATTATAACAAAATTCAGTTGATTAACGAATATGGGAGCATTCTTTTTAACGAAGGGGCAATGAGTGGCTGCCAAAACGTCCATTTATGATCCCCTGCGAATGTCTCAAATAAATAATCCGCACCAGACTGTTCAAGAAGGGCTTTTAAGTCTTCATTCGGTTTGATAAAATCAAGCACTTGGCCATCTGTTGTTTTCACAGCCGTTTCTTCCAATCCAATTTGATGGATAATGGCATAATGAGAAAGTGCTGTTGTCTGTTTGACGGCTTCTAAGACCGACTTATCAACATATGGAGACTGCAAAATCAGCCCACCAAATAAAGAAGGATAATCAATAGCTGTCATGAGTGAGATCGTAGCGCCTAGTGAATCCCCAATAAATGTACGTCCTGACCCAATTTGATACGTTGGATAGTGTTCATCAATATAAGGAACAAGTTCATTTGCCAAAAAGCGTTTATACGCCTCAAACTTTGTGCCATCTGGGTGATACGTATTTCGCCTTTCAGTGACATTTTCATAAGGAACACCAATGATAATCGAACGTTCCATTTCTTTGTTTTGCATCAATTCTTCCGCCTGTCTGCCTATTTTACCTAAGCGGAAATAATCATGACCATCTTGTGCAATGATGACATGATATGTATAAAGAGGGGAGTAATTAACTGGCAAATAGATTAAAACGGTCATGTCCGTTCCGAGTTCTTTTGACTGTAAGATTTCCTCTTGTATGATTCCTGTTTTCTTCACCATAATCCATTCCTCCAGCTAACCAAATTCATCACAAGTGAAACGTTTCCATTCATTGTAACATGAAAAACATCGTTGTTCCTATATGCTAACATGCAATCAAATCGACTGACATCCATTCTGTTATAAAATACAGAAAATTTTAATTAATCATGACATTTCCCCTTGAAAAATGAGTTTTAATGCGTTACAGTATTAGGAATTAGAACAGACAGACAACACATTCTTATCGTGAGAGGTGGAGGGACTGGCCCTTTGAAACCTCAGCAACCGGTATGCATCACTTCATGTGATGTACCAAGGTGCTAAATCCAGCAAGCAGCTTTTTTGCTTGGAAGATAAGAGGAAGCGATTAAACCCCTTCTTCTTATGAAGAAGGGGTTTTCTGTTTTGAAATCAGATTTTTACTTAGGATGGTGTCAAATGAAAGAACATGTGGAAACGAAATTAGCGCAAATTGGAAACCGTAGCGAAGAGGCGACTGGCACTGTCAGTCCTCCCATTTATCTTTCAACAGCATACAGACATAGAGGCATAGGTGAATCAACAGGTTTTGATTACATTCGAACGAAAAACCCAACTAGACAACTTGTAGAGGATGCGATTGCTTCGCTAGAAGAAGGGACGGCCGGTTTTGCTTTCAGTTCGGGAATGGCAGCGATCCAAACGATCATGGCTCTATTTGAGAGCGGAGATGAACTCATTGTCTCATCAGACTTATATGGCGGAACATACCGTTTGTTTGAAAACGAATGGAAAAAATACGGTTTGCGTTTTCTGTACGATGATTTTTCAGATGAAGACTGTTTACGCTCTAAAATCACGCCAAACACAAAAGCCGTCTTTATTGAAACGCCGACAAATCCACTCATGCAGGAAGCAGATATTCAAAAAATAGCGCAGATTGCAAAAGAGCATGACGCTTTGGTGATTGTCGATAACACCTTTTACACACCAGTCTTGCAAAAGCCGATTACGCTTGGAGCGGACATTGTCATTCATAGCGCAACCAAATATTTAGGCGGACATAACGACGTCCTTGCCGGGCTCGTTGTCACAAAAGGGGAGCAGCTATCTGAAGACATGTTCCAGCATCAAAATGCCATCGGAGCGGTTCTATCTCCATTTGATTCATGGCTTTTAATGAGAGGGATGAAAACATTGGCTCTTAGAATGCGCCAGCACGAGGCAAATGCGAAGGAGTTAGCAGAGTTTTTAGAGAAGCAGCCTGAGATTCAAGATGTTCTTTACCCAGGAAAGGGAGGGATGCTGTCATTCCGAGTAGCCAAAGAGGACTGGGTCAATCCATTTTTAAAGCAGCTGAAAACGATTTGTTTTGCTGAAAGTCTTGGCGGAATCGAAAGCTTCATTACGTATCCTGCCACGCAAACGCACATGGACATTCCAGAAGAAATTCGCATTGCAAACGGTGTGTGTAACAAACTGCTTCGTTTCTCTGTTGGCATTGAGCATGTGGATGACCTAAAAGCAGATTTGAAACAGGCACTATCACAAGTAAAAGAGGAGGTACACGCAAAATGACCACACACGATTGGACTCTCGAAACACAACTTGTTCATAATGCGTTTAAAACAGACCGGTCAACAGGTGCAGTCAGTGTGCCGATTCAGCATGCGTCCACATTTCATCAAAGCAGCTTTGACGAATTTGGCCAATATGACTACTCCAGATCAGGGACACCTACACGTCAAGCATTAGAGGATACCATTGCAGCGTTAGAAGGAGGAACAAGAGGGCTTGCCTTTGCATCAGGCATGGCAGCCATTTCGACCGCTTTTCTTCTTTTATCAAAAGGAGATCACGTCCTTGTCACAAGAGATGTGTATGGCGGAACATTCCGTATGATCACGCAAGTCCTTTCGAGATTTGGAATTGAGCACACCTTTGTGGATATGACAGATTTAAATGAAGTCAAACAAGGCATTCAATCGAATACGAAGGTCATTTATATGGAAACACCGTCAAACCCTACACTAGGCATTACGGATATTGAAGGCGTCGTCCAGCTTGCAAAAGAGCATGACTGTTTGACCTTCTTAGATAATACGTTTTTAACGCCTGCTCTTCAGCGGCCGCTAGACCTTGGCGTTGATATTGTGCTGCACAGCGCAACGAAATTTTTAAGCGGCCACAGTGATGTGCTGTCAGGCTTAGCAGTGGTTAAAGATGAGAAGCTGGGAGATGACCTATATTCGCTGCAAAACTCCTTCGGTGCGGTCCTTGGCGTACAGGATTGCTGGCTTGTGTTAAGAGGGCTAAAAACCCTTCAGGTCAGATTAGAAAAAGCAAGCCAAACGGCATTCGAACTGGCTTCATTTCTAAAAGAACATCCTGCGGTGAAAAAAGTATACTACCCAGGCTTAGATGACCATCCAGGTGCAGACATTCAGCGTAAGCAAGCAAGCGGAGCAGGAGCTGTTCTCTCATTTGAACTAGAAAACCAAGCGGCAGTCAAAGAATTAGTGGATGCCGTCACATTACCTGTATTCGCCGTTAGCCTCGGTGCCGTCGAATCCATTCTGTCATACCCAGCCAAAATGTCACATGCCGCTATGCCAAAAGAAGAAAGAGAAAAAAGAGGGATTACAGATGGGCTGCTTCGATTAAGTGTGGGAGTCGAAAACGGAGAAGACCTCAAACGCGACTTCAAACAAGCACTCGATCAACTAAAGCCCGTCCTTGTCAACCAATCATAAGGAAAGAATAAAGCCGGCATGGCCGCCGGCTTTTTGACCTTTTTAAACAAAACCATTGACGACTTATCATGATGGTTATATAATAGAGACTGTCAGTAACAGAAAGCCCAGAACTGATACATAACCCGATTCCGTAGCTCAGCTGGGAGAGCGCTACCTTGACAGGGTAGAGGTCGCTGGTTCGAGCCCAGTCGGAATCATCGTTGAAACCCTTGCCTAGCAAGGGTTTTTTTGTTTTTATCCTTTCTCAGAAAACAAAGATTTCGACTTGTGGGGCCATTGTGGGGCCATTCTTTCAAAAAAAGTTATGAAATTGATCAAATGGTCTATTAATATTTAAATTAATTTGCGGTTTCGCTACGAGCTGTTTTAAACACATCGAATTTATCGGCTGTTTCTTTATCTACTTTTTCTGTTACATGACTATAGGTATCAGAAAGTACCTTGAGGCTTTCATGACCAGTTCTTTTTTGGATGGCTTTCATTTGAGCACCAGCTTCAATAAGAAGAGTAACCATTGTATGCCTTAGATCATGAAGTCTTATTTCTTTTATCTCAGCTTTTTTTCTAAACTTATCCCATCGAGCGGTTGGAGTTGTATAGTAAAATGGTTTTCCGCTGCCGTTGTGGAATAAAAATTCAAATGTACCGCCTTCCCAATCTTCACCAACTTTCATTTTTTCTTTCCTCCACCACAAATAATATTTCTGTAAATCTTCCATATACCATTCAGGCATTGAAACGAAACGACTTTTTTTGTTTTTAGTGGCTTTTATATACGCTTCTCCATTTTTAGTCTTGGACAAACTGCGGCTTATATTCAATCCTCCTTTATCCCAATCAACGTCTTTCCATTCTAAAGCCAGACCCTCACCTCTTCTTGTACCGGCAATTAACGTTGTTAAAAAATACATTCTCCACCAAATAGGCTCTAATTCATATAGTTTAGAAATGCACAAAGCAGCTTCTTCTGAATCAAAAAATCCCATCTCTTTTTTTTCGATTTTTGGTGGTTTTAGTCCTTTCATAGGGTTCTCAGGAAGGATCGACCACTCATGAACAGCAGTATTGAAAATTCTATCAAGAATAGAATAGATATCTTTTTGCGTAGCAGAACCTAAACCGCCTTTTTTTCCATCTTTTCTAGCACCGTCAAGGGTAAGAGAATGCATTAAATCATCAATTTTTTTGCTATTAATTTTACCAAGTTCCATATCACCTAGAGCAGGAATGATATGATTTTGCATGTGCTGTTTTACTACATCTAGTTTAGTAATTTCATAAATTTTGGTTGCCTTTTTCTCAAGCCATTCATCCACGAATTTTGAAAAAACCATTTTCTCAGGTGTAATATAAGCACCCGCTTGAACCTCAATTTCAAATTTTAGTAACTCTTGTTCTAGAAATTTTTCAAGTTTCTTGGGTTTTTTCAACAATGATTCATCTGTTATTTTTATTGGCTTTCTCACCTTATTGCGTTTACCGTTTACATACTCACCCTCAGTGGTCAAACGGAAAGTGTATTTACTTCTTTGTTCAATAGTCCCCATTTTTAACACCTCAATAATATTTTATTTTGTTGTAGTAAAGGCGCAGCCTACGTTTAGCAAATTCGCAAGTAACTTTGAAAATATCCGCGACAATTAGTGCTGCTTTGTTTTGGTCAGAGGGTAAATTTAAATTTTTCAGCATGAATGTTGGAATACAGAAATGATATGAAAAATAATTCGCCTTGTACTCTTGGTATTGCTTCCATTGAAGCGGCATTGCGGCATTGTTGCCACCTTCAATCAAAATGTGCCACAGTTCATGCGCCAGTTCACATCTTTGTTGAAATGGATCTGATCTACTATCAATGCTTACAACATAGACACCGCATATCTCAGTCATACAGGTCCGTTTTTCATGTTGTACGATGAAAATATTCATTTTTCGGCATAGTTCTATTAGTTCTAAGTCTGATGGAGAAGTAATCTGTTTACCTCTTAAAAACCTTTCGATCCAGTCTTCTAAATGGCTTTGAGTATATGTGTTAATCATGTGAAGCATCCCCTCCAAATTTACTGCATTAATACTGGATAAAAGTACGGTTTAAAAAAAATTCATAGAGGCTGACGACTTATTTTCCAAACATAAAAAGAACGTGTGTTCTGTTTTTGGTTCTAAAAAATAGCCCAATGCTTTAGGGCCTTATTCAGCTTTTTTTAAATCTATGTCCTTAAAAAAGAAAACTGCTGTAAAACTAATGACTATGATAAGAAGCACAATATTTTCTTTTAAATCTGGCCTATATAGATATTGATGGTATATCCAAAATCCTCCACCGATAAGCAGGAAGAAAAATTGTAGAAAGAAACCAATCAAATAACATTCTCCTATCATAAAAGATATTCCCTAATCAGCAGCCAGTATTTGTATCTATATGATGATAATAGAAATAAAAGGGTATTTCAAGAAAAAATGAACGTATGTTCTTATAGGAATTTAAATTAAAAGCCCAAAAGATAGGGCTATATTCAAATTCCTAAAAGTTGTTTCTTCTTTAGTGTGAACTCTTCATCAGTTAAAATGCCTTCTTCTTTGAGTGCTGCATACTTTCTGATTTCATCTATAATAAAATCGGTGTTCTCAGGCACAACAGGTTTTTCTTGCTTATTTACATCACTTGAAGGTTGTTTTATTACCTTTGAGGAGTTTTCTTTCATTTTCTTTATATAAGCCACCAAAGTAGCAGGATCACCTTCTAAAATACCAAACATTTCAATATGTTCACCAGCAACATTAAAAGAAAATTTATAACCACTCCATCCCTTTGTAGGAACAGATACATTAGAGACATCTGTGTATTCCCATGACTTAATAGAGTTGTTTTTATCAATAAATATTAATCTTTTTTTAGTTGCAATAAAAAGACCGACCTCACCATATTTAAGAAAATTACTTGAACATAAAACAATTTCAGCTATAGTTTCATCAGTTTGATTTAAAATATCGTTTGCTTTATGAAGAAGATTTATAAAATTTCTTGAAGCGCGTTTCTTTTTATTCAGTACAGGATTATAAATTTTTTCATCTCTAAAAATAAAAGCCAATCTATACACCTCTCACTAATAATCATTACTGTAAAAATTACAGCAGAACCTTCAGCTGAGAAAAAATGATTGTAGACTCTACTGTAATTTTTACAGTTGAATGGCCGTTCAATTGTAGGTATTACTGTAAAAATTACAGCAGAACCTTCAGCATTAATTAAACTAAACTAAACTAAACAATATATATAAATAATTAAAAGATATAAAAATAGACTCGAATCTGACTTGCAATACTTTTGTTTAAGAACAATAACAATTAACCCTTATCTTTTTTCTCAAGGTGTTCTTTGATGATTTTTTCAAGACCGTCAATCTGTTTTAAAGCATTCACTAAAATTTCATCTTTTTCATCATCTTCAAAGTCATGCCCGTCAATGGCAGCATAACGAGTGTCAGATCTTTTATTTATTTCACTTGCTAATTCTTTATAGTGTTCTTCGCCTCTTAACAAGTAATCGGTTGTAACATCAAAGAAATCCGCAATCTTAAGTAAAGTGTCATAATCCGGTTGACGATGACCTCTTTCATAGTTTGCATAAGTACCTCTGTGAATACCAATTTTTTCCGCCATTTGTTCTTGTGTTAATTTTTTGTTTTTTCTTAGTTGTATCAAGCGGTCCTTAAACATACTAACACCTCATTTCAAAATCATTATAACGTGTCAAAATGAAACAAATAAAGTTTTGTGTCAAAAAGACGAGAAAGTTATTGACATTGTTTCTTAATGACGATATTATTAAGTCAAATGATTCGTTAAGAAACATTTTGGAGGTGAAAAAATTGAGACATTGGCTTATTGAATTACGTGGTAACAGAAGCCAAGAAAGTACCGCAAAATCTATTGGTATAACAAGAGGGGCTTATGCCAATATCGAATTAGGAAAGAGAAACCCTTCTGTAACTCTTGCAAAAAAAATCGGTGACACTTTGAATTTTGATTGGACTCTTTTTTTTGAAGAAGAAGTCGTCGAAACGAAACAAAAAACAAACACCGCATAGGAGGTAAAGATAATGACAAATAAGCGAATGTCAGTTCAAGAAGCGGCGGATTATCTTGGAGTCCATCATGACACTGTATATACGATGGTCCGAACAAAAGAGATTCCGCATTTCAAAGTCAGATCAAGAATCTTCTTTCGAGAGCACACGCTAGATCAATGGATTGCAGCTCAAGAAGAAAAGATTTTGAAAGGGGTCACAGCATGAACAAACTCGTTTTCATTAAAGATAACCAAGTTGTTACGGACAGCCTGACGATTTCACAAGTTTTCGAGAAAAGACACGATTCAGTTTTAAGAGATATCGAGGTCCAAATCGAAAAATTGAAACAAGCTGATGAGACGGAGTTTTCACTCCACAACTTTGTGGAGTCAACTTACGAAAACGAGCAAAAGCGAAAATATCGCAAATTCAATCTAACAGAAGATGCTTTTGTTTTGGTTGCTATGTCATATACAACACCAGCAGCAATGAAAATGAAAATCCGGTTTATCAATGAATTCAAGAAAATGAAAAACTACATCCAAGAAATGAATGCTCCTTCTTATACGATTGATGATCCAGTCAGCCGTGCAAAGCGATGGATTGCCGAACAGGAAGAGAAACAGCAGTTACAACGAACACTGCAAATTCAAGAACCGCTTGTTAACTTCGCTGAAAGCTGTATGGCCTCAGAAAAGTCACTATTAGTTCGTGAGGTTGCAAAGCTGGCATCAAAGCAAGGCATCATCATAGGCGAAAGAAAACTTTTTCAAAAACTGCGGGACTGGAAAATGATTTTCAGCCAAAAGAACGAGCCTTATCAAGAGTATGTAAACCGTGGTTACTTCGAAATTGCTCAAGGTGTCCGAGAAGTAAATGGTTCATCTAAAGCATGGCTCACTATGAAGATCACACCAAAGGGACAAGCTTACATCATCAACCGTTTGAAAAAGCAGCAGGCCAGCTGAGCCTGTCCCTTCATTAATATTTTAGCACCACAAAAGGTATAAAGCAGGAGGAGAACATATGGCGAACAGCCCTTATAACGTAGCGAACCTATGCAAGATGATGCATAAGAAGCGTCTTGAGATAGGACTTTCACAAATAGCGATGGGAAAACTTTTAGGTGGGAGGAATCAAAAGTATGTATCAAACGTTGAAAATGGTCTTACCACTATTTCCCCTGAAATTTGCATCCGCTGGTTTGAGATATGCGGGGCATACGAACACATTGACCTTGTTCATTTCATTTTCAAGCTTCATCCAATGGCAGCCGCTCCAATTAATCCCGCCTTGAATGATTGCGCGCATAAAGCCCTTATCAATCTAGTGCAGGAAATGAAAGACGCACAAAAGGCTATCAATGATCTTGCGGAGTGGTTGAACAATACCCGCCCGGGCAAACATGAGGAGCTTCCGATGCAGGCTATCAAGCAAATATACGACCTGACACAAGCAAACAAAACGCTCATGTATTCAATGGCGCGTGAGTTTGACTTAAAGATAACGGACTTAACAGAAAAATGGTCGAAAAAAGCCATTGTCGCAGAGGTGGCAATGCACAAAAGACAGGATAGAGAGGCGGTTCTAGCGTGATTGAAAAACAGTTCATTAGTGAAGATGTATCTAGAGCAAAGACGAAAATTGATTGTGTGAAAGAGCTTTTATATCTTGCTCATCAAGAATTGAAAGACGGAAATTATGAAGAAGTTGCAAGTCTAGCTGGAAGCATTAGAAATATCAGCGAGGATCTTGTGCGGATGAATAACAAGGGTCTTCTAATTAAAACGGCTGCGGAAATACAGAAAAAACATGGTGTGAAGCTTGCAGTTGTCAAACGTACTGAAAGGACTGAAATCATTGAATATTGAGCATCCGATGGTGACGCAGATTAATAGCTTTGGTTATCCGAAAGATTACTGGAAGGACGAAGCGGAGCGCAATGGATATGAAGAGGAAGACGATGAAGACAAATAAAAAAACCCGCTTGGCATAGCGAGTTTTAAGGTGTATTGCTTCTGATTAGGTACAGACAGTATACCAAATCTTTAACAAAAATTCAATGGAGGTATACACGATGTCAAAATTTCAAATCAGTTTTGATCACCGCCGTGAAGCGCAGGAGCGTTTAGAACAGGCAGGCGGTTGGATCGACTACAAAAAAGGACAACCTGTGTTCAACTTTCCGAACGCTCAAGCAAAACAGAAATACATCCAGTTAGGGCAGGCGGCTTATCGCAGAAAGGTGGAAATGTAATGAATGGTTTAACCAATATTGATTACTCAACATATATGCCACAAGGAAATGCAGCACCTTCCGTCACAACAGAAGCAATGGTGAGCAGGCAGGCGCAAGAGGTTCAGGCGGCGATGGTGATAGCAAAAAAGTTTCCGAGAGACGTCTATGCTGCATTTGAGCGAATTAAGAAAGCATGTGAAAGAAAGCTGTTAGCTGAGAGTGCTGTTTACGAATACCCAAAAGGTGGATCGAAAATTTCGGGTCCTTCTATCCGGCTTGCTGAGGCTTTGGCTCAGAACTGGGGGAATATTGATTACGGGATAATTGAGCTAGAACAAAAAGCGGGTGAATCGTCAGTAATGGCGTATGCGTGGGATCTTGAGACAAATACACGACAAACAAAAATATTCACGGTAAAACATGAACGGAAAGCTAAGGGAACCGTAACTAAGTTGAATGATTCGAGAGATATTTATGAGCTTGTGGCTAATCTAGGGGCACGCCGTGTTCGTGCCTGCATTCTTGGAGTAATACCAGGAGACATTGTAGATGCCGCTGTTGATATGTGTCAAAAAACATTGATTAACGGACATAAGGAGCCGTTAGAGGACCGTTTGAGAAACGCCTTATCAGCTTTTAAAACTGAATTTGGTGTTACTAAAGAAATGATCGAAGAATATGTAGGGAGCAACTTGGATGCTTTTACTGAGCAAGATTATCTCAAGATTGGTCGTATTTACACTTCCTTACGTGATGGTATGGCAAAGAAAGAAGATTACTTCAATGTGAAGGTTAGCAGTGCCACCAAGTCAAAGGCAGAAGAAGATTTCCAAAAACAGAAGGAACAAAAAGAAAGCAATAAAAAGGCGGGTGATCCTGTAAATGGGGATTCCGGTGATCAATCAAGATAACTATTACTCTAATGAGATAGATAAAGTCTACATGTCTAATTCTCAATATAAAAGTTTCTTAGAGTGTGAGGCGGCTACGATTGCAAAGATTAACGGAGAATGGCAGCCGCCGTCCTCTGAGGCTCTTCTATTCGGACAGTATGTTCATGCTTGGTTAGAAGGTGAAAAGGCATTCGATTCCTTCAAAATGAATACACCATCATTATTCACTCAAAAGGGCCAGCTGTACAAGCAATATCAATTAGCTGATCTCATGATTGAATCAGTTCAAAACGATGATCTGTGTATGTTTGTTCTTCAAGGAGAGAAAGAAGTCATTGTTACTGGTGAATTGTTTGGTGTTCCGTGGAAAGGCAAGCTCGATGTCTACAACCCAAATGGAGGACGTTTCGCAGATTTAAAGACAACACGTTCCCTTCGTGAAAAAGTTTGGGATCAAGAACTAGGCTATTGTTCATTTGTAGAGGCTTACGGATATATAGGACAAATGGCAATTTATGCAGAGCTAGAAAGACAAATGGCTAAAAGGGATGAATGGCTTGAGCCTCTTATCGTTGCCATTTCAAAAGAAGATCCACCAGACAAAGCTGTTATCAATATAGACAATTCTAGAATGGAAGTCGAGCTTGAAGATATTGAGAAGCATATGGAGCGAATCATTCAAGTGAAACATGGCGGTGAGCCACCAAACCGATGCGAAAAATGTAAGTATTGTCGTTCCACAAATCAACTAAACAGGATCATTCATTTTTCGGAGCTGATCAGTTGATGGAAAAGGATTTTTTGATAAAGGTCCCTATTCCTTATGCTTACTTGTCTTTATCGAAATCAAGCAAAGATCAAGCCAGTTTGTTTAGATCATATGTAAAAGACTTCATTAAGAGAAACGAAACTGGGCTTACTTATATCAAAATTAGCGGTATGTATGCCCTATGTAAGTTGAAAGGGCGTGAATAGATGAATTACCTGAAAGAAATAAACGGCTTCATGAGGTGGCTTGAAACAACAGAACTAAAACCTACCACTCAAGCATTGTGGTTTCATCTGATGGATATAAACAACGGTTGCGGCTGGAAAGATTGGTTCACAGTGCCAAACAGTCGGCTTTATTCGAGGTTAGGAGTCAGCGAAAAGACCATGATTGAGCATCGGAAAATCTTGATAGAACATGGCCGTATTGAATATAAGCCTAGAGGCACAGGGGCGGGCAGTTACCGCATCATAAGTCTTGAGAATAAAGCAAGTATTGCCCCTGTACCTGATGAAGAACCTGAAAAGCCAAAAGAAGAAAAACCAACACGACAGGAGGACAAGCCAATGAACCCGTTTGAATTTTTCGAGAGTCATTTTGGAGGAACATTAAACTCCTTCAATGCTGAAAAGATCAATCAAATGATTGATGACCACGGAGAAGAAAAAGTCTTAGAAATCATGAAAGAAGCCGTTGAGAAGGATAGAAAATCAATCAATTGGGTGTCGGCGGTATTGTACAGACCAATCATCAAAGGAGGCAAGCAGGATGCCAAAGGCAACGCTAGACGAAGTGTTTCAAAGAATGAAGGCAAATCTAAAGTCACGCCAATCTTCGGCACCGGTCGTCTCAGAAGAAACGTATGAATGCGATGAGTGCAAAGACAAAGGAATCATCGTGTACCGGATTCACAAAAGCACAGAAGAGCGCATGAAAAATGAGGGGAAGCGCTTTGATCTAGCAGCTCATGAAATGGTTCGTGAAGATGACTTTCTTGCTGGGCGTGTGTGTTCTCCTCAAGAAGCAAAGGAATGGAAGACAACCTTTTCCCGCCAGTGTCCGTGTGTTGCTGAAAGAGCGGCACAGAAAACACAAATGCAACTTATGAGTGCCAGCAATATATCTGAACGGTTTAAGAAAATGACTTTCAGTAGTTTTAAAACAGCTGGAAAGCCTCAAGTGATTCAGGAAATGCGGGAATGCGCCTTTGAGTACGCCAAAGCATTTCAAGATATAAAAAGCACGGATGAAAACAGCATTGCTTTATTAGGTCAGTCAGGAGTCGGTAAAACGCATCTACTATCAGCGGTTGCCAACGGATTTATTGAAACATATAAAATTCCCGTCCTGTATTTTCCGTACCTTGAAGGAATGACTGATCTTAGAAAAGATTTTGATAAATTACCAGAGAAAATGGATCTCTTAAAAAACATAGACGTGCTTTTTATTGATGATCTATTCAAATCAAGAACAAATGAAAATGACGAGTTAAAGACATGGCCGTTTTTGCAAATGCAAGAAATCATTAACTATCGTTATCTGCATCAAAAACCGATCATGCTTTCATCTGAATTAACATTTGAGGACTTCATACAAATGGATGAAGCATTTGGCACACGACTTTACTCAATGTGTAAGAACTTTGCTGTGACAATTGAAAAGAATATAAAGCTGAATCATCGGCTAGAAGGAGCGTTTTGAGATGTGTAACACATGCAATGGCGAGAAAGTCGTCATAAATGAAAATAGCTTCATGGCGGGCTTCTTCCCTTGTCCTGATTGTAACACCACAGGATGTAAACAGAGCCTAAAGCCAGTCATTGAAATGTTAGATCAAATGCTGGCTAAAGCAAGGGCGTTGGAAGGAAAGACAGCATGAAGACGATGGCAGCACTAATCACTATCGCTTTCACTGCTAGATTCAGAGAAAGAAAGGTCCTGCAATGGCTGCGGGATGACGGGAGGTAACACAAAACAATAGCAATGAATCCAAGCATCACTGAACTACTAAAAAGAACCAACCTAAACGAATCAGAAAAAGAAAAGCTCGTTGCCGAACTGAAAAAGCACTTCCAGCAACGGAAAGCGAGGATCAACAAAACATGTCCAATAAATACGGCGCACGTAAAACAGTAGTAGACGGCATCACGTTTGATAGCAAAGCAGAAGCCAAATACTATGAGCAGCTTAAATGGCTCAAGAAAGCCAAGCAGATAAAAGACTTTTCATTGCAGCCACGCTTTGAGCTACAAGAAGCATTCAAGAAGAACGATAAGACTTTTCGGAAGATTGAATATATTGCAGATTTCGAGATCACTAATCTTGATGGATCAAAAGAAGTAATCGACATCAAAGGCATGGAAACAAAGGAATTTGCCATCAAGCGAAAGCTGTACGAACGCAAATTTGATACGCCGCTAAAAGTCATTGCTTTTGATCGGTCGTTTGGATTCATCGAATTAGACAAACTCAAAAAGCTGAAAAGGAAGGCGGGGAAACCAACTGTTAAACGTGGTAATAGCAGACGACCGTCCGTTGTGGATTCAAAAGGAAGATAAGCTTATGGCCTGTATGACACGTTGCAAGCAGTTTAAACATTGCGCCAGTCGTTTTGGTTCAGATTGTAAAAGGATGGGCGGAACGGAAATACCAAAGATCGGAGGGAGAAAAAATGAGCGGAAAGCCTAACAACCCATATGCTGTGGGTCCAGTCATCGAGTGGAAGATGACTAAAGAGGAGCTAGAGGCGTATCTAGCAAAACACCCGATTGTGTATCGAGAAGAATTAAAACCGTCACCAACGTTCCAGATGGATAAATGGGCATAAAAAAACACCGAAGCCGCTGCTCCAGTGCTAATTAAATCTCACACTTTAATTATAACACATGGGGGCATGAAGCGGATGAAACCAACTGAAATTAAAGACTTTGGAACAACGATTCAAAACGCAATAGAACCCGGTAAGGTCCGCATCATCGTGATTGACGGCAACGAAGGTACTGCCCACATCACAGACGCACCTGAACACGGAAAAACAATCATTCAAACTGCTAAAGGTCACTTTGCGAGGGTTGACCATGAAATAGGATACAAGATCAAATAATTGGAGGTTGAGAGATTATGAGTCTTCCAGCTGCAAAAGTCGAGTTAACTAAAGAACAAGCGAAGGCATTAGAAGCACGCGTGAACTATTATGAGGCGATCTGGATTAAACGGGGCGCTAGATTAAACAATATGATTGCACTAGATCATTGGCTAATTAAAAAAGGTGAAGAACCGCCGTGGGAACTAATATATGAACCTTTGAACGATGTTGATCTGCATGACTTAATGAGCGCTTTAACAAACGGCTATGTGGTGAAGGGGGAGCAAAAATGAGTCTACCAAAACACGTTGAACTGTCGCAGGCCGTCAAAGCCTGCAAAAACAAAGCTATGACGATTGATGATGCAGCTGCTGAAATTAGAGTGCCTGACTATATGGTGCCGATGCTTGTCAGAAAAAATGATGATCTCGTGATAGAAGGTAACGTGGTCATGGCAAAGCGTGAGTCAAACGGGCCTGTCATTTTCACACTGTTGTTTTTCATGGGGATCATTTCTGTCGCTGGGTTGATGCAATGAAACAGCTCAATCTATTCCGTGAAATCATTGTAGACAACTTTGCAGGAGGCGGGGGAGCAAGCACAGGCATCGAGCTTGCGACAGGCTTATCAGTAGATATAGCTATCAATCACGATCCGGCTGCCATTGCAATGCATGAGGTAAACCATCCTGACACAGAACATTATTGCGAGAGTGTGTGGGATGTCGATCCTAAACAAGCAGTCAAAGGTAGAAAAGTCGGTCTAGCATGGTTTTCGCCTGATTGTACACACCATTCAAAAGCCAAAGGCGGCAAGCCTGTAAAACAGAGTATCAGAGGGCTTGCGTGGATTGCTGTTAGATGGGCGATAGCGGTAAAGCCGAGAGTCATTATGCTTGAGAACGTTGAGGAATTTAAAGATTGGGGTCCTATCTCAAAAGAAGGTAAACCGATTAAAGAGCAAAAGGGGCAGACGTTTCAATCATTCGTTAAAACCCTTGAGTCACTTGGATATTAAGTGCAATTTAGAGAATTGACGGCATGTGACTATGGAGCGCCAACTATACGAAAAAGATTCTTTATGGTTGCAAGATGTGATGGAAAAGAAATCATATGGCCGAAGCCAACGCATGGAGATCCCAAAAGTCTTCTTGTTCAAACAGGGAAGCTCAAGCCGTGGCGAACGTCTTACGAAATTATAGATTGGTCCATAGGGGTCCCTAGCATATTCAGTAGGAAACGGCCACTAGTTGAAAATACAATGAAGCGAATCAAACGAGGCATTGATAAATTCATTGTGAACAATCCAAGTCCTGTAATGGTGCCGGATAAGAGCAAAGCGGCATTCTTGATCAGCTATTACACTGAGCAATCAGATAAAGAGGTAAGAGGCCTTTCGCTTGATCGACCATTACACACTATCACAGCTGGTGGCAATAGATTCGGACTAGTGACCGTTGCCTTCTTGACTAAGTATTACGGTCAAGGAGTAGGCCAACGATTAGACGAGCCATTGCATACCATTACAACAAAAGACCGTTTCGCACTAACGACAGTTTGCACAAATGGTCAGAGAATCGCAGACATCGGATTGCGTATGTTGCAACCAAATGAACTATTTGCAGGGCAGGGTTTCCCGCCTGGATACACATTTAACATCGGTAATAAATCGGACCAAATACGCAGGGTGGGGAATAGTGTTCCACCGCAATTCGCAGAGCAGCTGGTCAGGGCGAATTTGCCTGAACTATGCGTACCTGTACACATGAACAAATATTATAGCAAAGCAAACTAACAGCCTAGCGGCTTAGGAGGAAACAGAATGAACTACTCACTATATTTGATTGATGACAGACTCGTTATTGATCTTGGAGCGGATGAAAGGGGCAACATTTTAGTGGTACCTCCGAATTGGTAACCATCATGTAAAAAAAGACAGCTTACATTAATGAAAGCTGTTATGAAAACTGTGTTTTAGTATATAATATAATTAATGAGAAACGAGAGCGGGGATATTATGAAAATTGAAATAGAGAATCTTGGTCAAGTAAAGAGTGCCAAATTCGAAGAGAAAGACTTGACAGTAATTGTTGGAGACAATGGTTCAGGTAAAACATTACTTTTAGAAGCAACTACATTCATTATTAATTATTATAGAATGAACCTAGAGGAAATAGTAAGAAAATTGTACAGATTATATTCTAGTCAATTTGAGTTAGAAACAGATTGGACTAGCCTGAGGAAATTTATTGAAGACAAAACAGAAACCATCGATAAAGAAAAACCCAAATATGAATTTGAAATGGAAGTTAAGATAGAAGATCAAGTTTTAAATAATATGAATAATAATCTAAAGGAATTTTTTGAGGAACTTAAACAAAAAACCATTAGTGAAGTTAATAGAGAGATACTTAGGGTTAATGAATCAAACTTAGACTTTAATTTATTTATTACTCCAAAAATTCCAGACACAACGAACATTAATTGTGTAATAACTAAATATGACGAAGGTATATTTTTTATAGACATGTCTTTTGAAGAATTGAAATTAGGGTTTAATTTTCCATTTATAATTGATTCAATTCAAAGGGAAAGATTTCTCCATTCGATAGATCCTGAGCTTATAAAAGAGACAAAAAAATTATACGATCCAATAAACGAGCTTAAAAATAAAATGAAAAATAACTATTTGTATAGTACTTTTAGTGAAATAGACGATTTCAGAAATATTCTTTATTTACCTTCTGAGAGAAATTTATTCATGGATGATGCTCTAACAAAAACTTTAAAAGAAAGTAATGAGAATCGTTATTCTTTTGTTAGAGAAAATTCTAAAGTTAGATATAGTGAACATTTATTTAACATCGCCTATCTAAAATACAAAGACTTACTAAATCGCCTTGGGTTAGGAGATATTAGTGTTGATTCAGACCTAGAAAAGATTTTTGGTGGAAAAATTAATCTTGATGAAGAAGGAGATATTAAAAGTATTCACCAACTAGACGGAACAATTATAAAACGCGAACTTTTCTCTACAAAACAAAATAGACTTATTCCATATCTTATTTTAAGTAACCCTATTGAAGTATATAACCAAGTAATTATTGAGGAGCCTGAAGCTCACTTATCATTGAAAAGCATAAGAGAATTACTGGATTATTTTAAAATTTTGATCAAAAATGGAAAGAAACTTGTTATTACTACACATAGTGATGTATTTTTTTCACATTTAAATAATCTTTTATTACAAAATGAGGATATAGATGCCACAGTCTATGAACTCAAGTTTTTAGATGGTAAATCAATTCTCGAAGAAAAAAATAAAACTGATTTAGGATACAAAATTGATTTGTTTTCGGATGAGTTAAATAATTTGTTTGAAGAGACATTAGAATTACAAAACAAATTAGAGGAACAAGAGACAATTGATCAGAATAAAGATTGAGGGTAGAGATCTATGAATAATGCAAAGGCGTTAATAAAGAAAAATGACTTAATAAAAATTGAGAATTCTACATATTTAGACGAACATATAAAAAACAAAGATATGAATGTAGTAATGAGATTAAATATTAACGTAATTTCTGCGATAGATCTTTATAAAGCTTTCTGTATTGAAAAAAAGGGTAATGGTGAAAGTAGTAGACTTGCCTTTTTTCTTTTAGATAATTTTCCGGATGGGATTTTCATAGAAGTGGATGATGGCTTATTTAATTGTCATATTTTTGAGCTTAAATTTACTGGTTCAAGAGATTTGAAGCATCTTACAAAACAATTATTCTCTGGGTATGTTCATTGTAAAACTTTATTATCTGTATTAGATATTGAACCGACAAAAATTAATTTCTTTTTTAATGTTGTTTGTGCTCAAGAGAACAATAAACAAACTGAGTATAATTTAAAAGCTAATGCCAGAAAAGTTATTTCTGGGGAACCAATCGTTAAGGAAAATAGAGTTTTAAAAGATTGGTTATCTAACAAGTTAGTTTATTCTGAGGAGAACTATTCTAAAACTTTGAATATAAGGAAGATTGTTTTGGATAAGAAAGATGATTCAATGTATTCAAGTGACATAAATTTTTAGATTATTAGCTTTAGTCCAAGACGGAGAGCCTGCGGACACTAATCAACACCTTTTAAGGGTGCTGGTTGGTGTCCGTTTTTTATTTGTCGGGAAGGAGTGGCACCATGAAAAAAGAAAAGCCCAAAAAGAACACGCAGAAGCTCACTGACAGAGATTTAAGAGAGCTTATGGGGCAAAACGTGCAAAGACTGAAAAGAGCCAAAGGCGGGGCGTATAAGCGTAAATAACGGGAGGGAATATAGATGACAGATCAAATGATTGCTTGGAAAGTAGAAGAATGGATTAGAGACTATGAATTTATGCTACGAGAGATCGACAGGCTCACAAGGCTCCTGAATCGTGTTGAATTTGCAGGAGGTCAAAAGCTAACGGCAACATACGGTGATGAAGCTGCAATGCCTAAAGGATCAGCAGGAATAAGCCAAGCTGAACTAAGGCATCTTGACCGCAGAGAAAAGCGATTGCTCAAATACGAAGCCATTGCTAATTTTCTTAATAAAGCTGTGAACCAAATGCAAGAGGAAAGACATTTAATCGTGTATGACTGCATGATGACTGGAATGAGTTACACCGCTATATCTGATCACCTTGAATGCTCAAGAGACACAATCAGAAAAATCAAAACTGAAATAATCGGCAATATCGTCAAAGAAGTCAAGAAAGTCAATTTTCTTCAACATTTGAAATCACTTAAAACCGCAGTGTAAACTTGAAGGCAGGACGGGGAGGCATAATTTCCCGCGTCTCCACAAATTAATATATTTTCACTTGCTCTTGCGAGCTTGGGATTCGTTCGACAAATTTCGTAGACTCCTCAACTTTATCAATCTTATCCGATAATAAAATCGAGGAGTGAGTAGAGTTGGGTAAAAAAAATAAACGTGCAATAAAAAATAAAAGACAAAATGAAAAAATTAAGAAATTAGATAATGAGAACCACACGAAGAAATTAAAGGAATTAGAAGATGTGATCTACACATATCGAGATAAAGAATTACTTGCTTATTTTTTGAAAGAATTTAAATACGGTCAAGAAAAAAATTACTATAAAAAAAATGTGATACTACTTTATAATTTAGAAATTGAATGCCTAGAATTTGCGATAGCAAGGTTTTCACATATGGATAATAGTCTAGACCCTGTTAGAAGAAATCTAATGGCAATAGTGCCTTTATTCGCTGCATTTCTTACGGTCGCTTTTAATGTTAATGAAAATAAATGGTCAGGGTTTATATTTGTGACGGTATCAGTTCTAATTGTTCTGTGGCTTTTGGATAAAGACAGAAAGGATAGAATTGTTACAGGTTACATGTTAAAAACATTTGAGCAAGTAAAGGCAAGAAAAGAAAAGGAAGAAAAGTGATTTTCGTTCGACAAATTTTGCGAATAGTTCCATGTGCTCGCTTTCTGCCGATATAAAGGCGGGGGTGATAAAGGTGAATTTTGAATCTAAATATTTAGTAAGATGGGGACTCCCTGGATGGGTGTTTATGATATTTATAACCCTGCTGTATTTAATAAACAAACCAGAGTATATACCCCAAATTCTAAAGTATAAAGGTTTCTCGCTAGTAGGTTTTACTGCACTAGCAGCAGCACTAGGATTAATTTTAGGGCATATCATTCATCAGATTAGTTTGTTTTTCTGGTTTGTAATTCCAGAATACAGAAAAAGAAAATGGTTAGTTTACTTTGATAAAGAATTTAAAATAGATAAGCGAATCATTGAAGAAGAACTTGGGAAAGGAATTAAAAACATATACAGTTATCGTTTAGGGCAACTACATGCGAGAAGAGGCTTACTTACAAGTTTAATGCTGTCATTTGTGACTATAGCAGTCCTCTGTTGGACAGATTTAAACTTACTCAGCGGAAAAACGATAATACTTGAAATTGGTAACGGTGCTCTAATAATGATTATGCTGATAAATTATCACTATTTTGATAGAAACCTAGAATATTTTATGGACAGAGTAAATGAGTTTAAAAAACAAAGTAATTCAAGTGATAACTCTGAACAATCTAATAATGAATAAAATGGCGCCTCTATTATTAAGGTGCTTTTTTTGTTCCCTGTAAATTACTTCCGGTGAAGAATCTCTATAAAAAGTATCGGCTTAAAGGTAGAGTGCGGCGGCAGTTTAGAGGAAATAAAAATCCCAAAACAACACGAATCAGAAGGAGGCGGCAGGTGAATGTAGATGGAATCCAAGCACATTCAGGCGGAGAAAGATTACGTCAAAGGCATGAAATACAAGGACCTTGCCGAGAAATACGGGGTGTCGATAAACACCATAAAATCGTGGAAAAAGCGGCATGGTTGGGAAAGGAAAAAGGTGCACCCAAAGAAAAAAGTGTGCACACAAAAAAAGGTGGGCAACCCGGCAACAAAAACGCTGTAGGAAATAGCGGCGGTGCTCCTGTAAGAAATCAAAACGCAAAGACGCACGGCTTTTATTCAAAGCACATGCCAGCAGAAGCGTTTGAGATCATGCAGGACATTCAGGAGTTTTCGCCCGTTGATTTACTTTGGGAACAAATACAAATTCAGTTCACCGCTATAGTGCGGGCACAGAAGATCATGTTTGTTGAAAGCAAAGACGAAATGATCAAAGAGCTGAAAAAGAAAAAGTCAGTCGTTTCAGATTCAGCTGACATCGAAGAAGAAGAATATGAGTTTCAGTTTGCTTGGGATCGTCACGCTACATTCCTAAATGCTCAATCTAGGGCGATGTCTGAGCTTAGGGGCTTGATAAAGCAGTTTGACAACATAGCCCATGAGACAGACGAAAGACGGCTTAAACTGGAGCAGATGCGCTTGAACATTGATAAAACAAAAGCCGAAGTCGAGAAAATGGAATTAGGTGACGTTGCTCCAGTTTACATTGTTGATGATATAGGTGATGACGATGATTAAAGTATCGGAAGTGCTGGCACCGGCATTTCGTGAGTTTTGGAGATACAGAAGAGCAAAAGAGCATCTTCATTACGTTCTAAAGGGCGGCCGGGCTTCTGGTAAATCATTCAGCGTGGGCGTTGGTGTGGTAACAGACATCATTGAATACCCTGTTTCCGCTCTCGTGTTGCGTAAAGTACAGAATACGCTTGTTAAATCTGTTTTCGCACAGATAAAGCAGGCAACGGTAACGCTGGGTGTCTCTCATCTGTTCAAGTTTGTTCCTTCCAGGTTAGAGATCACATACAAGCCGAGAGGGAACAAGATTTATTTTGCTGGTGCTGACGATCCTGACAAGCTCAAATCAATCAAAGACGCTGACTTTCCAATAGGTGTCATGTGGATAGAAGAGCTTGCAGAATTCAAATCCGACGAGGAAGTAAGCACCATCATGAATTCGGTTCTACGTGAAGAACTAACACACAAAATAAAGCCGGACAACCCACGTAAACGAGCAGGGAAGTTTGATTATACGTTCTATTACACATATAACCCGCCGAAGAGAAAACAAAATTGGGTTAACAAGAAGTATGAAACGTCATTCCCTGCCGAGAACACGTATATTCATCATTCAACATACCTAGACAACCCTCATCTATCAAAAGCGTTTATCAATGAGGCTGAGACAACTAAAGCCAAAAATGAAAAGAAATATAGATGGGAATATCTTGGTGAAGCGATTGGAACTGGTGTTGTTCCGTTTGATAACCTTCAAATCAAGAAAGGTAGCATAACTGATGATATGGTCCGCTCCTTTGACAATATACGTCAAGGCGTTGACTTTGGTTATGGTCCAGATCCGCTTGCTTTCGTCAGATGGCATTATGACAAGAAGCGAAGCAAAATATATGCACTTGATGAATTATATGATCACAAAGTTTCTAACAGAGAACTAGCGAAGTGGATTAAATCAAAAGGCTATGAAAGCAATGAGATTACAGCCGATAGCGCTGAACCAAAAAGTATAGACGAGCTTAAAAAGGAACACGGCATTAGAAGGGTTTCAGGAGCAAAGAAAGGCCCTGACTCGGTTCAATATGGCGAGGAATGGCTTGGTGATTTAGATGAAATAGTCATTGATCCATTGAGAACACCAAATCTAGCCCGTGAATTTGAGAACATTGATTATCAAACAGATAAAGACGGCAACCCGAAACCACGCCTTGAGGATAATGAGAATCACTCTATTGATGCAACTAGATACGCATTTGAGCGTGATATGAAACAATCTGGCGTAAGGGTGCTTACTTGATTAGAAAGGGGGAATGACCATGTACCCAACTTCGCCAACACACACAGAAGAGCTGCTTAAAATCATCGAGGACAGCGCAGAAACATCTGACAAGCTACCCGATACAACCATTCTACAAAAGATGATTGATAAACATGCTGTAGAGCGGGATCAGATGCTCGAAGGTGTCGCTTATTATCTTAACCAAGCGGACATTAAGAAACGCAAACGCTATTACTATAAACATGGCGTTAAAGTGGTTGATACGGAGAAACCAAACAATCGAATCTCTCATAACTGGCATAAGCTGCTTGTTCAGCAAAAGGTTCAGTACCTTTTAGGGAAACCAATCACCTTTAACGCAGAAGAAGAAAGGTTTCTTGAAGTTGTGAATGATTTTATAGACGAAGACTTTGACGACTGTATGCAGGAGCTTCTTAAAAACGCCAGTAACAAAGGCAAGGAATGGCTTCATCCATTTGTTGATGAAGAAGGTAACTTTGATTATCTTCGCATTCCAGCAGAGGAAGTCATACCGGTTTACGATTCAACCAAAAAACGCAGCTTGCTATATGCTATCCGTTACTATGATGTTAAAAACATTGATGATGAGATCACCCGCAAAGTGGAATTGTACACAGATGAACAGATTTTCTACTATGTAGAGCGTAACGGATCTTTAGAATTAGACTTCGACTATGAAAAAAACCCTGAAAGTCATTTCTACACCAAACAAGGGAAAGGGTATGGCTGGGGTAAGGTACCAATGATCGAGTTTAAGAACAATGAAGAGGGTGTCAGTGACCTTATCTTCTATAAAGACTTGATTGATCAATATAATGACAACATTTCAAATAACGCAAACACGTTTGATGAAATGCAAGACTTGATCTACGTCATTAAAAATTTCGCAGGTCAAGATTTAAACGAGTTCACAACGAATCTACGTCACTATAAGGCTGTGGAAGTGTCAGGTGAAGGCGGTTTAGAAATGAAGAGTGCTGAAATTCCAATGGATAGCGCAAATTCACATCTGGACCGATTAGAAGAGAATATATACCGCTTCGGACAGGGTGTAAACAACAATCCTGACAAAGTGGGAAATTCACCGACCAACGTTGCAATTAAAAATCTATATTCATTGCTTGATCTAAAGGCGAATGAAGCAGAGCGGAAGTTCCGGCCAGCTTTAAGCGCCTTTTTTTGGTTCTTCACTGAATATCTAAAGATGACAGGACAAGGAGAATACGATCCCACGCTCTTACAGATGACATTTAACCGCTCTCGAATGACAAACGAACTTGAGCAGGTTCAAATGGCGAATCAGAGCACAGATTTAAGCCGAGAAACGCGTCTCGCAAATCATCCTTGGGTTGATGACGTAGAAGCAGAATTACAGCGTATTGAGGCAGAGGAAGCCGAATACAGAAACAGCATGCCGCCGTTAAATGAGATTGAAACGGGCGGTGATGAAGATGAATCAAAACGAGATTGATAAGCTGCTGGACGACATGATCACAGAGGATGCCAAGAAAATTGATGCTGTCTTTGCTAAGAGATTGAAAGAGATTAATCAGCAAATGGCCGCACTTTTTGCTAAGTACGGAAAAGATGGTTCTCTTTCTATGGCTGATCTGAATAAGTACAACCGCTTCAAGAAAGAAATGGAGCGGATGACAGAGGAATCAAGCAAAGCATTTAAAACGGTGCTTATCATTGTCGAAGCATTAGCCGCAAAGCAGTTTCTTGAGAACTATATGAGGTCAGCTTATCTCTACGAGATAGAAGCAGCGGTGAAGATGGGTTATACGTTGCCAACAACTGCGATGATTCAACAGGCTATTCTAAACCCGATAGCTGAATTGACTTTATCGGCTTTATATAAGCGTCACCGTGATGATTATGTTCGACAGATTCAAATTTCCATTGCTCAAGGCATACAAGCTGGCGAAGATTACTCAAAAATAGCCAAGCGAATTGAAAGAGCGACCGAATTTGCTCGAAAGAAAGCCCGTGACGTAGCGAGAACCGAAGTTCATAGGGTACAGGTATCAGCAAGAATGGAAAGCGCTGAAAAGGCTTCTAAGCATGCAGGTTTAGAAAAGGTTTGGAATGCTACCCTTGACCTAAAAACAAGGACGGGGCACAGAAAGCTAGATGGGAAGACCGCTAAAAATGGATTGTTCGTTTCTATTTATGGAGGTGTCGGTCCCGCTCCCGGTCACATGAATAACGCCAAAGATGATATAAATTGCCGCTGCACGGTTGCATTCAAAGTGAATGGCAAAATGCCGGACACAAGAAGAGCGAGAAAGGGCGGTACTGGAGCGGGTGAAGTCATTCCATACCAAACCTATGAAGAGTGGTACAAAACAATTGAGGGAAAGGGGAAATAATTCATGAAAGAGAATGAACGTGTTAAATATCTATTAGATATGCTCAATAGCGTAATTCAATACAATGATCCTGTTACTTATGATGAGATTGTCAGTGAGTTGAAGGAATCACTATTTACTCATGAAGCGTTTGATACAAAGACTGCTGAAAAAATGGTTGCATTACAAGAAGAGTACAGAGCAAAAGCCAATCATTCTAGTCAATTTAATGGATGGGACATTGTTACTGCTAAGCTAACAAACATTTTCAACAAAATAGACAAGCTTTAAAGCTGGTTACTTATGTGACAGCTTTTTTCTTTTGTCCTGAGCATGACATAAAAAGGCTCTTTTGCTCATTCTAAAGGCTTGGAGCCAAACTAAAGCGTAAATCCTGTGCGTGAGGTGGACACGCAAAAAAACATCAAAGGAGAGGTTGAAATGAGTTTAAAAGAATTACTTGGTGACGATCTGTATGCTCAAGTCATTGAAAAAGCTGGAGATCAAAAGATTGATATTGTTAGCAACGGTCAATGGTTCCCGAAAGAGCGGTTTGATGCTGTTAACAATGAAAAGAAGGAATTGAAAAGCCAGCTTGACGAGCGGGATCAGCAGTTAACCGCTTTACAGAAGCAAGCGAAGGGAAATGAAGAGCTTCAAAACGCAATTGAGCAGCTGCAAGAAGAAAATAAAAAGGTGTCTGAGGAATATCAGCAAAAGCTGGAAAAACAAGCCTTTGACTTTGCTCTCGAAAGTGCTTTACGTGATGCAAAGGCGAAAAATATCAAGGCTGTAAAAGCCAATTTAAACGTTGATGGGCTTAAATTATCTGATAGTAAGGTAATTGGTCTTGATGAGCAGTTAACCGCTCTTAAAGAGAGTGACAGCTACCTATTCAATGCAGAGAATGACAGTTCACCAGGTTTAGCTGGAAGACAGCCACACGTTAACCCATCCGCACCACTGAAAGGCAATATTACCAAAGATCAATTCGAGAAAATGGGATATAGCGAAAGAGAAAACTTATATCGTGAAAACCCAGAGCTTTATCAACAATTAACTAATTAAAGGAGTGTTTTAAATGGCTTTAACAAAACTAGAAAATATGATTGTGCCAGAGGTCATGGCCGATATGATTTCAGCGAAGTTGGACAAAGCAATTCGTTTTGCTCCATTCGCTAATGTTGACAAAACATTGCAGGGAAGACCGGGTGACACTATCACTGTACCAAAGTGGAAATACATTGGTGATGCGAAAGATGTTGCTGAGGGCGCAGAAATCGACCTTGACTTGCTTACTAGTGATTCTGAGACGTTTACCATTAAAAAAGCAGGTAAAGGTGTAGAAATTACTGATGAGGCAATGTTGTCAGGGTATGGTGATCCAAAAGGCGAGGCAGTCAATCAACTATCTCTTTCTATCAGCAACAAAGTTGATAATGATCTGCTTGAGGCTTTAGGTCAAGCAACACTCATCTATGAAAGTAAGTCAGCATCATTTGATGTCGATACGTTGGATGAAGCCATCGGCATTTTTAATGATGAAGATCCAGAAGATATGTTGTTGTTTGGTACTCCTAAAGACATTGCTGCTTTAAGGAAATCAGCTTCAGATAGTTGGACACGTAATACAGATCTAGGGGATAGTCTTCTTGTATCAGGTGTATTCGGTGAACTGCTAGGTGCTCAAATCGTACGAACAAAGAAACTTCCAGAAGGAACGGCTTATCTCGTTAAACGTGGTGCATTAAGTCTGTTCTTGAAAAGAGATATTTTTGTTGAAACAGACAGAAACATTACGAAGAAAACAACTGTTGCAACAGCTGACAAGCATTATGGCGTTTACTTATACGATGAATCCAAAGCGATTAAAATTACGCTTGCTACTACACCTAACGCGCCCCAAAATCTACAATTAGAGAACGCAAGTGAAAATGAAATCACTATTTCATGGTCTCCAGTAGAAGGGGCGACATCATACGATGTATATCGAAGCGGCAAAAAAGTAACGAACACAACGGAAACAACTCATACTTCAACAGAGTTAAATCCAGATGTTCAATATACGTTTGCTGTTGTTGCGATTAATGATGCAGGTGAATCAGAGAAATCAGAAAACCTAGTCACTCGCACAACAAAATCAGCAGGCTAATGAAAGGGTGATCCAATGGACATCCAAAAAGTAAAAAGAATGATAGGAATGACCACAGATAAGCATGATGATTACTTATCAGAGGTTGTTCCTATTTTTGTTGAATACGCTTCTGATTTTTGTAAGAACAAGTTTGATGCAGATGACCTGCCAGCGGGTGTAAAAATCTTTGTTGCGAAAGCTGTTGAGTTCAACATGAAGCCAGCAGGTTTGGCAAGTCGAAGTATGGGTGATGTGTCGTACTCTTATGACACTGATTTTCCTGAAACGGTCACTAAGTACCTGTACCCGTATAGGAGGGCTTATTGGTGAGTTATGTGTTTGAAGAGTTCCCACATGAAATCACGTTTCAAAAGCTTGAAAAAGTGCCGGACGGTGGCGGTGGCTACAATGAAGAGTATGTGGACCATCTGACAATTCCCGCTCGGGTGACAAGTGTTAAATCGGGAGAATTTTATCAAGCTCAACAGCTACAAAACCCAGTTGATCACAATGTCTATTTCGAGTACAGAGAGGACATTGAAAAGACCATGAGAATTAAACACAAAAATAAAATACTCACGTTGAAATCAGACCCTATTGATCAAGGCGGGGAAAATGAAATCATGTGTCTCAAATGCCAAGTTTCAGAGGTGCTCAATGGCTGAGGTAAGCGGAAAATGGGCGAAACAGATGGCGAAAACGGTTGAGAAATTTGAGCGCAAAGTCATAGATCGAGCAAAACAAGTGGTCACAGAAACAGCAGAACTGATATATAGTTATGCGGTCATTAACGCACCAACAGCAATGATTGATGGTGGGAACCTTAAAAACTCGATTGAGGTTGAATATCGTGACGAAGGATTGAAAGCCATCATCACTGTTGGTGCTGATTACTCCGTATATGTTGAATACGGAACAGGAATTTATGCAGAGGAAGGCGGCGGCCGTCAAACACCGTGGGTCTATTATGATGAAAAGCTAGGCCGATGGGTGATGACAAGAGGTATGAGGGCACAGCCATTCTTTAACCCAGCTGTCGAAGAGGGCATGCGGCACTTCGCAAGGGAAATGCAATAGAAAGGAGCTGCTTAAATGCGCTCATCATTGTGGCCGTTACAGGCTGCTATATTTGAAAGGCTATCAATGGATAAGCGATTGAACGAACGTGTTACAGGCGTTTTTGATGCGGTTTCCAAAGATATTAAAAAGCCTTATGTCTCAATGGGTGATGACGATGTGGCCTTGTTCGAGACAAAAACATCTGCTGGCGAGGTTGTAAACGTGGTTTTACACTGCTGGTCAGACTATTCAGGGAAAAAGGAAGCACAACAGGTCATAGACTTCATGTTGCAAGCATTGACAAAAAGGCCCCTAGAAGTAGAGGGCTTTTCTTTATGCCGTTCTGAGTTGCGAGGGATGCAGGTCATCACAGACATAGACGGATATACAAAACACGGTATCTTGCGAATGAGATACACGATAAACAATTGAGAGGGTGGTTTTAGTGGTAAACCTATTGAATGGTAAGGATGAAATCTATTTTGTTCAATCGATGGATGCGGCAGATGATGAGGGTTTATTTATTGCATTCCAGACGGAAGGCTCTCACACAAAAGAGCAGGACACGCTGGATGAAAGTACAAAGTCAGGCCGTATCGTTGGGTATGGCACAAAAGTGAATCTGTTGAATTATCTTTCTACGCCGCGGACAATGATCCGGGTCAAAAAGCCATTGAAGCGGCATTTGATAATGAAGAAGCTATCCAGGTTTGGAAAGTGAATCTCAACTTAAATAAAAATGGGAAGCATGATTCGGAATATGGTCATGCCATTATTGAAAACCTTGAGAAAAGCGCGCCACAGGATGGATTTATTGAGGTTTCAACAACGTTACCTGTATTGGGTAAAACGCAAAAAGGTGAGCTAAATGCGTTAGATCCTGCTTTCATTGCTCAAATCCGTTCTACCGCTGGAGCTGACAGCTTTAAACAGTTCGGCGAGCTTAACAAGAAAGTTGAGACACCCTAAGCAGCCCCAAAATCTATCGTTTACCGCCACATCTGACAGTATTTCAGTAAAGTGGGATGCGGTAGAAGGGGCGACTTCATATAACGTATACAGAGGCGCAGATAAGCGTCTTGATAAAAACGTCACTGACACAAGTTATGTTTCAACAGGAATGAACCCTGATACCAAATTAACAGTGAATGTGACAGCAGTGAATGAAGCTGGCGAGTCTCCAATGAGTGAAATCGTTACACAGACGGCACCAGCCGAAACAGGAGAATAACACTTGAAGGGCCTCCAGATAATAGAGGCCCTTTTCTATTACAAAAAACAAATCGGGGGTTTTTATAAATGGCTACTTTAACAATTGGTTCAAAAGAATATACAGCAAGATGTGACTTTGCATTTGATCGTACAGCAAACGAGAAATACACAACGAAAGAGGAAGACAAAGCAGGCGGAACGCTTAACATTTACATGGGTTTACTCAATGAAGATGCTTTTATGTTATCTGCTTTTTGGGATTGCGCTCTTTCTCATCTTAAAGGGAGTAAACCGTCTCCAGAACAAATCGAAGATGCAATTATGAAAATCATTGAAGAAGATACAAAAGGTGACGCGGTGGATCGCTTGGTTAAAGAAGCTTTCCAAACACTTGAAAACGCTGGTTTTTTCAAAGGAAAGATTCGTCAGAACTGGACGCTACTCGAGAAGATGAACAAACCGAAGAAAGTTGCTCCGAACGAGACACCAGAAATGGCAGCGAAGCGGATCGAGGAACAAGAGACCGGCAAGGAATACTTGGAAATGCTGAAACAAGCCCGCAAAGAGTTGACGGGATTGACTACCTCCAAGTAATTGAAGATGCAGCTCGTTGGATGGGTGTCTATGACAACGATCTCATCATGTCATGGACTCCAAACGAGTATAAACGCAAGCTCAAGGCGGCCAAGCTGCGTGAAATTGATGAAATAGAGCGAATGACAATTAACGCAATGTTTCATCGGTATGCGAATAACGCTAAAAAAGTTAAGCCGTCACAAATGTTTGATGCACAAAAAGCTAGGGCTGATCTTGAGCGTGATGTCACTAGCAACCGTTTCAAAAATCAAGTGGATGCCAAACGCTTGAACGATCTCAACATTGGATTACGGAACATACTTAGAAAATCAAAAGAAGAGGGGTGAGGGTTTGATCGAAAAATTAACGGCGGTTGTCGAGGCACAAACACGTAAATTCAAAAAGCAAATGGACAAAGTGAACGATATGATGCGCCGCATGCGCGATCATCATACGGTTGAAGTAGATGCTGAAATTGCTGATTTTCAAAGGCGTGTACGAGAGGCAGAACAGCAGATGGATAGTTTCTTGCGCCGACACGAACGCAACCGAGTTGACCTGGATGCCGATGCAGACCCTTTAACTAGGGCTGTTAGAATGGCTCGTCAAAAATTGCGAGAAATACCTCAACGGATCAATACTTACTTTACGGGTGATAACAATCCATTAACTAGTTCAATAGCTCGTGCTAAAGCGGGGCTGAGGTCTATCGCCCAAAGGGTGACAACCGTCATTGCCGGGAATCCTACTCCTTTAGGACGAGCTGTAATTGTCGCACGTACGGCATTATCTACTATCTCTCAAAGGGTAACGTCAATCATTGCAGGTAATGCCAGCCCGCTTGTTTCAACGGTTGCTGTTGCTCGTACCGCTCTTGCTTCGATTACTTCCAGAGTAACAACAGTGCTATCAGCAAATGAGGGGCCACTTCTTTTGGGAGTTGCCACAGGGCTTACAGCATTATCAAGTATACCGAATAGAGTCAAAACAGTAATAAACGGAAGTGCAGCAGCATTGATAAGGTCAGTAGCTGTTGCAAGAGCAGCTTTAGCGACAATACCGAGAGAAATTTGGGTGAAGATTGAGGGCAGGCTTGACAACTTTGAAAATGCCATGAACCGGTTAGCAAAAATCACAAATTCAATTTCAACGGTATTTGGGAATGCTATACGTGGTGGATTGTTAGCGTTATTACCTGCCATCGCTCCCGCTTTAGCTGGTGCTGTTGGTGTGCTTGGTTCACTTGGGCCAATGATTGGATCTGCTACAGGTGGATTAATGGGGCTTGTTAGTGCCTTTTCTACTGCTGGAACGGGTGCCGTGGCGTTTGGTGCATTAGCTGTTACATCTATTGGTAACGTAATTAAAACGGGGCAAGACTTAGATAAGCTACAAGCCAAGCTAGATGATGCTACAAATGCAAAAGAGCGGGCTAAAATCATGGAACAGATAAACGTGTTGCAACAGTCGCTTGGAAAAGAAGAGAAGAAAGCCCTTGCTACTTTAGAAGATTTTAAAGATAACTGGCAAGAGATCGCAAGCATAACCCAGAAGCCTATCCTTAAATCATTTACCAACTCTCTCACAACGTTTAAGACGGTTTTGAATAGTCTTAGACCGATGTTTGTGAGTGTCGCAAATGGAGCGGTTACATTATCAAAAAACATGGATAATGCTTTTAAAGCTCCTGACCTGCAAAACTTCATCAAATGGATGAACAACAATGCTGGTCAAGCATTTGTGACGTTTGGAAATATTGCTGGTAACGTCTTGAGAACAGTCATGAACCTTATTGTGGCTTTTGGTCCACTAGGAAATGATATGGCTGCAAGCATGGAAAAAGCAACAGCTTCATGGGCTAAATGGGCGGCTGGTTTAAGCTCGTCACAACGATTCCAAGACTTTATTTCGTATACCCGTGAAAACGGCCCGAAAATCTTAAAAGTTATCACAAACTTTTCAGGCGCATTACGCCGCTTATTCGCTGCGTTCGGTCCAATGTCAGCAGACATGCTTACATCTTTAGTTGATATGACCGCTCGTTTTAGAGAATGGGCCGGTACAGTTCAACATACAGAAGGTTTTAAAAACTTCATTGCCTACATCGAAAAAACAGGACCGACAGTGTGGAGCACACTTGGTCAAATTTCCCGGACTATAATAAATCTTCTTGTTGGAATGGCACCACTGGGGAAAACGATCTTGGAAAATGTAAATAGTTTTTTGAAATTTTCCAATGCAGCAATGGAAGCAAATCCGATAATCGGTCAATTAATTGCAGGTTTCCTATCTACTATTGGTGTAGTAAGAGCTTTGACACCGATGATCGTTTCTTTCTCCACACTCTTTTTGAGGTGGCAAGATATAGTAGCAATAGCAACAAAAGTCGGGTCAGCTATTAAATTGATCGGAACAACTTTCGGGATTGTATCAAAGGTATTTATGGCAAACCCTATATTGTTAGCAATTGCGGCCATTGGAACAGCAGTATTTCTTGTTATTAAATACTGGGAGCCTATTTCTAAATTCTTTATAGACTTGTGGAACAAGGTTACTAGCTTTACGCAAAATGCTTGGAATGGAATTTTGAATTTTCTAAAAGTTTTGTGGGGAAGTATTAAGGAAATATCCTCAAGCGTTTGGGGTGGAATTAAAGACTTTATAACTGGTATATGGAACGGAATTAAAAAGGCAGCGATAACGATTTGGAATGGAATCAAATTGTACTTTACAACGCTTTTCAAAATATACAAAACAATCTTCACAACTGTTTGGAATGCCATTTCTAAAGTGGTTAAAGCTGTGTGGAATGGATTGAAGAAAGCCGCAATGACCATATGGAACGGCATAAAAGCGTATTTTACGACATTATTTAAGATATATAAAACTATCTTCACGACAGCTTGGAACACTGTCAAGAAGATTGTTACAACAGTTTGGAACGCTTTAAAAAATACTGCATCTAAAGTCTGGAATGGGATTAAATCATTCTTTAGCAGCGTTTTGTCTGGAATTAAGAACTTCTTCGTGAACAACTGGAACAAAATCAAAAGTACGACAACGACTGTTTTCAACACAGTAAAGACTTTTATCGGGAGTGTGTGGAATAAGATCAAATCGACAGTCGCAAATGTTGTCGGCGGTATATGGAAGGCTGTTTCTGGAAAATTCAACGATATAAAAAATACTGTTGGAAGCAAAATGAATGACGTAAGAAGCAAGATTAAGAGCATTTGGGATAAAGTGATGTCTTTCTTCAAAGGAATTAACCTTTACAACATCGGAAAGAACATCATTCAAGGGTTAATCCGTGGCGTTGGCGGGATGGCTTCTAGCTTATATAAAAAAGCATCTGATATTGTGGGTAACGTCAAAAACACCTTTACCAAACTATTTAACATTCATTCTCCTTCACGCTGGATGCGTGATGAGATCGGTTATAACTTGGGTGCTGGTATGGCTGTAGGTCTTGATAGATCAACAAATACAGTTGTTTCTTCTGCTAAAAAGACAACGCAGGCGGCGCAAAAAGCATCACAAGCTGAAATGAAAAAAGCACAAAAGCAAGCGGCAGCATTGAAGAAAAAACAAGCTGCTGCGGCACGTAAAGCGAATGCGAGAAGAAAAACAGGCATTGATAACAAGATTAGAGCTGTGGAAACCAAGTTTGACACAGGTAAGATCAGCTCAAAGACATACATCAAACAACTGAACGCGATTAAAAAGAAAAACAAGCTAACATCCACGCAAAACGCAAAGATTCAGCGGGAAATATATAACGCTCAGAAAAAAGCACAATCACAGCAAAAGAAAAAGGCACTTGAGGCACAGCGCAAAAAGGCAAAAGCGCAGCTTGCTTATCAAAAGAAAGTGTCTCAAAAGATCGCTAATGCAGAAGTGAAATATGACACAAAAAAAATAAGCGGTCAGACATATATCAAGCAGCTTGAAAAGATTAAAAAGAAAGAAAAACTGACTGCTGCGCAGCGTAATAAGGTACAGAAAGAAATCTATGCAACTAGAACCAAACTTCAGAAAGAAGCGCAGAAGAAAAAAGATGATGAGAAAAAAGCGGCTGATAAGCTGAATAAAGGTCTTCTCTCCGCCAATAACAGCTATTTGTCCAAGTTTAAAAGCATAAACGATAAGTTAACCAACGACATCAAGAAGGCCAATGAAGAGTATAAGAACGCTCTTAAAGATCGTACGGATTCCATTTACAACGCTATGGGATTATTTGATAGTGTCACCACAGAAAAAGTCAGTGGGTCCAAGTTGTTAAATAACCTGCAAGCACAAATAGATAGAATGAAAGGTTTCCAGTCCGACCTATCAAAACTATCAAGCAATGCTCCAAAAGAATTCGTTGAGGAACTAAGAGAAATGGGCGTGGGGTCTGCTGATCAAATTAAAGCCATTGCTGCTATGTCTGAACCAGAGTTAGATAAATATATCTCTCTATGGAAACAGAAGCACAATATGGCGAGTGAACAAGCGACAAAAGAGCTTGCCGGACTCAAAAACGAAACAACCAAGAAGATCGCAGAATTGAGAAGTGCAGCAAATACGGAACTGAACAAATTGAAAATTGATTACATGAATAAAATTTCCCAATTAACTGTAAATGTTAAGCAACTGGGATCACTTAAAAAGAGTGGAAATGCAATTGGTTATAACACGATGGCAGGAATTATTTCAGGTATGAAAAGCATGAAAGGAGAGCTTGCGAAGGAAGCCAATACTATTGCTGCCACAATCGAGAAAACTATCAAGAAGAAGTTAAAAATTCATTCTCCTTCACGTTTAATGCGTGACCAAGTGGGTGTCATGGTGCCAGCTGGTATTGCTGTGGGGATTCAGCAAGGCGTGGGTACTGTGAGTAAAGCAATGAATGCCGTAACAGATGCAATGTATATCAAACAAGAAGATTTAAACATCGCTTACGATGCTTCTATTACAAACAGTAAAATAGGAGCGGTTAAACACGAGTTAAGCGCAGAGCTGCAAAACATTGAACTGCCTGAGCAAGTTATTGTTATAGAAATGGATAGCAAAAAGGTTGGTCAAGGTGTTGCAAAACCTGTAGAACATGAGCAGAAGAGAGCTAACGCAAGGAGGACGAGGATCACATGATTAATTATCAAAAACTTGTCCCCAATGAATGGAAGATTACTTTTAACGGAACCGATATATCACAATATTTCTACCTTAAAGAGACACCAAGCGGCAGGGGTGTTGTAGGTCGAGAAGTGAAAATTGACACGATAGGGAACCGCGCAGGCGGTTTTCTTCGTGGTACTAGGTTACCCGTTAGAGTGATAACCCTAGAAGTGCTATTCGCATTCAGTAGTGAAAGTGAATTGAAGAAAAAACAGGAGGAATTGAACTATATTCTTCACACAGATGAAGAAAAGCCGCTTGTTTTCTTCGATGAACCAGACAGGACATATAACGCAATATTTGAGAGTTTGACAGAGGGTGAGACAAAGGGAGGTTTGCAGCATGCCACACTAACCTTCCTTTGTTCTGATCCAAAAAAATACGGATTATCGGCGATTTATGAATTTGAGAGCGGCTTGAGGACTTTTACGAATCCAAGTTTAGCGACAATCGAACCAAAGATTGAATGTGTATTTACGGCAGCAGCCAATTCATATGAGGTGTCTCTTCTAAACTCAGATAATAGCGTGAAGAAAACTATTAAAATTGTTTATAATTTCATCGTTGGTGACACGCTTGTGATTGACATTGCTAAACGAAAAATAATGAACAATGGAAAAGCGATTATGAATGGTCTGCAAATTCAATCAGAGTTTTTTGATTTTCCTGCTCAAAAGCCAGTCAAGCTAAGGTTTAGCCATAAAAGTAGTATCAAATTCAACGAAGCTTATCTATAAGGGGGTCCGTCATGGCTGAAATATTCATTTTATCGCCAGAAGATGAACTTTTGGCTGTTCTGTCCAGTGACGGACAGGACTCATGTAATTTTTGGGATGCTAAATACAAAGAAGAACTCAACTTGGGTTCTTCTTTTTCTTTTATTGCAGATGCTTCACATCCAGATGCTAAGTATCTGTTTGAAGAGAATCAAGTCGTGTTCCGAGATAAGGACGGCGAATTGCGGGCGTTTGTTATAAAAGAGCTTGATGATACAGATGATGGTTCCGAGATTAATACGCTCGTTACATGTGAAGCCGCAATGATGGAATTGGCTGAAACAATCATTAAAGAGAAGCGGCCAAAAGATAAAACAGCACAGTATTTTCTTGATCAAGTGTTCGAACGAACTCGCTGGACCGCAGAAGTAACAACCGAGCTGGGTTTGAATTCAACATCTTTCTATAAAATGAACGTGCTTGAGTGCCTGAGCGATGTTTTGAACAAATGGGGCGGCGAGTTTAAAGACGTGGTGGAGTTTGACGGGAATACCATCACCAAACGTACTATCAAGGTATTATCACGAAGAGGAAAAGACAGCGGCAAACGTTTTGAAATAGACAAGGACACTGAAAGTATCAGACGTACTGTGATCAGCTATCCAAAAACGGCATTATACGGTTACGGTGCTTCATTAGAGACAACAGATGATGACGGAGAAGAAACAGGTGGTTATTCCCGTTTCATTGATTTTTCGGAAGTTGAGTGGAAAAAATCAAAAGGCGATCCAGTAGACAAACCAAAGGGCCAAGAGTGGGTAGGCGATCCTGCTTTATTGCAAAAATACGGCCGCTTGAAAAACGGGGCATTGATCCATAGAGAAGATATTTTCAGCGATGAAGATATTGAAGATGAAGAAGAGCTTTTGAAAGCTACTTACAATCATCTGATTACTGTGGCATCAAAAACAGAAGTCAATTATGAACTATCAGTAAAACTGCTTGAAGGCGTTGAGGGGTATGAGCATGAGCATGTCGATCTTGGAGATACAACCATCGCTATTGATCGTAATTTTGCTATCCCGATTGAGACTTCACAGCGAATTATCTCAATGGAATACGACATAACCGATCCTGAAAATACCTGTATCGTTGAAATAGGACAGTTTCTTTCAGCTTTACAAGGTGATGACCGAGTAAAGCAGCTGCAAAAGATCATTGATAGCAACCGTGGTACTTGGGAGCGGAAGCCGGATGCCGGAAATGTGACGGACGGCAGTTTTCCGAATACGAAGCCGCCACGTCCAGCAAATATCAAAGTAGAAGGTCTGTACAAGACTATTTCACTTACATGGGATTATGACCCGAGGTCCTTTATCGCCGCATATGAAGTGTATGCATCACAAAACAAGGGATTTACTCCGACAGCTACACAGCTTATTTTCCGAGGCAAAACAGGTGGCTGGCATCATCAAGACGGCGTGGAAGCTGATCAAGTATGGTATTACCGTTTGAGAGCAATAAACACACATGGAACGGCTAGTGATTGGTCAGACGAATATGAAGCAAAAAACGTAAGAATTCTTACCGATGATATTATGTTTGGTGCTGTAACAGCTGAAAAACTGGCATCACTTTCTGTCACAGCTGAAAAACTGTACACCGACATTGAGAATTCTAATATATTGCCGGGTTCTCTTTTAAGGTCAAGTGATTTAACAGCAATGAATTCGGGTCTTCTTTTCTTCAAGGAAAATGAAAGGTCTAATGTCGTTACTGTAATGAGGAATTCGACTTACAGTGCTGTCGGGATATTAACAAGTCAAAGAAAAGCATTGAAATTAACAAACGGAAAACAATATATCTTGTCATTTGAAGCCAAAAGAGGTTTGATGGATAACTTCAATTTTGTTTACGCAAGAAGAAATACAACTTCTACTAATACGGAAAGTGTTCTGATTCCATCGCCATACACGGACATAACAAATTTTCCAGAAGAAGAATTTGTAAGATATGATATTCCGTTTGAATTTACCGGAAAAACCAATTCGGACTATTACATCATTATAGCTGGGATTGGTGGAAGGGTGCCCGCAGTAACAGTAAATGGGATTCAACGTGGCGGGGGAGTAAGAGACATAAAGTTCTTAAAAAATATGAACTTCGCCGCATCGTACAACCCGGGGGAAATTCAAGTTATCTTCGGTGAAAATGCTTCTTTTACTACACCAGACGGAACTATTTACAAATTCCCAAAAGGAAGCACAGAAATTAGTACAAGCTTAGAAGGTACAGGGGCAAATTCTACAGAAACCAATGCTTTTTTAATGTTTACTGGATCAGATAAATCAAGGTTTACAAGCGGGGTCACTGTACAAACATACGATTTCAGGGTGGTACGATATAATGGCTCACAATGGCAATACAACAATAATTCCACTTGGGTCAATTTTACGCCAAATTCACAAGATACCATTATAGGAAGTGTTACGAGATCAGCAACGACAATAGAAGGTATTGAAACTTTAGATGTGACATCTGTTTCATTTGATATACGCAATGTCCAGTTACGAACAGGCAATGAAATAAAAGAATGGTCACCAAGCCCTTATGATGTAATGTTAACGGAAAAATCTGTTACAGCACTTCATGTGAACGATGCTGCGATAGGAACGGCAGCCATTCAAAACGCAGCAATTCAGAAAGCGCATCTAGGCACAGCTATCATTGACACTGCTCATATAAATGATGGTGCCATTACAAATGCCAAAATAGCTAATCTATCTGCTGATAAAATTAACGCTGGCACGATAAAAGGTATTACGATAGAGGGGTCGCTTATAAGAGGAGCGAGGATTGAACCTATTTCGGGGTCAACTGCATTTGAATCGTTTATTGAAGCAGATCAGATTTATCAATTAAGAAAAACCATTCACGATCTTACTGTAAAAAGATATGAACAACTTTCAATTAAAGCAGGTTACATTACACAGGAATATGGAAATAGAATTGGTGAGAATGAAACACAAGAGCCGATTAGTACCGTTGAGGTAAGAAGAGGCGGTATAGAGTTTTTTTCAACATCCAAAAAAGAAAACATTTCGCATAAATTAAGGTTAGAAACAAACCCGGGTGTTTCTAATGGGGCAGGCGTAACTAATAGTTGTACTCAAGCGGTCTTTTCACAGAATGACGAAGATGTTTTGTGGTTTATGGTAGACTCCGTAAGTAGCAAACCACGTCTATTAATTAACGGAAAAGCATACCTTGAATCTTATTACAAATCATATTCTGTTTCAGCAGAAAATATAAGTTTGTATGGATCTGTAGGGTATATTAATTTAAGATCTCCAAATTTAGTTAATATAGTAGGAGGCAATGGGGTCTCTTTGACAACTTTTACTGGACCGGTTGAGATAAAAGGGCACGGAGAAAAAAACGGCGGAATTACATTAGATGGTGGGGCTTATAACGGATCATTTTCTCTAGGACGAGATAATACAGGAAAACGTGTGTGGTCGTCTGATATATACGATAGGTCGTACACGGGATCAGCGAACGTGTATATTACTCAATATGGAACATTGGGCCGTGTCGTTTCATCGAAGAAGTACAAGATAAGCATCGAAGAATACCCTAACGACAAACTAGAAAATATTTTGAAATTGAAACCGAAAACATGGTTTGATAAACAAGTTGCTGAATCGTATTCAGAGATATTGGAATCCGGTAGTGAAGATGATGAAGATAGACCTTATCTTGAAAGAGTGCCGGGTTTAATAGCCGAGGATCTTTATGAAGCGGGATTGAATGAATATCTCTTCTGGAGTGAACCGGATAAGAACGGAGAAAGGCAAATCGAAGGCGTTATGTATGACCGCTTGTATGCCTTATTAATACCAATCGTCAAGGAATTGAAAGATAGGGTTAACATTTTAGAAAATCAGGTGAAAGAAATGGGGAATTGATATGGAGAATAAACAGACGGTGACAGAAAAAGAAGAATTGTTTTTTTACAAATCAATGGCTTTATCAGAGCAGTTAACAAAAGCGCATTTAGAGCTTGCCGAAGCAAGGGCGCAATATACAATATGTGACAATGAAAACAAGCAGCTTAAAGAGGAATTACTTAAATTAAAACAAAACGATTCAAACCACGCTGAATAGGCGTTTTTATTTTGCCTTCTTTGAGGAGGTGTATAAAACATGCAATAGGTTGGGGGGCTAACTCATGTCAGGAATGACGGAGGTTAACGATGTGAACATCATTCAAAAAGAAATCTCAGAATTAAAAAACAGTCATACTACTTTGGCGCAACGTGTCAACATACTTGAAAGAGGTCAAGACAAGCATGATCAGCAAATTATCAGCTTGAACAATCAGCTTAACAAAATTGAAGAAAACACAACATGGATTAAGAGAACAATCACAGGGGCAATGATAACGGCTGTTATTACGGGTGTAATTGGTGGTGTGATTGCCCTTGCATTCACATTCTTACAAAAATAAATGAAATGGGGAATTGAATATGAAAAATTTAGACAAAGGCACTGTGGTAAGAACAGTGCTTCTTTTAATTGCATTGATCAATCAAATTTTAGTTATGTTTGGCAAGACGCCTTTACCATTGGATGAAGAGTCCGTAAACAATTTAGCGAACGTTTTATATGTTGCTGGCTCAACACTCTTTACAACGATTATGACGCTAATCACATGGTTTAAGAACAACTATGTGACTTATAAAGGTAAGCAACAAAAGGAAGTCTTGAAACAAAAGGGATTAACAAAATAGAAGCCGCCTTCGGGTGGCTTTTTTTATATCAAATATATTAAAAGGGGAAGATAACATGGTGAAAGTCATTCAAGACTTCATTCCGAGAAGTAATAAGAACCGTCCGGGCAACTATATGAAGCCTTTATATATTACTGTCCATAACACAGCCAATACAGCAAAAGGGGCAAACGCATCAAGTCATGTAGCTTTCGTTAAACGATCTAGTACAGCCGTTAGCTGGCATTACACTGTGGACGAAAATGTCATCTATCAGCATTTACCGTTAAACGAAAACGGATGGCACGCAGGAGACGGCAGAGGAACGGGAAATATGAAATCGATCGGCATTGAAATTTGTGAAAATGCAGACGGCAATTTTGAGAAGGCGGTCGAAAATGCTCAATGGTTGATTCGCCAGCTGATGACAGAGCAAGGTATTTCACTTTCAAACGTTGTGCCGCACAAGCATTGGAGCGGAAAAGAATGTCCTCGTAAGTTGCTTAATCGTTGGGACAGTTTCAAAGCAGGTATTGCAACTGCTCACACGGGTAAAAAGGCAACCGCGAAACCTGTAAAATCAGTACCAACAAAAAGTACAACTAAGCCTAAAACAACATCTAAAAAGGCATGCAATTTACCTTCTGGCATTTTAAAAGTTACAAAGCCTCTTACAAAGGGAGCAGGCGTAAAAGCCGTACAGGAAGCCCTAGCGGCAGTTTACTACTACCCGGACAAAGGAGCAAAAAACAACGGGATTGATGGCTATTATGGACCGAAAACAGCGGATGCGGTCAAGCGGTTCCAACTCATGCATGGGCTTGCTGCTGATGGCATTTATGGGCCTAGAACCAGAACTGTATTAGAAAGTCTCTTGAATCAGTAGAATTTTTCAAAAAATTCCTCTCTTTTATTTTACCTGCCTAACATAAATTTAGTATAATTGTATTAAAAGTGTAAGGAGAGGGCCCTTTTGGAAGAAGAATTTTTAATGTTTTTGGATGAGACAGGAGATCATAGTTTACAACATATTGATCTTTCGTACCCTATATTTGGACTTGGTGCAGCTTTTATAAGAACTGAAAAATATATAAATGAAATAAACCCTTGCTTTGATAATTTTAAATATAAATATTTCAATAAAAGAAGTGTGGTTCTCCATTCAACAGAAATTCGAAAAGCTAAAAACAATTTCAACATATTGTTAAATGCAGAAGTTCGAAGAAATTTTATTGATGATTTAAATAGTGCTGTTGCTGAAGCCCCTTTTGCATTCTGTGTTTCTTTGATCGACAAACAAAAGCATAGAGAACAGTATATTGATCCAGATAATCCATATGATTTAACCCTTGCGTTTATTTTGGAACGGGCCTTTTTTCTTATTGCAAAACGATTGCCAGGAACCAGATGTAGGATTATTGCAGAAAGTAGAGACAAAAAAGAAAATGCGAGTTTGCGAAATACATTTGAACGTTACAAAAGGAATGGCACTGGTCAGGTAAGTGCCTCTGAACTTTCTTTTATAACAGGACTGGATTTTGTATCAAAAAAAGAGAACGAGACAGGGCATCAATTAGTTGATATCTGTCTTTATCCTTTAGCGAGAACTTTTCTTACTGGGAAGTGCCATCCTTCTGTTCCTTACTTTTATAATAAAGTTTATAAAAGTGCGAGTAACTCACCGATAGGATATGGAATTAAAACTTTCCCATTTGGTTTAAGTAGAGAGTTAGTGCAGGAAATTGAAAAAAATTGTTCTTGAGTTGTTTACAAATAAGCTAATTGGTGTATAATAAAGGTAGATAAAGGGGACTGCGAATGCGCGGGCTCCTTTTTTACTTTTGTACATATTTAAAAGTTATTGAAAAGCCCTTCCGTTTGGAGGGGCTTTTTTGTTTGTCTTTATTCAGTTCGATGTCTCATTTTATTGATCGTTCTAAAAGACGCTTCAACGCCAATAAATACGACAAAGAATATTACTATCCAACTGACCAAATCTGCCCAAATATTTGACATGTTAATCACGCCGAATTTACTTAATCCCGATTGAATTACAAAGGAGATTAAAGCAGTTATAAACACAGACAGAAACCAATTTGTTTTTCTCAAAAAAACCACTTCCTTTCAAAAATTAAAGGAATTTGCAAACATACTTAGTTGTTTTATTTTCGTTCTTGTAACGTTTGCAAAATTCATGGCCGCCCATATCTAAAAGCTTTTTACCTAACCATGCTAGACCTGCCCCAGCCAATACTTTGGCCGCCCATATCACTAACGGAGCAACCATAGTTGTCGCTTCACCTTTTTTCTGTGCAGCTAATTGATCTTGATACACTTTTTCAGCATCAGTTCCGGCCAATGATTCTAAATGATTTTTGATCTCTAATGAAATATCCTTTGGTAAACCAGCATTGATAACTTTGGATTCATCAAAGGAAAAAGTTTTATCTACTTCATTGTATGTAGCAGCTTCAAAAATAGCCTGTGCAATTCTTTGTTGCTTTTGAGGGTCCCATTGTTCTTTGGCTGATGCCTGACCAAAAGCAGATGTGATTCCAAGAGTCACAATAAGTGTTAATACAAGTGTAAGTTTTACATTGAGCTTACGCAATAAACCGTTCATACTAAACATCCTCCCCCTAAAAGTATTGTCCTACACCCGTATGGTAACAATTAACAGGCTTTATTTTCCATACTTTTTATAAAAATGGTAAAAACAGACTAAATAAAAGTCCCGTCATTTGTGACGAGATTGTGAAATGTTCTTATTAAAACGCCATTCCTGCTTCTCCTTATCCCATGCCAGTTCATTTCTTGACATTAGATTTCTGACGGCTTTTCTTATAGATTGTTCGTCTTTACCTGTTTTTATTTTTAAGTCCTCCATTGTGGGGTTATTGCGTAAACGGCTCATATTATAAATGATGCGATAAATTTTCCTTTCGAGATCAGTCATACTCTCACCTCGAAAATATTTTAACAGAATGTTTGTTCGGTGTCTAAGTGTGATGTATAATTAGAGTATACGGTTTACCCGCGGAAACGGGATTATAAAAATTCGTATATTTCAATGATTTTTCTTCTTATATTACTCACACCTCGGCCGTCCTTATGGATGGCTTTTTTAATTTTAACTAAATGACCCCATGTGGGGCCATTTTGGGGCCAAAACTCTTCATTTTTCATCAAAAATGCATATTTTTAAACAGAAAGAGTATTCAAACCCCTTGATACAACTGCACTTAAGACTGAATCCTCTTAAATGTTCAGTTAGAGTAATCCACATTGACAGGGTAGAGGTCGCTGGTTCGAGCCCAGTCGGAATCATCGTTGAAACCCTTGCATAGCAAGGGTTTTTTGTTTTTTGACAACGAATATTTGTTCTGTTTCTTTTGATTGGGGACGAATTGGGGACGAACTTTATCCGCCAGATTGTTTCTCAGTATTTTTAGGATCAAAACGATTAAAGTGTTCTGCAGTGTTAAATTCTAATTTGTTTGTGACATGACTATAAATATCTGAGGTTGTTTTAGCACTAGCATGTCCCGCTCTTTTTTGAATAGATGTACCCCCACCTGTTTGGGATGGGGTACTGCATCAATACATTCAATATTTGTCTGGTGTAATTTAAATAAATAAAGTTCGTTTATCTTAATATTTAATAATGGTTCTTCCTAAATGTTGACCATTTTTAATGGCTTCAATTTTTTCAGGTAACGTATCGAGAGTAATCTCATTGACTAGGGTCGTTTGGGAGATATTCCATTCGTTTGCTATCTCGTTCCAAATTACTTTGCGTTTATTGATTGGTACATTTACAGAATCGATCCCTAGAAGGTTGATTCCTCTCAGAATAAAAGGTAACACAGTTGTTGTTAATTTAATTCCGCCTGCATTCCCGCACATGCTCATGCTTCCACCATAAGAAATTTGAGGAATGATCACAGAAGCCACATCTCCTCCTACGGTATCTAAAACGAAGTCAAATTTTTGCTTGTTTAATGGTTTTTTTAGCTCTCCTAACTATAGCAATGCTACCAACTCCACCAGTTGACCCCGTAACGAGTATATTAGGTTGATTTTTCGTACTCATACCATTTTCCTGTAAAGCCATGATAGAAAGAGCTGCGGTAAAGCCTGCTGTTCCAAAAATCATTGCTTCTTTTAAAGTCAAGTTATTTGGCAAAGGAACAATCCAATCCAGCTGGAAATCGAGCTTTTTGTTCAAAGTCGGTATATAATTGAGCAATAATAAAACCACTAGGTAAAAAAACAGTAGGAGATGATATTGATGGAGAGTTTTCCGTCCATTCGGATGAGAAGAAATCGAAACAATGACTGGAGCCGCAGATTGGTCGCTGAAAATCGATTGTCTGCTGATGATTTCATTTGGCCAGTTTTTGTTCGGGAACATCCGGGAGAGGAAGAAATTGTTTCGCTGCCAGGGCAGTTGCGAGTCGGACTGGATCGACTTATTGAACACGTGGGACAGGCAGTAGAATTGGGAATTCCAGCAGTTGCGCTATTTCCTGTTATCGATCCAGAAAAAAAAGATGCAGATGGGAGAGAGGCGACAAATCCGGATAATTTGATTTGTCGGGCAGCCCGCGAGCTTAAGAGAGCATTCCCGGAACTCGGATTAATCGGTGATGTTGCATTAGATCCTTACACCACTCATGGGCAAGATGGAATTTTACGTAATGGCTATGTCGTAAACGATGAAAGTGTAAGTAGATTATCCGAACAAGCCATCATACTTGCGGAAGCTGGTTTTGATGTTGTAGCTCCATCCGACATGATGGATGGGCGTATAGGTGCTATACGGAGTGCTTTAGAGGAAAAGGAACTGGTCAATACAAGAATTCTATCGTATGCGGTGAAATATGCATCCGGCTTCTATGGTCCTTTCCGTCAAGCTCTGGGGAATGTATTATCTGGGGATAAAAAAAGCTATCAAATGGATTCTGCCAATAGCGATGAAGCCCTTCGAGAGGTAGCGCTTGATTTGAATGAAGGCGCAGACATGGTCATGGTAAAACCAGGGCTGCCGTATTTAGATGTCATACATAGGGTGAAATCGGAATTTAAAGTTCCTACTTTTGCTTACCAGGTTAGTGGAGAATATTCAATGTTGATGGCAGCTATTCAGAATGGTTGGCTTGATGCAAATGTTGTAATTGAAGAATCATTAATGTCGTTCAAACGCGCCGGATGCGATGGCATTTTGACTTATTTTGCTTTAGATATGGCTCGGCGACTGAGAGATGGAGAATCTCAAAACATATAGGCAAAATGAAAACAGACCATGCAGGGTCTGTTTTTTTATGAGGACGATTTGAGGACCTTCAGAAAAAGTATTGATGGAAGAAAATCCTTTTTCATACCGATCACACACCTTTTAATAGTATCAGCATATCCAGTTTAAGAGGTTACTTACAAAATATTTAGAATTCTTTGCGAGAATCCTCCTAAATGTAATATGGACTTTAAATATTTTCATTTATAATTCTCTATTTGTCTATACTTTTCATATCGCTGTTGTATAAGCTCTTCCGAGGATAATGGTATCAATTTTTTTAGAGATGATTCGATCACAGATTCAATCATTTTTGCCTGTGATTTTATATCATTTTGTGCTCCACCTTTAATTTCAGGAATGATTTCATCAATAATTCCTAAATGTTTTAAATCTTTTGCTGAAATTTTCATATGTTCAGCAGCTTCTGGAGCATACTTAGCATCCTTCCATAGGATAGATGCTGCTCCTTCTGGCGAAATTACCGAGTACCATGAATACTCTAACATATGGATATGGTTACCGACACTAATGCCAAGAGCTCCACCACTTGATGCCTCTCCAATTACAATACAAACAATTGGGACCTTAAGCGTAGCCATTTCCAAAAGATTTCGAGCTATCGCTTCAGAAATTCCACGTTCTTCAGACCCTTTCCCTGGATAGGCGCCTATTGTATCAATAAATGTAATAATAGGGCGATTAAATTTATCAGCTTGTTTCATAAGTCTTAGCGCTTTTCTATATCCTTCTGGATGTGACATTCCAAAATTTCTTTCTATATTTTCCTTTGTACTTCTACCTCTTTGATGACCAATAACCGTAACGGGCATCTCTTTAAATTTTGCAATACCACCTATCATTGCTTTATCATCACCATATAATCGATCACCATGAAGTTCGAAAAAGTTTGTAAACAATAAAGGTATATAATCCAATGTCGTGGGCCGGTTACGTAGCCTTGCAATTTGAACTCGTTGAAAAGGTGTAAGATTAGAATAAATTTCATCTTGCATTTTATTTAAACGTTTTTCTAATAAATGAATTTCTGACGATAAATCTACATTATTTTCTTTCATCATTTTCTTTAATTCATCAAATTTCTCTTTTAGTTCAATAATAGGACGTTCAAAATCCAAACTCATTTTATCCTCCAAAGGTTATGATTTACCTCACTCTAATCAAAAGACTTAGAAATAGAATCAATAAATAATTCAAAACCATCCACAACTATTTTTTGTTCTGATTCTGATAAATTATTGAGGATACGTTGATAAAATATAAGGGATTGTTCTCTTAAGCGATTAACAGTAATGTGACCTTTTTCTGTGAGGTGCAGAAAAAGTTCTCTTCTATTTTTTTCATTTACTTCACGATAAACAAGCCCCTTTTTTACTAACTTATCTACCAATCTACTTACAGTTGAAGTATCTAATCTAAGTTTATTGGATAGTTGCCAAACAGTTAATCTTTCCACCTCTAATTCCTCTAACGCCATCATTTGAGAAGTTGGTAGAGGTTTTTCAAATGGTCCATTGGGCAAATTTTGAGATTCAAAAACCCCAGTTATTATAATCATTTTCTTAATATCTGTTCTTAGTTTTAAGGCATCTTCTCTTTTCAAAAAGGTCACCCTCCTACAATTCGTGCATCATACATCAATTGTATTATACATCAATATGATTTTTTCACAAGCTTAACATAAGCCAATATGACAACATGGACGAGATATTTCTTCTTGTTAAAATGGTTTAAGTGGATTGTTTTCTACAAATGGCAGAACATCAATTATGTATCAGGGACCTTTATGGGGTACCGCTCATCGCAATCAAGCTAAGAAAATAAAACTACCCCAAAAACGAAAATCTAAATTCTTAAGTTGATGGGCATGTGAGGAAGCCCCTAACAAGCTTTATGAAAATCTTAGAAGCGATTTAGGTTAATAATATAAATGAGGAGCAGCTTGCCGAGGTGTTTCAGTATTTAGCGCAGAAACAGCTATTCGCTTCTGCTGTGAAGCAAGTTATATAGTATATCCAGATGAGTAGGGGGAAACAAGGTCGATTTGAAGAAGCTACGGTTGCTGATCAAAAGATATTAGAAACACAACTCAAAATTCAGAGAGAGGATGGTTTGTATGACTTTTAAGAAGGATTTTACGATGATTGCTCTTACGGTGATTTCAACTGCAGGAATGTACAGTATTGCAGCAGATCGAAACACAACGATGATCGATCCAAACTCAACATTTGAAAACTAATAGGCAAAATGAAAACAGACCTTGAGGGTCTGTTATTTTAAAATGGGGACGGATTGGGGACGAACCCTTTCAGTTTTGTTCAGAATCGAGAGTGACTTTTGTATTTCTCAGTGTGGTTCATTATCCTGTTTTCACAAACAGGAAGCTACATAAAGCAGCTCCCTGGACAAGTAATCAATCTTTCTTTTTTTTGTAGTCTTTTACTAAGCTTGAAACAGTTAAACCCATTACACCGAAAGCGACTACATAAAATAAAATATTTGTTACAGGTGTATCAATTTTTCCTAAAATCAACACAATAGCTATAATAGCGATGGGCAAAGTAATTAACAAACTTTTGGATGCCTTATTTTCTTGTGTCACTAACCAAGCACCTCCTTGTTGTTTCACCATTTAGGTGTGTTTTACTTAATTTTAAAAAACGAACAACATGATGGTTTTAGCAACCCACCACGCTGCATTCTCACTTCCAGTCACTTTAAGAGTGCCTAAATAAATGCCATGTTCAAGAGCGCCTGTATAATGTTCTAGAGTTATTAGAATTGTTTCTAACCCTGTAACACCGCCTATCATTACTTTCAGTTTTGTCGGTAATTGGTCATAGGCTTCTTTTATTGTTTTTATAGCCCATGTGAATTTACCGTGTACAGTAGCTTCTCCGTTTGTTTTTGACTGAGCTTCTTTAATTGCTTTTTCGAACTTTGCAGTTTCTTCTTCATTTAGATTCCAATACTGTGCAATCTCATCTATTGTAAGCTCTTTTGCTTGATCAAAAGAAGGTTTTACAGATGAATAAGAATAGGACTGTTCTTTTTCGAGACCTCTAGCAGCATTTGCTTCTGCAAAAGGTGTGAATATAAAAACAGAAATTCCTGCAACCGTTGATAATATTAAGCCTTTAGAAGTACTTAGCTTTTCCATAATGAACTCCTACTTTTGAATATATTTTAGAAATTAGACTTTCAACGAATATTAAGCTTAGTTAGTAATTTAATATTTTGTTTTAGTTGTTAGGAATATTCCTCTTACTCTAATTAATGTTATCATTTGTAAATAAATGAAGTAAATAGGTTATTTGTTATAGAGTTTGAACGGTAAAATATGCATGCATATTAATTATGAAAAAACATGAACAACAAAGAATTTAAATAAAAAAGAGTAAAACAGGCGTATAAAAAGGTATCATTTTTTGGTTTTTAACAAAACGAAGGAATGCCAGAAGATAATATTAAAGGGGGAAAAATATATAGCACTAGAACAGTTCAAGTTTGGGAAGATTACTTATGATTACTTACGAAGAGTTGCAGCAGGCTTTAACGTAGGCAAAGCTCATGGTAGACTTTGAATAGACAGAAACATAACATATTTCTTGAAAGGATGATTGTGGTGGTGAAATCAGATAAAGTCTCCTCCTGAATACATGAAATCACATTCAGGAGGAGATAAAAAATGTTTAAACAAATAGACGAAAATTACCCACGAAAAGAGCACTTTCATCATTATATGACTTTAACCCGATGCTCATATAGTTTGGTAATCAATCTAGACATCACGAAATTGCATTCAATATTGAAAGAAAGAAATCTGAAAGTGTATCCTGTGCAAATTTATTTGTTAGCAAGAGCTGTGCAAAAAATACCGGAATTTCGGATGGATCAAGTAAACGACGAACTTGGTTATTGGGATATTCTTCATCCAAGTTATACTGTTTTCAATAAAGAAACAAAGACATTTTTAAGTATTTGGACGCCTTATGAAGAAAGCTTTGTTAAATTTTATAAAAGTTGTTTAGCGGACATTGAAACATATAACAAAAGTAGCAAATTATTTCCGAAACCTAATATGCCAGAAAACATGTTTAATATTTCAAGTCTGCCTTGGGTTGATTTCACTTCTTTTAATCTTAATATATCTACAGATGAAACTTATTTACTACCAATATTTACATTAGGCAAATTTAAGATGAAAGAAGAAAAAATAATTTTGCCAGTTGCGATTCAAGTACATCATGCTGTTTGTGATGGCTATCACGTCGGTCAATATATCCAATACTTAAGATGGCTTATTGAACATTGTGAAGAGTGGTTAAACGGTTAATTGTATATATATCTTAAATTTCACGGGCATTTTTCCAGAGGTACTGCAAGGAAAGTTTAGAAAAAAGCGTAAGGCAGGCTTATACAAGTCTGCTTTTTTGTTGTGTGAAGAACATGTGAATGTGCTAAGGATATATTAGTGAGAGATTTTTATGAAAGTAGAGATTTATAGGAAGAATTTAGCTTTCATTCAATCTATTGCACCTATAGATTAAGTTTATGAAAATGTAAGTCAAACTAAAATTGTACGGGGGGAGTCTATAGTTAGTTCATACAATTTTAATTCAATACTATAGATTCAATATTAGAGAGGATTTGGAATGATGAAATTAAAAGTAATGTCCCTAGTATTCGCAGTTATTGGTTTTTTGTTTAGCTTAAACTTTCAATCTATGGCTTTAATAAGTGATGTTGTTTTTTGGCAGAAGTTTGGTTTCTACTCAGGAGCAGTTATATCTTACCTATTTGCCGTTGCGTCATTTATCACATTGATGATTAGCCGAAAACATCAGGGAAAAGGCTCGTCTAAACGTATAATTATTCATATAATGATTGTCGTTGTAAGTGGGCTATCTATATTAATCACGTCATTTATTTTACTTGCTTGGTCCGTTGGTATGTAATTTGGTATAGATAAGATATAAATTCATTTTTTCTTGAAAAACTGTTAAAGAACAATATGAGAGCGAAAGATTTGCTCTTCAACTTATGTACCTGGCTGAAACTCAGTCAGGACTTTTTATGTTTACTGGTAAATTCTTTATTGGAGCAAGGAATTGAATGGGATTGCAAGGTTTTAAAATGAGCAAATAATTAGTTGGACAATGTTATACTTATATCAATAGATATGGGGAGGCATCCACTTTGAAACCATTCTGGGAGAAAGAAGAAGAGAGTCCTTTCACGTTAGAAAAGAAAGGTGAGGAAAAAATTCGTGAAGTAGAGGGAAGTCTTGGTGTGACTTTACCTGATACATACGAAAAGCTCATTTTAGAATGGAACGGTGGTTTTACAGTTCGTAATGCGTTTCCAACTGAACGGCCGAATTCATGGGCAGATGATCATATTCAGTTTGACTATCTAATAGGAACCGCCAAAGGGGATGGAATTATGAGTAGTCCTCAGTTAAGTGATGAATTGGGGCTGCCTGAGGGACTTATTTTCATCAGCGGAGAAGAAGATACATGGATCGCAATGGATTATCGACAAACGAAAGAACATCCGCCTATTCACTATTTTGATTTAGAGATGGAAGTAGATTTTAAGCTGGCAGATAGTTTCGATGAATTTATTGGGCAGTTATATACAGCTGAAGATGCGATGGTCGAGGTAGTAGAGATTGATGATGAATCTTCGGAATTGTATATAAGTAGAGAAGAGCTTGAACTCATTTTTGAGAGAGGAGACCTTCGTCAGCAGAACCTCTTTAAAATGACATATTATCCGATGGAAGACATAGAAGAGATGGAATGGTTTTTCGATCGTATGAAGAAATGTATCAAACAGATAAAAGATCAAAATGTTTTGTATGAAGCAGCCACTGCCATTCACTCCATCCTTTTGTTAAATCCAGATATGCCAAGGAATGACCGTATCAATAAAGAGCTGCAAGAAGTTGCTGAGTTTCTAGAAAATAGTGGAGAGTCTCGAATCGCCTTTTTGGGAGAAGACATTCATCCAGTGAAAAAACCATAGTAAAAGAAGAAAAGCCCTTAAAAGGGCTCTTTTTCTTCTTAGTTTCATGTGAAGTTGTTTAGATTGGATATCTAATGTTTTGGATTTGTAAACAATAGTTTCACGCCAAAGCCTACTAACACTAAACCTGTTATTCTATCAATGGTCGTTTGAACTTTTGCTGATAATAAGAATTTTCTGATGTAGCCAAGAAGCAATACAATCGTTGAAAACCACAATATAGACAATAGAGCGTATATTGAACCCATCACGACAAACTGAAAACTTGTATTCAATCCTGGTGTGACGAATTGAGGTAAGAATGTTAAAAAGAAAATAGCTACCTTTGGATTTAATGTATTTGAGATTAATCCCTGTTTAAAAGCAGAATGTTTTGGCGTTTCGACCTTATGAGGTGGGGCGGCTTCTTTCTCTTTTTTATTCATGAAAGAAGACACACCTAGATAGATGAGGTAAATAGCGCCTAGATATTTAATGATTTCAAATGCTAAAGCAGACTTCATTAGAATTAAGGAAAGTCCAAATGCTGCAGCAAGTGTATGAATAAGAGCGCCTGATGTTAGACCTAACGCCATCTTGATCCCATCAGATTTTCCGGTACCTATGGTTCTTTTCGTGATTAAGGCAAAATCAACTCCAGGAGAAGCAACGACAAACAGAGTAAGAAGAAGAAAAGTCAGAAAATCATTCATATCCATACGTCCTTTCAAAAGTAATAATCCATACTAACGCACAAATGTATAGATTGCAATTCGTATGAGTCATGATGAAAACGCTATTCTTTTTCATTTTTATCTGTCTTTTGGTTTCGGTTACACTCTATACCATCATCAATCCATAAAAAAATTGAAGCGAGAAAAGTGATAATAGAGCATGCAGATCAAATCGCTGACTTACGAGTTGCTGGTCGGTGTACATAAGCTATTTTAATTCTTCATGTTTTTATCTCGCTGATCAGCTTGTTCTTGCTTTGAAAAAGTCTATCAACCATTCGGACAGCTGCTTGTGCGCTTTGCTCACAAATCGATTTGCATAATAAGTTAACTCCAGGTGCCGAATAGGAGCAGGCCCAGATATAGGGATAGAGACAATATTAGGCCATGTTGAATGTTGTTTTAATAACCCTCTTGGCTGGATGGTTGCACCGATACCGGCTTCAACTAACTGCAATAAAGAAGATGCGGACCCAACCTCCATGACGGTGTCCAATTCAAAACCATGTTTTTTACATACGTCATCTACTAAATCCCTGCCTAAATAACCCTTCGGATACATAACTAAAGCATGCTGCGTCAGCTCTTCCAACGTCACTTCACTCTTTTTTGCCAGCTCACTGTCAGAATGAACAAATAATTCGTAGGGCTCACTTCCAAGTGGAACTTGAACGAGACGCTTATCTGCAGGCCCACGCAGGCCAATGCCGAGATCCACTTTATGCGAAAGCACCTCTTCACGAACGAATATGGTTGAAAATGCCTTCAGATTGATTTCAGGATAATGTGTTTTGAATTCTACAAAAAGCGGAACAAGCTGAAAGTCAAGATCGGAGGGTAGTACTGCGAGACGAACGGTTCCTCGCTTTTCAGATAACAGTTCTTTCATGGCACTTTTCGCATCTCTTTCAGCTTGAAGCATTTTCATGCCATATTGATAAAGCAGCGAACCAGCTTCTGTTGCAACCACTTTTTTGCCGATTCGATCAAAGAGTGGCATCCCAAGTTCTGCTTCAAGCAGCCGAATCTGCTGACTTAGTGTAGGCTGTGATATCCCTAAATGCTCTGCGGCTTTTGTGAAATGGAGATGATCGAATACTGCCATAAAATACGTAATGTTTCGAGTATCCATATTTCATCCTTTCATGAATGATAGTATTTTACTATCATCATAATACGAATTATTGTATTGATCAATGAATGTGGCAGACGTATACTCAAAGTAACCTCAACAAGATGAGAGAGGAAGAAGAGTATTTATGAAAAAAGTATTTTATTTAGCCGCTTTATTTTTAGCTGCATTAAACTTACGGCCGATCATTACGTCTGTGGCCTCCATGATGAGTATGATTCAATCGGAGCTTGGTGTAAACGCACTGACAGCGAGTCTTTTAACCACATTACCGGTCTTGTGTATGGGGGTGTTTGCTCCTGTTGCGACGACACTCAGCCGCCGGTTTGGTTTAGAGCGAACCATTTTTTTCTCGATCCTTCTTATTACAATCGCCACCGCACTGCGTGGTACGAGTCAATCTGTTGCCATCCTTCTCATGACCGCGTTTGCAGGAGGGATAGGAATTAGCTTTGCGGGACCATTATTGTCCAGTTTTATCAAAAAGTATTTCCCGAAAAGTCCGGGAATCGTCAGTGTGTATTCTATATCGATGACAATAGGGGCAGCACTTGCTTCGGGCTTCACAATTCCTATTTACCTTCGCAGTCAGCATAACCTTCCGATTGCATTGTCTTGCTGGGCTATTTTAGGGGTTATCGCACTAATCCTATGGCTAGGTCTAGCTCGGAAAAAACAAAAGGCTGGACATGAAACCTTGCCGCTCAGGCTGCCGCTGCGAAACAAAAAAGCCATTCAATTCACTCTGTTCTTTGGCTTTATGTCCAGCATGTTCTATTCGTTGACGGCATGGATTTCACCCATTGCTCTTAGTTTCGGAAATAGTCCGCAATATGCTGCCATGCTGCTTACGGTATTTACGCTTATTCAGATTCCGGTGGCATTACTCGTTCCGGGATTCGTAAATCGCTTAGGAAAGCCGAAATTATTTCTTGTCTTATGCAGTGTGTCAGAGCTGATTGGCCTCATATTTCTTCTACTGCCATTGCCGATCTTGCCAGCCGTTATTTTCCTAGGTATGGGGGCAGGTGGATTATTTCCTTTAGCGCTTATGCTCCCAATTATAGAGACGCGTACTCCGGAGGAAGCTGGTACGTGGTCAGCTATGTCGCAGATGGGTGGGTACATCATGGGAGGGTTTGGTCCATTTTTCATTGGCTTGGTTTTCGATCTAAGCGGACATTTCCATGCTTCCATTGTTGCGATGCTCGTCATCGTTATGCTGATGATTGGCGTTCAGTTGTCTATGAATCTCGGAAAACAACGCAAAGTAGGACCCAATTAACGATCAAATGAAATCGCCACAGCCTATTTTCAAAATAGGCTGATGACGCTTATGATGCTTTATTTTTAGAAGCTGCACTCGAAACCATTTATTGTGCAAGATACTTTTCAACTTTACGGCTGGCCATTTCTGCGGCTTCCATGATGATTTCACCTAACGTTGGGTGAGGATGAATTGTCATTGCTAAATCTTCTGCTGTAGCGCCAATTTCAATAGAGAGAGAAAGTTCTGATATAAGAGTAGATGCTTCAGCACCTACGATTTGTGCTCCTAAAATAAGACCAGATTCAGCATGGGCTACAATCTTCACAAAGCCTTCTGGTTCTTTTAATGCTAGCGCTTTACCATTAATAGAGAACATTGATTTGCCAATGACAACTGGAATGGATTTTAGCTTACAATCAGTTTCACTCAGTCCAACACCGGCCAATTCTGGGCTGGAAAAAACAACAAGTGGGATCGCTTTATAATCTATCATTGAGGGTTTACCGCTGATGGCTTCTGCTGCAACCTTCGCTTCATAGGAAGCTTTATGGGCTAGAGCAGGACCATGGATGATATCACCAATGGCATATATATGCGAAATTGATGTTCTGCATTGTTCATCAATTTCAATCAGTCCTTGAGGGGTCATGGACAACCCGATAGAATCAAGACCTAATGTTCCATCTGTATTCGGTTTCCTTCCTACAGTAATCAGCGCATATTCCGCATTCACCGTGTAGCGGACTTCCTGCTTCTCATAATAAAGGTCAATTCCGCTTGTATGCTGGTCGGCACCTGTGACGTTTGCTCCTGTTATCAGTGTGATTTCATCTTCTTTCAGTTGACGAACGACAGGCGAGACAAGTTCACTTTCAAAGCCAGGCAATATTTGTTCTCCGCCTTCCAAAATGGTGACTTTCGTTCCAAATCTTGCAAACATCTGTCCTAGTTCCACCCCAATATAACCGCCCCCAACTACGACAAGATTTCTCGGAATCTTGGGAAGGGATAGTGCTTCAGTGGAAGACAATATACGACCTCCGAAAGGGAGTGATCTAATTTCAATTGGGCGGGAACCGGTTGCTAGTATAAGATGTTTGAAGGTGATACGCTTTTCCCCTTGTTCGAAATGTTGAATCGCTGCTGTATGCTGATCGATTAAGCTTGCTTCGCCTTCTAGAATTGTAACTCCCGCTGACTTTAACAAAAATTGGACGCCTCCAGCTTGTTTTTTCACAACAGCTTTTTTAAACGCTTGAGCTTCCTTGAAAGAATCGCCTTCTTGAAAAACACCCAATTGTGTGCGGAGTTTGAAACGCTCTGCTTCTCCAATTAGTGCTTTAGAAGGAATACAACCTACATGGGTGCATACTCCGCCTAACTGATCACGTTCTACAATGGCTGTCTTCATGCCAAGATTTGCTGAACGTAATGCCGCCACGTAGCCTCCCGGACCTGATCCAATCACTAAGGTATCTACTGTCTCTAAATGAATCATTTCATGTACCTCCACCTCAAAATATGATGATCATAATATATTATAGTCATCATATTTTAATGAAGTCAATACCATCTGGGTGAGGGAAGATGGATTTCAGTCAATTGACACAAGATAATATGATGAATATAATATTTTGATAAATACACTTAGAGTGAGTGAAAGAGAAGGGGGGGGGGGCGGAAGAGATGCCTTATCCGACAGGCCATAAGTTAAAAGTCAGAGAGCAGATCATTGAAAGTGCTGCAAAAGCATTTCGAACAAATGGCGTTCGTCATATCAGTTTACCATTCATCATGAAGGGGGCAGGTCTAACTCATGGCGGGTTTTACGCCCACTTTAAGAACAAAGATCAGTTGGTGATAGAGGCTTTTCATTTTGCCATTAGCGATACGATAAAGCTGTTGCAAAATGTAGCTGACAAGAAAGCAGACCAGCCTCGAATTCAGACCATCATTGAATTCTATTTAAGTTCCGTTCATAGGGATCAGACGGAGGTCGGTTGTATACTGCCTGCATTGGCAGGGGAGGTTTCTCAATTATCGCAAGAGGTTCGACAAGCCTATACCGATGAATTGAAGCGATTTATGGAGTTTATAGCCGATACGGCAAACATTGATGTCTCTACCAGTTACGCGCTAGTAAGCAGCCTGGTCGGTACAATTGCTCTAGCACGCGCTGTCAATGATTCGAATTTCAGTGATCAATTATTACTAGCAGGCAAGACACAGGCAAAACGCATCCTAGAGGTGGAATCACATCCAAATTAAAACATAGGGGTTGATGTGATGCTGATTAGAGAAGCAAGTACCATAGACTATCCTCTATTTTGAATCCCGTCACCAGTCACACTCAAACGTGTCTCCAAAATCACAAAGCGCTCTCTTTTTATAAAAAAAGGGCTGGAAGGCTGTTGTAGAAGAAGGGGAATCTGGATATGAATACTGGTTCCTTGTTTATGAAGAAATGTAATGGCATCTACTATGATTCACACGGCTCCTCTAAAGGGGCTTTTTTTTGCGGTTTCTTTTCGGTGTCGAATGATTCTTGAAATGATAATATATGTCATTATAGGGAAAATAGAGGAAGGGGTAAGGATTGATGGAGAAAGTACTTTCTTCTCACGTCGGCTTGAAAATCAATGAATGGTATTATCATATTCAAAGATTTAACGTGCCGGATGCCGAGGCATATAAAGAAGAAATCAAATCGATGCTCGATCATATGGAAGAGAACCAGGATTTATTATTGTATTTCTCACTCATGGAATTTAGACATCAATTAATGCTAGATTACTTGACTCCTTTAGAAAATGGAAAAGAGCGAGCCAACTTTAGGCAACTAGCAATGAAGATAAAAAAGGATCAAGAGAAATTAACAGGATTACTCGAGTATTACTTCAATTTTTTCTACGGCATGTACGAATTTGAAAACTATGAATACCTAAATGCCATTACCTTCTATAAGCGGGCAGAAAAAAAGCTATCTCTTGTCAGTGATGATATTGAACGTGCTGAGTTCAATTACAAGATGGCTGAAATCTATTACCACATGAAACAAACCCACATGTCCATGCATCATATCGCCCAGGCGATAGAGTGCTATAGAGAAAAAGATACATACACAGTAAGAGAAATCCAATGTTCTTTTGTCATTGGATTAAACTATATCGATATGGGCTGCCCCGAAAAAGCAATCCCCCATTTTGAACACGCACTAGAAAAAGCCGCCGACAACTCAACAAAACGATTAAAAGGATCAGCGCTTTATAATTTAGGGTTGAGTTATTTTCATAACAATGAACTATTAATGGCAATTAAATACTTTAACGAATCTATTCATTCATTTAAAGAACAAGGATATGAGCATCTAAACAAAATTCTTGATCCGCTCGTCATGTTGACAAAATCATACTTTAAAAGTGAACAGAATGATTTAGGTTTGTATGCATTAAATTATGGGATTGAACTAGCTGAAAAATTAAAGGATGATATTTTTATCAATACATTCATTATGTTGAGATCACTATATATCGATAACGATGTTAGCCGTATAGAAGAATCAATGGCTTATTTGGAATCAAAGTCTTTTTTTGCAAATCTTGAAGATTTAGCGAAAGATGCAGTGAAGCATTATAATAAAGCAGGAGATATAGAACGCTCAAACGAATTTTATGAGAAGATTCTATATTTCCAACACCAAATTAAAAGGGGAGACTGTCTTTATGAAATTTAAGTCAGTAGCAACCGTATTAATAATTGTCAGTGTGTTATGTGCTTTTAGTTATGTTTCATCAAACGATATCCATAATGAAGCCCAAAGAGGACATACATCAAGTATCGGTTATTTTGCTTAAACTAAAAAAGCCCTTTGAAGGGCTTTTTATCTAGTATTAGTAAAGGTTGAATACTAAAGGTATTAAACAGAAGAGTTAGCTATACTCTATTTTTTACATATTTAGTAATCACATGAATCAGTCTACAAAAAACATACTGAGGATAAGCAAAAGACAATGGTAAAATCAATAATAAGTGAGCGGCCAATGGTCGTTCTTTTTTGTTTTTAAAAAACGAACATCTTATAAATGAGATTCCTAAATATGTATTTTTTATAATGAATTCATTTATTTTTAATAACCTACTGCATTATATTTTAAAGGATGTTACCGTTGGATGTAAGGAATGATTGGCCAATCTTCCAATAAAGTGTTGGAGGAAAATCATGAATTACAAAATTGAAATGTTAAAGAATATGAAAATGGTGTATATGAGAAATATAGGACCATACGGCAGCATAAAGAATTTAGATATGATGAAAAGTTTTAAAAAATGGATAGCTCAACATCATTTAAATGATGAATTAGAGGAATATGGGATATATGGTGTTCCTCAAGATCATCCCGAAAGAACTTTACCTGAAAGATGCAGATATGACCTCATGTTAATGACAAATAGAGATTTTTCAAAAGATCAAATGGTTCAGACTGGTCATTTTGAAGGGGGGAAATATGCCGTTTTTACGGTGGCACATACGACTGAAAAAGTGAATTTGTTTTGGAGTCATTTACCTCATGTTCTTCAAAACAATCATTTGGACATGCGTCAGGCTCCTATTATAGAGCGATATAGAGAAGAAGAAGGGGAAGATAAGGTGTGTGAGTTCTTACTTCCGATCGTCTAGGTAGTTTGTAGATGCTACAAGATAATAAGGATAATGTAGGAAGCAAAGGGCTCATTCCTTAGAAAGATGAACGAAACCCATTGAGAATGAAAGATACACAACATTTTATGTTCTGAAGGAGTCACAGTTCTATGTGACTCCTCTTCTTAATTAGATGTCATTGATCAAGCGAAGCAGAAATAAAAAATCTGCCTCAACAATTTGGTGAGGCAGATTTTTTATGAATCTTTTACATTATTCGTAAACGTAGCAAGTACCGCTTATAACAGTGACACATTCATAAGTATTAGAGTAAGACTTACCATTCGAATCTCTAGAGAAAACGGTGACGGTTGCTACTCCTTTGCTATTGTAGCCATTCCATTTATATTGATAGCCATCATACTTGTCCCTAATAGGTATTAAATTCGAAGCTGCATCAGCAGGAATTGCAGAGAACATTAAAGCACCAGTGAATACAGCAGCGCCCACTATTTTTTTCATTTTCCCCTTAATCATAAAAACATCTCCCTTTTCATTATATTCTTCTATTAAACAATGTTTAATAGATACTTAAGAGAATAGCAAAAAGGACAGGAGAATAATGTCAAATATTGTCTAAAACATAATAAGTTCAAAAAATATACATATTTAGGAATTATTTTCATTTTTTTGTTCTGTTGTGCTTGAATGTTTTTACTTAAAAATGAATAAAGATAGACTAGACACGAAAGCGAACATTGATATAGGAATCACTCATTTTATGAGGAGGAACGATAAATGAAAAAGCTCTGCCGGGAAGTCTGGATCGAAGTCAATCTTGATGCGATTAAAAGAAATATTGAGGCGATTCAAGCGCATATTCCAAGGAAAAGTAAGATCATGGCTGTAGTGAAAGCAAATGCTTATGGACATGGTTCAGTGGAGGTGGCCAGACAGGCACTGGAAAGCGGCGCGACAGAGCTGGCGGTTGCCAGCTTGGAAGAAGGAATTGTATTACGAAGAGCGAAAATAGAAGCGCCTATTCTAGTCCTTGGATTCACTCCGCTCGACTGTGTGAAAAAAGCTGCGACATGGAGCATTGATTTATCAGGTTTACGTGCAGACTGGATCACGCGAGCAAATGAGATCTTAGAGGAAGAAGAAAGTCAGCATCGGCTTGGCATTCATGTCAATGTCGACACAGGCATGGGGCGACTAGGTGTACGGACGAAGGAAGAGCTTTTGGAAGTCGTTGAGGCACTTGAAGAAAGTGAGTACCTCAGATGGGATGGAATCTTTACGCATTTCTCAACTGCGGATGAACCAGACCCTGATTTCACATTACTTCAGCACAGTATTTTTATTGATTTTCTTCGTTTTCTAAAAAAACAAGGAATTACGCTGCCTACCGTACATATGAACAATACAGCGGCTTCTATTGCATTTCCTGAATTTAGTGCTGATATGATTCGGCTGGGCATCGGGCTTTATGGACTGTATCCCTCGCAATATATTGAAAGCTTAGACGCTGTACAACTAGAGCCGGCTCTGAGTTTAAAGGCGAGAATTGCTTTCGTGAAGGAAATGGTGACGAAGCCGAGGACAGTCAGTTACGGAGCTACCTATGTGGCAAAGCCTGATGAAGTCATTGCGACCATACCGATTGGTTATGCGGATGGGTACTCGCGTGCTTTATCGAATCGAGGATTTATGCTTTTCAGAGGAAAACGAGTGCCAATTGCGGGCCGAGTCACGATGGATATGACCATGATCAGCTTAGGAGAAATGAAAGCAAAGCAAGGCGAGGAAGTCGTCATTTACGGCCGTCAAAAAGGCGGGGACATTTCTGTCGATGAAATCGCTGAAATGCTCAATACGATTAACTATGAAGTCATCGCTACATTAAGCCGCCGCGTTCCAAGATTTTATCGTCGAGGTGGGAAGATTATTAAAATATCAACGCCGGTGATGTATGTGTGAATTCAATTTTATCTTATAAATCGTTTTGAAAAATGAGAAGGGAAAACCATGATGGAGTTGTTTCTAAAAGCGGATAGCATATTAAAATACGATTAGCCCCCTTTGCATAGCGAGGGGGCTAATGAGTTTAAGTTCTATTTCACGGTTTGTCTATGATCACTGCTTAAACTCGATACTCTTTATCTAAAATAAGGATTGGTTTAATCGTTGAGCCATTTTTAGAATCTTCAAAGGCTTGTTCAATATCTTCTAATTCATAGAATTTTGCCAGTTTCTCAACTGGAAATTGTCCATTTTTAAAGAATTTCACTAATTTAGGAATGAATAATTGTGGAACGGCATCCCCTTCTATCACACCTTTTAATGTGAGCGCGTTGAGCATTAAATCATTCGTCACGTTAAATGTTAAATCGCGTTTACCTACTGCTACTGTTGCACAAGTCCCTTTGACACGCAGGCAATGAAGTGCAGCTAGAGTGACTTCTGGTACACCAGTGGTTTCAAATGAGTAATGTGCACCTTTACCTTCCGTTATTTCCTTAATTTTTTCAGCTGGATTCTCATGTTTACTGTTGATGACATGTGTTGCACCTAATTCTTTTGCTAGCTCAAGGCGGCTATCATGGATATCAACGGCAATAATTGGATCGCAGCCTGCGATTTTTGCAGCCATTAATCCGCTTAAACCAACAGCACCTGTACCGAACACAACAAAGCTTGTACCTGGTGCTGGAGCAAGCGAATTTAAGACAGTACCGCTCCCAGTCATTAAACCGCAGCCGAATGGACCTAAGTAACGTAAATCGGTTTCTTTGTCTACTTTTATCACGTTTTTCTCATCAACAGTTGCATATGTCCCGAATGATGATTGGCCAAAAAATTGAGATACATCTTGCTGATCGTGTGTATGAATAGGCGTTTCATTGCGCTTATTACGACCAGAGAAGTTTAATTGAATCATGTTTTCGCATCCACCGGCGTTCCCATCTAGACAATTATGACAGTGACCGCAATAAGCGAATCCCAATACAACGTGGTCTCCTTCTTGAACGGTTGTTACATTAGAACCTACTTTTACTACAATTCCAGAGCCTTCATGTCCTAATAAAGCTGGACGTGGTACAGGAAGAGTGCCATCTAATACCGTGGCATCAGTATGACAGACGCCAGATGCAACTATTTTGACAAGTACTTCATCTGCTTTTGGGTCATCTAGTAATAAAGTTTGTTTCTCGAAATCTTTTTCATTTGTTGTGACCATTGCTTGAAATTCCATATCATGTGCCTCACTTTTCGTATATTATGGTATTCTATTAAAGATAGATAAAATGTCACATAAATTTCATTTGTATGTGACTTAAGTTGATTGTAAGATGAAAGGTTGTTCATATCAATCAGCAAAAAAACATTTTTGTATGGGTTTTCAACACAATAGAATTTTTGTATCTCTATTCAACATTTTTTTAAAAGTGTCTAAAAGGAGGGTGCAAATGATTAATAAAGAGGATCGCCGTGTTGAGCGAACAAAAGAAACACTGCGTCAAGCATTCAAAATGCTTGTGAAAGAAAAAGGCTATTCTCACGTAAAAGTGAAGGATATTGTTGAAAAAGCAAACTACAATCGAACGACGTTTTATGTTCATTACGATAGTAAGGACGAACTTGCAGCAGAATTAATTCACCGGGAAATGGAAGATTTTGAATACGAGTTTTGTAAGCCAACTCGTGAAAATCCACTTTTGGATTTAACTCGCATGAAACCAGAAGGCACTAATGTATTTCAATATATCGTCGAAAATCGTGACTATTATGATTTATTGGTGATGAAAGACCGTGTACCTCAAATTCAAGAAATTTTACTGAAGAAGTTGCAATACATTTTCCAGAGTAGAATGTCGTTTGTCAGTGATCAATACGAAGAAATCAACGACAGTTATTTTATTCAATATCGCTCATATGGCATCTTTGGATTGATTCTTGAATGGATCAGAAATCAGTACAATGCGTCTCCTTCTGAAATGGCACGTCGCATTATTAATTTATTATATATTCAATCCTCACTCATGATTCAGCTGAAGGACGAGGAAATGATTATTAAAACTTAATCCTCACGGAAGAACCAAAAGGCCAAGATGGAACAAAGCCAGGAGAAGAAACGACAAAAGATATACTTTCGATTACCATGATAAATGGATTGCAAAAGGATTATCTGCTCTCAGTGAAAGAGATCAACGATTTTGTAAACGGGTATAAAGAAAGAAGCTTTGGAATCGGAATGAACTTTTATGAGATCAATGATGAACACAATAAAGGACCTTTCACAAGTAAGAAAGATTATGTGGTGTACCAAAATATCTTAATATTTGATATCAAGCAATATTAATAAAATGGAAAGTTGCTGATAATAAATCAGCAGCTTTTTTTATTTTTACATAATTGTTAAAATTAGGATTAAAATCATAAAAAAATAAGATATTTTTTTAAAAATCTGCTAAACATCCTATAACCACGTCCGATAATAGAATTGTCAGGGTTGATAAGCCCTAGAATAAAGGACTTTTTTCAGACAAGGACGTCTGTCAGGTCCCAATTACATGGAGGTAATAGGAAATGAGAATTAACCACAATATCGCAGCACTTAACACATTAAACCGTCTTTCTTCTAACAACAGTGCGAGCCAAAAGAACATGGAGAAACTTTCTTCAGGTCTACGCATCAACCGTGCAGGAGATGACGCAGCAGGTCTAGCAATCTCTGAAAAAATGAGAGGGCAAATCCGTGGTTTAGAAATGGCTTCTAAAAACTCACAAGACGGTATCTCTCTTATCCAAACAGCTGAAGGTGCATTGACTGAAACTCATTCAATCCTTCAACGTGTGCGTGAATTAACTGTTCAAGCGGGTAACACAGGTACTCAAGATGCAGCGACAGATCTTAAAGCAATTCAAGATGAAATTGATAACCTTCTTGATGAGGTAGATGGAATTTCTGAACGTACAGCTTTTAATGGTAAAAATCTTCTTGACGGTACTCAAACAGGTGGATTTACGTTCCAAATTGGTGCTAACACAAAGCAACAATTAACAGTTACTATTGGTGATATGAGTACTAAGGCTGCAGGATTAGATATGTTGAAAGCTGACTACGTTGTAACAACGGCTACGACTGCTAATACTGATGCACTATTAGATAAAGTTGATGCTGCTATTAATAAAGTATCAGCTGAGCGTGGTAAACTTGGTGCAGTTCAAAACCGTCTAGAGCACACAATCAACAACCTTGGTGCTTCTTCTGAAAACTTAACAGCTGCTGAGTCTCGTATCCGTGACGTTGACATGGCAAAAGAAATGAGTGAGTTCACGAAGAACAACATTCTTTCTCAAGCGTCTCAAGCAATGCTTGCACAAGCGAACCAACAGCCACAAAACGTACTTCAATTACTACGTTAATGAAAGGCCCCTTTATGGGGCTTTTTTTTATGTTGTTTTTTTCTTCGAGGTTCCTCCAGTCTTATGATTCTTAAATCCCTCTGATAAATCATGAAAAATGACCTTTAATTTTGGCATACTCTAGCGAAACGATCATAATGAATGAGACTTTATCCTTATTTATTCCTTTTTTGTTAAACATATTCCATTAAGGTTCGATAAATGGATTGTAAGGCTTACAAAAAAATTCTAATTTAGAACTTTTGGACAAGGATGTCTAATTGGTTCAAACACATGGAGGTCATTTAACATGAGAATTAACCACAATATCGCAGCACTTAACACACTGAACCGTTTGTCTGCAAACAATGGAGCAGGGCAAAAAAACATGGAGAAGCTTTCTTCTGGTCTTCGCATTAACCGTGCGGGAGATGACGCAGCAGGTCTAGCAATCTCTGAAAAAATGCGTGGACAAATCCGCGGCTTAGAAATGGCATCTAAAAACGCACAAGACGGTATCTCTCTTATTCAAACAGCTGAAGGTGCATTAACAGAAACACATGCCATTCTTCAACGTATGCGTGAATTGACAGTTCAAGCGGGTAACATTGGTACTCAACAAACAGAAGATTTAACAGCTATTCAAGAAGAACTCACTGCTTTGGTTGACGAAATTGATGGGATTTCTCAACGTACAGCATTTAACGGAAAGAATCTGTTGGATGGTAGCGTTGAGGATGGATTCCAATTTCAAATTGGAGCGAACATTGAGCAAAATATCAACGTACAGATCGGCAAAATGGACGCTGAAACATTGACTGTCAAAGATATTAAAGTGAATGAAGATGGCTTTAGCTTTGACACCGAAGTAGCAAAAATCGATGCAGCGATCGGCGCAGTTTCTAAACAGCGTTCAGCACTTGGTGCGGTCCAAAACCGTCTAGAGCACACAATCAACAACCTTGGCGCTTCTGCTGAAAACTTAACAGCTGCTGAGTCTCGTATTCGTGACGTTGACATGGCGAAAGAAATGAGTGAGTTCACAAAGAACAACATTCTTTCTCAAGCGTCTCAAGCGATGCTAGCACAAGCAAACCAACAGCCACAAAACGTACTTCAATTATTACGTTAATGAAAAAGCCCCAATGAGGGGCTTTTTTTCTGTCAATTTGTATGAATCAGGTTGTGTAAATGAAATTCAGGAACAGCTTCATGGAAAAAAGTTCGATTTAATTCATTGTTCTCTTTGTCCCATTGTCGCCACCACTCGGCAGTTTCTCCAGAGGAATCAGACTGAATCATGTCATGTAGCTGCTCTAGGTTCAGGATTTCTCTCGGTTCTGTTAAGAAAGAATGCATACGGTGATATGCCTCAAGACGTTCAGCCTGTTTTGTTTGAACGGCATATTGTACGTATCGATTTAAATATCCCTGTACAAATGTTAAATGGGGAATTGGCTTTCCTCCCTTTAACTCGACTCCTTCCCACGCCATATCAGCAATCGCACAAAGCCACCAGCCAAGTTCATTGGCGTGCTGCATTTGTTGTAGGGTATTCCTTTCAAAAGACAACCGCCCATTTTCTTGTGCTTGTTTGAGCATACGCTCAAGTGTTTGCGCCTCGAGAGCTGCTTTTGTCATTCCTTGCCCATGAATTGGATCTAATGTACATAAAGCATCGCCCATTACCAATAATCCACTTGGCCAATCCTGCATTTGTTCATAGTGATGTCTCACGCAAGAAGGGACTCTAAATCCTTTTGGTTTTGTATAGGGCGTTAAATGGGTGATGGCTTCTGCTATCGCTGGATGGGTAAGCGCAGCGGTTTCTGAATCAAATAGATCAGCATCCGTTGTTGGATAATGTGAGCCGCCCGCTGCTGAGAGAAGAACAGCTACTAAATCATGATCTACCCGTTCAAACAGTCCTGTCGGGATTTGTTTGTTTGGTTGTCCAACTACGACCATTGATTGCAGGTTTGGCGCCTCAGGTGGTATCTGGTAGTATCTTGTGCTGTAGCCAAGAGAGACGCTTAGCTCATCTGTCTGTGGCAAGGACAGTCCTGCGTCTTTCAGCCATTTTGGTAGTTTAGACATTCTTCCAGACGTATCGATCACTAAATCTGCTTTCATTTGATGAATAATTCCTGGCTTTACATGCCGATCTTTCACGATGAGCCCTATGACTCGATTTGTTCCTTCCTCAAACTGAAGCGAGATCGCTTCATGTTTTTCTAGAAAATGAACACGTTCCTCACTTAACATTCTTTGCATCAGCACCCACTCTAGCATGGCTCGTCTTGTGACAGCTGTTTCTTCTGTATCGGTGAGCGCTAATTCACCATCTTTTGTGATGAATCGAGATGTTCGATGCAATGTATTAAACCCGCCCATTGCCAGTAACTCTTTTGTATAATCAGGAAATAGACGTTCGAATATTTGCTTGCCAAGTGGCAGCATTCTATGTGGATGAAAGGCTTGAGGAGTGCCGAGACGGTTCTCAGGAGAGTCTGGCAGTTCATCCTTTTCAATAATAAACACCTGATGATAAAACGTTGATAATACCTTTGCAGCGAGCATTCCGGTGATACCGCCGCCAATGACGATCGCCTGCTCATATTTCATGGGTTGTGTCACAACATGCGCCTCCAATAAATAAGTAAAATGGTTACATGACCATTTCATCATATGTTGATACTTTGATTATAGCAAATTTGCGTTTTTTTGAATATAGAAAGGAAATGACACACTTCTTACCCGTAAATATGAGAAAAATCATCAATCAAAATCATTATTTTTAAAAATAACTATTAATTTAAGATCGATGACCGATAAATACAGTAAGGGGGTAGGAGAAGTGGATATACTACAGAGTGTTGTGACAGCTGCACCATATATGATGCAGATCTTAAAGAATGAAGTGACGATGGGTGTTATTGATCGAGAGAAATTCTTGCTTTATTTGCCATCAAAAGATGTTGATTTTCAAATACGAGCAGGTGATCTGATTAAACCAGATGATATGAATATGAAAAAAGCGCTTAGAGGTGAAACGTCGAGTACGTTTTTGCCAGAATCCGTCTATGGGATACCGTTAAATGCGATGGGTTTGCCGATATTCGATGAGAATCAACAAGTAGTTGGGGCAATTGCTTTAGGGTTTCCGATCAAAAATCAATTGGAGCTTGAGGCATATATGGAGTCGTTACATGACATTATCCAAAGTATTCAAGAGAAGGTACATGTCGTGGCGGCGCATTCAGAGGAGCTCTCTGCTACAAGTGAGGAAATGACCTTACAAACGCAGCAAACACTTGAAAGCTCGAAAAAAACATCAGAAATTACAAAAATGATTAAAGGCATCTCGAAACAAACGAGTTTGCTAGGATTGAATGCGTCAATTGAAGCAGCCCGAGCAGGAAAAGAGGGTGCAGGTTTTAGTGTTGTGGCAAGCGAAGTCCAAAAACTATCAAGCGAAACCTCACGTGCAACTGAAAATATTGAAAGCTCATTGCAAGGGATTTCTTCCAATATACATACATTACTTGAGAGTATGGATCATATGAAAGGATCATCGGCAGAGCAGGCTTTGCTTGTGACAGAGTTTAGCGAGGTCATTGATCGATTGACTGTGGTCAGCAGGGAAATGAAAGATTTTATGCAAAAAATTATGTCAACGTAACAAAAAAACGAATCCAAATAGGGTTCGTTTTTTTGTTACTCACATTTTATTTTTTAGGTGATGGATCAAAGCGATAATCGTATGTTTCGCCTTTTACAACATTTAAAAACTCGTGTCCAATTTGAACAAGCTGTGCATTTTTCCACTTGATGAGAGGGTCTTTATCAGGGTATTTCCAGTAAATCGTTTTCTTTCGATGGGTTAGTTTGTTTTCAATTTCAGCTCTGACTGCGTTTTCCTTTAGTTTTCCTCCACTATGACGATAGGTGTTGATGATATATGTTCCGTCAGGTGATGACATAGAGCGGATGAATGTTCCGTGAGAAACGCCTTGAAGAGAGAAGCATTTCCAATAAATGATACCAGCGAAGCTAATCAATAAGATGACAAGGATGATGGTGGTTTTCTTTTTTAACATGAATTCCTCCAGATATAGATCACAATATTTCTAATTTATGAGAGAGAATACAAAAAGATTCTTATAGTCCAAAAGTTCTATTTGTTTCAATTATCGGTCATTTTTTCTCAAGATTCAACAGAAAGCCGTAAAGATAAGGAAAATTTAAGGATGTCTTCATATGGATAGACGTTTCGAAAACACTTTACAAAAGAATTTGAGATCAGTAGACTTATGCTCATATAGAGAAATGGGGCAGATGGAATGATGCAAATCATCGATACGTATCAAAATTATGAAGAGCTTTCCGCTCATGAAAGAGAAGGGATTGACTATCAAATTCTTCACAAGCGGGAAGGGGATCAGCTTCTCGTTTTGTCGCCTCATGCCGGAGGAATTGAATCAGGCGTGAGTGAGCTGATCCATGAATTAGCAGGCGATTATTCTATGTATTTATTTGAGGGCCTTAAAGTGAAAGGCAATCATGTTCTTCATATTACAAGCACACGTTTTGATGAGCCGATTTGTCTTTCTCAAGTGCATACACATCATTATACGTTTGCGCTCCACGGCTACGGAGAAACAGACGTGCTACAAACATTAGTGGGGGGTACAGACAGAGAAAGAGCTACAGAAACGGTGAAACGTCTAACTTTGAATGGTTTTCCTGCATTGCTGCTATCTGAATCAGATCGTTTTTCTGGAACACATCCTGATAATATTAATAATCAATGTCTGACAGGGAAAAGCGTTCAAATTGAAATCAGTCAAGCTCAAAGAAGAGCATTCTTTCAAGACTTTAGGCGGCGCTATCGGCGTGATACACAAAATGAACAATTTTATAGATACACAAATGCACTGAAACAAGTATTAAGCCTTTATGAATAAACCTCTGTTGTCATACGGGCAGGCGTTTACGTTTGATAAACGGCTTCTTTTTCCGCAACTCTTTCCGCTTCCGCTTTCATTAAATAGGAAGTAAACTCCTTTTGAAAGCGAATGCCTACTTTTCGCTGTTCGAATAAGGCAAGCCGTTTTTCTGCAAAAGCCCAGGTTACGTGAAATGTTTGAGCAATATGCGAAATAGCTTGCTGCCGAAGGTTTGGAAGCTTCATTTGCAGGAGCAAAAAGGTCGGAACACAAAAGTGATACATGAATTGTTTTGCCTGAAACTCTTGCAGTTCTCGAAAGAGCTTGTGCATCTTGAAATGATTGCCTGCGTGTTTCAGCACATGACAGAGCTCGTGGGCAAAATCCTGCCACTGTTCTTCTGGTGATAGGGATCTGTTTAAAATAATACTGTAAAGACCTTGATGTTTGATCATCATGCTGCCGGTATCCTCGTAATGGACCCATACATGAAATTCAGAAGCGATCCTTTGCATATCCAAATAAGCAGGACCGCTTATTTGTAGTTGAGTGTATAACCGTTTAATATCTTCTTCTAAATGGGTTAAAAAATAAGTCATTTAAAAACCTCCACGCAAACGTATGTTCTATTTTTGACGTAAAAGAAAAGTCCATATAGGACTAAATGGCTAATAAAGCTATCGCTTACTTTTTATATCGGCTTATATTTAACAATTTTAACATAAAATCAAAGAAAAATGGAATTATTTCCTGTGTTTTTCGTCGTTTTTTCATTTTCCACTATTAAAAATGGAAGATTGAATTCAAATTTTACCATAGTGTTATGACTAAAACAAACAAAATTTGTCTTACGAATGCCACCGATTGATGAGAAAGATCAATTCAATCTAGCAAAAGGGAGTGCAGAACATGGTACAAATTTATCAAGATTTTATTCCAGTAGGAAACGGAAATCGGCCAGGATACGCTATGACACCGTTGTATGTGACTGTTCATAACACAGCGAATACGTCAAAGGGAGCTGATGCGAAAAGTCATGCGGCATACGTCAAACGCCCAACAACAGAGGTGAGCTGGCACTTTACAGTGGATGATCGTGAAATTTTTCAGCATCTGCCTTTAAATGAAAATGGCTGGCATGCAGGGGATGGTCATGGGAATGGTAACCGGAAATCAATCGGAATTGAAATTTGTGAAAATGAAGATGGGAACTTTCAGCAGGCTGTCAAACATGCTCAATGGCTCATTCAAAAGCTATTAAAAGAACATGACATTCCATTAGCAAATGTGGTTACACATCAGCATTGGTCTGGAAAAGCATGTCCACGCCTGCTGCTATCTACATGGGGTGAATTTAAAAAAGGAATTGAAACTGCAGGTGATCCGGAGACGGTCATCACGTATGTGGTCAAAAGCGGGGATACGTTAACAAGTATTGCCAAAGCCCATGGCGTCACGGTGAGTGATTTACAGAAATGGAATGACATTAGCGATCCGAACAAGATTCAAATTGGACAGGTTCTTAAAATTTATCGAAATGATGGAAAGGTGATGTATGAGCTGCCGGATGGGACTTTAAAGGTGACATCTCCTTTGACAAAGGGGGAGCACGTACGCCTCGTCCAAAAAGCACTTGCTGCTGTTTATTTTTATCCTGATAAAACGGCTGTAGATAAAGGAGTCGACGGGATTTATGGGGAAAAAACGGCCAATGCTGTAGCGCGTTTTCAGCTGATGAATGGTCTGACAAGTGATGGGGTATACGGACCTAAAACGAAGGAAAAGCTGCTTGAGCTATTAAATAAGTGAGTTTTTCTGTTTGTATGAATGAATGACAGCTTCACTTTTTTCATTTAATCGTCGGACATAAGGGGACGGCTGAAATTCAGCAAATTGAACATATCTCAATTGTTTGATTTTCTTTTTCATTTTGGCACCTCAATGGTTACAGCATATGGTTTTATTGTATGCGAATCGATGTAAAAAAGGAATCAGGACGCGGGTTTAGTTCCGCGTCCTTTATTGTGATCAAGCTTTTTTATTTTTATACTCATCCAGAAGCTGTTCATTTTTTTTGAAAATACGCTCTGTATGGGGGCTTACTTTGTAATCGGCCATACTAATATGGCGTTTCTTCTTTAAAATCTTAAAAGGGTTTTTCTTGCGATTGTTGTTATCCCCTTGAAGTGCGTGGTCCATCTTCATCACCTTCCTCTTCGTCAGGCAAGATTAGGTCATAAATTGTTGTAAGTGAAGTCATTAATAAATAATCGAACTCAGTGACAATCTCATCAGAGGTCAGCTTAATGACAAAGTGTGCATCTGCTACTGAAAACGGAATGAGCACCAATTTGCCGAAATCATCGTAATATACTTCCTGCCTGTCAAGCTTTGCCTGAATGAGAGCACGCTGGTCAAGTGTTCGCAGCAAGTCATCTTTTTGTTCCTGCGTATCATATGGACACAGAACCGCTTGAATATTCATTTTTTCTGCAAAAGAATAAATCAGCCGTTCAATTCCCTCTATATATGCCTCTATACTTCCATAATATACATGGATCGGTTCGTTTTTCAATAGGTATTGGTACGTTTTTAGTTTATTGAGGTAAGAATGAAGTAGATCGTTGTTTTGTTCAAGGAGTTGATGGGTGTCGGTTTCCAGCTCATGATTCCCAAGTCTTTTAATATAGGAGCTGAGAAAAATGAAAGCATCGGTTAATGCAAAAAAAACGGCAATGATGAAGTAGTGCATCCAATCGGTGAAGATGGAAGAGGGGTCATTTGTCCAGTAAACAACAGCACCAGCTACATAAATCCAATACCACGTTTTACGAATGGCAAACATTTTTTCTTTTACTTTTTGTTCAAAGCGCCATACAGCAAATACATACACTGCAAGTGCACCTAACAATAACCATACAGTCAATTGAAAAAATAATAGCATGTTCTTCTCTCCCATAGACAGATGAATACTTGTTTACTTCTATGGGTATGATTGGAAACCCTGCTTCATGAAAAAAACTGCCAGTAAGAACAGACAGTTTGAGTGTGAAGGCAAAACCCTTTGTCTACATAAAAAAAAGACCTGTAAGACAGGCCTTTTACATTAGAGAAACGTGTTTAGCAAAAAGTATATGAGAGCACCTAGAGTTCCTGAAATTGGTAATGTGATGACCCAAGTGACAAGCATACGTTTTGCCGTACCCCAGTTCACACCTTTGACTCTGTGCGCAGAACCTACGCCTAGAATAGAAGATGAAATAACGTGTGTGGTACTAACAGGTAAGTGGATAAACGTTGCACCGAAAATAATGGCTGCACCAGTTAAATCGGCAGATACTCCGTTTACTGGACGAATTTTCATGATTTTACCGCCGACTGTTTTAATAATCTTCCAGCCACCAATAGAAGTACCAAGTCCCATTGCAAGCGCACAAGAGAATTGTACCCAGAATGGAATGTCGTCTGTTGTATGCAAATTACCTGCAATTAAAGCCATCGTAATAATTCCCATCGCTTTTTGCGCATCGTTCGTTCCATGGGTATACGATTGCAGTGCGGCAGTTAAAATTTGAACACGTCGGAATTGTTTATTTGTTTTTGCGAGATTGTTGTCTCTGAATATAATTTTAATAATGGTGTACACGATATATCCCAACACGAAAGCTAGGATAGGTGAAAGCAAAAGGGCTTGAATGATTTTAATGAATCCCGAATAGTTTAAAGCGCCAAAACCGGCAGAGGCAATAACAGCTCCTGCAATTGATCCAATCAGTGCATGTGAAGAACTACTCGGAATCCCGTAATACCAAGTAAGCAAGTTCCAAGTAATAGCTGCAATTAAAGCAGCCAAAATGACAACAGAACCGTTTTGAAGTGTAAATGGATCTGCGATGTCTTTTGTAATGGACTTTGCTACACCTGTAAATGTCATTGCTCCTAAGAAATTCATAAACGCTGCCATAATGATAGCATGTCTTGGTTTTAACGCTTTTGTTGAAACTGAAGTAGCAATGGCATTTGCTGTATCGTGGAATCCGTTAATGAAATCAAAAGCAAGTGCACAAATGACAATAAATATGGTAAGGATGAGTAATGTATCCATATTTAACTAACCCCGTTACGCATTCTTCATAATGATTGTTTCTAGATTGTTGGCAACACCTTGACAGGAATCAGCGATTTCTTCAAGTGTTTCGTAAATTTCTTTGTATTGAATGACCTTGATTGGATCAGTTTCTTTTCCAAACAAGTTCTTTAGCGATTTACGATAAAGATTGTCACAATTATGCTCGATCTCTTTGATTTTGATTGCGTGTGGTTGAATATCTTTTAAGCGATTTTCAGCCAGTAAATCAATTGTAATCATAATTTCTTTTGCGCATTCTCTGATGTAGTGGCTGAATTTGTCGATATGTTCGTCAGAGCTTGTCATTGAATAAATTTCCATTGTTGCTGAAAAATGCTCAATTCCATCTAAAACATCGTCGAGGCTATTCGTCAATTGAAGAATGTCTTCACGCTCAATCGGTGTAATAAAGGCTTTGTTCAGCTCTTTAATCATGGTATGAACATGATGATCACCTTTTGTCTCATATTCCTTCAATGTGTCAGAAAATTCTTTCAGAGTGGTTTGATTTGTTACTTTATAGCTAACAAAATACTCAGCAGTTTCATCTAAATTTTTAGCAATTTCCGTTAACAAGACGGAAAACTTGTCTTTTTTCCTTTTTAACATGTAAAAACCCTCCATTGTATAAATGAGACAATGCACACATCAAATAATTATATATTCTTTTGTCGAAAAAAAACAGGTGTAGTCGAAAATTTCTTCACTTTTTCTATTTGATCTTATTCTGACCTAAAGATGTGATCTCAACACACCTTTTTCAGAAAGGGAAAAGGAAACGGAAAAAGCGGGCCGTTTTTGGCGCCGCTTAAAGGTTAAGAAGCTGAATGAATCAGTTTAAAACGTTCACAAACAAGAAGCATGTCTTCTTTGAAGTCTAATTCGTATGGCTTGAGTGCTTCTGTGAAGAATTCTTTATGAACTCTATACCAATAGTCATATGATAGATCGCCTTCACCTTCAGCTTGTGCAAAGGATTCAGGGACTTCATTCATTGGCATCACATCTACATGCGTAATCTCAATGATGGCTTTAGGTTCTTCCTGGCTGTCCAAAATGACTGCATATTGTCCGGCTTTTGGAAGCGGCTCCTGTTCTTTTTCATAAAACAGGTGTCCAGAACAAGTGGCGGTTTTTTTCCCTTGCTTTACAAGATTAAGCAAATGATCTGGATCTGATCCGAATGCCCACGCCGAAACAAACGCGTCATCAGGTGCTTTTTCTGATTTCTCTTTCCAATACGTTTCCCAAAACATTTTGCTTTTGTGGTTCACCATTTTTCCCCCTTTGTGTTTATTATACCCTTAAGGCAAATACGTGAAAATATTATGTCTTTATCCCTACTTTTATTGTGTGTCATATGTTTTGAAAAAACGTGTTTCGTTTGATTTATGTAGGATGATAGAATGAAAATTTTTGAAATTTTAGAATAATCTATTGTATTCTGGTCAAGAAGTAGGTAATGTCAAAGTAAGAATATGGAAGGGGTGTTGTTTATGAAACGCATTTCTCTAACTGTTTTGTCCATATGTCTGTTTGTTTTCTCGTTTTTCCTACCTGTCAGTCAAGTCACTGCAAATGAAACACATGGGAATAAAGTAGCTGTTGGCAAAGATGGCATGGTGGCCACAGCTCATCCACTGGCATCAGAAGTTGGTGCTGATGTATTGAAAAAAGGTGGAAACGCAGTTGATGCTGCTGTTGCCATCCATTACGCACTGAATGTGACAGAGCCAATGATGTCTGGAATCGGCGGCGGAGGATTTATGATGGTTTATGATGGGAAGACAAAAGAAACTTCCATCATCAATAGTAGAGAGCGGGCACCTCAGGGCGCAACACCTGACATGTTTTTAACTGATGAGGGTAAAGTCATCCCATTCGCTGAGAGATCCACACATGGTAATGCAGTTGGTGTTCCCGGGACAGTAAAAGGTCTTGAGGCAGCATTAGATAAGTGGGGGACTCGTTCTATGAAGGAATTGATTAAACCTTCTATTCAACTGGCAGAGGATGGATTTCAAATTGATTCGGTCCTTGCAAAAGCCATTGAAGATCATCAAGAAAAATTGAAAAAAACGGCTGCAGCGCCAATTTTTCTTCCAGATGATCAACCGCTCAAAGAAGGAGATCTGCTTGTTCAGCCAGGTCTTGCAAAAACATTTAAACTGATTGCGAAAAAAGGAAGTAAGGCGTTTTATGAAGGAAAAGTAGCGAAGGCACTCGCAAATACGGTCCAAGATTTTGGTGGTACGATGACAACAGATGACATTAGTCATTATGAAGTCAAGACTGACAAGCCAATCTGGGGAGACTATAAAGGGTACCAGCTTGCAAGTATGCCTCCACCAAGCTCGGGCGGGGTGTTTATGCTACAAATCCTTAAAATACTTGACCACTTTAACCTATCTCAATATGACCCCAAATCGTTCGAAAAATATCAGCTACTTGCTGAAACAATGCATCTCTCCTATGCTGACCGAGCCGCATATGCCGGCGACCCCGAATTCGTAGATGTTCCACTAAAAGGACTATTAGACGATGATTACATTTCAGAAAGAGCCTCTCTCATTCAATTAGATCAAATGATTCAAAACCCGAAAGAAGGAGATCCATGGGCATATGAGGATGAAAAAAATCCATCCCCAATTGTTCCTCAGCCAGAAGATAAAACCATTGGTGAGACCACCCATTTTACTGTTGCAGATCAGTGGGGAAATGTTGTGTCATTTACAACAACCATTGAACAGTTATTTGGTACAGGGATTCTTGTCCCCGAGTATGGTTTTTTCTTAAATAATGAACTCACGGATTTTGATGCAAGGCCTGGCGGCGCAAATGAAGTGCAGCCAAATAAACGTCCATTATCAAGTATGACGCCAACGATTATTTTTAAAGATGGAGAGCCTGTCATGACCGTTGGGTCACCTGGAGGAACCACGATTATTGCTTCTGTTTCACAGACGATCCTGAATTTGCTTGAATTTGACATGGAGCTTCAGGATGCGGTCGAAGAACCAAGGATTTATACAAACAGTTTAACTTCTTACCGCTATGAAGTAGGTGTCCCCCTCGATGTGAGGACAAAGTTAAATGATATGGGGCACCGTTTTGGCAGTTCGCCTATTGATATAGGAAACGTGCAAGCTCTTCTAATTGATCGAAAAGCAGGGACATTTACTGGAGTAGCTGATTCAACTAGAAATGGAACCGCTGTTGGTGTCAATTTAAAGCTATCTGCAAATCAATAACATTTCCCGGGAAAAGAAGCGTCTCTTGAAGATGACGTTTCTTTTTTTGTCTAAACAAAAAGAAAAACATAGTTGACACCTGTGAATAGTTTGAATAATATATAGACTAACATCAATCATATATAGCTGATCGGACAACCGAAGGCTCTTGGCATTTGAAGTACAGGACTGTATGTATTTCAATGGCTAAGGGCCTTTTTTGCGTATGAAACGGCAAGGTTGGTGTCACTATTATTTGAGAACAGGGGAGCGGGATAACGTGAAAAAGTGGAAATGGGTCTCGATCGTGACCACCATATTGATCTTGACTGTGACGAGTGTTGCATGCTCAAACGCAAACGAAGCCTCAAATCAAAAAGGTAAGGTTGAGCTGTTAAATGTTTCGTATGATCCTACACGTGAATTGTATCAGGATTACAATCAAGCCTTTCAGACTTACTGGAAAGACAAAACCGGTGACGATGTGACCATTCAGCAGTCTCACGGAGGATCGGGAAAACAGGGGAGATCGATTATTGATGGACTCGAGGCAGATGTGGCAACACTTGCGCTTGGATATGACATTGATGCGATTGCAGATCGTGGACTTCTTTCAAAGGATTGGCAAAAGGAATTTCCCAACGAGTCAACTCCCTATACGTCTACTATTGTGTTTCTTGTGAAGAAAGGAAATCCCAAAAATATTAAAGACTGGGATGACTTGATTCAACCAGGCGTGTCTATCATTACGCCGAATCCAAAGACGTCCGGCGGTGCAAGGTGGAATTACTTAGCCGCATGGGCATATGCCGATAAAACATTTCATGGCGATGAAGAAAAAACAAAGGATTTTGTCAAAAAGCTATATGAACATGTCGAGGTCCTTGATTCAGGCGCCCGTGGAGCCACAACTACCTTTGTCGAACGCGGTCTTGGTGATGTGTTAATTGCATGGGAAAATGAAGCCTATTTGACACTGCATGAATTAGGCAAAGACAAATTTGAAATTGTCAGCCCATCCATAAGTATTCTAGCAGAGCCACCCGTTGCCGTTGTCGATCAAAATGTGAAGCGTAAAGGAACGGAGAAAGTGGCAAAGGCTTATCTAGATTATTTGTATTCTAAAAAAGGGCAGGAAATTGCGGCGAAAAACTATTATCGGCCTAGAAATCAAGAAGTGTTAAACAAATATAAAGACCAGTTTAAAAAAATTGATATGGTGACAATTGATCAGGCATTTGGCGGATGGCGACAGGCACAAAAAAGATTTTTTGATGATGGTGGATTATTTGATCAAATTTATAGCGGACAAAAATAGGGGGCGACGTGATGAGGAAAGCACATGCTGCCACCAATAAAAGAAAAAATGTATTGCCTGGATTTGGGCTGAGCCTTGGGGTGACGCTCGTTTATGTGAGTGCGATTGTGGTGATTCCTTTATCTATGGTATTGATCTGGACGGCTTCATTAGGAGTAGAAGGCATTTGGAAGGTCTTTAGCGATGCAAGAGTATTGAAGTCGTTGCAGCTAACTGTGACGACTTCCTTTGCAGCCGCACTCATCAATGCGGGATTTGGTGTATTGATCGCCTGGGTTCTCACCAGGTACTCTTTTCCTGGAAAGAAAATCTTGGATGCTCTCATAGACTTGCCATTTGCTCTCCCAACGGCTGTTGCAGGTATTGCTCTCACAACCCTTTATTCTCCGAATGGTTGGATTGGTCAATTTTTGCATGTAAAGGTGGCTTACACACCGTTAGGGATTATTTTGGCACTTATTTTTATCGGCATTCCATTTGTCATTAGAACGGTTCAGCCGGTGATAGAAGGACTGCAGCATGAAGTGGAAGAGGCTGCGGCGATCCTTGGTGCAACAAGAAGCCAGACCTTTTTTCATGTGCTGCTACCCGCCATGTTTCCAGCGATTATAACAGGCTTTTCTCTTGCGTTTGCAAGAGCACTGGGTGAATATGGCTCCGTTGTGTTTATTGCTGGAAATATTCCGTTTAAAACAGAAATTACACCGCTGATGATCATGTCAAAGCTTGAACAGTATGATTATCATGGTGCAGCAGCAATTGCGTGCTTGATGCTGCTCCTTTCGTTTTTCATCCTGATATTGATTCACGGGATTCAGTGGTATGTTGAGCGGAAAAAACAAGTGGACGTGAGGTGAAACAATTGGAGAGAGAGCTTAGTCATCAGCATCACACCAAATTTAAAAGTCCTGTGACGGAATCAAAGACGGTAAAGATCATTTTTATTACCATTGTGTATACCTTTTTGATTTTGTTTTTACTCATGCCGCTGATTGCCGTGTTTTCAAAGGCATTTGAGAAAGGGTGGAGTTCTTATCTTCTGGCTGTTTCACATCCAGATACACTTGCGGCAATCAAATTGACCGTCTTCATTGTGATCATCACACTGCCGCTTCAAATCATCTTTGGAGTCAGCGCTGCATGGCTCTTCACAAAATTTAATTTCCGCGGAAAACGTTTGTTAACGACTGTGATTGACCTCCCGTTTGCAGTTTCACCTGTGATAGCTGGACTTGTATTTGTTCTTTTATTTGGCTCAAACGGACTTTTAGGTCCATGGCTTTTAGCAAATGGATGGAAAGTCATTTATTCTGTACCAGGCATGATCCTCGCGACCATATTTGTCACATTTCCGTTTATTGCAAGAGAGTTAATCCCGTTTATGCAAAATGAAGGCATTCATGAGGAGGAAGCATCGCTCACGCTTGGTGCAAATGGGTGGAAGACTTTTTTTCTCGTGACACTGCCAAATATCAAATGGGCACTTTTTTACGGCGTCATTTTAGCAGGGGCAAGGGCGATTGGTGAATTTGGTGCAGTGTCGGTTGTATCAGGTCATATTCGCGGTATGACCAATACGATGCCGCTTCATATTGAAATCTTATACAATGAGTACCAATTCCAAGCTGCTTTTGCCGTGGCTTCTCTCATGGCGTTTGTTGCGGTCATTACATTAATGATCAAGCAAATCATTCAACAGATGGATCATCGGCTTGGCAAGCGTTCAAAATAAATGGAGGGATCAGCCTTGGGCATTACAGCGAAACAAATATCAAAACAATTTGGGCAGACAAAGGTGTTGCAAAACGTGGATTTGTCTATTGGAAATGGTGAATTGATATCTTTACTAGGACCATCTGGCTCTGGAAAGACGACTTTATTGAGAATTATTGCAGGACTTGACTATGCAAATAACGGGCAGATTTTATTTGGAGATCAGGATTATACTCATATTCCTGTGCGAAAGCGGCAGATCGGTTTTGTGTTCCAGCAATATGCACTTTTTCAAAATATGACAGTATTTGATAACGTTGCGTATGGCCTGAGGGTAAAACCAAAGCGGGAACGACTGTCAAAAGAGTCTATCAAAGAACGTGTGCATGAGCTGTTAGAAGTCGTTCAGTTAACGCAGTATGAGCAGCGTTATCCAGAGCAGCTGTCAGGTGGACAAAAGCAGCGTGTAGCGCTAGCGCGCGCACTTGCGGTCAAACCGAAGGCGCTCCTATTAGATGAACCTTTTGGCGCTCTAGATACGAAGGTGAGGAAAGAATTAAGACATTGGCTCAAAAAAGTCCATCGAGAATTTCAGATGACAACCATCTTTGTGACACATGATCAAGAAGAGGCGTTCGATATTGCTGATCGTGTCGTGGTCATGAATGAAGGCAGAATCGAAAAGATCGGGACAAAGCAAGAAATGGCGGAGCAAACAGACAATCTATTTGTATCCGAATTTTTAGATATAGGAAGCTATATTTAATAAGAGGTGTAGGAGGTTCAAAGGGAAGGGTGCAGCATTCGCTGCATCTTTTTTTATAAAAATTTTCCTAGGAACATTGACTTATAATTTCGAATATTATAATATCTTTACAAAGGTAACAACATTGAACATTTTTAAGGGTGAGTATTTGTGAGCGCTTTATAAAAGGTTCTACTCTAAAATGTTCTTTCTTTTTATTACATGTGTTCATGTTTATACCAAATGAAAGAGGTGGTTGTTTGAACAACTTGTTTGAATTAGATAAGGAGCTAATTAAGCTGCAGTACGAAGCATCTTCGAGAGAGGAGGTGACGGCATATTTAGCAGAACGGTTAGAAGCTGGAGGATATATTAAATCGAGCTTTCTACCAGCAGTGCTTGAAAGAGAAAAAACATATCCCACAGGCCTGCCTCTGGCGACCTTTGGAGTGGCAATTCCGCATACAGATCCTGAACATGTGAACAAACCGGCGATCAGTGTAGCGACATTAAAGGAACCTGTCATTTTTCATAAGATGGGAAGCCCTGATGAAACAGTGCAAGCCAAAATTGTGTTCGTCCTTGCAATCTCTGAACCTAGTAAGCAGCTTGTGATGTTAGAAAAGCTCATGACGCTTTTTAGAAAAGAAGACGTGATGAATAAGTTATCTCACATGACATCGTATGAAGAAGCTGTGGATGTCCTTCAACAAGAATTAAACCAATAGTCTTTCGTGAAATAATGTAAGCGCTTTATCTGAAAAAATCAGGAGGTGGATGTATGATCAAGCAAGCCGTCGATTTTATATTAGACCTTGGGCCAACTATTATGCTCCCGATTATTATGACGATTTTCGGTATGGTTTTAAGGCAAGGCTTTAAGAAATCCTTCCGGGCCGGTATCACAATCGGAATTGGCTTTGTCGGTGTCAACCTTGTCATTAATTTGCTTGTGAGCGGTCTTGGACCAGCAGCAAAAGCCATGGTCAATTCCCTTGGGTTAAAGCTCGATATTTTGGATGTCGGCTGGCCGATTGGAGCCGCAATTTCGTTTGGTACACCTGTTGCCCCTTTGATGATTCCTCTTGTGCTATTGTTAAATGTCATCTTGTTGTCCGTTAACTTTACGAAAACACTGAATGTGGATATTTGGAATTTCTGGCATTTGATTTTTGCGGCCTCTGTTACTTACTACGCTTATCATAATATGTTCTTGGCCCTTGCAGTTGGCTTGATCGTCTCTGCAATTACGCTTAAATTAGCCGATTGGACGGCACCAACAATTGAACACCATTTCGGATTAAAAGGCGTATCGATGGCTCATGCTGAAACGGTCAACTTCGCGCCGCTCATGTATGCGTCAAACCGTATCATTGATAAAATCCCTGGTTTAAACAAAATTCATGCTGATCCAGAAACATTGAAGAAACGTTTTGGCATTTTTGGCGAACCGCTCGTGATGGGTCTCATACTTGGTATCATTATTGGTCTTCTTGGCGGCTATGATGCGAAAGGCGTCATGACTCTTGGCATTCAAATGGCAGCAGTTCTTGTGTTAATGCCAAGAATGGTTGCTTTGTTAATGGAAGGACTTATTCCAATCTCTGAGGGCGCTCGATCTTATATTCAAAAGCGTTTCCCTGGAAAAAATGTCTATATTGGCTTAGATACAGCGATTGTAATCGGTCATCCGGCGAATATGGCCGTAGCCCTTTTGATGGTGCCGATTACGATTTTGCTCGCTGTTGTTCTTCCTTACAATGGCATGCTGCCATTTGCGGATTTATCGGTTCTGCCATTTACGGTTGTATGGGCAGTTGCAGCCGCTCGTGGAAATATTATTCGCGGCCTCATTAACAGTATTTTTACATTAATGATTGTCTTCTTCATCGCAACGAATCTCGCACCACTTGCGACAACAATGGGGAAAGCAGTAGGCTTTGATTTCCCAGAAGGGGCAAACATGATTTCTGGTATTGATCTAGGTTCTCACGTCATTCCTTGGATCATGGTGAGACTTCTTGATCCGAGCAACCCGTACTTTATTGCAGCGATTGTGTGTGCCCTGGCTTATGCGCTTCTATGGTACTGGGTGCGAAATGATATTAAAAAGCAGTATGCAAAAGAAATGGGCTTAGATCAGAAAGACCAATAAACAAGCTGGAGGGATTCTTATGGCAAAGAAAATATTGGTATCGTGCGGAACAGCAGTTGCAACATCAACGGTTGTTGCAAAAAAGGTAGAAGAGACATTAAAGGAAAAAGGATACGATGTCGTGGTTGAACAATGTAAGGCTTCTGAGGTACCGCAAAAGGCGGAGGGCGCCGATTTAATTGTAACGACAACGCCTGTAAGTGATACAAAAGGGACTCCTGTGATTCAAACATTATCTTTTTTAACTGGATTTGGCATTGAAGATGATATTGAGAAAATCATTGATCATATTAAGTAAACGATGTTTGCATGGAGGAGCTTTTGTAGCTCCTTCCATGTCACCTGAAAGGAGGGAGTCTCATGCAGCAGCATGCTTATAGCCGAACGTCTGCGGTGTTTTCTATTTTTCTTCCGGCCCTGCTCATCTGTCTGTTTTTTCTCTGGTCTCTTTATACCTTAATGTCGGCAGGACCTGAACCGTTAGCTGTGTTAGGTGTTTATACGCTGCCTATTCTGATGCTTTCTAGCTTCACGGGGCTGAATCAGCCGACGAACGTCATCATTAGTCGAGATGAGCTGAAGATAGGTGCTTTTGGCAGATGGCACACATATTCTGTATCCGATATCAAAGGAAAACTGTTTTTAAAGCCATATCCCCATATCGGAAAAGTATATGTCAGAGTGGGACAGGCGCGAATATTCGGGGGACGTTACTGGATATCAAGTGAGATGAGTGAATACAAACAGCTTGTTCAAACTTTACAGGGTCTTGCGAAATGTGATGAAAAGGAGGATGCAGCTACATGAAATCAGCTGTCTTTTATTCTTCAGAGGACATTCGTTATGAGGAGAGGGAGCGGCCTGCGATTGGTGATGATGAAGTTCTTTTAAGGATGCGTGCCTGCGGCTTATGCGGGACGGATATTTACAAAGCAACACATGAGACGGTACCTCCTGGGACGGTGCTCGGACATGAAATTGCCGGTGATATTGTCGAGACCGGCAGTCAAGTGACACATGTCCAAACGGGAGATAGGGTATATGTAGCACATCATGTTCCTTGTTTCACCTGTGACTTTTGTCAAAGAGGTTTTTATACAATGTGTCCGCAGTTTTCAGCCACAAATGTAGATCCAGGCGGTTTTTCAGAATATATCCGTGTTCCTGCTTTACACGTAAAGCACACTATGGGTAAGCTCCCGCATGGCGTCTCATATGAGCAAGGGGCCATGGTCGAACCAGTTGCCTGCTGCCTGCATGGGTTTGAACGAGCGCCTGTTCATCCTGGAGATTCTGTACTGATCCTTGGGGCGGGACAAATTGGCTGTATTCAATTACAGCTCGCCAAATATTATTTAGCTGGAAAAGTGATGATAACGGATGTGAATCAGAACCGGCTGCTTCAAGCGAGAAATTTAGGTGCAGATGTCGCTTTCCATCCAGCAGCTGAGCCAGTGGAAAAACGGGTCATGAAAGAAACAGATGGAAAAGGGGCAGATCTCGTCATTATTTCTGTTGGGAGCAGTGCACTTTTAAAAGAGGCGTTTCAAGCAGTAGCTAGAGGCGGGACGATTTTGGTATTTGCGCACTTTCCTAAAGGAGATGTCGCCATTCCGGCTGAGCGATTTTTCCATGACGAAGTGAAAGTAGTGGGGGCCTATTCTTCGCATCCGTATCATTATGATGAAGCGCTTCAGCTTCTGAAGGCGAAGGTGGTTCACACAGAAAAGATGGTGACGCATCGTTATCCTTTAAGTCAGCTGCTTCAGGCGATAGAATGCGCGAGGCATCCTGAAGGTGAGAGCGTCAAAATCATGATGTATCCAGATGAATGAGAACGTATGAGATTGAAAGAGAAAGAGAAGTTCTTTGGAAAAGGGCTTTGCCTTTCTCTTTTTTTCTGATAAAAGATGAAAACGCTTAAAAATCAAACAGAAATGCTTGACTTCAATGAGACTTAAACGTATGATAATTACAAATGTAACACATAAGAACAAATGTAAAGGGGAGAGAAGAAATGCAAAAACAAATCACTTTGCCTGAACAAATTAGTCATGAGAAATTAGCAGATTTATATAAACAAATGTGGTTAGTGCGATATTTTGATGAAAAGGTCGATCAATTCTTTGCAAAAGGACTCATTCATGGAACGACTCATTTATGTGTTGGACAGGAAGCGTCAGCTGTTGGTTCTATTGCCGTGTTAAAGGATGAAGATAAGATCATCAGCACACACCGTGGACATGGACATTGTATTGCAAAAGGCGCAGAGGTCAATAAAATGATGGCTGAACTGTTTGGACGTGAAACCGGCTATTGCAAAGGAAAAGGCGGCTCGATGCATATTGCCGACTTAGAAAAAGGGAATCTTGGAGCAAATGGAATCGTTGGTGGCGGTATCCCGCTTGCAACAGGCGCAGCGCTGACATCTAAAATGAAGCAGGAAGGCTATGTTGTCCTTTGTTTCTTCGGAGATGGTGCAACAAATGAAGGCAGCTTCCATGAAGCGTTAAACCTTGCATCCATTTGGGATTTACCTGTTGTGTTTATTTGTGAAAACAACCAATACGGCATGTCTGGTCCTGTGAAAGAAATGATCAACATTGAAGACATTTCAACAAGAGCAAAGAGCTACGGGATGCCAGGAAAAACTGTTGATGGAAATGACATGGTCGAGATCATGAACACAGTAGATGAAGCGGTCAGCCGAGCAAGAGATGGAGAAGGTCCGTCACTCATTGAAATGAAAACGTATCGCTGGAAGGGCCACTCAAAGAGTGATGCGAAAAAATACCGTACACGTGAAGAAGAAACGGAATGGAGACAAAAAGACGGAATCAAACGCTTTAAGTCACTCTTAATTGATCTAAATGTTTTGACAGAGGAGCAGGCAGCAAGCTTGCAGGAAGAAGCGAAACAGGAGATCGAAGCATCTGTCGAATTTGCTAAAAACAGTAAAGAACCGTCAATTGACACATTATTAGAGGATGTATACGCCTAATTAGGAGGGGAATCACGTGACAAAAACAACAGTGAGAGAGATTTCATATTTAGAAGCCGTTCGAGAGGCTATGAGTCAGGAAATGAGAGAAAACCAAGATGTCTTCATTTTAGGTGAAGATATCGGCGTATATGGAGGCGCTTTTGGGGTCACGCGCGGCATGATTGAAGAATTCGGTCCAGAGCGCGTACGCAATACACCGATCTCAGAGGCTGCCATCGCAGGAGGCGCAGTCGGAGCGGCTTTGACAGGCATGCGTCCAATTTTAGAACTTCAATTCTCTGACTTTATCACCATCGCTATGGATCAGCTTGTCAACCAAGCGGCCAAAACACGTTACATGTTTGGCGGAAAAGGAAAGGTGCCGCTTGTTGTGAGAACACCAGCAGGCTCTGGAACGGGTGCCGCAGCGCAGCACTCACAAAGCCTAGAAGCGTGGATGGCTCATATCCCGGGACTAAAGGTAGTTCAGCCTTCAACAGCTTATGATGCAAAAGGACTTTTAAAGGCAGCAATGGATGATGACAACCCTGTCATTTTCTACGAGCACAAGCTTTTATATAAAACAATCGGTGAAGTGCCAGAAGAGCAGTATTCGATTCCTCTAGGGAAAGCGGATGTGAAAAGAAGCGGGAAGGACGTCACGATTGTAGCAACAGCTATTATGGTGCATAAAGCATTAGAAGCGGCGAAGGAATTAGAAGCAGAAGGAATCGATGTCGAAATTATTGATCCAAGAACACTCGTACCTTTAGATGAAGAAACCATTATCGAATCTGTGAAGAAAACGGGTAAATGTATCGTCGTTCATGAAGCAGTAAAACGAGGCGGCTACGGCGGAGAGATTGCGAGTATGATAGCGGAAAGTGAAGCCTTTGACTACTTAGATGCTCCTATTAAACGACTTGGCGGTCTTGCGGTACCAATACCTTATAACCCAACGCTCGAAAAAGCGGTCATTCCACAAGTGCCAGATATTATTGAAGCAGCAAAAGAGCTTGTGCGCTCTTAAATAAAGGGGAGAAGATCATGCCAAAAGAGATATTTATGCCGAAGCTAAGCAGTACGATGGAGATCGGTACCTTGCTTCAATGGTTGAAAGAAGAAGGAGATTCGGTTGAAATCGGTGAGCCTCTTTTTGAAATTATGACAGACAAGATCAATATCGAGGTGGAAGCCTATGATGATGGCATTTTTCTGAAGAAATACTATGAAGCCGATGATCAAATTCCTGTCAATGCTGTCATTGGCTATATTGGAGAGGCAAATGAACAGGTGCCAAGCGAGCCGCCTGCACAAGCAGATGAAGATTCTTCGGGCAGCGGTGAATCATCAGTAGAATCTGCTTCATCTGGTTCTACTGAAGCTGAAGCCGAAACAAACTCTGATGAAAAAGTACGTGCCACGCCTGCGGCGAGAAAAACGGCAAAGGATCACCATGTGCCGATTCACGAGGTATCTGGCACAGGACCAAAAGGTAGAATTCAAAAGCGGGATGTCGAAGCAGTCGTCAATACTGATGAGCAAGATCAGCGCGTGTCACCGCTTGCAGAAAAAGTCGCTGCGCGTGAAGGAATCGATTTAGCGGCAGTTGCTGGATCTGGCGCTCACGGAAAAATCATGAAGAGTGATGTGAAAGCAGCAGCTGTACAAAAGGCAGACTCTGCTCCAGTGAAAACACAAAAACTAGCTGGCATGAGAAAAGTGATCGCTGATCGCATGTCACAAAGTGCCTTTACAGCACCGCACGTGACATTAACAAGTGAAATCGATATGACAAAAGCGAAAGAAGTGCGTAAGCAGCTGTTACCGGCGATCGAAAAAGAGACAGGCTACAGATTATCGTTTACAGAAATCATCATTCATGCAGTCAGCAATGTCCTTACGCGCCACCCGCAAATCAATATGACGTTTGAACAAAATGAGCTCCATTTCCATGACAATGTGCACATTGGTCTCGCTGTTGCTGTGAAAGACGGCTTAATGGTTCCAGTCATTTCTCATGCGAACGAAAAAGGATTAAAACAGCTGACAAAAGAGGCAAAAGAAATTGGCCGAAACGCACGTGACCAAAAACTGCTCCCAGACCAGCTGAAAGGGTCGACATTTACCATTAGTAACTTAGGTATGTATGCCATTGATACCTTTACCCCAATTATTAATCAGCCAGAAGTGGCGATCTTAGGTGTTGGGCGCATTCAAGAAAAACCTGTTGTGATAGATGGAGAAATTCAGGTGCGGCCAATGATGGGAGTCAGTTTATCGTTTGATCACCGAGTCGTAGATGGCGCACCAGCGGCTGCCTTTTTAACAGACCTTAAAAAAGTGCTTGAACAACCATTTGAATTGCTAATGTAGGAGATGAATCGGATGACGAAAACGTATGATCTGACAGTCATTGGCGGAGGGCCTGGCGGGTATACTGCCGCCCTTCAAGCAGCTGAGCGCGGACGAAAGGTCGCTTTAATTGAAGAGGATTTTCTAGGTGGTACTTGTTTAAATCGAGGCTGTATCCCTTCAAAGACACTGCTCAAACATGCAGAAGTCATTGAATCAATTGAGAAGGCGAAAAGCTGGGGAATCGAAACAGGAGACTTGGTCCTTTCCTTCGAAAAAATGAGAAAGCGTAAAGATGATGTCATTGAAAAGCTCAGAGGCGGAATCGCCTTTTTATTAAAGCAAGGAAAGATTGATGTATATAACGGCAGAGGTACAGCTGTCACAAAGCATCGTATTGAGATTGAACAACAAGCCGGATCAGAATCGATTGAAACGAAAGAGCTCATTATTGCCACCGGATCTTCACCTGCCATACCGCCAATTCCGGGGCTCAAAGAGATTCAATTTGATACAAGTGATACGATCTTTGATATCCCAGATATTCCTGCTTCTGTCGTCATTATTGGCGGAGGTGTCATTGGTCTTGAACTGGCATGTATCTTCCAGAGTCTACAATCAAAAGTCACTATTATTGAAGCGGCTCCGTCCATTATTCCACAAGAGGATGAGGAAGCATCTAAGCTGCTAGAAAGAGAATTAAAGAAAAAAGGCATCCATATTGCGACGAAAACCACTGTGACAGAGGTGACAGAAAGCGAAGGCGTCAAAGCGGTTCATGCAACAGATGATAAAGGAGAAACACATATCTTTACGGCTGAAAGACTGCTCGTTTGTGTAGGAAGAAAGCCTAATGTATCAGCGGTTAGCCAGCTGAATCTTCAGTTAGATGGACCTTTTATCAAAGTGAATGACCAGATGCAAACAAGTGCTGAAGGTGTATATGCAGTTGGCGACGTCGCCGGCGGCTATCAGCTAGCCCATGCAGCGATGGCAGAGGCAGCCGTTGCGGTCAGTAATATATGCGGAGAGCTTGAAAAAATGAATTCCGATATCGTACCTAGATGTATTTATACATTACCAGAGGTGGCGAGTGTTGGGCTTACAGAGAAAGAGGCGAAAGCAAAAGGTCTTAAAGTTCAAACAGAACGATTCGATTTAGCTGCAAGCGGAAAAGCATTGGCGGCAGGTGTTCAAACAGGCTTTATTAAACTAGTGTACGATACAGCATATGGTGAAGTCATTGGCGCCACTATGGTTGGTCCGCACGTAACAGAGATGATATCAGAAGCTTCCTCATTTATGTATTTAGAAGGGACGGCAGAAGAGATGGCCAAAATGATTCATCCGCATCCAACCATCTCAGAAGGCTTTTATGAAGCAGCCCTTCATATCGTGAGTAAGCTGAGAAAATAGAGGCCAAACAAGTGATAGGGAGGAGATGCATGTGCACGTCCAGCTTCATCAGAAAGCGGCACTTGTAACAGGTAGCACAGATGGGTTTGGAGAAGCCATCTGCCTGGCTTTAGCCCGGGCAGGTGCACATGTTTTTATACACACTTTTTATGATGAATCAAAGGCAAAAACCATTAGTGAAGACATTCAAAAAATGGGTGGCCAATCAAGTATCATCATGAATCCACTAGAGACACCGCGAGATGCAACGAACATGATGAGGCAAGTGATAGATACATGCGGCAAGCTTGATATTTTGGTCAATCAAGCAGAGCAAAAAGTGGGCACGGAGCTTGTTGCTGGCGTAAGCCCTGATAGATGGGTGGATGAAGTGGAATCGACCGTAAATACAGCTTTTCTTTCCAGTCAAGCCGCTGTATGGCACATGGTTGACCATAAGCAAGGCTGCATTATTAATATATCGTCTTCAGGCAGTATAACAGGTGATGGCGGGATGTCACATGCTACATCGAATAGTATGCTGAATGCCATGACAAAAGGTTTAGCGCGAGAATTTAAAGACAAAGGCATCCGGGTGTTAGCACTATTGCCGCCTCCTCTCCATTTGCTTCCTGACACAGAGCAAATCAAGGAGACTGTGGCTCATATGACGGTGTTCTTAAGTACGTCGTATGGGGCATTTACAGATGGAGCAGCGATTATGCTTGACGGGGGTGAGAGCGCTGGCTAATCATCAAAAAGCAGTTCTTATCGTTGGTGGGGCCCAAGGGATCGGGAAAGAAATTGCCGAGCGTTTTTTAAAAGAAGGGCATCGTGTTGCTGTGTCAGATATAGATGAACAGGGACTTTCACTCTTAAAAAAACAGCATCCTCAGCTACTGACGTTTCAAGCTGACGTTTCATCGTGGGAAAGTGTTCAGCAGATGATGTCAGCAGCTGAAAGGGAGCTAGGCGGCATTGATCATCTTGTGTATTCAGCAGGGATGACGAAATCACTTCCCTTTTTAGAAGTTGATTTTTCGCTTTGGAAAAAGACACTAGCTGTGAATTTATATGGTCTTTTTTATTGCATTAAAGCCTCGGCACCCTATTTATGTGAGCGGCAAGAAGGCAGTATGGTCATTATTGGATCGGGATCTGCGATAACAGGCTCTGGCGGCGGTATTCAGTATTACGCGTCAAAAGCAGGTGCTTTTGGCCTGATGCGTTCGCTCGTAAAGGAATTAGGCACACATCATGTGCGCATCAATGTGATTGCACCCCGCGTCATTGAATCTCAGATGCTTGATACCCTTTATCCTACTGAGGAGGAGAAAAGGCAGCTCCAATCGCTCATTCCTATCGGGAGATTAGGAAAACCTGAGGACATCGCAGGTCTCACTTTATTTCTCACAAGTAACGAAGGAAGCTATTTGCACGGACAGATTATCCTGTTAGATGGCGGGAGAACGTACCAGCCGAAATATACCGAGGGAAAAAGAGCGGAGAGTTGATCGCTCTTTTTGTCATTTTCATAACAATTGTTCCAATTGGAAACGAATGTTTGGTATACTGGTAATCATAGTATATTAAAAGGATGATGTCACATGCTGAATTGGGAAGAAAGACGACAGCTCGTCAAGGTTGCACATCTTTATTATACAGACGGGTGGACGCAGCAGGAAATTGCAAAAAAGCTCAATGTCTCAAGACCAGTCATTTCAAAACTTCTACAAAAAGCAAAAGATGTGGGAATCGTTGAAGTGTACATTAAAGACGAAAGCATTCATACGGTGGAACTTGAAAAGCAGCTAGAAACGACCTTTCAATTAACAGATGCTGTCGTGGTCCCAAGTGTCGGGACAATGTCTGAGATGGTCAAGCGGGCAGTCGGTCAGGCAGGAGCTTATTATCTTTCTAAAAACATGAAAGACGCTGAGAAAATCGGCATTTCTTGGGGAACCACGCTTGCTGAGCTTGTCAAAGAATATCCGTTTGAACGAAGAAACGAAATCAAAGTCATCCCTTTAGAGGGCGGGATGGGCAGGCAGGCAGTCGACATTCATGCCAATCAGCTGGCATATGAGCTGGCAAAGAAAATGAATGGCACATGTTCCTATTTATATGCCCCTGCGATTTTAGAGACAGAAGAATTAAAGGAACGGCTCATGGCGATGCAGGACATAGAAGCTGTGCTTGAAGAAGGCAGAAATGTGGATATTGCCCTCATCGGTATTGGTAACCCGCATAAAGGCTCTACTTTAAAAACAGTCGGTTATTTAAAAGAAGAGGATTTATCTGGATTAAGACAATCAGGTGCTGTCGGTGATATTGGTTTTCGCTTCTTTGATGGAGAAGGAAAACCCGTCCAAGATGAACTGAACCAAAAGGTCATTGGCTTATCGTTAGAACAATTAAAGAGCGTCAAAACTGTCATTGCTGTTGTGGAAGGAACCCATAAAGCTGAAAGTATTTTAGGGGCTTTAAATGGCGGCTTCATCCAAGTGCTGGTGACCGACGAACAGACTGCGACAGCCATTTTAAAGGAAGCATCAGTCCAATAAATGGCGGCGGTGATCGTATTGTATAAAAAGAGCAACATCAAACGAGAAAGGAGCTGTGTATCTTGAAGCAAACCGAAATGGAAGCAAATCTATACTGTACTCGGTGCCAAGAAGAGACCCTCCACAGCATCGTTTATGTGAATGATCAAATGAAAAGCGTTGAGTGTACAGAGTGTCATCAGAAGATCAGCGTGCAAGTCGACATCATGAAGGAATTTTACAAAGAAGTATATGAAAAAATTGCGACAAAGCCAAAGCGGATGACGCAGGAATATAAGGCGAATCTGAATGGCTTTATCTCAAGGCTCCCAATCCGCGTGCTAAGTAAGCCATACCGGCTCATGAGATATTTAAACGAATCATACAAAGTGATCAAGCAATATAAAAAATAAAGCAGAGGCTGTTTAGCTCTCTGCTTTATTTTGGGTCTTTTTCATATAATAATAAATAGGCAGTCCAGCTATCCCGATCAGTATGGAGAAAAGGCAGCTTTTCCAATCCGTGATCATCGTGCTGATTAAGACGAATAAAGAGCCGATAATCGCAACAATCGGTGTCAGTGGATAAAGTGGTACGCTATAAGCGCGCTTCATTCCGCTGTTTTGTTTTCTTAGCTTAAATACAGCGAAAAAGGCCATTACATAAAAAATATAAATCATGAAAATGGAAACCTCTGACAGCTTCTCTGGATTACTAACGATCATAAATACAATGGCGATCAAAATTTGCACAAATACAGCGACCCAAGGTGTTTGGAAGGTAGGATGAATACGTGAAATGGCTTTGGCAAAAGGAATTTGCTTTCGTTCTGCCATTGCAAAAATCACACGTGGGAATGAAAGAACCTTTCCGTTCAAACAACCAAAGATACTAATGATGATCCCAATGCTAATGATTTTACCGCCAATTGGACCAAAGAGTATTGTGGCAGCAGTACTTGTTGCATTTTCACCTAGCTGAACGATTTCATTAGCTGGTAACACGTGCAAAAGTGCCACATTAATAAAGAGATAACAGGCCGTGACAATTAAAATCCCGCCTGCCATCGCTCGAGGAAGCAGTTTCTCTGGGTTTTTCATTTCACCGCCAAGCGCTGCAAGCAAAATCCAGCCATCATAGGCAAACAACGTAGCCAAAACCGCTGCACCGAAGTTCATCTGAGCGATACTATCGTTGACAGCCGTAAAGATGTTTTCATTTCCTTTCCATAAGCCAAACACAATAATAGCGGCAATCGGGACAAGCTTTCCGATCGTGGTTAGTCCTTGTACAAACCCACCGTATTTCGTTCCCATAATGTTGATGACACATAAAAATAGAACCGTGATAATGCCAATAGTTGTAGACCATAAAGAAGAAAGAGAAAATAAATTGGATAATAATGAACCAAAATAAAGACCAAGAGCACCAATAATGGCAGGTCCGTAAATGATAATTTGCACCCAGCCGCATAAGTAGCCCCAAAATTCACCGTACACTTCTTCAAGATAGGCATACAAGCCGCCGGTTCGCGGGATTTGTGTACCAATTTCGGCGACAGTCAGTCCACCTGCAAGGGTTAATATCCCACCTAACAGCCAAGCAAATAATGCGATGTCGGAGCTTCCTGAATAGGAAAGGACGTTGCCTGGCTTCATAAAGACGCCTGACCCAATAATTGTCCCGATGACAAGAGATAGGGCAAAAAATAAGCCGATGTCTTGTTTTAACGCTGGTTGTTCTTTGTTCATTACACACGACCTCCTGCATCACTTTCGTACGTTACTGTGACATGTATTTTGTTCATTGTAATACGATTTTAAGAAAACAAGAATTAAAAAAATTTTCTGATTTTCGTATTTGTATTTAAAAGTGTTTGTTTATTGGAGATATTAGGGTGAATGTTGTGTTAAAAACGAACAATATAAGATTATTTTCGTTTTAATGTTAATTTAAAGGGCGAAAACCGAACATCCAGTAAACGTGCAGCCAAACGGTTGACTTTTCTTGAAAAATAACCTATTTTATTCATAAGGATATTATCTTGAATTCGAGATATTTTGAAATAGGAGTGAAAAATAATGAGAATAAATGGGATTCACCACGTATCTGCACTAACAGCCAATGCTCAGAATAATGTTGATTTCTACCGCCAAATCCTTGGCTTAAAACTTGTGAAGAAAACAGTTAATCAGGATGACCCTTCTATGTATCACTTGTTTTATGGAGATGAGGTCGCCTCACCAGGAACGGAACTCACATTCTTTGAAATTCCAATGCTGGCCCGCCGTTTGGAAGGAACCAATGCCATCACACGCACAGGCCTTCTCGTTTCTTCTGAAGAAGCACTTTCATTTTGGGAGAAGCGGTTTGAAGAAAAAGGCGTGCAGCAAGAAACAGCTTCCTTAAGAGGCGGAAGACCTGCCCTGCGATTTACAGATCCAGAAGGGCAGCAACTATTTTTGACAGTAGAACCGAGCGGACATGAGGCAGGTTCACCGCCAGTACATGACGATATTCCTGCAGATTATGCGATTAGAGGTTTAGGTCCTGTAGAATTAACAGTTGCAAAGGTAGAAAAAACGATCGGCGTCTTAACGGGCATCCTTGGTTTCACTGAAAGGGCACGTGAACAATCAAGTGATGGTGAGATCGTGACCATTTTTGAGTCAGGAAATGGCGGAGCTGGAACAGAGATTCATGTGATTGAAAAAGCAGAAGGGCCATCTGAGCGTTCTGGCAGAGGGAGTGTTCATCACGTGGCCTTTCGCGTGGAAGATGCAGAGGAGCTAGAAAAATGGCATGACAAAATATCAAAGGCTGGCTTCACGAATTCTGGTGTAGTGGAACGCTTCTACTTCAAAGCACTTTACTTTAGAGAGCCAAATGGTATTTTGTTTGAAATTTCAACAGATGGCCCTGGGTTTACAGTAGATGAGGGAGTGGATGAGCTTGGTGATCAGCTAGCACTTCCGCCATTTCTAGAGCACAAACGAGCAGAAATTGAACAACGATTAACCCCAATCCAGTCATCATAGCAAAAGCAGCTCATTTAATGAGCTGCTCAGCTTGTAGACAAACCCTCGCATTCGGTGTCAGTTCTGCGTGCTGGTGCTCACGAATGTCAAATTCGCTCCGCTCCAGTACTCGTCCTTCCTAGACTGCAAAGGTTTTCTATCACGCTGAAAAGAAGACAAAGGGCTAAAATAAAGATCATTTTAGCCCTTTGTCAATAATCTAAGCAGCTCATTTGATGAGCTGCTTCAGCGTGTAGACAAACCCTCGCATTCGGTGTCAGGCCTGCGCGCCGGTACTCACGAATGTTAAATTCGCTCCGTTCCGGTGCTTGTCCTTCCTAGACTGCAAAGGTTTTCTATCACGCTGAAAAGAAGACAAAGGGCTAAAATCAAGATCATTTTAGCCCTTTGTCAACAATCTGAAGCAGCTCATTTGATGAGCTGCTTTTTTGTTAGGAACTTACTTCCTTTGATTCCGATTGCGTTAATGTGACTTGTTTTGTTTCTTCTTTTCCGTTTCGAATGAGTGTGATCTTCACTGCATCTCCTACTTTTGTATTCGTGTAAAGTTCGTGTCGTAATTCACTGCCGGTTTTTACTTTTTTGCCATTGATGGCGGTAATGACATCCTCTGATTTTAAGCCAGCTTTTGCAGCAGGTGAGCCGGCGGCGATTTCTTTGACGTACACGCCCTTATCCAGCTGACTACTTTTGAGTCCTAGTGTTTCTTTCTGGTAAACATCCGGGACTTGTTCAAGATCAAGCATGCTAATGCCGATATATGGACGCTCAATTTTTCCTTTTGCGAGAAGCTGCTCGGCGATAGGTTTGACATCATTCATTGGGAGCGCGAATCCAATTCCTTCAACACCTGTTTCAGAGATTTTCATACTCGTAATTCCCACAACCTTTCCGTCTGTTGTTAAAAGCGGTCCGCCGCTGTTGCCGGGGTTAATGGCTGCATCTGTTTGAATGACATTGATGCTACTCTCGCCAGCTGATGTATTCATAGAGACCGTTCGATCGACACCGCTGACAATTCCTTGCGTCACGGTTCTTGATAAATCTTCACCAAGTGGGTTTCCGATAGCGATGACGGTTTCTCCAGCTCGAAGTGAAGAAGAATCGCCTAATGTCGCAACCTTCGTGACATTGCTGCTGCTAATTTCTACAACTGCTAGGTCAGTCAGCGGGTCTGCACCGACCAGTTTTCCTTCAACGGTTTTGCCATCATGCAAGGAGACCGTCAGTTTGTTTGCCCCTTCAATGACATGGTTGTTTGTTAATACATAGGCTTTACTGCCAGATTTTTTAAAAATCACCCCTGAGCCTGTACCGGTCTCTTCCTCTTGACTGCTGTTGTTTTGGTTTTGCTGTGATTCATCAAAAGGCGTATTGACATCGCCAAAGCTCGTATCTGTTTGACTTTGCGCTTGGTAGTTTGTAATGCCGACAATGGCTGGTGATACATTTTCGACCATATTGGAAATGCTGCTTGATGAATTCGATGTTTGTACGGCAGTGGATTTTGACGTATTGGTACTTGTATCATTAGTGGAAACAGCTTCGGTTTTTGTTGACGATTCATTTGCTGTACTGCTTTCTGAGTGCTGAGCATATGGCGTAAGGACGTAGACACCTAATGCTAACGTACCGCCTACAATGCCGCTTATGAAAGGTTTAAACCAACCACTCGGCTTCTTCTTCTGTTTTTTTGGTTGTTCGATTGTTTGTAATTCATATGAAGATTGTTTTTCATCTTTGTGATTTGTCATTCGGATCACTCTCTTTCATCAATTTTTACATGTATGTGTTCAAGGTGTTTTACGGTATGTGGTGGATACTGACTTTATCGTAAGAAAAAAATGTGGGATAAAAATGAAAACATTGTGGGAAATTGTTAAAATAAGTAGTGAATCTAAGCAAAATAGAGGAGATTAAACTGTGGAGACAATCGGAATCATTGGATATGGAAGCATGGCTGATATGATGGTACAAAAATGGCTGGAAAAAGGGGTGCTAGATGCCCGACAGTTTATGATTCATACAAGAAGTGAAACGGAGCGGCTTCATCAGCTCAAAGAGAAGCACCAAGATGTTAACATCTGCTCATTAGATGAACTTTCTGCGTCATGTGATGTTCTGTTTGTCTGTGTGCCGCCGCTTGCTGTACTTGACGTTCTGGATCAGCTACACCCGGCAAAGAAAGCGATACATGTTGTGTCAGTGGCAGCGGCTGTAACGTTAGATAAATTAACGCAGCATACGAATCAACCAGTATCCAGATACATCCCAACTTTGACTTCAGCCGTTGGGACGGGCGTATCACTTGTTGCACATGGTGTTACCGTAGGGGATGAAGAGAAAGAACGCTTGAACCGTCTGCTTTCAGCTTTTAGCATCGTCCGGGAAGTGGAGGAAGATCGGTTTGATGCGGCGAGTAATTTGACAAGCTCATCTCCTGGTTTTATCGCTGCTATTTTTGAAGAAATGGCGAAAGCCGCGGTGAGAAATAGTGAGCTTTCCTTAGAGGAAGCATATGAATTTTTAACTTATGCGCTTTTAGGCACAGGACAAGTCCTTGTAGAACACGGCCTCACATTCGCTGAAACGGTCAATAGGGTGGCGACAAAAGGCGGGATTACAGGAGAAGGCGCTGCGGTCATTCAAAGGCAGGCACCCCAGATGTTTGATGACTTATTTACACAAACCATGAAGAAATACGATCAGCTGAAATTGCAGGTCGACGAAGCAGATAAACACCACTAAAGACATAGTTAGTGGTGTTTTATTTGTTAAAAAAACCCTTTACTTGCTATTCTTTTGACCTGTATTAGCTGAGTCTAAACTCCTTATTTTTAGAAAATGTATTGAAAAATCAATCAAGTTCTCATATAATTTTTTAGAAAATTTAGAAAAATATACACAAATTTTAAGTTTAATTAAAGGGGGATGGGGATGAAGCTCTATGTATCTGTCGATATGGAGGGTATTACTGGTCTAGCTGATCATACATTTGTCGATGCCCGTCAGCACAATTATGAGCGGGGCAGAAAAATCATGACAGGTGAAGTGAATGCCTGTGTAGAAGCTCTTCTTGGGCATGGTGCAACCGATATTTTAATCAATGACAGTCATTCTAAAATGAATAATCTCTTGATCGAAGAACTGCATGAAGAGGCAGCCCTCATATCAGGCGATGTAAAACCTTATTCAATGGTGCAAGGATTAGATCAAACGTATGATGCAGCTGTTTTTTTAGGCTACCATGCGAGGGCGTCAATGAAAGGTGTGATGTCCCACAGTATGATTTTTGGTGTCAGACATTTTTACATAAATGATCATCCAATTGGTGAAATGGGCTTTAATGCGTATGTTGCAGGCTATTATGGTGTTCCGGTGATCCTTGTATGCGGAGACGATCAAGCGGCATTTGAAGCAGAAAAGCTGATGCCTGGCGTGAAAACTGTTGCAGTGAAAGAAACCATTTCAAGATCTGCTGTAAAATGCTTAACCCCAACCAAGGTAAATAAACAAATCTCGCAGCAAGTGGAAGCTGCAATGAAACAAATTCATCAAATCAAGCCGCTGACGCCTCCTGATCAGCCAATGCTTAAGATCGAGTTTGCCAATTATGGACAAGCTGAATGGGCGAATTTAATGCCGGGTACTGCCATCATAGAAGGAACGACGACGGTGACGTATCAAGCAAAAAATATTTTAGAAGCCTACCAAGCGATGCTTGTCATGACAGAGCTTGCCGCACGTACAACATTTTGTTAAGCGAGGGGGAGACAGCAGATGGCCAGCTTTTTGCTCAGGCGTTTTATTGCAATGATTGCCACGATCTTAACCATTACGACTTTAACGTTTATTCTGATGAAGGTCATTCCAGGATCGCCCTTCAATGAAGAACGAAATACAAATGAAACCGTCCAACGAAACCTCGAAAGCTACTATCACTTAGACGAACCACTTTATGTTCAATATGTCATCTATTTAAAATCCATCGTTACCTTTGATTTTGGTCCTTCCATTAAAAAGCCTTCTGAAAGTGTCAATGATCTATTGGCGAGAGGCTTCCCAGTCTCATTAGAACTTGGTCTTATCTCAATATTGATTGCTGTCATCTCCGGCATCCTGCTAGGGGTTATGGCTGCCCTCCGGCATAATGGTTTGATTGATTATATCGCCATGACCATTGCTGTTTTCGGTATATCCATTCCAAATTTTATCTTTGCTACCTTATTAATTCAGCAGCTTGCTGTGAATTTGAAGCTTTTCCCTACAGCGATGTGGACAAGTCCGATGCATATGGTGCTACCTACAATCGCACTGGCTGTCGGTCCAATGGCTATTATTGCCCGGTTAACGAGATCGAGCATGATTGAAGTGCTGTCGCAGGACTATATTCGCACTGCCAAAGCGAAAGGACTTTCTTCTTTTAAAATTGTGTTTAAACATGCGCTTCGGAATGCGCTTTTACCCGTTGTGACCATTCTTGGAACACTTGTCGCAAGTATTTTAACAGGAAGTTTTGTTATTGAAAAAATATTTGCCATTCCTGGAATGGGAAAATACTTTGTCGAGAGTATTAACAACCGTGATTACCCTGTGATCATGGGTACCACTGTTTTTTACAGCATTATTTTAATCACACTTCTTTTCATTGTAGATGTGGCGTATCGTCTGCTTGATCCAAGGATTCAGCTGCATCAGAAAGGAGGAAAGGCATGAGTGTACACCTTCAGCACGATCAACCGAATCGAAACCATGAAGTGCCGGATGAATGGTTTTCTCCTAGAGAGCAAAAGAAGACTGAAGCCCATGCCATTAAAAGACCCTCTCTTTCGTACTGGGCAGATACATGGAGACGGTTAAAGCAAAATAAGCTCGCGATGTTTAGTCTATCAGTGCTGATTTTTCTTTTTATGATGGCGGTCTTAGGTCCGCTGCTTGCCCCAAATAGTGTGACAGAGCAGCGTCTTTCGATGCAAAATCTACCGCCCTCTGCTGCTCACTGGTTTGGAACGGATGAGCTTGGACGAGATGTGTTTACGCGTACATGGTACGGAGCACGCATTTCGTTATTTGTAGGTGTGATGGCAGCCCTCATTGATTTTGCCATCGGCGTGATTTATGGCGGTATTGCTGGCTATAAGGGCGGGAGATATGACCATGTCATGATGCGAATCGTCGAGGTACTCTACGGTCTTCCTTATCTACTCGTCGTCATTTTATTGATGGTGCTTATGGGGCCCGGGCTTGTCACCATTATTGTAGCACTCACTGTCACAGGTTGGATTGGAATGGCGAGAATCGTGAGAGGTCAGGTTCTTCAGCTGAAAAGCCAGGAATATGTCCTTGCCTCGAAAACCTTTGGTGCAAAAAGCCTGCGAATCATTCGCCGGAATTTACTGCCGAATACGATGGGGCCGATTATCGTCCAGATGACTTTGACTGTGCCGACAGCGATATTTGCCGAAGCATTCCTAAGCTTTCTCGGTTTAGGAATCCAGGCACCGTTTGCAAGCTGGGGCGTGATGGCCAATGATGCTTTGCCAACTGTGCTGTCAGACAATGGTCACTGGTGGCGTTTGTTCTTCCCTGCATTTTTTATTTCACTTACGATGTTTTGTTTTAACAATTTAGGTGATGGCTTGCAAGATGCGCTTGATCCAAAGATGAAGAGGTGATGGCGCTTTGAAAAAAGTTCTTCAAATTATCGATCTGCATGTCAGCTTTCGGACATATGGCGGATCGGTTCAAGCGGTACGCGGGGTAAATGTGGATGTGTATGAAAAAGAAACCCTTGCCATTGTTGGAGAATCAGGCTGCGGAAAAAGTGTGACGTCACAAAGCATCATGCGGCTTCTTCCGGCATACAGCGCTCATGTAGATCAAGGGGAAATTTGGTTTCGTGACCGTAACTTGCTTTCTTTATCTGAAAAAGAAATGCGTGCCATCCGTGGTGTCGATATCTCTATGATCTTCCAAGACCCGATGACCGCATTGAACCCGACTTTGACAATAGGGGATCAGCTGATGGAAGCAGCGAAGGAGCATCAGAAGCTGACAAAAAAAGAAGTGAAAGAAGCCGCCATTCGGATGCTTGATTTGGTTGGCATTCCGCAGCCGAAGGAGAGACTAAAGCAATATCCACATCAGTTCAGCGGCGGAATGAGACAACGGCTCATGATTGCAATGGCACTGATTTGCGAGCCTAAGGTGCTGATCGCAGATGAACCGACAACCGCCCTAGATGTCACCATACAGGCGCAAATTTTAGAGCTATTTAAAGAGATTCAGAAGAAAACAGGTGTCACCATTATCTTAATCACGCACGATTTAGGGGTTGTAGCTCAAGTCGCAGATCGAGTGGCTGTGATGTACGGAGGGAAAATGGTTGAGGTCGGCACAAGACAGGATATCTTTTACAGTCCGCAGCACCCGTACACAAAAGGACTGCTGCAATCCGTTCCAAGACTTGATATGAAAGATGAACTCATTCCAATTGAAGGAAGCCCGCCGGATTTGTTTGCTCCACCGAAAGGCTGTCCGTATACAGAGCGCTGCCCGGCAGCCATGAAAGTGTGTGATCATATCATGCCGCATGAAACGCAGCGTTCACCTACACATACAGTGCATTGCTGGCTCCAGGATGAGAGAGCAAAACAAACGATTTTATCTGTAACACAAAGGGGGAGTATCTCATGAGAAAAAAAGGTTGGATCGTCAGTGTATGTTTGTTATCTATGATGCTACTCATTGGATGTACAGCCAATGAGCAAGCAGGCAAAGGATCGTCAAGCGATAAGGGTGAAAATAAAGTGTTAACAATAAATAACGAAAACGAACCAACATCGTTTGATCCCCCGATTGGCTTTAATAATGTATCCTGGCAAGGGCTGAATAACTTAATGGAGGGGCTAACGAGACTGAATGAAAAGCACGAACCATCTGCTGCCATGGCGGAAAAATGGGAAATTTCCGAGGATGGGAAAACGTACACGTTTCATTTACGAGATGGCATCAAGTGGTCGAATGGTGATCCAGTCAAAGCGAGCGACTTTGAATATGCTTGGAAGCGGCTGTTAGATCCGAAAACAGGATCTTCTGCATCGTTCTTAGCATACATGATTGAAGGAGGCGAGGCATTTAACAGCGGCAAAGGAAAGAAAGAAGACGTGAAAGTCAGCGCTGTAAATGACAAAACGCTTGAAGTCCAACTTGCGTACCCGCAGAAATCTTTCTTAAATATGACAGCAAATCCTGCTTTTTTTCCTGTGAATGAGAAAGTGGCAGAGAAAGATCCGAACTGGGCGAAGGATGCCAAAACCTTTGTCGGGAATGGACCGTTTAAGCTCACAGAGTGGAAGCATGACGAGAGCTTCACAATGGAAAAAAGTGAGACGTATTGGGACAAAAAAACGGTTAAGCTGGATCAAGTGAAATGGCTGATGATCAGTGATCGAAACACAGACTATCAAATGTATCAATCAGGAGATTTAGATACTGCTTTTGTCCCAGCAGAGCAAAGTGAAAATCTGCTGAAAAATAAAGATGTCCAAATTGAAGATCAGGCCGGACTGTTCTTTTATCGTCTGAATGTGAACATGGAACCTTTTCAAAATAAGAACATTCGCAAAGCCTTTCAAATGGCGATCAACCCGCAAGATATTGTGGATTATGTAACGAAAAATGAAGAGAAGCCAGCACGCGCCTTCGTTTCGCCGGGAATTCTAGATTCAAAGGGTGAGGATTTCAGAGAAGCTGGCGGCGATCTTGTGAAAAATGATACGAGTGAAGCCGCGAAGCTGTTAGAAAAAGGGCTAAAAGAAGAGAACTATTCAAAGCTGCCGCCCGTCACATTAACATATAGTACAAAGCCTGAGAACAAGAAAAAAGCTGAAGCGATCCAGCAACAGTTAAAAGAAGCGCTAGGTGTAGACGTGAAGCTTGCGAACATGGAAGCGAATGTGTTTTCAGAAGATCAAAAGGCACTGAAATTCCAATTCTCGCAAAGTTCATTTTTAGCAGACTATGCAGATCCGATCAATTTCCTAGAGAGCTTCCAAACAGGAAATGCGATGAACCGGACAGGATGGTCAAACGACACCTATGATCAGTTGATCAAGAAGGCGAGCCAAGAAGCAGATGAACAAAAGAGAAACGACATCCTTCATGATGCGGAGGCACTTCTCATTGAAGAAGCACCGATTATTCCAATCCATTTTTATAACCAAGTACATCTACAAAAAGAAGGCGTGAAGGGCATTGTCCGTCACCCCGTTGGTTATATCGATTTGAAATGGGCGCAAGTAGATGGAGAGTAAATAAGTAAATGTGGTAAAGGGACGCTTTGAAAAAAGCGTCTCAGCGTGTAGACAAACCCTCGCATTCGTTGTCAGTCCTGCGTGCCGGTGCTCACGAATATTTCATTCGCTCCGGTACTCGTCCTTCCTAGACTTCAAGGGCTTTCTATCACGCTGAAAAGAAACAAAGTGCTAAAATAAAGATCATTTTAGCGCTTTGTCAACAATCTGGGACGCTTTGAAAAAAGCGTCTGTTCCTTTAATCGTTCATGTTATGAAGAAGATGCCCATAGATTGAAAGAAAAAGAGAAAGAGGGGATATGGCATGAATCAGCTGCCAGCTGCACTTCAAACAGGGGATACGGTGGGGATTATTGCACCAGCAAGCCCGCCTGATGAGCTGAAATTAGCAAAAGGGATTGCCTTTTTAGAAAGCCTTGGGCTGAAGGTGAAAAAAGGGAAGTATATCGACGACCGGTATGGGTATTTAGCAGGTCATGATCATAAGCGAGTAGAAGATCTTCATCGCATGTTTCAAGATCCCGAAGTGAAGGCTGTGATTTGTGCTTGCGGAGGATACGGGACTGGAAGAATCGCGGAAGCCATTGATTATGACCTCATTCGCCGGAACCCAAAAATCTTTTGGGGTTATAGCGATATTACGTTTTTACATACGGCGATCCAGCAGCAGACAGGTCTTGTGACCTTTCATGGCCCGATGCTTTCCTCTGATGTGGGATGTGAGGAGGTCCATCCGTATACGAAGGATACTTTTTTGCAGCTGTTCACTCCAAGGACCTTTACGTATGCGCATCACCTGTCACCTCTCCATACCTTCTATCACGGCACTGCCTCAGGCGAAATCACAGGAGGGAACCTTGCCCTCATCGTGACAACACTTGGTACACCATTTGAGATCGATACAAAGGGGAAGCTTTTGTTCATTGAAGATATTGACGAAGAACCATATAAAATCGATCGAATGATGCAGCACCTTACATCTGCTGGAAAATTAGAAGAAGCGGCTGGATTCATCATTGGGGATTTTCATCAATGTGAGCCAAAAAAGAAAGAGCAGTCCTTAACGCTGGAAGAGCTATGGGAGACCTATATTGTGCCGCAAAAGAAACCTGCACTTGGCGGCTTTCGGATTGGTCATTCATCTCCGAACTTTGCCATCCCAATAGGCACGCAGGCTGTATTAGATGCGACAGGAAAAAAACTGCACATTTCTCCAGGTGTCGCAGCAAAAGAGGCGATTAAATGAAAATCGTAGATGTTCGTACATGCAGAACGAGTGTACCGCTAAAGAAGCCGTTCAAAACCGCTTTAAGAACGGTGTATGACGCAGCATCTCTGATCGTCATCATCACATATGATCAAGGTGATATCAGCTACGGAGAAGCAGTTCCAACATCGGTGATTACTGGTGAAACGCTAGAAAGCATTGACTATGCCATCTGTGAAGTGATCAGGCCGATCTTGCTTGGGGCTTCATTGTCGCAATATGAACAAATCTTTTCAGCTATAGACCGTGTGCTCGCTAGGAACACAAGTGCAAAGGCTGCAATTGATATGGCGATTTATGATGGCTTAGCGAAACAGGCAGGGCTTCCGCTTTATCAATACCTTGGCGGTTATCGCGATCAGCTTGAAACCGATTATACGGTCAGTGTCAACCGGCCGCTAGAGATGGCGGAAGATGCGAAGCAATATGTAGCTGACGGCTTTCCTACTTTAAAGATAAAAGTAGGAAAAGATGACATAGACACTGATATTCAGCGCATCAAGCGGATTCGAGAAAAAGTCGGGCCGGATATTCAAATCAGGCTCGACGCGAACCAGGGCTGGACGTGGAAGGAAGCGATTGTGGCCATTCGGAAAATGGAGGCGCTGAATATCGAATTAGTTGAGCAACCAGTGCCTAAAGAAGACATCGAAGGCCTGCGCCGGGTGACGGAAGCAACAGACACGTTGATTATGGCGGATGAAAGCATTTTCGGGTTCCATGATGCAATCAAGGTGCTTGAAACGAAAAGCTGTGATCTGCTGAATTTAAAATTAATGAAATCAGGCGGTATAAAAGAAGCACTGAAAATCAATGGTTTAGCAGAAGCTTACGGCGTAAAGTGCATGGTTGGCAGTATGATTGAGACCAAACTTGGTATTACAGCAGCCGCTCATCTCGCCGCAAGCCAGCAGAATATTACCCGCTACGACTTTGATGCCCCGCTTTTGCTAAAAGAGGACTTAATAGACGGAGGAATCGTGTACAAAGGAAAAGATATATTCTTTCCGCCACATCATGGGTTAGGCATTCAAGGAGTGAAAGGAGTCTCGTGATGATATATGAATCAAAGGTTCCAGTCGCGAATGTATGGACAGCGCCGCAGTCGCCAAGAGAAATCGATCGGAAGATTCTTCAGGGCTCCGTCAAAATCAAAGAGTGGATTGACCAGCAAACGTATGAAGAAAAATTGGCTTTATGTGAAGAAAATCTGATTCAATCGCAAGTGCTGCTCGGCGAACGAGTCATTGGATTAAAAGAGACAGACGGGTGGATGAGAGTCGTAATCCCTCAGCAGGCAAGCCGGAAACACCCGCAAGGCTACCCTGGCTATATCCCTGTTCAGCAATTAAAGCAAGTAACGGAGGAGGGTGCGCAAGCTACAACCCATGTCGTAGATCAGAAAAAAGCCGTGTTATATCAAAAAGGGAAAGAGGATATGGAGGTTAGTTTTTTAACAGAGCTGGCAGTGGTTGAAGAAGCCAGTGATCATTTTCATGTTCTTACCCCAGTAGGAAGAAGAGAAATCAAAAAAGAGGATGTGCGTCCGGTTTCGTTACCTTTCACTATGACCGGAAAGGATGCTTTAGACATTGGAAAACAATTTATCGGGCTTTCGTATTTATGGGGCGGCATGAGCAGCTTTGGCTACGACTGTTCCGGTTTTGCTTACAGCATGTACAAAGCGTGCGGATATCTTTTGCCAAGAGACGCAAGTGATCAAGCAGTTCAAGGAACCCCGGTCACATCAAGCGATTTAGAACCAGGTGATCTGATGTTTTTTGCAAATGAAAACGGCAAGGGAGCTGTTCGCCATGTTGGGATATATGCGGGAGATGGCCTCATGCTTCACTCGCCTAAAACCGGCAAACAAATTGAGCTTCTTTCCCTTTCTGGCACTTCATATGAGAGAGAATGGGCAGGTGCAAGGCGGTATTTGCCAAACGAAAGGGGGAAGGTGTGATGGCAGTTGAACCACTTTTACAAGTCAGCAATCTAAAAAAACATTTTCATCTATCCAAAGGAAGAACCTTAAAAGCATTAGACGGCGTCTCTTTTCAGCTGAAACAAGGTGAAACCTTTGGTCTTGTTGGCGAGTCCGGCTGCGGCAAATCCACACTTGGAAAGGTGCTCATGCGGCTTTACGACCCGACAGATGGCGAAGCCTTGTATGAAGGAAAAAGTCTTCACCACCTGTCTAAAAGAGAAGCATTTGATTTCAATAGACAAATCCAAATGGTGTTTCAAGATCCGTATTCATCTTTAAACCCAAGGCTGTCAGTAAAAGATATTATGCTGGAACCGATGGAGATCCATAACCTTTATGGGAGTCAAAAGAAAAGGATCGCCCGCGTGAAAGAACTACTTGAAGCGGTAGGGCTAAGCTATGATTTCGCCACCCGCTATCCGCATGAATTTAGCGGAGGACAGAGGCAGAGAATAGGAATTGCAAGAGCACTTGCCTTAGCGCCAAAATTTATTGTGGCAGATGAGCCGATTTCTGCACTAGATGTATCCGTTCAAGCGCAGGTCGTGAATTTGCTGAAAAAGCTGCAAAAAGAGGAAGGATTAACGTTTCTATTCATTGCGCATGATTTGTCTATGGTCAAATATATTAGCGATCGAATTGGTGTGATGTATTTAGGACATCTCGTGGAAATGACCAGTAGTGATGCTTTATATAAGACGCCGCTGCATCCGTATACACAGGCTCTGCTATCTGCTATCCCGATTCCAGATCCTGACGTGGAGGACAAGCGCAAAAGATTCATTTTAAAAGGAGAAATTCCAAGTCCAGTGAACCCGCCAAGCGGCTGTGTATTTCGAACAAGATGTCCTGCCGCCATGGACGTCTGTGCTGAAAAAAAACCGACATTACAAGCAGCGGAAGAAGGACATGAAGTTGCCTGTCATTTATACGATAGAAAATAAAGCCATGAAAATAGGACAAGCCGCAAAAAAGCCAGCAAGTAAACTAGCTGGCTTTTTTGTAATTATGAACGCCGAATAGGCAGTGTGCAGCATCGAAAAGAGCCGCCAGATTTAATAATTTCTGAAAAATCCACTTCAATGACGGTGTACCCATGAGCGGTTAATGCAGCATTTGTTTCTTGATTGATGGGCAAGCTGATCACTTTTTTCTGCCCAATGGATAAAACATTTGGTCCAAGTGTGAATTGCTCTTGTTCACTTATTTCAATCAGGTCATAATGCTTTTTGAGCAAGTGAAGATCCTCTTTGGTGAAGGCTTCAGGGTAAATCAATATCTCCTCATGAGAAAGAATATTCATTACACAATCGAGGTGCAAAATATGAGAAGGAAGATGAATGGGAAAGATGTCGTGATTCGGCAGTTCTTTTTTTAGCTGATGGATAGCGGCTGGATTTGTTCTTTTGCTCGTTCCAACAAATACGCGGGTCTGATCCACAAGCACATCGCCGCCTTCAATTGTTCCTTCTGTCAGGGTGACGGATGTCCATCCCTTTGCCTGAGCCCACTCTTTTAAGGATTGTTCTTCTCCTTGTCGAACCGGAGCGGCCATGTTTGACACAAATAAGGTATGTCCAATCGTAAACCCAATATCCCGAGTGAAGACTTGTTCAGGGAAGCGGTCATTTGCAGGAAGCAGGGTAGGCCGTACATGATGGTGTTTTAACGTTTGAATCAGCTGCTTATGCTGAGCCACTGCTTTGATTTGAGAAATATTTTCTCTAGCAAAATGCTTTTGGGTTTCGTTGATGATTTGTTTGATTTCCATATAGATAGGGCTGCACAAGAGGACTTCTTGTAAATCATCATATTCACTCATACAGTGCGGTGTTTTGTACACTTTCTCTGATTTCATAGAATCCATCAAATGGCCTCCTTGTTCGTAGATAGTTCTATTATTCCTCCTTCTAGTAAATGTTGAAACATTTCCGAAAGAAAATCTCTCATGTGAGACTAAAGCAAAAAGTTTAGACAAACCTAAAAGAATAGTGTTTAATAAAAAGCGTTCCGCATCAAAGAAATCAGCAAGAAGGGGCTATGATGATGAGTGAAGAAAATTTCAAGTATTGTAAAGAATCAAAAGTCGTTAAAACAAGCAGGGTTTTCCCTCTCGATACGAATAACCATCAAACATTATTTGGCGGTAAATTAATGAGTTATATAGATGATATTGCCTCCATCTCGGCAGCAAGACACAGCCGATGTGAAACGGTCACGGCATCAATGGATTCAGTTGATTTTTTAGAGCCGATTGGACAAAAGGAGTCGGTATGTTTAGAGTCCTATGTCACATGGGTCGGCACGTCTTCTATGGAAGTGTTCGTCAAGGTCATCAAAGAAAACTTGATGTCTGGAGAGCGCAGACTCGCAGCGACTTCATTTCTTACCTTTGTCTCGTTAGATGAAAACGGGAAGCCAAAGAAAGTCCCACAAGTCATGCCGGAAACAGAGGAAGAAATCATGCTGCATCAAACAGCGAAGCAGCGAGCAGAGGAAAGAAAAAGCCGCCGAAAGCATAGTAAAGCATTGGCTGACGCACTTGGGACAGATAAACCATGGGCGTAAAAATCACCCTTTAAGCGGTGATTTTTTTCTATCATGGTATCTTGCATGGCAAGATAGTGTGTGTTAAGATGAAGCTATCTTGTGATGCAAGATACTGAAATCGGAGGATCAATGATGACAACATCAACACAAATGCTAAAAGGAATTTTAGAAGGCTGCCTGCTGTCGATTATTTCTGAAGGTGAAATTTATGGGTATGAAATGACGAAGAAGCTCGCGCATTATGGGTTTGATCAAATTAGTGAAGGAAGTATTTATCCGATTCTGCTGCGTATGCAAAAAGAACAGCTAGTGAGCACTGTCACAAAAGCATCCGCAAGTGGACCGAAAAGGAAATACTATACGCTCACTCAAGCGGGAGAACAAGCGCTAACAGATTTTATCGCACGCTGGAATGAGCTGTCAGGAAATGTAGAGCGCTTATTACATAAAGGGAAGTGAGAATATGGTATCAAAAGAAACAAGACACATCTTACTAGAGCTGAAACTCTATCTCATATCAAAGGGGAAAAATCAGGACGACATTGACGAGCTGATGGATGAACTGACGACACACGCTGTCGACGCTGAAAAAGATGGTAAAACAGGTGAGGATGTGTTCGGCGGAGATCCGCGGGGCTTTGCTGACGAGTTAGCAAAAGAGCTTTCTAGAAATTATAAAGACTGGGTTCCGTTTGTCAGTGCTTTTTTAATTGGATCGCTCTTTTACATGATTTTAGCAGACGCCATCAGTCAAAGTTTATCGTATTCTTGGTATGCACTCATTGGTTATCCGCTGATTATAGTGGCCAATGTCATCATGACCATTGTGATGTTTAGAGCGTCTGCTTTTCAAACAAGCAGGAGGGCTTTTTTTTACTTTTGGATATTAGGTGTTTTTCAGATGACCGCCATGATCACAGTGAAATTATTGGATCAAAAACTTGGCACACCCTTACTTGTGCTTACCTCGAGTCAAAGATGGGGCGTCATTCTTCTTATGCTGCTGTGTATTGTCTTATTTAATGCAATATTAAAAGCGAATATGGTGTCGCTGATTCCGCTGATCTTCTTCGGACCGCAGCTTCTATTCGAATGGATTGGATGGACATCGCCTCTGATGCTTCTTTTCACAAGTCTGCTCTCCATTGTCATTTTAGTTTTGCTCACGATCGCTTTTTTAAGGAAAACAAACAAGAAAAATGAACATTCAATGTAAGCATAGCACATCCTATACGATGTGCTTCAGCGTGTAGACAAACCCTCGCATTCGGTGTCAGTCCTGCGCGCCGGTGCTCACGAATGTCAAATTCGCTCCACTCCAGTGCTCGTCCTTCCTAGACTTCAAAGGTTTTCAATCACGCTGAAAAGAAGACAAAGGGCTAAAATAAAGATCATTTTAGCCCTTTGTCAACAATCTGTAGCACATCCTATACGATGTGCTTTTCTTTTTCTAAAAAAATGTAGAAATGGAATCATGTTTTTCTTTACAATGGGAAGAGGACAAAAATGAAAAGGGGTTCTGTTTTTGGATATCGTATGGGGATATGTACTTGTTTTTGTATTGGCTGCTTTGCCTTTTTTTGAAGTGGTTGGTGTCGTTCCACTGGCGATCTTAAGTGGACTGCATCCTGTAACAACGGCGATTATTGGATTCATCGGCAACTTTCTTACAGTCTTGCTTCTTATTGTCTTCGTTGACCGGTTTAAAGCATGGCGGTTGAAGAGAAAAGAAGAGAAAAGTGATGAAAAAGGGGAGAAAAAGCAGCTACGGGCCAGAAAGATTTGGGAACGATATGGTCTTCCTGGTCTTGCGCTCGTCGGTCCTTTTATCATCGGCAGTCATTTAGCGGCATTTATGTGTATGAGCTTCGGTACGAAAAGAAAACAAGTGGCGGTGTGGATGACGGTTAGCTTAATGATGTGGACGGCGCTAGCAGCTAGTTTAACAGGCGCAGGCTTCCATTACTTTGCCCCGGATTCAAATGGATTGTTCGGAGATATCTTTCAGAGGTAGAGCGAAGGGAGGATAGCAGATGAAACATCAAACGCGGACAGTGCTCGAAACAGAGCGCCTTAGACTTAGAACAATGGATGAGCATGATGCGAAATTCTTATACGAAATGTTGTTCCAAGATGAAGAAGTCATGAAGTATTATCCTTCTTTAAAGGATGAAAAGCAGACGAAAGAGTGGATTGCCTGGAATCAAAAGAATGACCGAATGTACCATACCTCCCTGTGGATCATTGAAGATAAAGAAACGAAGGAACCGCTTGGGCAAAGCGGAATTGTGCTGCAAAACATCGAAGGACAAACGGAGCTTGAAATCGGCTATATGCTAAAGAGAGCGGCGTGGGGAAATGGGTATGCTGCTGAGGCTGCAAAAGGCTGTTTGACTTATGGGTTTGAAGAAATGAAGGTCAGACGGATGGTGAGCTTAATTCGTCCTGAGAATGAAGCGTCGGTGAAGGTCGCTTTAAAATTGGGCATGGAAAAAGAAAAAACCATTTCAAAATGGGATCAAATCATTGATGTATACAGCATCACCCATGACGGAGAAAACGGCTCGCTTAACCAATAAAGAGAGCCGTTTTTTCTTTTATACACGCTGTTCTAACTGAAGTAAATATTTCTTGCGTTCGACTCCACCGCCGTATCCACCGAGCTCACCACTTGTTTGAATGACGCGGTGGCATGGAATGATGATTGCCATTTGATTGGCACCATTTGCATTGCCAACCGCCCGAACCAAGTGCGGATCGCCAAGCATATTGGCAATGTCTCTATATGATCTTGTTTCACCTGCTGGAATACGTGAGAGTATGTCCCACACCTTCATTTGAAAAGGGGTGCCATGTAAGGAAAGTGGCACAGTAAACTTGGTAAGCTTTTTCTCAAAATATAAGGCCAATTCCTTTGCCAATTGCTGATGGACGTTTGTTTCTCCAACTAAAATGCGGGCATGATGCTTTTTTCTTAATGTTTCAATTTCTTTTTCGAGTCCCCGCCTGTCCATAAATTCCAGTAAATACACATGTGTGGCATCTGTCACGCTGATCATCCGCCCGACCGGTGTGGAAATAAAATTAGCATAGAGAATGTTAATCTGCGCTTTTTTAGGGGGATTCCCCATGATTTTCGTAAATGCATCATTGAAGGCGCTTGAAGATTCATAGCCGAAAGTGACCTGCTGATCGATCACTTTTTTTCCGTTCAAAATTTCTTTAAAGGCAAGTCCCATTCGGCGTGATCTTGCATATTGAACAAAGGTCATGCCGTAAATGTCTTTAAATTTTCTTCGAGCTGTGGCAGAGTGAATCCCTAATTGGCGAAAGTCCTCTTCCTTCCAGCGTTTCTCAGGATTTTTTTCTACTGCTGAAACGAGTGTTTTGACTTCTTCGGGAATGCTGTTAGGGTATGTTAATGGTGTGCAGCGCTTGCATGGACGATACCCTGCCAGCAGTGCTTCCTCCGCGGTAAAGAAAAACTCACAGTTTTCATATTTTGGCTTTCTAGCCGTACATGTGGCATGACAGAAGATACCAGTTGTCTTAATACAGGCAAAGAATGTGCCGTCATATTGCGGATTCTTGTCAACAAGTGCTTGATAAAATTCATGTTTTTGTTCATCGGTTATCATCATATGAATCCACCTCTAGATTTCCTATAAAATGTTTTTCAGCATTGTTTGGGCCGAGACAACGGATGATCTGTAAATGCAGCATCCTAAAGTTGAACGTTCATCACATCAATCTTATTTCATTATACCAGCGGTGTGATCGTTCCTCTAACGTCTGAGCATTTCTTGCTGCTCTCTTTGCGTTGGGTATGGATTGGCGTACCGTGCTTTAAGGAATGCGGAATGTGTCTAAACCTGATCCTTCTTCCTCGTATAACAATCAAGCAATGCAAGTATCATAAACATGTCAATTTCCACCTTTTCGCATTATTGATGTCCTGTTTTAGTTCATATACTTTAGTTGTTTCTGTTTCATTTCTTCATAAAATGTTTCGACTTCTTGTTCGTAAAGAACGGTCTCCATGTCCTTATATTTACGCTTGATCGTCAATGTAATAAAAAATAAATGGATGGTCATATACGCTCATTTCCCTTCAGTTCGCAGCACGCGAAATAGCCCGCAAATCTTCTTTATCAGTTGACCTGTTTCTAACACTTAGTATACGGCGGTCCCATAAAATTTCTTTCGAAAAATGAACAAGTATATTTGAATGAGAAGGTAAAGCAGTAGACCGGCATACTGGGGTGTGATACAATTTTTCCATACAGAATCTGCTCTATGGCAGGTCTGCTTATAATGAATTGGTTTTCTAGGGTTCCGTGCGGCGACGTAGTCTGGACCGAGAGGAAACACATAGGATCTTTAGAATAGATCATATGGACACGGAGGGATAAAAGCCCGGGAGATTTGATCAAACGATCGATTTCCGGGCTTTTTTGTTGCTTGAAATTGGTCAGAAAGGAAGAGATTGGATGAAATGGGGAAGTGTATTCATTGCGGCTATATTTGAAGTCGGCTGGGTGATGGGATTGAAATATGCCCACTCGCTTCTTGAATGGAGCGCAACCATCGTTTGTATTATCGTGAGCTTTTATTTACTCATAAAAGCAACAAGTGTGCTGCCAGTTGGCACACTTTATGCCGTCTTTACCGGGCTTGGAACAGCAGGTACCGTTACCTTAGGCATGGTACTTGGTGAGCCGGTTCAGCTAGTTAAAGTACTGCTGATCATGATGCTTTTGTGCGGTGTATTAGGATTGAAACTGACAACGGGTGAAAAGAAAGGGGAGGCTGAATCGTGAGCTGGCTTTTACTCATTGGGGCAGGCATCTTAGAAATGCTTTGTGTCACCATGATGAATCAATTCCAGAAAGATCGACATCTGAAATGGGTTTTATTCATTGCAGCTGGATTTTCGCTGTCCTTTCTGATGCTGTCTCTTGCGATGAATACAATTCCGATGGGAACGGCGTATGCCATTTGGACTGGAATTGGAGCTGCAGGAGGCGCCATTGTCGGAATGCTGTTTTACGGTGAGTCGAAAGAGGCGAAACGCATTTTCTTTATCGCACTGATTCTGTCTGCGGCGGTAGGGCTAAAAATCATTGAATAAAAAAAGGCTGGCAAACAGATGCCAGCCTTTTTGTCACATCGAATGATGATTGGAATCGTTTTCATTTTTGCGGTAAAGCTGACTCACAAGCACAAAACATACACCAAACGTGAGTAAAGGAATGAGTCTTTCTCCGGTCATAAAAAGATAAATGCCAGTGATCAGACATACGATGCCGAGCCAAAAGCTCACTTTACCAAACAAAGTCATGCTTTTCATCTCCATCACTCCTTTTGTGATAAAAGGTCTATTCACATTATATCACGCCTGATGCAGAATTGAATGAATATTCAATAAAAAATGCGACTCTCAATTGCTTTTTCTCTTTCCAGTCCAGTATAATATTTCATTAGAATGAAAACGTAAAAGAGGTCATGATACATGAGAACATTGATTACAGAAAAACTTGAATTACACAGACAAAAACACGAGCAAAAAGGAAGATTGCTTGTCAGCTGCCCAGATCAGCCCGGTATTGTGTCAGCTGTATCTACCTTTTTATTTGAGTACGGAGCAAACATCATTGAATCCAGTCAATACACAACAGATCATGAAAGCGGCCGGTTCTTTTTAAGAATTGAATTTGATTGGAAAGACATCTCAGCTAATATTGATCAGCTGAAAAACGGCTTTGAGCCAATTGCTGAATCATTTCAAATGACGTGGAGCATGTCGCGCGCAAGTGAGCTCAAAAAGCTGGCGATCTTCGTGTCAAAAGAACTTCATTGCTTACATGAGCTTCTATGGGAATGGCAGAGCGGAAATTTAATGGCTGAAATTGCGGTTGTCATCAGCAATCATGAAACGGCGAAAGATACAGTAGAAGCGCTCGGGATTCCATTCCATCATGTGAAGGCGAATAAAGACATTCGCAAAGAAGCAGAAAAAGAGCAGCTCGCATTATTAGAAGAGTACGATATTGATGCGGTTGTGCTTGCTAGATACATGCAAATTTTAACGCCTGCCTTTATTGAACAGCATCCGAACAAAATCATTAATATTCACCATTCCTTCCTGCCAGCGTTTATCGGTGCGAACCCATACAAGCGGGCATATGAGCGGGGTGTCAAATTAATTGGTGCGACTTCTCACTATGTAACAAATGATTTAGATGAAGGGCCGATCATTGAACAGGATATTGAGCGGGTAGATCACCGGGATGATGCAGAGGCACTAAAGAATATTGGTCGTACGATTGAACGAAGTGTACTTGCACGTGCTGTCAAATGGCATCTAGAAGATCGGATTATTGTTCACGAGAATAAAACGATCGTGTTTAATTGACCGCTTGACTTTTCTGAAGCAATTGGTGATAATATAAAAAAATTAACGAGCGTTGAAAAGGAATAGTAAGCAGGAACTGCTGTGTAAAGAGAGCAAATGATATGCTGAAACATTTGCCGCAGACAGCTGCTGAACCTACCCTTTGAGCCTTAGAGGAAAAATCTAAGCGCAGGCCTGGCGTTACAGGAGTTGAGTGGAATAAGCACACGCATGCTTATTCAATGAAGGTGGTACCACGGAAAATCCCTTTTCGTCCTTTAATTAAGGAGAAAAAGGGATTTTTTTGTGCCTAAAGGTATAGCGGAGGGAATCAATGATGAAAAAGCAAAGGATCGTCATAAAAATTGGCAGCAGTTCATTAACAGAGCAAAAGGGAGCCATTGATGAACAAAAAATGTGTGATCATGTGAGAGCCATTGCAAAGCTCAGAGAAGCGGGGCATGAAGTTATTTTAATTTCGTCAGGAGCTGTTGCGGCGGGATTTGGCAGTTTAGGATATCCTTCAAGACCTGTGACCTTAAAAGGAAAACAGGCTGCTGCTGCCGTTGGTCAGGGTTTATTAATGCAGAAATATACTGAACTATTTTCACAGTTTCACATGACGCCTGCACAAATGCTTTTAACACGTAATGACTTTTCAGATCGTACAAGATATCGAAATGCTTACGCAACGATGATGGAGCTGTTGGAAAGAAAAATTTTACCGATTATTAATGAAAATGATTCGGTTTCGATCGAGGAACTGACCTTTGGTGATAATGACATGCTGTCAGCGCTTGTCAGTGGATTAATCCATGCAGATCAATTGATCATCTTAACTGACATTAATGGAATTTATGATGCAAACCCAAATGAGCATCCTGAGGCAAAGCGGTTCGATGCGCTGACACACATTTCAGATGAATTATTTTCATATGCGAAGAGCACTGGTTCAAAGGTTGGAACAGGCGGGATGAAATCAAAGCTGTCTGCTGCACAAACCGCACTTTCACTTGGCGTCAAAGTCTTCATTGGCACGGGTACAGGGGAAGACAAATTACTTCACATTCTCGCAGGTCAAGGTGATGGAACGTATATCGGTGAACAGGACTTATCAGCCGTTAACAACCGTCGTCAATGGATTCAATTCCACTCACCCGTCTCTGGGAAAATCATGATTGATGCGGGAGCGGAAGCGGCGATTTTGTACAACGGCAGAAGCCTTCTTCCGGCGGGTGTCATTGATGTCGCTGGTGATTTTTCTAAAGGAGAGGTCGTTGAGGTCGTCGGTCCGAACGGATTAGTTGGTAAGGGACAAACATTGTACGCGTCTGATGAGCTTCTCGGCATTAAAGGGATGCGAAGTGATGAGCTTTCACATGAGAAGCCTGAGGTTATACACCGAGATCACTGGGTACAGCATGTACAAAACTGAGGAGGGAATACAATGAATGAAGTTCTTGAAAAAGCAAAAAAAGCAAGTGTGGCCAAAGATCAGCTGCTATTAAAAACGACTGAACAAAAGAATGCGGCTTTAGACGCAATCGCAAAAGCGCTAAAAGCATCTTCAGCTTTTTTGATTGAGGAGAACCAAAAGGATGTTGAGGCAGCCAAGGAAAAGCAGTTCACTCCATCTGTCATTGACCGGATCACACTCACGGAAGAGAGAATTGAGGCAATCGCAGACGCTACACTTCAACTGATTCAGCTAAAAGACCCAATTGGTGAAACGTTAGAAACCATTCAAAAAGAAAATGGTCTTTTGATTGAAAAAGTACGTGTGCCTCTCGGAACGGTTGGGATGATTTATGAAGCAAGACCGAACGTGACAGTAGATGCTGCCACCCTTTGTTTGAAAACTGGAAATGCTGTCATTCTAAGAGGAAGCTCATCAGCCATTCATAGTAATAAAGCGATTGTGAAGGTGATTCATGAAGCACTTCATGCCACGGATATTCCAGTAGACAGTGTGCAATTGATTGAAGATACAGGCCGAGAAACGGCTAAAACGCTGTTCACCTTAAATGATTACCTAGATGTCCTCATACCGCGAGGCGGGAAAAATTTAATTGATCTCGTTGTGAGAGAGTCTACCGTGCCAGTGCTTGAGACAGGCGCAGGGAACTGTCATATCTACATTGATGAAACGGCCAAAAAAGAGATGGCTGAGCAGATTGTTCTGAATGCCAAAACTCAAAGACCATCTGTTTGTAATGCCATCGAGAGCATTGTCATTCATGAAACATGGGCAAAGGCACATGGCGCTTCGTTATTTGAAGCCCTTCATGCAAATGGGGTAGAGATACGAGGAGATGAAGCCGTGTGCGCGCTTGCTCAGGGCGCAACACTTGCGACAACAGCTGACTTTGAAACGGAATTCTTAGCACCAATTGTCAGTATCAAAATCGTTCAGAACATAGAAGAAGCGATTCAACATATTCAAACCTATAGCTCCAAGCACTCTGAAGCCATCATTACGGAAAATGATCAGCATGCGGCATTTTTCTTAACAGCCGTCGATGCTGCCGCTGTATATCATAATGCCTCCACTCGATTTACAGATGGCTTTGAATTTGGCTATGGCGCAGAAATAGGCATTAGTACACAAAAACTGCATGCAAGAGGGCCGATGGGTTTGCCAGCCTTAACCTCTGAAAAATTTGTCATTCGTGGTCAAGGACAAATAAGAGAATAACGATGTCAAAAGAGAGTCTAATCACAACAGGCTCTCTTTTTCCTCTCATTTTTGTATTTCTCAGGTCAAGTATGATAAAATATGGTAATGTTTTATATTTTGAGAAGATTGGAGAAGGCAACGTATGGCGAAAATCATTCCCTCTTCGGATATTGGAGTGAAAATCAACAAGTGGTATGAATTAATCCGCAGATTTGATTCAGAACAAGCAGAACAGTTAAAGCAGGAAATTCGCACCTCTCTTGATTCAATGGAAGAAGATCAGAACTTGCTTCTCTATTTTTCTTTAATGGAATTTAGGCATGAGGTCATGCTCGATTATTTAAAGCCATTAAAGGAAGGAAAGCTTCGCGCCAACTTTTCCGAGCTTTCGAAAGAAATAGATGAGCATCAAACGCATGTTACAGGCATGCTTGAATACTACTATCATTTCTTCAGAGGCATGTATGAATTCGGCCGAAGGCAATACATTGCTGCTATATCGTCTTATCAAAAGGCGGAACATAAGCTTTCTTTTGTATCAGATGATATTGAACGTGCGGAGTATCATTTTAAAATGTCAGAAATATATTATCACATGAAACAAACCCATATCTCGATGCACCATGCCAAACTAGCGCTGGATGTCTATGTTCAGCACGAACTATATGCACTTCGCACCATTCAGTGTGAATTTATTGTGGCCGGTAATTATGATGATATGAGAAGGCATGAAAAGGCATTACCACATCTCGAAAGAGCACTTGCGAGATCAAGAGAATTTCAGAATGTGCGTTTTATTGCTTCCTCTTTGTTTAATATGGGCAACAGCTATTACAGAATGGGAGATTTGAACCGCGCACTCGACTTAATGAAAGAATCCATCTCATTATTTGATCAAAATCAATCCCATCATCTTCGTCGATCTATAGACCCTCTTTATACAGCCGCTCAGATATTATACAAACAAGGTAAAAACGAAGAAGCATTATACTACAGAGAAGAATGTATGAAACGAGCAGAAGCTCTTCAGGATGATATTCATATTCAAAAGACAAAATTTCTAGAAGCATTGTATTTGAGACAAGATGCCGAGCATATTAAACGAATTTTCCATTTTTTAGAGTCTGCCTATGCATATCCAGATATAGAGGAGCTAGCATTAGACACCGCAAAGTATTATAATGAATGGGAGGATTATGAAAAATCTTCCATGTTCTACAGAGAAGCGGAACATGCTCGAATCTATATTCAGAGAGGGGATTGTTTATATGAATTTTAAAAAATGGGCAGTCGTCTGTACAAGCATCACGATCATGGCATTATGGCTGGCATCAGCAAATGCCGATCCGGATAACAGAAACCACACGTTAGAACAACCGAATCCGCAACATGTTACCATTTAAAAGCCCTATTTCAAGGGCTTTTTTTATTGATTGACTGCCTTAAAATGAACCAGCGTGATATGTTCATAAAAATGAAACTTGTAGGAAAGATTAATAAGAGTGCTTTTTCATTGACTCTTAAAATTAGATTGTGTACAATTCAATTGTAGAAAACATTAATGGAGAGAAAGAGGGTTATATTGATGTCAGACGTTTTATTTACTGCAACGGTATCAGCTGTAGGAGGAAGAGAAGGAAAGGTTGTTTCAACAGATGGAGTACTAGAGCATGATGTGGCAATGCCTGGAACACCAAGAGCGAAAAAGCTTGAAAAAGCAACGAATCCAGAGCAATTATTCGCAGCAGGATACTCTGCATGTTTTGATTCAGCCCTTCAAATGGTAGCGAGACAAGAGCGCATCCGCTTTGAAAGTGAAGTAACGGCACATGTGAGCTTAGTCAAAGATAGTTCGGATGGCGGTTTCAAACTAGGCGTTAAATTAGAAGTAAAAGGAACTGGAATCGAGCAATCGGCATTAGACGAGCTGGTTCATAAAGCACACGGCGTATGCCCATATTCAAAAGCAACTCAAGGAAACATTGAAGTAGAACTAGTGGCTGTGGCCCAATAATTGACATCATAAAAGGCTGAGGGAATGTTCCCTCAGCCTTTTGGTTGTGTTAATTTTTGCAAAAGCTCATGTAAAGAGGCACGCAGTGTTTTCAGCTCTTCTTCTGATCTGCCAGTTCCAGACAGCATGTGAAATGGAATCGCAGTTGCCTTCTCTTTTAGCTGTTCTCCATACTCAGTTAAACGAATTTGCACAGACCGCTCATCCTCTTTTGAGCGCTTTCGGATGATGAGCCCGTTTTGCTCCATCCGTTTGAGCATGGGGGTGAGTGTACCGGAGTCTAAATACAGAAGCTCGCCCATTGTCTTCACATTTAACGTCCCATGCTCCCACAATAAAAGCAGTGCCAAATATTGAGGGTAGGTGATGTTTAACTCTTCTAATAACGGTTTATACTGCTTCGTCATCTCTCTTGAACTTGCATATAACAAGAAACAAAGCTGATTTTCCAGCTTCATATGTTCGAATTCATTTGTCATGTCAGTCACCAACTATTTTTTGTCATACTTATCATTGTATAAGATTTTCTTCCTTTTTAAAATAAATACAGACTAAAAATGAAAAATTCTTCAATGTGCGATAAATGTTTGAGAAATGAATAGAACGTGAAAGGTATTAATAGAAAAAGGAGGAGATGGAGATGGAGATGAAACCATTATTCACAGCAAAAGTAAAGGCGCAGCATGGAAGAGCTGGGCATGTTCGTTCAGACGATGGTGTGCTTGATCATAACATTGTCATGCCAAACGCAAAGAAAGATGGAGAGACTGGCACGAATCCAGAGCAATTATTTGCAGCAGGCTATGCGGCCTGTTTCGGCGGAGCGCTTGAACACGTAGCCAAGAAGCAAGGGATAGAAATTGAATCAGAAGTAGAGGCGCATGTTAGTCTATTAAAAGATGAAAGCGATGGGGGCTTTAAACTTGGCGTGAAGCTGATTGTGTCCGCTAAAGGGCTTGACCATGACAAAGCAAAAGAGCTTGTCGAGGCTGCGCATCAATTCTGTCCATATTCAAAAGCAACAAGAGGGAACATCGAAGTGGAGCTTGAAGTGGCTGAGTAATAGAAGACAAACCTTCGCATTCTTTGTCAGGTCTGCGCTCCAGTGCTCTTGAATGTCAAATTCGCTCCGCTCGGATGCTCGTCCTTCCTAGACTGCAAAGGTTTTCTATCACGCTGAAAAGAAGACAAAGGGCGAAAATAAACATCATTTTCGCCCTTTGTCAACAATTTGAAACACCTGCTGTGGGCAGGTGTCTTTTTTTAATATTCTTTCTTTTTGTCGTATGCTTCCCATGCTTCAAATGGCGCAAGGTTTTTTTGAAGAGTCAGCTGGTAAAATGGAATGTTTCTTGATTCGTATTCTTTGTTGATTTCTTCATAAATAAACGAGTCATCAAAACCAGAAGTCGCGGCATCCTGATGTCCAGCTGCAAAATACACCGCTTTTGGTCTAGCCCAGTAAATAGCGCCGAGGCACATCGGGCAAGGCTCACAGCTTGTATATAAAATACAATCTTCTAATTGGTATGTATGTAGAGCCTGGCACGCCTTTCGAATGGCTGTGACTTCTGCATGTGCAGTAGGATCATTATTTGTTGTGACATTGTTGCTTCCCTCTGCAATAATCTGACCATCCTTGACAATGACTGCTCCAAAAGGGCCGCCAGTACCATTATTGACTCCTTCTACTGCAAGATCAATTGCGCGTTGTAAAAAAGCTTCGTGATTCATTGTCTTCCTCCCTTTGTTCGACTGACTTCTCTAGTATAAACGAATCATGCTAGAAAAGGAATCATCCTAGTAGATGATCGAACAGGACAATATGCGGATAAAAAAACCCCTGCCATGTTCAGCAGGGGGGAGAAATCCATTATGCATGCTGCGCCAGCTTTTTACGAGCCACTTCAGCAGATGTGACCATGTTTTTCAAAGCAGCAATGGTTTCAGGCTCTTGTCTTGTTTTTAGACCACAGTCAGGGTTGACCCAGAAGCGATCTGTCGGACATACGTTCAGTGCATCATCAATGATTTTACTCATTTCTTCAATAGATGGAACGCGCGGGCTATGGATGTCATATACCCCAAGTCCAAGTCCTTTCATATACGGATGTTTTTCTAAATAATCAAGGAATCCACCATGACTGCGTGAGTGCTCAATCGTGATCACGTCGGCATCAAGGTCTTCGATCGTATCGACAATATCCTCGAAGTTACTGTAGCACATATGTGTATGAATTTGCGTTTCATTTTGAACAGAAGATGTTGATAAACGGAATGACTCGGCTGCCCAGTTTAAATATTCTGCCCAATCACTTTCTTTGAGCGGAAGACCTTCTCTAAGCGCAGGCTCATCTACTTGAATGACTTGAATACCTGCTTCTTCTAACGCTTCTACCTCTTTACGCAAAGCGAATGCGATCTGGAAGGCAATGTCTTTCCGGGAGATATCTGTTCTTGGGAAAGACCAGTTTAAGATGGTGACAGGTCCTGTCAGCATTCCTTTGACCTTTTTCTCAGTTAAGCTTTGTGCGTAAACCGTCTCTTTCACAGTCATTGGCTCTGTAAATTCTACATCTCCATAAATGATTGGCGGCTTCACGCAGCGCGATCCATAGGATTGCACCCAAGCAAATTTCGTAAAGGCAAATCCGGCTAGCTTTTCACCGAAGTATTCAACCATGTCTGTACGTTCAAACTCTCCATGAACGAGAACATCCAGACCAATCTCTTCTTGAATATCAATCCATCTTTTTGTTTCTTGCTTAATAAATTCATCATATTCTGCATCTGTCCACTCATTTTTACGCCACTTTTGACGAGCACTGCGCACTTCAGCTGATTGCGGGAAGCTGCCAATCGTTGTCGTTGGTAGGAGCGGCAGCCCAAGAGATTCGTTTTGGATACGAAGGCGCTCTTCAAAGGCAACTGGACGTTTAAAATCTTTAGATGAAAGATTGTTACGTTCTGCTGTCAGATCCGCATTTGTTCCTTTCGCAAATTCTTTTAAGGTAAGAAGCGCTTGTGTTGCTTCATTGATGTCTGCATCAATGGCAGCCGTTCCTTTTGTTAAGCCTTCTTTTAAAAGTGTTAATTCAGCCAGCTTTTCAGTGGCATAAGAAAGTCCGTTTAATAGTTTTTCTTCAAGCTGTTCGCTCGGGTGTTTCGCAACTGGTACATGAAGCAAGCTGCTTGATGGCTGTAGCCACACTTCTTTCGGCTGAACGTCAGCAATCACCTCAGAAATAAACGATAATCGCTCGCCAAGATCTGACCTCCAAATATTTCTTCCATCAATGATGCCGGCTGCTAAAATTTTATCTTTCGGGAAGCCATGCTTTTTCACTTGGTCAAGGTTGCGCCCTTGATCATGGACAAAATCAAGACCGATGGCTTCAACAGGGTAAGAGACAAGCTCTTCATAGGCATCAACTGAATCAAAGTATGTTTGAAGAAGAATGTTTAAGGCAGGTACGGCTTCTTTGATTGTTTGATAGATTTCTTTTACTGCTTTCACGTCTTCACTTGAAGCTGTGACAAGTGCAGGCTCATCAATTTGAACCCATTTGACGCCGGCTTCTTCAAGTTCTTTTAAAACTTGAGTATAAAGCGGCACTAGACGCTGCTCGATCTCTTTCACTTCATTTGCTTCATAGCCTTTTGAGAGAGAGACAAATGTATAAAGTCCAAGTACAACAGGTTTTGTTTCAACGCCAAACGCCTTTTTTACCTTTTCATAAGCTTCAAGCGGTTTGTTGTGTGTGAGTTTGAATTCGGTGCTTTTTTCGTATTCTGGAACGATGTAGTGATAGTTTGTATTAAACCATTTTGTCATTTCACTTGAGACAGCATCTTTTGTTCCTCTCGCCATCGCAAAGTATGTATCTAGCGGGTCTTTCAAGCTGCGGAAGCGCTCTGGAATCCAATTGAACATAACAGCAGTATCCAGCACGTGATCATAGAAGGTGAAGTCTCCAGAAGGAACAACATCAATTTGTTGGTCAATTTGTGTTTTAATGGCGGTTAAAAATTGTTCATCCAGTGTGCTTAAGAGGGTTTCGCGGTTCGTTTGACCCTTCCAGTAAGACTCAAGTGCTTTTTTCCATTCTCTGTTTAAACCAATTCGTGGGAAACCTAAATTACTTGTTTTAACAATTGTCAATTCCAATTCCTCCTCTAAAATATAAAAAGACATTCACACTCATGGTCTAGATTGATGAGGGCAAATGTCTGGTTTAAAAAGACAAAATGTGTGTGCGAAATGAAGCGTGAGCACAACTGACGCTTATCCGACATCTCCTATCAACCGTAGGGGGTTTGATGTGATAGAGCGGCTGGTATCCTGGCTGGTGAATCTTCAAGCTTTTCATCCTTCCCATCCTCATGACAGTGGATCAAAAAGAAAAGCTCTCCTCACTTACAGTGGCGGGACCGCGCCGGATTTTCACCGGTCTTCCCAATTAAAATTCGACGTGTCATCGAATTACCGACTCTCAAACTATGAATTTATTGTGTTCGATTATATAACGTTCACTTCATTTCGTCAAAGTAAATTTTGAATAATTTTAATTAAAAAAATCCTGAGAAAATTCGATCTTTTCTCAGGACCTAAATTTAAGCTATAGAGATAAAAGATCTGCTTCCAATGTTTTTTCTAAAAGTACATCAGGTGCAGTTAAATATAAAAATCCATTCCCTACAAGGGTTTTTGATTGTTTCAGCGGAAGGGTTCTTCTCACAAGCTGAGCATAGACCTCAGGTTCTGTCAGCTTACGCTGGAACGCTTCTTCCTCAGCATTTTTAATAATGGCCAGTGCACCGCTCACGTGAGGGGCAGCCATTGAAGTACCTGTGAGTCTGCCGTATTTATGGTTAGGGAGAGTGGATAAAATGTCTTCTCCTGGAGCGACGAGGTCGATTTCTTTATTGGCATTGGAAAATTCAGAGGATTCTCTTGCAAGGGAGACAGAGCCGACGGCAATGACCTCATTGTATGCAGCTGGATAGGAGAACTCTTCAGTACGCTCGTCCCCGTCTCCTTCATTTCCTGCTGCGCAAACAACAAGCACACCGCTTTTTACCGCATTTTGAATGGCCTCCTGCAGGGCTGGCTCATTGCTTGGACCACCGAGAGACATGGAGATAATATCCACCTTCTGCTCTGCGGCATAGTTGATGCCATTAATGATCCATTCGTATTTCCCACTGCCATTTTCTCCGCCGAGGACTTTCACGATAAGCAGCTTGGCTTCAGGGGCAACCCCTAAAATGCCGCCATTTTGATCTGTTGCTGCAATTGTTCCTGCTACATGGGTACCGTGCCCATTGTAGTCTTTCACATTATCCGCATCTCCATTGTCATCATCGGTAAAGTTCTTCCCTCCGATAATCTGATCTTTTAAGTCGGGATGCTCCGTGTCGCAACCTGTATCAAGGACAGCAATGGTTATGCCTTTTCCTTTGAAGCCACTTGACCAAAGTTCGGGTGCTTTAATCTCCTGAATACTTTCCGGCGTCTCTTTCGCTTCCATCACATTGGCTTTTACTTCATACGGAATTAAGCGAATTTCACCTTTCATAAGAAAGCCCTCCTTATTTTGTTTTCAAAGTAGATTCAGGCTGCGTAATGTTATTGTATAAAAGAAACTTTTGTTCGGAAAGGGTCAATTGTAATAATTTTTCAAATAATCAATCTATTATCAAATGTGCAAGTCTCCTCACATCTTGCCGAAAGGGGTCGTCTTTTGAGGAAAACTCTTGATATCATATGAAAAAGAAGGAAATGCTGCATAGTGAGCTTGCACCTGTATAGATCAAAATGGGTGGAAAGAACTAAAAAAGGCTTTCTGACTAAACAACGAAAATAAGTGATAGTTGAGAAGTGAGAAGAAGGAAGATTGAGCGGAATTATTTTTGTTCTAAAATATTTTTTACTCTAGTATTCGTTTTGTGAACAGTTAGGATAACCATAAACTCATTATCAACTGTTCGCCAATTGGACCGATTTTTCTTTTACCTGTATCCTTATAGCCTACTTGTGAGTACAGAGTCTGAGCAGGAATATTTTGATGATTCACAGCCAGTACGATCTCGTTACAGTTAGGAAATTCAGAGGTGACAAATTGATTTAATAAGAACATTGCTTGTTTCGCATATCCTTTTCCTTGCTGCGTCTGATGAATAGATAATGAAGTTAACAACATAGCGTTTGGGTTATCTGAATAATCCTTAACACGATCTGTTGCATGTAGTACAAAGAATCCAACCGGTTCAATTTCATTGAGTATGACAATTCTGTATTGTCCTTCGGTGAACTTAAAATATGCGTTTGGTAAAGCAGTGAATTTTACTTGTTCTTCATCTAAAACAAAAGACGTTAAACCCTCTATGTATACATCTGAAAAGTGTGTTAAATTTACATTGTTTTTGCTTTTCATAGAATGGTGTTCCTCCTTGTATTTTTTAAAATGAGCGAGATTTGCATATTCTATAGATATGTTTATACAACAAATGAAATAGGATTACGTTCAGGTGCTTACAATATCAATAACTGTTATGGTGATAACTTTAGTATAGAACGAATGTTCTTGTTTATCAATATTCATATGAAAAATAAGATGTGAAGTTTGTGACTGTTCCAAATGCGAAAGGCAACATATAATAATGGAAAGACAAGCCTGCCTTTTAGATAGGAGAGATAGAGATGAACAAAGGGAAGATACTCGTGATCGAAGATGAAAAGAAAATTGCAAGGGTGCTGTCACTTGAACTTGAATATGAAGGATATGAGGTCACCGTCAAAGATACAGGCATGAGCGGACTCCAGGCTCTTGAAGAAGATAGCTTCGATTTAGTGCTGCTTGACGTCATGCTTCCAGAATTAAGCGGCCTTGAGGTGCTTAGAAGGGTTCGAAAGACAAATACAGTCACGCCCATTATTTTGATTACAGCAAGAGGGAGTGTTCCTGATAAGGTAAGCGGCCTTGATCTTGGGGCAAATGATTATATTACAAAGCCTTTTGACATAGAAGAATTATTAGCGCGAATTCGTGCGCAGCTGAGATTCAATATAAGTGCGCAAGAAGAAAAGGAAACAGAATTGAGCATAGCAGATCTGACCGTCAATGAGAAAACAAGAGACATACAAAGGGGCGGACAAATGCTTGAGCTCACACCGAGAGAATATGACCTGCTTGTCCACTTGCTGAAACATCAGCAGCAAGTGCTCACAAGGGATCAGCTTTTAACAGCCGTTTGGGGCTTTGATTACTTCGGTGACACAAATGTTGTGGATGTCTATATTCGCTATTTAAGAAAAAAAGTCGACTACCCATTTGAAAAACAGCTGATTCACACAGTGAGAGGTGTGGGTTATGTGATGAAAGGATAAAGAATGAGATTAAAAAATAAAATCCAGCTTTATACGTCGCTGTCTTTGTTTTTAATGGTGCTGCTGTTTCATACAGCCATTTATTTTATTTTTTCGATGACCTTGACGCAAAAAGATATGTCTCGTCTATCTGAGGTGGCCGAAAATATTGCTATTGCTCTAAAAAAATCAGAAGAAGAGGGCCTTCCATCCTCGGAGCTACTGAAGGCGTACCTGCCTCAAAATGGCATGATCCGTGTCGTGACAGAAAAGGACCAATCGAAGCTAACTATCACAAAGGAATCAACGTTTAGCTCACTGCCTTTTACATATGAATCTGGTCAGACAGCAGAAATTAAAGAATACAACAAGCAGATGATTGCGTTCGCTGCTATTCCAGTCATTTGGACAAATGGTGAGATTGTGTCGCTTCAATTATATGAAGAAATCGAAAATACGGAAGAGAATTTGGCGTTATTAAGAATGATTTTAATCGCTACTGGCGTTTTAATTATTGTGCTTTCCTATTTTACTGGCCACATTTTAACAAAACAAATCGTCCGCCCTATTAGTAGAATGACCAATACAATGAAGGCAAGTATGAAAGAGAAGGCGTTTAAACGAATCAAACTAGCAGGCGATTCAAAGGATGAATTGTATCAAATGGGACAAACCTTTAATGAAATGTCAGAAATACTCGAGAAACATTATGAGAAAGAGCAACAATTCTTGCATGATGCCTCTCATGAATTGAAGACACCGATTACCGTTATTATGAGCTACAGTAATTTACTAAAACGCTGGGGACAGACACGTCCAGAGGTTGTAGAAGAATCCTCTCAAGCGATTCATGATGAAGCGAAAAAAATGAAAAGACTGACAGATCAATTATTAACACTTGCGAAAAATGGTCAACCGCTATACTTGAACATGAAGCCAGTTGATCTTGGTCATTTATGCAAGCAGGTATGTCATACACTTGAAGTCGCAACTAATCGAAGCATTCATCCTGATGTGCAAACAAATCAGCCGCTCGTCGCTGAGGGAGATGAAGAGAAAATCAAACAGCTTTTGACCATCTTAATTGACAATGCGGTTAAATATAGTGCAGAGCCAGTTGGTGTGACCTGCGGGAGAGCAGGAGACAAGCCGTTTATTTCAGTCATTGATAAAGGTATTGGCATAAAAGAAGAGGATCTGCCGAAAATCTTTGACCGCTTTTTCCGTGTGGATGAAGCGAGAAACAGTGAGACGGGCGGAACCGGACTGGGTCTTTCAATTGCGAAGCAAATTGCTGAAGAGCACGGGGCTGAACTAAAGGTAGACAGCCGTATAGGCGACGGGACAACCATGACCATTCTTTTTCAGAAATAAATAGGTCTTTTCTCATCAATTTCTCATTTCCTCCTTATAAAATAGGAAATAGGAAGGAGGCGCTGCATGTCTAGAAAAATGAAAATGGTGCTTGCGCTCGCAGGATGTCTCGTCATTCTTGCGGCCTTTGCAATGCTTATGATTCAAACCATTGATCAAAAATTATTAAGTGAAGCAGAAATCAAAAAAATCATCGCAAAAGACTACAATGGAAACATTACAAATATTGATTTAATCAATCATAAACAGGACTATACATTGACGCTGGAAAATTCAAATGGCATCTATCAAATCATTGCATCTTCTGCAAGCGGTCAAATGAAAGAAATCAAACAGTTAAAAAGCTATCAAAAGCCAAATGAAAAAAATGCTGCACTGCAAGCAGAAGAAGCGGCCGTTAAAAAAGTGAACGGAACCGTGATCCAAAAGAAAGAGAAGTCAGATCGTTTTATCTTTACGATCCAATCAAAAAAAGAATTATATCAAGTGGCTGTCGATAAACAAACCTTTAAGGTGATAGAAGCAGAAAAGAAAAAAACAACCTCTAAAGAAAAGAAGCTGACGAAAATCACGGTGGAAGAAGCCATTCAAATCGCCATAAAAGAAGTCGGGGGGACAGTGGATGATGCAGATCTTGAAACATTTAGCGGCATGCTCGTGTTTGAGGTGGAGCTAGATTTGCCTGATGGTAGAGAGGCAGAGGTGCTTGTGAACGCGTATACAGGAGACATTGAAGGCATTACGTACGAAAACTAATCCTTTTCTCATGATATTCTCATGTTTCTTTCCTTCCTTTATCATCTTGTTTTATTAAGATAAAGGAGAAATCAAACAGAGGAGGAAATGAACATGATGAAAAAAGTACTAGTAGCTACAGCATTAACAGGAACTCTTGTCGCAGGTGGTTTCACACTTCAAGCGCAAAATACAAATCAAACAGCAAACGCCGAGCAAGTGGTGCAAAAGAAATCATCGTTTGTCTCAAAGAAACAAGCTGAAAAAGCAGCATTAAAAGTTGTGAAAGGCTATGTGGATGATGTGGACCTTGAGCGTAAAAAAGGAAAATGGGTGTATGAGGTCGAGATTAAAAAAGGCGGCTTTGAATATAAAGTATATGTCGATGCAAAAACAGGAAAAGCGCTGAATGATCCAGTGAAAGAAAAGAAACAAAATGTGAAAATCACCAAAAAGCAGGCTGAACAAATTGCCCTTGCAAAAGTAAAAGGCACAGTTACAGATTCAGATTTAGATAAAGAAAATGGTGTGTACATTTATGAAGTTGAAATCACTACACCAGGCGGCGAGGAAGTTGATTTTGAGATTTCCGCTAAAACAGGCAAAATCCTGAAGCAAGAATGGGATGATTAATCGGCCTGCAATCCTAAGATAAATTTTTATGCGGTCTGAACCATTTATCCATCATGGATAGCTGGTTCAGACCGCTATTTTTGCTTAAATGATTGTATACAAGTGCAAATGAATATCAACTTTTAAACTGAATAGCTTACTTCCATGTATCTGTACACCAAGCATGTTAATGCTTTTTATGTTGACTGCTTATCATTTCAGTTGTTCTTAAAAACGTCTCAATCTCTTGAATATGATGACAATGGAGAGGTGATATTCTAATAGCTCCTTTCATTCCAAAGGAATCCAGCATCCTTTTAGAATAAATGCTTGTATTCACCCTTTCATATACGATCACACCATGCTGTTCATATTGTCTTACTGCATCCTCATGGTTTGTTCCTTCTATTGATATGGCTACGATGAAATCTTTTTTTGATAAATCATGGTCATCAAGATGCACGGTAACGCCTTCGATCTCTCTTAGCCCTTTTACGTTGGGTGTCCCGTCTAGCATTATTTTTAATAAAGATCTTTCTTGTTTTGCGATAGCTTCCATACCTGCTGCAAATAACTGTCGTCTGGCATTCACTGTCGTAAAATGACCACCAAGCCAGCACACATAATCAACAATTGCGCTAATAGCCGCATAATGTGCAGGTGCTGGACTTCCTAGCTCCCATTCAGTTTCTTTCTTTCCTTTTAACTTATGATGAGGGAGAAGAGCAGCTCTTTCCGATAAATAAGCAACCCCGCAGCCTCTAACACCAAAAAATTTATATGGGGCAAAATTTATCACATCAACAGGTGTTTTTTCAATGTCAATTAAACCATGAGGTGCATGTTGAACGGCATCAACAATGATAAATAAGTTTGGGTTCTTTTTTCTTGCCTCTTGTACAATTTGTTCAATGTCTAAAATAGCACCAGAGATATTCGAAGCATAGATGACACTTAGAAGAACAGTATCTTGATCGATTAATGCCAAGATGTCTTCTGCGTTCACTCCGCCTGTTAAAGGATTAGACTTGGCCACTCTCAGCTCCTTGTTTAATTTATTTGCATAAAAACTAGCTGCGTCATAAGCTGCTGGATGTTCTAAGGATGTTGTGACAATATTTGTTCCTTGAATATGTTCTGCAATGACACCCGTAGTTTGAAAGATAGCCTGTGATGCTGTCAGATATGTGGCGAAGCTTCCTTGTTTAACGTTAAAAATGGTTTGAAGATCAACAATCCCTTTTTTCTGGATATCAATCAAGTGTTTTGCAGTTTTATGATTTCTTTCAGAACAATCTGGGATGCCTTCAATGATTGAAAATATATGATTTGCCTGTTTTAGACGAAGAGAGCCACCTGCATTATCAAAAAAAAGCCGTTCCTTTTTGAGGATAGGATCCTCATCAATATATAAAAAATGTTCTCTTACTTTTTTTAATAAATCATTTGAAAAGTGCATGTTTAGTTTAGTTTCATTCATCATCATATCCCCCAATATTCATTTCTTATACTTAGTATTATACATTGTGTGATCAATCAATGGTGGTACCTCTCTCAGCGACGGTTGCCAGTGCATTGCCAATGATATTAGTTGTTGTTCTCGCCATGTCCATGATAGAATCAGCTGTCATTAAAAGAGCAATCCCTTCCAGTGGAAGCCCAATGAATGTAGATGTAAGAAACAAAAGTTAAGTAAAAATGGAACGAAGATGAATCTAATGAGAGCTAGAACTGTAATGATTATGTTTGAAAACATATACCGCATCTTTATGAGCTCAGCTGTTTTATACAAATCACTCTTTACACTTTTATGTGTAAGGTTTTTTCATTAGGACAAACTACGGGAAAGGAGGCGAGAGAATATGAAGAAAAAAGAAGAAGAACAGACAATGGACTATGCGGAATATGTTCCGCATCCTGATGGAGAAGGATATGCTTTGTTTTTGCATGATTCCTTTCATCTCCTCTCCCAAGAGGATATGAATCAGCCGGAAGAGGAATAAAATGCATGAAAGGGCGATGGTCAACTTGTCTATCGCTCTTTTTTTTGAAAAGTAAGCGAATACATGACGAGACTTGGCATCTTGCTTATTGACATCATTACGCTTTTTCTGTAATCTCAGTGTGTTAACAATATGAGACTTCGTTAGGTGAGGCTCCTGTATGGAGATACGCTGCTGCCCAAAAATGTCCAAAGACGCCAATGGGTCAACAGAAATCATCGACATAAGGTGATTTTTAATGCAGCTGGATTTATCCTATGCCATACAGTGCTAAAGCTCTACGATTGAAGGAGCAAGTGTTTATTTTGCCATGCTTACAAAGCGCCTTCATTCGGTTGAAGGTGCTTTTTTATAAGAAAAGGAGGTGTGGGGATGGATCATCCCGATTCGAGACACATAGAGATTATGTCAAAAGATCAAATTGAGACATCAGATAGAGGAGATCCTGACCCCACACGTTCTAAGGGATTCGGGTATCTCCTGACTTTGGGGAGGTAACAGCAATGATACAGAACATTACGTACGATGAACTCATTTTAAGAATCATTATTTTATTAAGAGATGGAAAACGCAAAGAATTTAAAAACATTATGGAAGAGCTTCAGCCGTATGATATGGCCTATTTATTTAAAGAGCTTCCAGAAAAACACCGCGGACGCTTTCTCAGTTTTTTAACGGTCGATGATGTAACGGAAATGATGGGTGAGCTTGAGCGGGAATATCAAGAGATCATTCTTGAAAAAGTAGGGAAAGACAAAGCTACCTTCGTTACAAACAAAATGGATAACGATGACTTAGCCAACTTGTTTGATGAAATGGATGATGAGCTAAAAGATCAGCTTTTATCAAACATGGAAGCGGAGGAATCAAAGGCCGTCCAGCTTTTGATGAATTACCCTTCAGAGACAGCAGGCCGGATCATGACCAACCGGTATGTATGGATTCCTCAGCATTATACAGTTCAGGATGCGGTTGTGAAGCTGAAAAGTTTTGCTGAAATTGCAGAATCGATTAACTACTTATATGTGATCAATGATCAAAAACAGCTTGTAGGTGTCCTCTCATACCGTGACCTTATTTTAGGTGAACCGGATGAAAAGGTGCAGGATCTCATGTTTACAAGAGTCATTGCTGTCGGAGCATTTCAAGACCAGGAAGAAATTGCAAAGCTGATTGAACGGTATGATTTCCTCGCCATTCCTGTTGTGGAAGAGAACAATGTCCTTGTCGGAATTGTCACAGTCGATGATATCATTGATGTCGTCATTCAAGAGGCAGGCGAAGACTATGAGAAGTTTGCTGCCTCTGGTAAAGATATCACGTTTGAAACACCGTCATTTGTTGCGGCATACCGCCGTCTTCCATGGCTGATTTTACTTTTATTCATTGGGCTCATTTCAGGCAGTATATTAAATTTCTTTGAAGATACGCTTCAGCAAGTTGTTGCTCTTGCTTTCTTCATGCCGATGATTGCAGGGATGACAGGGAATACAGGTACACAGTCTCTTGCGGTCGTTATTAGAGGGCTTTCAAAAGAAGAATTAACGAAAAAAACCATTATGCGCCTTATTTTTAGAGAGCTGAGAACAAGTATTTACATTGGGATTGTCTGTTCAATCATTATTACAGTTGTCGCGATGGTTTGGCAGGGCAATATGATTTTAGGCTTTGTGGTTGGTTCCTCGCTCCTTGCGACACTCATTATTGGAACAATGGCAGGTACTATCGTGCCCATTATTTTACACAGATTAAACGTGGATCCGGCTATTGCATCTGGACCGCTGATTACAACATTGAATGATATTTTATCACTGCTGATCTATTTTGGCATTGCCACAGCGTTCCTTCATACACTGATGTAGCAAAAAGACTGTAAAACGTGACGTTTTACAGTCTTTTTTGAATAAAGATTGCATATAGCGCTTTCATCCTTTACATTTTAAGGAGAAGGTGGGAGAGAAATATGAAGAAGTTCTTATTCATTTTGATGTGTATTCTTTTGCTGAGTGCATGTCAAAGGGAAGACGAAGGGAAAGACAGGAGGCTTGTTGCTGCAGAGCGTATGCTTGAAGCCATCACCGAAGGAAATAAAAGAAAAATGGAAGATGTCTACGTCGAAGGTGCGGTCCCGAGCCCGGATGACATGTTGAAACTGAAAAAAGAATGGGGCATAGACAGGCTTTCTTATGAGGATTTTCAATTGGAAGAAGCCAGCATTCACGTGTTCCATGCAAATTATGAAGATACAAAAACCGGGAAGAAAAAGGCACTTGCCCTCCGGGTGAAAGAAGATCCAGAAAAAGGCGGCGTGCTGATTGACTTTGTAGGGGTCGTTGAAGGAACTGATGCTTCCTCTAAATAAAAAAATCATTCAAAAGCCATAATAAATGTCAAATTATATGATTTAAAAGGATAGAAGAGCTGAAATAACCGTGCTCTATCTATCCTCTTTTTTTGCCATAAATGATCTTGTTTACTAAAACCACTATCTGTCACCGATCACATATTAGTTATGCCCATCAACTCCATAAATCGTGAGAGAGCACTGGTCATGTAAGAATCGCGACGTCTTATCAATACAGTGGGCACTATTCTATGTGGGTCCGGTAATGGATGACAGGTAAATCTGCCTTGCACCCGAGATTCAACCATAGATTTTGGTAATACAGTGACTCCTAGCCCATTTTCTACGCATTTAAGGACACCCTCTAAAGTACCATATTCCATTACCTTCATAGGAGCAAAGCCATTGCTCTCTAGCCATTGCTGCCAACGTCCCAAATAGATGCAATGCGCAAATGACGAGAGCAACGGTTCATGTAAAATTGATTCTACCTGGAATTGCTCCTGAGAGTAGCTTGTAATTAGAACTAGGGATTCCTCCAATACAGGGTACTCAATAATTTCTGGATGAAGAATTGGACCATCTACCAATGCGCCGTCTACCTTGTAGTTGAGAATGGCACTCACCTGATCTACAGTAGGTGCCATATACATGCTCAATTCTACTTGTGGAAAATTCTTATGATATTCTGCAAAAATTTTTGGCAATCTTGTAGAAGCAGTTGACTCTATAGCCCCAATGTGTAAAGTTCCCCGCGGAGTAGAGGAAAGTTGTACTGCCTCTATCGCTTCTTCGAAATCATAGAGTAATTTGTTTACATATGGCAACAGTTCACGTCCTGCAGGCGTTAAGGATATCTTCTTGTGATATCGATATAGAAGAGGAACACCTAATTCTTGTTCAAGACGTTGTATTCGTGCAGTGACATTTGACTGCACATAATTTAATTTCTTAGCAGCTTTTGTAATGCTTTGTTCAATGGCTACTGCTTTAAATACTTCCAAAGATTTAATATCCAAAACAACTCTCCTTTTTTTGCATCACTAATTATGATGATCTATATACTATTTTTTGATTTTACGTGATCCACTGAAGTATGTAAACTTAATTATACAAGAGGGTTTTGCGTACCTTGTTATTTAATCGTGAGGAGGGGAATGGAAGAAAGGTGATTTTATCCAGGAAAAGAAAAAACACACGTTTCCAATTAATGAGGAGGGGATCTATTGATTTCAAAGGTGAATGTCCAAGAAAAATTTTTGCAAATAAATGATTATTGGAATCCTAGAATAAGCGGAGAGTTGAACGACTCATACATTAAAATGGTAAAGATTAAGGGTGAATTCATTTGGCATCATCATGATGACGAGGACGAAATGTTCTTTGTATGTAAAGGGCATCTGGTCATCCGTTTTAGGGATAGTGAAATAGCTCTTAATGAAGGAGAGTTTATTGTGATACCTAAAGGAATTGAACATCAGCCAATTGCTGAAGAGGAAGTTCATTTGCTATTAATCGAACCCAAAACGACTCTAAACACGGGGAATGTGGTCAATGAACGAACCGTTTCGATTCCTGAACGAATGAATGAACACTAGATCATTGCACTTAACAGGTGCTTTAGTTCAAAAAGAGGCAGCAATCGCTGTCTCTTTTTACTACTTCACCATATATTCCCGCTTTTACGGTGCACAGATATGCAACTAACTATAGACTATGAAAGGAATAAAACACGAGACGATCAATGCACGTAATAAAGAGTATGTCCGACATAAAATTTATCACGTTCAGCACGTTAATATAGTTATCATCGACGATTAAAAGATTGGATGGAACGATTTAATGGGGTAGCAACGAAATACCTAAACGGGTATTTGATATAGCATTGTTCTTAGAATTTAATAGGAAATTTGCCTCTAAATAAAATGTGAATGAAATGTTGTTGAACGCCTGCAAAAAAGCAAATTTCACAACTTTAATCGATATTAGAAATTTCAACTGATGTATTTTGCTTATATAGCTTATTTCACTAAGTTTGAATTTGGTATTGCGTTCAAATTAAGATAATGTTGATTTCAAGAGTGTTGGAATTAGTGTGAAATAAGGGGTGTAAAGCAGTGAATGAATTTTATAATGTGTTAACATATGTAAATAAAATGTTTGATGAACCTAATCATTTGTCCTTAAAAGCTGTCCGAGAAGAAGTCCAAAATTCGGATTATGGGGCTGGTTTGTTTCAGCTAAATTCAAAATCAATTAGATTTAGAGTCGCAAAAATAACGCCTACTAAGATAGGACAGTTTGTTGCTTTTTGGGAAAAAGATGAGGGAAATAAAAACCAACCCTTTTCATATGAAAAAGCTACGGATTTATTAGTGATCAATACCTTTACTAGTGAAAATGATTTTGGTCAATTCGTTTTTCCGAAAGAAGTTCTTCTAAAACACAATATTCTTAAAACAGATACTACAAAAGGAAAAATGGCAATTAGAGTTTACCCTAGCTGGGAAAATCCCGCTAGCAAACAAGCTATCGAAACACAGAAATGGCAATTAGAATATTTTGTTGGCATGAACAATACAAATAGTTTGCCAGTACAAGAGCTATTAAAACTATACTCTAACTAAAATAACTCTAAGCTGTAAAAGGTTGCGAATTTATAAACTTAAACTGCCAAGGGCTCTAGTTTGATAACGGAGACAGCAAAAACGCTGTCTCTTTTTCATTAAGCCATTAGCAACAATCCATACGAACAAAGCCTTAATTTTAAAGAGTAAGCGATTCTTTATTTGTTTATCGATTCTTGTATCGGAAGTGTGCGTTAATCTGGCCTTCCAGCATTTTTTTCTTATATTGTCCGCTTTTTAATGCTTGTTCTTTTTTCTTCATGTCTTTTAAAATTTCAGCTGTCTGCACTCCGTCTTCCCTTTTATTGGCGATGTCCATTAAACGTTCAACATCTGCAAATGAATATTTCCGTGTGCCTCTTGTTGAGCGCTGGGGATAGATGAGTTTACGTTCCTCATAATATCGGATTTGCCTGACAGAAAGTCCTGTTAATTCACTGACAATCCCGATTGAAATGACTTTTTTATCTTTATAAGATACATCTTCCTGCGTCATATACTCACCCCTGCAAGTCTTTTCTTCATATTATATAGAACGACAAGTAAAAAAACCTAACGTTTGTTAGAAAATATAACACAAAAATGAAAAAAACGAAAAAACAATGGGAGGAAACTTAACATTATATGTGCAAACCATCTCATGAGCACATATAATTGAATTGAAAAAGGAGGAGGAGCATATGATGGAGCAAACACAGATCATTCGTATGGCAAAAGAAATCATCGCGTTAGATATGAAGAGGGATGAATTGCTTGAGCAATTCATGCAGGCTGCAGGTCAGAACGCACATGCTCTTCTAAGAGCCGTACAAAATGATTTGTATAAAAGGTCTTCATAAGCACCCGATCCACATCAATTGATAGGAGGGAGGGGATATTCGGTGCGACGTATATTAAAAGAAGCTTTAGCGAAAGAAAGACGTTATTATACGAAGCAGCTGTGTTCGTTAGGGGTTTACAGCCCTGATATGACCAAAAACATGACAATTAGTGACTTAAAAAAAGAGTATCATTTCTTTTTCAACAAAACAGAGCGCTATCTGTAAAAATCCCTTGAAATGTGCACGCGTCACATAGAGGGTTCTTTTTTTGCGTATTCAATATTATAGCAATATTGAATTTTGTAGAAATTTGACGAATTAACTGCAAGAAAACATAGAGTCTTTACAGATTATGTTAAAATGTGTCGTAACTTGATGGTTTGCTAAAAAAGCTTTTTTTCGAGATGATTGTGAAAAATAAGAAGGATTTTAAAAGTTTATATCGAAATCTTATACATAACACGAATGGAGTCACTTATGTGGTTGAAAGGGTTTTCAAAAACGTACTTCTATTTTTTACGAAAGGCTCCAACTGCACCGCAAGAAAGCCTTGAAGTTAAAAAAATATTATAAGAGGTAGATATGTGATGAGACTATCGTTTAATGAAGAAGAAGTAGAACGTTCAATGACGCTTTACAAGGTTTTTGCAAGAGCATTTAAAAGCGTTTCAGAACACAGTATTAGAGACAGCAAAGAGCATGGGTTTAATCCAACTGAATTTGCCGTTCTTGAATTGCTGTACACAAGAGGTGCTCAAAAGCTTCAGCAAATCGGTTCAAGACTCCTGCTTGTCAGCGGGAATGTTACGTACGTAATTGACAAATTAGAACGAAATGGTTTCATTGAAAGAGAACAGGACCCTAAGGATAAACGGTCGGTTTATGCCCATTTAACAGATAAAGGGCGCAATTATCTTGATAAGATTTACCCGATCCATTCTCTTCGTATTGCGCGGGCGTTTTCTGGTCTGACGCGTGAAGAACAAGAGCAATTGATTAGTCTTCTGAAAAAAGCAGGCATTCACAGTCAGCATTTATTATTTAGATAAAACGAAAAGGTGCCATGGTTGGCGCCTTTTAGATTGTTGACAAAGGGCTAAAATGATGTTGAATTTAGCCCTTTGTCTTTTTTAACTTATCGTGATAGAAAACCTTTGAAGTCTAGGAAGGGCGAGCACCGGAGCGGAGCGAATTTGACATTCGTGAGGACCGGAGCGCAGACCTGACAAAGAATGCGAGGGTTTGTCTATACGCTGAAAGGTGCCAGGATTGGCACCTTTTTTTATGTGTCCAGCTCATATGCAGGATAGGCGATGAATTTCTCAATATCGCTTGCTGGAAGGGGCTTTGCATAATAAAAGCCTTGCAAATCGTCACAGCCCTGCGCAGATAACAGCTGCGCTTGTGCGAAGGTTTCAACGCCTTCTGCAATGACTTCGAGAGATAATTGATGCCCCATCGCTATAATGGCACCTGTGATCTGTTCAGACTTTGAATCACTTAGAATATCCTCAATGAAGGATTTGTCGATTTTCAGTCGATGAATTGGTAAATCCTTTAAATAGCTTAAGGAGCTGTGACCTGTACCGAAATCATCAATGCTAATGCGAACGCCAAGCTGCTTCAGCGACGTAAGCACCTGTTTTGATTGCTTGATGTTGTCCATTGTCATACTTTCTGTGACTTCAAGTTCCAGCAGTGACGGCTTAAGGTCGTATTTTTTCAGTGTCAGCTTGATCAAATCGATTAAGTCTTCAGAATTGAATTGTTTAGCAGATAAATTGACGGCCACAGGAATCTTTAAACCAGTGTCATACCAAATTTTTGCCTGCTTACACGCGGTATCAATGACCCATCTGCCAATATCAATGATAAGGCCTGATTCCTCGGCTAGTTCAATAAATGCTTCAGGTGACTTTAAGGTACCGTCTGGCGCTCTCATTCTTAAAAGGGCTTCAACCCCTGTCATCTTTCTTGTTTTGGCACTGATTTGAGGCTGATAGTGAAGCACAAACTGCTCTCTTTGAATGGCATCTCTTAACTCCAGCTCTCGATTTAACCTGTCTTCACTCGATCTTTCCATTGATTCGGTGAAGAACTCATAACGGCTTTGCTTATGTTTTTTGGATAAATACATCGCCATATCTGCTTTTCTCATCAGTTCCATCCCGTCTTTTCCATTTTGCGGAGAGATCGCGATTCCAATACTGATAGATGTAATGAGCTGATGATTCTGGATGAAAAAAGGGCGTTCAAATTGCCGGATGATATTTTTAGAAAGCTGTTCAATTTTATATGTATCATGCTCCATGTGAGGGAAAATCATTAAAAATTCATCTCCGCCAATTCTAGCAATAAAGCCATTATCCGGTAAACATTGCGTCAGTCTGTTTGCAGCGCCTTTGAGCAATAAGTCCCCTATGTTATGACCAAGTGCATCATTAATAATTTTAAACCGATTCAGGTCAAGAAAAAGAACAGCCGTTGATGTCCTTGTCTCTCCTTGAGCGGATAGAACATCATTTAAATGATTGATGCCGTGACGCCGATTTGGAAGCTCAGTTAATGCATCATAATGTGCCATCACATGAATTTCTTTTTCTGCAATCCGCTGCTGCGTTAAATCCTTTAACACAAGATAAATGCTGTCAAGTGTATTGTTGACGTGAACAGGTATGTAAGTAACATGGTAATAATAAAAGCGATCTGCTGTTTTCAATTCTGCTTCACGTGTGATGGCCTTCTTAGATTGGTAAATAAATTCTTCCCACATCTCATTTGGCATCACGTATTGGCTGACATCATCACCGATCCAGAAATTGCACATTTTTAAAATGTGCTTACCTGAGTCATTGGCAGAAAGTACCTTTCGATCGACTGATAACACGATAATGCCATCGATATTATGTTTGATGAGTGATTGGAACCGCTGTTCATTTTCCTTTAGCTTATCTGACTGCTTCATGATTCGGTGATCAATATAGGCGCCAAAAATCATCAGCGTTTGGACAATAAGAGTCATTAAACCAATGAAAATAGATAGACTGAATGGCGACATTTCAAGAGAACCACCCGCAGCGACCCGCCCATCTGAATGAAAAAACATGGTAGAAGCAGCCATACCGGTATAATGCATACCAGCAATAGCAACACCCATCATGAGTGCGCCAGCTATTTTTAACAGATGATCCGCCTGTCTTTTCTCAGATCGATGGAGCCGAAAAAAGAGATTTAACGAAAAGAAAGAAGCGAGCGCAGCAATGAAAAACGAAAGAAAAAAGAGGACTGGATCATAGCTAATTGAGACATTGGCCATTGATTCCATTCCGAGATAATGCATGCTGCACATAGCTGATCCCATAGTGATTGAACTAATCAGCAGTCGCCTTGTGGAGAGCTGTTGCTGAATACATATCGAAAAAGCGATCAAAGAACCGATAAAAGATGCTAAAATCGATAAAATCAGTAAGGGAGTTTCGTATGTGATGCCTACACGCATGTGAAATGCCATCATACCGATAAAGTGCATCGACCATATCCCCATTCCCATGATCATTGCACCAATGATCAGCCATACCTTTTTCTTTGCGCCGCTTGACTGTATCACTCGGCTGGCTAAATGAAGAGCTGAGTAGGAGGCGACAACGGCGACAGCGACTGACAGAAAGACAAGCCATCCGTTGTAGCTTCCTGTTAAATGTGTCATGTGAGAAAACCTCCTGTATCCTAAAAACAGACATATACTTAATATATCGGATCGATTGGCTTCTGTGTTCACTTTTCCTTCACTTAAAAAGGACAATCAGCATTTTTTTTGTTCATTTTTTATAGTAAAATCAACTTTTAATGAAAAAACGATGAAAAGTGAATCGTTTCTTCGGTTTTATTCGTTTAATAAGTGGCACGGCTTTAAAAGCGATATGGTCTGTCAAACTGATTATGTGTGAAAGGGATTGATAAACATCGAAGATTTTATTATTTCTTTAGCTGATGCCTTTAAGAATTTGTCGTATTTTGGCATCTTCCTCGCATTATGCATTGAATTTGTTCCTGCTGAAGTGGTTTTGCCTCTCGCGGGTTACTGGGTCTCAGAAGGGGACATGGCTTTCATCGGTGTCGTGGCTGCAGGGTCGTTTGGCGGCGTGGCTGGTCCTTTGACCTTGTACTGGTTAGGACGTTACGGCGGCAGACCCTTTTTAAATAAATATGGGAAGTACTTTTTTGTAAAACCTGAGTCGCTTGATAAATCGGATGCTTTCTTTGAAAAGCATGGCGGTTTTGTCGCGTTTAGCGGCCGGTTTATTCCAGGAGTGAGAACCCTTATTTCCATTCCATGTGGTATTGCAAAGATGAATGTGTGGGTATTTTGCTTGTATACGTTTTTGGCCATTACACCGATTACGTTTGTGTATGTGTATCTAGGGTTTATGCTTGGGGAGAACTGGAAAGAGGTTGGCACCATTTTAGAGCCATATCTTTTACCGATTGGGATCGGTGTTGTGTTATTGTTCGTTCTTTACATATGGCTAAAGCGAAGAAAGAGAAAAACAGAAACGCCAACTGCTTAATCACGGGATTGGGATGAACGTAATCTGTTGACAATTCAGTATCTATTGATTAAGATATAAGTAATCTAAATATTCTTAATCCCACCAAAGGGGAGTAGCGTCCGGTTTTTACCGGAAACAAAGTCGTCATTACATGGACATATGTTCCATCGGCTTTGTTGGCATGATTCTACATATCACATGTCTAGCAAGACCTTTGCCAATACAGGCAAAGGTCTTTTTTGCATTCATAAGCCTTTGTCTGTTGTGGGACAATAGATAAAAACAAGGAGGAATGATGATGGATGCAGCAATTATTTTAGAATACGGGTGGGTTCTTCTCGTATTGATTGGATTAGAAGGGATTTTAGCAGCTGATAATGCGCTAGTCATGGCCGTGATGGTCAAACACCTTCCTGAAAAGCAAAGAAAAAAGGCATTGTTTTACGGACTTGCGGGTGCGTTTGTCATGCGATTTGGTTCTTTATTTCTTATTTCATTTTTAGTGGACGTGTGGCAAGTTCAAGCAATTGGCGCAATTTATCTTCTTTATATTTCCATTCACCATATTTTGAAATCTCATGTATTTAAGAAAAAGGAATCAGAAACGAACATGAAGCAAAGCGGCTTCTGGGCAACAGTCGTGAAAGTAGAGCTTGCCGATATTGCTTTTGCAGTAGACTCTATTTTAGCAGCCGTCGCTTTAGCGGTGACACTTCCAACAACAAGTCTTCCGCAAATCGGTGGACTTGATGGCGGTCAATTTATCGTGATTCTTTTAGGCGGTATCATCGGTCTGATCATCATGCGATTTGCAGCAACTGTCTTTGTGAAACTGCTCAAAACAAGACCGAGCCTAGAAACAGCAGCATTTGTCATTGTCGGATGGGTTGGCGTGAAGCTTACACTTTATACACTTTCACATCCCGCCATTGGAGTCGTGTCCTCTCATTTCATTCATTCAACATTATGGAAAGTCATTTTCTGGACGGTGCTTCTCGCGATTGCAGCATTTGGCTGGTTTTTATCAAGTCCATCAAGAAAGGGTGGGCAAGAAAGCAAGGAAAAACAAGAGGTGCGCCTAGAAGAGTAGGTTTTTTGAAAGAAATATCATTTCATTTTCATAACACGTATATTACAAAAAAGGGGGAGATACCCCCTTATTTCTTTGCTTTTAGACGAAACGTTGTAAAGGAGATCATGAAATACGTGTCATAATTGAGTAACAGGAAATGAATTCCTCATTTCTTCCTTTGCGCTTCCCTCATAAATTAGCTATCATAAATGAGTAATATAGGGAGAACTGAGGTGAAACCATTGCTTAGCCTTTTGTTTAAAAAAGGAAAGAAAAAGCAAACATTAGAGCAGTCGGCTATCAGTATCCAACAAGGTGATAGTGAGCTGCAAAATGCATTAATAGAGCAATACAAACCATTTGTCGCTAAGACGGTTTCATCCGTTTGTAAACGATATATAGATGAAAAAGACGATGAATTCAGCATAGGCTTAATTGCCTTTAATGAAGCGATAGAAAAATACTCTGCCGAAAAAGGAAACTCACTCCTTGCTTTTGCGGAATTAATTATTAAAAGAAAAGTGATCGACTATATTCGAAAAGAAGCAAGAAATGCGCCAACGGTTCAAATGGACCTTCAAGAAAGTGAGAATGGCGAATACTCTCAAAGTATGATTGAAGCAGAGCTATCTGCAAATGAATATAGGCGTTTAATTGAACAAGAACACAGAAGAGAAGAGATTGAACATTTTAAAGAACGGTTAAAAGTATACGGCCTCACGTTTCAAGAGTTGCTTGAGCATTCACCCAAGCATGCAGATGCCAGGCAAAATGCAATTAAAGTGGCCCATACACTCGTTGAACACGATGAGCTAAGAACGATTTTATTTCAGAAAAAACAATTGCCAGTTAAACAGCTGGAAAAGCTAGTGGAAGTCAGCCGCAAAACGATTGAGAGAAATAGAAAATATATCATTGCGATGGCGATCATTATGACGGGTGATTATGTGTATTTGAAAGATTACCTTAAAGGGGTGCTTAATTCATGAGAAGAGGCATTATAGTAGAGAAAAACAAAAAATATGTCACGCTGCTGACCCCTGATGGACAATTTCTGCGGACAAAGTACGAACAGCAAGACTATGAAATCGGTCAAGAAGTGACATTTCCGAATGAATCACGTCTCGAAAGAAAAAGAGCCGGTTTTTTTGACCTGCTCCGTTTACGTCCGTTAAATGCAGGAATTCTATCAATCGCAGCTATTATTGTCGTGATTTTCACTATGATGCCATCTTTCTCAAGTCAAAAAGCATATGCGTATATGACGATTGACATTAACCCGAGCTTTGAGCTAAAGCTGGATCACAATTATCAAGTGATCGGCGTCACACCACTGAATAAAGATGCGAAACAAGTACTCGCCAGTATGAAAGATTTAGAAAAAAATGATATGACCAAAGTGGTGCAGGAAATCATAGACGATTGTGATAAAAAGGGATACGTGAACCACTCTAAAAGCATTTATATTTCTACCGTTTATGAAAACAAGCAGGATCATACATATAAAACAAATGTAAAAAGCAAAATTAACACCATCTCTGGTGAATATCAAAAGCGCGATTACAAGCTAGAAACTGTGGAGGGTGACCTAGAAACAAGAGAGAAAGCACAAAAGGCAGGCATCTCAACAGGAACATATATTAGAAATCAAGAAATGCAAGACAAAGAACAAGAAGACATCAAAAAGGATGAAGATGCAGCAGATGGTGAAGCTGTCAAAGAAGAAGAGCCTAAGAAAGATGATGAAGATCAAGCAGGCAAAGACGAACAAGAAGAAGTAAAGACAGACGATAGCGAAGACGTGCAGCCTGATCAAGAGGCTCCTGAAGGCGAAGATAAAGAGCAGAAGGAAGTAGAGAGGGAAGAGCAAGGGTCTGTTCAAAAGCCTCACCAGACAAAACCTGATGATGAAAACAAAAACAAACAGATAAAAGAGGAAAAGGATCGCTCTTTCGATAAAGAGCAAAAAAAAAATCACTCAACTGACCCTAATGAAAAAAAGAATTCGAACAACACATCACGTGGTCATGCTGAAAAGCACGCAAAAAAAAACGACAGGGATCAGAAACGAACGTCCAGTGAACGAAAAAGAGAACATGCTAAGCAAAAAGGAAAAGATGCGCAGGCCTTTTATCGCGAGAAACGGCATGAGCACACATATGAACAATAAAAAACGCCAGAATTGCTCCGGCGTATTTCACCATGTCATTATTTAGATTGATTGCCCATTTGTGATTGAGCCTGTTGAACGAGTCTTTTTGTGATTTCGCCGCCAACAGAGCCGTTTGCACGTGCGACTGTATCTGAACCGAGAGTCACGCCAAATTCTTGAGCGATCTCGTATTTAAATTGATCTAATGCTTGTTCTACTCCAGGAACAAGAAGTTGATTTCGGTTTGCCATGATCATATTCCTCCTTTCACCTCATGTTTGTTGCGCCTTCTTATTTTGAAAAAAACTGCCTGCAATTATGCTGGCAATTGCTGCACAAAAAAACCGAGGTGATGAGGTCACCTCGGCTCTTATTTAATCCTTTTTAAGCTTCAACGTATTAAACATCATTTCTTGTGCTGTGCTTTGCAAATGAGAAGTGAAAACAGAGAAGACCGTAGAACTGATAATGCCTTTAATCAAATTCCATTGATTCTTCGTCAATTCTGTAAACTCTTCATGGAGCTTGTCTGTCTGCTCCTCGGTCATTTCTCGTAAATTCGTTTCCTTTAACGGAAAATGTGTATGGTGATAAATAAAATCAAGGACGTGCGCATATGCTTCATAAAAACGGATTGGGCTAATAATATCATCCGTTCGATCTGTGATCGTGTTAAATAAGGCAGATAAGATCATGCGAATGGCATCAAAGTCAAAAACGGATTTTAAATCCCTGACAATTAATAAAATAACGACCTGATCAATGGAGTACTTTTTGCCAAGCTCCGGATGGCCAATCATATCTTTAATATCACGTTTGATCCAGTTTTGAATCGCCGTCGATTTAAGGGAAGTTAGCTCACACAAGTTGCCAAGCTCAACAATTTCATTTGTTGACAGTCCGTGCTCTGCTTTTTGCTTTCGTCGTTCGAGCTTTTCAAAAAACGATGGGATTTTTAATTCATCATATTCATGATCTTTGTCGCTTTTTACAGATAGATTCAAAAGCTGAAGCGGAGTCAGATCTCCCTCTCCTTTTAGAGAATACAGAAGTCTCGTCATGTCAATTCTCGTTAATTTAAAAGTAACCATGTTCCACCTCATTTTGTACGTCAAAAACGTGATTATTGATCTAATTCAACATCATAATCTCTTTTCGATGAAAATGCAAAACAAACTAAAAACTGGGACGGCGCGTCACAATTTGTTCACTTCTGTTCTGTAGCAAAAGTCATAAATATTGAAGTGACGGGGCTTAAGCCGTTATGATAAACATAGAAAACGATTCCTTTTTCCTTGCAATTTGAGACGTTTATTTTTATAATTTTATTAATAAGTTCATTTGAACTTAATATGACAGCGGAGGTTATGTATGGGTAAAAGAATATTTCTGTTTATATTAACGAACATTCTTGTTATCACTACGATTGGAATTGTACTTTCGATTATTAGTGCAACAACTGGTGTTGGTTCTTATATAGGAGCAGACGGAAGTCTTAATATCATGTATCTTCTTGTCTTCAGTGCAGTTGTTGGTTTTGTTGGCTCGTTTATGTCATTAGCAATGTCTCGCTGGATGGCAAAAATGATGATGGGTGTGCGCGTGTTAAACCCTGAAAAGGATACATTAACATACGATGAGCAGCAGCTTGTTGACCGTGTTCACAGATTATCTAGAGCAGCAGGTCTTTCTAAAATGCCTGAGGTTGGTATTTATCAATCATCGGAAGTAAATGCTTTTGCGACAGGTCCTTCTAAGAGAAGATCACTTGTTGCTGTATCGACTGGTTTGCTGCATGAAATGGATGATGCAGCGGTTGAAGGTGTTATTGCTCACGAAGTCGCTCACGTTGCGAACGGTGACATGGTGACAATGACATTGCTACAAGGGATCGTCAACACGTTCGTTGTTTTCCTTTCAAGAATTGCGGCATGGATCGCAAGTCGTTTCGTTTCACGTGAAGAGCTTGTGCCGATTGTCCACTTTATCGCTGTGATTGTCTTCCAAATCATTTTCTCTATCCTAGGAAGCCTTGTCGTGTTTGCATATTCTAGACATCGTGAATTCCACGCAGACCGCGGCGGTGCTGACCTTGCAGGAAAAGACAAAATGATTCATGCACTTCGTTCTCTTGAGGCGTATACGTCAAGAATCAAAGATGATGATCAAACAGCAGTCGCGACACTGAAAATCAGTGGTAAAAGAAAAGCTTCTCTTTTCTCGACTCACCCTGATTTAAACGAAAGAATCAGAAGACTAGAAGCAAAATAAGAAAGATCAAAAAGACATTCTGTTACAGGATGTCTTTTTCTTTTTGATGAAAAAGAAAATAAAGCATAAAATACCTTTAAAAACATGTCTCTTTTCATTAAAATGATAAAGTATTCGAAAAGAAAGATAAAAGAAGGAATGACAATGAATCCAATTAAAAAGTTAATTGACCGGCTGTCAGCGTTCCAGCTGATTGCCCTTTATTATTTTCTCGCTGTCACAGTGTCGTTCATTCTCCTCAGCCTCCCAGTGGCTCACCAAGAGGGAGTGAAATGGACATTTATTGATGCCTTATTTACAGCTGTGAGTGCTGTCAGTGTTACAGGCCTAACCGTTGTCGATACCTCGCAAACATTTAGTGTGGCAGGTATGTGGATTCTTGCGTTTGTTCTGCAAATCGGAGGCATCGGCATTATGACCCTCGGTACCTTCGTATGGATCGTCATGCGAAAAAGGATTGGAATTAAAGAAAGAAAACTCATCATGGCAGACCAAAACCAAAGCAATTTATCAGGAATTGTGAAACTAATGAAGCAGGTTTTATATTTAATTTTGCTGATTGAGTTTGTCGGCGGTTTGATTTTAAGTATGTATTTTCTCAAATATTACGACGTGCAAGAGGCTTTCTTACATGGCTTTTTCTCAAGTATTAGTGCGACAACCAATGGTGGCTTTGATATTACAGGGAATTCGTTGATCCCATACAAAGGTGACTATTTTGTCCAATTTATTACGATGCTGCTCATCATTTTTGGAGCCATTGGCTTTCCGGTGTTGGTTGAAGTAAAGGACTATTTATTTAATCAAGACCGAAAGCATGCATCGTTTTCGTTGTTTACAAAAATCACAACGATCACGTTTGGCGGGCTCGTTGTCGTTGGAGCGATTGGAATATATGCACTTGAAGCCCGTTTTACCTTTCTAGGGAAGAGCTGGCATGAGATCGTGTTTTATTCTTTGTTCCAATCAACCGCAACGCGAAGCGGTGGTCTGACGACATTAGATATTACCCAATTGACGGAACCGACACTTTTATTTCTATGTATGCTCATGTTTATCGGGGCTTCTCCAAGCTCGGTGGGGGGCGGAATTCGGACAACCACGTTTGCCCTTAATTTACTCGCACTGTTTCATTTTGCGCGAGGAAATAAGTCCATCAAAATCTTCAAAAGAGAGCTTCATCAAGCGGATATTAACAAATCCCTTATGGTGACGATGATGGCCTTTATTTTGGTGTTTGGAGCTACATTCCTGTTAACCTTATCAGAGCATAATACACTTCTTGAAAATTTATTTGAAGTCTGTTCTGCCTTCGGAACAACGGGGCTATCGCTAGGGATTACCTCTGAGCTCTCTGTTTTCGGTAAGTGTATCATTATGATGGTCATGTTTATTGGACGGATCGGCATTCCAAGCTTCTTGTACTTAATTGGCCGAAGAGAAAGTGAAGCGAATTATCATTATCCGAAAGAGCGTGTCATCATCGGCTAAACAGCATTCCCAGCGAATGCTGTTTTTTTATTTCCATTATCTAACTGGCTAAATCACGCGAGATGTTCGCAATCTATAGGTAAGAGGTGAACGAGACGTGCTGGATGTAATATGGAAAGCAATTGTCATGCTGCTAGTTGGTACCTTGCTACTGAGAATAGCAGGGCCTAAATCCATTAGTCAATTAACTGTTCAACAAACAGTGATCATGATTTCAATCGGGTCGATTATTATCCAACCCTTTATTGAACATAATTTACTTGAAACCATTTATGCAGCAGCCATCTTTATTGTGGCACTTGTGGTGATGGAAAAGCTGTCGATTCAATCTGATTTCTTTGAAAAATTGGTTTCAGGGAAATCGGTGGTGATTTTACAGGATGGCCAAATGCTTGATGACAAGCTGAAGAAAACCCGGCTCACAAGGGATCAATTTAAAATGCGTTTAAAGCAGCAAGGCATTACGGACATCAGCAGTCTCAAAAAAGCCACGCTAGAAGCTAATGGACAAATTGGCTATGAATTAAAACCTGAGGAAAAACCAGTAACGGTTAAGCAAATGAAAGAGCTGTTTGAACAATTAAGAGAAGAACTAAACATGCCGAAAAAGGACTGATTTTAAATGAAAAGAAAAGCAGCGAAAAATGAAGCACTGACAAATAATATGACGCCAACAGAAAGCATGGCACATGACCAAGGTCAAACACAATTTGACGAACAATCAAAAGATCGTCAGGCAAACCGAAATTCTCACCAAGGTAAACAAGGGGGAGCATCTCGTGACTAAAAAGCATGTGAAGAGCAAGGATATCAAAGACCATAAAAAACCGATGAATCCAGACATCTTAGGAGAGGAATTTGGCAGTGAGCTTGGAGATGTGAACAGCAGCAAATGGATTGATACCCTCATGAAACCAAAAAAGGATGCTGAATGTCATACTGGGCAAAAGAACAAGAAATAGAAAAAACGATCCTCGTGGGATCGTTTTTTATTTGATATAGCTGCTTTGTTTGCCAGTGATCGTTCGCATGAGACTGGTCATTTTGAGCTCAATCACTGGCTGTGCAACGGTTTTGACAAATGTACTAGATAGGGTAAAGGTTAAGAGGATGGTTAGCAGCAATAAAATCAGTACGCTTGCCGCATTTAGTGCCCAATCATCAAACCAAGTGGTTCTGAGCAGCTTGATGACAAAACCATGCAATAAATAGACATATAACGTTCTCGTGCCCCATTTTGTAAAGAAGAAACGGCGTGTTGGGACTAATGCAAAGAAGCTAAATGTAGCGCCAAAGGCAAGCAAATACCATGCCATTCGTTTCATAGCCGCAATCAGTCCTTCATCTCCAAGAGAAGAGTATGACTGTGACCCAAATAAGAAGGAATAATCGAATTCATAGAAATAGCAAAACATGAACACGCCCATCAATACAAAAAGTGCTGTTATTTTCCCTTTGCTAGTTCGGATAAATTCAAAGTGCTGCTTCTTTAAATAAAAGCCAGCCAAAAACATGGGCAAAAAGACAAACGTACGCGATAAGCTGAGCGTATTGCTAATGCTGTCCACGTAACCGACAAGTAATGCGATCGATAAACTGACGATCATCGCCCAGTGGAACGGCAGTTTGGAAAAAGGAATGAGCAGTAAATTCCAAAAGAATAAACTAATTAAAAACCATAAAGACCATTGCGGATCAATTGGATTTAAATTGGACATGCTTTGATCCTGCAAGAGATAATAGTATACAGAATAGATCACCTGAAAAATTAAATATGGGATGATCAGCTTAACGGCGACTTTTTTCATAAAACCAGGCTGTCTAAATCCTTTTGCAAAGAAGCCAGAGACCAAGATAAAGGCCGGCATATGAAATGTATAAATAAACTTGTATAAGTAGAGCAACCAATCATTATCATGGATGAATGACCGTAACAAATGACCAAAAACGACTAGAAAAATCAGAAGAAATTTCGCATTATCAAAATAACTATCTCGTGAAGATGCCATAACATCACCTTTCCCTGCTTCATTTCAAACATAAATGTTCTAAGTGCACGGTTCCCTCATTTGCCCCATTTTAAAATACATTTTGGCTCATTTCGCTATTTGATTTGAAATTGTATAACGGTTGTAAAAGAAGCGTAAGAAAAGAGATTCATTATACAATCGTGTCATCCGCATGAAATAAATTAAACAGTCTTCGTGTAAAAAGTTATCTTTTTTTATGAGTCGAATGAAGGAACAATGAAAATATTGTAGAAATATTGTAGAGGAATGAGGCTGGAAAAGGAGTGTAAGAGAATGACTGAAACGCTCGATGGCAAGCGATTAATCTCTGCGGAAAATATCAGAAAATTAGAAAAAGAGAACGAATATTTGCGAACTGAGTTGATGCAGCAAAAAATGTTGTTAAATAAGACGTTAGATGCCATTTTTATATTTGATCAGCACCTCAACATTGTCCAAGCCAACGAAGCAACATGCCGGCTTGTACAGACACCGAAAGAAGACCTCCTCAATAAATCCGTTCTAGATTTCCTATACGGCATCCCGAAAAATAAAATTGAATGCTCACTAGAGGTTTTTTTTCGAAAAGGTACATTAAAAAGAGAAATCTCCATCCAGCTTGAAAATGGCGAGACAAAATACATTGAATTTGTTGCAGAACATGACGCCGTGAATCAGCAATATATTGTGGTGATGCGAGATATTTCTTCAAAGAAAATCTTAGAACGAGAACGCTCCATGAATGAGCAGCTGTTCAAAGATTTGTTTGACCGAGCGATTGATGGTATGGTCATTTTTGATCAGGATGGCTGCATGATAGACGCCAATCATTCTTTTTGTCAGAGCTTTGAGCTTCAAAAGACAGATTTAACAGATCGCTATTTAAATGAATTTGTCGAAGAAGAAAATCTTCCAGCCTTGCAGCACCTTTTAACGTCATTAAAAGAAACAGGAAAAGCAAAAGGAGAGCTTCCCGTTACCCTACAATCTGGTCAGCACAAATTATTCGAACTGACCATTACATCAAATGTCATGAGCGGTTTTTATATGTCCATCATGCGGGATATTACAGAAAAAAGGTTAATGGAAGAGAAGCTGTTAAAAAGTGAAGAACGCTTTAGAGAAATATTCGAAAATGCGATGGATGCTATCATCATATGGGCGGACGATGGAGAGATTGTGAGAGCCAATGAATCGGCCTGCCGTATTTTTGAATTACCAATGCATCAACTGATTGGCAAGAAACTTACAGACTTTCTCGTCAAATCTGATAAGAGATATAGACCGACAAGAAGACGTTATATCAGGAATCATGAAATAAGGGAAGAACTCCTGTTCAGAATGGCAAATGGTCAATTTAAAGAGCTGGAGTTCACCTCAAAGCATGCGGTATTAGAAGGACAGCACTTAACCATTTTACGTAATGTCAGTGATAGAAAGCGAATGGAGCAGGAGCTGCGTGAAAGTGAGCTCAAATTCCGTAAAGTATTTAATGGGTCAATGGATGGCATTGTTCTTTTCGATAATCAATACCGGATTATTGATGTCAATCCTTCTGCAAGCGAACTGCTAGAACTGAAGGACGATCATTTAACTGAAATGAATCTCTTTCATATACTTGCACCATATCAAATTGAAAATTTGGCACAGCCCGCTCAGGCGATGTCATTAGATGAGATGGACAATGAAGTTCCGTTTGTGCTGAACCACCCAGATCAACGTATACTAGAGTTCTCTTTTAAACGCAATATCATTCATAACATGAATCTAGCGATCTTTAGAGATGTGACAGAGCGGAAAGAACTAGAAGAGCGGGTGAGAAAATCAGATACACTTCATGTGGTCGGAGAGCTTGCCGCTGGAATTGCTCATGAAATTAGGAATCCGATGACGGCATTAAAAGGCTTCATTCAACTGCTGAAAGGAAATATTGAAGGGGAGTATTCACTCTATTTCAATGTCATCACATCTGAGCTTAAAAGAATTGAATCCATTATTACAGAATTTTTGATTTTAGCGAAACCACAAGCCATTGTGTATGAAGAAAAAAATGTGGTGCAAATTGTAAAAGACACGATGGATCTTCTGCACGCACAGGCGAATCTTGGCAATGTTCAAATGCACCTCAATGTGATGGATGAGATTCCACTGATCTACTGTGAACAAAATCAATTAAAACAGGTCTTCATTAACATTTTAAAAAATGCGATTGAAGTGATGCCGCGGAAAGGAAATGTATACGTGAGCATTCAGCGGAAGGGGGAGGAGCATATTGTCATTTCACTGCGTGATGAAGGCTGCGGAATGACAGAGGATAAGCTAAAGCGTCTTGGTGAACCATTTTATACAACGAAAGAACGAGGTACTGGACTTGGTTTAATGGTTAGTTATAAAATTATTGAAGAGCATCAAGGAACCATTGAGGTAGAGAGTGAAGAAGGAGTAGGGACGGTTTTCCATCTCACGCTGCCACTCAGGCAACAGAAACAAGAAGGGGAGCTTTAATGTGTATTATACAGTCTATCACGCACCAATCGGGGCATTATACATACTAGAAAAAGACGGTGTCATTATCGAAGTGGTGTTTGATGATGAACCGTTTTTGGCAAAAAAACAGGCATCCGATCTAAAAAAAGAAGATACGTCTGTTTTACGAGAAGCGAAAAAACAGCTTGATGAGTATTTCAGGGGAGATCGTAAAGTATTCGATCTTCCACTCAAGCAAGCTGGCTCTCCGTTTCAAGAGCAAGTGTGGGATGCACTTTCGGCTATTCCATACGGTGAATCAAAAAGCTATGCAGACATTGCAGAAGCGATTGGCAATCCAAAGGCCGTCAGAGCCATTGGACAAGCCAACCGGCGCAATGCATTGCCTATTTTTATCCCGTGTCACCGGGTCATTGGGAAAGACCGGTCTCTCACGGGCTATGCAGGAACGAAGACAGATATGAAAGCGGTTCTGCTTGAATTAGAAGGCATCCCATTTGTTCAAAAATAAATCCGTTGACCTGTTCCAAATGTTTAGCAAACGACATATCCTTTTATTAAGCTAAAAAAGTTGGTCGAGGGAAAAAGGAGGGTGCTAGGATGTTTTGGGGCAAAAAAGATAAAGTGTATGCCGTCACATCACTATGTGTCAAAATGAACGTCTTGACAGAGGAACAGAAAAAAGAAATATTAGCTAAAACGAATGAAACAAAAAAGCGCGGTGCTCTTAAATAACGAGAACACGGCGCTTTTTTGATATTAGAGGGAGATGCTTTCAGTGAAAAGTGCATCAATCTCCTCTGTATAATTGGAAGTGATAATCCCCTTCTCTGTAATGATACCTGAAATAAGATGGTGGGGAGTGACATCAAAGGCGGGATTAAATACTTGAACATCGGGCGGTGCAATTTGTATTCCGTTTAATTCCTTTACTTCCAGCGGGTCGCGCTCTTCAATTGGAATATCTGCCCCATCAAGGGTCGATACATCAAAGGTCGAAAGCGGTGCTGCCACAAAAAACGGAATTTGAAAGTGTTTAGCCAGAATGGCAAGACCTAACGTTCCAATCTTATTCGCTGTATCTCCATTTCGAGCGATCCGATCAGCTCCAACAATAACAGCAGAAATTTGCTTTTCCTTCATCGTATGGGCTGCCATGTTATCTGTGATGAGCGTCACATCCACACCGCCCTGCATGAGCTCCCATGTCGTCAGCCTGGCGCCTTGAAGAACGGGGCGTGTTTCACAAGCATAAATATGAAGATCGAGATTTTTCTTTTTGGCTAAATAAAAAGGAGCAAGCGCTGTTCCGTAACGGCTCGTTGCGATGGAGCCTGCATTACAAATGGTCATAATACGGTCACCTGATTTAAAGAGCTGGAGGGCATTTTGACCGATTTGCCTGCATGTTTCTTCATCTTCGATTTGAATTTGAATGGCTTCATGGACAAGATCTGTTTTGGCTGCATTCACCGAAGCAGCACGCTTAATGCGCTGAAGCAGTCGGTCTAATGCCCAGGTAAGGTTCACAGCGGTTGGACGAGCACTGTTTAAGTATTCTTTTAGTCGAGCTACTTCTTGTTGAAAGACATCAATTTTTTCTGTATCAATTTCTTGGGCACTGAGCGCAAGCCCAAAAGCGGCTGTAATGCCAATAGCAGGTGCTCCGCGCACTTTTAACGTCACAATCGCATCATAGACATCTTCCTTAGTAGATAAATGCTCAAATACGGTTTCAGCCGGTAATTTTTGCTGATTCAAAATTTTAATATGGTTTTCTTCCCATTCGACGGAACGGGGAACTTCAAATTCTTTAGACAAAACCCGTCACTCCTTTACAGATTGCTGGAATAATGCGACGAGGTCAGACGCTGTTTCCACTGTATGATATTGTTTGATGAAAGTTTTTCCGAGCGTAAGTGCTGCTTTTTTCTGCTGAATTCGTTTAGTTGGTGATGGAATGGCATCAAGATCAGCGGCATGAGCAAGACCAATGGTTCGGCGAACTAGCTCACAGCCAGCAAAGCCTGTCGCTTCTTTTAAAATACGGTCAAAGGTTGTTTCTAAAAAGCTGTCCGATACACTAAACGCTTCAATGCTGTCTTCTTTCCAAGCTTTTGTGAACACTTCTTTGAATGTTGCCCATACATTGACAACATGATCAAAAAGGTGCTGCTGATCCTGCTCATTTTCACGAGATAAAGCATTCAACAGTAGATTGGCAATAAAGTGACCGATATCGAATCCAAAGGGACCGTAAAAAGCGAATTCTGGATCAATGATCTTTGTTTCAGTCTCGCTTGCAAAAATACTGCCTGTATGAAGATCTCCATGAACCAGTGTTTCAGCTGAGGTTAAGAAAATTCGCTTTAGTTCTGCTGCTTTGGCTTGCACTGCAAGATCGGTCCACAATGCTTCGGCATCTTCTCTTAATTCCTCTTCGAAGTCATTTGTTTCACTATCAAAGAAAGGGTCTGTGAAGACGAGTTTTTCTGTGATGTCACAAAGGTCAGGGTTTGTAAATTGCTTCACGAATTGTTTTTTGATTTTAGGATTTGTGGCAAAGTCAGATGTGTAAAATAGTGTTTTGCCTAAAAATTCACCGACATGAGCTGATAAATACGGGTATTGTTTTCCGGCAATTAGCCCTTTTCTGACGATTTCCAGGTGTGATAGATCCTCCATTGCTGTCACAGCAAGAGCTGTATCAGAATAATAGACTGTTGGTACGAGATGCGGTGTATATTCTGACTGCTTAATCAGTGCAGCACTTTCAATTCTTGCACGGTCTAATGTAAGCGGCCAGCTCTCCCCAACCACCTTTGCATAAGGCAGTGCCTGCTTGATGATCAAGCCATTTTCACGTTTGTGATCAAAGATATGAAAGACGTAATTTAAATTTCCGTCACCGATTTCAGTACATGTTAAATGACTACTTTCTTGGATCAAGCCAAGTCTAATTGCGAGTACAACTGCCGAGCTCTCTGTTAATTCTTCATATGATGCCGTAAGTGTAACCAATTGCTTCCCCTCCAAATCATATAAAAAAGCCTCTTTCTCCTGAGAGAAAGAGGCTTGATGGCGTGTATGCTCTAAGCCTCTCTTATCTCTCAGCACATACGTCTGATGGAATTAGCACCGTGCCCTATAAGACAATTGTCTCGGCGCTTTACTTGCTGCGCCCCACTTCACAGTGGTATTAACGGTCGGTTGCTGTTGGGGTCAAAAGGCCAAATCCCTCGCCCAACTCTCGATAAGAGAAATCAATATGTAATTGTTTTGTCTGCATGTATTTCTTAATTCAAAATATTATCAGAGCTGCTCTTCACATGTCAATCTTTTTTCAAAATTGCTTTACAATTCATAAAACAATCTATTACAGTGAGTGTATTGTCATGTAACTTGAATAGAAGGTGAAAAAATGGAATTCCAGCAATCAGATGTGTTGAAACATTTACCGAAACAGTTTTTTGCGTCGCTTGTCCAAAAAGTGCAGAAAAAAGTGCAGGAAGGGGCCGATATCATTAATTTAGGTCAGGGAAATCCTGATCAGCCAACCCCGCCGCATATTGTCAAAGCCATGCAGGAAGCGGTAGCAAAACCGGAAAATCACCAATACTCTTCATTCCGCGGGACGGCGAAACTAAAAAAGGCCGCCGCCGCCTTTTATGAAAGAGAATATGGGGTTACGCTTGATCCAATGACGGAGATCGCGATTTTATTTGGCGGGAAAGCGGGACTTGTTGAACTGCCTCAATGCCTTTTGAATCCGGGTGATACGCTGCTTGTCCCAGACCCAGGTTATCCTGATTACTGGTCTGGCGCCGTGCTTGCTGGAGCTCATATGGTTACCATGCCTCTTCTTGAACAAAATGATTTTTTACCTGACTACCATCTATTGTCAGAGGCTGATAAGAAAAAGGCAAAATTGATGTACTTAAATTACCCAAACAATCCGACTGGTGCCACTGCAAGTCGTGCATTTTTTGAAGAAACCGTGACTTTTGCGAAAGATCACAAATTGTGTGTTGTCCATGATTTCGCATATGGTGGCATTGGATTCGATGGAGAAAAGCCGGTCAGCTTCCTGCAAATAGATGGAGCGAAAGAGACGGGTATTGAAATTTACACATTGTCCAAAACATATAATATGGCCGGCTGGAGAGTTGGTTTTGCAGCAGGAAATTCTTCTGTCATTGAAGCGATCGAGCTTTATCAGGATCATCTGTTTGTGTCACTGTTTAAAGCGACTCAAGATGCAGCAGCAGAAGCTCTTTTAAGCGATCAAACGTGCGTACAGGAGCAAAATGATCGTTATGAAAAAAGACGAAATACATGGATTGCTGCATGTAAGGACATTGGCTGGGACGTAACTGCACCGAAGGGATCATTTTTTGCTTGGTTAAAGGTGCCTGAAGGGTATACATCTGAAACTTTTTCTGACTTATTATTAGAGAAAGCACATGTTGTCGTTGCGCCAGGGAATGGCTTTGGTGCTGGCGGTGAAGGCTATGTCAGAGTAGGGCTTTTAACAAGTGAGGAGCGGTTAAAAGAAGCCGCAGAACGCATCGCTGCCTTGCAGCTATTTGAAAAAAGCCATTGACAACGTAAAAAAATGGTGGGATAATTCAGGCAATATTTAAGAAAATTGAATATTCTTATCAAGAGTAGGCAGAGGGACTAGCCCAATGAAGCCCGGCAACCGACTTCCATGAAGCACGGTGCTAATTCTTGCAGCAGGCGCTGAGAGATAAGATTCGGATGAATGAGACGAAACCTCTTTAAGGCGCTGCCCAAGCACTTAAAGAGGTTTTTTTATTGAACATATAGAGGACACAATCGAAAGGGGATTCCTAGTGAGTGAATTACTGGCAACATACGTATTAACACATCGAGAGGATGAACAAATTGACCGAAAAGCGGAGCAGATCGCTCTTGGTTTAACAGTTGGATCATGGACGGATTTGCCGCAGCTCAAAAAGGAGCAACTTAAAAAACATAAAGGCCGAGTAGAGAAAGTGACCGAAAAGTTTGCATCAGCCGAAAATGGTCTGTATCAATCAGAGGTAACAATTGCTTATCCTGAGGCTAACTTTTCAGCTGACATACCAGCCGTTTTAACGACGATATTTGGAAAGCTCTCACTAGATGGGAAAGTAAAGCTTGTCGATATAGAATTTTCGAAAAGGTTTAAAAAAAAGCTGCCTGGACCGGTATTTGGAATAGAGGGGATCCGAAAGAGATTAGATGTGTTTGATCGTCCGTTATTGATGAGTATTTTTAAAGGCGTGATCGGCCGTGATATGGCGGATTTAAAGGAGCAGCTCCGTTTACAGGCATTAGGCGGTGTTGACTTCATCAAAGACGATGAAATTTTATTTGAAAGTCCATTAGCCCCTTTTGAAGAACGAATCAAAGAAGGAAAAAAGATATTAAAAGAAACATATGAAGAGACAGGGCACCGCACGCTGTATGCTGTCAATTTAACTGGCAGAACATTTGAACTTAAAGATCGAGCAAGGAAGGCCGCTGAACTCGGAGCAGATGCACTTCTATTCAACGTCTTTGCCTACGGACTTGATGTCATGCAAAGCTTAGCTGAGGACCCAGACATCCAATTGCCTATAATGGCACATCCAGCAGTGAGCGGCGCGTTTACATCATCTCCTGAATATGGATTTTCACATTCGCTTCTTTTAGGTACATTAAATCGATATGCTGGCGCTGATTTCAGCCTTTTTCCATCTCCTTATGGATCGGTCGCACTTCCGAAAAAAGATGCCCTTGGTATCTATGAAGCTTGTGTAAAAGAGGATACGGTTCAAAAAACGTTCCCTGTCCCGTCAGCAGGCATTCATCCTGGTATGGTTCCGGTATTGATCAAAGATTTTGGATTCGATCATGTCATTAACGCAGGTGGAGGAATTCACGGACATCCGCGGGGAGCCATCGGTGGAGGGAAAGCATTTCGATCCATCATTGATGCGGTGATAAATGAAGAGTCCATCGAGGAAAAGGCATCATCTTGCCAAGACTTAAAAGCAGCACTTGATCTTTGGGGAAGGGTAGCAGAATAAATGAAAAAACCAATTGTATGTTGTGATTTTGATGGAACGATTACGAAAAATGATAATATTATTCGCATCATGAAGCAGTTTGCACCAAGTGAATGGACGAAGCTGAAGGATGGTGTCCTGTCAAAGGAGATCACAATTCAAGAAGGCGTCGGACAGATGTTTCAATTGCTAACGAGTGATCAGAAGGAAGCCATTCAGTCGTTTATTTTAGAAGATACAGAGATTCGGGAAGGATTCAAGCAATTTGTTGATGATGTAAAAAAAGCAGACATTCCTTTCTATGTGTTAAGCGGCGGTATGGACTTTTTTGTCTATCCCATACTCGAAGGCATTGTAGATCAAGCAGATATTTATTGCAATCATGCGTCATTTAAAGAAGACCATATTCAGATTGAATGGCCGCATGCCTGCGATTCAGAATGTCAAAATGGCTGTGGCTGCTGCAAGCCCTCGATCATTCGAAAGCTGACTCATGAAAATGACTTCATTATCATGATTGGAGATTCAGTAACCGATATTGAGGCAGCAAAACATGCAGATATCACGTTTGCGCGTGACTATTTGTTGAATGAGTGTAAAGAGCTCGGGCTCTTACATAAAGAATATGAAACATTTATCGATCTAAAAGCGCAATTTGTTCAAATAAAGGAAGTGAAGGAATGGCAGACGCAAAGAGTAAACGCTGGCAGGAGTTAGCAGACGTCAAACGTGAATTGGCACAAAGAGACTGGTTTTTCGGAACAAGCGGTAATTTATCGATCAAGGTGTCGGATGATCCAATCACGTTTTTGGTGACGGCAAGCGGTAAAGATAAACGAAAAGAATCGGACGAAGATTTTGTTTTAGTTGATGCAGCAGGTCAGCCTAATGATCCGAATCAACCACTCAGACCATCGGCCGAAACACTGCTTCACACATATGTGTATGAGCGGACGAAAGCAGGCTGCTGTCTCCATGTCCACACAATCGATAATAATGTCATTTCAGAGCTGTATGGGGATAAAGGAGAGGTTCGTTTTAAAGGCAACGAAATCATCAAAGCCCTTGGTTATTGGGAAGAGGATGCAGAAGTCATTCTTCCTATTATTGAAAACCCAGCTCATATTCCACTTCTTGCAGAACACTTTGCAGCGCACCTTACAGAAGAGGCGGAATCAGGTGCTGTGCTCATTCGCAATCATGGCATCACTGTCTGGGGAAAAACAGCATTTGAAGCAAAACGAGTGTTAGAGGCTTATGAATTTTTATTTAGCTATCATTTAAAATTAACGCTTTATCAAAGGCAGCTTGTTAGATAAAAAAGGAGGAAAAATACATGGCGACGATTTTTATTCATAATGAAGAGAACACATTACTTGAGAACGAACAAGAGGTAGCGGCATATTTAGAAAAACAAGGGGTCATTTATGAACATTGGGATATTGAAAAGCTACCAAACCGGTTATCAGAAAAGTATGATTTAACAGATGAGGAAAAAGAAGAAATTTTGACCGTTTTCCAAAAGGAAATACAGAATATATCTGAACGGAGAGGGTACAAAGCGCAGGACGTGATTTCATTATCTGATGCGACACCAAATCTTGACGAGCTGCTCCAAAACTTTAAGCGTGAGCACCATCATACAGATGACGAAGTACGGTTTATTGTGAGTGGGCACGGAATCTTTGCCATTCAAGGGCAAGATGGTATCTTTTTTGATGTGAGACTGAATCCAGGCGATTTAATTTCTGTGCCACCAAATATTCGTCACTACTTTACATTGCAAGAGGATCGCAAAGTGGTCGCAGTTCGCATATTTGTCACAACTGAGGGCTGGGTGCCAATTTACGAAGAAGAAACGGTTTAATGAAAGAAGCTGATCATTCCGCATGGGGCGGAAGATCAGCTTTTTTTTAGGAAAATAGACATAAAATGAGAAAGAAAATAGTTGATTTTGAACTTCTGCATAGGATAAAATTCTGTTTAATCAATGTGTCAGTCCTGTCCAAATTTGAAGTTTACCCCCAGAAATGATTGGGTAAGAGGTCTTTAGGCTGTAAAAAATTAAATAAAATAAGCATATTTAATTTAATTTACAAATAAAGTATAATTTTGGTGTCGGATCATTTAGAGCATAGACAGATGAATTCATTGCGGGAGCTGAGATCATGAATATTTATGTAAGGAAAGAACAATTGCTGATGTCCATTGATGAGAAGAGAAAACAAATGGTAGAAGTTGCTCAAGTGGAAGGGTACACAGGTGAGACGACAATTAAATATAGTCAAGAACTGGACAACTTGATGAATGAGTATCAGCATCTTCTTTTTCATGAGAAACAATCTGCCCCCTCCTTTCATGATCTTGTGTCCCAAATGAGTCTCCTATCTGTGAACCGGCCCTCTTACTGACATGAAAAAAACCGGTCTTGCATAAGCAAAACCGGCTGAACTCTTTTAGCTATGCTGAGTGAGCGGAAGGAAGCATGATCATAACAGTTGTTCCTTTATTCACTTCGCTATGAATATCAATTGTCCCGCCATACATCGAAATGATTCGTTTACACACGACAAGCCCAAGACCTGTGCCTTTTTCCTTCGACGTAATAAAGGGGAGGAAGATATGCTTTAGCATCTCTTCTGGTATGCCTTCACCCGTATCCGTCACTTTAATGATGACATGTTCTTTTTCAGCCTCAACCACAATCTTCAAATGACCGCCATTTGGCATCGCTTCTAAAGAGTTTTTCGCTACATTTAATACGACTTGTTTAATGTGATCCTTCGTGCAATACACACCAACATCTTGAATCGTATTGATTTGTAAATCAACCTCGACATTATACAGGTTTGCCTCTGAGAAAACGATCGGCATGATCTCACTCACAATTTCTTTCACAGAATTATTCTGCCATTTTTCTGCAGTTGGTTTTCCCAACACAAGAAATTCACTGACTATTTGGTTAATCCGTTTAATTTCTTCCTCTATGACAGAAAAATAGAGCTGATCTTCTTCTGAATGATACTTCTTTTGCAAAAGCTGTATAAACCCGCTAATTCCTGTTAATGGGTTGCGAATTTCGTGTGCTGTACTTGCCGCGAGTGTTCCAATCAATTCAAGCTTTTGTGCCTCATTTTGATGACGCTCCTGCTGAGTTTGACGCCTTAAAATGACATATTGGACAAGTGTGAATAAAATATTTAATAAAATAAAAGCACTGGATAGAGGAACCAGCGTAACGGACAGCACTTCACTAGTTGAAGCACGCTGCGGAAAAACCTCTAGCTTCCAGCTATTTTCATCTAAATATGTAGACACGGTGCTGTCATTTTCTGATGCTGGTTTCGGACCACTTGTAAACACAACATGTCCATTTTGATTCAGCATCTTAAAATGAAGATCTGGGTTTAATACATTCATAATATTTCTTAAATAGTCAATTTGAATGGCGGCAACTAAAACATTGGTGACTTCTTCGTTTTCATCCAAAACAGGGACACAAATGGAGAGAATTCTCTGTTTTGTAATTCTACTCACATAGTTATCTGTGATCACGGTCTGCTTGGTCACTTGAATACGCTTAAAATAATCTCTGAATGATAGGTTGATTTTTTCCTTTAACACGGTGGTGCTTGCTGTTACATTTCCTTTTTTGTCTAGGAGATACAGGCCTGAAAAACGAGGTTCTTGTTTATAGATTTTCTCTAGGATGTTTTGTACTTTTTTCGTCTCAAGCGGCTGGTCAAATCCCATGGCAAGGGAAGTTAATCTTGCCTCTGTTTCACTAATTAAATAATTCATTTGGTTTTTGTGAATATTTAACATAAGTGTAGCAGTTTGTTTGTTTTTTAAATCGATTTTTTCAGTTTCTTTTTCGTAGATAAAATAACTAATGATTAGGGTTGGAATCATCACCAAAATAAGGTACAGCCTGATCTTCTTCCAAAACCCTTTCAATATACTCATCATTCATCGCTCCAACGTATTACCTAATAGACTTATTATAGCATTGAACCTATCTTTATTACGATGACTTGTATGATTTTTAAAAAATTAGGTGATTCGTTCTGGTCTCATTTTCATGCTAAAGATGGATCAACATGTTGACATTTTACTTATTGTTTATTAATGTCACATTAGTGGGTTGCATTTCATAAAGGATGATAAAAAAATGGAAAATCATAATGTTGAGAAATCATTGAAATTATTTATTGTATTATCACGTGCTTATCGCTCAATTAACCATCACATGAACAAACATATTGTCAAACACGGTCTGAATCCGACTGAATTTGCTGTACTAGAATTGCTGTATCATAAAGGTGATCAGCCGCTTCAGCAAATCGGTGATAAGATTTTACTCGCAAGCGGAAGCATCACGTATGTGGTCGATAAATTGGAGAAAAAAGAACTCCTCAGTCGTAAGGCTTGTGCAGAAGACCGCAGGGTGACATTTGCGCATATTACGGAACAAGGACGAGCTTTGCTTGATGATATCTTCCCAGATCATGCGAAAGAAATTCATGAGATGATCAGTGTGCTGAGTGAAGAAGAGAAGGATGCGTGCATCGATATGCTCAAACATGTGGGACTGCGTGCAAAGCATTTATATGATCATAAAGAATAAACAAATAAAAAAGGAAGCCGCTGGCTTCCTTTTCAGCGTGAAGACAAACCCTCGCATTCGGTGTCAATCCTGCGCGTTGGTGCTCACGAATGTCTAATTCGCTCCGCGCCAGTGCTCGTCTTTCCTAGACTTCAAGGGTTTTCATATCACGCTGAAAAGAAGACAAAGGGCTAAAATAAAGATCATTTTAGCCCTTTGTCAACAATCTGAAAGGAAGCCGCTGGCTTCCTTTTTTATTTCGCTTTTTTCTCAATCGGTAAAATAAGTACTTCTACGCGTCTGTTTTTACTTCTGCCTTCCGCTGTATCGTTTGAGGCAATCGGTTTGAATTCACCGAAGCCTTTTGTACTAAAGTTCTCTTGGTCTAGGTTGCTGTTCTCAAGTAGAATACTTAAAAAGTTTACAGCACGAATCGCGCTTAAATACCAGTTGGATTCAAATTCTGAATTTCTAATGGGTACATTATCTGTATGTCCGCTAATGACAATGTCACGAGCAGGGTTAATGACAAGCAGTTTTGAAATTTCTCTTGCTAACGGGACATCCTGCGGGCGGATAATCGCTCGGCCGGAATCAAAGAAGATACTGTCTTCAATCGTAATGAGCAGACCTTCATCTGTAAGCTTTGTTTCGAGCTTGGAACCGAGCTTTTTATTCGCAATGAATGAATCTACTTGTTTTTTGACCTTTGTCAGAACCGCTTGGTCTCGCGCTTTTGCTTTGGCTTCTTCCTCATCTTCTTCTGCTGATTTTTTGATTTGATCGCTGTTTTCGGTTTCCTCTGTGCTTTGCATGCTGGATTGATCCATGACACCAGTGCCGCCAGTAAAAACAACATTAAAAGACTTGGCCATCTGTTCATATTTCGCAACATCAATGGAACTAGATGCAAACAGCACAATGAAGAGGGCGACGAGAAGTGTCAGAAGATCGGCATATGGAAGCAGCCAAGACTCATCTACATGCTCATCGTGATCATGTTTTTTCCGTTTCCTAGCCATTTTGCTTTTCTCCTTCTTCAATGACAAGATTTGCACGTTCTTTTGCTGGTAAGTACATAAGAAGTTTTTGTTCAATGACCTTTGGAGATTGACCTTCAAGAACCGAAAGAATACCTTCAATCATAATCAGACGAAGCTTTACTTCTTCCTTTGATTTACGCTTCAGTTTATTGGCAAAAGGATGCCATAAAACATACCCTGTAAAAATCCCAAGCAATGTAGCAACGAAGGCAGCACTAATGGCATGTCCAAGCTGTTCGATATCTCCCATGTTTGCAAGTGCGGCAATGAGCCCGACAACGGCGCCAAGTACACCAAGCGATGGAGCGTAGGTACCTGCTTGTGTAAAGATTAATGCGCCTGCCTGATGTCTTTCCGACATTGCGTCGACTTCTTCTGTTAATATGTCTCGAATAAATTCAGCACTTTGGCCGTCTACTGCCATGCTTAAGCCGTTCTTTAGAAAATCATCATCGACTTCCTCAAGATTTGCTTCTAATGCCAAAAGACCTTCACGACGAGCAATTTGTGCCCAGTTTGAAAAAAGAGGGATCATTTCTTGAATCGTTGGAAGCTGGTTTTCTTTGAAGATTTTGCCGAACAATTTTGGTGTTTTTTTAATTTCACTAGATGGGAATGCAATAACAACAGCTGAAATTGTCCCAGCAATAATGATTAATATAGCCGCCGGGTTGATAAGAGCGGTTAGACTCACACCTTTCAAAACCATACCGACACCCAGTGCAATTAATGCTAAAATAATACCAATTAACGATGTTTTGTCCATTATCTCACCAAATCCTTTAACTATCTTTTTCTATAGTTAATATCGGTGTGTTCCAGAAGGGTTTTAGCCTGAAAACAAAATTAAGACAGTTTCTGTGAAGAAATTTTGACGAAAGCGCTTTCTATTTACCTTAAAAAAAGAAACTCCCTTATAGATGGAGGGAGTTTCTTTTTTTATTTTGTGCTGTTTCATTCATAAGCAGTTCTTTTAATTTTTCTTCATGTATGATTTTGATCAGATCGTAGTTCCAATTTATCATGTGATCCATGTGATCCACCTCTTTTTCTTTTATCATAAAGGAAAAGAGGCGGGGGAGCGTCAGCGTTCAGTTGGAACTTAGCCACCATCACATGATGGATCTGTTCATCCTCCTTAGGATGTACTTATCCCTTTTTCACAACGATTTCGTCATGTTCAACATCGACGGTAAATCCAGAAAGATGTTCTTCTTCAAGCAAAATCTCTGTCATTTGATCCTCGACGTGCTCTTGAATGGTTCTTCGTAATGGACGAGCACCGAATGCAGGATGATATCCAAGCGCTGCGATTTTTTCTTTCGCTTCGTTTGTGACGTGGACCGTTAAATTTTGCTCTTTTAGCTGTTCTGACAGTTCATTCAGCAGAAGATCAACAATCTTCACTAGGTCGTCTTTGTCTAATGAGTCAAATTGAATGATGCTGTCAAAACGATTCAAGAATTCTGGTTTGAAATAGGCGCTGAGTGAATCAATCAGTGATTGTTCCTCAATTGCTTCTTCCTGATCAGACTGGAAGCCGACTTTGACCGTTTTATCTGTGCTGCCTGCGTTACTTGTCATAATGATGACCGTGTCTTTAAAGCTGACGGTTCTGCCTTGGCTGTCTGTTAACCGGCCATCTTCCATGATTTGAAGGAACATGTGCTGGACATCAGGATGTGCTTTTTCGATTTCATCCAGCAAAATGATGCTATATGGCTTTCTGCGAACCTTTTCAGTAAGCTGACCAGCTTCATCATGTCCAACGTAACCAGGAGGAGATCCGATGATTTTGGACACGGAGTGTTTCTCCATATACTCACTCATATCTAAACGAATGATCGCATCTTTTGAGCCAAATAATTCTTCGGCTAACGTTTTAGACAATTCGGTTTTCCCGACACCTGTTGGTCCAACGAAAAGGAAGGAGCCAGTCGGTCTATGTTTCGATTTTAAGCCAGCTCTGCTTCTTTTCACGGCTTTCGCCACTTTTTCTACGGCATGTTCTTGACCAATCACTCGTGCTTTTAAACGAACGTCAATTTCTTTCATTTTTGTTTGTTCGTCTGCTTGCAGTTTGCCGACAGGGATGCCTGTTTTTTGTTCCACAATGCCCTCGATATCCTCTGCTGTGACGACATGTTCTTTGTGATCTGTTTTGTGCTTAAGTCTTGCTTCAATCGCTTCTTCTTCATCTCGAAGCTTCGCTGCTTTTTCATATTGTTCTTCTTTTAAAGCAGCTTGTTTTTCAGCAGCGATTTGTGCAAGACGGTTTGTTAATTCATCTTCACTTGCTACATCAAGAGAAAGATTCGCTTTTGAACCAGCTTCGTCCATTAAATCAATGGCTTTATCCGGCAAGTGACGGTCTTGAATATACCGTGAAGATAATTGAACGCACGCTTTAATGGCTTCATCAGAATAGGTGACACCATGATAGGCTTCATACTTATCTTGAATGCCTTTTAAGATGTCGATCGCTTCATCCTGTGTTGGCTCGTCTACGATGACGGGCTGGAAGCGGCGTTCAAGTGCGGCGTCTTTTTCAATTTGGCGATACTCTTTTAATGTGGTCGCACCTACTAGCTGAAGCTCGCCTCGTGCAAGGGCTGGTTTTAAGATGTTTCCAGCATCCATTGACCCTTCGGCAGACCCTGCCCCTACAAGAAGATGGATTTCATCAACAAATAGGATAATATTTTTACGATTTTGCAATTCTTTGATTAACTGCTTCATTCGTTCCTCAAATTGACCACGTACACCTGTGTTCGCCACAAGTGAGGAGACATCTAATAAATAGATTTGTTTGTTCTTTAATTTATTTGGTACATCGCCACTCGCAATTTTTAGTGCAAGTCCTTCGGCGATCGCTGTTTTACCAACGCCTGGTTCACCAATCAGAACAGGGTTGTTTTTATTTCTTCTATTTAAAATCTCAATGACTCTTGTGACTTCTTCATCACGGCCAATGACTGGATCAATCAAACCAGCATTTGCGCCATCAGATAAGTTCCGGCCAAGCTCATCGAGTAAGCCTTTTTGTTTAGGCTGTTCCCCACTTGGGGCATGTCCTGTTGACTCGGAGAAGAATGAACTTCCTCCGAACAATTGAGGTCCCATTTTCATTTTTGACTGCTCCATCAAAGAGGTGTAGCAGTCTTCACATAAAACCATTTGGCTGCGGGCCGAATTCACTTGCATATTCAGGCGAATAGTTGCTTCATTTACTTGACAATGTTGACAACGCATTTGCCATGACCTCCTTAAAATAAAGTTTGACTTTATTTGATCAATGAATGTTAAATAAAATGGTCTATTGTTTGACCATCTTTGACTATAGTATAATCTGACCTATTTTGACTTTCAACTGTTTTGCTCAAAGGCGGATGAAAAATCCTTTTTTGCATTTAATCATGGTTTGTCCTTCTTTTCAAGGAATTTGTCTCATAGGATAAAAAAGAGACAAACGAAAGTGATGGGTGCGGAGGGGTCACATGAAACGTTCAAATGAATCCGCTTTTCAGCTTGCCTTTGTATATGTAGGAACTGTGGTTGGAGCTGGGTTTGCGACAGGAAAAGAAATTGTAGAATTTTTTGTTCGTTTTGGTTGGATTGGATTACTGGGAATCCTGATTAGCGGTGCTATTTTTACTTTCCTTGGCGCAAAAATGATGCTTATTTCTAAGCGAATTCAAGCAGAGTCTTATCAAGATATGAATCGTTTTTTATTTGGAGCAGCTGCGAGTCGATATATTAATGTCGTCATGTTTTTTATTTTACTTGGTGTCACCTCAGTGATGATTTCTGGCGCAGGTGCTATTTTTGAGGAGCAGCTTGGTATATCAAAGGAATATGGCATTTTATTGACGATCATTCTGAGCATCATTGTGCTTTTTAAAGGATCAAAAGGATTATTCGGTGTCAACGTACTCGTTGTCCCGATGCTTATTTTCTTTTCATTGATCGTGTTTCTTGATTCATTTGTTTTTAGCAGCAGTGCAAGTCACGTTCTTGCGCTGCAAATGGGAGAGGGCGAATGGATGTTGTCTGCTGTCTCATATGGTGCCTTTAATTTAGCGCTATCTCAAGCTGTGTTAGTGCCGGTCGCAAATGAAATGACATCAGAAGCTGTGATTAAAAAGGGAGCGGTTCTTGGGGGCGTCATGCTTACACTCATTTTGCTTGCTTGCTTTTTATCTCTTTCTTCATTAGATATGCTCGAGGCGTATGATATTCCAATGGCCCAAGTGGTGTATCAAGTAGCAAACTCCATTCATCTCATTTATTTATTCGTGATTTTCGGTGAAGTCTTTACATCCGTCATAGGCAATTTATATGGGCTGGAAAGACAGGTGAGGGTGTATATCCGACTGAAAAGCATCTATACGATATCTCTTATCCTCGTATGCTGTTATGTGATCAGTAAAATTGGATACGGTACACTGATTTCAACGGTTTACCCTATTTTCGGTTATGTCAGTATTTTTTTTATCCTCTTTCTTTGTCTGAAAAAAGTGCCTAAATCGCTAAATAGATAAAGAAGGGATAGCCTGCATGAAAAATATGTGGTACACTATGCTCTGTGAAAATTGAACAAAAATCCGTGAAAACGGGAGAGGTTCTAGCAAAACCCTCTATAAAAAACTAAGGACTTGCCGTATCCTTGGATGTGGCATTTTTTATTTTTTATGGCTAGGACACCTCATATACATGTGAAGGTGTCTTTTCTTTTGAGAAAATAGGGGTTTTCATGAGCCTTTCAGATGCAGCTTTGTACGGTTGTACTCATCTGCAAAAGGAGGAGAACAGGAAATGAAAAATGAAAAAGCAGTTGTTGTCTTTAGCGGGGGACAGGACAGTACGACTTGTTTATTATGGGCACTTCAACAATTTGAAGAGGTAGAAACAGTGACCTTTCATTATAATCAGCGCCATCAAGAAGAAATTGATGTAGCCAAAAGAATCGCTGACAAATTAGGTGTGAAGAATCATCTATTAGATATGTCTCTTTTGAATCAGCTGGCACCAAACGCTTTAACAAGAGATGACATTGATATTGTGGAAAAAGAAGGAGAACTGCCTTCCACATTTGTTCCAGGGAGAAACTTAGTCTTCTTATCCTTTGCCTCTATTCTTGCGTATCAAATCGGAGCAAGACATATTATCACAGGTGTTTGTGAGACAGACTTTAGCGGCTATCCAGATTGCCGAGATGAGTTTGTGAAATCTTGCAACGTCACAGTGAATCTGGCGATGGAAAAACCATTTGTCATCCATACACCACTGATGTGGCTGAATAAAGCAGAAACATGGAAGCTGGCCGATGAGCTGGATGCGCTAGACTTTGTGAAAAATGAAACGCTCACTTGCTATAATGGCATCATTTCTGATGGCTGCGGTGAATGTCCTGCATGTAAGCTTCGGAAAAACGGCTATGACACTTATATGGAAATGAAGGAGGCGAAATAAATGCTTTCTCAAATCTATCCACAAACGGATCATCCATTTTCGTTTGAATTGAACAAAGATATGCATGTATCGGCTGCCCATTTTATCCCGCGAGAAGATGCAGGCGCCTGCAGCCGTGTACATGGTCATACGTATACCATTAATATCACGATTGCGGGAGACGACCTAGATGAATCGGGTTTCCTTGTCAATTTCAGTACATTGAAGAAGCTTATTCATGGTCAGTACGATCACACGCTGCTTAATGATCATGAGGAATTCTCATCAAACGATCCATACGCGATGCCAACCACTGAGGTTGTGGCAAAGACCGTACATGACAAAGTCGCAGCGTATTTATCGACTTTAGCGAACAAACCGACATGTGTTCAGGTCTTTGTTAGAGAGACTCCAACAAGCTACTGCATCTACCGTCCGAAACGAGTTGAGATCAATGGCTAAAGCGATTCCCGTATTAGAAATATTTGGTCCAACCATTCAAGGAGAAGGAATGGTCATTGGACAAAAAACAATGTTTGTCAGAACGGCTGGCTGTGACTATTCTTGTAGCTGGTGTGATTCCTCCTTTACATGGGATGGCTCAGCAAAGCATGACATTCAGTGGCTTCAGGCAGAGGACATTGTCCAAGAGCTGAAAAGAATAGGCGGACAGGCTTTTTCTCATGTCACCATTTCAGGAGGGAATCCTGCGCTTTTAAAGCAAATGGAATCACTCATTGATTTGCTGCATGAAGAAGGTATCGATACTGCGCTTGAAACACAAGGAACGATGTATCAGGATTGGTTTTTAAAAATTGATGATTTAACCATTTCTCCAAAGCCGCCAAGCTCGAATATGAAAACAGATTTTACAAAACTGACACGCATTATAGATGAATTGAAAAATGGAAACAGATTGCAACATGCAAGCCTGAAGGTCGTGATCTTTGATGATCGTGATTTAGCCTATGCGAAGGATGTTCATGCGAAATACCCAGAGCTTCCTTTTTATTTACAGGTAGGAAATGATGACACGACGACAGGTGATGATGCGTACTTATTGACGCATTTATTAAAGAAATATGAAGCGCTTGTAGATCAAGTCGCGCAGGATTCAGATTTAAACCGCGTAAGAGTGCTGCCGCAGCTGCACACATTATTGTGGGGAAATAAACGAGGCGTATAGAAAGGAAGAGACGACATGACGACAAGAAAACCAGAAGAATTAGAAGGTGTCACTTTATTAGGAAACCAAGGGACCAATTATTTGTTTGAATATGCACCACAAGTGCTTGAAACGTTCCCGAATAAACATCCAAATAGAGATTATTTCGTAAAATTCAATTGCCCAGAGTTTACATCACTTTGTCCGCAAACAGGGCAGCCAGATTTTGCGACGATTTATATCAGCTATATTCCAAATGAAATCATGGTCGAGAGTAAATCGTTAAAATTATATTTGTTCAGCTTCCGTAACCACGGTGACTTCCATGAGGATTGTATGAATATTATCATGAACGACCTCATTGAATTGATGGACCCAAGGTATATTGAAGTATGGGGCAAATTCACACCAAGAGGCGGCATCTCAATTGACCCGTATACAAACTACGGAAAACCTGGAACAAAGTATGAAGAAATGGCATCGTATCGTATGATGAATCATGATATGTATCCAGAAACGATTGATAATCGCTAATAATAGGAAAAGACATGCCGGATGACATGTCTTTTTTTATGGAATCAAGGCGGAAATATAAGGCTAAAACCAAAAAAAGAGAAGAGTCATGTCACTCTTCTCATACCAATAGGAATAGAACTCGCTAGGACGGCTGGGGGCTACCAGCTCGTAAAATTATTATACATGACAGAACGTATGTTTGTAAAGGTAGATCGTGCTTTTTTTGCTTATCACGTTTGCTTTGAGATAAAATAGGGGCAATGAGTGGAAAACGGAGGCGTTTGTGTTGGAAAACAAAGAAGAGAAAACAGAGAAGCTGCTGTTGGAGCTAAGAGAAGAGCTTCAGATGCTTGAACACCAAAACAAAGAACGATATAAATGGAGTGCTTCCACATTGCTTGGAGTGATTGCGCTTTTAATTGATAAAGGCGTTATAACACCTGAGGAAGTAGAGATGTACAAGACCAAGGCAGAAATACAGACCTTTCATACGCAAAAAGACTGACCTCCCTTCAAAAGGTGTCAGTCTTTTTCATATGTGATTTTCAAAAGAGAGCAAAGCTCTCTGACAGCTTTGCTTCGTATATATTTATGTAATGATAGTCTGAATTGAGGATTGCAAATTAATGTGCGGAGTCTTTGATGATTTTATAGTTTTTATGATTAACGACTGTTAGTGAATCCAGTTCTAAATCTCTATAGTTGTCCATGATGGTGACATCCACAATGACAGAGTTTTCATTCACTTTTTCAACTACACCTGTTAAACCATTTCTAAATTCGATCACATTTCCAATTTTTGCAATCTTCAACCGATCCCTCTCCTTTAAAAACAGATTTCATTCCCTATTAAAAAGTATTTTGCAATATTTTCATACTAATGTAAAGGATAAAGACGTTTTTGTTTCGTTTTCGTTGTACGCTCCTCAAACGAATGATATATTTAATATTTGATCATGGCAGAAAAGGAGCGGTTTTTTTGACTGAAGAACAAATCCTCACAATACTCGAATCATTACGGAATGGGACGGAGAAGCAAGTGACCATTCAAAAAGATGATTTTTTAACTTTTCGTTCTATTTTGGTAAAGCAAGATGATTTTAAATATTTTCGCGGAATTGCCAAACATCGTGGAGATGTTATTTTTGAATATCTTAAAGAAGCAAGAAGCTAAAGCTTTTTCTCACTAATGAGAGAAAGCTTTTTTATTTTGGTTCTTTTGTCATACTTCAAACCAGCTTGATACATATGAAAAGAAAATGTAATAACCCATAATTAGGAGCATAAGGATGATTATAGGCGGAAAAGGGACCTTTTTAAGCGCTAACAATTCCAGTTCATGTGCATTCCAACTAGGACATGCCATTTTATGACGGAATTTGGACAGGCATGCAAATCTTTGTGCGTGAAAATAAAAGAAGCTCTTGTTAGAGTGGACAAGTATCTTACGGCCTACTTTGATTAAAGGAGGAATGAGGCGAATGATCAAAATTCACACAGCTCTTTTTGTCATCCTTATGCTGGTAGCAGCAATGAAGATGGACAATATACAAGAGCAGCAAGGCACATTAAGTCACGAACTTTCACAAGCACCTGTTAAGCATCAGTTTTCATATATAGATCAAGATGATCACGATCAAGTCATCCCAGCATTTTCAGAGGAGAAGCGTCAGCCAAAAGTCAAAATGCTAAGTACGTCAACAGAAAAACAGTCTTCAAAACCGAAGCAAAAGAAACAAGTGAAGTCTGAAACGACGAAAGAGGCAAGCTCAAAAAAACAAACGCGTTATTCTAATGAAGAAATGGACTTGCTCTCTCGATTGGTACATGCTGAAGCGAAAGGTGAATCTTACGCAGGGAAAAAAGCTGTGGCAAGCGTTGTCTTAAATAGGGTAGAGCATGGCTCTTTTCCTGACAGCGTCAGAGCGGTTATTTATCAGCGAAATGCCTTCCAGCCAGTATCGAATGGAAGTATTAATGATAAGGCAGATCAAGATTCTGTGAAGGCTGTGAAGCAAGTTGTGAAAGAACATGACAGAACGACAAAGGCCATTTATTTTTATAATCCGAAAACGGCGACAGATAACTGGATTCGTTCCCGTAAAATTGTAGAACGGATCGGACGTCATGTATTTGCCGTCTAAAGAAAAGCAGCGACCAACAGGTCGCCTTTTTTTTGTCTTCAATTATCAAAATATTTTCAGGACTTGTCTCATAGAATGGGAAAAGAATTTGCTTTTAGACAAGGGGAGGCTACATGAATCGATTTGTAAAAGGGGTCATTCTGCTATCTGTTGCAGCTTTCATTGCGGAGTGTATAGAGTTCTTAGTCAATATGATTTTAGCGAGAGAGCTTGGAGAACATGGAATGGGTCTATATATGAGTATCCTTCCAATCATCATGCTTGTACTTGTGATCGCTAGCTTAGAGCTTCCAGTCTCCATTTCTAAATTCATTGCAGAATCGCATGAGCGGCTTCACAAAAGTATGCTCCGCCATGCCTTTAAAATGACGCTTGTGGTGACATGTACAACCACAGGAGCAGCAGCGATTGTACTGCCTTTCATTCCTGTGTTTCATTCGTACCATCCGCTCATGAAAGGCTTAGTGCTATCTCTTATTCCGATTATTGCGTTTACCTCCATTGCACGCGGTTATTTTATGGGGAAGCAGCAAATGGGCAGAATCGCCCTAGCCAATATGCTGAAAAAAACGATCCAACTCATCTGCTTGTTTTTATTTTTCCATTGGTATTCCTTTGATATTGAAACAGCGGTGCTCATCGCCATTGGGGTCATTGTTGCGAGTGATCTTGTTGTCTTTATTTATTTATACTCCCAATACGTCATGGCGAAAAATGCTGTGAATGTGAGGTCTGTAGAACTAAGAGGGATTGACGTAAGAAAGCGCTTGTTGGCTGTCTCGATTCCGACAACTGGCATGCGCATCTTTCATGCCATCGCCAATGCCGTTGAACCCTTTTTAATCAAAGGAGCTCTCGTGGCAGCAGGCATCTCTGGAACACTGGCTGTTGATCATTACGGCATGCTTGCTGGTGTAGCGATGTCGATTGGTTTTTTCCCGGCGTTTATCGCCCATTCGATCATGATTGTGATGATTCCGAATGTATCTGAAGCCTATGCTTTAGGGCAATATGATCTCGTGAAAAAACGTGTCAGGCAAGCGATTCTCATTACGTTTGGGTATGGGGTGCCGGCAGTGATGGTGATGTATTATTTCGCTTATCCGCTCACGCAACTCTTTTTTGACTCACCACAAGCTGCCGTCTATCTGCAGCTTCTCTGGCCGTACTTTTTATGCCATCTGTTTGTGATGCCATTTCAAGCGTGTTTAATCGGTATGGGGCTGATTAAAGATGTGTTCCTACATAATATTTGGGTGCATGTCGTCTCATTTTCTATGGTGTATTTCCTTGGGTCAATTGAAAGCCTGAACATGATGGGCGTTATATTAGGAATGAACACGGGCATGCTGCTGCTGACTGCGCTGCATTATGCAACCATTTGTAAGGAGCTTGGCGTTTCGGTGTTTCTTAGAATGAAAAAAGCTTGAATGTCATCTTCATCGAGAGGGCAAGCTATAAGAAAACTGGGAAGGAAGATCTTGATGAAACGTAAATATCTACCCGCCAGTCTTCTGATCATGACCCTTCTTCTATTTCTGATGAACATAGAGGCAGAAGCGAAAGAACCTGTTATGGCGCCGAGGATAGAGGTTCCTACATTAACTGGTGAAACGCAAATCGTTCCGCCGAAAGGGAAACGAACGATCCTGCATTTTTGGACAACATGGTGTCCGTCCTGCAAAATGGAGCTGCCGGCCTTTGAGCAGATCGTGAAAGAAAATCAAAGTGATGTTGATATTCTGACCGTTAATTTACTAGGTGCTGAACAAAGTAAAAACGCTGTCGCCCAATTTGTGAAAGACAGAAAGTTTACGTTCCCGATCGTTCTTGATGAGCACGGAGAAATGATGAAGAAATATCAAATCATCACGATCCCGACCACCTTTTTAATTAATGAAAAAGGAGAAGTGGTGAAAAACCATGTAGGTCCACTGACGAAAAAACAAATCAAAGAGTGGACGAATTCGTAAAACAAATGCTTTCTATGAAGAACCAAGGGTCATTCCTTTGGTTCTTTTTTAGTGTTCAATTGCTTTTTATTTGAATAAACTGTGCTCAGAAGAGGATGGAATGATCTACATCAATAATGATAATTATTATCAAAAAGAAATTATAATAATTATTAATTGAAAATTGATCAGAACCTGTTATAATGAATTACAGACCAATAAAGAGCTTGAAATAGCAGAAAATATAGATGGAAAACGGAACGGGTAACGATTGATGATGTGAAAATCATTATCAATTAGAGAGGAGAAAACAATCATGAATGAGAATACAGCACTTTATCAAACGACAAAACAAAAGGAATCGAAATGGTCCTTTCACAAATGGGCACAGCACGGAGAATTAATAGCAGCAGGCATCTCGGGAATTCTCATCTTGATTGGGTGGGTTCTAAAGGATGAAAGCATGTGGAGTATCCCTCTTTTCATCCTTGCTTTTGTTATTGGAGGTTTTGCAAAGGCGAAAGAAGGGATCGAAGAAACGATTTCGTCTAAGACACTGAATGTAGAACTTTTAATGATTTTTGCAGCGATAGGGTCAGCTATTATTGGATATTGGGCAGAGGGCGCTATCTTAATTTTTATTTTTTCATTGAGTGGTGCGCTTGAAACGTATACGTCAAATAAAAGCAAGAAAGATTTAACAGCTTTAATGAGTATCGCACCAAATGAAGCGACTTTAATTGAAGACGATGGCACAACCATTCAAATCGCTGCTTCATCATTAACACCGGGTGACCGTATTATGATCAAAGCTGGAGAGCGTATTGCGGCAGATGGTGTGATCCTAAGCGGGAGAACAAGTGTGGACGAATCTGCACTGACTGGTGAATCGGTTCCTCAGGAAAAAGGGCAAGGGGAAGACGTGTTTGCAGGAACAGTGAACTTAAATGGTTCATTAACAGTAGAAGTAACGAAATATAATGAAGAGACGCTTTTTCATAAGATTATTAAGCTTGTTGAATCCGCTCAAGAAAGTGTTTCGCCAAGCCAAGCATTCATTGAAAAATTTGAAGGTGCATATGTAAAAGGTGTGTTAATCACCGTCGCTATTTTAATGTTCCTGCCTCATTTTGTGCTTGGCTGGAGCATGAGTGAAACCTTTTATCGGGCGATGGTGTTTATGGTGGTTGCTTCACCGTGTGCGCTTGTTGCATCCATTATGCCAGCCGCTCTTTCACTTATCTCAAACGGCGCAAGAAACGGAATGCTTGTAAAAGGAAGCGTCTTTTTAGAAAAATTAGGCACAAGCACCATGATTGCTTTTGATAAAACGGGGACGATTACAAGCGGGAAGCCAGCTGTAGAAAAGGTTGTGATGGCCAATGGCCAAGATGCACCTGCTTTTTATCAGGCGCTCTATCAAATCGAAAGTCAATCAAACCACCCATTAGCTAAAGCAATTTCTGATATGGCTAAAGAGCATCAAGCGGAACGATCTGCACATGTCACCATTGAAGAAACCTCTGGTTTTGGTGTAAAAGCACAATTAAATGGAGAAACGTGGCGTATTGGGAAGAAAGACTTTGCCGGCAAGGCTTCAATGGACCGCGAGATTGAAGAGATTGGTGACGATCTTTCATCACAAGGGTATACAGTGGTATATGTTCAAAAGGATCAAGAAGTCGTCGGGTGCCTTGGTCTTAAGGATCAAATCAGACCAGAAGCCAAAAAGATAATTCAAGAGCTGAATGATTTAGGCATTCAAACGGTCATGCTGACAGGGGACCAGCAAAAAACAGCTGAAGCCATTGCGGAGGAAGCCGGCATCCAAACCGTTGTTGCTGAATGCCTTCCAGATGAAAAGGTAAACGAAGTCAATAAATTAAAAAAACAAGGTGATTCAATCATTATGGTAGGAGACGGGATCAATGATGCACCTGCACTCGCCACAGCAGATGTTGGCGTTGCGATGGGCGGTGGCACAGACGTTGCCTTAGAAACAGCGGATCTCATCTTAATGAAGAACAATTTAAATAACCTAACAAAGATGATTCGCCTTTCAAGAAAGATGAATAGAATCATTAAGCAAAACATCATTTTCTCGTTAACTGTGATTTGTCTGTTAATTTGTGCGAATTTCTTACAAGTTCTTGATTTGCCTTTTGGCGTCATTGGGCATGAAGGAAGTACGATTTTGGTCATTTTAAATGGACTGCGTCTGCTCCGTGCATCTTAACCAAATCAACTAAGCGCACTTGGCTTCATGCCAGTGCGCTTTTGTGCGAAATATAGCAAAAACTGATACAATAGATCAGTAGTAAAACGTGTGAGGAGGATCACGATGAACCGAATGAAGAGCTTGTCTTCTTGGCTAAAGAAAAAAGACATTCAAGGTGCATTTATACATACAAAGGAGAATGTGTTTTATCTATCTGGATACTTCACAGAACCGCATGAAAGAGTGATGGGGCTGTTTGTGTTTCAAGAGGCAGATCCATTTTTTATTTTGCCTAAAATGGAAGTCAAGCAGGCGGAAAATGCTGGGTGGTCGGGCGATATCATTGGATACGAAGACCACGAAAACCCATTTGATTTTATTAAAACCGCAATAGAAAAACGAGGTGTACGAGCGACTCGTCTTGCGATTGAAAAAGAGTCGATTCCGCTTCAAAGAGCAGAGCAGCTGCAAGCTGTCACCGGGGCAGAAACATTCGTCCGGGCAGAAGAGGAGTTGAACCAGCTAAGACTGATTAAGGACGAGACAGAGATTGCTACACTGAAAAAAGCCGCTCAATTGGCTGATGAAGGTGTGAAAATTGGGGTCAACGCCTTAAAAGAAGGTGTCACAGAAACAGAAGTACTCGCTGTCATTGAATATGAACTAAAGAAACAAGGCATCCAAGGCATGTCCTTTTCAACAATGGTTCTCTTTGGAGAAAAATCAGGCGAGCCTCACGGCAATCCAGGGCAGGCAGCCTTAAAAAAAGGCGATTTTGTGTTATTTGACCTTGGTGTGATTGTGGATGGATATTGTTCAGATATTACAAGAACATTCATCTACCAAGAAGCATCTGAAAAGCAAAAGGACATCTATCAAACCGTCTTAAAAGCAGAAATGGCAGCACTTGAAATGAGCCAGCCAGGCGTGAGAATCGGTGACCTTGACTTGAAGGCAAGAGGGCTGATCGCAGAAGCGGGATATGGTGAATATTTCCCTCACCGCCTTGGACATGGATTAGGGGTTTCAGTTCATGAGTTTCCTTCCATGAGTCAAGCAAATGACGACCTTCTGAAAGAAGGCATGGTGTATACGATCGAGCCGGGTATTTATGTCCCAAAAGTCGGCGGAGTTAGAATTGAAGATGATGTTCTGATTACAGCAGATGGTCCAGTCACCTTAACCAATTATCCAAAAGAGCTGACGATCATCAAGTAATGAAAAAAATCACGATGAACGTCCAATTATTGGAAGTGTCATCGTGATTTTTTGTCACTCTTTTCGATCCTTATCAACAAAAAAATCATCAATTGATTCAAACGGTTTGATTTTATGTTCTTTTCCTAAAGGATGTAGTGCGAAGCGAGCAGAAAACAAAACAGTCATACATAATATAATCCATATGATAATACCCATCTTGAATTCCCCTTTCCATCCAGTGATTTGTTCAGCTCACATACATCTTAAAGTATGAAACGCTTACCATATCAAGAGAAAGTAGGAGAAAAAATGCCAAACATAAGGGAGATTGCGAAAAGAGCGGGCGTATCTGTAACAACTGTATCACGTGTGTTGAATCATCATCCTTATGTGAAAGAAGAAAAACGAGAACGTGTACTGAATGCGATGAAAGAGCTCAAATATACGAGAAACATTCAGGCTGTGCATTTAGCAAAGGGCTACTCTAATATGTTTGGAATCGTACTTCCAACGATTGATCACTCCTATTTCAGCGGACTTGTCACAGGCATTGCTGAGAAAGCCCAGGCGTGCGGCATGCACTTTGCCTTGTTTCAAACGGGATATGATCCATTAAAGGAAAAAGAAGCTTTGATGAGTTTGAAGGAGCGACGTGTGGACGGTTTAATCTTTTGCTCAAATGCGTTAAGTGATCGAGACATTTTAAAGTGGCAGGAATCTGGCCCCATTATTTTTTGTCATCCTACTCCACATGATGACTGTTCAGCGGTGTCGATTGCACATGATCAAGCGTTGAAAGAAGGGCTTCATCATTTAGCAGCATGCGGGCACGAGCGAATTGCGATCGTTCTTGCCAGAACAGAGGGAGCGAATAGCCAAACACGCCTTCAAGCTTATCAAGATATGATGCAATCGCTTGGGCAGGACATTGATGAGGAATGGATCATCGAAGGGAAGTTAACACTTTTTGATGGAAAGCAATTATTTACAGAATGGCAGGGGATGAAAAATCGTCCCACGGCATTACTGATCACAAATGACAACGTGTCAGCAGGTTTTTTATTAGAAGCGCAGCGTCACCATATAAAAGTAGGGGAATCACCAGCCATACTCAGCTTTCAAAATGAACAATTGAGTGAGGCTCTAGGGATTTCCAGCATTGAAATTCCACTCAAACAAATGGGGCAGGAAGCATTTGACTTGTACGACCGGGCGTTAAAGGGAGAAGCACCAGAAAAAAGAGTGCTGCCATTTCGCCTCATTGAGCGAGCAACCACTGTTTTGCAAAACAATCGTTGACGCACGTTTCATCTGTTTTGTACGATAAGAGGGATTGAATAAGAAGGAGGTGGGGATGTTCATGGAATCCTTCACCGTTGATAAAGCGTTAAATAATAATGTCATCATCGCAAGACACCCTTCTTTGGGCGAAGTGGTTCTGATTGGAAAAGGGATCGGCTTTGGAAAAAAATCGGGTGATGTTCTCGATCAAGCGGCATTTGAAAAGATGTTTGTGTTAAAAAACACGAAGGAACAAACAGAATATAAACAGCTGCTTCATCACATTGATGAGAACATGATCGAGCTTGCCAATGACGTCATTTATCATATACGAGAAAAAATGGGTCATCGCTTGAATGAGCACATTCATATCGCACTGACCGACCATATTGCCTTTAGTTTTAAGCGGGTGCAGCAAGGTTATGATATTACCAATCCTTTTATGCTTGAGACACAATCGCTGTACCCGAAAGAATACGAGGTCGCAAAGGAAGTCGTTGAACTGATTAACGAGCGGCCAGATGTTGAAACAAAGCTGCCAGAAGGAGAGATTGGTTTTATTGCGCTCCATATTCATTCGGCTTTAACGAATCGGCCCTTATCTGAGGTGAACCGTCATTCGCAGCTCATCACGCAAATGGTCCAGGTCATAGAAGATTCATTTCATATGAAAGTAGATAGAGAAAGTATTCATTATTTACGCTTATTGCGCCATATAACGTTTTCGATTGAGCGTATTAAACGGGAAGAATCATTAGAGGAACCAGAAAAGTTGCTTCATCTATTGAAAAATGAATATCCTTTATGCTACAATACTGCTTGGAAAATGATCAAAATTTTGCAACATGCATTGAAAAAGCCTGTACATGATGCAGAAGCTGTCTACCTGACACTTCACCTGTACAGATTGACTAATAAAATTTCATAGTTTCCTTGAAACGTGTAACTGATTCGATCAGGCATGAGTGACTTAAGGTAAATACAGGATAAGATCCTGTTATTTGCGTAACCTTATATCACCATGCCTTTTTTTGTGTTTGAAAGTGAAATGTAAACGGTTAATTATGAAATGTACGTCAGAGGGCGATTGAAATGTATGTTGTAAGCGAAAACAAAAGGAGGTTCAACCAGTGTTTAAATCACTTTTTGGGGTATTGCAAAAAATTGGACGAGCACTTATGCTTCCAGTTGCGATCCTTCCTGCTGCTGGTATTTTACTAGCACTTGGAAATGCGATGCAAAATCCTCAGCTGATTGATGTAGCTCAATTTTTAAGCAATGATACAATTCAGCTTGTGGCAAGTGTTATGGAAAATGCAGGGAACATTGTCTTCTCTAATCTTCCGCTCTTATTTGCTGTAGGGGTTGCCATCGGTCTTGCCAATGGGGACGGAGTGGCAGGAATTGCCGCGATCATCGGTTATCTTGTCATGAACGTTACGATGAGTGCCGTATTAATGGCCAATGGATCGATTCCGTCAGATTCTATCAAACTGGCCCAGTTCTTTAAGGAAAGCCATCCAGCGTATATTAATATGCTCGGCATTCCGACCTTGTCTACCGGCGTTTTTGGCGGGATCATTGTTGGGGTATTAGCAGCTTATATGTATAATAAATTTTACAAAATTGAGCTCCCGCAATATCTCGGTTTCTTTGCTGGTAAACGTTTTGTTCCAATCGTTACATCCATTTCAGCACTTATTTTAGGGCTTTTGATGCTAGTTATTTGGCCGCCAATCCAAGGTGCACTGAACTCGTTTTCAACAGGACTGCTTGCAGCGAATGAGCCGCTTGCTGCCTTCGTATTCGGTGTGATTGAACGCTCACTTATTCCGTTTGGTCTGCACCACATTTTCTACTCTCCATTCTGGTATGAGTTCTTTAGCTATAAGAGCTTATCAGGAGAGCTTGTCCGTGGTGACCAGCGTATCTTCATGGCACAAATCAAAGATGGTGTTCAGCTGACAGCCGGAACATTCATGACAGGGAAATATCCTTTCATGATGTTTGGACTTCCAGCCGCAGCACTTGCGATTTACCATGAAGCAAAACCTAAGAATAAAAAGCTTGTAGCTGGAATTATGGGTTCAGCGGCACTTACTTCTTTCTTAACAGGGATTACAGAACCGCTTGAATTCTCATTCTTGTTCGTTGCCCCATTATTATTTGCAATTCACTGTGTATTTGCTGGATTATCCTTTATGATAATGGATATTCTAAACGTGAAAATCGGCATGACCTTCTCAGGAGGGTTGATCGACTTCTTCTTATTCGGTATTTTGCCAAACAGAACGGCTTGGTGGCTTGTGATTCCAGTAGGTCTCGTACTTGCTGTCATTTATTACTTCGGATTTAGATTCGCAATTCGCAAATTTAATCTGAAAACGCCAGGTCGCGAGGATGAAGCAGCAGATGGTGCAAGCGGGGCTAAGGCTGGAAAAGCTGATGACTTGCCGTATGAAATCCTTGAAGCGATGGGTGACCAAGAAAACATTAAACACCTAGATGCTTGTATTACGCGTTTGCGTGTCACAGTAAATGATCAGAAGAAAGTGGACAAAGACCGCTTGAAAAAGCTTGGCGCATCAGGTGTCCTCGAAGTAGGGAACAACATCCAGGCAATCTTTGGCCCGCGCTCTGATAATTTAAAAACACAAATGCAAGACATCATTGCAGGCCGTACGCCACGTCCAGCTAAAGACCCTTCTGCAAAAGAAGAAGTCAGCCAGCAGGTCGAAGAAGTCATTGCAAAACCGCTTCAAAACGAGCAAGGGGAAGAAATCTTTGCTTCACCAATTACAGGGGAGCTTCATCCGATTACAGATGTACCAGATCAAGTATTCTCAGGGAAAATGATGGGTGACGGTTTCGCCATCTTGCCAAAAGATGGAACGGTGATTTCGCCGGTGAAAGGGAGAATCTTAAATGTTTTCCCAACGAAACACGCAATTGGCCTGCAATCTGATGGTGGACTTGAAATTTTGATCCACTTCGGTATTGATACGGTCAGCCTCAAAGGAGAAGGATTTGAAGCATTTGTAAAAGAGGGAGATCAAGTAGAAATCGGTCAAAAACTCTTAGAGGTTGATATTGATAAAATTAAGTCAGAAGTACCATCTTTGATGACACCAATTGTATTTACAAACTTAGGTGAAGGACAATTTATTGACCTTCAAGAATCCGGTGAAATCAAGGCTGGTCAAGAAAACATCATGAAAATTTCAAAATAATTTTCATAACTGCCGTTCTTGTTAGATGACAAGCTCGGCAGTATGATATAATATTGTGGATGTATTAATTGTATAAAAAGGAGATTGATAAAAATGGCTCAACAAACATTCAAAGTAACTGCAGATTCTGGAATTCACGCACGTCCTGCAACAGTTCTTGTACAAACTGCTAGTAAATATGATGCTGATATCAACTTAGAATATAATGGTAAAACAGTGAACCTTAAATCTATTATGGGTGTAATGTCTCTAGGAATCGCGAAAGGTGCTACGATCACGATCTCTGCTTCTGGTTCTGATGAAAATGATGCACTTGCTGCGCTAAAAGACACAATGAAAAGTGAAGGCCTAGGCGAGTAATGCAACAACTGAAAGGAATCGGTGCTTCAGCAGGCGTTGCGATTGCAAAAGCATATCGTCTCGAAGAACCAGATTTAACAGTTCACCAAAAAGACATCAACGATCCAGAGACAGAAGTGAAACGTTTTGAAGAAGCAATTCATGTTTCAAAACAAGAACTTGAAGCAATAAAAGAACATGCGCTAAAAGAGCTTGGCCAAGACAAAGCAGATATCTTTTCTGCGCACCTTCTTGTGTTAAGTGATCCGGAGCTGCTAAACCCAGTGATGGATAAAATCAAATCTGATAAAGTAAATGCTGAATTTGCTTTAAAAGAAACAGCAACAATGTTTGTCACGATGTTCGAAGCAATGGACAATGAATACATGAAGGAACGTGCAGCGGATATTCGCGACGTAACAAAACGTGTTACTGGACATTTGCTAGGCGTTGATATTCCAAACCCAAGTATGATTTCTGAAGAAGTCATTATCATTGCAGAAGATTTAACACCTTCTGATACTGCTCAGCTAAACAGACAATTCGTCAAAGGTTTTGCGACAGATATCGGTGGTCGTACTTCTCACTCAGCTATCATGGCAAGATCAATGGAGATTCCAGCAGTTGTTGGAACAAAAGAAGCAACAAAAACGGTGAAAAACGATGATCTCATCATTGTTGATGGTATTACTGGAGACGTCATCATTCAGCCTTCTGAAGATGAAGTGAAAGCGTATCAAAAAAAGCATGAAGACTTCTTAGCTCAAAAAGCGGAATGGGCGAAACTTGTTGACCAACCAACAGTCACAAAAGACGGCGTTCACGTAGAGTTAGCTGCAAACATCGGAACACCTGAAGATGTAAAAGGTGTACTTGAAAATGGCGGCGAAGCAGTCGGATTGTACCGTACAGAGTTTTTATACATGGGCAGAGATCAGCTTCCAACAGAAGAAGAACAGTTCAATGCTTATAAAACAGTGTTAGAGAAGATGGAAGGTAAAGCAGTTGTTGTCCGCACACTTGATATTGGTGGCGATAAAGAACTCCCTTACTTGCAGCTTCCAAAAGAAATGAACCCGTTCCTTGGCTTTAGAGCGATCCGCCTTTGCTTAGAAGAGCAGGAGATTTTCAGAACACAACTACGCGCCTTACTTCGTGCAAGTACATATGGAAACTTGAAAATCATGTTCCCTATGATCGCGACGTTACCTGAATTTAGAGAAGCAAAAGCCATTTTACTTGAAGAAAAAGAAGCGTTGGTTGCCGCTGGTACAGACGTATCTGATTCCATTGAAATCGGTATAATGGTGGAAATTCCATCAACAGCTGTCATAGCAGACCAATTTGCAAAAGAAGTGGATTTCTTTAGTATTGGAACAAATGATTTGATTCAATACACAATGGCTGCTGATCGAATGAACGAACGAGTGTCTTATCTTTATCAGCCATACAACCCAGCCATTTTACGTCTTATTACGCTTGTTATTGAAGCAGCGCATAAAGAAGGTAAATGGGTTGGCATGTGCGGTGAGATGGCAGGAGATGAAATCGCAATCCCACTTCTACTTGGATTAGGATTAGATGAATTCTCAATGAGTGCAACATCCATTCTTCCAGCAAGAACACAGCTAAGCAAGCTTTCTAAGGAAGAAGCTGCATCATTTAAAGAGCATATCTTATCACTTAGCACCACAGAAGAAGTGGTTGAATTCGTCAAGAAAACGTTTCAACATAACTAAGTGAATCAAACCAGACAGGTTTAACTGTCTGGTTTTTTTGTCGAATTTTATCATATTGAGTCATATCGAGCAGAGAGAAGGGTAACCTATAATTAAAAAATGGAGGTGACCAGATTGCCTTTCTCTGACTATAAGCCGGGTGATCAAGTATATGTGATTTATCGAAATCCACATGCAGCAAACGTAGCACAAATTAAAGAAGCGGAAATCGTTTCACATCCATACCACGAAGAGGAGCTTGCGCTATTTCTACTGGAAACATATCATCCATTAGCACCTGATGATGCCGTATTTCCAACATACGAAGAAGCAGAAGCCCTTTATCAAGATTTGTTTGAATAAGGGAGATTTTAGAAAGGATAAAAGCCATCCTGAGCGGTTAAAGTAACGGTATGAAACCTTAAAGGTAAGGATGTGCTAAATATGATCAAACCTTTCGTCCCCCAGCTTGTTTATATTGAACCTCGGGCGTTAGAATACCCGTTAGGACAAGAGCTGAAGGAAAAGTTCGAGGGTATGGGAATTGAAATAAGAGAAACGACTTCACATAACCAGGTGAGAAATATCCCAGGGAAAAATGACTTGCAAAAGTATCGCAATGCAAAATCGACGCTTGTCATAGGTGTGCGGAAAACATTGAAGTTTGATACCTCTAAACCATCTGCGGAGTATGCGATCCCTTTTGCGACGGGATGTATGGGGCATTGTCATTATTGCTATCTGCAAACGACAATGGGAAGTAAGCCGTACATTCGTACGTACGTTAATGTAGAAGAAATATTAGATCAGGCTGAGCAGTACATGAACGAGCGTGCACCGGATATCACAAGATTTGAAGCCTCTTGTACTTCTGACATCGTAGGAATTGACCATTTGACACATACACTAAAGCGAGCGATTGAATATTTTGGGCAAACCGACCTTGGCAAGCTTCGCTTCGTTACTAAATTTCATCATGTCGATCATCTATTAGATGCAAAGCACAACGGTCGAACAAGATTCCGCTTTAGTATCAATGCTGATTATGTCATAAAATATTTTGAACCCGGAACATCACCGCTTGATCAGCGGATTGAAGCAGCTGTCAAAGTGGCAAAAGCAGGCTATCCTCTTGGCTTTATTATAGCCCCAATTTACATTCACGAAGGCTGGCAGGAAGGGTATAAAGTTCTTTTTGAAAAGCTCGATGCCGCCCTTCCTGAAGATGTGAGACACGATATCACCTTTGAAATGATTCAGCACCGCTTTACAAAACCAGCGAAGCGTGTCATCCAAAAAAACTATCCAAAATCAAAATTAGAATTAGATGAAGAAAAAAGAAGATACAAATGGGGTAGATATGGAATCGGGAAATATATTTACCAAAAAGATGAGGAACAAGAACTAAGGCAGACGTTAGAATCATATATCGATCAGTACTTTCCGTCTGCAAAAATTGAATATTTTACTTAAAACAAGCCTTTATGGCTTGTTTTTTCTATTTAAATTTTCTTACAACTATTGAATGCGGTACCAATTTTGCCGATATACAAAATAAGATGCGAAAGTAGGATGTAGGGGTGATGAGATGTTTAAGAAACTTCAAATGAAGATAGCTGTTTTTATCTCAGTTATTTTAATTTTAACAGTCGTGGCGGTTCAAGTGGGTTCCAACTTGGTATTAAAACCACTCATTGAACGAGATGCTAAAACCACCACAGCAGCAACAGCAGAAAGCATGAAAGACATTATTGCATTAAGACTTGATGGTTACAGTGATACAATTAACAAACTAGCAACAAGTACACTTACTGAAGATTTTGCACAAAAACAAACAAAACAAACATTGGCATTTGAAAGCGATGAACTAAAAGGTTTACAGGAGCAGGATGAACTCATCTCGCTTGCCTATATTGGAACAAGTGATGGCAAAATGTTCGCTTTCCCAGAGTCCGATTTTGGTGAAGGATATGATCCTTCTAAACGAGATTGGTATATTCAAGCGGCTGAAAAGCCGGATGAGGTCCTGTGGACAGACCCATATATTGATAAAGCAACGAATGAAATGGTCGTCTCAGCCACTAAGGCGATTGTACGAAATGGAAAAGTCATTGGAGTCGCTGGACTTGATTTGAAGCTGTCCTCCATTCAATCCTATATAAAGGAACAAAAGATTCCTTATATGGGAACCGCTTTCTTAGTTGACGGCACAGGAACCATTTTGGCGCATCCAACAGAGCAAGGAAAGAACATATCAAAAGTCGCTTCTGTGAAAAAAGCGATCGACAATTCTGGAATTGATGATAATAAACAGCTGACCGTCATATCTAAAATTAAAGAAACCAATTGGACGATAGGGGTCAGCTTTGAGAAAAAGAAACTGCTTTGGATCACAGAACAAATGAATCAGACAAGCATCATTATATCCGTCATTGCCATTATTCTTGCGATGATCCTCAGCTTCTTATTGGCAAGAAGCATCACAACGCCAATCAAGCGTCTAACAGGGCATGTCCGTAAGGTGTCAGAAGGCGATTTAACAAGCACGCTTGCAACGAAGTCCAAAGATGAAATTGGTATCCTCACGAAAAGCTTCAATCAAATGACTGAGGACATCAGGGAGTTAATTGAAAAAGTGAAAGGGGCTTCAGACCAGGTTGTGAAATCAACGGACGAAGTCACGCAAATTTCAAATGAGACCTTGCTATCAAGCGAACAGATTGCAACTGCCATTCAAGAGGTGGCAACAGGGGCGTCCAAACAAGCCATAGATGCTGAAACAATAAATGAAAAATCAGAGCATTTGTATGAAAAAGTACGTCATATGGGTGAGCTTGCCACACAAATGCAAGTCAACTCAAAATCATCTGAAGATGCAGGCTACAGAGGGCTCGATGCTCTTGGTTTGCTCGTCCAAAAATCAACACAAGCGAATGAAGAATCGAAGAAGGTAGAGCAAATGCTGCTTGACCTTGAGCATAAAACGAAAAATATTGAAAACGTCGTGACGGCGATCTCTGAAATCTCTGATCAAACGAATTTACTTGCACTGAATGCAAGCATCGAAGCAGCGAGAGCAGGAGAAAGTGGACGAGGGTTTGCCGTCGTCGCAGAAGAAGTAAGAAAGCTTGCTGAACAATCTGCGCAATCAACAAAACACATTAGTGAAACTGTGAAACTCATTCAAGATGAATCGAAGAAGGCAGCTGAAGCGATGACAGCAGCAAGTAAAATGAATGAGGAACAAGGTGATGCCATCAATGCAACAGGTGAGGCACTCAGCAGCATCACAATGGAAATGCAGGCACTTGTCGGTTCAATCGACAGCATTCATACACAGATCAATGAAATGACAGAAGAACAGCAGAAGATGAGTGACTCCATTCAAAGCATTGCTGCCATTTCAGAAGAATCTGCTGCCTCAGCTGAGGAAGTGCATGCGTCTACAGATGAACAAGTCCAAGTGTTAGAAAGAACGAAAACCTCAACTGAAATGCTGAACGAATCAAGCCAGGCGTTACGTCAGGCGGTTGACCGGTTTAAGCTGTAATAGAATGGAAAGGGACCTTGCGACGTGAGCAAGGTCCTTTTTGTATGCTAAAATAAGAGCAGAGGAGGTGTTGACATGGATGTCAATCTAATTGGAAAAAAAGCATTGGTAGCTGCAAGCAGTCAAGGTATTGGAAAAGCCATTGCCTTTGCTCTAGCAAAAGAGGGAGCAGATGTGATGCTCTCAGGAAGACATGAGCAGACGCTGAAAGAAACAGTCAAAGAATTGTCCCCGCTTGTCAAAGGACAGCTGACTTATCAAGTATGTGATGTATCTGACGCCGAGCAAATCAAGGCGCTTGTCGTAGCAGCTGCTGGTGATGAAAAGCGTCTTGACATTCTTGTGAACAATACAGGCGGTCCTCAAACAGGGACGCTCGAAACCTTAACGGATCAAGATTGGCTGGAATCATTTCAGCTTCATTTACTCAGCTATATCCGGTTATTAAAAGAGGCCTTGCCTTATTTAAAAAAACGCGGCGCACGCGTGTTAAATATTGCGTCTATGTCGGTGAAAGAACCGATTCCAGGCTTGATGCTGTCGAATACATTTAGACCGGCGATTGTTGGATGGACAAAAACAGCTGCTCAGGAACTTGCAAAAGATGGCATTTTGATCAATACGTTAGCCCCGGGAAAAATTGAAACAGAGCGCGTCAAACAGTTGGACAAGCACCGCGCACAAACAGAGCATCAATCAGTTAAAGAAATCAAAGCACAGGCAGAACGAGCGATCCCACTTGGCCGGTACGGACAGCCACAGGAATTTGCGACATATGCCGCTTTTCTTTTATCTGAAGCCAATACATATATGACAGGTCAAACACTGATCATTGATGGTGGATTGACAAAGTCACTTTAAGGAGGAACACATGATGGCACAAATCAAAACAGTTGGTTTCATTGGAATCGGTGTAATGGGACATAGTATGGCAGGACATGTAATGGATGCCGGATATGAGGTTCTCGTGTATACAAGAACGAAAGAGAAGGCAAACGCATTGATTCAAAAAGGCGCTTCATGGAAGTCGACAGTGAAGGAAATCGCAGAAAGTGCGGATGCTGTCATCACTATGGTCGGGTATCCATCAGATGTGGAAGAGGTCTATTTAGGGGAAGAAGGGCTCGTGACACATGCTTCTCCTGGTACTTATCTCATTGATATGACCACATCGAAGCCTCAGCTTGCAAAAGAAATTGAAATGAAAGCGAAGGAAAGGGGCCTATTTGCGTTAGATGCACCGGTATCAGGTGGTGACGTAGGGGCGAAGAATGGTACGCTGGCCATTATGATTGGCGGAGAAAGGGAAGCCTATGAAGCTTGTCTGCCTCTATTTGAGCAAATGGGTGAAAACATTCAATATCAAGGACCGGCAGGAAGCGGTCAGCATACAAAAATGTGTAACCAAATTGCGATCGCAGCAGGCATGGTAGGTGTCGCAGAGGCAATGGCCTATGCCGAAAAATCAGGTCTTGATCCAGAGCAGGTGCTTAAAAGTATCACAACAGGAGCTGCAGGTAGCTGGTCCTTGTCAAACCTTGCGCCAAGAATGCTGAAAGGTGATTTTGAGCCAGGATTTTATGTGAAGCATTTTATCAAGGATATGGGCATTGCACTTGAAGAAGCAGAGCTGATGGGAGAAGAGATGCCGGGCCTCTCACTTGCGAAGTCACTTTATGAGAAGCTCAGTGAGCAGGGCGAAGCAAACAGTGGCACACAAAGTATCTATAAATTATGGGTAAAATAAAAATCCTGTCCCACCGAGGACAGGATTTCAGCGTGTAGGCAAACCCTCGCATTCGTTGTCAGTCCTGCGCGCTGGTGCTCACGAATGTTCAATTCGCTCCGCGCCAGTGCTCGTCTTTCCTAGACTTCAAGGGTTTTCTATCACGCTGAAAAGAAGACAAAAGGCTAAAATAAAGATCATTTTAGCCTTTTGTCAATAATATGAAAAATCCTGTCCCACCGAGGGACAGGATTTTTCATATTATTTTCCGATGAATTGCTGCGTCCAGTAGTTGCCAGCTTTCACATAACCAACACCGATATGTGTATAGTTTTTGTTTAAAATGTTCGCTCTGTGACCTTCACTGTTCATCCATGCTGTTACAACTTCTTGAGGTGATCTTTGACCTTGTGCAATGTTTTCACCTGCTGTTTTGTAAGTGATACCGAATTTCTTCATTTGATCAAAAGGAGATCCGTAAGTTGGGCTTGTATGAGAGAAATAGTTTTTATCTTTCATATCTTGAGATTTTGCGCGCGCAGATTTGCTTAATTTTGAATCAACAGAAAGTGCCTTTAATCCTTGTTTTGCACGCTCTTTATTTGTTAGCTCAACCACTTCTTTTTCGAATGCATTTAAGCTGCTGTCCGCTTTTGTTGCAGTTGTGTCTTTTTGGTCAGCTTTTGTGTTGTTATTGTTTTGTTTTGCTGGAGTGCTTGGTTTAGAAGCAGTTGGTTTTTTCACTGATTCTTGTTTTTGTTCATTTTTAGCTTTGTTTACTTCTTTCACTACTTTTGTACCAGTAACAGGTTGACCACTTTTGATCAGCTTGTTTAATAGTGCTTCGATTTCTTTTTGATTCGATTTGCTTAGCTTGTTTACATCTGATGAGATATGTAATTTTGCAGCTAATGTATGAAGATCAATGGCTTGATGCTGTACGGGTACGACTTGTTTCAGGTTAAGCTCCTTTGCATCAGCTGAATGCCCTCCGGTGAACGTGATCAATGCAGCAGCTGTTAGCGCTGAAAAAAAGAATGATTTCTTCTTCATCATGTAACTCCTCCTAAAATCTTTGTTTTGTTTTCTCACAGAAAATCATAACATGGACTTTTTGTTATAAACATACCAGCATCCTCCATTGACAAAGTGTGTTTGTCATTTTTGTTAAAGTCATAGAAAGAGCCTCTTCACATCAAAGGATAGGGAATTTTTCCATTTAAAGAAAACGACATAAACATACCAATATTTTAAAGTGTTAGTATATTTTTTTTCATAATAGGGATTGACAGCTTTTTTTCACTTGTTTCGCTGTAACAACTATTACAAAAGTGTTACAATAATGAGTGATAATTGTAAAAGATTGAAAGGATGAGAGGAGATACATAAGTGGGAGAGAAACAGCATCAAGGTGCTGCCGAGCAGAAAAAAATTAAGCGCCGGAACGCCTGGAGGATTAATCTCTTTTTCTTCGCTGTATTTAGTTTATTCGCTGTACTTGTGATCAAGCTCGGTGTGCTGCAAATCGTCAATGGTGAGGATTATAAAAAGCAAGCAAACCGAACAGAGGTCAAAACAGCATCATACCCGTCTCCAAGAGGAAAAATGTATGACGCGAGAGGAAGAGTCGTCGTTGATAACGAAAGTGTACCTGCTATCGTTTATACATCAGAAAGCGGTGTGAAAGCGGAGGATAAGATTAAGGTAGCAAGAAAACTTGCGACTTATATAAAAATGGATACTGATTTTTTGAGAGAGCGAGACATTCGAGATTTCTGGCTGGCCAGCCACCCGGAAGAAGCCGATAAGCTGATTTCAAAAGCAGAAAAAAAGGACATCAATGCGAAAGATGTCTATCCGCTTCAAGTGGAGCGTGTGCCAAAGAAAGAAGTAAAGGCCATTGAAAACGATGCAACCGAAAAAGCAGTTGCTGCTATCTATCGAAGATTTACAGGAGGCTATGCCTTTGAGCCTCAAATTGTGAAAGCAATGGACCCGAACGAAGAGAAAAAAGGGGACGAAAAAGTTGCTTTACTCGATGAAACAAAAGAATCAAAACAGACATCATCAGAGAGTTTGACATACGAAGAAATTTCACTTGTGTCAGAGCACCTTGATGAACTGCCTGGCGTGAATGTCATCAATGACTGGACAAGAAAATATCCGTATGAAAAGACCCTTTATAATGTACTTGGCGGTGTGACCACACCAGAGCAAGGGATTATTAAAGAACGTGAAGATTACTATATGGCAAGAGGCTACTCGCGAAATGACCGAGTAGGGAAAAGCTATTTAGAATATCAATACGAGGATTTTCTAAATCCAGAGAAAGCGACCGTTCAATATACACAAGTCGGTGGGAAGCTGCTTGATGAAATCAAGCGGACAGAGGGACGAAGAGGACTTGACCTTGCGCTGACATTTGATATGGAGCTGCAAAAAGAAGTCGACAAGATCGTCGAATCAGAGCTTAGATCCGCCAGTGCAAGAAACTATATGATGGACCGCGCCTTTGTTGTCATGATGGACCCTAACACAGGGGATATTCTCGCCATGTCAGGAAAGAAAATGGACGGCAGAGATGTCACAGATTATGCCATTGGAAACTTTACAACGCAATATGAGATGGGCTCTGTCGTAAAAGGAGCCACTGTACTATCTGGTTATCAGGACGGTATGTCACATAATCAATCCTACATGGATACACCGCTCTACTTTGCAGGGAGTGGGGGAAAACCGAAAAGGTCTTACAAAGATCTTGGGTGGGTTAACGACCTTCAGGCGCTTCAAAAAAGCTCAAACGTCTATATGTTCCAAGTAGCGATGAGAATGGCAGGTATCACCTATCAAAAGGATGGCCCGTTACCAGCAAGACCTGAACACTTACAAAAAATGAGAAACTATTATGCGCAATTCGGCCTTGGCGTAAAAACAGGGATCGACCTGCCGCAGGAATCAAGTGGAATGCAGACGCATCCTAAGACGGTCGGCGGGCTCTTGCTTGATGAAGCAATTGGGCAGTATGACACGTATACACCGCTTCAAGTCGCACAATACATGTCGACAATCGCCAATGGAGGCCACCGTGTTCAGCCAAGAGTGGTGAAAAGTGTTCACCTTCCAACGAATAAGGAAGAAGTAGGCCCGGTTGTGAAAAAATATGAGCCGAAGGTGCTGAATACCATTAACAACTCGAAAGCTGATATTGACCGCGTGAAAATGGGGCTGAAAATGGTCACATCAACAGGCGGAACTGCCGCTGGCCGGTTCGGTCAGCATGATGTAGCGGGGAAAACAGGCACAGCCCAAACCTTTTACTATGGCGCCAACCGCAGCTGGTGGGGAAATGCCACGTACAATTTAACGTTTGGAGGATATTATCCTTCTTCTAATCCAAAGGTGGCTTTTAGTGTCGTGACTCCTTATGTCTCAGATAAAGATTCTGTCATTAAAACGATCCCGAGTAAAATTGTTGATAAGTACGTTGAATTACAAAAAAAATACGAAAAGCAATAAACAGCAGAGAGCACAGCAAGAGAATGTGCTCTTTTTTGCTGAAAATATGGACGTTTCACTCGATTATGGAAGGAAAATACGGGTTTTCTAGCGAATCTTTTTTATACATCAATCTAAGGACAACCCTAAAAAAATAAAAGGAGGGTCGGACGACGATGGAACAAAAAATGAAAGATTCGAATCAGCTGTATTCGAATATTGATTTACATGCCGTTCTTTCTTCTAATGGCCGCTTTCTCTACATTTCTTCCAACTGTAAGCAGCTTTTGCTCTATGAACAAAAGGATGTACTGGGGTGTTTTTTGAAGGACTTTGTTCATAACGAAGATCAATTTCTCGTCGAAAGTTATTTCTACAATCAGCACATGCTAGAGATTTGCCACTTTAGACTGCTAAGAAGTGATCTTACAGCTGTTTGGATTGAAGCAAGCATTGATTTTGTTGCTTGTGAAGGTTTAGACAACGAATTAGGTAGAGAAATGATCCTGAAAATGAGGGTGCTGGACTCTGAGCCTCAAAAAGCAGCATTTCAAACAACATCAGACGTGTCAGAACAGTCGTTAGGCAGTCTACCGGCTTTCCAAAATGTTAGTGAAGCTGAAAAATTGATTGCCATGCTGCCAAATCCGTTATGTATTACGGCGCTTGGGAAAATTGTTTATGCGAACGATGCGATGCTGCGATTAATGGGGGTATGCACAAGAGATGAAATGATCGGCAAGTCCGCGTTTGATTTTATTGCCGAGGAATACCATGACATTGTCAGAAACCGAATTACAAGGCTGCAGCAAGGCCTTCCGGTCGGAATGATTGAGCAAGAATGGAAGAGGAAAGATGGAAGCAGCATTCACATTGAAGTAAAGTCATCGCCTACAATCTATCAAAATCAGAGGGCAGAGCTCTTGCTCTTAGTGGACATCTCATCCCGTAAAAAATTCCAAACCGTCCTTCAAAAAAGCCGAGAGCGGTATCAGCTGCTTATCCAAAATTCAATTGATACGATTGCGGTCATCCATGATCATAAATGGGTGTTTATGAATGAATCGGGCATTAAATTATTTGAAGCCGAACATTACGATAAATTAATAGGAAAGGATATCTTTCATCAAATCCATTCTTGTGATCAGCAAAAAGTCAAAAAGAGCTTGTCGCGTATTATTGAAAGATCATCAGATTCTGAGATTGTCACGATGAGCTGCCATACGTTTAAGCACAAGCTGATTTATACAGAAATGGTTTGTATCCCAACAACATTCTTTGGAGAAACAGCCGTTCAAATTATTTTAAGAGATATATCCGAACGAAAGCAGACAGAAGAACTGATGCTGCGCTCTGAAAAATTATCGATTGCAGGCCAATTGGCGGCGGGTATTGCACATGAAATAAGGAATCCATTGACGGCCATCAAAGGCTTTTTGCAGCTCATTAAACCGAAAACAAAAGATCGTGATCAATATTTCGACATTGTTTTCTCTGAGCTGAGCCGGATAGAAATTATATTAAGTGAGTTGTTAATGCTCGCGAAGCCGCAGCAAACTGCATCGATGCAGACCCTTGATTTGAAAAAAATCATCAGTGAAGTCACGGCTTTGTTAGAAACACAGGCCAACTTAAATGGAATTTTAATGAACACAAGTGACATTGAGGAGGATCTCCTGATGAACGGGGATCAAAATCAGCTCAAGCAGGTGTTTATCAATTTAATCAAAAATGCTGTAGAATCCATGCCGGACGGAGGAAAGGTAGACATTACGGCCAAAGCAGAAAGAGATGGGATACTTGTCACCATTAGAGACGAAGGAGTCGGCATTCCTGAATCAGTCATGAAGCGAATAGGAGAGCCCTTTTTAACCACAAAAGAAAAGGGCACTGGACTCGGCCTCATGGTGACCTTTAATATTTTAGAAAATCACAACGGGACGATCCGTGTCGACAGTCAGCCTGAGAAGGGCACCGTGTTTCACATCATGTTTCCTGCAAAATAAAAACAACGGCAAGAGAGCCGTTGTTTCATCCGTCTGTTGAATGTATAGAACGTTTTTCAAGTATAAATTGTTCTAGGCGGTCAAGTCCTTCTTTCAGCGTTTCAAGTGAATATGCATAGGAAAGGCGCACATACCCCTCGCCTAATGGAGAGAAAGCAGAGCCAGGTACGACAGCAAGTCTTGTACTTTCTAACAGCTCCATGCAAAAATCAAATGAACTCATCCCAAACGATTCAATGGATGGAAAAATATAAAAAGCGCCAGAAGGTTTAATGACCGGAAGCCCCATAGAAATGAGCCGATCATATACATAATCGAGTCTCTTCTTATATTGCTCTCTCATGATGAGTGCATCATCCACACCATTTGTCACGGCTTCAAGTGCCGCCTTTTGTGAGACAGCCGAGGCACAAGACACGTTATATTGATGTACTTTTAATACATGTTTAGCAATTGGAGCTGAAGCAAATAAAAAGCCAATTCTCCATCCGGTCATGCTATGAGATTTTGACAGTCCGTTGATCACAATGGTCTGTTCCTTTAGGAAAGAGGCAATTGAATGATGCGGGCGATCAAATGTCAGCTCACTATAAATTTCGTCGGATAAAATAAAGATGTCCTTTCCTTCAAGCAGCTGGGCAATTTCTTTCAATTCTTCTTCTGAAAGTGTGACACCTGTTGGGTTTGAAGGGTAAGGAAGGACAACACACTTTGTCTTTTCCGTTAATGCATCCTCAATCAGCTTGGCATTTAATTTAAAGCCAGCATTCGTTGTGTCGATATGTACGGGCGTCCCGCCACACATTCGAATGATCGGTTCATAGCCAGGGTAAACAGGTCCAGGTAAAATGACCTCATCACCCTCAGTCAAAATGGTTCGAAACGCAGCATCAATTGCTTGACTTGCACCTGTTGTGACAATGATTTCTGACTCTGCATCATAATCAAGATTCACTTTCTTCTTGATGTAATGCTGGATCGCTTGTCTTAACTCTAGGAAACCAGCATTATGAGTATATGAGGTGAAATTCTCGTCAATGGCTGCTTTAGCAGCTGTTTTGACATGATGCGGCGTATAAAAATCGGGCTGACCTATAGTCAATGAAACGACATCCTCATATGACGATACGAGATTTGAAAATGTTCTAATGCCTGAAATTTCAATATCCTTTACTCTTGGATTCAGCAAATGCTCCATTTCTCATCACCTTAAAAATTTATGTTTTTATCCTATTTTACCATTCACTGCATAAATGTCACCTGCGGAAGGGCATCGGATATCATTATATGTAGTCTATTCTCCTATACATCACAGCATGTGTGATATATGAAGAAAGAGCAACATTTATTATAGCGTAACCAGCTCGGAAAATACAGGCTGTGATGAAGATGATTAGAAAACGTCAAAACTGCGTAAAATGAAAGAACGTGAGATTCAAGTCATGGGAATTGCTTTCACAGACATACGATCTCCTGAAGGAGGACGATAGATGGAACAATCAGCGAAGACATCGAAAATAGCGTTTCTATCCGTGATGAGTAACACATTTGTTGTCATCCTAAAAATCATTGTCGGGCTGTTAACTGGATCTGTTGCTGTTTTATCAGAGGCCATTCATTCCTTTCTCGATTTAATGGCATCTTTTATTGCATTTATTTCTGTTCGTATTTCAAGAAAGCCAGCAGATTCAAAACATCCTTATGGACATGGAAAAGTCGAAAATATTTCTGGAACCATTGAGACCCTGTTGATTTTTGTTGCTGGCATTTGGATTATATACGAATGTGTTCACAAATTAATGCATCCAGAGCCCGTCAAGCTGCCTGTTCTTGGCATTGTGGTCATGCTGTTAGGCGCGCTTATCAATTTTGTTGTATCGAGAGTCGTGAACAAAGAGGCAGAGCGAGTACATTCTGTCGCCATGAAATCCAATGCGCTGCATCTTTTAACAGATGTTTATACGTCATTAGGGGTGGCATTCAGTTTATTACTTGTGGCATTAACAGATTGGTATTTCCTTGATCCGATCATTGGTATGGTTCTGGCCCTCTTTATTATGCGTGAAGCGTTTAAACTCATGAAGGAAGCCTTCCCGCCACTTGTAGACGCTCGGTTAACACCGGAGGAAGAACAATCAATTGAAGCCATCATTCAAGCATTCAGCCAAGAATTTATTGAATACCATGATTTTCGAACAAGACGGTCTGGTGCAGAAGAATATATTGATTTCCATTTGATTGTGGATGGAAAAACAACCATTGAAGATGTTCACCAATTATGTGATCGAATCGAAGAGAGGATTCAGCATGAATTTCCGCATGCGCAAATCTTTATTCATGTGGAGCCTGAAAGTGAAAGAAGTTCACAAACGTAAAAAAGGCGATCAACCTACCTACAGGTTGTATCGCCTTTTTTTACGCTTCATCTATGAAATGAAATCAAATCAATATCCATAAGCAGTATCGTAATCTTCATACCAAGAGATATAAGCTGCGTCTTCATTTGACAAATCATGCTTCATGTCTAAAAAATCAGCTTCGCAAATATCTTCAATCACAGTCATTTCGTTGTTCTTTAATAGTACGACAGTTCCCATCATGAACACCTTTCTTTAAAAAATCCTTGACTATTGTACCATGTGAAGCCCGATTGTCAACAGAAGAATCGAGACAAGACAAAAATATCACAAAATGTTAAAAAATCAGGAGGTAAAAGAACTAGAAGTGCCATGATTTTCACAAATTTTCAGTATTTATTCACATAAATCCTTCAGGGCAAACTGATCTAAAATATATGTAAAAGTGTAAAGCTCCATTGATCTTGCTATATTCATAAGATATAATAACGAATGATTATAAGAAATTTATAGAAAACATACATAATAAAGGAGAAATAGGATGGAAACAAACATAACAGAACCACACATTCAAGAAAAGAAGCATCCTGAGCTAGCAGGAGTGGGCTATCGTTTTCTTGCACACCTTTTGGACGGTGTCATTATCGGTGTTCCTTATGCCTTCATCATGTTTATTTTGGGGACACTCTTTTTTGTCTCAAGCCCAGAGGCAGCATTGATGTTAGATGATGACAGCTATTACTATTCCACAACCGTTATGACGGATGAAGAATGGGCTGTCATTATGGGACTTATTTTTTTCTACGTAGCAACGATCTTAATTGGTATCGTGGTGACATGGCTTTATTACGCCATTATGGAATCATCAAAACTGCAAGGAACTCTTGGTAAGATGGCTCTTGGGATCAAAGTCACAAAAGTAACGGGCGAAAAAGTGACATTCGGAAGAGCAACAGGCCGCTTTTTTGCAAAAGGCTTTTTGTCTCCAATCTTATGTATTGGCTACATCATTGCCTTTTTCACAGAGAAAAAACAAGCACTTCACGATTTGATTGCAAGTACCATTGTTGTGAAGAAATAATGAAAAAAGCACCTCTGCTATATAGTAAGGGGTGCTTTTTGCATAGATAGCTTGTATGGAAGAGGGGAACGTCACATAAAGTAGATTGATAGTGAAAAATAAGGCAGGGAAGGGAGACAATATATTGAGAACAGGAAAAAAGACCGTTCAGAAAAAAGGGGCAGGCTTCGGGCTGTTTTTGACAGCACCTGTTTTGGCCTGGGCACTATATGATTTCGCAAATACGATATTTTCATCAAATATGATCACCATCTTCTTCCCGTTCTATTTGCAGGAAACGATAGGGGACAGTGCGAGAATGGACCAGATCGCCAGTACCTTTATTTCTTATGCGAACGCACTAGCCAGCTTTTTCCTTGTAATTTTTACGCCTTTATACGGTGTGCTAATCGATCGTACAGGGAAAAAAAAGCGCTACATCACGGTGTTTACCCTGATTTGTATTGCTTGTACGTTGATGATGGGGATCTTTGCTGGGATTGATTTCTCAAACGAATGGTTTGGGCTGCCAGTCTCCTTATTAGTGGTCGTCACCTTGTTTGTGATAGCGAAATTTTTCTATCACTCTAGTCTTGTTTTTTATGACACGATATTACCTGACCTTGGGACAAAGGATGAAATACCTCTTATTTCTGGATTTGGCATTGCTGTCGGCTATTTAGGGACACTTGTCGGCCTCTCTGTTTATTTACTGGTTGGAAATGACCAGTTTCATGAAGCCTTTATCCCAACAGCTCTTTTATTCTTTCTCTTTTTTCTCCCCTTTCTCTTTTTTGTGAAAGACCCTCATCCGCTGCCACAGCAAGTGAAAAAAGCGTCTTTTTTCAGCGGGTATAAAGAGATTATTCACACGTTAAAAGATATGAAGCAATACAAGCCAGCTTTTATGTTTATGATCGCCTTCTTTTTTATGAATGATGCCTTACAGACAGCGATTGCGATGATGGCTGTTTATGCCAAAATTATCATTGGCTTTACCGCTGGGCAATTTATTTTGCTTTATCTTGTGTCCACGATTTCAAGTATCATTGGCTCCTTTCTATTTGGATATATCACAAAAGCGATTGGGGCAAAGCGCTCGATTACAGTCGTTTATGTCATTTTAATCGTTGCGCTTATCCTAGCTGTGACAGCTTCAACCGAATGGGTTTTCTGGGTAGCGGGCAGTTTATTTGGGATCTCACTTGGCGCGAGCTGGGGGGCATCACGGATATTGATAATTGAGCTAACACCTAAGGAAAAACGAGGACAATTTTTTGGTCTCTTTGCATTTTCAGGGAAGGTGTCTTCAATTGTCGGACCGATCATTTATGGTTCAGTCACACTGCTATTTGCAGAGCACGGAAATTTCGCAAGCCGTCTTGCACTAGGGTCTTTACTCATCCTTGCAGCGATAGGACTTGTAATTCATCAATTCGTACGAGAGAAAGCGTAAAGAAACGTCAACTTTTTACCCATGCTGCCGATATAAAAAGTACAATCTTATATTGAAGAATAGAGGGATTTCCGTGGCTTTAAACAAACAAGAAATTTTACTTGACTCTGGTACAAATGAATTGGAAATTGTGAAGTTTGAAATTGGTTCAAATCAATTCGGCATTAACGTGATGAAAGTAAGAGAAATCATTCAGCCAGTTGAGGTGACGGTTGTACCGCACTCTCACCAAGACGTAGAAGGTATGATTAGTTTACGAGGCGAGATTTTACCAGTCATCAATCTATTTTCCTTTTTTAATGTCGAGTCAGATCAGTCCGAACAAGAGAAGTATATCGTGACTGAATTCAACCAACGGAAATTTGTGTTCCATACAGGAACGGTTTCACAAATTCACCGCGTCAGCTGGGAAGAGATTGAAAAGCCAACTGCACTCAATCAAGGCATGGACCGTCATTTAACAGGCATTATTAAGCTTGATGGGAAAATGATTTTCCTTCCAGATTACGAAAAAATCATTTATGATATTGAATCCGCTTCTGGAGTAGAAACGTATCATATGTTTGACGGTGAGAAAGACGAGAGAAGAACAGGGAAGAAGCTGTATGTCGTTGAAGATTCTCCGCTTCTCATGCGTCTATTAACGAATGAATTAACTGAAGCAGGCTATAAAAACATTGTGACCTTTGAAGATGGCAAACAGGCATATGACCACGTCATGGATCTTGTCAGCAAAGGAATCAGTGTGACTGACGAAATTGATATGATTATTACAGATATTGAAATGCCAAAAATGGATGGTCATCGATTAACAAAACTGCTAAAGGAAAACCCTTTAACGGGTTCCATTCCGATTCTTATCTTCTCTTCGTTAATCACTGAAGATTTGCGGCATAAAGGAGAAACAATCGGTGCAGATGATCAAATTAGTAAACCAGAAATTCATCAGCTCATTGAAAAGGTTGATCACTTTATTATCTAAAGAAAAAACCACTCGGCCTGAGTGGTTTTTTTCTGTTTAAAAATAACTTTCCCCGAGTCGTTTGAAGACGGGTTTCGTATAATGTGATTTTTGTTTTGTGGCGGCAGGTTTTTCTTTTAAACCGACATACGTTTGAAGGATGTGTTTTGCTCGGTTTAATGACATATTCGCTTTCGGATTGCGATATGATTGATTTAAATTTCCTAAGTGTGGCAAAAATTCGAAGTCTTCTTTGGTTGGTGGCAGGTGAAAATAATAATCTCCAATTTCAATCAGCACGTCTGACTGTTGTTGACTATATTTGGGATTGTTAGAGAAATGTAGGCCCACTTTTTTTCCTTTACCTTCTTGCAATAGTTTTTGCAGCGCACGTTTTTTCAAAAGATAAAGAAACTTGGGATTTGGTGCGGTTTTAGCATGGCGGTTAACAGTATAAATGGCTTTTGCGATGTTTTCTGCTGTAGGTTCTATGTCTTTAGTATGAGCATAATCGTCCATTTTTTCTCTCCTTTGTCTTTCGTCTTCCTGTGCTTAGTATAAATTATACGTTTTTATTAGTAAATTGCAAATAGAGTTATTGTAAAAAGCGATAGGACTCCATCGCTTTTATTTACAATAGCCATTCATAATGATTTTGAAACGTGGTTGAATGTAAAAAGGGCAGAACCACCATCTTCATAGCAAAAACACCATCATACATCCGTCTTCATATCTCATGTAGCCGTGTCAGCTGAAAAGAATGTGACTCTTTTAATTTCTATATGCTAAAGGTGTCGTATTTTTTATTCTTTTAAAAACACTAATAAAAGAGCTTGTACTGTTGAAGCCTACTGGGTAGGCGATTTCTAGTAGATTTAAATCCGTCTCTTGAAGCAAGATGAGGCTTTGTTGAATTCTATACTCATTGACATAATGCAGGAGTGATTTCTTTAGAATATCTTTGTAGTATCTGCAGCATTCAGAGCGGATTAGCTGTCCTGCATGAACGATATCTTGAAGAAGTACTTTTTCATGATAATGCTGATAAATCCATATGAGCATGTGTTTCGTACGTTCATTTTTATTGTGTTTACTGGTGTTTGAATCACCTGCATATAACGATGAACGAACGTGGTGAATCATTCATTGGCTGTGATGAAATGAGAAGAAACGTTTAAACAAATATATGAACATGTCGTTCCATTGGCGTCTTTTGCCATGCCGCTGTTGATAAATACACCGTCTCCTTCCTTTATAGATAAAGTGTTTTCATTGATGTGAAATTCAGCCTCGCCCTCTAAAATAAAGACAAATTGAAATTCGTCATGCCAGTGGAGAGGGGGACAGCTTGTATTGTATATATGATTTTATTCATGACACTGTATCAGCTCAAAAAACAGAAGAAGGGTGAGTGATCATAGAAGGAGCAAAAGAGAGACCTAGATTTGGCTTGAGGTAATGGGAGTTCTTAGAAGAATTGATGGAAATGAAATATATATAAAGTGAACTATTAGATCATGATAACTACCTATTTAAATAAATGGGTAGTTTCTCAATTTGTATGTCTTTCTTATGTTGAGTCATGATTGCTTCTGAAACCTACCATATGCTAGACAACAAAGTCGAACATATGGCTTGAAAAATGGACTATTTTGTATGACTAGAATAAGCGCAATAAAAACAACCATTAAAATCAGTGTCATTCGTCATTTTTTTGGCTTCTTCAATGGCGCTTTCACCATTCATGTGCAGACCAATCAATGTACGGCTTGAAGCATCTCCTAGAAACGCACAATCTTCTGTATGTACAACATACTGTCCATGATCATCTTTTGAATGAATAAAATAATAACTTTTTAGCATACCCCTCACCTCCAACCTGACCATCCTACTATAAAACTTCCAATAATGTAAAGAATTTTTATTAAAATTGTTGCTATTTTATACACGATCATGTTGTTTTAAACACAATCAAATGGTTGATAAAGTAAATAAAGTTATATAATGTATATAAGAGGTTTGATCAGTGTACATAATAAAAGAAAGGACTGTTTATCTTGAAAGATATTTTAACTCCTTTATTGGTCGCATTTGTCGTTGGAGGCATTGTGTATGTGGTAGATGATCAGCCCATTCATCCTTTTTTTCTCTTCCTTATCCTATTTATTAGTATTTATGCAGTCGAAAGAATCGTTCATTTTGCTTCCAATCATTTCGATGAACAGAATAAGTAAGCGTCGTTTGTGTTTCAGCAATGAAAAAAGGACTTTCTATAGGAGAAAGTCCTTTTTGCTTCATTTATTGAACTCCTTGGCCTTTTAATTCACGCTGTACATCTAACTCAGCAGCTTCTCTGCTGAATTTTGGCAGTGTAATGAAGTAAAAAAGGAAGACGAGTAAAATAATCATGCCCATTCCGTAATAAATATAAGAAATATTTGTCACGAGCTTTGGAAATAGTACCGCGATTAAACCTAACGTCATTGATTGGGCAAACATAGTAAGCGGATCAACCCATCCTGACACACGTCCCATGAGACGAGGGTGGACGATTCTCGGCAGCCAGCCGCCAATGACAATGTTGATTGGACCGATGCACGTTCCAATGACAAATGATGTAACATAAAATAACCACAATGTATGGGTAGAACCAAGTACAAAAATAAGAATGCCTGCAATCAGAATTGGAATCGACATGAGATATTGCATCTTTACCTTTTTAGCGAGGACAGAGCCCATTACGCTTCCAACAAGAAGCCCTGCACCGATCGCTATCGTAAAGAATGATGTATGCAATTCAAAGTGATCTGGTGAAAGACCATATTTCATTGTAAACATTGGAAGGACTGCAAATGCGCCATTGACAAGACCGAAAACAAAGAAGCCAAAAATTAAGGAAGCCAGTAATTTATTTTTTAAAATATAAATAATGCCTTCTTTAAAATCCTTAAGAGACGTTTTAATCGTCATACTTCTCCAGCCTGCTTGTCCATTTGGCTGACGCGCTTCCATTGGAATGTTACATGAACGAATCAGGATGCCGGAAATAATAAAACTGATCAAATCGATCGTAATGGCACCATGAAGACCAATGGTTTTATACGTAATAGCACCGATTCCAACACCAAACACCATAAATAAACTAAATAGCATTTGATTTAAGCCAGCGGCTTTTGCGTATTGATCTTTATTTAAAATCGCCTGTACGAGAGATGCTTCAGCTGGATAGAAGAACTTCGTAACGGCACTTCGTATAAACAAGATCAAGAAAATAAGTGGAAGTGAATTAAAATAAATAACGATAAATAAAACAATCGTCAGCCCAGCTCGTATCCAATCACAATTCTCTGCGACTTTTTTACGATCAAAACGGTCTGCGACCACACCGACCATAAAAAAGACAAAGATGGTAGGTAGTGAATACATTAACTCTGCCAATGTGGCGTAGGCGGGCTGTTGACTAAAATGGTCGAGCAAATAAAAGGCAAACGCCATATTGCCTACTGTTGTCCCCATTTGCGAGGCAAGTGCTGCAAAAAAGAGACGAACAAAATTTCTGTTTTTAAAAATATCCATAATTACGCTCCTTAACCTGAAGATCCCACTTTATATCATATAAAATTTTAACCATTCATACAATTGATTTCTCCTACTGGCTAATGGTCACAGGTGTTCCATTTGGAACGAGTGAAGCAAGTTCAATGACATTCTGATTATACATGCGAATGCACCCTCTAGAAACAGCTTTACCAATTGAAGAAGGGTTATTCGTACCGTGAATGCCATAATGGATTTTCGAAAGGCTCAGCCAATAGGCGCCAAAGGGACCTCCTGGGTTTGGCTGTCTGTTGACAATATAATAAGAACCTGTCGGTGTCATATTTAATATTTTTCCTGTTGCAATCGGGTACGAGCGAATGAGCTGTGATCCAGAAAACAAAACGAGACGTTTCATTGAAATCGAAACAGAGATGCGGTAAGGGATCGTGCTAGGATCCGGTAACCCTGGAATAATGATGACCTCATTTTGTACTGGCTCGCGAGCCTGAAGTGACGGATTTGCAGCCTTTAAGGCATCTGTCGTTGTTCGAAAATCAAGCGCTATAGAAGCAAGTGTTTCTCCACTTTTCACCGTGTATCGTAGCACCAAAGGACACTCCTTTTGCTCAAATAAAAGAAGCCATGATGCCCGTCACCGATATACTATATGGACGGAATCAGGCCCAGTAAGGTTTCTCCTAACATTTGTCATGAGAAATATCTTTGATTATACATATGCAAGAGAGGGCGGTTTGGCTTCTGTTTACACATGAGATGTTAATGTGAAATAGGTTAATTCAGGTTTGGCTAAAAACCGAAGTGGCAGTCTTGTTGTCCCGAGTCCGCGGTTGACATAGATGCGGTGCTGATAGCTGCCGTATAAACCTTCTACATATGTATGGCCATAAGGTGCTGTGAGAATTGGTCCATAAAAAGGAAGCTGTATTTGACCGCCATGCGTATGCCCAGAGAGCTGCAAGTTAATGGGCGTTGCGTTCAGTTCTAGTGCAGCATCAGGCTCATGTACGAGCAGTAAAGTAAATAAATCAGAGGATACTTCCCGTTTGATGAGGTCGTAATCTGGCACGCTCATCATGAGGTCATCCAGTGTAGCGATCTGAATGTGCACACCTTCTTTTTCTAAAAGAAACACATCATTTTTACATAATGTAAATCCACAAGCTTCCATCGTTTCTTCATAAAGCTCCACGCCAAATGGTCCGTAGTCATGGTTTCCACATATCGCCAGCTTACCAAACGGAGCATGAAGTTTAGTCAAATAAGCTTTGGCTTTTTCATGTTCTTCAATTGATGCTTGAAAATCAACAAGATCACCTGTGAACACAATGAGGTCTGGAGATTCAGCATTGATTTTCTGGACGACGGCTTCTAGATCCTTAGCAGGAAATGTATCACTTAAATGAACATCACTAAATTGGGCAATTTTAAACTGATCAAATGAAGCTGGAAGCTGAGCATCTTGAATGGTCAGTGACACGGCATCAATTATGTGTGGCTCGATGTATCTGGCATAGCCATATCCACATGTTGTAGCCAAAAAGCCTAAAATACTCGCACCAGCTGCTCCTTTTAAAAACTGTCTGCGGGAAAGTTGCTTCATATAAGACTCCTTTAAAAATAAAATTAAGTATAGCATGATCTGTGTTAAATCTCCCATATGGTGCATGGAGGGGAAATCATGATATGATAGGGAAATAATGAATGAATAGCCATTCAAATTATACAAAGGGGGAGAACAAATGACGAAACAAACAGTGATTGTCACAGGAGGATCTAATGGGATGGGGAAGGCGATGGCTACCCATTTGGCACTCGGAGGCTGGAATGTTGTGATTACTGGAAGAACAGAAGAAACGTTGGAAAAGACCGCAAATGAAATCAAGCAGAAAGGTGGATCGGTTGGTTACTTCCAAATGGATGTGCGAAACCCAGAGGATGCTGATCAAATGGTAAAGTTTGCTGTGGATACATTTGGTGATGTTGATGCGCTCATCAACAATGCGGCGGGGAATTTTTTGGTCCCGGCAGAAAAGCTGTCTCCTAACGGCTGGAAAGCGGTCATTGATATTGTGTTAAATGGCACATTTTTTTGCAGTCATGCAATGGGCAATTACTGGATTCGTCAAAAGAAAAGGGGAAGTATGATCAACATGGTAGCCACTTATGCATGGGGTGCTGGTGTAGGTGTGGCGCATTCAGCAGCAGCAAAGGCAGGTGTTCTGTCTCTTACTCGAACGCTTGCAGTAGAATGGGGAAAGCAATACCGAATTCGCGTCAATGCGATTGCACCAGGACCAATTGAGAGAACAGGCGGTGCTGATAAACTGTGGGAATCTGAAGAGGCAGCGCAAAGAACATTAGATAGTGTCCCTCTTGGCAGACTGGGCACACCAGAGGAAATTGCAGAGCTTGCGGCCTTTTTATTATCTGAACATGCGTCTTATATTAATGGAGATTGTATCACGATGGATGGAGGTCAATGGCTCAACCAATCACCATTTTGAATGACCGTGTAAGACCTGCTTTTGATGTGGTATAATCACACAAAGAGAGAAGCAGGTGATGAAAATGGTCGATCCATTGGATATTTTAACGAATATTGAAGATGTTTTCCCGCACTATCAAGCGATCTTCAGTGCGGAAGAGCAAAAAGTGATAGGCTATGAAATTCTAGGAAGAATGAAGCTTGAGTCTGACACGGTTAGCCTAGGCTCCTTCTTTACGGATTCATCTATTCCTGACGAATATAAATTGGAAGTAGATCAAAAAGTACTTAGTCAAGCACTTGATCTCTTCACAACGGCTGATGAAGATTTGCTCATTTTTATTAATCATGATGCCAATGTCCTTATGCTTGATCATGGCGAAAGCTTTTTAGCGTTTTTAAAGGAATATGAAGCAAGAGGCATTCAGCTTAACCGGTTTGTCATTGAATTTACTGAACATACGTTTAGCGGCGACATTGAACAGCTTTACCATACGTTAACGTATTATCGTACATATGGGATCAAAATCGCCGTATCTAATATAGGAAAAGAAAGCAGTAACCTTGACCGGATTGCCCTGCTTTCACCCGATCTATTAAAAATAGATTTACACGCATTAAGGGCATCCGCACCTTCCCCTTCCTATGAGTATGTCTTGTATAGCATTTCATTGCTTGCAAGAAAAATAGGAGCGGCCTTAATTTATGAGGACATTGAAGCAAATTTTCAGCTGCAGTATGCATGGAGAAATGGCGGGAGATATTTTCAAGGGTTCTATCTGCATGAGCCTACGGCGGAATTAATCGACCGTAACAAACGAAAAGATCAGCTTAGAGAAGAATTTCAACAATTTATTGCCCATGAGAAAAAGAAACTTCAAGCTGTTTACGAACATTCTGAAACATTTTATAAACGAATTCACCAAGCTGTCACGACCTTAAAAAAATCATGCAGCACAAATGATGAACTCATACAAAAACTGGCACTCGAACTAACAGATTGCAGCTTTCGGATTTATATGTGTAATGAGGAAGGCTTTCAAATCACTGGAAATGTGTTTAAAAAAGAAGAAGAATGGCTATTTCAGCCGGAGTATATAGAGAAAAACTGGAGCTGGCGCCCTTATTTCCTATCGAATATTCTTCAAATGAGAATTAGCGGGAAAGGGTTTTTCAGCGATATTTACAGTGATTTAGAAACCGGGGAGCGAATACGAACGTTTTCTTATCCGTTAGAGGGAGACATGTATTTGTTTATAGATCTTCCATATGCCTATCTATATGAGCAAGATGGATTAATTTAAAAGCAGCCAGAGCGGCTGCTTTTTTTTGATAGAAAAAAGAAATAAAAAAATGGTTGACAATGAAACTGATAATCATTATCATTTAGTTATAGAGAGAAGCTACTCTCTGTTCCCCAACCCCTCTATCAGATCAAGATCCAAAAAACTTGGCGCTACCCCCGCCAAGTTTTTTTTGTGCTTCAATCTTTTCCTTTATGCATAGGACATCCCAAATCCTCCATACATCTTAAGTGATGATAGTTAGACGGTAGGAGGGAAAAGTCATGATCAAACGTGACAAGCGGCTGCTGATTGATTTGCCAAGACCAGATCACCCAGATGCAAATGGGGCCGCTGCTGTGCAAGAATTACTCGGCGGGAAATTTGGTGAAATGTCCACATTAAATAATTATATGTTTCAATCCTTTAACTTTAGAGGGAAACGAAAACTCAAACCGTTTTATGACCTCGTATCAAGTATTACAGCTGAAGAATTCGGTCATGTAGAGCTTGTGACAACGGCTGTGAATCTCATGATTACCGGGACCACCCATGGCGGAGATCCAGATACGACACCGATGAAGGCGGCTGTCGATAAACGAAATACACAGCATTTCATTCAAACGGCACAAACAGGCTATCCGTTTGATTCAATGGCAAAACCTTGGACAGGAGAGAATGTGTTCTCAAGTGGTAACCTGATTCTTGATCTTCTTCATAATTTCTTTCTTGAATGCGGGGCTCGTACGCATAAAATGCGTGTATATGAAATGACGGATCATCCTACGGCAAGAGAGATGATCGGATATTTACTTGTCAGGGGCGGTGTGCATGTTGTGGCATATGCAAAAGCGCTTGAGGTAGCCACAGGAGTAGATGTAGGGAAGATGCTGCCGATTCCAAACCTCGATAACAAATATTTTGACTCTGCGAGAAAATTTGAAGATCAAAACATGCATACGAAGCTTTACACATTTAGTGATACAGATTATAAGGATATCAGTAAAATTTGGAAAGGCAGCCATCCGATTGATGGAAAGCCGCTGACAGTCATTGAGGGCACCCCGCAAGGTGCACCTGTACCAGATTATAGAGAATTACCGGAAGAGTTTGCCCCGGGCATTTCAAAAGAGGATTTTGACGAAATTGCCAAACGGCTCATGAGATCTGCCGGTTTATAAAAAACATCGTGTATGAGATGAGAAAAAAGACTCAAAATAAAAAAACAGATTCTTTTTCTTTTTTTGAATTCAAGAGGAAAAATATCATCTGAGAACACTTTATGGTATGATGCTTTGTAGGACTTGTGTATAATCAATACGGGTTCATCTTGAGTTGTTTTTTTGAAAGGAGTCTTTTTTTAGAATGTCACAATTAATGGGTATCATTACAAGGCTGCAAAGTCTTCAAGAGACAGCAGAAGCTGCAAACGAGCCGGCACAGCGTTATTTCGAAGTGAACGGTGAGAAAATCTGTAGTGTTAAGTATTTCGAAAAGAATCAAACGTTTGAATTGACTGTTTTTCAACAAGGGGATAAGCCAAACACTTTCCCGTTTGACAACATTGATATGATTTCGATTGAAATTTTTGAGCTTCTACAATCCTAAGCTGAATCTTATGAAATGTTTTTTCTGAGGATTCCTTCGTTTATTGCGGCAATATACACTTGTCATCATAGGTGATGTACAAATGGAAGATGATCAATCAGCGCATTTTTCGGATAAGAGACCATTAAAAAGGAGTTCCTTTCTGTGAGTGATTCTTTTTTCTACAATCTTTCTGAAGATTATTTAGCGTTTTCTGATGTCGTCATGAGAATGAAAGACTTTATTCGAAAAGACCCTAGATCCGTCTATGTGTTATCAATTGGTACGGATTCTCAGGTTAATCAGAATGTCACAAAATTTATGACTGCAATTCATCTTCACCGGGTTGGCAAAGGAGCTTGGGGCTGTCTCACACAACAAGTGATCAGCAGGCCTGTGCAAAGTCTTAGAGAAAAAATTTCATTAGAGACAGCGTTTAGCCAAAAGGTATGTGCAGACATCCTGGAGGGTCCTTTAACAGAACTGATGGATTTGCTTCTTCCGTTTGCTGAGGAAGGGGCAGACCTCCGTTTTGAAGCCCATCTAGATATTGGCAAAAAAGGAAGTACGAAAGAGCTGATTCAGGAAATGACCGGAATGATCACAGCTATGGGAATTGAAGCAAAAATAAAACCCGACTCATATGCAGCATTTTGCTATGCCAATCGATACACAAAATAAATTCCGTCATTTTTCTCCAAACCTTGTCGAAACGTGCGGTTGACGATTCGATTCTAGTTCCTTATTCTAGCTGTATAGAGAGGAAGCAGACATTCAAAAGCCTGCTAATCAATATAAAAGCATATATGAAACAGGGGGCCTGATGTTGAATGAGCGTCATCGAAAATCGTTTTAATGAAGAAGAGAAAAAGCTATTATTAAACGTATTGCTGAATCAGGAATATGCTGTCGAATTACTAAGCAGTGAGATCAATGATATAGAATGTGGGACAAAAAATGTCGACGACAATACGTATAAGCAATTGATCACATTGTATGACAGAGTAAGATTTGAGAATTAATATCGGTTTAACATTCTATTAGATACTCGAGGCTGAGTATCTTTTTTATGCAGAAAAAATCTTTCGACAAATTTCGTTTTAGTTTATGCTTAATATGAAAAGGGAATGTATGATTGATGATCGAGAGAAAAGGGGTCGAAGAAACATGATAGAGATAGAACCGACTCAATTACTTGAGTCAACAGTAGCCGAGCATATGATTGATGCAGATAAAGTGGCACATGTTCAAATTGGAAATAATCTTGAGCATGCCCTCTTGGTCCTGACAAAAACAGGATATACAGCCATACCCGTATTAGATGCTTCTTATCATCTACACGGGTTAATTGGAACGAATATGATCATGGATAAAATCTTTGGTTTAGAACGAATTGAATTCGAGAAACTGGACCAATTGAAGGTAGAAGAGGTCATGTTAACAGATATTCCAAGACTCAAAACGACTGATCCTGTGCTAAAAGGTGTTCACGCTGTGACGAATAATGGATTTGTTTGTGTAGTAAATGAGGAGCAAGTATTTGAAGGAATTTTTACTCGACGTGTTGTATTAAAGCGCTTAAATGAGGTCATTCATTCCGCAAAAAAATGAGCTGAAGCCCAGCTTATTTTTTTTGCCTTCATAAGTTAAAGTTTATATAATGATCATATGGAATAAGAAAAACTTATAGAGGGAAAGGGGACGCCCATGCAGCTTCAAGAGTTACATATGCTTGTTGTGCTAAGTGAAGAATTGAATATGAGAAAGGCTTCGGAGCGGCTCTTTGTCTCTCAGCCTGCATTATCTCAAAGGTTGCAAACGATCGAAAAGGAATGGGGAACTAAAATCTTTTTTCGTTCACAAAAAGGGTTGACCGTGACTTCAGCAGGTGAACAGATTATCCAGTTTGCAAAAGAGGTCACGACGGAGCAAGATCGTGTGAGAGAGAGAATCGATGAGCTTGAAGGAGAAATTCATGGCACACTCAAACTTGCGGTTGCGTCCATTATTGGACAGCACTGGCTGCCAAAGGTGTTAAAGCGGTATGTCGAAAAATATCCAAATGCCAAAGTATCACTCGTCACCGGCTGGAGTAGTGAAATGCTCAAAAGTTTGTATGAAGACCATGTGCACATTGGGATTATTCGTGGAAACCCTGATTGGAAGGGGACAAAAGAATATTTGATGACAGATCATTTATATTTAGTTGATTCCGTAATCAAGGACGTGGATGAGTTAATTGAGACAGAACGACCGTTTATTCAATTTAAAAGCGACAGCACCTATTATCAGGAAATCCAGCACTGGTGGCACCAAAAATTTAAAGTGTCGCCAAAGCAGACGATTCTTGTGGACCAAATTGAGACATGTAAACAAATGGCTTATCATGGCATCGGTTATGCCATTTTGCCTTCTGTCACCTTATATGACCACGAAAAAAGTGTTCATAAAACCCCGCTCGTTGATGTAAATGGAGAGCAAATCGGACGTGACACATGGCTTCTAGGCTATGAAGCGTCTTTTCAGTTAAAACAGGTTCAAGCATTTGTTGGTGTGGTGAAAGAAATGCTTGAAAGTGATGCGGTGTAAGTACCTTTTGGAAGAGAAAGGTGCTTTTTAAAAATATAAGTGAACTTTCTTGTTTGAATTGCCTCATACCCTATGTATAGAACGAAACAGGCTGATGGATTGATTTCATAGAAAGGAATTTTCATCTTATGAGAAATAAACAATTAAAGAAAATCGACATACCGAAGTGGGGAAACTATTTACGTGGGAGATGGCGTGCACGTTTTGCAAGTCATCTTTCAATAAAAGAACAAAAAGAGATTTGGATGGATCATTTTCTTTGGCACTTATGTAGCTGGGAAAGGGTTAAATGCCTTGAGAAGGATAAAGCGATAAACGCATTTCTTCATCAATCAAAGCATAAATGTACAATTTTTTATCAATTTGTGGACGAGGCATATCTTTTTGAAAACGCCAATGCACTTTCAATCAATGAATTACCCTATCAAAATGGTCATATGGACTATAACGATATGTATGTCATGGATTGGAATGAAAAATGGACATTTGTGATGACACACGAAGCAGATTGCGGTCCATATTTTATAAAGAAGGATGAAATGAATTTCTCATAGAAGCTCTATTATATCTAAATACTTCACCATTTTAGACCCGCCTTCCAATTGGAATTAGCGGGTTTTTTATTTAGGTCATTTTTATCTTGATAAAAGCCTTTTTGTAAAAATATTTGACAATGAAAATCATTATCATTTAAAGTGTACATATAATAATTGAAAATGATTATCATTTAGATGAGGTGACCAATAGATGAAAGCACTAATTACATTTGCGAGTATGTCTGGCAATACGGAAGATATGGCAGCGATCTTAAAGCAAACACTTGAAGGAAAAGGGATAGATACAGAAATGATGGAATTTGATGATACGAGCGCAGAGGATCTTTCTTCATACGATTATGTATTGATCGGTTCTTATACATGGGGTGATGGAGATTTACCTTATGAAGCAGAGGATTTTTATGAAGAGGTCTCAACTCTCGAACTTAGTGACATTAAAGCGGCTGTATTCGGATCTGGTGATTACAGCTATCCGAAGTTTTGTGAGGCTGTTCATACATTCCATGACATGCTGCAATCAACCGGTGCCTCCGTTTTTCCTGAAACATTGAAAATGGAGCTTGCGCCAGATACAGATGAAGATGTGGCGTGTTGTCAAGAATTTGCTACCAGCTTTTTAACGTGGGCCTCTTTGTCTGAGAAACGAGTTGAAAATCATGTTTCATAAAGGAGCGACGGCCGTTGCTGCATCTAAAAGTGGCGGATACTTTGTCGCTGTAAAACGAGAAGGTATTTTTCACTATAGTGTTGAGAGCGGGTGGCAGCAACTGTTTAAGCTCAAGCATAAAATTCATGCCATCAGCTATATTGGGCCTTATTTATTTGGTGTTGGTGAAAATGGAACAGTGATCAGGTCAGGAGATGAGGGCAATACGTGGGCGCTATCATCATTTCCAACAAATGCAGTCGTTTGGTCTATTACAGGACGTAAAGATGGATTTGTGTGTGCCCATGGAAAGCACAGTATCTATGTGTCAAATGATTTCGGGATTTCCTGGGAAATTATGAAGCCATTTGCTCATGTGAATCATCCTCCTGTCATTCGCTCTTTATGTGTTGCAGGTGATCACCTTTATATTGGAACACAGATTCATGAGGTTCATGGGGGAATATGGGTGTATGACTTGGAGAGTGAACAGATTTTTCTACTAAACAGAGAAGAGCACCGAATGACAGCTTCTATGCTGCTCTGTCAGGAGCATCTTCTTGTCTGTGCGTTAGGCTCAAAAAAAGGCAAAAAAGGATCTGTTCAAATTTTAGACTTACATACAAATATTCTACATGATATTCAATCACAGGCCTTCGCTAGAGAAGAATCGTTTTTGGATGTATCAGAGGATAATGGCATTGTTTATGTGACCACCTCACAAGACGAACACGGGTTTTCTAAAGTGTATCAGCTTGATATAGAGCAAAAAGAGCTCAAATGGTTTGATACGATCAAAGGACACGGTTTTCGTGTTGCCAATCAAAACGAAAATTTTTTCTGCGCGGGTTTATATGAAAGCAAGTTTGTCAGGCCATATGAGGAGCCTGCGCTGATTCATTGATAAGGAGGAAGAAAAAGTGACGGAAAAGGTTTTATTGGTGTATGCCACGATGTCTGGGAACACAGAAGCAATGGCTGATTTAATTGAAAAAGGATTAAAGGATGCAGGAGCTAGCGTGGACCGACATGAAGCGATGGATATTGATGCCGAGCTTCTTAATGATTACTCGCACATTATGTTAGGTGCGTATACATGGGGAGATGGTGATCTTCCAGATGATTTTATTGATTTATATGAAGAAATGGAAGAGCTTGATTTAACGGGAAAAGCGTTTGCTGTATTCGGTTCCGGAGATACATCGTATGAGCATTTTTGCGGAGCTGTTGACTTAATCGAAGAAAAAGTGAAGGAGCTTGGTGGTGATATTGTCCTGCCATCAGTCAAAATTGAGCTGAATCCAGAAGGAGACGAAGAAGAGGAATTGATTTCTTTTGGCAAACAATTTGTTCATCTTCACCAGCAAGAAGCGGGATAATCGGGCCCGCTTGTTTTATTTGCCAATGGGAAGACAATTCTTTCACTTGTCATTAAAACTCTCCTTTGGTACAGTAATGAAGTATAAATTAAGAGGAGGACATACATACATGAAGCAAATGGACGCTAATGAAATTATTTCATTTATTCAAAATAGTACTAAATCAACACCTGTCAAAGTCTATATCAAAGGAAACTTGGAAGGTATTGAATTTGGTGAACAGGCAAAAACGTTCATCACTGGCAACACAGGTGTTGTCTTCGGTGAGTGGAGTGAAATTCAGGAAGCTTTAGCATCAAACAAAGACAAAATTGAAGATGTTGTTGTGGAAAATGACCGCCGCAATTCTGCGATTCCTATGTTAGACTTGAAAAATATTAAAGCACGTATTGAACCAGGTGCAATCATTCGTGATCAAGTTGAAATCGGTGATAATGCAGTCATCATGATGGGTGCTTCTATTAATATCGGTTCCGTGATCGGTGAAGGTACGATGATTGACATGAACGTGGTGCTTGGTGGCCGCGCGACAGTAGGTAAGAACTGTCATATCGGTGCTGGATCTGTTCTCGCGGGTGTCATTGAGCCACCATCTGCTAAACCAGTCGTCGTAGAAGATGATGTTGTCATCGGTGCGAACGCTGTTGTTTTAGAAGGCGTAACAATTGGTAAAGGAGCGGTTGTAGCAGCAGGTGCGATCGTTGTCAACGATGTTGAGCCTTACACAGTTGTAGCAGGTACACCTGCAAAGAAAATCAAAGACATTGATGAAAAAACAAAAGGTAAGACTGAAATCAAACAAGAACTGCGTCAGCTTTAATTCATACAATTCGCAGCAGAAGACATAGACGTGGATGATATATCCACGTCTTATTCGTATACTGGAAAGGAAGCGAGTTCACTTGTTAAATCGTGAGCAATTAATATCCATTCGAAGAGATTTACACCAAATTCCCGAGCTTGGTTTCCAAGAATTTAAAACACAAGCGTATCTCATCAAGCATCTCGATATGTATTCAAAGGATCGAGTAGAGATTGAAACATGGCGGACTGGGCTTTTTGTGAAAGTGAAAGGAACAAATCCCGCGCATGTATTTGCTTATCGTGCAGATATGGATGGTCTATCTATTCCTGAGGAAACTGGGTATCCATTTCAATCTGTGCATGAAGGGAAAATGCATGCATGTGGACATGATCTTCATATGACCATTGCCCTTGGTATTATCGATCATTTCGTTCATCAGCCAATCAAAGAAGATATCCTATTTATTTTTCAACCAGCAGAAGAAGGACCAGGCGGGGCTGAACCGATGCTTGCAAGTGATGTCCTGAAAAAGTGGACGCCAGACTTTATTACAGCGCTGCATATTGCACCTGAATATCCAGTTGGAACGATTGCAACAAAGCCCGGGCTATTATTTGCCAATACGAGTGAACTTGTAATTGACTTAGAAGGAAAAGGGGGACATGCTGCTTACCCTCATTTAGCGAATGATATGGTTGTCGCTGCAAGTGCACTTGTAGGTCAGCTGCAATCTGTCATTTCTCGTAATGTCGATCCTCTGGATAGTGCAGTGATTACAGTCGGAACGATTACGGGAGGAACTGCTCAAAATATCATTGCTCAGCATGCCAAACTTGACGGAACCATTCGCACGCTCTCACCAGAGTCTATGGAAAAGGTGAGAAAGCGAATTGAAGCGCTAGCAAAAGGAATTGAAATTGGCTACGAATGCAAGGCAACAGTTCGATACCCTTCATCTTATTACGAAGTGGACAATTCAAAGGACCTGACAGAAGAATTTATGTCATATGTAGCCAAAGAAGGGCTTGCGAATGTGATTGAATGTAGAGAAGCCATGACAGGAGAAGATTTTGGCTACATGCTGAAAAAATATCCTGGCTTCATGTTTTGGTTGGGGGTAGATTCAGAATATGGTCTGCACCATGCAAAACTCATGCCTGATGAAAAGGCCATCGAAACGGCTGTAAATGTCATGACGGCTTATTTTAAAAAGCAATCCGGTGAATGAATAATCGTGCCGCCTCCTGTACACCTTATGAACAGGAGGTGTTCTTGATTATGACAAGAATTGGTGTAGAACCATCTTTATCCGATGTAGAAGAACTTTTGAAGCAAAAAGGGTATGACGTCGTACGTATTCAAAATGAACAACAAATGGATCAGTGCGACTGCTATGTGGTGACAGGACTAGATTCAAATGTTCTTGGCATTTCAGACACAACAACAAAGGCATCCATCATTACAGCATCAGGTATGACAGCTGATGAAATTTGTCAAGAAGTAGAACAGCGTGTTCAATAAAACGAGAAAAAGAACCGGTAGATTATGATCCCGGTTCTTTTTGTTTTTTGTTTATATCAAGTACTTCTTTCATTTTTTTGCGTAGAATTCGTTCTACCCGCCACTGCTCCATTGTTTCGGTTTTCGCAATGATACGCAGCACGAGGGAAGACGAACCGAACGCCTCCACACCGACCACTTGAGGTCCTTCAATAATCTGAGGTGTTTCTGCCCGTACCTCATCACAGGCTGCTTGTAAGGCTGTAATCATCTGATCCACATTTTCATCTGGAGATAACTCGATATCAACGAGTGCCTGCATGGTCCCCCTTGAATGGTTACTAACATTCAGTATGCTTCGATTTGGAATGAAGTGAAGGGTACCATCAAAGCTTCGAAGCTGTGTTGTTCTAAGTCCGATTTGTTCTACGATGCCATCAAAGCCTGCAACCGTGATATACTCGCCTACATCGAATTGTTTTTCTAATAGAATAAAGAAGCCTGTCACAATATCACTTACTAGTCCTTGTGCGCCAAAACCGATTGCAAGCCCAACAACACCTGCGCCAGCTAGCAAAGCAGTCGGATTATAATGAAATAAGTCGAGGATCATGACAACTAGAATAAAAATCAATAAGTAGGCGAAGATATTTAACGTCAGACCTTGCAGCGTCTGAGCTCTTGATAAAGAGACTTCGTGTTTCTTAGAGAATTTATCATAGGCACGCTTAATCATCTTGTTACCTATGGCTCTGATGACAAAATAAATCATAAAAATAGCGATTAATTTTAGCAAAATTATACTGCTATTGAGGATGATGGAAACCCAATCTACTTGGTCAAATGCTCTCACGATCTTCAAAACCTTTCTATGTATGCTCTAAAAGAGAAGCTAATCATTTGTTCCCTCCTGCAAGTCATGTTAAACTTTTGTTAGTTGGAGCGAGAGATTGTGACAAATCGTTAATTAAATTTATTATTAATTAATATTGACTAAAAATCGCTTAAGTATTATAATTATATTTGTGAAGTTATTAACTAAATGAGAATTTCATCTTTTGATTCTCATTTTATATACAGCTAAGAAGTCTGTATAAAGATATTATTTTATGGAGGGATTTACATATGGCAGAGCGTTTTGTAGGAAAACAAGCTCCACGTTTTGAAATGGAAGCAGTACTTGCTAACAAGGAATTTGGTAAAGTAAGTTTAGAGGAAAACATCAAGAATGACAAATGGACAGTTCTTTTCTTCTATCCAATGGATTTCACATTTGTTTGCCCAACTGAAATTACGGCAATGAGCGATCGTTATGATGAATTCGAAGACTTAGATGCAGAAATCATTGGTGTATCTACTGATACAATCCATACGCATCTTGCTTGGATCAACACAGATCGTAAAGACAATGGTCTAGGTGAATTAAAATACCCACTAGCTGCTGACACAAACCACACAGTATCTAGAGAATATGGCGTTTTAATTGAAGAAGAAGGAATTGCACTTCGCGGGCTATTCATTATTAACCCAGAAGGCGAACTTCAATATCAAACCGTATTCCACAACAATATCGGTCGTGATGTAGATGAGACATTACGTGTTCTTCAAGCATTACAAACTGGTGGACTTTGCCCAGCGAACTGGAAGCCTGGTCAAAAAACACTTTAATTGATAGCTGAAGAAACAGGAGGGTCTAACTGATGTTAGACCTTTTTGTTTCGACACATACAATGGATGGAGGCGCTTCATAATGAAATTACGTCAACCAATGCCAGAACTAACTGGTGCAAAAGAATGGTTAAATGGAGAAGTAACAAAAGAAGATCTAATTGGTGATAAACCAACATTGATTCATTTCTGGTCAGTTAGCTGTCATCTTTGTAAAGAGGCAATGCCTCAGGTCAATCAATTCCGTGATGAATACAAGGATCAACTAAACGTCGTGGCTGTGCATATGCCGCGTTCAGAGGATGATCTGGATCTAGAAAAAATCAAAGAGGTTGCGAAAGAGCATGAAATCACACAGCCAATCTTTGTGGACAGTGATCATCAATTAACAGAAGCCTTTGAAAACGAATATGTACCTGCGTATTATGTATTTGATAAAACAGGTGCTTTACGTCACTTCCAAGCTGGCGGAAGCGGTATGAAAATGCTGGAAAAACGTGTCAATCGAGTTCTTTCTGAGTCTGAAAAGGCTGCAGAATAGGCTTTTCCCCCATGAATGGGGGTTTTTTCATGTTCAAAAACAGGCGACATATTGGACTAGATGGACTTTTCATGTAGGTGTTATTCCTAAGAAAAGAGAAAATGAGGGAGTTTATTAAAAAATATCTTTAAAATAAAAAGGTATTACGACCTATTTACATTTTTATTTTGAAATGAAAATGTAAAGATTTTAACTTTTTACTATTCAGAACGTTTTTGCACAAAAGAAATTTCAGTTTGGTAAATAACTATATAAATCAAGTAGTAGAAGCGTTTATTCAAATTTTTTACAATATTTTAAAGTTTGTCAAAAGCCTATAGTGGCAATGAACTGGGTGCCGAATTTTCCTCTTTGGCAAAATTTTAGTTGAAAATACCTATCTGTTAGCAAACTGTAAAATGATAAAAAAATAGTTGATAAAATTAGTTTTCTAATCTAATATTTACTATAGAATATTTTTTATATGATGAGGGGGAAATCCATTGTTTAATGAGAGGGAAGCGTTACGTTTACGATTGGAACAACTAAATGAAGCAGAAGTAAAGGTCATTCGTGAATATCAAATTGAACGAGATGCGATTTATGCAAAATTAAGAGAATTAGACCGTCAAGGAACAGGTCTAGTGACAGATACAAAAAAAGAAGTGCGTACAGAGAGAAAAACGGATTCACTGCCTGTATTAGCTGAGCTAGCTGCACAAGAAATGAGAAGCTACCAGCAGCCGGCGCCATCACAATCAAACGCTACATCACCTTTAGGAACAGGTCAGCTAAACGGTGCACCTGTAGGTATTCCTGAAGGAACTACAAGACGCAGAAGAGGCACAGCTCGACCTGGTTCAAAGGCAGCTAAGCTTCGTGAAGCTGCGATCAAAACGTTAAAGCGTCATAATGCGGCAATTAAAAGCTCAGAGCTTCAAAAAGAGATTGAAAAAGAGAGCGGTCTTGAAATTCCAAATATGACCACGTTTATGCAAAGCTTAATTAAAATGTATCCTGAAGTGAAGAAACCTTATCGCGGACAGTATATTTTAGAAGGCGACATTCAAACAGAAGACGAATAAATAAAAAAGAAACTGCTGGGCGTAAAAGCCGGCAGTTTTTTTATTTTTTACATCATGAGCTGATCACTTCTTTTGATCAACTGTATAGACAATCTTTCGTTCTTTAGGCATGTGGTCACGCTGTTTCTTGAATCCTTCGATTTTCACTGTCATAACCTCCCCGTTACGCTGCACCGCATCGACTTGTGCCTGGAGGGTTTGAACTTGTTCGTTTAGTTTTTTCAAAATAGGTTCAATTTCTTCCGTTGTTTGCAGGATACGATCTGGTGAGAAAGGCTCGCTGTTTGTTTGAGTTGACTGGTCAATATCAGCAAAATGAGCTGCGATCCATTCCTCGCTTTCTGCTAACTGTTTTTGATAGCTTGTGAGCGCTTCATAAAAAATCGCTTCCTTTGCCTTTTCAATTTGCAGTAATTTTTCTTGTGTTTCATAAAAACGTTCCTGAAGATGCCTGACGCCTTCCTGTAATAAATGGAGCTCTGCGTTTTTATCGCTTAGTGTTTGCTGCAGCTTTTCAATCACAGCTGATAATGTATTTCCTTTCTTCTCTTCTTTTGAAAGCAGCTTATCTTGATCCTGTAACCGTTCAGTTAATTGTTGAGAGATTTCCTTATATTTTACAACTTTCAAATGCAGCCGGTGCTTTTCTTCTGTTTCTTTTCTTCTATGATAGGTTTCCTTTTGCAGCATCTCATGGAGAAGGACCATTTTATGTAATAATTCTGATTTGCTATAGGAGAGATCCTGTATTTTAGAGGCAGCATCGCCTTGATCAATGGTCATTTCCTCCAATTGTTGTTTTAATTCAGTGAAATCCTTTTTCATCTCATGATATTCTTGAGTTAACTTCTTATTTTTAGAATACGTATATGTGGACTGTAAATCAGAAATCATTTGTTGATATTTGGCAGTTTCAGCTTTTAAATATAAATTCTCTTGAGATAGATCATGGAATAGGGGAGAAGCATGGCGCCGGTTCATAGGTAGACCCTCCTTATTCATGTTACCAATAAAGTATGCGAAATGAGTGTAAATAGAACAACCATATCAAAGGGGATGGGATGATGAGCGTAGTGAATGTGATATTAGCTGGAGGAGCTTCCAGACGTTTTGGAGAGCCAAAGGCAAGTCATGTGTATCAAGGAAAACCACTGTATGAGCATGTTAAAAAGCAGCTATTGGATGGACAAACCATCATCATCAGTCATCCAGCGCTTTTGCCTTTTTTCAAAGCAAGAGGTGAACAAGCTGTCTGGTTAGATGATGAACAGATGCGCGGGTGCGGGCCGCTTGCCGGCATGTATACCGCTATGCAAAAGCAAGATGCGGACTGGTATTTGGTGACTGCATGTGATATGCCTTTCATACGAAAAGAGACAGCCGAGGTATTATCGTCCTATTGCAACGAGCATGTAGATGCCGTTGTCCCGCTTGTGCAGGGCATATTACAACCCCTGTTTGCGCTTTATCACCGCCGCTGTCTGCCGTTTATTCACGCGTGTTTAAAAGAGAATCAATTAGCGATCAAAGACTTGCTTCAAAAGCTCAAGGTGCGCGTTGTTCCAGAGGACGAACTCAACGTGACATCAAATGAATTTCACAATATCAATAAAAGAAGCGATTTACCTGAAAACGGTATGATATGATACATAAAAACGAGGAGGAGAGAACAACATTGAAGGAGCGATATTCAAGACAAATCTTGTTCCCTCCGGTAGGGGAAAAAGGCCAGCAGGCATTGGCTGCAAGTCATGTCCTGATCGTTGGAGCTGGTGCACTTGGAACTGCATCTGCTGAAGGGCTTGTCCGGTCTGGAATCGGCACTTTGACAATTGTAGATCGTGATTATGTAGAGTTCTCAAATTTACAGCGGCAGCAGCTCTATACGGAACATGATGCAAAGGCACATGTGCCAAAAGCGATTGCGTCAAAAAAACGTCTCCAAGAGATCAACCATGAAGTGACCATACACGCCCTTATTGAAGATGCTGGGGCTGAGCTATTAAGACCATTATTTCAGAGAGCGGATATCGTCATTGATGCGACGGATAATTTTGAGACAAGAATGGTGATGAATGATTTATCACTAGAAACGAAGACGCCGTGGATATATGGCGCCTGTGTGAGCAGTCAGGGGATGTATATGACCATACTGCCGGATAAAACGCCTTGTTTATCATGTGTTTTCACAGCAATGCCTGTTGGTGGTCTGACGTGTGATACAGCGGGGATTATTTCACCTGCTGTTCAAATGGTCTCTGCTTATCAGCAAACAGAGGCACTAAAATATTTAACTGGGCATGAAGATCAAATCGAGCAGAAGTTTGTCACATTTGATCTATGGCAGTCCACATCGTTTAAAATGGATTTATCTCGTACTAAGCAGCAGGACTGTCCATCTTGCGGCACGAAAAGAACCTACCCATATTTACACGATCAGCGTAAAAAAACGACGGTCCTCTGCGGGCGAGACACAGTTCAAATCGTGTCAAAGGATTTAGCGAATCTATCATTTGAGTATTTGAAAGAACGTCTGTCGTCTATTTGTGAGGTGGAAGTGAACGATTTTTTAATCCATGTACGCTATGAAACATACCGTATTGTCTGTTTCAAAGGAGGACGTGCATTAATCCATGGGACAAATGATGAAAAAGTAGCAAATTCATTACTAGCAAGACTGCTAGGCATATAGGAGTGAGACGTGATGGAAAGACGACAGCCAATTCCAGTAGAAGAGGCCATTAATAAAGTCAGCCAATATCAAAAGCATGGAGAAGTAGAATGGGTCCCTTTAAAGAATAGCCTTGGGAGGTTCACTGCAGAGGATATTGTGGCAGACCATGATGTTCCTGCCTTTGATCGATCTCCGTATGATGGCTTTGCACTTCGGGCAGAAGATACAAAAGAAGCATCAAGTGAGCATTCGATTGAATTTGAGGTCATTGATCACATTGGTGCAGGAATGGTCTCACCAAAAACCATCGGACCATTTCAAGCCATTCGTATCATGACAGGTGCAAAGATTCCAGACGGAGCAAATGTCGTCATCATGATCGAACTTACAAAGACCTTCGAAAAAGACGGGAAACCTTTTATGTCATTAAAAAGACCGCTTCAAAAGGGACATAATATTTCTCGTCAAGGAGAAGAGACGCTCAAAGGGAAAGCGATGGTCAAAAAAGGAACAAAAGTGACCTCAGGCGTCACTGCTATACTGGCGACGTTCGGATATGCAGTGGTGCCAGTTGTCAAAAAGCCGGTCATCGGCATTATCTCAACAGGCACAGAGCTTCTTCAGGTAAGTGATGCCATGATGGAGGGCAAAATTAGAAACAGTAATCTCAGTATGGTCTTTGCGCAGGTTCTTGAAGCCGGAGGAGAGCCGCTTGATTTAGGTGGTGTATCCGATGATTTCAATCAAAGCTATCATGCAGTAAAATCAGCCTTGAGCAAGGTAGACATGCTCATTACAACAGGCGGTGTGTCAGTGGGTGATTTTGACTTTCTGCCTGCTATTTATGAAAAGCTAGGTGCAGAGGTTTTGTTTAATAAAGTGGCCATGAGACCGGGAAGTGTGACGACCGTTGCTGCGTTACCAAATGGTCAATTGTTATTTGGGCTGTCAGGAAATCCAGCTGCCTGTTTTGTTGGATTTGAATTATTTGTGAAACCGATCATCTATAGATGGTGTTTGAAAGAAAATCCTTATCCTTCTTTTGCCTTGGCGAAGCTAACACATGATTTTCCAAAGGCCAATCCTTTTACTCGATTTGTCAGAGCAGCACTCCAATTCACTGGCAGCCAGCTGAGTGTGACGCCAACTGGTCTTGATAAATCAAGTGCGGTGACTTCTATTGCTGATGCCAACTGTTTCATCGCTTTGCCTGGGGGAACAAGAGGTTTTCAAGCAGGTGATCAGGTGAATGTTCTGCTGTTTCAGCACGAAGGTGGTGGCTCTCCATGCTGGATGCCAAATTAAGCATATTACAGGTGGTCGGCTATCAAAATAGTGGCAAGACCACATTGATCGAAAAGTTATGTCAGTTGGCCGAACATGAGGGGCTTAAGCTAGGCTGCTTCAAACATCATGGACATGGCGGGAAACCAGATCGCCTTTTTAAAGAAAAAGATACCGATCGATATGTTCAAGCGGGTGCATTTGCCGCAGGTGTCGAAGGGGAAGGTGAATGTCACTTTTCAATGCAGCACATGACGTTAGAGCAGTTGCTCAACATGTGTGAACATCTCCCGTTAGACGCTGTCCTGATAGAGGGATACAAACAGGCGCCTTATTACAAAATCGTTTGCGTAAAGAACGAACAGGAGCTCATTGAGCTTTCAACACTTTCCAATATACAAGCAGCCATTTATTTTTCTCAAGAGTTTCAATTAACCGAAAATTACTCGTTTCCTGTGTTTTCAGCCTTTGAAAAGCGCGGGGTGACATATGCTTTTAACTTATTGAAGGGAGGCAGCCTTACTTGAATGAACTTTTTAAAATAACAAAAGGGCCAATTGATGTGAATGAATTGATTCAGCATGTGACAAGACGAAAGGCAGGAGCTATTACGACGTTTATCGGGACGGTCAGAGAGTGGACAAATGGCAAAAAAACATTGCGTTTAACCTATGAAGCATACATACCAATGGCCGAAAGCATGCTAAGTCAAATTGGACAAGAAATCAAGAAGCAATGGCCAGATACTGAAGTCGCCATTATGCATCGTATTGGGACACTTGAGATATCTGACATTGCTGTCGCGATAGCCGTTTCGTCTCCTCATAGGAAGGCCGCATACGAAGCCAATGAATATGCCATTGAACGAATCAAGGAAATCGTTCCAATTTGGAAAAAAGAATACTGGGAAGACGGAGAGGCCTGGATAGGTGATCAGCTTGAAACTGTTTCTTATCCAGAAGGAAAACCTAGCGATCTTCAACTGAAGGAAAAAGAAGGTGATCGGCATGATTAACGTATTATTGTTCGCCGGCCTTGCTGAGAAGGCCGGTAAACAACAAATCATCATTCAAAAAGATAAAACAACGGTTGATGAGATTAAAATAGAATTACAGGAGGTATATGGTGTTGATGCTGCACAAAATGTGATGGTTGCAGTCAACGAAATATATACGAGGGAAAATGCTGAAGTGCGTAGCGGGGACACTGTTGCACTCATTCCTCCTGTAAGTGGTGGATAATAGTTATTAGAGGATTTGGTTATGGCCAGCGGCTGTAACCAATTTTTTTATGTGTGAAAAATTTGTAGAGGTACTTGGGTATGATCTTCGTAAATAAAACATCCCCTTCGTGCTTTAGAAATGTGAGGGTCGAGCTGCTGGATGAGATCATACAATTCGCTGATTCGTCTCACATTGAAATCTGTTTGTGCTTGAAGCTGTTCTTTTAATTCTTTCGTGCTCACAATACTTCCCTTTTTCTCTTTAATAATATCTACGCATCTTGCAGCGTAGTATATTTTGTCATTAGAGGGTCTGCTTTCTTTCATATCAAGTAATTTGAGCTCATGATAAATCTGTTCTCTTTCCTTTCGAAAGTATTGCCATGCTTCTTGTTCCTTTTCATAAAGTAAAATCAATTGCATTTTCAATTTTTCTCTTAACATTCACTTGACTCCATTTCCACTATCATTTAACCTACCTCTATTTTACATTATATGAAAAAATAACGTTTGATCAAGTAAAATCCCTTTATTTTTATTTTTTTAATATGAAAGTATTGATACTAAAGTCTCTGTTGTTCTGTAAAAGAAACCAATCATAGTCCTATAAAGCCGGGATTTGTCGAAATTATTAGGATTATTTTAACAAAAATTTGTTGTGTCTCACTGTGACCATCCGAATTCAAAGGAAAAGGATATTTATTCCGATAGGCATTTTGTTTACTTGATAAAATGTTTTTAGGTAAGTAAAATCAGTGTTTTTTGATATGAATATGGTCTGGTCATGGTGTCATTTGGAGGATGTTGTTCGTGAAAATAGAATAATAGTTATAATTCTTCTTCTATGAAAATAAGAAAATCAAATGATCTATTACTTATTGGCAATCTTTTGATAAAATAGAAAGAACAAGAGCATGAATGTGCGTTTGCATACTTGCCTGACATAGAGAGGATGACATTTGATGCAAGAAAAAAGGCTAAAGCCCACGATCATAGGAGTGAGCACAAGACCAACAGAGCACCTGAAAAAAGTGTGGGAAGATCCGGTTGTTTGGTGGCCTTTATGCTGTGTGCTTGTTTTAACAGTCATAATCACTTATTTGTCTGAGCTGGTGAATGCAGGAATGTGGGCAGATTTAAGTTTGCCCATACCCGTTGTTTATGTGGTCACACTAATTGGTCTAATACTTGGGATTGTCATCAATGCTGCCATATATAGGTTCATCGTATTTTTAGCAAAAGGTGATGCTTCGTTTCAGCAGTACTGTTTATTACACCAATTACGATCATTGGAACGATTATTTCTCATTTGGTGGTCATCCTTTTCCATGTTCCAAAAGATATCACTGTTACATCATGAAACGCACTGATTCGAGTCTCTGGTCCATGGCATGATGTGTTAGCCAATATCGATGTATTTGTAATCTGGAATCTTGTTTTAACAGGCTTTTTATTGATCCAAGTCGACCATATATCGCCGAGAATTTCTTGGAGGATGATAGGAGTCTTTTATGTACTATCTTTCATTTTTCAATATGTAGGAACCACAATCAACATGTCAGTAAGCTGGGGGTAGAATGTCTTTATGAGAAAGAAAATCATCATCGGATCAATTTTTATCATTGTAATTGGTCTATTTATTGGATTTAACATTGCGAAAAACCAATCAAAGCCTGCTTCTACAGCAGCTTTTAAAACAGTTAAACTCACGTCAAAAGAAATAACATCTACTGTGATGACACCTGGGACACTTTCATTCTCTGAAGAGCAATTCATTTATGTAGAAGAGGAAAAGGGAAAACTGAATGAAATTGCTGTTAAAGAAGGTGAAAAGGTTAAGGTTGGAACGCCGCTCCTTACATATGAAAATAAGGAACTGGAGCTTGAAGAGCAGCAGCAAGCACTAGCGGCTGAATCAAGTACACTAAAACGCGAACAACTGCAAAATAGACTCAGTGAATTAGATAAAAAACAAGCAGGTGAATCTGGCACCAATTCCAAAAGCGAGCGAGATCAGCTTGAATTAGAACTGAAAGCAGCTGAATTAGAGCAAAAACAAGCTGAGCTTAACCAAGAAAAAGTAAAAGCACAGTTAGAAGATTTAACGATACATAGTAAAATTGAAGGAACAGTCATAACCATTGAGCAAGAGGCTGGAACAGGGAAGCTAGAAGAGAGACAGCCGATCATCCATATTGGCAATGAGAAAAAAATGATCGTGCGAGGTTTGATCTCTGAGTATGATGCCATAAAAATCAAAAAGAAACAAAAAGTAAAGGTAACATCTGATGTCATTCGCGGAAAAAGCTGGCAAGGAGTCGTGAAAAAAGTGGGGGCTGTTCCTGCCGGGGCAGCATCCGATACAACTGATGGCAATCAAACTGTTCAATATCCAGTTGAAATTGAAATAAAGGGAAAAAAACCTGAGGCAAAACCAGGTTTTAAAATGATCATGGAAATTGAAACAGACAAGCACCAAGCGCAAACGATTCCTGAAACAGCAGTAAAAAAAGAAAATGATGGACAATACGTTTATGTTGTTGAGAAGAATGTACTGAAAAAAGTAAAAGTCGGCCTGGGTGAAACGTCAGGTCATGTTCTTGAAGTAACAAAAGGTTTAACACCAGCCGATCAAATCATTGCAAATCCATCAGATGACATGTATGACGGAATGGAAGTGAATGCTGAATGATTCAGCTTTCAAACGTGACAAAAAGCTATGAGGTCGCACAAGAAACATTTGATGTATTAAGTGAGATTGACCTTGTCATTGAAAAGGGCGAGTATATGTCGATTATGGGGCCGTCCGGCTCTGGGAAGTCGACGTTAATGAATATCATCGGCTGTTTAGACCGACCGACCTCAGGGCAATATCTTTTTCAAGGAACAGAGCTGTCAGCAGCAAAGGATCAAGAGCTCGCAGTGATTCGAAATCAATCCATTGGGTTTGTTTTTCAGCAATTTCATTTGCTGCCTAGATTAAATGCGAGGAAAAATGTTGAACTCCCGATGATTTACGCTGGTATCGGTCAAAAGGAAAGAAAAGAACGTGCGGAAATTGCACTTCAAAAGGTTGGTTTGGCGGATCGAATGAAACATATGCCAAGTGAGTTGTCAGGAGGTCAAAAGCAAAGGGTGGCGATTGCACGTGCGATTGTCAATAAGCCTCAGCTTATTTTAGCAGATGAACCGACAGGCGCTCTTGACTCAAAAACAAGCTTCTCGATTATGGAACAGTTTACACAGCTAAATGAGGAAGGGACAACGGTTGTGCTTGTGACTCATGAAGAAGAAATAGCTGCATATACAAACCGGACGGTCGTTGTGAGAGATGGCCGCCTCGTTGAAGATAGTTGGAAGCAAGGGGACGCTATGAATGAAACTCTTTGAAAATATCAAAATAGCGCTGAATTCTGTTTTAGCTCATAAATTACGTTCTATTTTAACGATGCTTGGGATTATTATTGGTGTTGGGTCGGTGATTGCAGTCGTTGCCATCGGTCAAGGCGGCGAGCAAATGTTGAAAGAATCGATTTCAGGGCCAAACAATACCATTGATATGACGTATACGCCTTCTGATGAAGAGTTAAATGCGAATCCAAATGCCTTATTTGAAGCCGCATTTACCGAAGAAGACATACAAAGCATTAAGACAATCAATGGGGTGAAACAGGTCGCCTCCTCGACTGCACAAGGAATGCAATTGAGATTTCAAGATACGACAGTTGATGCTACAGTTAACGGTATTAATGAAGGGTATATGAATGTAGAGTCACTACAAATAGCAGAAGGACAGGATTTAAGAGATATTGACTTTAGAAGCGGCAGAAGAGCAGCTATCATCTCAGAAGGTCTAAAAAAAGAACTATTTCATGGACAAAAGGCATTAGGCGAGATGATTTGGATGAACGGTCAGCCTGTTGAAGTCATCGGTGTTTTAGCAAAACAGGAAGGGATGTTTTCATTTGATATGAATGAAATATATGTCCCATTTGAGATGCTCACTTCAACATTTGGTATAAATGAATATGATAAGTTGTCTATTCAAGTAGCGCATGCTGATCAAATGAAGGAAGTAGGGAAAAACGCCGCTGCTCTCTTAAATGAAAATCACCATACAGAAGATGCTTACGACATGATCAATATGGAAGAAATCGCTGCAGGCATCGGTCAAATTACGTCTGTTATGACAACGATCATTGGCTCAATTGCCGGTATCTCCTTACTTGTCGGCGGCATCGGTGTTATGAATATTATGCTCGTTTCTGTGACAGAGAGGACAAGGGAAATCGGTATTCGAAAGGCGCTTGGGGCAACCAGGGCTCAAATACTCGTTCAGTTTTTAATCGAGTCTGTTGTTTTAACACTCATGGGCGGGTTGATGGGGATCGCACTTGGCTTAGGCGGTGCCTCGCTAGTGTCACTATTTGCCGGCTGGCCATCTCTTGTGTCGTGGCAAGTGGTGAGTGGAGGTGTACTGTTTAGTATGCTCATTGGGATTATTTTTGGGTTAATCCCTGCGAATAAAGCTGCAAGACTTGATCCTATTGAATCGCTCAGGTATGAATAATACTGAGATGAAAAAAGAGCAGCAAATAGGTGTGACCTCACCCGAATTAACCATCTGAAGCTTTTATGCAAATCGCATAAAAGCTTTTTTTAGTTCCATTGAATGAAATGAAAAATGATAGAAATGCTAATATCATGACTTTCATCTTAATGTCACATATTTTTCAGTTTACAAATGGTACATATAAAGGTAAGATGACCATTGTGAAAGATTTTGATAGTTATTGAATGTATTTGATTGTTTTGTATTGATAATGTTGAAAAAAGCGATTACAATAAAGGTGCGCGCAAAATGAATACGTTTTCAAGAGGGGGTGTTTTCATGTTAACACCAGAGAGACATCAACTCATTATCGACTACTTAGAAGAAAATGATGTCGTCAAAATACAGGACTTAACGATTATGACGGATGCTTCTGAATCTACAATTAGAAGAGATTTATCCGCCCTTGAAGATAAAGGCTTCCTCAAAAGAGTTCATGGGGGAGCGGCGAAGATATCGAGTATTCGTCTTGAACCAGATATATTCGAAAAATCTGCCAAAAACCTTCATGAAAAGTCATTGATTGCACAGTCAGCTGCATCCCTTTTAAAACAAGGCGATTGCATTTATTTAGATGCTGGTACGACGACACAGCAAATGATTGAATATATCGATCCAGATCAAGATATTGTTGTGGTGACAAACGGTGTCATGCACATTGAAGCACTCATGAGAAAAGGCATTTCTTTTTACCTGATAGGCGGATCGGTGAAACATCGAACAGGAGCCATGGTGGGTGCCGCAGCTTTGACAGCTATGGAAAATTACCGTTTTGACAAAAGCTTTGTTGGGACAAATGGTATTCATCCCGAGGCGGGGTTTACAACACCTGATCCAGAAGAAGCGCTCATTAAAAAAAGAGCCATGAAGCAGGCGAAAAAAACCTATATCTTATCAGATGCCTCAAAGTTTGGCGAAATATCGTTTTCAGCCTTTGCTAGTTTACAGGAAGCGACCATTATCACAAACGATGCAAAAGAGGATTCATTCGATAATTACCATGAAAAAACGGTTATAAAGGTAGTGAAAACATGATTTATACAGTTACTTTAAACCCATCAGTTGATTATATCGTACACGTGGCGGATTTTGCTGTCGGCGATTTAAATCGTTCAACCTATGACAAAAAATATCCAGGTGGTAAAGGGATCAATGTCTCAAGGCTTTTAAAACGTCACGGTGTTGAATCAAAAGCACTTGGATTCATTGGCGGATTTACAGGCACATATATTCAAGACTTTTTACAAAAAGAACAATTACAAACAGCCTTTCACAAGGTGTCAGAAGATACACGAATCAATGTGAAACTAAAAACAGGTGAAGAAACAGAAATCAACGGACTGGGTCCAACTATTACTGAAGCGCAATTTGAGTCGTTTCTATCCCAATTTACTTCATTGACTGAAGGAGATGTCGTTGTATTAGCTGGCAGCATTCCTTCTTCATTGCCCGATAACACTTATGAGCGTATTGCTGAAGTTTGTGAGCAGCAAGGTGTAAGAGTTGTCCTTGATATTTCTGGAGAAGCGTTAAAAAAAGCAGCACATATGAAACCGTTCTTAATGAAACCAAACCATCATGAGTTAGGTGAAATGTTTGAGACGAGTATTTCATCAGCGGAAGAAGCCATCCCTTATGGGAAAAAGCTGTTGGAACAAGGTGCTGAACATGTCATCGTATCCATGGCAGGAGACGGAGCCCTTTTGTTCAGTAAAGAAGGGATCTATCAGTCCAATGTTCCGAAAGGCACGCTCATCAACTCAGTTGGTGCAGGAGATTCAGTCGTTGCAGGATTTTTAGCCGGCGTTTCTAAAGGTCTTTCCATTGAAGAGTCATTTAAGCTTGGTGTCACATCAGGGAGCGCTACAGCATTTTCTGAGGAACTTGGAACAAAAGAGCTTGTCGATACACTATTACCACAAGTAAAAGTCACACGCATTTAAAGGAGGAGTCATCATGAAAATTACAGAACTACTCACGAAGCATACGATTAAGCTTCATTTAGATAGCCAGCAGAAAGAAGCAGTGATTGAAGAGCTGGTCACTGTATTAGATACAGCAGGCAAATTAAATGATAAAGAAGGCTACAAAGAAGCTGTTATCAATCGTGAAAAACAGAGCTCTACTGGTATTGGTGAAGGAATTGCGATCCCTCACGCAAAAACATCAAGTGTGAAAGAACCTGCCATTGCATTTGGCCGCTCGACTGCTGGTGTAGACTATGAATCACTAGACGGACAGCCAAGTCATCTAGTCTTTATGATTGCAGCAACTGAAGGCGCAAACAACACGCATTTAGAAGCACTTTCTCGTTTATCCACACTTCTCATGCGCGAAGAAATCCGAAAGCAGCTGCTTGAAGCGGCTACTGAAGATGAAATCATCGACATCATCAATACGCATGATCAAGACGATGAAGAAGAAGAGGAAGTAAAAGAAGAACCGGCTGTAGAAGGAAAACCTGCTAAAATTTTAGCGGTGACTGCTTGTCCAACTGGCATTGCGCATACATTTATGGCGGCAGATGCTTTGAAAGAAAAAGCAAAAGAAATGGGCGTTGACATTAAAGTTGAGACAAACGGCTCTAGTGGTATTAAACATGCCCTTACAGCAAAAGAAATTGAAGAAGCACCAGCCATCATTGTGGCAGCGGACAAGCAAGTTGAAATGGAACGCTTTAAAGGCAAACATGTCATTGAAGTACCTGTGACAGCTGGAATTCGCCGCCCGCAGGAATTGATCGAAAAAGCAATCAATCAAGATGCACCGATTTATAAAGGCTCAGGCGGAGGTTCTTCAAAAGACCAAAATGAATCATCAGGCAGCGGAAGAAGTGGATTTTATAAGCACTTAATGAGTGGCGTAAGCAACATGCTTCCATTTGTTGTCGGAGGCGGTATCCTTGTTGCGATTTCATTCTTCTGGGGAATTAACTCGGCGGATCCTAAAGACCCTTCCTTCAATTCATTTGCAGCTGTATTAAAAGGCATTGGCGGAGATAATGCGCTTGCCTTAATCGTTGCTGTATTAGCTGGATTTATCGCCATGAGTATTGCAGACCGTCCAGGTTTTGCGCCAGGTATGGTCGGTGGATTTATGGCCTCAGCTGCAGGTGCAGGATTCTTAGGCGGACTAATTGCTGGTTTCCTTGCTGGTTACATCGTGGTACTCTTGAAAAAAGTATTCACCATCGTACCGCAGTCGCTCGATGGCATTAAACCGGTTCTGCTGTATCCATTGTTCGGTATTTTCTTTACAGGCATTATCATGCATTATATTGTTAACACGCCAGTTAAAATGGTGATGGACGGATTAACACACTGGCTTGAATCACTAGGTACTGGAAACCTTGTACTAATGGGTATTATTTTAGCTGGTATGATGGCGATTGATATGGGTGGCCCAATTAACAAAGCGGCTTACACATTTGGTCTTGCTATGATTGCTGCTGGCAACTATGCACCGCATGCTGCTATTATGGCAGGCGGAATGGTTCCACCACTAGGTATTGCTCTTGCTACAACGATCTTTAGAAATAAATTCTCAAAACGTGACCGCGAAGCAGGTATTACATGCTACTTCATGGGGGCCGCTTTCATCACCGAAGGGGCGATCCCGTTTGCAGCGGCAGATCCTCTGCGTGTGATTCCTTCAGCCGTCGTTGGTGCAGCAGTTGCTGGCGGATTAACGGAATTCTTTAGAGTCACGCTTCCTGCACCGCACGGCGGACTATTCGTTATCTGGGTAACAAATCATCCGATTCTTTATATCATCAGTATCTTAATAGGTGCTGTTGTCACAGCGCTTTTACTTGGTATTTTGAAAAAACCAGTCAAACAAGAAGCGTAATTCAGAAGAGAAGCATCGTGAAGAGCGGTGCTTCTTTTTGTTTAATTATCAACAAATTAGGAAAAAATATCTAAATGAATGGTTGTCTTGTGAATTTTTAAATGACATGTGATAAAGTAAAGTTATTCAATTCACGTTTCAAGTCTTTTAGCAGAAAGTCTTAGGAGGAAGCAGTATTTTGAACGAAGAAAACAAACAAAACGAAAATGACATTCAATCTGATGCAAAGCAAGCCAAAACAGAGAAGAAAAGTTCACTGTTTGAATGGATCAAAGCCATTTTGATTGCACTTGCACTTGTCTTTCTTATCCGTACGTTCATATTTGAGCCGTATGTGGTGGAAGGAGAGTCAATGGAACCAACCCTTCATGATGGGGAAAAGCTGTTTGTCAATAAAACCATTAACTATCTCGGTGGTGTCAAACGCGGTGACATTGTCATTATAAATGGAAAAGACGGTCAAAAAATTCATTATGTAAAACGATTGGTCGGCCTTCCAGGCGACACCATTGAAATGAAGGATGATACCCTTTACATTAATGGTAAAAAAGTAGATGAGCCTTATTTAAAAGAGAACAAGGCGCATGCGAAAGAGTATGAGGTGCATTTGACAGGTGATTTTGGTCCGGTGAAAGTACCGAAAAACGATTACTTTGTGATGGGTGACAACAGACTTAATTCCATGGACAGCCGAAATGGACTCGGACTCATTGAAAAGGATCGTATTGTCGGGACATCAGAATTTGTTTTCTTCCCATTTGGCGACATTCGACAAACACAATAAAAGCACCCTTCTCAGCGCGTGAGAAAAGTGCCTGAATGGACGACCCTTAAAGAAGGGTCGTTTTTAATTTGGCGTGAGCATCGTGACAATGATCACAATGGCTAAAACAGAAGCAAACACAGACCCTGTAATGGCTAAAACGGATCGAAACAATCCGATCTTTTGATTTTCTTTTCCCCGCTTTTGTAAAAAGCGTTTGGAAAAAAGGTGGACCAGTGTGTAAATGAGAACAAGCCCAATATAAAGGCCAAAGTCCTTCGCGTTAAAGCCTGTTGCAGATAAATAAATGCCCATAAAGAAAATCAATAAACAGTATTCCATGAGTGTGAGTAATCTCAAATTGCATGAACTCCTTCAACAAATCATTCGAACTTATTATACCATAATGGACAAAAAGCTTTTGTTCTGAGAGAGAGACGTTTCTATCAAACGTTATTCATGTTATACTTCATAATGATGAATGAGTGATGGAGGATTAATAAATGATTGCAGTAAATAATGTTAGTTTGCGCTTTGCTGATCGTAAACTATTTGAAGAAGTAAATATTAAGTTCACTCCTGGCAACTGCTACGGACTAATTGGTGCCAACGGAGCTGGTAAATCAACGTTCCTAAAGATTCTTTCTGGAGAAATTGATGCTCAAACTGGCGATGTTCATATGAGCCCTGGTGAACGTTTAGCGATTTTAAAACAGAACCACTTTGAATACGAAGAGTTTGAAGTGTTAAAGGTCGTCATCATGGGTCATAAACGTCTATATGATGTGATGCAGGAAAAAGATGCGATCTATATGAAACCTGATTTCTCAGATGAAGACGGGATTCGTGCAGCGGAGCTTGAAGGTGAGTTCGCCGAGTTAAACGGTTGGGAAGCAGAAAGTGAAGCAGCGATCCTATTAAAAGGTCTTGGCATTCCAGAGAGCCTTCAATCAAAGAAAATGTCTGAGCTTGGCGGTTCTGAAAAGGTTAAAGTATTACTAGCCCAAGCTTTATTCGGTAAACCTGACGTTCTTCTTCTTGATGAGCCAACGAACCACTTGGACTTACAAGCAATTCAGTGGCTGGAAGAATTCTTAATTAACTTTGAAAATACCGTTATTGTCGTATCGCATGATCGTCACTTCTTAAACAAAGTGTGTACTCATATTGCAGACCTTGACTTTGGAAAAATCCAAGTGTATGTCGGTAACTATGATTTTTGGTATGAATCCAGCCAATTGGCACTGAAACTAAGCCAAGATGCAAATAAGAAAAAAGAAGAACAAATTAAGCAGCTTCAGGAGTTCGTTGCCCGGTTCAGTGCGAACGCTTCTAAATCGAAGCAAGCAACATCAAGAAAAAAATTGCTTGATAAAATCTCTTTAGACGACATTAAGCCATCTTCTCGTAAATATCCGTATGTTCATTTTGCGCCAGAGCGTGAAATTGGAAATGATGTCCTTCAAGTAGAAGGTCTATCCAAAACAATTGACGGTGTGAAAGTACTTGATAATGTCAGCTTTATTATGAACCGCGAAGATAAAATTGCGTTTTTAAGCCGTAATGAGCTTGCTGTGTCCACTTTATTTAAAATCCTTGCCGGTGAGATGGAGCCAGACAGCGGGACGTTTAAATGGGGCGTAACAACGTCTCAAGCCTTTTTCCCGAAAGACAATAGTGAATACTTTGAAGGAAGCGACTTAGATCTTGTGGATTGGTTACGTCAATATTCCCCTAATGATCAAAGTGAAAGCTTCTTACGAGGCTTCTTAGGACGTATGCTTTTCTCTGGAGAAGAAGTAAAGAAAAAAGCAAGCGTCTTATCAGGAGGAGAAAAGGTCCGTTGTATGTTATCAAAAATGATGCTGTCTGGAGCGAATATTCTGCTGTTAGATGAGCCGACGAACCACTTAGACCTAGAATCCATTACAGCGCTGAATAACGGCTTAATGAGCTTTAAAGGGGCTATGCTCTTCTCATCTCATGACCATCAGTTTGTTGAAACAGTTGCAAACCGTATGATCGAAGTGACGCCAAATGGCATTGTCGATAAACAAACAACATATGATGAGTTTTTAGCAGATCAAGACATTCAAAAGAGACTCAACGAACTTTATGCGTAAATCAAAAAAGACATCCAATTGTGGATGTCTTTTTTTGATTAAAAAGCCCAATTCCCGTTACGGAAGATCGGTTCACGCTTCCCGTCTTTTGTGATCCCATCAATATTCATTTCTTTTGAACCAATCATGAAATCAACGTGTGTAATGCTGCTGTTGACACCAGCTGCGTCTAATTCCTCTCGTTTCATCTCTTTTCCGCCTTCGATATTAAACGCATAACCGCTGCCGATGGCAAGGTGGTTCGATGCATTTTCATCGTAAAGTGTATTGTAATAGAGGATATTCGAGTTTGAAATCGGTGAATCATCTGGTACGAGGGCAACCTCACCTAAATAATGAGAACCTTCATCTGTTTCAACCAGTGATGTTAAAATGTCTTCGCCTTCTTTTGCTTTGACATCCACAATCCGGCCATTTTCAAAGGTCAGTGTGAATTCATCAATGATATTTCCGGCATAGCTGAGCGGCTTTGTACTTGAAACAGTACCGTTCACACCCTCTTTTTTAGGCACGGTAAATACTTCTTCTGTCGGCATATTGGCCATGAAAGATACACCGCGCTCACTCACGCTACCAGCACCTACCCATATATGCTGCTCTGGGAGCTCGATCGTTAAATCTGTACCTGGTGCTTCATAGTGCAGCTTGTGATAGTGGCGCTCATTTAATACTTTTACTTTTTCATTGAGTGACTCATCATGCTTTTTCCACGCATCAACAGGATCTGCTTGATCAGCACGAGCAACTTTAAAGATTTGATCCCATAATAAAGCGACAGCCTCTTCATCTGTCTGGTCAGGGAAAATCTTTTTCGCCCAGTCTTTTGATGCAGCACCTACGACCGTCCAAGCGACTTTGTCAGATTGAACGTATTGACGATATGTATGAAGTGCTGAACCAGCGGCCTTTTGCTGTGCAGCGATTTTTTTCGAGTCAATGCCTCGAAGAAGGTCAGGGCTTTCTGACAAGATGGTAATAAAAGCGCCCCCGCGTTTTGCGATGGTTTCCATCATCTGTGCTTCCCATTCTGGGAATTGCTCAAACACATCCTGTGGTGCATGTTCGTATTTTAGACGAGTGAGAACACCATCACTCCAGCGGATATGTACGTTTTTCGCCCCGCGCTCATACGCGTGTTTTGCCACAAGACGAACAAGGTCTACAGATTCAGTAAACGCAGATACGACCACTTCTTGTCCTTTTTGAACATTCACACCGACTTCAACGATGGTCTTTGCATATTGATCTAGTTGTTTTTTGAATGAACTCATAAAAAACCCTCCTTTAGTCATGTTCATCATATCAGATTTATGACCGAAAAGGAAAATGGGGAGCCGCTTTGAAGCCAAAATAAAAAAGCCGCTTTCGTGCGGCTTTTTTAGCGGTTCAGTTGTTTCACAGGCTGTGCATTAGAAGGCGGCATATGTGAAAACGACAGGCTCATTCCTCCTAAAATAATACCCGTTAAAATGACTGTGACAACGACCCGTTTACCTAAATCAAGCAACATGTTCTTCCTCCTTCACGTTTATCCATTTCTCACGATATGATCGAAATGATGAAAAAAGAAGTAGAACAGGAAGATTATTTTAATGTTTTTTGCAATTTGTCGATGACTTCTAATGAACGCCCCGTTCCAATCGCTACACATTCCAGCGGATTTGCCGCAATATGAACTGGAACGACAATCTCTTGAGAGAGCCATTCTTGAATTCCATTTAAAAGAGCACCACCGCCAGTTAAAATCACGCCGCGGTCTACAATATCACCACTTAGCTCTGGAGGGCTATCCTCTAAAGTGGCACGAATTGCTTCTAAAATATGAAGAAGTGATTCTCGTAGGGCGCCCTGAATTTCATGAGAATCAAGCGTGATCGTTTTTGGGAGACCTGTGACAAGATCGCGTCCACGCACTTCTAAAGACTCAGGCTCATGCTCAATGAGTCCATACCCAATTTCCATTTTCACCTGCTCCGCTGTCCGCTCTCCGATCAGTAGATTGTATTTCTTTCTTACAAACGTAATGATATCTTCATCCAGCTGATCTCCGCCAATTCGAATCGAATGACAAGAGACAACGCCGCCAAATGAAATGATCGCTACTTCGGTTGTTCCTCCGCCAATATCTACGACGACGTTTGCAACAGGCTCGTCTACCGGTAGATCAGCGCCGATTGCAGCTGCGACAGGTTCTTCAATTAAATGCACATGCTTTGCCCCGCAATTCTTTACCGCGTCACTGATCGCGCGGCGCTCGACAGCTGTTGAACCAGAAGGTGTACATACAACGACGGTCGGCTTTCTAAAGGTAAATCCAATATTCTTTCCTGCTTTTTTCATAATTTGTTTGAGTAAATCTGTTGTCATATCATAATCAGCGATGACACCGTCTTTCATCGGGCGGATCGCCACAATTTTCCCAGGAGTTTTCCCAATCATCTCTTTTGCTTCTGATCCGACTGCAAGTACAGTTTTTGTTTCTGTATCTACTGCCACGACGGACGGTTCATTTAAAATAATTCCCTTGTTTTTACTATAAACCAATATGTTAGCTGTTCCTAAATCAATTCCAATTTCGGCATTTTGAAACATGTTTTCACCCAATCTCTATTTTTGCTATTTAAACAATTTTACATTTAAAAGTTCAGAGGGCTACTGTCATTTCTGGGGGTTTGTGATGACCTTGAAATGAATCTGTAAAATTCAAGTCTCATTTTGACAATCACAATAAATTTTCCCTTTGTTTTTTCTTTTATGAAAAAAATTTTCGAGTTGGAGAAACCTTTCGTGAATCTCTTACGTCTACGATATATCAATTGGTGAATAACAGATTGATCTTGAGCTAATGAAAGAAAGAGGGAACGAAATTGAAATCTATCGGAGTCGTAAGAAAAGTAGATGAACTAGGGCGTATTGTTATGCCAATCGAATTGAGAAGAGCACTGGATATCGCAATTAAAGACAGTATGGAATTTTTTATAGATGGAGATAAAATCGTCTTGAAAAAATATCAGCCTCAAGGTGTTTGTCTCATGACTGGTGAGATTACTTCTGAGAATCATGAATATGGAAATGGTAAAATTAATTTAAGCGCTGAAGGCGCAGAACTACTGCTAAAAGAGCTGCAAGAAGCCCTTCAGCAGTAAATAAAGATAGCCTGCTCTCTTGCTTCGTGCTGAGAACAGGCTATTTTTTATGAAAAAAGTTCCTTAAAAATGCCCCATCTCCCTCAAAAAATAAGTGGAAAATGGTACAATTGACAAAGAATCTCAGGGCGGAAGGTGGAATCATTTGAACAAAACATATCAAGTGCGGATCGTGTTATCTGTTCTTGCATTTATAATACTCTTAAGCTGGGATTTCTTTTATTATCTAGGCGGCTATCAAATTAATTGGCCGCTCGATCTAGCCTTTACAGTCGTTGTTTTAGCTGGTATTTGGGTCGTCTCAGGCTATGTGGACCGGTTAAATTTACTTGTGTCAGATTTAAACAAACGAGAAAAAGAAGCACACGAACTGACAGAGCGTCTGAATCGAATAACAGATAACTTGCAAGAAATCGTCTTTGAAACAAATGAAAAGGGTCAAATCATTTTTTTAAATCAAGCATGGAAACAAATGACGGGCTACGACATAGATGAATGTTTAGGCACGATGTACAATCAGTACTTTGATCAAGAAGAGCGTGTTGTCCAACATTTGTTATCTGTAGTAAAAGAACATAAGGATGAGGGCCGAGTTGAACTGCAGCTCCTCCATAAAGAGGGAAAAAAGGTATGGGGAGACGTTCATTACAAGCTCTACTTTGATGAGCAGCACCAGTTTACTGGAGGTATTGGGACGGTTGCTGATATCACGAAACAAAAGCAGGCAAAGCTCGAGCTTGAAAGATCCAATCAGCAATTGCAAATGCAGGCGCAAAAGCTCGCTGTTGCAGGACAAATAGCCGCTGGAATTGCTCATGAAGTCAGAAATCCACTGACATCCGTAAACGGCTTTTTGCAGTTGATGAAAACACAATATCCCGAAAGAACCGATTATTTTGACATTATCTTTTCCGAAATTAAACGGATTGATTTTGTTTTAAGCGAGCTGCTTGTGTTAGCAAAGCCTCAATCGGTTAATTTTCAAGAAGTCCAGCTTCATGAGCTGTTAGAACAGGTGATTACCCTGCTCAAAACAAATGCAGTTCTTTCAAATATTGACCTCAAGCAGCCATTTAAAAAGCAGGATGCTGGGGTCATCTTAGCAGATGCCAATCAAATGAAGCAGCTGTTCATTAATTTAATCAAAAATGCCATTGAGGCAATGCCTGAAGGCGGCAGCATATACATATCAACAGAGAAAGTGATGAATGAATGGGAAATCACCATTCAAGATGAAGGAAAAGGAATGTCTGAAGAGGATATTCAGAAAATATATGACCCTTTCTTCTCAACCAAAAAAGAAGGGACAGGGCTTGGTCTGACCATCTGTGCGACGATTTTAAAAGATCATCACGGTAGAATGGAAGTATCCAGTGAGCTGGGAAAAGGCACAGCTTTTCAGATTTATTTACCTGTGTGTCAAAAAAGGACGTGATTTCATGACGATGAAAACTTTATTTGTATATGGGACGCTTCTAAAACATGAAGAGCACCACGAGGCGTACATGAAAGAAAGCAGCCCATTAGCTAAATCAGCTTGGATAAATGGAAGGTTATACGATACAGGTGCAGGATACCCTGCGTGTATTCTCGCGGGAAAAAGCACAGTGTATGGGGAATTGTATGAGGTGACCGCTGAAACATTGAATAAGTTAGACGCGCTAGAGGAAGGGTATGACAAGCAGGAAATGGATGTCATGACAGATCAAGGACCAAAGGCGGCTGTTGCATACACATTATCAGAGCAGAAGGCATCAGGGCTGAAAGAAATTGAGAGCGGCAGCTGGAAAGAATACAGACTGTGGCAGCGTAAGCCGTTATCCTTCTATTATTTTGCCTATGGCTCCTGTATGGATGATGCAAGGTTTAAGCTAGCTAAAGTCGATCATTACTTCAAACGAATCGTCGGCGGTGGTGCACTTGACCGTTTTACAACTAGATTTACATTGGTGCGGCCTGATGGTTCAAGAGCCGATATGGTAGAAGATGGCGGAGAAACAGAGGGTGTTTTATATGAGGTGCCTTTTGATGCCATTCGTTATTTATACAAACGAGAGGGTGTATATGAGGGCACTTATCGTCCAGCTTTTGTCGATGTCAAAATGGGTGATCAAGTATATGAGGATTGTTTAACCTTTCTCGTCCTTCAAAAGAGCGAAGAAATCGCTCCACCAGGTCATTATCGAAGTGAAATCGAAAAAGGAGCAGACCTTTACTTAAGTGAAGCGTTCCGCAAAAAAATTCGTTCGCATATGGATTCATTAATCAAACCGTAGTAAAATGCATGGTAAGTGACATAAAAGGAGTCTGAACATGAAAAAGGAATATGCAGTCATTGGTCTTGGACGCTTTGGCGGAAGTATTTGCAAGGCGCTGAGCGAAGAAGGACTTGAAGTGATGGCCATGGATATGAACGAAGATCGAGTGAACGAATACGCTAAAATTGCTTCACATGCGGTGATCGGTGATTCGACGGACGAATCTGTTTTAAAAAATCTAGGCATTCGCAATTTTGATCATGTCATCGTCGCGATTGGAGAAAACATTCAGGCAAGTATTTTAACAACGATTATGCTGAAAGAGCTTGGCGTCAAAATGGTTACAGTGAAAGCGCAAAATGACTACCATGAAAAAGTACTCAACAAAATTGGAGCGGATCGTATTGTTCATCCAGAGCGAGACATGGGTAGGCGGATTGCACATAAAATCATTTCCAACAACGTGCTGGATTATCTCGAGCTGTCAGATGAGTATAGCCTCATTGAAATCGTTGCAAACAGTAGGCTCGCCGGGCATTCTCTTTTAGATCTCGATATTAGAGCAAGATACGGCATCAATATTGTAGCGATTAAGCGCGGAAAAGAAGTCATCGTTTCCCCGCTTGCAGATGAAATGATCCAAAAAGAAGATATCCTCATCGTCATTGGGGCAGTAGCAGATATTGGCCGGTTTGAAAAAAGAGAAATGCAGAACGACTATTAAACACTCCGAGGGCGGGGTGTTTTTTTATATCGTTGTGTACACGTCAAGCGGACAGTTCAGAGAGGAAAAGAATTTGAAATGTGCTCATTTTGCTATGAATAACAGCAAAAATGTCCGACTATATTTTTCATGCAATTATCACTATTCAGAAATAAAAGTCAGTCCTTTTATATGGTTGATTTTCTCTAAATGTCATTGACTGGGCAAACAGATTCGTTTACGATAAGTAACATTATATTGTTTACTTGGAGGAGGCAGTGTCGTTGGATAAGGAGCTTTTCAGACATCAAATTGAGGTAGCTGCAAAGAGAAAAAAAGCAGCCCTAGTGATTAAACATGCGAAGGTTATGGACGTGTTTAACCAGGAATGGATAGACGCTGATGTCGCTGTTGAAAATGGAAAAATAGTAGGAATTGGAGAATACGAGGGAGAAAAGGAGCTAGATGCAGCTGGTCAAATGCTTGTACCTGGTTTTATAGACGGTCACGTTCATATCGAGTCCTCCATGGTGACCCCTGCTGAATTCTCCAAAGCTGTCGTTCCACGCGGTGTGACAACTGTCGTAACAGACCCGCATGAAATTGCCAATGTTTCGGGTATAACAGGCATCCGTTTTATGATGGAAGAAGCGAGAAAAGCTGCCTTAAATATATATTTTATGCTGCCGTCCTGTGTGCCGGCTGTCAGCTTTGAACGATCAGGTGCTACACTAAAAGCAAATGATTTAAAGCCTCTTTATCAAGAGAAAGAGGTTCTTGGTCTTGCTGAGGTGATGGACTATGTCGGTGTAGAGCAGGCAGAAGAAGATATGCTTCAAAAACTGCTCGATGCTCAAAACGAGAATAAATTAATTGATGGCCACCTAGCAGGCTTAACGGACCGATTAATAAACGTCTACCGGACTGCGAATGTCCAAACAGATCATGAGGTGACAACAGCTCAGGAAGCCCTTGAACGTGTAAAACGAGGTATGTATGTCATGCTGAGAGAAGGGTCTGTTGCCAAAAACGTGAAAAATGTTTTACCAGCTGTCAATGAGAAGAATGCGAGACGCTTTTTCTTTTGTACCGATGATAAACATTTAGATGATTTAATGGCTCAAGGAAGTATTGATGAACAAATACGTATGTCCATCAAAGAAGGATTGGACCCCTTTTTAGCGTATCAAATGGGGAGTTTAAACGCCGCAGAGTGTTTTGGCCTCAATACAAAGGGAGCTATTGCACCAGGCTTTGATGCTGATTTTATGCTAGTTTCTGACCTTCATCAAGTAGACATCTCAAGCGTATTTATTGCTGGTGAGTTGATCTCTCAGCATGGAGATTACCAGCCAAGTGTTGGAAAGATCGCACCGAATCCTTCATTATTGCAATCTGTACATGCAGTGGATGTTCAAGATAAAGATCTTGCACTGCCTATCACAGACCATCAAAAGATGAATGTCATTCGCATTATTCCAAATCAGCTTGAAACGAAATTAGAACAAGTATCTCCTTCAGAAATCAATGGACAATTTACTAGTGATACAGAAAGAGATGTATTAAAAATGGTGCTTGTCGAACGTCATCAAGGTCTATCTGAAATTGGGGTAGGGGTTGTCAGTGGCTTTGGCTTAAAAAAGGGAGCTATTGCAACAACTGTGGCGCATGATTCTCATAACTTAATTGCCGTTGGCACAAATGATGCTGATATGATCAAAGCCATTGAGACGTTAAAAGAAGCAGGCGGCGGATTGACCGTTGTGAGGGACGGCCAGCCTCTCCATACGCTTCCATTACCGATCTCTGGTTTATTATCAGATCAGCCAGCACATCTGGTAAATGAAAGTCTTCATGCACTCCATGAAGCGTTGAAAGAAACAGGTTTTGCCTTAGATTTTAATCCATTTTTGACGTTATCCTTCTTGGCACTCCCAGTCATTCCTGATGTAAAAATGACGACAAAGGGATTGTTTGATGTCAGAAGCTTTCAGCATCTCCCGATTCAATCATAAAAGAATGAATGAGAAACCGCATGTATATTTGTATATATGCGGTTTTTTCATGCTGGACGAAAAAAAGAGACACAAGCCATTGGCTTCTGTCTCTTTGTCTGATTAAACTTCCATAATAATCGGTAAGATCATTGGGCGGCGTCTTGTTTTTTCATAAAGGAAAGGTGCAAGTGTGTCAGTAATTTCGTTTTTAATTTCTGACCATTGTGTTGTCTTGCGTTCCATCACTTTTTCAAGATGCTTTGAAATCAAATCCTGTGCGTCATTGATGAGGTCTCCAGATTCTCTCATGTAGACAAAACCTCTTGAGATCAAATCAGGACCAGCAGAGATTTTGAATTCTTTCATGTCCATGCTGACAACAACAATGACAAGACCTTCTTCTGAAAGAATGCGGCGGTCTCTTAATACGATGTTTCCGATATCACCAATGCCGCTTCCGTCGATATACACGTTACCTGATGGAATTTTGCCAGCGACACTTGCTTCGTCACCTTTCAGTGCAAGAACTTCACCGTTATCCATGATAAAGCAGTTTTCCTCAGGAATTCCGCAATCATTCGCAAGTTTAATATGCGTTTTTTGCATGCGGTATTCACCGTGAATTGGCATGAAGAATTTTGGTTTAATTAAACGGAGCATCAGTTTTTGTTCTTCTTGTCCGCCGTGACCAGATGTATGAATATTATTTAGTGAGCCATGAATGACTTCAGCGCCAGCACGGTAAAGCTGGTTGATGGTACGGCTTACGCTAATATTGTTACCTGGGATCGGTGAAGATGAGAAGACAACAGTGTCTCCGGGATTAATGGAAATCTGGCGGTGAGTACCGTTCGCAATACGAGAAAGAGCTGCCATCGGTTCACCCTGGCTGCCAGTACAAAGAATGGTGACTTTGTTTGCTGGAAGTCGGTTGATTTCATTATGTTCAATGAACGTGTTTTTTGGACATTTAATATAGCCAAGATCTTGTCCAATATCAATTGCAGACTCCATACTGCGCCCAAACACAGCGACTTTTCGGCCGTTGGCAACAGCGGACTCAATGACTTGCTGAAGTCTGTGAATGTTTGAAGCAAACGTTGCAAAGATAATTCGTCCATCTACTTTTCTAAAGATGTCATCAATGCTTTCACCTACGCGTCTTTCAGACATCGTAAATTCTGGGATTTCACTGTTTGTACTGTCAGATAGAAGACAAAGGACACCTTCTTTACCGATCTCAGCCATTTTCGTTAAATTGGCAGGCTCGCCAACAGGGGTAAAGTCAAACTTGAAATCACCTGTATGTACGATGTTACCAGGAGGTGTCTTCACGACAATTCCGTAAGAATCTGGAATACTGTGCGTTGTTCTAAAGAAAGACACAGCTGTTTTTCTAAATTTAATGGTATCTTCTTCTTCATAAATGTGAAGTTTCGTCTGTCTCAAGAGACCATGCTCTTCCAATTTATTACGAAGTAGGCCGATTGCGAGTTTGCCTCCGTAAACTGGAATATTCACTTGCTTGAGAAGGTAAGGGATACCGCCGATGTGGTCTTCATGTCCGTGAGTGATGAATAGACCTTTGATTTTATCTTCGTTTTTAACTAAGTACGTATAGTCAGGGATGACGTAATCAATTCCGAGAAGCTCATCTTCAGGGAACTTAATACCAGCATCAATTAAAATGATTTCATCTTGAAATTGAACGCCATACGTGTTTTTACCGATCTCGCCTAATCCGCCGAGCGCAAAAACTGCCGCCTGATCGTTTTTAACAAATTTCATTCCTCTCATAGCTCCAATACTTTAAAATTTTCACTTTCTCGTTCATAGTCTAAAAAAGCACCGTCTACAGGCTGAATGAATTCAATATTGTAGTTATGTTTTTTCAACTTATCGCGTACGTCTCTTTCAGAAACCGCTTCAACGTATAGTGAATCTGTGTGTTCTCTTACAGGTACCTCAGTAGTACTTGCCTGAAAAAATACCTTATATATCATCCAAATCTCTCCTTAAATACCGTATGTTACACTCGCTTATTCTATTATATTAAAAAAACGCGCATAAGAAAAGGCTCTGAGAAAAAAGGACCTTCAGCAAATGTGCGGAAGATCCTTTTAAGCAATCGATTTTTTACGAAGCATGTCCTTCCATTGTCTTCGAATTTTCTTGCGTAAACGACGAAGCATCGCTGCTCGCCTCCTTTCGTTTAGGATAGCAAGTTCCGTTCTCTCTTTATACTTGTATTATATGATGTTTCCATTGAATGTTACATGGTTATATGTGGGAAATAGGCGTTTTAAAAGGTATTGGTTTCGAAAGCGGACATCTTTCTGTATGATGAAGGGGAGAGTGTGTACATAACGAGAGACAGGAGACGAGATATGAATAAAAAAGTCATCTTCTTTGATATCGACGGTACTTTATATGATCATGATAAAAAAATACCTGAATCAACGAAGCGAGCTGTTCGTTTATTAAAAGAAAAAGGACATCATCTATTCATTGCATCTGGCCGTTCACCTTTTTTGATTCAACCTATTTTACATGAATTGGAACTTGACTCATTTATTGCTTATAACGGTCAGTATGTCATGTATGAGGGAGAAGTCATTTACGGCAATCCGCTCAAACAGGAGCTGATGGAGCAAATTTATGAAACAGCGGATCGTCATGATCACCCGCTTGTTTTCATGGGGGAAGAAACGATGAAGGCTTCTGTGCCGAACCATCCGTTTATCCATGAAGGAATTGGAACGTTAAAAACAGAGCACCCCGAGCATGATTTGTCTTTCTTTAAAGAAAACGACATTTATCAAATGCTGCTATTTTGTAAGGCAGAAGAGGAAGTCCAATATGAGGCGTTCCGCGAGAAAATTGACCTTGTCAGATGGCACGAGCTGTCAACCGACGTCTTGCCAAAGGGCGGATCAAAAGCTGAAGGAATGAAACGAGTCATCGAAAGGCTGCCTTACGATCAAAAGGATACAGTTGCCTTTGGAGACGGTCTGAACGATAGAGAAATGATTTCGTTCGCTGGAACAGGCGTTGCCATGGGAAATGCTGTGAGTGAATTAAAAGCATTGGCTGATTTTGTGACAAAGCCAGTAGATGAGGGCGGTATATTCCATGCAGTGACTCATTTAGGCCTCATTGAAGAATAAAAAAAGAAGACCCTTAAGTTGCTGGGTCTTCTTTTTATTTTATGATCTACCGATCGCAACAGAGTTGTCTGGCTCGGCGAATGGCTGATCCTTTTGAATATGATCATAAAACATGATGCCGTTCAGGTGGTCAATTTCATGCTGAAAGACGATGGCAGGGAACCCTTTTAAGCGGATATCAATGTCGTCCCCTTCAAGCGTTGTAGCCCTTACCCTGATTTTTTCATAACGGGGGACGAATCCAGGGATGGCTTCATCAACAGATAAGCAGCCTTCTCCAGTAGCCAAATAAGCTCTTTTGACTGAATGACTGACAATTCGAGGGTTGAACAGGGCATAGCTGTATTGCTGCCCATCCTCATCCTCACAGTGAACAGCAATCATACGTTTACTAATATTGATCTGCGGAGCTGCTAGTCCTACACCGGGTCTCAGTCCATATTTTTCAGCAATGTCTTCATCCTGACTATTTTTAACGAATTCGATCATATCAGCTAATTGCTGTTTTTCTTCTTCTGTTGGCGGGAGTTCGACCGCTTCAGCTGTTTGCCTTAAGACGGGATGTCCGTCCCTTACGATATCATCCATGGTAATCACAAAACTTCACTCCTATTTCCTTTGTATGTAAAGTATATAAAATGATACACAACATATGCAATGAAATAAAGAAGACCGGTCGTATGAGACCGGTCAGAGGCTTAAACAGCCATTAGCAGCAACCGCCGCCGCCTAAGAATGCTGCGCCTACAATGATTAATAGGATGAATAGGACGACGATTAAAGCGAATGTACGTCCGCCACCGTATCCGCACCCACCACCATAACCATAACTTGGGTAACAACAGCCGCCACCGTATCCATACCCGTAACCGCCGTATCCACCATACATACTTCCATGACTATAATTAGACATATTTTTGACCTCCTTTGGAAATACACTTGGCCTCTCAGAAGTGAAGGCGAAGCGTGTAATATAAACTATGTATGAATGCACTATTTGTATAGTCATGAGCCTATAGGTTGAAAAAAATCTTCTTCCCCCTAAAAAGGCTAACCTCTTTCCTTGTCACAAACGCCTATAAAAATTATAGTGGTATGTGGAGATATAAAGGGGGACCTTGTGATGAGACAGAGGAAAAGAAGCATGAAAGCAAGTGCTGCTTTAGCGGCGATATGTACCCTCTTGCTTGCGGGATGCGGAGGTCAAAGTCCGTTCAATGAGATGCAAGATGCGATGACGAAAATGAGCGAAAAAGAGGCGTCCTTTGAAAAAGAGCAGGGCACACTAGAAAACTATGAGAAAAAAGAGCATCAGCTGTATACGAAAATGATTCAAACAACAAAGGATCATACAAAAACAGTGTCAAGCCTTTCTGATCAGGCGTTAGCATCAGCTGCGAAGCGAGAAGAACATTTAAAAACAGAAAAAGACAGCATGGATGAATCGAAAAAAGAATTGCAAACTGTAAAAGAATCTGCCGGACGGATAAAAGATGCGGAATTAAAAGACAAAGCAGAACAAACGGTGAAATCAATCGAGAAGAGATATGCGTCGTACGATCAGCTTTACCGTGAGTATCAACAGGCGTTGAAACAAGACCAGCATTTGTATCAATCTTTAAAGAAGAAAGACTTAGGATACAGGGAGCTAAAATCCAAGCTGAAGACAGTGAATCGTTCTTACAGCAAGGTCAGAAAAGAAAGCAAGAAGTTCAATCAATATACAGACCAATTGAACGAACATAAACAGGCTTTATACAAAGCGGCAGATAAAGAGTCAAAAAGGAGCTGAAAAACAGCTCTTTTCTTATTTTTCGACAAAAACAAACATTTGCTATTGTAGTACAGTAGTACACTCTATACTAGTACAGTTCGTGCTGTTCGTTAAACAGATTGATACAGATCACCATAAAAAGTAAAGCGAATACATTTATTTAAATAAAGCCGTTAAATCAATTGACGGACTATTTTTCTTGTTGTAAACTAATCCTTGTTAACAGAAGTTGTATTAGTTTTTTGTGAACTATCGTTAATACAGTTAGAAGGGCTCAAAAGTAAGCGATCATCCAATGTTTCGACAACCCTCTTTGTGGCTATTATAAACAGGAGTCATATGAGTATTTTGGGTTATCCTATATCTGTATGTATAAATGGATTCACGACAAATTGACTGTTAAAAGAAAGGAAGAGGTGACTTTAGAATGGCTGCAAAAACAAAAAAAGCAATTGTTGATAGCAAAAAGCAATTTGATGCCATCAAAAAGCAGTTTGAAACGTTTCAAATTTTAAACGAAAAAGGCGAAGTCGTAAACGAAGCGGCAATGCCGGATCTTTCAGATGACCAATTAAAAGAATTAATGCGCCGTATGGTGTTTACACGTGTATTAGATCAACGTTCAATTTCATTGAACCGTCAAGGACGTCTTGGCTTCTATGCGCCAACAGCTGGACAAGAAGCTTCTCAGCTTGCAACTCACTTTGCACTTGAGAAAGAAGATTTCATTCTTCCAGGATATCGTGATGTACCACAATTAATCTGGCATGGTCTGCCACTAACAAAAGCATTCTTGTTCTCTCGTGGACATTTTGTTGGTAACCAAATGCCTGAAGATGTGAATGCACTTTCTCCGCAAATCATTATCGGTGCACAAATCATTCAAGCTGCTGGTGTAGCTCTTGGTTTGAAAAAGCGCGGTAAAAAAGCTGTTGCAATTACTTACACAGGTGATGGCGGAGCTTCACAAGGTGATTTCTACGAAGGTATTAACTTTGCAGGGGCTTACAAAGCGCCAGCGATTTTTGTTGTCCAAAACAACAGATATGCGATTTCTACACCTGTTGAAAAGCAATCTGCTGCACAAACGATTGCACAAAAAGCAGCTGCAGCTGGTATCGTAGGCGTACAAGTTGACGGTATGGATGCATTAGCTGTATATGCAGCGACTGCTGAAGCTCGTGAGCGTGCTGTAAATGGTGAAGGTCCAACATTAATCGAAACTCTTACATTCCGTTACGGCCCACATACAATGGCTGGTGACGATCCAACTAGATATCGTACAAAAGAAGATGAAAACGAGTGGGAGCAAAAAGATCCATTGGTACGCTACCGCAAATTCTTGGAAAACAAAGGACTATGGTCTGAAGAAGAAGAGAATAAAGTCATCGAAGATGCAAAAGAACAAATCAAACAAGCAATCAAAGAAGCTGACGAACAGCCTAAGCAAAAAGTCACTGACTTGATTGAAAACATGTACGATGTGAAACCATTCAACCTAGTTGAACAGCTTGAAATTTACAAACAGAAGGAGTCGAAGTAAGCCATGGCGCAAATGACAATGATTCAAGCGATCACTGATGCGTTACGCACAGAACTGAAAAATGACGAAAACGTTCTCGTTTTCGGAGAAGACGTTGGTAAAAACGGCGGCGTATTCCGTGCGACTGAAGGATTGCAAAAAGAGTTTGGTGAGGATCGTGTATTCGATACTCCACTTGCTGAATCTGGTATTGGCGGTCTTGCAATTGGCCTTGGACTACAAGAATTCCGCCCAGTAATGGAAATTCAATTCTTCGGATTCGTTTTCGAAGTATTAGATTCTGTTTCTGGACAAATGGCTCGTATGCGTTACCGTTCTGGCGGACGCTGGCATTCTCCAGTGACAATCCGTTCTCCATTCGGTGGAGGAGTTCATACACCTGAGCTTCACGCTGACAGCTTAGAAGGTCTTGTAGCACAACAGCCTGGTATCAAGGTTGTTATTCCTTCAACACCTTACGATGCAAAAGGACTATTAATTTCTGCAATTCGCGACAACGATCCAGTTGTATTCCTTGAGCATATGAAACTTTATCGCTCTTTCCGTCAGGAAGTTCCTGAAGAAGAGTACACAATTGAAATCGGTAAAGCTGACGTGAAACGTGAAGGTTCTGACCTTTCAATCATTACTTACGGTGCAATGGTTCACGAATCACTTAAAGCTGCTGAAGAACTTGAAAAAGAAGGCATTTCTGCTGAAGTGATCGACCTTCGTACAGTAAGCCCGCTTGATATTGAAACAATCATCGCTTCTGTTGAAAAAACAGGCCGTGCAATCGTTGTTCAAGAAGCACAAAAACAAGCTGGTATTGCTGCAAACGTAGTAGCTGAAATCAATGACAGAGCAATCCTTAGCCTAGAAGCACCAGTACTTCGTGTAGCTGCACCTGATACTGTGTTTGCTTTCTCTCAAGCTGAAACTGTATGGCTTCCAAACCATAAAGACGTGCTTGAAACAGCTAAAAAAGTTCTTGAATTTTAATTAAATGACAGGGGGGAAAAGAATTTATTTCTCTTCCCCTTTATCAATTACATGATCGTGTAATGTTTACACAACAAGGGTTCAACAAAATCTAGGAGGCGAAAAACAGTGGCATTTGAATTTAAACTTCCGGACATCGGAGAAGGTATCCACGAAGGTGAGATCGTTAAGTGGTTTGTAAAACCTAACGACGAAATCAATGAAGATGACGTTTTAGCAGAGGTACAAAACGATAAAGCAGTTGTAGAAATTCCTTCACCTGTTAAAGGAAAAGTATTAGAATTAAAAGTTGAAGAGGGAACAGTTGCAACTGTAGGACAAACAATCATTACGTTTGATGCACCTGGTTACGAAAATCTTCAATTTAAAGGCAGCGAAGAAGAAGGCGAAGCAAAAACTGAAGCTCAAGTACAAGGTACTGCTGAAGCTGGTAACGAGCCAGAGAAGAAAGAAGTAGCACAAGAAGAAGCGACAGCAGCAACTGGCGCAGGCGCACAAGAGCAAGTAGATGCTGATCCAAACAAGCGCGTAATTGCTATGCCATCTGTACGTAAATACGCTCGTGAAAAAGGCGTTGAAATTTACAAAGTTGCAGGTACTGGTAAAAACGGCCGTGTCTTAAAAGAAGATATCGACAGCTTCGTTAATGGTGGTTCTGTAACTCAAGAAGCAGCACCTCAAGCAGCTGAAAGTGCGAAAGAAGAAGCAGCTCCAAAAGCGGCAGCGGCTCCAGTTCTAGAAGGAGAATTCCCAGAAACTCGCGAGAAAATGAGCGGAATCCGCAAAGCGATCGCTAAAGCAATGGTGAACTCTAAGCATACAGCTCCTCACGTAACATTAATGGATGAAGTTGATGTAACAAACCTTGTTGCACATCGTAAACAATTCAAACAAGTTGCAGCTGATCAAGGAATCAAGTTAACTTACTTGCCTTACGTTGTAAAAGCTCTAACTTCTGCTTTGAAAAAGTACCCAGTACTTAACACTTCTATCGATGATAAAACAGATGAAGTTGTTCAAAAGCATTACTACAACATCGGAATTGCAGCTGACACTGAAAAAGGCTTGCTTGTTCCAGTTGTGAAAAATGCAGATCGCAAAGCGATTTTCGAAGTGTCTAACGAAATCAATGAGCTTGCAACAAAAGCACGTGATGGTAAATTGGCTCCAGCTGAAATGAAAGGTGCATCTTGCACAATCACAAACATCGGTTCTGCTGGTGGACAATGGTTTACTCCAGTCATCAACCACCCAGAAGTAGCGATCCTTGGTATTGGCCGTATCGCTGAAAAAGCGGTTGTTCGTGATGGCGAAATCGTTGCAGCTCCAGTCTTAGCTCTTTCCCTAAGCTTTGACCACCGTATGATTGACGGAGCTACTGCGCAAAATGCCCTTAACCACATCAAGCGTTTGTTGAATGATCCACAATTAATTTTAATGGAGGCGTAATGTCATGGTAGTAGGAGATTTCCCAATCGAAACAGATACTCTTGTCATCGGTGCAGGTCCTGGTGGATATGTAGCTGCTATTCGTGCTGCACAGCTTGGACAAAAAGTAACAATCGTTGAAAAAGGAACGCTTGGCGGCGTATGCCTAAACGTCGGCTGTATCCCTTCAAAAGCATTAATCAATGCTGGTCATCGTTTCGAGAATGCAAAGCATTCTGAAGACATGGGTATCAAAGCTGAAAACGTAACAGTTGATTTCACAAAAGTGCAAGAGTGGAAAGCTTCTGTTGTGGGCAAATTAACAGGTGGAGTTCAAGGCCTTCTAAAAGGAAATAAAGTAGACATCGTCAAAGGTGAAGCTTATTTCGTAGACGCTAACTCTGTACGTGTAATGGATGAAAATTCAGCACAGACTTACACTTTCAAAAACGCAATTCTTGCAACTGGATCTCGTCCAATTGAATTGCCAACATTTAAATACACTGACCGTGTGATCAACTCAACTGGTGCTTTAGCGCTTAAAGAAGTACCTAAAAAGTTAGTTGTTATCGGTGGTGGATACATCGGTACTGAGCTTGGAACTGCTTATGCAAACTTTGGAACAGAAGTTGTCATCCTTGAAGGTGGAGACGAAATCCTTCCAGGTTTCGAAAAGCAAATGAGCTCTTTGGTTAAACGTAACCTGAAGAAAAAAGGAAACGTTGAAATCCATACAAACGCTCTTGCAAAAGGCGTGAAAGAAACATCTGAGGGTGTCACTGTTACTTTCGAAGTAAAAGGTGAAGAAAAAACAGTTGATGCTGATTACGTACTTGTAACAGTTGGCCGTCGTCCAAACACTGATGAGCTTGGTCTTGAACAAGTTGGTGTTGAATTGACAGACCGCGGAGTTGTCAAAACTGACAAACAATGCCGTACAAGCGTATCTAACATCTATGCAATTGGTGACATCGTTGATGGACCACCACTTGCACACAAAGCTTCTTACGAAGGTAAAATTGCAGCTGAAGCAATCGCTGGAGAGCCAGCTGAAATTGATTACCTTGGTATTCCTGCTGTTGTATTCTCTGAGCCAGAACTTGCAACTGTTGGATACACTGAAGCAGAAGCTAAAGCAGAAGGAATCGAAATCGTTGCAGCGAAATTCCCATTCGCAGCTAACGGACGTGCACTTTCTCTTGACGCAACTGATGGCTTCATGAAAATGATCACTCGTAAAGAGGATGGTCTAGTCATCGGTGCACAAATTGCAGGTGTTGGCGCTTCTGATATGATTTCAGAGCTTAGCCTTGCAATCGAAGCTGGAGTGACTGCTGAAGATATCGCAATGACAATTCATGCTCACCCAACATTAGGTGAAATCACAATGGAAACGGCTGAAGTAGCAATTGGAAGCCCAATCCATATCGTAAAATAATGAACCTAAAAAGCCCTCTTCGACATGGAGAGGGCTTTTTAAAACGTTTGAGAAGGCTGTACAAATGTCTCTATATGAAAAAACCCCTCATGAGGTGAGGGGTTTTTTCATATGGTTATCTATAAGTGCAAGGTTGAATCGTTAATTTGTATTCACGCGGTCTAATGCATGACATAAGGGTGATAAGATATCCTCTTTACTGCGGACATTTCCTTCAACCTTCACAATGACTTTTTCATCATTGACAAGCAAAATAGCCGGTAATTCATCTACTTCGTTTTTCCAGCCCTTACGATCTTCTTTTACGATCATCTTTGACATTTCCTTTGGGTACTCATTTTTTAAATCGAGTACTGCATCATAATAAGGACTTTCTTTATCAAGATTTTCTGCATCAGTAAAAAAGAGAATTCTTGGTTTTTGAATGTGACTGACTTGGTCTGTTTGATTCGGTATGATATAAGCAAATGAGCATGAACTAAGTACAAAGAGCATGGGGAATATAATGAGAAGTGTCCTCATAAAATTCAATCTATTCACCTCAAAATCCTTTGGGGTTATACCAACATTTTTAGGAGCCGGTTCCCTGTTAGTCACTCTAGTGTATCATGTCCTTTTTGACAATTTTCGATTGTTACTCAATTGTTACAGAATTGATATGAAGCAAAATACAATTGAAACGTTCCCTCAATAATGATGAGTAAAAAGCATATATCTATAAAAATGATTAAATGTGTCATACAATTAACCGTTGACAACTTAAATGTGACATCATATTATAGAGGTAAGAAATAAATTAAACGCTTCTAAACTATAAGGTGAAGAAAAGGGGAATGTACGTGGGTACAATTATTTGTCAAGATTGCAATGAAACCATTGATCAATTTGAGAATGAAAAAGTGACAACGCTGTATGGAACGTGTGGTCACTGTCATTGCGGTGATGAAGCCTCTGAATAAATAAAAAAGCATGCAGCTCCAATTGGGGCTGCATGCTTCTTTTTTATAGAATTGGTTTTTGTTCCTTAATGACACGGATCATCTCTAGCGTTGAATCTTCAGGTCCTTGGACAGGGAGACCAATTTCAATATTTTTAAAGATATACGAGACATTTTCGTCTGTGATAATTTCGCCTGGGATAAAAATCGGAATGCCCGGCGGATATACCATGACAAACTCTGCAATGATGCGGCCGGCCGCTTCTTTAAATGGAATCACTTCTGTTGTTGCGTAAAAGGCGTCACGCGGCGTCATAGCAAGCGATGGGATCTCAGGCAGTAACACTTCCGTCACCGCTTGTTTGCCGGCCTCACATGTAGAGGTTGCGGCAATTTCTTTCATAGCCGTCACAAGTGTATCGATCGTCTCATCAGAATCTCCAGGGGTTACGATACATAAAATGTTGTATAGGTCAGAGAGTTCCACTTCAATTCGGTAGCTTTCTCTCAGCCATTTTTCGACATCATGTCCATTTAGCCCAAGGTCTTTAATCGAGATAATTAATTTCGTTGGGTCATAATCGTAAGTAGAAGCTGAACCGAGTATTTCCTGACCAATACAGGTAATGCCGTCAATTTGATTCAGGCGGTTTCTCGCTAATTCAGACAAACGAATCGCTTCATCTGCGAGTGCCTTTCCTTCAGTGGCTAATCGCTTTCTAGCGACATCAAGTGAAGCTAAGAGCAAATAAGAAGTGGATGTTGTCGTTAGCATGCTCAAAATCGACTGCACGCGGTCCTTTGAAACAAGTCCTTCCTTCATATTTAAAATAGAGCTTTGGGTGAGGGACCCGCCGAGTTTGTGGACACTTGTTGCTGCCATGTCGGCCCCTGCCTGCATCGCAGACAGCGGAAGCTCATCGTGAAAATGAATATGCACACCGTGCGCTTCATCCACAAGGACAGGCACATTAAATGAATGGGCAATCTCTACGATCGTTTTTAAGTCAGCAGAAATGCCAAAATATGTTGGGTTAATCACAAGCAAGCCTTTTGCATCTGGGTGCTCGGTCAGTGCTTTTTTGGCTGAGTCTGGTGTAATGCCGTGTGAGATACCAAGCTCTTTATCGATTTCTGGGTGAATAAAAACAGGCACTGCGCCAGAAAATACAATAGCGGACATAATGGATTTATGGACGTTACGAGGAACAATGATTTTATCTCCAGGTCCACACACCGTCATCACCATCGTCATGATCGCGCCGCTTGTTCCTTGAATGGAGAAAAACGTATGGTCAGCACCGAATGCTTCAGCAGCTAACTCTTGTGCTTCTTTTATCATCCCTCGAGGCGAATGTAAATCATCGAGAGGTTCTATATTAATGAGGTCAATGCTTAATGCATTATCACCAATGAATTCTCTAAATTCAGGATCCATTCCGGCACCTTTTTTATGGCCTGGAATGTGAAATTGGACTGGATTGGTTGCAGCGTGTTTTTTTAGTCCAGTGTATAAGGGTGTATCATGTTGTGACAATTGCTTTCCCACCTTCATCGAAATACCTGCTATTATTGTGCCAATAACGGCAGATTTCATTGCATAAAACAAAAGAATTATATTATGAACTGAACGGAATGTAAAGCATAAAATCGGTCGGTTTCTGATAGATCAAATGCTATAATGTAAGTTCAAATAAGAAATGAGTGTTAAAGTGAGGGACAAGTAAATGGAATATCAATATCCAATGGATGTCGACTGGACAACAGAGGAAAAGATTGCGGTCATTTCGTTTTTTCAAGCCGTTGAAAAGGCGTATGAAAAAGGAATTACCAAGCAGGAATTATTAAATGCTTATAAACGATTTAAAGAAGTTGTGCCATCGAAAGCAGAGGAAAAGACGCACTCTGCGGCGTTTGAAAAGGGAAGCGGGTATTCCCCTTATCGCACAGTGAAAAGTGCTAGAGAGGCAGAAGAAACAGCGATCATCCGTATGTAAAAAAACGAGCCTAGATTGGCTCGTTTTTTTATACAGATTCTTTCTGTGTAAAGCGGTATAGATAAGTCAACGTACGGAAGGCATTTTCGATTTTCGATAAAAACTCTTCATTATTCATTTGAACGACTTCTTCTCTAGGCAGCTGAATGCCGCAAAGGAGTTCGGCTTTCTTTACCGTTTGAACACGTTCAAATAGTGTTTTCAGCTGTTCAGCATCAAGCTCATTGTGACGCAGTACGTCTGGTTTCATATGATCTTTAGACCAAACGAAATCTTGCGGTATTTTCTGCTGGATGGTGTCTAGCTCTTTTTCGAATAATTGCCCATACTCACCTTTAACTGGAGATTCATAAATAAGTGCAAACCATACAAATACATGAGTTTTCCAAAGCCCAATTTGAAAATGAGGGAGCTTTTTATACCCGCGCTTACTGTTTGCAAAAGCAACCCACGTATCATTTGGCGGGTTGACTGATCTTCTCGCATGCTTTGCTACGTGTACAAACATCTCGTCTCCTGTAATAGAAGAAAGAAGCGGTGCAAAATGTTCGCCAAGAGTCTCAAGCTTTGGACGGACTCTTTCTTTTAATACGGTCATTCGTTCATCTAAACCGTCAACTGTGAATGTTTCAAAATCTTCATCTCTAAAACGCATCTCACTCATGTTATGCCTCCTGTATCATTTCGCTGATCATATTCTATCATAGCTTGGGTCAAGCTCAAAAAAAGATGCACCATAAGGAGAAAGATTGCAGAGGATATAATGTAGCGTTTAAAAACATCGAATTTGTGGTACATAACAAATAGGTAAAAACACAATTTTCAGAATGTCGTTGCGGTTATGCGATCGCTTCATACGATATAAGCAAGAACCAATTCTCTTATCGATTGTATTTTTTATCAATGAAAACTGACAAGGAATGAATCATTCTCTGGAAGGGGCGTTGACCAATGAAGCAAATCGTGAAGCAGGGGTATAGACAAGAGAAGAAGAATCGCATCGCTGTGTGGAGATTAGAGGTTGATTATGAGCTTTCTACGCTTCATGAAGCCATCGAGCAAAAAGATGGTATTCAAATTGAACGCAGCAAACGAAAGCTTGAGCGCCTAAGAAAAGAATGGGAGCAGCTTCAAGGGTAAAACAAGGTGAGGTAAAAACGAACCAATTCATCGGTTCGTTTTTGTATGACGCTGCTTTTTTCTTGCTTTTACGTACATAATATCAGTATGCTAATACAAATAGGTACTACATAGAAAAGAGGTTTACAGTCTGATGACAAACTGGGTGGAAATTGACCGTCTTGCAAAGCTTTGGGTAAAAGAAGCAGGAAGCCGTATTAAAGCGTCCATGCAGGAAGGTCTATCAATTGAAACAAAATCAAATCCTAATGATCTTGTCACAAACATCGATAAAGAAACAGAGCGTTTTTTCATTGAAAAGATTCAGTCGACATTTTCAGATCATCACATTTTAGGAGAAGAGGGACAAGGGGAAGAGGTGACCTCACTGGGTGGGATTGTGTGGATCATTGATCCGATTGATGGCACAATGAACTTTATCCATCAAAAACGCAACTTTGCCATTTCAATTGGGATATTTGAAAATGGCGTTGGAAAAATCGGTCTTATTTATGACGTCATTCATGACGAGCTATATCATGCGGTCAAAGGAGAAGGAGCCTATATGAACGATACCCTGCTCCCGCCACTAAAAGATGTCGCGATTGAAAAAGCCATTGTGGGCATTAACCCGACATGGGCAATCGAAAGCCCTTATTTTGATGCCAAACCGTTTGCCCGTCTCGTACGTGACGTGAGAGGTACTCGTACGATTGGATCAGCTGCGCTTGAGCTCGCTTATATTGCAAGTGGAAGAAGTGACGCATACATCACGTTAAGGCTTGCGCCATGGGATTATGCGGCCGGCTGCGTGCTGCTTGATGAAGTAGGTGCTGTTTATTCAAATATTCACGGAGAGCGGCTTACGTTCCTAGAGAAAAATAGCATTGTTGCAGGAAATCGATCCATTTGTGAAAAGATCTTGCACGATTACATAAAAGGAAGCGGAAATAAAAGATAAACACAATCACTTCATGAGAATGAAGTGATTTTTTGTTTTTCCTGAAACTTTTTGGTAAGGCGAATGTCTATACGAATGAGGCCTTAATTTGATGTAAAGGATTGTGTATCAATGTTTGATTTGTTTAGTGATTTATCTCTCCATTTTGAAAGGTATTTGATTTTAAATGAGTACAGTATGAAAATCATTCAATGGTGTGTACTTGGACTATTTGTCCTTTTCATGACACTTCCGCTATGGAAAGAAAAGAAGAGTGGTTATTTATTTTATGCTGGAATCGTATTAAGAGTCGTTCTGCTGGGCGGTATGACACTTGAAATGATCCACCAAGTCCTAGCTAGACAATATACGATCGAAACATTTGAAGTGCTGACAGATTTCATGCAATTTCTCATCTATGGGTATGTCTTGCTTGCATCACTTTACTATGTGATTTCTCTTCCTTATTTAAAAAATAAAGGCATGTTTTTTGCTTTTGATTTATCTGTGTTACTTCTGCCTTTATGTCAAACGGTGTTTATTGTGTTAGCTGAAAGCAAAAAGTTCTTTCTTAGCGGTGATATGGAGCTAGTATGGAGAGATCTGATCATCATTTTGCTTATGGCTGGCTTTGCCGCTTTGGTGCTGCACCTTTTCTTTCGCTTGTTTTGGCATCGGAAGTGGATGGAATTGCTGTTGTTCTATGGCCTGATTTTCGCTGCTCTGCTTTATATTTTTTATCCTTCTATCACGAAGTATGAGCTGCAATCTTCATTTAAATCGATTGTGATTTTAGCGACGGCAGCAGGAAGCTTTATGACGATTTATTTGTTATGTGTTTTACTACAAGACAAGGTGAGGTTGAGACAGTGGGGCGCTGGGGGTATATCTGTGTTTTTACTGCTATTACTCAATCCGATCGTCAATGTCCCTCATACAATGTTCCAATTCACCAAAACGGAACTTGTGGATACTTTCTCAGAAGAATATCGCCCTTTATCGGCGATAAGTGCAAAAGAATTCGCTTCAAAATTTTTACCAGTGGATCAGTCGTTATATTTAAGTGCTAGTCACCATCCTATCTCTTATCACTACGTGTTTGCAGGTGATCAGTATGAAGTGAATATTTCTGCGTTTACAGGCGAATTAAGCGGCTATTCCTATAGGGGTCGTATAGTGGGCAAGGATTTGACCGATAAAGAATATAGGGAAAAAACCATTGAATTTTTCGAAAGAAGCGGACAATCGATTGATCTGGACCGCATTCATATAGCAATCAAAAAAGATGAAGGAGAGACGAACGTTCTTCTTCTGCCAAAAATGTCTCAGAATGAAAATGAAAGCTTAGCGTTCGCCACCTGGAAAAAAGGGACGCTTCGACAAGCGCAATACGGGAACGCCATCTTTCAATTGAAGGATATAGACGGAATCCATTTAACAGAAACTGAGATAAAAAACAGGATCAACAGCATTTATCAAAATTTAAATCTAAAGCCGCCAGTTTATCAAGTCACAGGCATTGATGAATTTTATTTTGATTGGCAGCATGAAGTGAGGGTCACAACAAAAGATCAATCGGAGTTTCTGTTTAATGGTTCAACAAAAAAATTAATCAGCTTCGAGCTGTCAAAAGCGATTCTTCATCAGAAAAAAGGGAAAATCAGCGATGAAGATTTGTTAAAGATCATAGGGAAAAAGCCAGAAGACGTGAGGAAAGAAACAGGATCTGGCGAACACAAACAGTATACATTTAACTCATCCTCTCATTTACTCAATATGTCTAGAGATGATGATGGAATCAAGTTGAATTGGCAATCAGCTTCTTCTTTGCCTCATATGGTATCTAATCAAGAACGTGATGAAGTCTATCAGCAAGTAATAAAAAGGTATAAACCATATACGATCTATAAAAAACAAATAAAACCTGTGAGAATGATCGATAAAGAAGGGAACATCAACATTTCATGGCTTGTCATCATTCAAACATTCGGATCAAATGAGCGTAAAATCTATGAAGTAAATGGACGAACAAAAGAGGTGTACCGTTTTGACAGATAAAGAAAAACAAGCCATCTTTCAAGACTTATATGAACTGTATCAAGAAGGGGAGCTGGGAGAAGAAGCAGCCAGCTGGATGAAGAGACATGAACAGCAATTTCAGGATTCTTTCATGGGAAATGATCCGTCTTCAGCACTGACTGAGGATCAGAATGACGATAACGAGTTAAAACGTATGAAGGGGTTTATTTACTCATTGTATCTCTTTTTTATCGTCTTATCTATTTGGATGACTGTGTGGTTTTATTTTTGATGTCTAGACCAGCCGATCAAATTGCAATAATATATGAAGAGTATTTTCAGGAAATCACCAAATATTTATATCGCCGGACAGGAAATATGGAAACGGCCAAGGATCTAGCGCAGGATGTATTTATGAAGGCACTACATGGATTATCCTCTTTTAAAGGACATTCTAGTATTAAAACATGGCTTTATACCATTGCTTATCACACATTTGTCAATGACTATCGCCGAAAAGTAAAACGGTCATTTACGGATGTAGAGGATGTTGATTACTTAGAGCAGCAGACCTTCATCACACCAGAAGACCATATAGAAACACAAGCTGACATTCAAAGGCTGTGGAATCATATCAATCAACTGAAGGATTCTTACCGGGAGGTCCTCATTTTAAGAGATATTCAGGAATTGTCATATGAAGAAGTAGCTGAAATTTTGAATTGGACTTTATCTAAAGTCAAAACAACCCTTTATCGAGCCAGATTAGAGTTGAAGCGAATGCTACATTGTGAGGAGTTCAATAAATGAGCTGTTATTTGATCGAAGAATTGTTACCACTTTATATAGAGGGGGACACAAGTGCAGAAACAAATAAAATAGTAGCCGAGCACTTACATTCCTGCGAGAGTTGCCGTCATCTTTATCAAGAAATGAAAGAACCAATTCTTCTTATGAAGACACCGGATCCCATGCCATATTTAGATGAAAAGGAAGAAAAAAGAAAATTCGAGAAGCGCTACTATGGAAAGCTCTTACGTCGAGCGAGTATCGTGTTTAGTGTAGTGTACGTCATCATGATCATTCTATATTGGCTGAAATAAAAACCCCCATCTGGACGAACCAGGTGGGGGTTTTCGAGCTTAGTTTAATTTTTCTTTTGCAAGTTGAACTGCATCATAGAAAGTTTTTAATTGCTCTTGAGGAATTTTCTTAAGCAATTGGTTGAAAACAAGTAATTCAGTAGAACTGAATCCAAGACCTTTTGCAATTTTTGAATCAATTACAACGTTTCCTTTTTTGTCTAGAACAAGTGCATCACCAGCAAGATCAGCAATTCTGATCACTGATTTGAAAAGCTTTTCGAATTTAGTTGCTTCTTCTTTAGTAAGACCAAGTTCAATCGCTTTTTCTGCATCAAAAACTAATTTTCCTTTTTCGTTTTTATTGATGCTTTCACTGAAAACGATTGTAAGAACAGCTGCGCGATCTAAGAATTTCTCAGCAGTCGCCGCTTCTTCTTCAGTCAAACCGAGCTCAATCGCTTTTTTCACATCGAATGTGTAGCTGTTGTCTTCCTCAACAAATGAATTGATGAGAATGTTGATGACACGCTCGTTTTTCTCCAATAAATCTTTAATAATTTGTTGCTGTTCAAAAGGAATCCCTTTGAACGTTGCAGCGTTTGCTTGCCCAGGAGCTACTGTTGTGAAAGTAAGAATGATAGCTAAAGCGAAAAATACAACAGAGCTGAGCGATTTGCTCAAAAACTTCTTCATGCTTCTTTTCTCTCCCTTTTCTGTTAAATTTTGTTGCAAGAACAGCATACCATGAGAAAGTTTGTGGAAGAATAGGAAAATTGTAACTTTGTGTTTGATTTTGGAGAACTATAAAAGTTCTTGTCGAAAAATAGAGAGGTTCAGATTGCTTATATTTGCCAAGTCTACATGCTATTTTCAGTCTGATTACTCGGATTTTCATAGGTGGTTGGTCTTGTTTTTACTCGAAATAAAAAGCCTTCTACATGTAGAATGTAAAAGGCTTTTGAGAAATTTTATGATTGCACGTTTAATTTTCTTTTTAATGTAAATCCTGTACCCATGAAAATCATGGCGAACACGATACTAAGGCATGTTCCCAGTGTGCTTTTTTCTGCAACAGATACCCCAATAAACGCCATACTGACGACTGCAAGTAATGCACATAATAATAGAAGCCATTTGATTTGTTTCATTTGTCTCCATCCCTTTTTTTAGAGTTAATATAAGTTTACAGAAAAACGATCGGATTTTAAAGGGGATTGTGATATAATATGAAAGTTATCTAATTATTTTAGGAGATGAAAATGTGAAACTTCGAAAAGATCTTCGCAACATCGCAATTATTGCCCACGTTGACCATGGTAAAACGACGCTTGTTGACCAATTGCTCCATCAAGCTGGTACTTTCCGTGCGAATGAAAATATCGCTGAGAGAGCCATGGATTCAAATGATTTAGAGCGAGAGCGCGGTATTACGATTTTAGCTAAAAATACTGCGATCCATTATAAAGATACACGCATTAATATTTTAGATACACCAGGACACGCCGACTTCGGTGGTGAGGTTGAGCGTATCATGAAAATGGTAGATGGTGTACTTCTCGTGGTGGACGCTTATGAAGGCTGTATGCCTCAAACACGATTTGTGCTGAAAAAAGCACTTGAGCAAAACTTAACACCAATTGTTGTTGTCAATAAAATTGACCGCGACTTTGCTCGTCCGGCTGAAGTAGTCGATGAAGTTATTGACTTGTTCATTGAATTGGATGCAACAGAAGAACAGCTTGAATTCCCAGTTGTGTATGCATCAGCAATCAATGGTACGGCAAGTAATGATGCGAGCAAGCAAGATGAAAACATGGAATCTTTGTTTGAAGCAATTGTCAACCATATTCCAAGCCCAATTGATAACCATGAAGAGCCGCTTCAATTCCAAGTGGCGCTACTTGATTACAATGATTATGTTGGAAGAATTGGAATCGGCCGTGTATTCAGAGGGACAATGCAAGTAGGACAGCAAGTAGCCCTGATGAAAGTCGATGGCAGTGTGAAACAATTCCGTGTGACAAAGATTTTTGGTTTCCAAGGGTTAAAAAGAGTGGAAATCAATGAAGCGAAAGCTGGAGATCTTGTCGCTGTATCTGGTATGGAAGACATCAACGTAGGTGAAACAGTTTGTCCGGTAGAACACCAAGAGGCACTGCCAATCCTTCGTATTGATGAGCCGACACTTCAAATGACGTTTGTTGTCAATAACAGCCCATTTGCAGGCCGTGAAGGAAAATACGTGACATCACGTAAAATTGAAGAGCGTTTAGAGCAGCAGCTTCAAACAGACGTAAGTCTTCGCGTGGATCCAACTGATTCACCTGATGCTTGGGTCGTATCTGGACGCGGAGAGCTTCACTTATCGATTCTGATTGAGAATATGAGACGTGAAGGGTTTGAATTACAAGTATCGAAGCCAGAAGTTATTGTAAAAGAAGTGGATGGTGTTCGATGTGAGCCTGTAGAACGCGTTCAAATTGATGTACCAGAAGAGCACACTGGCTCTATCATGGAGTCAATGGGCGCAAGAAAAGGTGACATGATTGACATGATCAATAATGGTAACGGTCAAGTTCGCCTGATCTTTACAGTTCCATCACGTGGTTTAATCGGATATACAACTGAATTTCTTTCATTAACTCGTGGTTTTGGTATTCTGAACCATACGTTTGACAGCTATCAGCCGATGCAGTCTGGTCAAGTTGGCGGACGCCGTCAAGGTGTACTTGTTTCAATGGAAACAGGCAAAGCGACTTCTTACGGAATCCAAGGTGTGGAAGAACGCGGTGTGATTTTTGTTGAGCCAGGTACTGAAGTATATCAAGGAATGATTGTTGGTGAGCATAACCGTGAGAACGATCTTGTTGTCAACGTTAGCCGTATGAAACAACAAACGAACGTACGTTCAGCGACAAAAGATCAAACGGTTAGTATGAAAAAACCACGTATTATGTCACTTGAGGAATCTCTTGAGTATCTTAATGAAGACGAATACTGTGAGGTTACACCAGAATCCATTCGTCTAAGAAAGAAAATTTTAGATAAAAACGAACGTGAGAAAGCAGCAAAGAAGAAAAAGCTAGCAGGATTATCATAATTCCATGAAGAATTAAAAAGATAGAACCCTGAAAGATAAGGGGAGGGAATCTTTTTGAATGATCAGGAAGTAAGTGAGAATCTATCCTTTTTCGCGATGCTGTTTCGTGTCGATGAAAATCCGCAAACAGGGATGTGGCTCCTATATGGCACCATCCTTGTTTTAGCGATTATTGTTTTTAAGCTCGGCTTTGCTAGACGTCTACCGATTTTAAAAGCGCTCGTGATTTATTTGTTTTTGATTTTTGGCTGTACGTTTCTCACATTTTTAGGAATCTTCTTGCCAGTAGCGGAAGGCCTAGTAGTGGCAGCTGCCATTTTAATTATTTATAAAATACGGCTGCATCGTGCGAAAAAAGAAGGAACAGTAAATACGTAAAAAAAGACCTGAACATGTGTCAGGTCTTTTTTATGTTTTTTGTTCTTTTTTTCCTTTTTTCTTCTTTTTCTCTTTCGTCGCAGGATCTTGATAAAGAGAGAATCTGCCAGTTTTGATGCGTGCTTCTGTCTTGACTTTAATTCTTTCTTGGCAGTCATCGCACATATATGTATGAATCGGTCGATTTCTTAACCGCTTAGCAACGAGTGTATCATCATCAATGGTTTCAAGCTTTTCACATAATGAGCACTTCACTCTCATCATTTTCACCTCACTTTGTTGCATTCATTATAGCATGTTTTCTGAACCACTTAAAATCAGCGTAGAAAAAGGCTTATATCACAAGAGATATAAGCCGCAGCGTGTAGACAAACCATCGCATTCTTTGTCAGGTCTGTGCTCCGGTGCTCACGAATGTTAAATTCGCTCCACTCCTGTGCTCGACCTTCCTAGACTGCAAAGGTTTTCTATCAAGCTGAAAAGAAGACAAAGGGCTAAAATAAAATCATTTTATCCCTTTGTCATCAATCTGAGGCTTATATCACAAGAGATATAAGCCGTTCTCATTATTTCTTCTGATTCATATGATGGTTTGATTGATCGTTTTGATTTTTTTCTAACTGCTTTTGATCGTTTTGTTTGAGCTGATCATTCGGGTCATTCGTCGGGTCCGTTTCGCTACGATCGATCTCATTTCTCGGCATCTCTGGCATCACACGTCCGACAATGGCAGCTAGTTCATCCATAATACCACTTACAGGACGGCCTGCTTGAATTTCTTTGCCCATTTCTTTTAAACGGCTGACTGTATCTGGGTCAGCGACCACAACAGCATTCGCACCCTCTGGGTCATTTTTCAGCGCTTTTGCGACTGAATATTTAATGGTTTCTACTTTGCTTCTATCTAAATCATCTTTTACATCAATGCCAACAACAGCATAGCGGCCGATGACGATAGCCGTTGCATCATTTACATCTGCTACATGCTCGGTCACATTGACAAGATGCTGCGCGACATCTGTTGATGGGCGGGCTTGATCGGTATTTTTCTTGGTTGAGTCTGACACCCGTACTAAGTGCTGGCGTCCATCTTGCTTGTCCAGAGCCTCTGGCTTTTCCTGCTGCTGGCAAGCGCCCAACAGAAAGATGGTATGAATCATGAATAATGTAACAAATAGTCGCATGTGTATTCCCTCCTTCACAAACTGCATGATTTATTTTATTGTTGAATTAACCTTCTAACTTTATTCATGAAAACATATATTTTAACAATCGTTTTTGGAAAGACAAGGATGAATGAAACCCCGATCAGGAGGCGAAGGACCTGAGTAAAATTTATGTATTAGACACGAATGTGTTATTACAGGATCCGAATTCAATCTTTTCATTTGAAGACAATGAGGTCGTCATTCCGGCCGTTGTTTTAGAAGAAGTAGACTCGAAAAAGAGATACATGGACGAGGTTGGGCAAAATGCTCGGCGCGTTTCACGTTTAATCGACGCTTTGAGATCGAAAGGGAAACTGCATGAAAAAATTACGCTAGAGTCAAAAGGGACACTGCGCATTGAACTGAATCACCGTTCTTTCCATGAACTTCAAGAAATTTTCATTGAAAAAACGAACGATAATCGGATCTTGGCTGTGGCAAAGAATTTGAGCTTAGAGGAAGAAACAAAGCCTCATGGGCGGCCTGTCATTTTGGTTAGCAAGGATGTCTTAGTGCGAGTGAAGGCAGATGCCATTGGGCTGCAAGCAGAGGATTTTTTAAGTGATCGTGTGCTGCAAAATGAAGACATTGATAATGGCTATCACGAGCTCTATATTCCGACGGAACAGTTGAATACATTTTATAAGCAAAATCAGTTACACGTAAAAGACGTCACCAATGCCTCGTTAAACCCTCATCAATTTGTCATTATGAAGGGAAATGAAGGGGGTTCTGCTTTAGGAATGCTTGATCAAAAAGGAGAGCTCGTCAAGCGTCTCATTTATGATCAAGAACATATTTGGGGAATCCGCCCGAAAAATGTTCAGCAGACGATGGCGATAGAGCTACTTTTACGCCGTGACATTCCGCTCGTGACACTCATCGGAAAAGCGGGGACAGGCAAAACATTGCTTGCACTTGCTGCTGGATTGATGCAAACAGAGGATCTCGGCATGTTTAAAAAGCTCATCGTGGCTCGCTCAATTGTTCCTGTTGGAAAGGATTTAGGCTACTTGCCAGGAGAGAAGGAAGAGAAGCTCAGACCATGGATGCAGCCGATCTATGACAACCTAGAATTTTTATTTAATACAAAAAAACCTGGAGAACTTGATGCGATCTTAGCGGGTATTGGTTCGATTCAGGTGGAGGCTTTAACTTACATCCGTGGAAGAAGTATACCTGATCAATTTATCATCATTGATGAGGCGCAAAATTTAACAAAACACGAAGTGAAAACATTATTAACGCGAGTTGGAGAGGGAAGTAAAATTGTGTTGATGGGAGATCCAGAGCAGATTGATCATCCTTATTTAGATAGCTTAAATAATGGGCTTACGTATGTCATTGAGCGCTTCAAAGGGCAACAAATATCTGGACATGTCAAGCTTGTCAAAGGAGAAAGATCTGGACTTGCACAGCTTGCAGCTGATTTATTATAGTCCAGACCCTCTATCTTATGTAATGATTAGCTCTTTTACACCTTTAATCGGCTGAGTGATGTTGGACTGATCCTCGAAATAAACGTGGATTGGTCCTTCTTCTGTAATAGGTTTTCCATTTTGACTGAAATGAGCAATGCTTTCCATTGCTTTAGAAAGCGGGACAGCAATTGTTTCCGTTTCTGTGACAAATTCACACGCTGCCGCCTCATCAAGCGGTTCTGCATTTTTCAGCATGTCGCCAAGCTTCATACCGAAGCTGCCTGTGACGAGTCTTTCTTTTTCGTATTTCTTCTCTGTTTTTAAAGTGGGTGGGAGTGTTTGCCCCTCTCTTATGACCCGCTCTTGGTCAAGCTCCTGATCAAGCTGATTCTCTTCACTTACTGCGCTTTTCTCAAAAAATGAATCCATTAAAAATTTGCGGTCATCAAAAATCCACACACTTGGATCAATGGTGATCTTGTACCGTACGTTCCCCTTAATTTGAATAATGCTCATGTTCAAGACAACCCCTTTCCATCATAAATTATAGAAGTTTTCGCCCGCTTTGTCACTTTCATAAACATGCTTCTCTTTGTACACACTAACCTTACATGAAATATAGGGAGGATTTTGGGCATGGCATGTCGTGACAATGAAGAGCTTCAGCGATTTGTAGAAGAAGCAAAAAAAGTCGCCAAATATGGCAAAGTAGCATCCTATATTCCTGCTCTCGGTAAAGCGGATCAGACGGATTTATCTGTGGCTGTATATCATGTGAGTAACACATGTCACTCGGCAGGGGATGTAGATAAAAGGTTTACCCTTCAAAGTATTTCAAAAGTATTAGCACTTGCGCTCGTGCTCTCAGAAGAAGGGCCAAAAAAAGTATTTCAATTTGTTGGGCAGGAACCGACAGGCGATCCATTTAATTCGATGATTAAACTTGAAACAGCAAGCCCGAATAAGCCGTTGAACCCAATGATTAACGCAGGAGCGCTCGCAGTCACAAGCTTAATAAAAGGCAGGACCCCGCAAGATCAGCTCAATCGATTGCTCGCATTTATTAGAGAGCTTGCAAATGACACAAGCATTACATACTGTAAAGAAACAGCTGCTTCCGAATTTGAGACATCGATGATTAACCGCGCCATGTGCTATTACATGAAGCAATATCATATTATTAGAGGGAATGTAGAAGAGGTCATGGATGTTTATACGAAACAATGTGCCATCATGATGAACAGCTTGGATTTGGCGAAAATCGCTTGTGTTTTTTCATTAGACGGCAGGCATCCAGAGACGGGGAAGCAAATCCTTTCAAAAGATGTCGCTAGAATTTGTAAAACCTTTATGGTGACTTGCGGAATGTACAATGCAAGCGGAGAATTTGCCATTAATATCGGGATTCCCGCCAAAAGCGGTGTCTCCGGCGGGATCATGGGAGCAGCGCCATATGATTTTGGGATTGGCATTTTCGGGCCTGCGCTGGATGAGAAAGGGAATAGTATTGCTGGAATTAAGCTGCTTGAGCTCATGAGTGAAAAATATGAAATGAGTATCTTTTAACAACTCATGTCTTCTTTTTATTTTTACAGAGCGAACTGTACAAATCTGCTTGCAATTTTGGGCGTTTCGCTTTATGATAAATAGAAGAATTAGGTACTCGCCTGGGGAACGGAGGGATACTTTTGGCGTCAGAAATTTTAGTCGATCATCGGCAAAAAGCACTGTCTTTATTAAAATTGGATGCAGATAAAATTTTAAAATTGATCCAAGTGCAAATGGACAACTTAACGATGCCGCAATGTCCTCTTTATGAAGAGGTTTTAGATACTCAAATGTTCGGATTATCGAGAGAAATTGATTTTGCTGTCCGACTTGGATTAGTTGATCAACATGAAGGCAAGAAACTACTCGATAAACTTGAGAGAGAGCTTTCCGCACTTCATGATGCGTTCACAAAAAAATAATGATCGAAAACTCAAACTTCCACAACATAAGTTTGAGTTTTTTTGTCCTCCATTTTCTTTTGATTGTTTGAGAACAAACGGACTTGATTCTTTCATGAATGACGAACAATATAAAAGAGGTAAAACGGGATCAAACGGAGAAAATGTAGTAGAATAAGAACAGCTAAGAGGATATCGAGCAGAAGAAACAGACGTTAGGAAGAGGATTATATGTTAAAGAGAATGCTAAAATCGTATGACTACTCATTATTGTTCGCCATTATATTAATTAGCGCATTCGGTTTGGTGATGGTGTATAGCTCAAGTATGATTACATCTGTCATCAGATATGATGCCGCGCCAGATAATTTTTTTAAGAAACAGCTTTTATTTATGATTGTTGGGGCGGTCATCTTGATCTTTACAGCTCTGGCTCCATATCAGCTGTTTTCAAATAAAAAATTCCAGATCGGTATGCTGCTGCTTTCTGTTGTTTCACTCATCTACGTGTACTTTGGCGGTCACATTGCAGGGAATGCTAGAAGCTGGATCAAAATAGGACCTTTTAGTCTTCAGCCAGCAGAATTTGTGAAGATTGTCGTCATCATCTATCTTGCTGCTGTGTATGCAAAAAAGCAGCACTATATTGATCATATTTTAAGAGGGGTCACACCTCCAATCGTGATTGTCTCCATCTTATGTGGCTTCATTATTTTGCAGCCAGATTATGGGACAGCCTTTATCATCGGCATGATTGCCCTTGCGATGATTTTATGCTCAGGCTTTAGCGGTAAAACGCTTGCGAAGCTGTTAGCGCTATTTAGTGCAGTGATGGTCGTCGTGACACCGTTTATTATGCTGTTTTGGGATAAAATTTTCACGCAAAATCGTCTCGGACGTTTTGAGAGTTTCCAAGACCCATTTAAAGATGCAGGCGCCACTGGGCATCAATTGATTAATTCATATTATGCGATTGGATCAGGTGGCTTTTTTGGACTTGGGCTTGGAGAGAGTGTCCAAAAGTATGGGTATCTTCCAGAGCCGCATACAGATTTTATCATGGCGATCATCTCGGAAGAGCTTGGCTTTTTCGGTGTATTTTTTGTTCTAGCTCTACTTGGCTTCATCGTCGTAAAAGGTTTTTATATTGCGAGAAAGTGTGAGGATCCGTTTGGAAGTTTGCTTGCAATAGGAATTTCTTCGATGATTGCGATCCAAACATGTATTAATTTGGGTGGTGTTTCAGGTCTTATTCCAATCACTGGGGTGACACTTCCATTTATCAGCTACGGGGGATCGTCCATCATTTTATTAAGCGGATGTATGGGAATACTGCTGAATATCAGCATGTTCACTGAATATAAAGAGCGTTATAAAAAGAAAAAATCAATCAGCAAACCATCACTTCAAAAAAATGGATTGCAGAAAACTTTGAATCTTTAGAAAACAAAAGTGTACAGTTTTCATTTCTTCCTTTATTATAGAGTACATATAAAATTTTAAGGGATATGGAGGAGTGAGAATGTCACAGAGAACAATTCAAAAGGTTCTAGTTGCAAACAGAGGGGAAATTGCTATCAGAGTCTTCAGGGCCTGTACAGAGCTTAATTTACGTACAGTGGCCATTTACTCCAAAGAAGACTCGGGCTCTTATCATCGCTATAAAGCAGATGAAGCATATCTAGTTGGAGAAGGGAAAAAACCGATTGATGCCTACCTTGATATCGAGGGGATCATCGAAATTGCAAAACGAAATGACGTGGATGCGATTCATCCAGGGTACGGATTTTTATCCGAAAACATTCATTTTGCAAGACGATGCGAAGAGGAAGGCATTCAATTCATCGGTCCAACTTCTCAGCATTTAGATATGTTTGGAGATAAAGTAAAGGCGAGAGATGAAGCGAAAAAAGCTGGAATTCCAGTCATTCCAGGAAGTGACGGGCCAGTTGATTCGGTCAAAGAAGTCGAAAAATTCGGTGAAGAATACGGTTACCCGTTTATTATTAAAGCTTCACTTGGCGGCGGCGGCCGAGGTATGCGGATTGTCAGATCAAAAGAGGAGCTGAATGAAGGCTATGACCGTGCAAAGTCAGAGGCAAAAGCTGCTTTTGGAAATGACGAAGTATACGTTGAGAAACTAATTGAAAATCCGAAACATATTGAAGTGCAGGTGATTGGTGACAATCACGGCAATATCATTCATTTATATGAGCGTGACTGCTCTGTCCAAAGGCGTCATCAAAAAGTCATTGAAGTTGCACCAAGTGTATCTCTTACAGATCAATTACGTGAAGACATCTGCGAAGCGGCTGTTAAGCTGGCTCGAAATGTGTCGTATATTAACGCTGGGACTGTAGAATTCCTAGTGGCAAATGGTGAGTTTTATTTTATTGAAGTCAATCCTAGGGTACAGGTGGAACATACGATCACAGAAATGATCACAGGTGTCGATATCGTACAAACCCAAATTCTTGTCGCAAAGGGTCATGATCTCCATAGCGATGAAGTCGGAATACCAAAGCAAGAAGATATCTTCACACATGGATTTGCCATTCAATCAAGGGTCACGACAGAGGATCCTTTGAATAACTTTATGCCGGACACTGGAAAAATTATGGCCTACCGTTCAGGTGGGGGATTTGGTGTACGTTTAGATGCTGGGAACAGCTTCCAAGGTGCAGTCATTACATCTTATTACGATTCATTATTGGTCAAGCTGTCCACATGGGCGCTCACATTTGATCAGGCTGCTGCTAAAATGGTCCGTAATTTACAAGAATTCAGGATTCGCGGCATTAAAACGAATATCCCATTTCTTGAAAACGTGGCAAAGCATGAGAAGTTTCTAAAAGGGGAATACGATACGTCGTTTATCGATTCATCGCCAGAGCTATTTAATTTCCCAAAACAAAAAGACCGTGGAACGAAAATGTTGACTTATATTGGTAACGTGACCATTAATGGGTTCCCTGGTATTGCGGAGAAAAAGAAGCCTCAATTTGATAGACCAAATGTACCGAAGCTTCCAGTCCATGAAGAGGTTCCGTCTGGGACAAAACAATTGTTAGATACGCATGGACCTGAGGGACTCGCCAATTGGGTAAAAGAACAAAGCAACGTTCTTTTAACAGATACAACCTTTAGAGATGCCCATCAGTCTCTGCTTGCAACACGTTTTAGAACACATGACTTGAAGAAAATTGCCCAGCCAACAGCAGGGTTATGGCCAGAGCTATTCAGTATGGAAATGTGGGGCGGCGCTACATTTGATGTTGCGTATCGTTTCTTAAAAGAAGATCCTTGGGAAAGACTGAAAGAGCTTCGTCAAGAAGTTCCGAACACCTTGTTCCAAATGCTTTTAAGATCATCAAACGCTGTCGGATATACAAACTATGCAGATAATGTAATTAAAGCATTTGTAAAGGAATCGGCTGAGGCAGGCATTGATGTGTTCCGCATTTTTGATAGCTTAAACTGGGTCAAAGGCATGACGCTTGCCATAGATTCTGTTCGTGAATCAGGCAAAGTGGCTGAGGCAGCCATTTGTTATACGGGGGATATTCTTGATCCATCTCGTCCGAAATATGACCTTAAATACTATGTCTCTCTTGCGAAGGAACTTGAATCGGCAGGTGCTCATATTTTAGGCATTAAAGATATGGCGGGATTATTAAAGCCTCAGGCAGCTTACGAGCTTGTATCTGCTTTAAAAGATGAACTGACCATCCCAATCCATCTTCATACACATGATACGAGTGGAAACGGACTGTTCACCTATGCAAGAGCGATCGATGCAGGTGTTGATATTGTTGATGTTGCCGTTAGCTCTATGGCGGGGCTCACATCGCAGCCAAGTGCGAGCTCGTTATACTATGCTTTAGATGGACATGAAAGAAAGCCAGAAATGAACGTCAAAGCTGTAGAACGTCTTTCTCAATACTGGGATTCCGTCAGAAAATACTATCATGAGTTCGAAAGTGGCATGAATTCGCCGCATACAGAAATTTATGAGCATGAAATGCCTGGCGGTCAGTATAGTAACTTGCAGCAGCAGGCGAAAGGTGTAGGCCTTGGCGAGCGCTGGAATGAAGTAAAGGAAATGTACAGACGTGTAAATGACATGTTTGGTGATATTGTGAAGGTTACACCATCCTCTAAAGTGGTCGGAGATATGGCACTTTATATGGTGCAAAATGATCTAACAGAAGAGGATGTCTATGAAAAAGGCGCAACACTGGACTTCCCGGATTCTGTTGTTGAATTATTTAAAGGCTATTTAGGTCAGCCGCATGGCGGATTCCCAGAAAAACTGCAAAAGCTGATTTTAAAAGGGGAAGAGCCGCTGACTGTCAGACCAGGTGAGAAGCTGAAGCCAGTGGACTTTGAAGAAATTAAAAAGCAATTCAAAGAATCACATGACCTGTCGTTGACAGAACAAGATGCGATTGCATATGCCTTATATCCGAAAGTCTTTTCTGAATTCGTTCAAACAGCAGAAAGCTATGGTGATATCTCTGTTCTTGACACACCAACGTTCTTCTATGGGATGAGACTAGGTGAAGAGATTGAGGTGGAAATTGAAAAAGGAAAAACCCTCATTGTCAAACTCGTGTCAATTGGAGAACCGAATCCAAATGCCACAAGAGTCATTTACTTTGAGCTAAATGGTCAGCCGCGTGAAGTGGTGATTAAGGATGAAAGCATCAAATCCTCCGTTCAAGAAAAAATGAAGGCGGATCGCTCGAATCCAAATCACATTGCCGCATCGATGCCAGGCACCGTAATCAAAGTGCTTGTTGAAAAAGGGCAGAAAATCTCGCAAGGTGAGCACCTGATGATCAATGAAGCCATGAAAATGGAAACGACCGTTCAAGCACCATTCTCTGCGGTTATAGATGAAATTCATGTGACGAATGGAGAGCCAATTCAAACCGGTGATCTGCTGATTGTATTAAAGCCTGAATAATGAGTGAGACACATCCATAGCGATGTGTCTTTTTTGAGCGCATTAAAATGTGCAGCGGCCTGAAAGAGTGATTACACTATAGAATGAGGTGAAGAAAGTTGGAAATCGTCGTGATTTGGTTTCGCCGAGATATGCGATTGGATGATCATATCGCCTTATCAAAAGCGATCACATATGCAAAAAAACACGAATACAAATTATTTGCTTTTTATCATGTAGATCCTTTTTTTACAGAAATGGAGCTTGATTTAAACCACGAACACTTCTTTCAAAGCTTGGCTCATTTTGTCAAGGAAGCGAGAGAATCTCAAGTGTATGTTCACCTTTTCCATGATGATGTCTTGTCCGCCTTTCAGCAGGTCATCGATGTTTATGACATAAAAGCCTTCTTTTTTAATGAAGACCAAGTTGGAATCGGTCAAACACGTGATCATCGAGTAAGCGATTTTTTAGAAGGAAAGGGCATTCATGTATCAAAGTGGCAAGATACACACCTTCATGGGGCGAGAGATATTTTAAAAGCGGATGGGTCTCATTATCAAGTGTTCACCCCATACTATCAATCATGGCGAAAGAAAGAGAAGCAGCCTGTGATAAAAGTTGACAAATCTTTTTTCAGTAGCGAGCATACGATTTGTGATGAGTCACTTTCTCAAAAAGGGGATGACAAACTAAGAAGCATCATCAAGGGATGCTCAAGGAAATTTGATCAAATTGGTTCAGACAAAGCGATGAACACGCTAAACACCTTTATCCAAAAAAGACTGACACATTATCATGAGAAAAGGGATATTCCGTCTGTTTTTGGAACGAGTAAGCTGTCGCGGTTTTTAAAAACAGGCACCATTTCTATTCGGACGATCTTTCATGCTGTAAACGAGGAAGCACTTTATGAAGACGAGGGCCGGGAAACCTTTGTGAAAGAGCTGGCGTGGCGTGATTTTTATCATATGATTTTTGCGCACTATCCAGAGATGAAAGAAAAGGAAATCAATTCTTCATTTCAAGGGGTGAAATGGAATGAAGATGAGACTCTTTTTGAAGCTTGGTGTAAAGGTGAAACAGGCTTTCCGCTCGTTGATGCAGGGATGAGGCAATTAAATGAAGAAGGCTGGATGCATAACCGCTTGCGAATGGTGACTGCTTCATTTTTAACAAAGGATTACTTGATTGATTGGAGAAAAGGCGAAGCGTATTTTGAGAAAAAACTCGTGGACTATGATGAGTCTTCAAATATCGGGGGATTTCAGTGGGCAGCCTCTGTCGGAACGGATGCTGTTCCTTACTTTCGTATATTTAATCCAACGACCCAATCGAAGCGATTTGATCCAACTGGGGAATTTATCAGAAGATATGTACCTGAACTAAAACATGTCGATGAAAAATGGGTTCATGAACCAAGTAAAATGCCGATAGATGAACAAATAAAATCTGGATGTGTGCTAGGTGATGCCTATCCACTGCCGACAGTCGATCATCAAGAAAGACGCAAACAAGCCATTTCGCTATTTGAAAAAGCAAAACAACAATAAAAGAAATCCCCTTTCCACATGGAAGGGGGATACAAACTTTTATCTAAATGGCTCTTTACTTTCATATTTATACCGGGCAATGAGTAAGCAGAAGTAGCATAGTACCCCAAACAAACAAGAAATAAAGAATGAATGAGCAAGCGCATAACCAAGTGCAAGGTGAGAATAAACAGACATCACACCTGAAATTGCTTGAAGTGTAATCAGAATGGCTGAAATGATCCATCCATAATACAACTGCTTCTGATCTTTATAATGTTTAATGGCATGGATCATGGCGATAAATATCCATACGAATAAAAGAAGTGCTGCTGCTCGGTGAGACATTTGAACCCACTGATTAAAATAAGTCGGAAGTGCGCCGTCTTTTGAACAAAATGGAAAGACAGAGCAAGCAAGGCTCGATTTTGTATGTCTTACATAAGCACCCGTATACACCACGATATACGTATATGTGATCAAGCCATAAATATGGAACTGCATTCTTTTTCCGATATGAAGGGGCTTCACAAGCTTTGTTTCAGATCTAGTTGCCTCAAATACAAGAAGGGCAAGCAGTAAGATTGAAGCAAAAGAAATCAGTGAAATACCGAAGTGCAGTGCCATCACAAGTGCATTAGAACCAAACACAACGGCGAGTGCCCCTAACAGCGCTTGGAGCAGTAAGAATATAATGGACATGATGACCAAGAATTTGGTTTCACGGAATACTGGACTAATCTTTTTCCAGCATAAGATCGCCAGTGCTAGTACAAGAATAGTGGAAACCCCTGTTGACATGCGGTGACTCCATTCAATGATGGAAGCAGGATTCATTTCAGGAAAGAAACGACCGTGGCAAAGGGGCCACTGTCTACCGCAGCCAAGACCCGAGCCGGTTTTTGTAACAAGCGCACCACCAATCAGAACGATCAGCATCACAAACGTTGTGACAACGCTCAATAGCCTTAAAGCAAATTTCATCAAATTATTTCACCTTCTCTAAAAAACTTCTGATACAAATGAAAACCTCACATGCTCTCAAGTTTAAGTCAAATGCGTGTTCTGTTGCAATTCATAATCACCAAAGTTCACAAAAAAATGATATGTCAGTTCACAAAGTTTACAGATTTAGAGTGCTTGATCTTTCTTTGACAGTCTGATAGAAATAGAGGAGAGAATATTTCATTTTGCACCGCCTTCTGAAACACACATATATATCCTATATAAATTCACGAAAAGTTCACAAATAACTTCAAGTTTGTCGTTTATTATTTAATAGGATGTTTTTTTACAGCTCTTTATCTTGTATGATAGAGTTGTAACGATTTTACGTTTCATTTGTTAGTTTCAAGGTTTGGGCAAGGGAGGTTATACACATTGGCAAATTCCAAAACAGCCGCGGAAGCAGCTATTCATGGACAAATAGAAGAAACAACAGCTTGGAAAGATTTTCTTGCTCTTATTAAAATGGGCATCGTCAATTCCAACTTCATTACAACATTTACTGGAATGTGGCTTGCTTTTTATTTTACAGATATGAGTTTTCTTGGGAATCTTGATATTGTGCTGTTAACAATGATTGGTTCTTCTCTCATTATTGCCGGTTCATGCGCCATTAATAATGCGTTTGACCGTGATATTGATATATTAATGGAAAGAACAAAAACAAGACCGACGGTTACAGGTAAAATTCAGCCGGGGCAAGCGTATGCATTTGGCATTTTGCTTGTTGTACTTGGACTCATTATGCTTCTGATGACAACCATTACATCAGCAGTGATTGGATTTATTGGAGTCTTTACTTATGCGGTTCTTTACACCATGTGGTCTAAACGCCATTACACCATCAATACTGTCATCGGAAGTGTATCTGGGGCGGTTCCGCCATTAATCGGCTGGACAGCTGTCACAGGTACAATTGACACAACGGCTTGGGTTTTGTTTATGATTATGTTCATTTGGCAAATCCCACACTTCCTGTCACTTGCGATTAAGAAAACGGAAGATTACCGCAAGGCAGGCATTCCGATGCTGCCAGTTGTCTACGGCTTTGAAGTCACAAAACGCCAAATTATTATTTGGACAGCATGTCTTCTTCCACTTCCGTTTTTCTTAGGTGGATTAGGATGGCCGATTGTTGCACTTGGTACATTGCTAAACATTGGATGGCTCGTCATTGGCCTTATGGGCTTTAAAATGAAAGACGTCATGAAGTGGTCTACACTGATGTTCGTTTATTCATTAAACTACTTAACCATCTTTTTCGTTGCGATGATTATTATTACACTATTCTAGAGTGAAATACACTTTGATCACATCAAAACAATGGCTATATCTTATAACACAACATTTTCTTACAACTATGAAAGCCGCCTGATATTCAGTTCTATTTAGGCGGCTTTCTGTTTATACATAGATGGTATTTTGAGTAAAAACATCATTTTTTTATGAAAAGAGGAAATGTAAGTGCTTTTATAAGGGGCGGGGGTTATTGATGAGTGAAAGGTGATTTTATAAATAAGAGGTAAAAAGCGAAAGGCAAAGGAGATCAAGCAAAAGGGGTTGGGACAAATTATGATAAGAAAATGGCGTGTTTATTCACTGTTTCTCTTACTGACGCTCGTTTTGGCGGGCTGTGGTGAACCATACTTATCAACACTCAAGCCAGTCGGGGAAGTAGCAGATAAACAGTTTTTCCTGACGGTACTGAGTACACTTATTATGGTTCTTGTCGTCATTGTTGTATCGATCATTTTCTTTTACGTCATCATTAAATTTAAACGTTCTAAAGTGGGAGAAGATACGATTCCAAAACAGGTGGAAGGGAACCGTAACCTAGAAATTACGTGGACAGCGATCCCAATTCTTCTACTCATTATTCTCGTTGTACCTGTTGTGGCATATACGCTTGAGCTAGGGGATACAAGCGCTATGGATAAGAAAAAACGAGATCCTGAAAAGACACTTGTTGTAAATGTAAGAGCCAGCTTATATTGGTGGGAATTTGAATACCCTGATTATGGGATTGTCACAAGTCAGGAATTAATTGTACCGACAGATCAAAAGGTGTACTTTAAGCTGAAAGCATCCGATGTCAAACACTCTTTCTGGGTTCCATCAGCTGGCGGTAAAATCGATACAAATACAGACAATGAGAACAAATTTTATTTGCAATTTGATTCGAAACGAACGAAAGATGCTGGAGAATATTTCTACGGGAAATGTGCGGAGCTTTGTGGTCCATCACATGCTTTAATGGACTTTAAAGTTAAAACGCTTTCTCAAGATGAGTTTTTAGGGTGGACCAAAAAAATGGCAGATTACAAGAAGCCTACATCCACGTCAGACCTAGCCTTAGAGGGTGAAAAACTATTTAAAGAGAAAAACTGTTTGAGCTGTCACGCAGTAGAGCCTGGGGACGAACGGCCTGAAGCGGCAAGGACTGCTCCAAACCTTGCGACGTTCGGAGAGCGAACGAAAGTAGCTGGAATTAAAGACATGAACAAAGAAAATGTGAAAGCATGGCTGAAAGATCCAGAGAGCTTTAAACCAGGTAATAAGATGACAGGGACGTATCCTAAATTAAATGACTCAGAAGCAGATGCACTCTACGAGTATTTAAAAGGTCTTAAAATAGAGTGATTTTTAGAGCCTATGTTCAAATAGGTATGTGATCTTATTGAAGTTTTTGTTAAGAGCTCCCGAATATGTCTCTACAACCGAGAAGTAGTCATCTGTCAGACACAGTCTGTTTAAAAGATCGTTAAGATAGACATCTATATGAAAAGGGGCAAATGGGAGATAAGAGGGGGATTTCATGGTGAGTACAATAGCTAAAAAGCGGGGGTTTGGCGCTGTCTTATGGGATTACTTGACGACGGTTGACCACAAAAAAATTGCCGTACTATATTTAGTGGCAGGGGGATTTTTCTTTTTGGTTGGCGGCCTAGAAGCGATGTTTATCCGTATTCAGCTAGCCATCCCTGAAAATGATTTTGTGGGTGCAGGGGTTTACAATGAAATCATGACGATGCATGGAACGACAATGATTTTCCTTGCAGCAATGCCGCTTTTATTTGCATTAATGAATGCGGTTGTACCAATTCAAATTGGTGCACGTGACGTAGCATTTCCGTTTGTGAATTCACTTGGTTTTTGGCTATTCTTTTTCGGAGGGATTTTCTTAAACCTTGGCTGGTTCTTAGGCGGATCACCTGATGCGGGCTGGACTGCATACGCTTCGCTCACGCTGAATTCAGAAGGGCATGGCATGGATTTCTATATTTTAGGTTTGCAGATAGCGGGAATTGGTACGCTGATTGCCGGTATCAACTTTCTTGTGACGATCATTAATATGAGAGCGCCTGGTATGACGTACATGAGAATGCCGCTCTTCACTTGGACGACATTTGTCGCATCTGCACTCATTTTATTCGCATTCCCGCCGCTCACAGCAGGGCTTGCGATGCTGATGCTTGATAGAATGTTTGATACGAGCTTTTTCAATCCAGAGCTTGGAGGGAATACGATCATCTGGGAGCATTTGTTCTGGATTTTCGGACACCCGGAAGTATATATCTTGATCCTGCCAGCATTCGGAATTTTCTCTGAGATCATTCCAGTGTTTGCAAGAAAAAGATTGTTCGGCTACTCGTCCATGGTGTTCGCCACTGTATTGATTGGTTTCCTAGGGTTCATGGTGTGGGCGCATCACATGTTCACAACAGGGCTAGGACCTATTGCAAATGCGATCTTTGCCGTAGCCACTATGGCGATTGCGGTGCCAACAGGGATTAAAGTATTTAACTGGCTGCTCACCATATGGGGCGGTAACGTGAAGTTTACGACACCGATGCTGTATTCTGTTGCATTCATTCCGTCATTCTTACTTGGCGGGGTAACCGGGGTCATGCTTGCAGCCGCTGCAGCTGATTATCAGTTCCATGATACGTACTTTGTTGTGGCGCATTTCCACTACGTGATTATCGGTGGTGTGGTATTCGGAATTTTAGCAGGTGTGCATTACTGGTGGCCTAAAATGTTTGGAAAAATACTTAATGAGAAGCTTGGGAAAATTAGCTTTGTGCTCTTTTTTATCGGTTTCCATTTAACCTTCTTTATCCAGCATTTCTTGGGGTTATGGGGCATGCCGCGCCGTGTCTTTACGTTCCTGCCAGGTCAGGGCCTTGAGCTTGGAAACTTGATTAGTACAATAGGTGCTTTCTTTATGTTTGTAGCAGTTGTCATCATGTTGATTAACGTCATCTGGACAACAGCAAAAGGGGAGCGTGTATCGGGCGATCCTTGGGGAGATGGAAGAACGCTTGAATGGGCAGTGTCTTCACCTCCGCCAGAATATAACTTTAAACAGCTTCCACTTGTAAGAGGACTTGATCCATTATGGATTGAAAAAATGGATGGTAAAAAAGGAATGACAGCATCTGAACCGCTCGATGATATTCACATGCCGAATAATTCCATCTTACCTGTCATTATCTCATTCGGTCTATTTGTGTCAGCGTTTGGATTCATGTATCGTCAAGAGCACAGCTGGGGTCTTCCGGTGATTTTCATTGGTCTTGGCATAACGTTTGCGACCATGCTGGTCAGGTCTCTTAAAGATGATCATGGATATCATATTCACAAAGAAGATTTGACCGATGACGATGATAAAGGGGTGAAAGCATAATGGAACCACAAAAAATGACAGCGGAAACCTTTCCGGCTTCGCCTGAGAAAGCCACATTAGAAGGAAAGAATAAGTTCGTCGGGTTCTGGTTGTTTCTTGGGGGAGAAACTGTTCTGTTTGCATCTTTGTTTGCCACTTACTTGGCGCTGAAAAACTCAAATGCAGGTGGAGCAAAAACAACTGATATGTTTGACATCACAATTGTCTTTGTTGCCACGATGCTCCTGTTAACGAGCAGTTTAACGAGTGTGTATGCAATGTATCATATGAAAAACTTTAACTTTAAAAAAATGCAGCTATGGCTCGGAGTGACCGTTTTATTAGGTGCTGGATTTTTAGGGGTTGAAATTTATGAGTTTTATCACTATGTGCATGAGTATGAATTTACGATTACCAGCTCTGCTCTTGGCTCTTCCTTTTATACACTTGTAGGAACCCACGGAGCTCACGTTGCATTTGGACTTTGCTGGATTACCGCTCTTATGATTCGAAATATGAGACGCGGACTGGATTTATATAATGCACCAAAATATTATGTCGCAAGTCTTTATTGGCACTTCATTGATGTTGTGTGGGTCTTCATCTTTACCGTTGTATATTTAATGGGAATGGTGGGATAAGAATGGGAAATAAAAACACAAATCAGTCCAAAGTCGATCTTGTATACCGTAAAAAGAAAAATGCCGAAGAAATGAAGCATCAGCTCATTTCTTTCGGCTTGATGATTGGATTAACATTTGTTGCATTTTTAACGATCGCCTCTGAAGATGTCGGGAATTGGTTCGCAGTCCCATTTATTTTACTGCTTGCAGGCATTCAGGTGGCTTTTCAGCTTTATTATTTTATGCACATGAACCAAAAAGGGCATGAAACACCCGCGTTGTTTCTTTACTCAGGTGTGTTTGTCGCGTTTATTACCGTTTTAGCCTTTTTGACCATTATTTGGTGGTAAGCCCGCTTTGTCCTTGAAGGAGGCGCAGCAATGGAGAACTTAGAGATATTCGGATTTCGGGCATTATGGAGTCCCTATTATTTGACATGTATTGTAATAGCAGCTGCTTTTTATCTACTTCTCGTTACAAAGGGAAAGCACCGTGCGACGGTGAAAGAGAAAACGCTATTTCTGACTGGGCTTATTCTGTTATATGCCGTGAAAGGCAGCCCAATTGATTTAATGGGGCATATTATGTTCAGTGCACATATGGCGCAAATGGCGGTACTCTATTTAGTCATCCCGCCACTCCTTATCACAGGTTTACCTGTGGCCATTTGGGAGCGAATACTTCAAACACCAGGCATTCAGGCTATTTTCCGTTTGTTTTCCAAGCCTTTGATTGCTCTGCTTGGGTTTAACGGGTTGTTTTCGCTTTATCACATCCCGCTTGTGTTTGATTTTGTGAAAACAGATCCGTTTTATCATGCGTTGATGACGGTTGTCATTTTTATCGCTGCCTTTTTCATGTGGTGGCCGCTTGTCCATAAAGTCCAAAGTCAGCCGCAGATCACAGGCATTTTAAAGCTTGGTTACATCATGGCAGACGGTATATTGATGACACCTGCCTGCGCACTCATCATGTTTAGTGATGCACCGATCTATGCGACCTATTCAGATGCCGGCGCGTGGATACAAGCTCTGCATCTATGTGTGCCAAGCGATATGCTCGCAGGTCTTGCGCTAACTGGCCCTGATATGTTTCACACCTTGCCGCTGCTAGAGGATCAGCAGCTAGGCGCTATTTTGATGAAAATTATTCAGGAGATTGTTTACGGATCGATTCTTGCTGTTGTGTTCTTTGATTGGGCAAGAAAAGAAAGAGCGAAAGATGCCGTACCAGATGCGCTCATTCCGAAATATGAATAAATCTAAAGCACAGCCATCAAGGCTGTGCTTTAGATTTGTCTTCTTTTCAGCGTGATATGAAAACCCTTGAAGTCTAGGAGGGACGAGTACCGGAGCGAATTTGACATTCGTGAGCACCGGCACGCAGGAGTGACACCAAATATGAGGGTTTGTCTACACGCTAAAACACAGCCGCATGGGCTGTGTTTTGTTTTATGCTTCAGCAGTCATTGATTCTAGTTTTTCTTTCAGTCGGTTAAGCGTTTGTTTGCTTGATTGGATAAGAGATTTAGGGAAATCTTCACCTTCGCCGTATTCGACACCATGCGGATAATAATGTTTTCCAAGTAAAGGTGTCAGAAGCTGAATGTGTGCCTTTTTGGAACCGACATCTCCTTCAGTAGCGTAGCCATAGATCCGTAAATAAAATGTCCCTTCAACCATGCTATACTTCCTGTCATACGTCACTCGCTCATAATCCCATTGATCGGCTCGTACAAATCCTTCACTTTCCATGATGAAATCCAATTTATTTAAGTCAACTGATACCTTTTCAATCCCCGTACCTTCAAACTTCACCCAAAACCCCTCCTTATAAAAATTCCCTTTACTGACAATCATAGTATGAAAGCGTTAAACTTTCAACTGTGAAAGGTATGTTCTTTTATAAGCTGGTTACAGTAATAAAGAAAATAATAGATGGAGGAATCAACGTGAAAACGAAAAAAATCAAAGATATTATGACAAAAAAAGTAGTGACGTGCCAAAAGGACGACAATGCTTATGAAGCGGCAGTAAAAATGAAAGATGCTGACATCGGTGCCATTCCAGTGGTTGACGGAGATCAGCTCGTTGGAATTGTGACAGACCGGGACCTTGTACTCAGAGGCATTGCTGAGAAAAAGCCAAACTCGCAGGAAGTTGGCGCACTCATGACGAAGGAAGTACTAACAGCCGAAGAAGATGCAACGCTTGAAGAAATTGTCCGGTTAATGTCAGAGCACCAGCTCCGCCGCATTCCCGTCGTTAAAAGCGGAGCATTAACGGGCATTGTAGCTCTTGGAGATTTATCAGTTGAAGATTTGTCAAATGATCGTGCGGGAGATGCACTTACTGAAATCTCTCAACAAGATCAAGATCACGGGCAAGGATTTCTTCATTAACAGGGGCATATTTTAAATTCGTGTTAAATAGGCTGTATTGTCGTTGTAATATGGAGCAAGTTTTGTTTAAATGACAGTAGAAGGTACTTTTTGTACCTTGCCAATTTAACGGAGGTGTTTATTTGAAAACTGTGCTCAAAACACTCTTCATCCTCCTGATTATATCTGGAACGTACGTTCTGTTTATTCAATATGGATCTTCACCGGAAAAAGAAAGCAGCAATGAACCGAAGGTGTCTAATGAAGAAACATCTAGCGATAAGCCGATCAACATCCCAAAAAAGGGGCTCATGTCCTTTATGGGGAAATCTTCAAACGAAGTGCTTAAACAGCTGGGAGAACCAGATCGCATTGATCCTTCCGCATATGATTATGACTGGTGGATATACAACCAATCGAAGAAGCACTATATTCAAGTAGGGGTAAAGGATAGTAAAGTGGTGACTTTGTTTGCAACAGGAGACGGGCTAAATGTTGAACCATTTAAAATCGGTCAAGCCACAAGTGAAGTGTTTAAAAAAACACAAATTGCGCCTTACATTCATGTAGAGGATGAGCAAAATTCATACCGCTTTGAATTCTCAGAAGATGATATGAATACGCGGCCAACCGTGAAAGTGGGAGATGATGTCTATGTCCAGCTTTACATGGATAAGTTTGAAAGCACCCTTTCGAGTATCAGGGCCTTTAACGCAGATACATTTGTGAAACAAAAGCCGTATGAGGTTGTCTATCGAGGTCAATTGATAGAACCTGAAGCAATATCAGGCGAAAAATGGAAAGATATTGAGACTTCCAGCCAAAAACAAATTTTTGATATGACCAATATTATTCGCCATAAGTACAACCTGCCGACCTTAAAGTGGGACGATGAAACCTCCGAAGTCGCATTCATGCATAGTGAGGACATGAAAGAAAATCATTATTTCTCCCATGAGTCTAAAAAATACGGTACGCTGAAAGACCGATTAGAAAGAGGAGAGGTGGCATTTCAGCTCGCAGGTGAAAACATTGCATATAACTATGTGGATGGACCAGCAGCTGTAGAAGGCTGGCTCAATAGCGAAGGTCACCGGAAGGCGCTATTAAACGGAGATTACACACACCTTGGCGTAGGTGTGAAAGAAAAATACTATACTCAAAACTTCATCAAGAAAACATCTTAAAACAAAACAGCTGCACAACCGCAGCTGTTTTTTTATGAAAAAAGAGGCTCACCAAAACAGATGCTGGTGTATATAGTATAGTAGGCATTTGTATGGGGGGTGAGGATATGACAAACAAGCAAAAGCAAACATCCATTGATGAATTTAAACAATTCGTCAGACGCCATCCGAAGTTAATTCAAGAAGTGCAAACGCAAGAAAAAAGCTGGCAAAGTTTATACGAGAATTGGGTAATGTTTGGTGAGGAAGATGAGATGTGGTCTCCTTACCGGCAAACGCAATCTCAAGAAGCAAAAGACGAAAAAGCCTCTAAGCCAAGTGAACCGGGAAAAGCAGATTTTATGTCTAAAATGGTTTCTGCTGTGAAAAAAATGGACGCTGATCAAATGAATGAACAGATTAACAAAATGAGCCAGTCTATTTCCTCTTTACAAAGCTTACTCGGCCAATTTTCATCAAATGGCTCAAAAAAAGGTTCATCTGGAGGCAGTCAGCACCCATTCTCCTTCAGGAAAGATTAATTGAAAGGGGATGCTTTTGGTGCGGAAAGAAGTACAGGAGTTTGTCATGGCCGAAGAGGATCGAATCAAATTCATTAGACAACGTCCTCTCTGGTACAGACAGCTGACTCGACATCCTGAAAAACTATCTTCCTTTGAATTAGATAAAATGAACTTTTACGAAAAAACCATTCCTCATCGTGTGAGTCAGTTGAGCAATAGTGTCCAAATGGCTGAAATGATGATTCAAATGTTCCAAGCAATGCGCAATCAAAATGGAGCCGGGTGAGGCTTTTTTGAGTTGATTAAGATGTCTAATTCATGAGCATCCTATGAAAGTAGACGAAAGGAGAATCAGATGATGAAATGGATGCTGTCAATATGCGCATTGCTTTTTCTTGTCACTGGGTGTCAAAGTCAACATGAAGAAGAGCAAGTGGTCAAGCAAGAACCAGATGTACCAGTGATGCAGCAAGCCCAAAGTGAAATGAAGCAGCAAGGCTTTTTAAAATACAAAGTGCAGGGAACGGCTGTCTATATAGAAAGTACACTTCGAGATTTCCATCTTGAGCCTTCACTTGGAAATAAAGATGAGAAGGCGGGATATTTTACAGTATATGTAGATGGGAAACGTGCGGGCAATGAGTATACTGCTGCGTTTGTGGTCAAGCACCTTTCAAAAGGAAAGCATAAAATGACCGTTGTGCTGAATTCCCGTCATCCAGATTATAAACAAAAAAGAGAAACGTGGGACGTATTTGTCACGTAAAAGCATTTTCTGATCCATAGGTTTCGTGGTAAACTATGAATTGGAGGTGCAACATTTATGTATGCGACAATCGAATCTGTGGAGCTCCAAGAGGAAGCTAATCAATTGGCTGCCATGATTCTTCAGTCGGAGGAGGCTGAACATTACCGCAACTGCTTTAAGCGTCTCCAGCAAGACGAAGAAGCCCAGCAAATTATTGCCCATTTTACAAAAGTAAAAGAGCAATATGAGGATGTGCAGCGGTTCGGCAAATACCATCCGGACTATAGAACGATCTCAAAGGAAATGCGTGAGGTCAAAAGAAAGCTAGATCTTCACGATACAGTGGTTGATTTCAAAAAAGCAGAAACAGCGGTTCAATCCATCTTAGATGAGATTAGTATTGAAATTGGTCAAGCTGTATCAGCATATATTAAAGTTCCAACAGGGAACCCATATTTTGATGGCCTATCATCATGCGGCGGTGGCTGTGGATCAGGAGGCAGCTGCGGCTGTAAAGTATCTTGACGAGACTTGAACGTCTCGTCTTTTACATAATGAATGGAAGAATTGAAAAGCGGCAGGTGAAAAGATGGAAACCAAACGTCAAGGGATGGTCGTTTGGCTGCATTCGTTAAAGCAGTCAAAAGCGCTAAGAAAATTTGGGAATGTTCACTATATTTCAAGGAAAATGAAATATGCAGTGATTTATTGTGATATGAATGATCTCGAGCGCCATATGGCAAAGCTGAACTCATTGCCATTTGTAAAACGTGTTGAGCCCTCATATAAACCTTTTATTAAATTAGAGTACGAATCCAAATTGGACAAAGCGAAAGAATATGATTATAAGGTGGGCTTTTAAAGACACAAAAAAACCCCCGCGGCATCACCCGCGGGGTCCTTCTATTCTTAATGATTCATTAAGGAGAAGGCAAAGGGAGAGGAGAAACCGGAGGAAGAACTTATGGGGAAACGTAAGTCTTCTCCGCGGTTGGCAACAGCACCACATCAGATGCTGTTACAAGTAGTATGACCCCGCTTCCCGTCATCTATACATAGAAAATGAATGAAAATCCGCGCATTGTCCCATGCGGATTGGATGTGGTAAGATAATGTTGAATTTTTTGTCATAAGACAGTGAGCAATAGAAGCAAGCAGAAAAAGTGGTGGGAAAATGAGAGTCATCTCTGGAACGAGAAAAGGCCGCACGCTTAAAGCGGTACCAGGTCAATCAACAAGACCAACTACAGATAAAGTGAAAGAATCCATTTTTAATATGATAGGCCCGTATTTTGATGGCGGGAGGGCCCTTGATTTATTTGCGGGAAGCGGTGGTTTAGGAATTGAAGCGCTCTCTAGAGGATTCGATCATTGCATTTTCGTTGATCGAGATATGAAGGCGATTCAGACGATTAAAGGAAACCTGAATCAATTGTCGCTAATGGATCAAAGTGAAGTATTTCGGAATGATGCAAAGCGTGCTCTTGCAGCCGTTGTTAAACGAGAGGAATCCTTTCAAGCTATCTTTCTTGATCCGCCGTATAAGGATCAAAAGCTGAAGGCACTTCTTGAAATGATTGATGAGCACTCCTTATTAACAGATGATGGCGTGATTGTATGTGAGCATGATAAAGACGTTACGCTGCCTGAAGAAGCTGGACAGCTCCACATATCAAGGCGGGAACTGTACGGAATGACTGGCATTACGATCTATAGAAAGCGGGGAAATTAAAGCATGGGGAACATAGCCGTTTGTCCGGGTAGCTTTGATCCAGTCACATTGGGCCATTTGGATATTATTAAAAGAGGAGCAAACATCTTTGATGAAGTGTATGTATGTGTATTAAATAACTCATCAAAAAAACCGTTGTTTACAGTTGAAGAACGGTGTGAGCTCATTAGGCAAGCGACAAAGGATTTGCCAAATATCAAAGTTGAATCCTTTCATGGCTTGCTTGTTGATTATGCGAAACAAAAAGGGGCAAAAGTCATTTTGCGTGGACTAAGAGCCGTGACGGACTTTGAATATGAGATGCAAGGCACATCGATGAACAAAGTCTTAAATGATGAAATTGAAACATTTTTCATGATGACCAATAATCAATACTCCTTCTTAAGCTCAAGCATTGTCAAAGAAGTAGCGAAGTATCATGGCTCTGTCAAAGAGCTTGTTCCAAAAGAAGTAGATGCAGCGCTGAAAGAAAAATTTAATGGATGAGTGCCTCGTGCACTCATCCATTTTTTAGTTTCTGGTAATATAGAGCAATATACACGATTAGGCTGAACAAAGTGATCAAAGGGCCAGCTGTCACAAGCAGATTCCAGAGCACACTGCTAAACATGACGACTTGCTCGCTTGCTTCAAAGGCTCCTGCTGGAAGAGCCAAGTCTGATCGAGATACATAAAGAGGTTTGAATAATAAAAAGGCAAAGACAGCTGCATAAATCCCGTGGAGCAAACGGGCGAAGAAAAACGGTTTAAAGCGTATATCAGTAGCTGCCAAAATGCCGGCGACCTGGGCTTGAACAGAGAACCCGCTGAATCCTAAAATAAAGCTGACGACAATGGTTTTAGCGAGCAGGGTGACCTCTTGTGACCCCGTTAGCTGACTTCCTAATGTGATTTCAAATAAACCGGCAATCATGGCTAGATCTAATTCTGGCGGAAGGTGCATCGTTTGCAGCATATATCTGATCCCTATAGAGAGCAGGTCTGTCACATGAACAACTGACAGCATTTTGCTAAAGACAGAAAATAAGATAATAAAGCCACCAATCATAAAGAGTGTTTGAACTGACGACATGACAGCATCGCTTAAAATTTGGCCGAGCGGTCTTTTCTCTGCGAGTCTGGCTGTATGAAGGGCGCTGAATGCCTCTTTAAACGGTGGGAATAAAAATCCCTTCCGGCTTCTAAGATGCGCATCATGCCGCGCTTTATACCCCCGCATCGTCACACCAACAGCGAGATTCCCTAAATAATGTGCGCAGGCTAAAACAACCCCTAAAGCTGGGTGATGAAAAAAACCAACAGCCACCGCACCGAAAATAAACAATGGATTCGATGAATTTGTAAATGAAACAAGGCGCTCTGCTTCGATTCTCGTCAGCTGTCCTTCTTGCCTGAGTCTTGTCGTTAATTTAGCGCCAGAAGGAAAGCCTGAGGCCATTCCCATAGCTAGTACAAATCCGCCTACACCAGGTACTCGAAAGATGGGGCGCATAAATGGCTCTAATAACACTCCGACAAATCTGACAATCCCGAAACTAATTAATAGCTCGGACAAAATAAAAAAAGGAAGCAATGACGGAAATACAACCTCCCACCACATTGCAAGTCCATTTTTCGACGCTTGCAAAGAGGCTTGTGGGTGTGTAATCACAGTGGCTGTTAAAAAGATAAAAAAAGCAGCGATGAACAGAGTGTTCCATTTTTTCATGGAGATTTCGCCCCTTGCCGTTATGATCTATTGGCGAGCTCGTGATCAAAGAAAAAGGAAAAACTAGCCGAGCCTGTCTTCTATTACTATACGAGCAGAAGGGGCATGTTTAGACCTATAGATTCGTATATATGCATAGAAAGAGGAGGGTGGATTTTCATGAAGCGACCGGTCATCGGGCTTGCGCTAGGCTCTGGGGGTGCTAGGGGAATGGCGCATATCGGAGTTTTATCTAGTCTTGAGAAACAAGGAATTCAGGTGGATATGATTGCTGGAAGCAGTATTGGCGCACTTGTTGGGAGCTTTTATGCGGCAGGACAAGACGTAGAAAAAATGAAAAAACTTGCACTTGTCTTCAGAAGAAAGTATTATGCTGACTATACACTGCCAAAAATCGGTCTTTTAAAAGGAAATCGAATTTTGCAGCTGATCCACACGTTTACATATGGGAAAAAAATCGAGGAATTGCGAATGCCTCTTGCGATTGTCGCGTGTGACCTCGAGACAGGGGAGAAGGTTGTGTTCAAAGAAGGGTCTGTCTCACAAGCAGTTAGAGCGAGCATTAGCATTCCAGGTGTGTTTGTTCCGCACGAAATGGGCGGTAGACAATTAGTAGATGGAGCGGTTGTTGATCGTATTCCTGTTTCTGTTTTAAAAGAAATGGGTGCAGATCTCATTATCGCCTCTGATGTATCAAGGGTGAAAAAAACAGAAAAGGCGACGAGATTATCGGATGTGATTATGCAAAGTTTGGACATCCTTCAAAATGAATTGGTTCGTCATCAAACCATTCATGCAGACCTCATGATCCGGCCAAAGCTTGAAACATATAGCTCTAGTGCGTTTACACAGGTTCAAGAGATGATCGAAGCAGGTGAGCTCGCCGCAGACCAACTAAAAGGGAAACTAAAAGATGTCATTGATAAATGGGAGTGTTAATCGAATGAAAAAATTGAATATTCGCTGGCTCAGCTTTTTTGTGGTTGTTCTTGTATTATTTGGCTTAACCTTTGTTAAACTGCCGTATTACGTGACAAAGCCGGGCGATGCAACAGAGATTGCTCCGCACATTAAAGTAGACGGAGCATATGGCGAGAAGGGCAGCTTCTCCCTTATGACCATTAAAGTAGGTCCAGCAAACCCATATACGTATTTGCTTGCAAAAATGAACAAGTATGACGAGATCGTCCCGGAAGAAAACATTAAAGCGGACGGAGAATCGGATGAAGATTATATGAAACGACAGCTTCAGCTGATGAAAAGCTCTCAAGAAAATGCCATGATTGCAGCATATACAAAAGCAGGGAAAAAAGTAGATTATACGTTTAACGGGGTATATGCGAGCTACGTGATGAAAGGAATGCCCGCTTACGGAAAGATTGAAGTTGGCGACCGGATCAAAAGCGTTGATGGCAAGACCTATGATTCAGCTGATAAAATGGTTTCATATATCAGCAGTAAAAAAGCAGGCACATCTGTCCGCTTTGTCCTTGAACGAAACGGCAAAGAAATCACACAGCAAGTGACGTTAAAACCATTTAAAGAAGAGCCAAAACGAGTCGGAATAGGTGTGTCATTGTTTACAGACCGTCATGTGAAAGTGTCACCTGCGATTAAAGTAGATATTGAAAATATCGGCGGTCCATCAGCAGGCTTAATGATGTCGCTTGAAATTTATAACCAGCTGACAAAAGAAGACGAAACACATGGCTATGCGATCGCGGGGACTGGAACGATTGACGCCGATGGAACGGTCGGCCCAATTGGTGGGATCGATCAAAAGGTTGTGGCAGCAGATAAAGCAGGAAAAGACATTTTCTTTGCGCCAAACGATAAAGGCGATCCAAACTCAGACTATCAAAATGCAGTCAAAACAGCGAAAGATATTAAAAGTGATATGAAAATTGTCCCTGTAGATACAATGCAAGATGCACTGAACTATTTAAACAAATTAAAAGAGAAAGCATCATAAAAAAGAGCAGTCCTCAATAAGGCTGCTCTCAGCGTGTAGACAAACCCTCGCATTCGGTGTCAGTCCTGCGTGCCGGTGCTCACGAATCTCAAATTCGCTCCGCTCCGGTACTCGCCCTTTCCTAGACTGCAAAGGTTTTCTATCACGCTGAAAAGAAGACAAAGGGCTAAAATAAAGATCATTTTAGCCCTTTGTCAACAATCTGAGAGCAGCCCTCATTAAGGCTGCTCTTTTTTATCGAGAGAGAAAGAGATCAGTCTCTTCATCATATCGGATCGGAGAGGTTTTAAACTCTGCTTCCGTTAGTTCCGTTTGCATTGGCTCACAGATGGGAAGGCTGAAGACGCGGGAAGCGCGAATGTCAAGATCAAGTGCGGGATGTGAAAAGGAGGACAGCTTGCTCACAAGCGGTACGTCCAATTCTTTTTTCACAAGAGATAAGTATTGCTGCCCTTTCTTGGACATACCAAGTAAACGAATATAGGGCGCTTTTTTCTCTTTCAGAAGCTCATGCATTGCGGTTTTTTTCACTCTCATTAAGAGGTGGGTATTCATTCGCTGTAACCTTGTCCACGTATATCGTTTTGTTTTCACAAGTGATAGATATTCCTCATAGGAGGACGCGTGTGTGATCGCCTTTTGCATGCGGTGTTCGATGCCTTCTTCGATTTCATAGATGTCTTCTAGTTCAGCCGTATCCATTGTGTGAAAGACATGTTTTAAGAAGTTAAAATAGGCTTTTTGCGTATGTAAAAGACCGTATGAAGAATGATAGTTGTGTAATTGCTTTAAAGTAGCGTCCGGGAGATAGGGTGTGACCGCTTCAAATGAGCCGTGCTCTTTTAAGGCTTTTCGAATACTTGTTGCACTTGCGATTTTCTGATTGACAGGAAGTTCTTCATCATGATAATCAGATGCAATTCTCACGGAGGTAAAAGGCTGCATGTGAGGGGATCGTTCTAAGATGGCCTTTACATAATGAAAGCCCAAAATATTATTCGGTTTAGACAAATCCAGTAAGTGCTCAAGGTAAATGGCCTCTTGAAACGCAGCGGCAGCAGCAGCCGGATAGCTAAGCCCTTCTTTGACCTTCTCTTTTGTTAAAAGGTCAATCTCTGCCTTTTTCTCATGCCAAGCGTGAGCTGTGCGCTCAAATACGTTGATGTCCCCATCCTCACTTCCGAAAAAAAGAGTGCGGCATTTTAAAGCGTCTAGGATGGACACAGCGCCATTTGCAAAGGTTTCTGCCTTTTGCACAGCGTATATGTATGGAAGCTCACACACAATGTCTACACCGTTTTGCAGTGCCATTTTTGTACGTGCCCATTTTGAGACGATTGCAGGCTCTCCGCGCTGGAGGAAGGAACCGCTCATGACGGCAATGGCAACATCTGAGGAGGTTTGTTTTTTCGCCTGACGAACATGATAGGCATGTCCATAATGAAATGGGTTGTACTCTACAACGATTCCCACTGATTTCAATAGATGTTCCGCCTTTCTTGCTATGGTTAAATGGTCTATGCTACAGTAGCATAAGGGAAAAATGAAGCTCATTTTTTTCAGTGTAGGCATTCAAGGAACTGATGTCAAACAACCCACTGACATCACAAAGGACTGTAAAGAAAAAATATTGACAAATAACATGATGAAAGCTATAATCATGTTTGTTGCTCTTAGAGGTGATACAATTGAAATGGACAGTTTATCAATTACATCAAAAAGCTAAAAACAGCTTCGATTTTCATGAGACGGTTGACTTAAATGAACTTACTAGCCTTCATTCAGATATACGTCGCATTTCACCAGTAGAGGTGAAAGGGACTGGAGTGATCGAATCAAAGCAAGTCGCATTTGATTTAACCATCACAGGTGAAATGACATTGCCTTGTTCAAGAACGCTTGTTGATGTAAATTATCCATTTGCGATTTCAACGAAAGAACTATTTGTACTTCATAAGACAGACGATATAGAAGATGAAGACGTTTCCGTTGTAGAAGACGATATCATCGACTTAACGCCTATAGTCAAGGAAGAAATACTTCTTGAAGTACCGATGCAAATCTTTTGCGACCAAACAGACGTAAAAGGTGCTGCACCACAAGAAGGTAATGACTGGGCGGTCATTTCGGAAGATGCACATCAAAACCGAATTGATCCGCGTCTGGAAGGCTTGAAGAAGCTCTTAGAAGAAAATAATGAATCTTAACTTAACTCTTTAAGGAGGTGGGAATAATGGCTGTACCTTTTAGAAGAACTTCTAAAATGAAAAAAAGATTGCGTCGTACGCATTTCAAACTACAAGTACCTGGTATGGTAGCTTGCCCAGAATGCGGTGAAATGAAAATTTCTCATCGTGTCTGCAAATCTTGCGGAACATACAAAGGCAAAGACGTAAAAAGCAACTAATTTATAAAAAAGCGTGAGGGAATCTTCCCTTGCGTTTTTTTATTTGTCTATTTTTTAGGTTTCTCTCCTGCAAATAGTCTATCTACTCTAGTAGGCGCATATGATGTGGTATTCAGATTCAGGGGGGATGATCAATTGACGATTACAAGGCAGGATGCATGGACACAAGATGAAGATTTACTATTAGCAGAAGTCGTCTTAAGACATATTCGAGATGGAGGGACCCAGCTTTCCGCATTTGAGGAAGTCGGGAAAGCACTGTCAAGAACAGCTGCAGCATGTGGATTCAGGTGGAATTCTTACGTCAGAAAGCAGTATCAGGCAGGCATTGAACTGGCAAAAAAACAGCGAAAAGAACTGCGTAAAAAGATTGGTATTCATTCTTCAGGTTTACCACAGCATGCGTTAACAATAGAAAAGAAGACATCTTCAGATCAGGCTGAATTGACCCTTCGAGAAGTGATTCAGTTTTTAGAGCAGCTTGAAAAAGAGCCTTCTGGTCCCGCTTATTTACGCGAGGAGCTAAAGGATGCACATCATCAATTAAAGTCGCTCACAGAAGAAAATGAACACTTGAAGCGCCAATTGAAAATGACAGAAGAAGATTACCGAGCACTCATTGGTATTGTTGAAAGAGTTAAACAGAATATCAGCTTAAAAGACTACGCAAAATAAGAAAAAGCCCCTCACAGATAAAAGGAGGGGCGTTTTGTCATCAACCATTAAGCTGATTCACCTGTATTCTTTTTGATATGTGCGGGCTCCCAGATGAGTGGATTTTCACCCTTATCGCGTTCCATATCATATTTCACCGCTTCAAAGCCCATTTTATCCCAAAAACCAGCAGATTTGACGCGTGGATTCGTTCGAATCGGCAATCCGAAAGATTTGGCGAATTCAACAAGCGCTTCGCCGTACCCTTTGCGCTGATATCCAGGTAGCACTTCTAGCTTCCACAGCTCTAAATAATTATGATTATGGTCAAAATACGTAGTCGTCGAGCCATCCACTTGATATAGGCTCATACGTGCCACAAGCTTATCTCCAAAATAAATCCCGTAAAATGGAGAGTTGCTGTCATTTTCAATCATATTACTTTCAAGGTCTTCAAGCATTGAAAGTTCTTGTATGCCATATTCCTTAAATTGTTTAAATTCCTCTAATGTTTTGTAATTAATTAGAAGACGTTTTACTTGTGTCATGTGATCTTCCCCCTTACACACATAATGTCGACAGTGATGTTATTGAAGGCGTTTTCATCCCATCCGCCTAAAAAAGTTTTTACACTTATTATTATAGTTTTTAAATTAAAAAAATTCAATCATAGCGCGTCATCTGCTTTTTGCATCATGACATGAAACTGTTAAAATAGTGGATATGATGAAGTAAACAGAAAAAAGGGAAGTGCGGCAGTTGAAAATTGGAATCATTGGCGGAGGTGCGATCGGTCTTCTTTGTGCCAGTTATTTATCACAGCAACATGACATCACCGTATTTACAAGAAGAAATGAACAGGCAAAAGAGATTCGAGCGTCAGGAATTGAACGAACGGTGAGAGGAGAAACGTTTCGGGCAGTGGCTCATGCAGACACAGGTGTAAAAGGAATATTTGATCTACTGATTGTGACGGTGAAATATCATCATTTGCAAGATGTACTGGACGAACTATCGACATTACCTCGTCAGCGGATCTTATTTTTGCAGAACGGAATGGCCCACCTATTAGACTTAGAGAACTGGAAAACGGCACATCAATTATATATAGGTGTGGTAGAGCATGGCGCAATGAAGGTGTCAGATCATGCAGTCGCTCATACAGGTATTGGTGTCATAAAGTGGGGGGCATTTCATCATAAGGAAGCAGCAGATGTGAGGAATGAATTGAATGAGACATCAGCCCATTTTCAGATGGTCTATACAGATGAATGGAAAAAGGTGCTGGAGGAAAAACTGCTTGTCAATGTCTGTATTAACCCGCTGACGGCTTTATTACATGTGAAAAATGGGGAACTGATCGCAAATGCCTCATATGAATATATGATGAAATGTGCATTTGAAGAAGCTGTTTCCGTTTTAGGCTTGTCTGAAAAAGAGCGGCTCTGGTCCCATGTGGTCTCTATTTGTGATAAAACGGCCGCTAATCAATCGTCGATGCTTCAAGATATCGTAAAAGGCCGCCAAACCGAAAGAAAAGCCATCGTTGGCTATCTTTTAAAACAGGCTCAGGCACAAGAGATTCTGACGCCACATCTTGCTTTCTTCAATAGAAGCTTGGAAGTATTGGAAAAAAAGCAAACAAAATCTTTTGAGTGAGCTCATTTACATGCTATACTTTTTTCGGGAAACTAACTATTTATTGAAGAAAGGAAGTTCTAAACATGCAATTGACTGAACTTTCCATCCGAAGTCAGAATTTATTCATACGTGATTATATAGAAGAAAAAAAAGAGATGACTGCTTTTTTTGATTATGATATACATTCTGAGCACACATGGAAAAAGAGATACGACGATCTCATGGGAAGGAGCTTCCCGCGCGAGGCTTTAGCGGATTATATGAGCGCATATCACGCGAAGTTTGAATCGGCAGCGATGCGTCAGAACATTGAAAAAATCCGTGATGAACGGAGTGTCATGGTGGTTGGAGGGCAGCAGGCAGGCCTATTAACAGGACCGCTTTATACCATACATAAAATCATATCGATTATTCAGTTTGCAAAAGAAAAAGAATCAGAGCTTGGCGTTCCTGTGATTCCGGTCTTCTGGGTAGCTGGTGAGGATCATGACGTAGATGAAATTAATTTTGTGTACACGTCTGGCGAAAAAGGTCCAGTCAAACAAAAGCTGCCATTACATAGCGTCAAAAAAGCAGCTGCGAAAAGAACACCGCTACATCAGGAGAAAACAGAGAAATGGCTTCGTGATGTGTTTTCAACCTATGAAGAATCTGCTTACACAAATGATTTGCTTGATCAGCTTCTTCGATGTTTACGCAAATCACAAACATTTACTGATTTCTTTGAATGGATTGTGTGCGACCTCTTTGAAGAAGATGGACTGCTGCTATTTAATTCAGGAGACTTAGGCGTCAAACCACTTGAGCGCACGTTATTTAAGCAGATTATCGAGACAAGTGATACGATCACAGCTCGCCTGAACGAAACGCAGGCTGCCATGAAGCGAGCTGGATATCGGCCGATCATTGAAGCTGGTGACCACCAGGCAAACCTGTTTTACGAATATGATGAGGAACGTTTCCTCATTGAAAAAGAGCAGCATCAGTTTTCTGTATCAGAAGTGGGGCTTACGTGGACAAAGGAAGAGCTTTTGCAGGAAGTCGAGGAGCACCCAGAAAGGTTTAGCAACAATGTGGTGACGCGTCCCTTGATGCAAGAGACCCTTCTTCCAACACTTGCTTTTATGGCAGGACATGGTGAAGTCAACTATTGGGGCGAGCTGAAAGGAATTTTTGAACACTTTGAATTAAAGATGGCACCTGTTCTTCCAAGACTGCACGTCACCATTCTTGAAAGGCACATTGACAAAAAACTACCGGTCAGAGAACTGTCGGTAGAAGAAGTACTGACAAACGGAGTAAAAGAAAAGAAGGATGCGCACTTTCAGCAAAGTCTTCCAGACAGCTTCGTTCAAGCGGTTCAACATGCGAAACGTGAATTAGCAAATGTTCATGGGACGGTGAGACAAGAAGCGCTGGAGATTGAACCGAGCTTTGAGCAGCTTCTAGATAAAAATGCCAAATTTATTGAAGACCAACTTCAATTTGTCTATCAAAAGGTGGCTCAGCGTGTGGAAGAGAAGGAAGGATATATCCTTCGCGACTTTGAACGGATTGAAAATAGTTTAAAACCACTTGATGCACCACAAGAAAGAATTTGGAATATCATGTATTTTTTAAACAAATATGGTCCAGAATTCTTCAAAACATTCAAAAATATGCCATTTTCATTTCAAAACAAGCAACAAATTGTCAAACTTTGAAATAAAGTTTTAATCAACCCTGACTAGTTCAGGGTTTTTTTTTATGAAGAAACAGTGTAGAATAAGTTTTGTGGAGAGAAGTGGTGGATAGTGGAGAGTAAGGGTGAGAAAGTGGGGCTCTGATTATCATGTTCATGGGTGAATACCAACATACGATTGATACAAAAGGGCGCATGATCATCCCTGCTAAATTTAGAGACGGTCTCGGAGAACAGTTTGTGCTGACGAGAGGGCTTGATCAATGTTTATTTGGCTACCCTATGAGTGAGTGGAAACTAATCGAAGAGAAACTCAAAGCACTTCCGCTAACGAAAAAAGATGCACGTGCGTTTACCCGGTTCTTCTTCTCTGGCGCAGTCGAATGCGATCTGGACAAGCAGGGACGCATTAACATCGCATCAAACCTACTCCAATATGCAAAACTCGAAAAAGAATGTGTGGTCATCGGCGTTTCAAATCGAATTGAGTTGTGGAGTAAGTCGATCTGGGAACAATATACAGAAGAGCAAGAAGATTCTTTTGCTGAAATTGCTGAAAACATGATTGGATTTGATATATAATAATCCCTTGTGCAGCAAGCTTTCTACACATTCATTTCAATTTGAAAAAGGTGGGACCATAACATCATGTTTCAACATGAGACAGTATTATTAAAAGAAACAGTTGACGGTTTAAACGTCAAAGAAGACGGTACATATGTGGACTGCACGCTAGGCGGCGCAGGTCATAGCTCATATTTACTATCTCAATTATCAGAAAAAGGTACATTGATTGGTTTTGACCAAGACGATGCTGCACTGGATCATGCACGAGAGAAGCTCGCAGATTCAAAAGCGAACATTCTTTTCATAAAAAGCAACTTCCGATATTTAAAAGAACGTCTGAATGAACAAGGCATTACAAGCGTAGACGGTGTGATCTTTGATCTTGGTGTATCGTCTCCTCAGCTTGACACACCAGAGAGAGGCTTTAGTTATCATCATGATGCACCTCTTGACATGAGAATGGATCAATCAGCCGCATTGTCGGCCAAACAAGTGGTGAATGAATGGCCATTTGAAGATCTAGTTCGGATTTTCTACAAATATGGGGAAGAGAAATTCAGCAAGCAAATCGCACGCAAAATTGAAGAAGCTAGAAAAAAAGCGTCAATTGAAACAACGGGTCAACTTGTAGACATTATCAAAGAAGGAATTCCCGCCCCTGCAAGACGAACTGGCGGACATCCAGCGAAAAGAGTGTTTCAAGCGATCCGAATTGCCGTAAATGACGAATTGAAAGTATTTGAAGAAGCACTAGAACAAGCAATAGAGTTACTCAATCCGAAGGGGAGAATTTCTGTCATTACATTCCATTCACTTGAAGATCGGATTTGTAAAAGTACATTTAAAGAGATGTCTTCTCTTCCAGAACTTCCGCACGGATTACCAGTGATTCCAGAAGGACTTGAACCAAAACTGAAGCTGGTCACGAGAAAACCGATCGTCGCATCAGAACAAGAGCTGGAACATAACAACCGTGCCCGTTCAGCGAAGCTCCGAATTGCAGAAAAAAAGTAAACGACACCATAGATGATGATAAAAAGGAGGTTTCTTATGAGTAATTTGGCTTACCAAAGAGAAGTGAAGCAACATCAAACAGAGCAGCAAGGCCAATCGGTTGTCATTAGAAGAAGAGGTTCTATTACACTTGGTGAAAAAATCTTACTTGTCATGTTTGTCATGGCTCTTATGTGCAGCTCCATTCTCATCATTTCTAAAGCCTTTGCTGTGTATCACGCAAATATCGAAGTGCAGAAATTAGAACAGCAAGTATCTTTAGAATCGAAGAAAATCACTGAGCTACAAAAGGAAAGAGATTTGCTAAGTGAACCAGAAAGAATCATCGAAGCCGCTAAAAAAGCAGGCTTAAGCATATCGAAAGATGTTAAGAAGGTCGATTAACATGGCGATGCCTAAAAAGAATAAAATGATGAACAGAGGCGCGGCAATTGCGAGTATTTGCTTCGCCCTGTTTTTCTTTATCATCCTTGCACGTTTTATTTATATTCAGATTACAGGAACGGTTGATGGACAAGTTCTAGCAGCCAAGGCAAATGAACAATATCAATCGAAGAAAACACTTGAAGCCAAAAGAGGATCCATTTTAGACCGAAATGGAAATGTGATTGCAGAGGATACCTCTGTGTATAAACTCATTGCCATCATGAGTAAGAAAATGACGGTGGATCCAAAGCACCCAATGCATGTCGTCGATAAAGAAAAGACAGCAAAAGAGCTGTCAAAAGTAATTGATATGAGCGAAAGCGAAATTTTAAAGCGTCTGAATACAAAGGATGCGTTCCAAGTCGAGTTTGGTAAAGCTGGGAAAGACATTAGTTTTTCAACAAAGGAAAAAATTGAAAAGCTAAAGCTTCCTGGCGTCGCGTTTGAAAAAGATACGAAGCGATATTATCCAAACGGCATGTTTGCTTCTAATTTAATTGGTTATGCAAGATTAGATGAGGCGACCAAGGACATGTCAGGTGCAATGGGGCTTGAGAAGGCGCTAAATAAATTCTTAAAAGAAAAAGATGGCTATGTGACGTATAATAGTGACAGAAGCGGGTGGGCTCTTCCAAATAGTAAAGAAGACATTGTCGCCCCGAAAGATGGGAAAAACGTGACGCTGACCATCGATCAAAAAATTCAGGCATTCCTTGAAGAAAGTATGACGCAGGTCGCCAAAAAATATAAACCGAAGAAAATCATTGCGACAGTCGTCGATCCGAAAACAGGAAAAGTTCTCGCGATGGGACAGCGCCCAAGCTTTAATTTAAATGAACTCGACATTACGAACTATAACAATGATGTCATTTCATATGCATTTGAACCTGGTTCGACGATGAAAATCTTTACACTCGCTGCGGCGATCCAAGAAGGGGTCTACCAAGGCAATGATAAATACCAATCTGGTACTTATAAAGTAGGCGGCGGCCTTGTAAGAGATCACAACAACGGAAATGGCTGGGGGAAAATTGACTTTCATCAAGGTGTTCTCCGTTCTTCTAATGTGGCCTTTGCAAAGCTGGCAAAGGAAAAGCTAGGATTCACGCGATACGAACAATATTTGCAAAAATTCCATTTCTATGACAAAACGGGAATTGACTTACCGAATGAAGCGTCTAGCAAAATCAACTACAGATACGAATATGACAAAGCATCGACGGCTTATGGTCAAGCGTCTGCCATTACACCAATTCAGCAAATCGAAGCAGCGACAGCGATTGCCAACGGTGGAACGATGATGAAGCCATATGTCATTGACCATATTACAGACCCGAACACAAACAAAACGATCTTGCAGCACGAACCAACAGTAGCTGGAAAGCCGATTTCATCTGATACAGCGAAGCAAGTCCGTGACATTTTAGGTGAGGTTGTTTCCTCGAAAATTGGTACAGGTCAGCCTTATCAAATCAAAGGCTTTGACGTCGCTGGGAAAACAGGGACAGGACAAATTGGCGGAGCCGGCGGTTACCTCCAGGGAAGAAACGATTACGTCTTTTCATTTATGGGGATGGCGCCAAAAGATGATCCGAAGCTGCTCGTTTATGTGGCAGTACAGCAGCCACAATTGTCTGAAACAGAAACAGGCTCTGCCCCTGTTTCACAAATCTTTAACCCTGTCATGAAAAATAGTCTGCTATATTTAAATATAGCACCAACAAAAACAGACGATAAAAAATCAGGCGAACAAAAGGTGAAACAAGAAACAATGCCTTCATTCCTGGATTTAGAAGTGAAACAAGCAGAAACGGAAGTCAAAAATAAAAACTTAACACCTGTTGTCATCGGCGATGGTTTATCCATTAAACGCCAGTCGCCGAGTGCGGGCTCTGAATACTCTGAAAGCCAGAAAGTCTTCTTGAAAACAGCAGGAAAAACCATTAAGATGCCTGATATGACAGGCTGGTCCAGAAGGGAAGTACTTCAATATGCGTCCATTTCGGGTGTGCACATTGAAACAAATGGACAAGGATATGCTGTCAAACAAAGTGTCAAAAGTGGAGCGGAGATTTCAGATAAGGTCGTCACTGTGACATTTAAAAGCCCAAATTAACTGCAAAACCTAGCAAACCATTTGCTAGGTTTTTTCTTTTGCTTTAGAGGGATGGACTAGACCGTTCTACAAGAGGACGGGCTTGCATATGATAGACATAAGCCATATGTAAGGAGTGAACCGGGCGTGCGAGTGTCGAGTGTAACAGTGAGAAAACGATTGCTTTTCGTGCTGCTGTTTGGGGTGATCATTTTTTTCATCATAGATACTAGATTAGGATATGTACAGTTTATTATGGGCGAAAAGCTGACAAGCTTAGCAAAAGATTCATGGAGCCGTAATCTCCCATTCGAACCGGAACGAGGAGATATTTTGGACCGGAATGGGGTAGAGCTGGCGACGAACAAAAGTGCTCCATCCATTTTGGTCGTCCCGCGGCAAATTAAAGATCCCGCAGAAACAAGCAAGAAACTGGCGGCAGTGCTGAATATGTCTGAGGAGAAAGCATACAAGCACGTCACGAAGAAAACATCAATTGAGCGAATTTCTCCTGAGGGCAGAAAAGTATCTCATGAAAAAGCAAAAGAAGTAAGAGAGCTTGATTTAGATGGAGTTTATGTAGCGGAAGACAGCATCAGACATTATCCGTTTGGCAGTTTCCTGTCCCATGTACTAGGCTTTGCTGGAATTGATAATCAAGGTTTACTTGGGCTGGAAGCCTACTACGATGATGACCTAAAAGGTGAAAAAGGCTCTGTGAAATTCTATTCCGATGCAAAAGGACAGAAAATGCCAGATGAAGCAGATGATTATACACCGCCTAAAGATGGTCTTGATATGAAATTAACGGTCGATTCGAAAGTACAAACCATCATTGAACGAGAATTAGATAATGCGCAGGCAAAATATAATCCAGATGGCATGATCGCCATTGCCATGAACCCGAAAAATGGTGAAGTGCTTGGGATGTCAAGCAGGCCGGATTTTGATCCAGCTGACTATCAATCAGTTGATCCAAAAGTGTTTAACCGAAATTTACCAGTGTGGAGCACATATGAGCCGGGATCGACGTTTAAAATTATTACACTTGCAGCAGCATTAGAAGAAAAGAAAGTGAATTTAAAACGCGATCATTTTTTTGACAGTGGATCTGTGACGGTCGATGGAGCAAGGCTCAGATGCTGGAAAAAAGGCGGGCATGGATCACAGTCATTTTTAGAAGTGGTGCAAAACTCCTGTAACCCAGGCTTTGTAGCGCTAGGCGACCGTCTTGGGAAAGATAAATTATTTTCCTATATTAAAAATTTTGGTTTTGGCCAGAAAACAGGAATCGATCTTCAAGGGGAAGGGAGAGGAATTTTGTTTCCGCTTGATCGAGTAGGTCCTGTAGAGCAGGCAACAACTGCTTTTGGTCAAGGTGTCTCCGTTACGCCGATTCAACAAGTAGCCGCAGTGGCAGCTGCGATAAATGGCGGGACGCTTTACACACCCTATATTGCGAAAGAATGGATAGATCCGGTCACAAAAGAGGTCGTGAAAAAGCAATCACCGATTGCCAAGAAGAAAGTGATTTCAGCTGAAACATCAAAAGAAATCAGATATGCGCTTGAAAGTGTAGTTGCTCAAGGAACTGGCCGAAATGCATTTGTTGAAGGGTATCGAGTTGGCGGAAAAACCGGAACTGCACAGAAGGTAAAAGACGGAAAATACATGGAAAATAACCATATTGTGTCGTTTATCGGATTTGCGCCTGCTGATGACCCAAGCATCGTTGTATATGTAGCCGTTGATAACCCAAAAGGCACTATTCAATTTGGTGGTACAGTAGCTGCACCAATTGTTGGTCATATTATGCGAGACAGCCTGCCTGAGATGGGTGTGAAAAAAAGAAAAGGACAAATTGAAAAGAAGTACCAGTGGCTGGACACAAAAACCATTGAGGTACCGAATCTTGTAGGGGGATCTGTTTCTGACCTTGAATCACTCCTCATTAACCTGAAGATCGATGCCTCAGGCACTGGCAGTAAAGTGGTGAAGCAGTCTCCTGCTGCCGGGACAAAAGTGAAAGAGGGCTCAACGATCAGATTATACTTAAACGATGAATAATAAAGAATGAACAGAGGGTAGCCGCACTCATTCGGCTGCCTCTTTTTGTTGAAAGAGAAGGGCAGTTTTAAAAAAAGAGCACAAAGTGTGTTTTTTCCAAGAGAAACTTAAGGAATACGCTGGATGTATCCTTTTTTTTGCGATAAAATATAGACTGTGTGTTTTTTTCACAAGACATGCACGTGAACGAATTTGAGAGGTTTGATATGATAATGAATTTACAAGAACTCCTTACATACTTTAAAAGTGAAAACAACGAATTAATAAACGAAAATCCCGATATCACTTCCATTGAAATGGATTCAAGAGAGGTGAGAAAAGGGAGCCTGTTTGTCTGCATAAAAGGCTATACAGTAGATGGACATGATTACGCTGAAAAAGCGGTGAAAAGCGGGGCTGCAGCGATTGTGGCAGAACACCCTCTTAACATAACAAATGTACCAGTTATTATTGTGAAACACTCTCAAAGAGCACTTGCAAGAATCGCTGATGCGTTTTACAGCCAGCCAACCCATAAGCTAAATCTAATCGGTATCACAGGAACAAACGGAAAAACATCGACAACACACATGATCGAACAAATGATGAGAAAAGCCGAGAAGAAAACAGGCTTAATCGGTACGATGTATATGAAGGTGAATGATGAAATTCTCGACGTGAAAAACACAACACCTGAGAGTGTCACACTTCAAAAAACCTTTAAACAGATGCTTGATCAAGATGTAGACACGGCAATTATGGAAGTATCATCACATGCATTGCATCTTGGCCGGGTTCATGGATGTGATTATGATATTGCCGTTTTCACAAACCTTTCGCAAGATCACCTTGACTACCACAACACAATGGAAGAATATAAACACGCGAAAAGCTTGCTATTCTCTCAGCTTGGAAGTGCCTTTCATCACGATAAGCCGAAGCACGCGATTTTAAATGCAGATGATGAAGCTTCTAGTTATTTTGAAAAAGTCACAGCTGCTGAAATCATGACGTATGGCTTAGAACAAAAAGCAGATGTCATGGCAAAGAATATTCAAATCAAGCCTAAGGGAACTCAATTTGATTTGATCACACCAATTGGCACAAAATGCGTGACGGTTGCCCTTATCGGAAAGTTCAATGTGTATAACATCCTGGCTGCTGTATCAGTAGGGATCGTATCCGGCTTATCGTTTGATACGATCGTCAGTGCAATGGAAGAGCTGGAGGGAGTCAAAGGAAGATTTGAACTTGTGAACTGTGATCAAGACTTCCCTGTCATCATTGATTACGCGCACACACCTGACAGCTTAGAAAATGTCCTCACAACGTGTAGAGAATTAACTGAGGGCAAAATTTTCTGTGTGATAGGCTGCGGCGGAGACCGTGATAAAACAAAACGCCCTCAAATGGCCCAAATCGCTGTGAAATATGCAGATGAGCCTGTATTTACATCAGACAACCCGAGAAGTGAAGATCCATCAGCTATATTAAAAGATATGGAAAATGGTGTACCTGAGGCATATTATCATAGTTTTGTGAATCGTAAACAAGCCATCTTTTTTGCGATTGCCAATGCGAAAAAAGGCGATACCGTCTTAATAGCGGGAAAAGGCCACGAGACGTACCAAATCATTGGCGATCAAGTCTACGACTTTGATGATGCAAAAGTTGCAGTGGACGCTATCTTAGATCTAAACAAATCTTAAATATGATGAAAAGAGTGTAATGAAATGAAGCATTTTGTACAAAAACAACATATGAAAGACTCGAATGAATATTATAATAATGAATGCTATTTTCTGATGGAAAACGGCTTTGGAAATTCGGAAGGAGTAAAGAACGATGCTTGAACAGGTGATATTGTTTACAATCATAATGGGATTTTTAATCAGTGTTCTTTTATCCCCGATTTTTATTCCGTTTTTAAGAAGACTTAAATTTGGTCAGAGTATTAGAGAAGAAGGCCCGCAGTCTCACCAAAAGAAATCAGGTACTCCGACGATGGGCGGAATTATGATTATCTTTTCTATCACAATTACAACAATTGTGATGATTAACAAATTCTCTGAGATTAGTCCAGAAATGTTTTTACTGTTATTTGTCACACTTGGTTATGGTTTATTAGGATTTTTAGATGATTATATTAAAGTAGCGATGAAACGAAATCTTGGATTGACATCGAAACAGAAATTAATCGGTCAAATTGTGATCGCAGTGATTTTTTATGCAGTCTTCCATTATTATCAGTTTGCAACGACGATTCGCATCCCAGGAACGGATGTCAGCTTTGATTTAGGATGGGCTTACTTTATCCTCGTCATTTTCATGCTTGTCGGTGGTTCTAATGCGGTGAACTTAACAGATGGACTTGATGGTTTGTTATCTGGAACAGCTGCCATTGCTTTCGGAGCTTTTGCCATACTTGCTTGGAATCAATCTCAGTATGATGTGGCCATCTTTTCAGTAGCTGTTGCTGGAGCCGTCCTTGGTTTCCTTGTGTTTAATGCGCACCCTGCAAAAGTATTTATGGGTGATACAGGGTCACTAGCTTTAGGCGGAGCCATTGTAGCGATTGCCATTTTAACGAAGCTTGAAATTTTACTCGTCATTATTGGAGGAGTATTTGTTGTTGAAACGTTATCGGTTATCCTTCAAGTCATCTCCTTTAAAACAACTGGAAAAAGAATCTTTAAGATGAGCCCGCTTCACCACCACTATGAGTTAGTTGGCTGGTCTGAGTGGAGAGTAGTTGTCACCTTTTGGACAGCTGGTTTATTGCTTGCTGTTTTAGGAATTTACATCGAGGTGTGGTTATAATTGAATAAGATGCAAATGTTAAAAAACGAACATGTACTAGTATTAGGTCTTGCAAAAAGCGGATATGCGGCCGCCTCAATTCTTCACGAACACGGAGTAAACGTGACAGTAAATGATCAAAAACCATTTGAAGAAAATGAGCCAGCTCAGCTACTTTCTGAAAAGGGGATTGATGTCATTTGTGGCAGTCATCCTCTTCGTATGTTCGATGATAAAGAAATTACGATTTTAATTAAAAACCCTGGAATACCATATGAGAATGTGATGGTTCAAGAGGCGCTTCGACGCCAAATTCCAGTTTGGACTGAAATAGAATTAGCCTATCATTTGACCTCATCTCCTTTTATTGGGATTACCGGATCGAATGGGAAAACTACTACCACTACATTGATTTATGAAATGCTGAAAAAAGACAGTCAAAAAACATTAGTGGCAGGTAATATTGGAACAGTTGCCAGCGAAGTCGCAGCAAATGCAGCTGGCGATGAATGGATTGTAACTGAGCTCTCTTCTTTTCAGTTAATGGGAACAGTTGAATTCAGGCCCAAAATCAGCTTGATTTTAAATATTTTTGACGCACATTTAGACTATCACCACACTCGTGAAGAATACGAAAAAGCAAAGCAGAAAGTTTACGCACATCAACATGAAAATGACATAGCCGTGATCAACCTAGATGATCCATCTGTCGTTAAGCTTGCAGAAGGATCAAACGCGAAAAAGGTGTTTTTCTCTGTGAAAGAGCCAGTAGAGCACGGAGCATTTATTAAAAATGGCGCTATCTACTACATGAATGAACGTGTCATTGATCTAAAGGATGTTGTTCTTCCTGGTGAGCATAATCAAGAAAATATTTTGGCGGCCATTTGTGTTGTGAAAAATGCAGGCTGTTCGAATGAAGCGATCACACATATACTCACAACATTTAGTGGAGTGAAGCATCGTTTGCAGTTTGTGGATACGATTCAAAGTAGAAAATTTTATAACGATAGCAAAGCGACCAATATACTGGCAACAACTAAAGCTTTGTCAGCCTTCGAACAGCCGACCATTTTACTAGCAGGTGGACTGGATCGGGGCAATGAATTTGATGAATTGAAACCTTTTATGAAAAATGTGAAAGGAATTATCACATTTGGTGAGACTGCACCTAAGTTTTTGAAGCTTGGTGAAGAGCTGGGAATACATCACGTAAAACATGTCGATAATGTTGAACAAGCAGTACCTGCGGCGTTTAGCATATCTGAAGAAGAAGACGTGATTTTATTATCTCCGGCTTGTGCAAGCTGGGATCAACATAAAACATTTGAAGAACGTGGAGACATGTTTGTAAACGCCGTGCATATGCTTAAATAAGGGCTTGTCTCTCATATGACTGACAGCCCAAATGAACTTATGCTTGGGGTGTCGGTCTCTTGACGAATAAGAAAACTTCTCCGGATTTTTTGCTTGTTGTCATTACGTTACTTTTATTGACGATTGGTTTAATTATGGTGTACAGCGCAAGTGCTGTGTGGGCATCGTATAAATTTGATGATTCGTTTTATTTTGCAAAAAGGCAGCTTTTGTTTGCTGGAATCGGAGTTATCGCGATGTTTTTCATTATGCGAGTCGATTATTGGACATGGCGGACTTGGTCAAAGATATTGATTGCTGTTTGTTTCCTCCTCTTGCTACTTGTACTGATTCCTGGGATCGGTATGGAGAGAAATGGATCAAGAAGCTGGATCGGTGTCGGTGCGTTTAGTATTCAGCCATCTGAATTCATGAAGCTTGCGATGATTGCGTTTCTCGCAAAATTCTTATCTGAAAAGCAAAAAAATATCACGTCCTTCCGTAAAGGTTTCGCACCAGCGTTAGGTATTGTGTTTTCTGCATTTGCCATCATTATGCTGCAGCCGGATCTGGGGACAGGAACGGTTATGGTTGGAACTTGTATTATTATGATTTTTGTTTCAGGTGCGAGGATTGCTCACTTTATATTTCTCGGTCTTTTAGGGCTAAGCGGTTTTGCTGCACTTGTCTTATCAGCACCCTATCGAATAAAACGAATTACGTCTTATTTAAACCCTTGGGAGGATCCACTAGGCAGTGGGTTTCAAATTATTCAATCCTTATACGCTGTTGGCCCAGGTGGTCTGTTCGGAATGGGTCTAGGTCAAAGTAGACAAAAATTCTTCTATTTACCTGAGCCTCAAACAGACTTTATTTTTGCCATATTGTCTGAAGAGCTCGGTTTTATAGGCGGATCACTCATTTTATTGCTCTTTAGTGTTCTGTTATGGAGAGGCATACGAATAGCACTTGGGGCACCAGATTTATACGGAAGTTTCTTAGCAGTTGGCATCATTTCTATGGTTGCCATTCAAGTGATGATTAATATCGCAGTTGTCACTGGACTTATCCCTGTGACAGGTATCACGCTCCCATTCCTAAGTTATGGCGGCTCATCACTGACATTAATGTTGATGGCAATTGGCGTTCTTTTGAATGTAAGCAGGTACGCTAGATATTAATGTGCTGCTAGTTCATGAAACCATGTCGACTTTTATTTTGCAAAAGTACAAAAAAATGATTTGAAGAGTGAAAATGACAGTTTTTGTTTCGAAAACATGATTTTTGACTCTTCTTTACAGGTTTTAACGGAGCCCTGTTGTTTAAAACAGGGTTTATACTTTGTTCAGAGCAGAAAAAAATTGAGGGGAAATGGTATAATGCGTATAGCAATCAGTGGAGGCGGAACAGGCGGACATATTTATCCGGCCTTAGCTTTTATTAAAGAAGTAAAAAGGCTGCATCCTGATGTGGAATTTTTATATATTGGTACTGAAAATGGACTTGAAAAGAAAATTGTAGAAAGAGAAAATATCCCTTTCAAGTCAATAGAGATTTCAGGTTTTAAAAGAAAGCTTTCCTTTGATAATGTAAAAACGGTGATGAGATTTCTAAAAGGCGTTCAAAAAAGCAAAACGTATTTAAAAGAGTTTAAACCAGATGCTGTCATTGGAACAGGCGGTTATGTGTGTGGTCCTGTCGTTTATGCGGCTTCTAAGCTGAAAATCCCGACCATTATTCACGAACAAAACAGCCTTCCTGGTATCACAAATAAATTCCTTGCGAGATATGTTAATAAGGTAGCCATTTGCTTTGAAGAAGCGAAGGCACATTTTCCTTCTGAAAAGGTTGTTTTTACGGGAAACCCAAGAGCCTCTGAAGTCGTCTCTATTAAAGAGGGGAAATCTCTTAAAGAATTTGGTCTAGATGAAAAGAAAAAAACGGTTCTTATTTTTGGCGGAAGCAGAGGTGCAGCTCCGATCAATAGAGCAGTCATTGACATGCAAGATGAATTAAAGGCAAAGAACTACCAGGTTTTATATATTACTGGTGAGGTTCATTATGAAAAAGTGCTAAACGAACTAAAGGACAAAGGTGCAGCACCAAATATGATCACAAAGCCTTTCTTGCATCAAATGCCGGAGTACCTGAAATCGATTGATGTGATTGTTGCAAGAGCGGGAGCAACAACGATTGCTGAAGTGACAGCTCTTGGAATTCCAACAATTTTCATTCCGAGCCCATACGTGACGGCAAATCATCAGGAAGTCAATGCTAGATCACTTGAAAAGCATGATGCTGCTATCGTTTTAAGAGAATCAGAGCTTTCTGGAGATCGCTTGCTGCATGCAATTGATGAAATTGCCGGTAATGAAGAGAAACTAAACCAAATGAGCCGTTTAACGAAAGAACTTGGAGTTCCAGATGCGGCTACACGTTTATATAATGTGTTAAAAGAAATTACGACTACATGATTGAATGATATTAGGTAAGGCGGAGGGTAATATGGAGAACTTGAAGAATGAATTATTAGAAGCGCAAGTTGGTAAAGTGCTTGAAAATGAGCCGCTTGCAAATCATACGACAATGAAAATAGGCGGACCAGCAGATCTATTGATCATTCCAAAAGATGTCGACGCAGTCAAAACGATCATGGATCAGGTGAAAAAACATCATGCGGATTGGACGGTCATTGGGAGAGGGTCTAATTTACTTGTACTCGATAAAGGAATACGTGGTGTAGTCCTGAAGTTAGGCGCTGGACTTGATCACTTAACTGTAAATGATGAAGAAATTACAGTTGGCGGTGGCTACTCTGTTGTACGTCTCGCAACGTCTCTTAGTAAGAAGGGCCTTTCAGGTTTGGAATTTGCAGCTGGTATTCCAGGGTCTATCGGTGGCGCTGTTTATATGAACGCAGGAGCACATGGATCAGACATCAGTAACATTCTTGTGAAAGCTAGAATCTTATTTGAAGATGGAAGCATCGAGTGGTTAACAAATGAGCAAATGAACTTTAGCTATCGAACTTCTGTACTTCAAAAAGAACGTCCGGGCATTGTCCTCGAAGCCGTGTTTAAGCTCAAGCAGGATGATCGCGAGAAAATCACAAAGAAAATGCAGCAAAATAAAGACTATCGTAAGGAAACACAACCTTATAATCGACCATGTGCTGGAAGTATTTTTCGAAATCCGTTACCTGAATATGCAGGACAGCTTGTAGAAAAGGCGAATTTAAAAGGATACCAGATTGGCGGGGCAAGAATTTCTGATATGCATGGAAACTTTATTGTCAATGCTGGTGGCGCTACTGCTCAAGATGTGCTGGATTTAATTCAGTACATTCAAAAGAAAATTAAAGAAGACTACAATGTAGATATGCATACAGAAGTAGAAATTATCGGTGAAGCAAACTAAAAGCTAGTTTTTATGAATGATGGCATCGCAGGAAAACAAACGGCATTTTTTCATGCCGTTTGTTTTCTAATCAAAATGATGACCCAAAGGTGTGGACAAGCAGCTTTGAATGAGGTGAAGAGTATATATGCGGCCTGATCATGAAAATGAAAAGATCGTCAATATAGAAGAGCGAATTCCTAAAATTAAAGAACAAAGAAAGCAGAAAGCGAATCGGAGACTGATCTCTTTTATTCTGCTGTTTTTTATCATGGTTTTAATTATTATTTATTTGCAAACACCAATCAGTAAAATTTCTTCTTTAACCATCACGGGTAACGAGCATGTTTCAACAAAACAGCTTGTTAAACTTTCACAAATTAAAGAAGGCGAGACAGAGTTTTGGAATTTAAATAAAGATATGACAGCAGACCATATTAAACAAAATAAACTGATTAAAAGTGTTAGTATTAATAAACATTTCCCAAATAAGGTCAGTATTGCTGTAAAAGAATATGCAAATATTGCATATCTTCAAAAAGGTAATCTATACTATGAGCTTCTTGAAAATGGGACAGCTTTACCAGATGAAGTAACGCCGAATCATGCAGGACCTATTTTTGTCGATTGGGACAATAAAGAGAAACTGAAGCAAACAGTTAAATCTTTAAATCAGCTCCCAGCCTCTATTCAGGAACTCATCTCAGAGGTATATTATGTACCGACAAGTTCAAACCAGTGGCTCGTTAAATTTTATATGAATGACGGGAACACGGTGATCGCATCAATTAAAACATTCGCCGATAAAATGAAAACCTATCCGGCTATTGTAAAAGAACTTTCGTCATCTGAAAAAGGCACGATTCATATGGAAGTCGCAACGTATTTTGAAGCTTTTAAATCTAAGAAAAAGGAAGATGAACGTTGAGAGGCAAAACAGTTATATTCTCAATTGTGATGCTTGTTCTTGGGTTTCTGATTTCTTTTTCATACCAATATACAAAGCAGCATCAGGCAGATGTCAATCGAACCGAACAATGGAAAAAAGAATACTCTTTGAAAAGTCAGTTGACAAAACAAGAAAAGGCGAATCAGAAACTTGAAAAAGAACTATATAGCCTTCAATCAAAGGTTCAAGCGACAGAATCCAGTTTGAAAAATGAAAAAGAGCAGTATTTTAATGTGTTGGAAGATGTTGAGAAATACAGAATGTTTACAGGGGAGATAGGTGTAAAAGGGAAAGGCGTAAAAGTATCTCTTGAAGATGCATCTTATATCCCGAGTGGACAAAATGTCAATAATTACATTGTTCATGAGAGCCACATTTTTCATGTGATAAACGAACTATTTATATCAGGGACATCTGCTGTATCTATTAATGGACAAAGAATCACACACCAATCATACATACATTGTAATGGTCCAGTCGTCACAGTTGACGGAGTTCAGCATCCAGCGCCATTTGTCATTTCTGCTATTGGGGATCCTGCTGTGTTAATACCTGCTTTAAATATTGCAGGCGGGGTGGTTGATCAGCTGACAAGTGACCACATTTCAATGACGATTGAAAAAAAGGATATTCGTATGAATCCTCTTTTAAGAAACAAAGATTAAAAGTGAAAAGGTGAGTGGTGTTGAGGAAAAAGAAGCCTTTACTTAGTTTGACAGCCTTGATGGTGATATTTGGCGTCATGGTCTCCATCCAATTCAACTCTATACAAAAACCTAAAGTTCGTGATACTCGCGATGTTTGGGAATTAAGAGAGGATTTATCTGCATCCAAAAGTAAAGAATTGGATTTACTGAAAGAAATTGATAAATATGATGAGATGCTGAAAAAGTATGGTCATCAAGGGGATCAATCAAAAGAAGCTCAATTAACAAAAACGTTAAAAGATTTAAAAGAAAAGGCTGGTTTTACAGAGGTAACGGGGGAGGGGATTGAAGTTGAGATTTCTCAGCTTTTTTCCAAGGATCTGACCGGGGAAGAAGTGAAAAATATCCCACCTGACCTTCTAAAAAAGTTAATCAACGAAGCCAACATGTTTGGGGCAAAACATATATCCATTAATGACCACCGTGTGATTAATACAAGTGTCATTCGAGATATTAATGGGACGACGAAAATGGATGGCTACAGCTTAGATGATGATGCAGTTACCATTAAAATAATTAGCCAGCAGGCAGACAAATTATACAGCCGTTTAAATGTATCAGATATTGGCGATCTGTTCGCTCAGGAAAATTTCAGCTTGAGTATTAGCCAGCCGAAGAAAAAAATTCATTTGAAGGCATATGACGGTGCAATTCAGATAAACGAATTGAAGCCTCTTGACGATGTAAAGGAGGGAAAATCTTAATGTGGCTTCCTGTTCTTGGCTTAATCATAGGAGTTGCAATCGGTTTTTTAACAAATTTTACGATACCGAATGAGTATTCTAACTACCTTTCCCTCGCTGTACTTGCTGCGCTTGATACATTGATTGGTGGAATTCGAGCACATCTGCAAGGGGCATACGATGAACTGGTGTTTGTATCAGGCTTCTTCTTTAATATTATACTCGCAATAAGTTTAGCTTTTCTGGGCGTCCATCTTGGTGTAGACTTGTATTTAGTCGGAATGTTTGCGTTCGGCGTTAGATTGTTTCAAAACATAGCAGTTATTCGAAGAATTCTACTAACAAAATGGACAATTTCTAGAGAAAAAAAGAAAAAAAGTGAGTCATAAAAAAGGATATACATATGATGTAACGAATATTTTCAGTAATCCTAATAAAAAATGTTGATTTTTTAAGTTTTGTTACACACTTGTAAAAACACATTCATTGTATTGTTGTTCAGCAAATAATAGAATAGAAAGTATTGATATGTGAGGAGGTGCCATAGAATGAACAACAATGAAATTTACGTCAGCCTTGACATCGGTACATCCAATATAAAAGTCATCGTCGGAGAAATGGCGGATGATTCGCTTAACATTATAGGTGTTGGAAATGTCCCTTCAGAGGGGTTAAAAAAAGGATCGATTGTTGATATAGATGAGACAGTTCATTCTATTAGACAAGCATTTGAACAGGCTGAGAGAATGGTAGGTTTTCCTTTACAAAAGGCGATTGTCGGAATAAACGGAAACCACATTCATATTCAGAATACGAGCGGCGTGGTCGCAGTATCTAGTGAAAACAAAGAAATACATGCTGAAGATGTGAGACGTGTCTTAGATGCTGCACAAGTAGTATCTATTCCTCAAGAACATCTCGTCATAGACGTGATTCCGAGACAATTTATCGTCGACGGAAGAGATGAGATCACAGATCCGAAAAAAATGCTTGGTGTTCGGCTAGAGGTGGAAGGATCGTTAATTACAGGCTCTAAAACGATTCTACATAACTGGCTCCGATGTGTAGAGCGAGCTGGTATTGAAATTATGGATATTTGCTTGCAGCCACTCGCATCGGGCTCAGCAGCATTATCGAAAGATGAAAAAAATCTAGGAGTAGCTCTTGTCGATATTGGCGGCGGATCTACAACGATTTCCGTATTTGAAAACGGGCATCTCTATTCTACTCACAGTATCCCTTTGGGCGGAGAGAACATTACAAAAGATTTGTCTATAGGACTTAGAACTTCCACTGAAGAAGCTGAACGAATCAAAAAACAATTTGGACATGCGTTCTATGATGAGGCATCGTCTGAGGAAACATTTGAAGTTTCCGTCATTGGTACCGATCAAAAGCAGACGTATACACAACTTGAAGCGGCCAATATCATCGAAGCACGACTGGAAGAAATCCTGTTGTTTGTGGCAGAGGAATTAAGAAATATGGGTGTCCATGATTTGCCTGGCGGATTCGTCCTAACAGGTGGCCAGGCAGCCATACCAGGTATCCTATCTCTTGCACAAACAGTCTTACAAAACAATGTAAGAATTGCAAGTCCTAATTATATCGGGGTGAGAGAGCCTCAATTTATGACAGGAGTGGGTCTGATCCATTTTGCTTACCGCAATGCAAAGATCCAGGGCAGACAGGTTGGATTCCAAATGCCGGATGAAGCGTTTCATGAAGTAGGCGCGTCCATGGAGCCGGTTTCTGCTGCATCACAAGTGAAAGAAGCTCAGCCAAGACCGAAAGTAAAGCAAAAAGCACAACAAGAGACAAATAAAAAACCGGGCAAAATGAAAAAACTATTTAATATGTTCTGGGAATAGAATTAGATTTTCGACGGATTAGGAGGATTCAGCATGTTGGAGTTTGAAACAAATATAGACGGCCTAGCATCAATTAAAGTAATCGGAGTAGGTGGGGGCGGAAATAACGCTGTCAACCGAATGATTGAAAATGACGTACAAGGTGTCGATTTTATTGCAGTTAATACAGATGCACAGGCGTTAAATCTATCAAAAGCAGAAACAAAAATGCAAATCGGTGCTAAGCTGACAAGAGGGCTTGGAGCAGGTGCGAATCCTGAAGTCGGTAAAAAGGCCGCTGAGGAAAGCAAAGAACAAATTGAAGAAGTATTAAAAGGCGCTGACATGGTCTTTGTTACAGCTGGTATGGGCGGTGGAACTGGTACTGGTGCTGCACCTGTCATTGCAAAGATTGCAAAGGATTCTGGGGCATTGACAGTTGGTGTCGTCACTCGTCCTTTTACATTTGAAGGAAGAAAGCGTCAGCTTCAAGCAGTTGAAGGAATTGCTTCTATGAAAGAAGCAGTTGATACATTAATCGTGATTCCAAACGATCGATTGCTTGAAATTGTTGATAAAAATACGCCAATGCTTGAAGCTTTCCGTGCAGCGGATAACGTGTTAAGACAAGGTGTTCAAGGAATTTCAGATTTAATTGCCACACCAGGTTTGATTAACCTTGACTTTGCTGACGTGAAAACAATCATGTCCAACAAAGGTTCAGCCCTTATGGGAATTGGAGTCGCAACAGGTGAAAACCGTGCCGCTGAAGCAGCGAAGAAAGCCATTTCTTCACCACTTCTTGAAACGGCAATTGACGGTGCACAAGGCGTCATCATGAATATTACAGGTGGTACAAACCTAAGTCTTTATGAGGTGCAAGAAGCAGCTGATATTGTTGCATCAGCCTCTGATGAAGATGTAAACATGATTTTCGGATCTGTTATTAATGATAACTTGAAGGATGAAATTGTGGTGACAGTGATCGCAACTGGATTTATTGAGCAGGAGCCAGAAGTGACAAAATCACAAAGAAATCCATTAGGTCAAGGATTAAAGCAAAATCAATCCATTCCACAAAAGCGTGAAGTAAAGCGCGAGGAACATCAGCAAACATCATCTCAGCCAAGACAAAATACACAACAATCGAGCGATGATACGCTCGATATCCCAACGTTCTTGCGTAACCGCAACAAACGCTAATTGAACATGTCTCATCCCCTTCCATTGGAAGGGGATTTTTTAATGCCTAAAAGAAAAAAGGGATCTGTTGTTCTTCTAATAAAAAAGTCTTGAACATGAAAGAATCACTCCATCCACCCTATGCATTTCGGCTTATTTGGATTAAGTCAAAAGAATCATTTTTGATACCTGTTACAAAAAACGACAAAATGATGAACTTTATTTGACTACATTAAATAGAACACCAGGAATCTTGTCATAAACAAAAAGGAAGGGAGAAGTGAGGACGACACGCTGCTTGACCATTTGAGGAGGAGGGATTTGATTGAAAGTGAAGTTTCACAAAACCGCTGGCTATCGTTTGATGAGTCTATTGGTGATTGGTACATTAACGATGACAAGCTTTGGGATGGTTCAGGCAAAATCGACTTCTACCTCATATCAGGAGGAAGCTGTTTCATCTAAGACAACAAAAGCAAAGATTTCATCTAGATTAATGAAGCAGTTTCACCAGAAAGACAAGGTAACCTTTTTAGTCAAAATGAAGGAACAAACAAACGTGCAAAAAGTAGCGAAGGAAGCTGTGTCGAAAGCCAAAAAGCAGAAACTAACAGCTGCTAAAACGCAGTACACAAAAAGATCGGCTGTTGTATCTGAGCTAAGAGCAACGTCTGTTGAGACACAACAAGCACTGCTTACGTATTTACAAAAGCAAAAAAAGAAAAAGCAAGTGAAGGATATTCATTCGTACTATATCGTGAATGGTCTAGCTGTGACGGGAACGAAAGAAGTCATGGAAAAGGTCGCTTCCTTTCCAGAAGTAGATCAAGTGTTGCCGAATGAAACACGTCAAATTCATCGTCCTGTTGATTTGAAGAGTTCTCAGCAGAAAAAACAAATCAAAGCAGTAGATGGAATCGAGTGGAATATTTCTCAGATTCATGCCCCAGAAGCGTGGGCTTTAGGCTATGACGGTACTGGTACAGTCGTTGCAAGTATTGATACAGGTGTGGAGTGGGATCACCCTGCTTTAAAAGAAAAATACCGCGGGTTTGATCCGGCTCATCCGAATGAACCATCTCATGAATTCAATTGGTATGATGCAACGACAGGATCTGAAGCACCTTACGATGACTTAGAGCATGGGTCACATGTGACTGGAACAATGGTTGGTTCTGAGCCAGATGGAACGAATCAAATCGGGGTCGCACCAGGTGCAAAATGGATCGCAGTGAAAGCTTTCTCAGAAGATGGAGGAACAGATGCTGATCTGCTAGATGCAGGTGAGTGGATTTTGGCACCGAAGGATGAGAACGGAAACCCGCATCCAGAAAAGGCACCAGATGTCGTAAATAATTCTTGGGGCGGTGGGCCTGGTCTTGATGATTGGTATAAAGATGTGGTCAATGCTTGGAGAGCAGCAGACATCTTTCCAGAGTTTTCAGCTGGCAATACCGATTTATTTAATCCTGGAGGTGAGGGCTCGATTGCAAACCCCGCAAACTACCAAGAAGCCTTTGCTACAGGTGCAACTGATCAAGACAACAAATTAGGGTCTTTCTCACTGCAAGGTCCGTCTCCATATGGCGTTATGAAACCAGATATTGCTGCCCCAGGGGTAAACATTCGTTCTTCAATCCCAGGGAAAGGGTATGAGGATGGGTGGAATGGCACTTCAATGGCAGGTCCGCATGTTTCAGCCGTTGTTGCTCTTCTTCGCCAAGTACAATCAGATCTTTCTGTTGAAGAGATTGAGCAGATTCTCATTGATACAGCAAAGCCGCTGACAGACGAACAATTTCCCGAATCGCCTAACAATGGCTATGGGGCAGGTTTAGTTGATGCGAGAGAGGCCATCACGGCATTAACCGACGGAATCGGCACGATTGAAGGCCAGGTCACCACAGAAGGGGAAGATACAGAACCGCCTGTTTTTTCTCATAAAGGACCGAACGAAATTTTTGCTTCTACGCCAACGCCTCTCACAATTACAGCGGAAGATGAAGTAGCTGTGACGAATGTATCCTTGACCTACCAAGTCGATCAAGGTGAATGGGAGACGCTACAAGCAAGTCGTACGGGTGGAAACCATTTAAAAGGAACCTATGTTGTCCAGCTTCCTGAACTTGAGGGTGAGAACATCACGTATCGATGGATTGTAAAAGATTTTGGAGAAAATGAAGCGGCATCAGAGCCGTACACGCTACCGATTAAGACATCCGTCACCACGGGCTACTCGCAAGATTTTGAAGCATGGCCAAGTGGATGGTTCAGTGGTGGAACAAAAGATCCGTGGCAGTGGGGAAAACCGTCCACAGGTCCGAAACAAGCCTTTACTGGAGAACGTGTCTATGCCACAAACTTAGACAGTCCTTATGAAAATCAAACGGATGCCAATTTATCAATGCCGTTGATTGCGGTACCAGAGTCAGGCTCCTCCTTTTTGCAATATCAATACTGGCACGATCTCGAAGCAAACTATGACTATGTGCATGTACATGTGCAGCCTGAGGGCGAAGATGCTGTTCAAGTGGCTGCCTATACAGGAAAAACAAATGCATGGACAGCAGGTGAAGTCGATTTATCTGCCTATAAAGGTCAAAAGGTGAGAGTGATTTTTCAGCTGAGAACAGACGGCAGTGTCACAAAAGACGGCTTTTATTTAGATGATGTGAAAATAACAGATCAAGCATTGCCTCAAAAAGCAAAGAAACACCTTGGCGTGATCAAAAAGGAAAAGTCTACAACGCAAAATAAGAAATCAGTCAATCCGAAAAGGGCAACACCTGCTAAAGTAAAAGAAAAACATGTGCAGCTGAAAAAGGAAAAAGGTCTAGATGTCCCGTCCATTCAAGCCCTTCCTATGAAGGCGGAAATTAGTGTCCTTGAAAGCGGAAAATCAACGTACACTGATGAAGCGACAGGAAGATACCAGCTTTCTCATGGAGCAGGAGAATTTTCAGTAAAAGCTGAAGCTTATGGCTTTGAATCACGCACCCAAACAGTCAATATTTCCTCAAATGAAAAGGCAGAAGCGAATTTCTCCTTACAGCCACTTGAGAAACGAACGATATCAGGCACAGTTGTCAATGAAATAACGGGTCAAAAAGTAAAGAATGCCACTGTTTATCTTGTCGAGGATGCCAACATTGAACCGGTGAAAACAGATGAATCCGGCGAGTTTTCTCTAGAGGCATTGAGCGGTATCTATACAGTCAAAGTATTTGCGAAAGGTTTTAAAGGCTATTCGTTTACGGTGGATGTCACAGAAAAGCCGCTGGAAAAAGAGATCAAGCTTGAGCCTTTTATCGGCTTTCCTGGTGAAATCGGCTACGATGACGGGACAGCTGAAAATGCGCGGGCTTTCTATGATCCTGGCAATGGCTGGGCTGTGAAGTTTTCACTAGAAAAGGGGAAGAAACAAGCACAAGTCACAGGTGGACTTTTCCGTTTCTGGACAGCAGAGTGGCCAGCTCCTGGCGGTAATGAATTTGCAGTTGAAGTGTATGATGCTTCCGGTAAAAACGGAGCACCAGGTGAAAAGATCGCAGGACCTTTAAAAGCGAATGCACTGCGTAATGGTGAATGGACAAAAGTAGATTTAGAAGATCAAGCAATCACTGTGGATGGAGATTTCTATCTCGTCTACATTCAAACGAAAAAAAACACGGAATCTCCGGGGCTTGCAACAGATGAAGATGGGCCAAATACTGAAAGAAGCTGGCAGTTGACGAGCGGTGCCTTTTCTCCTTCTCCAAAAGAAGAGGGGAATTATATGATTCGCGCGCTTGTTAACTATGAAGCAGAGGTGCCAGAGATTACATCTCCAAAGGCGGGAACCATCACAAATAAAGGTGAATTGGAGCTTGAAGGCACAGCCTCTCCTGGGCTTGATGTAGCGATCTATCAAAACGACAAAGAGGTCGCCAAAGTCAAAGCAGATCAGTCGGGCGTCTTCAAAGAGAAGATCACTGTTTCAAGCGGAGAGCATGAGTTCACTACAGCGACTGTCACGGATAAAGGTGCAACGAAACGATCCAAGCCGGTAAAGGTGATCATTGATCAAACAGCACCAACTTTGACCATTGATACACCGAAAAAAGGCGAGAAATCAAATAGAGAATCGCTCACTGTGGAAGGAAAAGTAACGGACGATCATCTTGATCAAGTCACAGTGAATGGAAAGAAAGCGACAGTAAAAGATGGGAAGTATTCCGCAAGAGTGCTGCTTGAGAACGGGAAGAATACGATAAAAGTAATAGCAAAGGATGCAGCAGGAAACAAAACGACTAAAAAAGTCGACATTGATGTTCAATACGAGGTACCTGACATTTCTGAGCTGACTCCAGCTGAGCATGTCAATTTATCATCGGGAGAATCTGTTAAAATTTCATTTAAAAGCAGGGAAAAGCTAGAGGCCACCTTTGTCATTCACATGCCGCTGACAAATGCTAGATCAAAGCTTCAAAATATAGCAGAGCTGCCGATCCGCGAAGTAGCCAAGGGAACATATGAAGGCTACTGGACGGCTACATCTACCGCAAAAGCAAAAGGCGCAGTCATTGAAGTCATTGTGCGAGATGATTATGGAAATGTCACAAGACAAAAGGCTTCAGGCACATTAAACATCAACGAGAAGTAATCCTTAGCAAAAGACACGACTCTTTAGAGCGTGTCTTTTTTGTCCCGCACAATCGTTTGAAAACTTGTCCAAAACATCGCTCTCTTGTCCCGCACTCTCATTCCTCGACAAAAACAATAACAATCCACCAAAAGTTCTCTATCATCCCCAACAAGAATTGACAGACTTCCATCTCATAACTGTTTTATACTGGTACAAACAAGTGCAAGTACTGCTTTTGATTCTTTGTTTCAGATGAAAGGAGCAGAAGGTGGTCATTTATTTAGATGTGATTTGGCTGTTAAACTTTTGTTTTGATCTATTGCTTCTCTTACTCACTGCATTTATTCTCAAACGACAAGTAAAAAAAAGGCGATATATGTTAGGAGCTCTGATTGGATCGAGCATCGTTCTCTTGCTCTTTACACCATTTGCAATGTATGTGTCACACCCTTTAGGCAAACTACTTTTTTCTGTCTTGATCGTGTTTGCAACCTTTGGTTTTCAAAGATTTCGTTCCTTTTTTCAAAACCTGTTTGCTTTTTACTTTGTAACATTTTTGATGGGAGGAGGCATGATCGGGGTTCATTCGTTTTTGCAAACAAATACAATCATTCAAGATGGCCTGCTTATTTCACAAAATGATGGCTTTGGCGATCCCATTAGCTGGCTTTTCGTTTTAACAGGCTTTCCTGCCATTTGGCTGTTTTCAAAGAAAAGATTAGGAGAGGTTGGTGCGAAAAAAAGACAGTTTGATGAACAAGTGCTTGTGGAGATACACATTCATGGAGAGACCATCCGATTAAATGGACTCGTTGATTCTGGCAACCAGCTGTATGATCCTATGACGAAAACACCTGTCATGATCGTCCAGCTCGATCAGTTAACGTCTATTTGTGGAGAGCCATTTATAGAACTGATGAGACAGTCTCACCCTGTTGAAGTGATGCAAAAGCTTGATGATCGGTTTCCACTGCTTGATCGTTTAAGACTTGTTCCATATCGTGCGGTCGGTCATGATCATGGGTTTCTCCTATGCTTGAAACCAGATACGGTCGTCATTTATTCAAAAACGCATATGATCCAGCCAGCCAAGTGTTTTGTTGGAATGAGCCTAAGCGGTTTATCAGCAGATCAGGAATTTCAATCCATCATTCATCCAGATATGTTAGATGGGAAGATCATACAAGGGGTGTCGTAGTTTTTTGGTCATGTCTTTTATCTTACGAGGTCAACTTGACATTTAGAAGGGAGAAGAAGATGAAAAAATTAAAATTTAAACTCACTTACTACTGGTATAAACTCCTCATGAAGCTAGGTCTAAAGAGTGATGAAATTTATTATATTGGTGGAAGTGAGGCGCTGCCGCCTCCATTATCAAAGGATGAGGAACAGGAATTGCTTGTCAAATTACCGAAGGGTGATCAAACAGCAAGGGCTATTCTCATCGAAAGAAACTTACGATTAGTTGTCTATATCGCCAGGAAATTTGAAAATACAGGTATTAATATTGAGGATTTAATTAGTATCGGAACCATTGGTCTGATCAAGGCAGTCAATACATTTAATCCAGAAAAAAAGATCAAGCTTGCGACATATGCTTCGAGATGTATTGAAAATGAGATTTTGATGTACCTGCGCCGAAATAATAAAATCCGTTCAGAAGTATCGTTTGACGAGCCGCTCAACATCGATTGGGATGGAAATGAACTGCTTTTATCAGATGTACTTGGAACAGATGATGATATTATCACCCGCGATATTGAAGCGAATGTAGATAAAAAATTGCTAAAAAAAGCGTTAGAACAATTAAACGATCGTGAAAAACAGATTATGGAACTCAGATTCGGCTTAGTCGGCGGTGAGGAAAAAACTCAGAAAGATGTCGCTGATATGCTGGGAATTTCCCAGTCATATATTTCAAGGCTGGAAAAAAGAATTATTAAACGATTACAAAAGGAATTTAACAAAATGGTCTAAAAAATTTTTTTGAGAGCTCTGTCCCTACGCTGACAAAGGAATCAACCCATTTTTGCATGTTTTTCGTCATAGCTTGTGCATATTTTTCCATCCCGAGGAGATACTGAACTTTGTACAACAGCTCCTGTAGGGAGGGAAAAAAGTGTCCAGAAATAAAGTGGAAATCTGCGGAGTCGACACCTCCAAATTGCCTGTTCTGAAAAACGAAGAGATGAGAAAATTGTTCAGACAGCTGCAAGATGAGGGTGACGATACAGCAAGAGAAAAGCTAGTCAATGGCAATTTGCGGTTGGTTTTAAGTGTGATTCAGCGTTTTAACAACAGAGGCGAGTATGTGGATGATCTCTTCCAAGTAGGCTGTATCGGATTAATGAAATCAATTGATAATTTTGATTTAAGCCACAATGTCAGATTTTCAACTTATGCGGTCCCTATGATCATAGGAGAAATCCGTCGATACTTGCGTGATAACAACCCGATTCGAGTGTCTCGTTCACTAAGAGATATTGCTTACAAGGCACTTCAGGTCCGTGAGAGGCTAATTAGTGAGACAAGCAAGGAACCAACGGCAGAAGACATTGCCAAAGTGCTAGAAGTTCCTCATGAGGAAATAGTCTTTGCCCTAGATGCGATTCAAGATCCTGTTTCTTTGTTTGAGCCGATCTATAATGACGGAGGAGATCCGATTTATGTCATGGATCAAATTAGTGATGATCGGAACAAAGACACACAATGGGTGGAAGAATTGGCCTTAAAAGAGGGAATGCGCAGATTGAATGATCGAGAAAAAATGATTCTTCGTAAACGCTTCTTCCAAGGCAAAACGCAAATGGAAGTCGCTGAAGAAATCGGGATTTCTCAAGCACAAGTATCAAGGCTTGAAAAAGCAGCCATTAAACAAATGAATAAGAACATTTTTTAAAGCCGCCACTTCATGTGCGGCTTTATTCATTCTTTTTAGAGAACACGTCTTTAGTATTGACTCGGTTATTCTTTTCATTTAATCTGTTTTTAACAAATGTTATTTTAGATATCATTTGTTAGGGAACACAGATGCGGAAAGAAGGGTTATTATGACATTCCATGATGAAAGAAGGCTGCTCATTAAGGTTGCGCATATGTATTATGAAGAAGGCGCCACCCAATCTAAAATTGCAGAAGCTGTTGGGGTTAGCCGTTCGCTCATATCGAAATATTTGGCAAAAGCACGTGAAGCAGGAATCGTGGAAATCATTATTCATGATGAAGTCAATCAACAATACGGGTCGTTAGAAAGAAAAATAGAGCGTAAATATGGGCTGCGAGAAGTCGTATGTGTTGAATCTCTCAGTCAAGAAACAACAAAAAGCCGAATCGGAGCTGCGGCTGCGGGTTTTTTATTAAAAGTGATGAAGGATGGTCAAGTCATCGGCTTTTCCTCAGGGACAACTTTGCATGAAATGGCGAAAGCGCTTACGTCTGTCCAGCATTATCCATCCGTGACATTTGTTCCGCTTGTCGGAGGTGTTGGGAATGAAGATGTTGATATCCATGCCAACTATATTATTGCGAGATGTACAGAGGCACTCAAATCTAAATGTGAATTTTTACATGTTCCTGTCATGCTTGATACGAAAGAAGCGAAGGAAGTGCTGATTAGACAGCCGTCGATCAAAAAAGTGATTGAATTAGGAGAATCATCAAATATTGCTGTTGTAGGGATTGGCGGAGTTCCGCAGCATTCAACGATGGTGAAATCTTACATGACAAGCGGTGAGGAGGATATACTCCAAGCGAAGGATGTAGCAGGTGACATTTGTTATAACTTTATTGATCATAAAGGGGAAGTGTACCCTCATCCATGGAACGACCGGGTGATGGGCATAAGCCCGCAAAAGCTGAAAGAAATTCCGCTAGTCATTGGTGTCGCTGGTGGAGAAGAAAAGATTGAAGCGATAAGGGCAGCATTAGAAGGTGGATTAATTCATGTATTAATTACGGATGAACGAACAGGAGATGCCTTATTAAAGTAACTACCTAATCATATTAGGTGGTTTTTTTGAGTCTTTAGACTCAAAAAGATTGAAAATTTTATCGATTTTAGCTTGACACAAAGTTGACACATCATATAAACTAAGTTCATAACAAATGATAAATAAAATAACAAATGTTACAAGAAACAGATTTTTGTTAATTTTTATAACATTTGTTAAAAGTTTCAGATTATTTTTCTAGCAATCTATTGTGAAGCAAGAAAACCTGAAAGGATGATTTAGATGTCAATTTATCAACAGTTGTTAGCACGAGAACGCAGCGGAGATCCGATCAAAGTAGGGATTATTGGAGCTGGCCAAATGGGCTTTGGACTCATTTCACAAATTTCTAAAATCCCAGGCATGATTGTAGCGGGTGTTTGTGATATTCACCTCAGTGCAGCAGAGAAGGCAGCGAATTTTTACAAACAGCATGCGAAGTCTCATCAAATGGTTGTCACAAATGATTATAGAGAAGTGATTCAATCAGATTTCGTGGAAGTTGTTGTGGATGCAACAGGTGTTCCAGAGGTCGGAGCAAACATTTCTTTGGAAGCGCTTAATTCAAAAAAACATCTTGTTCTTTTAAATGTAGAAGTCGATATTACCATCGGTTTGGTGATGCATAAATTATTCACGAACGCAGGGCTTGTTTACTCTGGATCAGCTGGAGACGAACCAGCAGCAACACTAGAATTATATGAATTTGCGAAAACAATGGGGCTTGAGGTGCTGGTTGCTGGGAAAGGCAAAAACAACCCATTCTTCCCTGAAGCAAATCCAGATACGTGTAAAGCAGAAGCAGATAGTAAACATATGAGTTCACATATGCTGGCTGCGTTCCAGGACGGAACAAAAACAATGGCAGAAATGAACTTATTGAGTAATGCGACAGGGCTTTTGCCAGATAAAGTAGGCATGCATGGAGTCGAAGCGAATTTAGAGAATGTAGCAGATAAATTGAATCAAAAACAACATGGCGGCGTGCTGGATAACTTCGGAGTTGTTGAATATGTAAATGGACTTGCACCAGGCGTATTTGTCATCGTCAAGAGTGAGCTTGAGCCAGTAGATGAAGAGCTTCGCTACTTAAAAGTTGGAAAAGGTCCACACTACACGCTTTATCGTCCTTTCCACTTAGCGAGTCTTGAAACACCAGTCACTATCGCAAAAGCCGTCTTACAGCATGATTCATCCATTCACCCAATTGGTGTACCAGTGTCAGAAACAGTGGCTGTTGCGAAGAGAGATATTAAAGCAGGAGAAACACTTGACGGAATTGGTGGATACTCCGTAAGAGGTGTACTTGAAACGCATCAAGACATGAAATCGAACGGTCACATTCCAATTGGCTTAATCAGTGGAAAAGTGGTAGCGAAAAAAGACATCAAATTAGGACAATTCCTATCTCATGATGATGTAGAACTTGATTCAAACACAACGGTCTGGAAACTGCGTTCATTACAAGATCATCTATTTCAATCATAAGGACGTGAGGCTATGGAAAAATTAGCAATCGTACTTTGTATCATTCTCATTGTGCAGTATGGTTTATCTTTTATTCAAATCAAGTACTACCGTAAAAGCATGGATTCACTGATTGATGACTATAGAGGGAAACAAGGCTATCACTTGTTTTCAGGAATGGAGCGGCGCAAAGTTGGTCCTGGGGCCATTGCGCTTATCATTGTCGATGAATCGTATATCATTCAAAAATGCCATGTGCTTGGCGGGGTCTCGATCTTATCTAAATTTAAGGAAGTTCCTTCATATGAAGGCAAGCATGTAGGTGCTGTGCTAGACGAGCACCATATGATGAAACAAACATTGAAAAGACGCAAAAAAGGACCAGCTGTCATGCAAGCACTCTCCATGGCAGCGGAACAGGCACTTGTCTCGATTTCGAAAAAAAATATAACAAATGTGAACTAAAGAAAGGGGAGATGAAACATGGAATGGATTCAATGGTTTGGAGAGCACTTTATCGGAATGTTTGAAGCCGGCGGAAAGCAATTCATGGGTCTTGTCACAGGTATCGTTCCAACGCTTGTTGTGTTACTTACTTTCACCTATGCTGTTATGAAGTTTATTGGAGAAGAGCGAGTGAATAGAGCGATCCAGTTTGCAGCAAAATATACCATTTTACGCTACACGTTAATGCCGATCTTATCCGTTCTTATTTTGACAAACCCAATGGCTTATACGTTTGGCCGCTTCTTACCTGAAAAACAAAAACCAGCATTCTATGATTCAGCTGTTTCATTTGTTCATCCAGTGACATCACTGTTCCCGTATGCCAACGCAGGAGAACTATTTGTCTACTTAGGAATTGCTAACGGGATTAAAGAAGCTGGATATTCCATGTCAGAGCTTGCTGTTCGTTACTTCTTAGTCGGGATTGTCGTCATTTTACTTCGCGGAATCATTACTGAATGGATCACAAAATACTTAGCAGGAAAAATGAAAGCGAATTCACAATAGGGGAGGGTTAGACATGACAAACCACAAAGTATTTGTAGCAAAAGGGTCTGGCGGATGGGGAAAAGGCTTAGAGCTTGAACCAGCCGGTAAAAGAAGAAAGGTTGTTTCCATTACAGGGGGAGGCATTCACCCAGTTGCACGTAAGATAGCAGAAATGACAGGGACAGAAGCATGTGATGGCTTTAAAAACTCCATACCAGAAGATGAAATGATGTGTGTTGTCATTGATTGCGGAGGAACCGCGCGAATCGGACTTTATCCAATGAAGCGCATTCCAACTGTAGACGTTTTGGCATCCTCTCCTTCTGGACCGCTTGCAAAACATATTACAGAGGATATCTTCGTATCAGGCGTGACGGAAAAAGATATTTCCTTTGCGGAAGCATCTGATGGTGAGGCGACAGCAGAAGGTCAAGATAGCAGTGAGTCGATTGACAAAGAGAATTTCAAAGAAACATACTCAAAGCTAAAAGAAGAAAATATCGAGCGTCAGGAAAAAGGCAATTTCCTTATGAGATTCTCAAGAGGAATCGGTAAAGTAACCGGCACGTTCTACCAGGCTGGCCGTGATTCTGTTGATATGCTTTTGAAAAACATTATTCCATTCATGGCTTTTGTCAGTATGTTAATTGGAATTATCAATTATACAAAAATCGGTGATCTGATTGCCCATTTCCTATCACCTTTGGCAGGATCTCTATGGGGGCTCTTACTGCTCGTTGTGGTCTGTACACTGCCATTCCTATCACCTGTCTTAGGACCCGGTGCAGTTATTGCACAAGTCATCGGTGTTCTCATTGGTAGTCAAATTGCACTAGGTAACATTCCGCCTCAATTTGCACTTCCTGCACTATTTGCCATCAACGGTCAAGTAGGGTGTGACTTCATTCCAGTTGGGCTATCACTTGGTGAAGCGAAGCCGGAAACGGTACAATATGGGGTACCAGCTGTTTTGTATAGCCGTCTTATTACAGGGGTTCTATCTGTTGTGATCGCATACGTTGCCAGCTTCGGTATGTATTAAACGTATTAAAGGAGGAATCGAGATACATGGTAACACAATCTGTCGTAAAAGAGATTGGGATCTTAGTCCCGCAGTTTAAAGAAGATAAGCTGATTGTTTTATTTGGACCCGCAGCGCCGCAGGAATTAAGAGATATGTCGGTCATTCACGAATTCGAACACTTAGAAGAAGAGCCGCTGAAATTAGGCGGAACGATTCAAGTGGGCGATCAAACGTACACTATCACTGCACTTGGCAATAAAGCAAATGACAACTTTAAAGAGCTCGGCCATATTTCGATCTACTTCCAAGAGCCGTTTGATGATGTATTACCGGGAGCTGTATTTGCATCCCCGCACACGTTTCCTGATATAAAAGAAGGCGTACGAATTGAAATCTCGTAGCCATGCAGAAAAGCTGTTCCTAAAAAGGAGCGGCTTTTTTATGTGAGGTTTACCGAAAGGAGCATTTACGATATGCTGTAAACATTCATTATTTGTATATTCAGAATTTTTACTCAGGAGGAAATGATGGTGTCACTTGATTTGAAGGATGTTTCTTTAAAACGAAATGGAAAATGGCTGCTGCGTTCTGTTGACTGGCATGTGAAAAAGCAGGAACACTGGGTGCTTTATGGATTAAATGGTGCGGGGAAAACCGCTTTATTAAATATGCTGTGCTCGTATTATTTTCCAACGTCAGGTGAGATGACGGTATTAGGGCATGTCTTTGGCAAGGAGGCTCTCGGTGAAAAGCTACGGAAGAAAATTGGACTCATCTCTGCAGGTCTTGAAAAGAAGCTGCACAGAGAGGACAATGCATTTGAAATTGTCCTTAGCGGAGCATTTGCTTCTATCGGGCTTTATGAAACACCAACAGATGATATGAGAGAGAAAGCGATTGATCTATTAAAAGCGTTCGGATCATTCAAATATGCCAACCGCACATATGAAACGCTCTCACAAGGAGAGAAACAAAAAGTACTGATCGCAAGGGCTTTAATGAATGATCCGAGGCTCTTGATTTTAGATGAACCTGTGACGGGTCTTGATTTTTTAGCAAGAGAACAAGTGCTGGAGACGATCTCACTCATTGCATCAAAGCCTGATGCACCCACTTTACTCTATACGACCCATCATGCAGAAGAGATTCTGCCGGTTTTTCAGCACACCTTATTATTAAAAGAAGGAGCAGTATTTCATCAAGGGGAGACAGAGCAGATGATGACAAGTGACTTGCTTTCTTCCTTTTTTGAATGTCCGGTGGATGTCATGTGGAGAAATGGGCGTCCGCACTTAAGTAAATTGTAGATAAAAGAAACTATTGGTCTGCTTCCCTGCTTTTCCATCATACATATTATAGTAGAAAACGAAAGGCGGGGAAGGAAAGATGATCAGTATTTCTGAATTCCAAATCAAAGATGTCGTTGATGTGTCCAGCGGTAAAAAACTAGGCACCATTGGTGACATTGATATCAATGTCACGAGCGGTAAAATACAAGCGATTATTATTGGCGGTACAGGTAAAATGATGGGATTTTTCGGAAAAGAAGAGGAAATGATCGTCCCATGGCGAAATATAGTAAAAATTGGCGAAGATGTGATACTTGTCCGATTGTCTTCTTAATTCGTATAACTCCTCAATGAATAACTTAATTTATCCTTAAAACGAGCTCTCCATTCTCAGCAAACAATGTCTTTTTCGGGTAAAAAGATTACGTTTTCATATCAATTTGAAAAAAAACCTGTAGAAAGGGCACATTTGAGTGTAATATTTAATGAATCCCACTAACTGTCTATGCATGTCTTGTGGTAAAATAGGAGCGATATAAAGAGAGATGAATGAAAGGTGGGAGGCAGCTTTGACATACAAATATGACCCCTTTCAGCAGAAATCACCTTATGCAATGACCATTCATGATTGGACGAACATGACATGTTCTGGTAAAGAGGTATTGGCCGGGTTTACAACAAAAAATGGCGGCTTTAGCCTTTCTCCATATCAATCAATGAACACTGGACTCCATGTAGGAGATGATGCTTCTAGTGTCCAAATGAATCGTCAAGTCATAGCAGATGCTACTGCTGTGCCGCTCTCTGATTGGGTGTTTGCAGACCAAACACACGAGGATCGCATTATGAAAGTCACCAAGGAGCAAAGAGGAAGAGGAAATTTTCATTATCATGAGGCACTGCCTGGAACAGACGGCTTATATACCTCTGAACCAAACATGATGCTCGCTCTTTGTTTCGCTGACTGTGTTCCGCTTTATTTTCTAGCTCCGCAAAATGGATTGATTGGAACGGCTCATGCCGGCTGGAAAGGAACCGTCAAGCAAATTGGCGCAAAGATGGTTGATGAATGGGTTAGCCAAGAAGGTGCCGAGGCCGATCATATACAAGTCGTCATTGGACCATCAATTGGCAGCTGCTGCTACATAGTAGATGATGTTGTCATGGATCAAGTGAAAAAGCTTCCTTTTTCAACTGAGGATGTGTATTCCGAGATTTCACAAGGACAATATAAAATTGACTTGAAAACATTAAACAAAAACGTATTGCTTCATGCAGGAATAAAAGAAGAAAACATACATGTCAGTTCGATGTGCACAAGCTGCAACGATCAGCTTTTCTTCTCACACCGGCGTGATCAAGGAAAAACAGGACGTATGATGTCTTTTGTCGGGTTTAAGGAGGCATAAGTGCAATTGAATGTACGAGAGAATCTCAGACAAATAAATGAACAAATAAACGAAGCATGTAAAAGAGCAGGTAGAAACCCAGCCGATGTATCGGTCGTCGCTGTGACAAAATATGTCTCGATTGAACGAGCACAAGAAGCCAAGGAAGCAGGGGTATTGCACTTTGGTGAAAACCGTGACCAAGGGCTACTTGAAAAACAGGCGGCAATTACCGATGAAAACATTAGCTGGCACTTTATCGGCAGTTTACAGACGCGAAAAGTGAAATCTGTCATTCAGACAATTGACTACTTACATTCGCTCGACAGAATGTCCCTTGCGAATGAAATTGAAAAAAGAGCGGATCACATCGTTCGCTGTTTTGTTCAGGTGAACACATCTCTTGAGGAGTCAAAACACGGCTTACAAAGCGAAGACGTGATTCCATTTGTCAAACAGCTCGCAGATTTCCAATACATTGAAGTTGCTGGACTGATGACGATGGCTCCATTTACAGATGATCAGACTGTGATTCGAAACTGTTTTAAAACATTAAAGAGCCTTCAAGAAGAGGTAAAACTTCTTAACCAAGTAAATGCACCTTGTCAGCATTTATCGATGGGCATGTCAAACGATTTTGAAATCGCAATTGAAGAAGGTGCGACATTTGTTCGGATTGGCTCTTCACTTGTTGGAAATGAAACAGGAGGTGCGTGACATGAGCATAAAAAATAAGTTTAAAAGCTTTTTCACACTCGACGATGAAGAGTATGAGTACGAATATATTGATGAAGAAAGAGAACCAGTTCAAGAAGAAAAAGGAACAAAAGACAAAGCAGCATTTCAAGAGCGCCCGCAGACAGGAAAACAAAATGTCGTCAGCTTGCAAAGCGTGCAGAAATCCTCTAAAGTGGTGTTAAGTGAGCCGCGGGTTTATGCAGAGGCGCAAGAGATTGCAGACCATATTAAAAACAGACGTGCAGTCGTCGTGAATTTGCAGCGCATTCAGCACGATCAAGCAAAGCGAATCATCGACTTCCTAAGCGGAACGGTTTATGCAATCGGTGGAGACATCCAGCGTATTGGCTCGAATATATTCCTCTGCACACCTGATAATGTGGATGTATCTGGCACAATATCAGAACTTTTGACAGAGGAAGAACCTCAGAGGTGGTAAATCAAAGTGATTCTATATTATATTTTTAAGATTTTAGGGACTGCATTAACGATTTACTCATTCGCGATTATTATTTACATCTTTATGTCATGGGTGCCTTCTTCAAGAGAAACAACGATTGGCCGCTTTTTGACATCCATTTGTGAACCGTATTTAGAACCATTTCGTAAAATTATTCCGCCAATTGGCATGATTGACATCTCGCCGATTGTGGCATTGCTTGTGATTCGTTTTGCATCATCGTATGGACTAACTGGTCTTTACCAAATGATTGCCGGAATCATGTAAACAGGCTGCCGGGCTTGGCGCTGCCAGGCTCTTTTACATAAAAGGGGAACAAAATGAGCGATATTTATCAACATTTTAGAAAAGACGAACATCCATTTGTCGACCAAGTGTTAGGCTGGAAAAAAATCGCACTTGACCAATATCGATTGAAATTAACAGACTTTCTTGATCCGCGTGAGCAGTTTATTACCCAGTCCGTGATCCAGCATTCTGATGAACTTGGCATCCTGTTTTTTGGTGGGTATGAGGGAGCGGAGCGCAAAAGAGCCATGATCTATCCTGATTATTTAGAGCCGTCTATTCAGGATTTTGAGCTGTCTTATTTTCAGGTGAACTATGCGAAAAAGTTTATTTCCATTGAACACCCGAAGCTTCTTGGCTCACTGATTGGGACAGGCTTGAAGCGTCAAAAATTTGGAGATCTGTTATTTTCAGAGGAAGATGTGCAGTTTATTTGTACAAGTGAGGTAGCCGATTTTGTTCGGGCGCAGCTGACACATGTGGGCAGAGCATCCGTTTCATTAGAGGAAATCAGTGAAGCAGAGATAAAGCCAGTCATCAGCAAGACAGACATCAAAGAAGATACCATTTCCTCTTTGCGGCTTGATGCTGTATGTGCTGCTGTCAGCCGTCAGTCTAGGCAAAAAGCACAGCTTTTAGTCAAAAACGGACTTGTCAAAGTAAACTGGAAAGTCACTGAAGACCCTTCCTTCACAATCGGCGAAGGAGATCAGCTCTCTGTGCGGGGATTTGGTCGCTTTAGCTTAAAAACGATTGATGGGAAGACAAAAAAGGATAAATTTAAAGTAACATTTGAGCTTCTGACATAACGAACTTGAATCTGGAGGTGGCGAGGTTGCCATTAACACCTAATGATATTCATAATAAAACGTTCACAAAAAGTTTTCGCGGCTATGACGAAGATGAAGTAAACGAGTTTTTAAGCCAGGTACGTAAAGACTACGAGATCGTGCTTCGTAAAAAGAACGAGCTTGAAGACAAAGTAAACGAGCTGGACGAAAGACTAGGTCATTTTGCGGTAATTGAAGAAACATTAAACAAATCAATTCTTGTGGCGCAGGAAGCAGCAGAGGACGTAAAACGTCATTCTGATAAAGAAGCAAAATTGATTATTCGTGAAGCAGAGAAAAATGCAGACCGTATTATTAACGAAGCACTATCTAAATCAAGAAAGATTGCGATGGAAATTGAAGAGCTGAAGAAACAGTCGAAGGTCTTTAGAACTCGCTTCCAAATGCTGATCGAAGCCCAGCTGGATCTTCTGAAAAATGATGACTGGGATCATTTGCTGGAATATGAAGTGGACGCTGTCTTTGACGAAAAAGAATAAGCGCATCATCTTGACATGACATGCTCATGTTGCATATAATACCATCATAAATTAACAAGAGATAAACGTTTGAAAGGGACACTCGCAGCTGTTACATGCGTAATAAAGCGAATCAGGGATGGTGGAAGCCTGACATTACGAAACGCTGCAATGAGATCACCCCTTTAGTTCCTTTTCTGAAATGAACCAGTAAGAAAAGGCGTCGGATCACGTTACGATTTTAGAGTGGATAAGCGGCTGTTTTATATCGCTTGTCTAAAAGGGTGGTACCGCGAGACAAGCCTTCTCGTCCCTTATGGGATGAGAGGGCTTTTTTTATTGTTTTTTAATACGAATTTGCATATGGAGGAATGGGTATGAACTACAAAGACACCTTATTAATGCCGAAAACAGAATTCCCAATGAGAGGGAACTTGCCAAACAAAGAGCCTGAAATCCAAGAGGAGTGGGCAGAAAAAGACATCTACCAAATGGTCTTAGAGCGGACAAAAGGACGCCCGACCTTTATTTTGCATGATGGACCTCCATATGCGAATGGTGACATTCATATGGGGCACGCACTCAATAAAATCCTAAAAGATTTTATTGTCCGTTTTAAATCGATGAATGGGTTCCACGCACCATACGTACCGGGCTGGGATACACACGGTTTACCAATTGAAACGGCTCTTACTAAAAATAAAAAAGTCAAACGTAAGGAAATGTCTACAGCAGAATTCCGTAAATTATGCGAAGAGTATGCTTGGAAGCAAATCGACGGTCAGCGCAATCAGTTTAAGCGATTAGGCGTAAGAGCAGACTGGGACAATCCGTATGTGACGTTAAAGCCTGAATACGAAGCGCAGCAAATTCTTGTCTTCGGTGAAATGGCGAAAAGAGGCTATATCTACAAAGGACTAAAGCCGGTTAACTGGTCTCCTTCAAGTGAGTCAGCTCTTGCTGAAGCGGAAATTGAATATAAAGACAAACGTTCACCATCCATTTACGTATCATTTAAAGTGAAAGATGGAAAAGGCGTACTTGAAAACGGCGAACAATTCATCATCTGGACAACAACACCTTGGACTCTTCCTGCAAACCTTGGCATTTGTGTTCATCCAAACCTAGAGTACAGTGTGCTCAAAGTTGGAGATGAGCGTTATGTTGTCGCATCTGAGCTGGCTGAACAAGTGGCAAAAACTCTTGGCTTTGAAGAGTATGAAGTCGTGAAAACACTAAAAGGAAAAGAATTAGATACCATCGTTGCAGAGCATCCAATTTACGGTAGAGATTCTCTTGTGATGCTTGGCGATCACGTGACAACGGATGCAGGAACAGGCTGTGTTCACACAGCACCAGGACACGGGGAAGATGACTTTATCGTTAGTATGAAGTACGGTCTTGATGTGCTTTGTCCAGTAGATGAAAAGGGCGTGATGACAGAAGAAGCGCCTGGTTTTGAAGGACTATTCTACGAGGATGCCAATAAAGCGATCACAGAACAGCTTGAAGCAAAAGGCGCGCTGAAAAAGCTCGACTTTATCACGCACTCTTACCCGCATGACTGGAGAACGAAAAAGCCAACAATTTATCGTGCAACAGCTCAGTGGTTTGCATCGATTAAAGATTTCAGAGAAGCACTATTAGACAATATTAAAGAAACGAAATGGGTGCCAGCATGGGGCGAAACACGCCTATTCAATATGGTACGTGACAGAGGTGACTGGTGCATTTCAAGACAGCGTGTATGGGGCGTTCCAATTCCGGTCTTTTATGCCGAAAGTGGTGTGCCGATCATCACGGACGAAACGATTCAGCACGTATCTCAATTATTTAGAGAGCATGGTTCAAATATTTGGTTTGAAAAAGAAGCGAAGGAATTATTGCCAGAAGGCTTTACACATCCAGGCAGCCCGAACGGCGAATTCACAAAAGAGCAAGACATCATGGATGTATGGTTTGATTCAGGTTCTTCTCACCAAGCCGTTTTAGAAGAAAGAGATGACCTTGTCCGTCCGGCAGACCTTTACCTTGAAGGCTCTGACCAATATCGCGGCTGGTTTAACTCATCCTTATCAACAGCGGTGGCTGTCACTGGGAAAGCACCATATAAAGGTGTCTTAAGCCATGGCTTCACGCTTGATAAAGAAGGACGCAAAATGAGTAAATCATTAGGTAATACGATTGATCCAACGAAGGTGGCGAAACAGCTTGGTGCGGAGATTCTTAGACTTTGGGTATCTTCTGTTAACTATCAAGCCGATCACCCAGTGTCTGACGATATTCTAAAACAAGTAGCAGAAGTGTACCGTAAAATTCGTAACACCTTCCGCTTCCTGCATGGCAACCTCTTTGACTTTGAGCCAGCAGTTCATGCCGTGCCAGTAGAAGAGCTTCGTGAAGTGGACCAATATATTTTGATCAAATTAAACAAATTAATTGATAAAGTGAAAAAAGCATATGACGACTACGAATTTGCAGTCGTATATCATGCGATTCACAATTTCTGTACGATTGAGTTAAGCTCTTTCTATCTCGATTTTGCAAAAGATGTGGTGTACATTGAGCATGCAGATCATCCAGACCGCCGCAGCATGCAGACCGTCTTCTACGAAACATTAATGGCGTTAGTGAAGCTGACTGCACCAATTCTTCCGCATACAGCAGATGAGTTATGGAGCCACTTAAGCTTTGTTGAAGAGCCAAGTGTTCAGTTAACAGATATGCCAGAAGGTGTGGCAGTTCCTCAAGCAGAAGCGACAGAAGCGAAGTTCGACCGCTTTATGGAAGTGCGTGACGATGTCCTTAAAGCGCTAGAGATTGCACGTAACGAAAAAGTCATCGGACGTTCACTTGAAGCAAGTGTGACACTTTACGCGACAGATGAAGTGAAAAACCTTCTTGCATCCATTAAAGAAGATGTGAAGCAGCTCTTTATCATCTCTGAACTAACGGTAGAAGATAAGCAGAATGAAGATGCATCAGCAACTGAATACACATCAGGACGAATTGTGGTTCAAAAAGCAGAAGGAGAACTGTGCGAACGTTCCCGCATTATTTCTAAAGATGTTGGTGCAAATCCGAAATACCCAACATTGTCGCTTAAAAATGCTGAAATTGTGGAGAAATATTACCAAAATTAACAGTGCGATATCACCAACTAGCGCCCCGCCATATGCGGGGCGTTTTCTATTCTGAGAAAATGACAGCGTTTAGAACGAAAGGAAAAATCTTATGGCTTTAAAGTGAACAGGCGAGGTAACAATATGATTATCACGACAGGGCAGGAGTTGAAATAGCGACATGAATGGCGATCTAGAGACGATTTACATGGAACTCCTTCAAATAAAAGAAGAACTGCAATCTAAACTGTTTGAATATGCATCATTTCGTTCACCCGATGACCATGTCACATTGAATGAAGCTAAAACGACAACGCTTCTTTTTCACATCAAAGAAGAGCTGCAAGATGTGTCGCTCGCTATTGCAAAAATTGAGCAAGGAACCTATGGCGTATGTGAAGCAACAGGTCTTGCAATCCCACTTGAACAAATGAGTATTCTTCCTACAGCCCGCACGACTGAAGACTTTTTATATCATAAGCAATACGAGAAAAAAGCATTCACTCCTTATCCTCACGATTCAAACGATTCTCATTTTGAAGCCTTCCACATGTAGGGAGGTTTTTGTCTGTCAACTAAAGTTTCTTTACTCCTTCCTGTTTTCTTGATAAAATGCTTAAAGATCAAAGTATGAAGATGGAGGAACGTGTGTGTTCTATTACATAATCGCATTCGTTATGATTTGTTTAGATCAATTAACAAAATGGCTCATTGTCAAACATATGATGCTCGGAGATTCTATTCCAGTGATTGATGGATTCTTTTATATCACGTCTCACCGTAATTCAGGAGCCGCATGGGGTATTCTCCAAGGACAAATGTGGTTTTTCTATGTGATCACACTCGTTGTTATTGCGGGAATTATTTATTACTTGCAAAAGCATGGACAAAAGGACAAGCTGCTTGGAGTAGCGCTAGCCTTAATGCTTGGCGGAGCAATTGGAAACTTTATCGACCGCATTTTCCGTCAGGAAGTGGTTGATTTTGCTCATTTCGTATTTGGGAATTATCATTATCCAATCTTTAACATTGCAGATTCTTCTTTATGTGTAGGGGTTATTCTGCTCTTCATTCAAATGCTTTTAGATGGAAAGAAAAATAAGGAGTCAACTACATGAATCAAGTAAACATTGCCGTTGCAGAAGAACAAACAAGTGAACGGCTTGATAAATTTTTAAGCATGACAGAACCAGAATGGTCAAGAACCCAAGTTCAGCAGTGGGTAAAGGATGGGCTCATCGAAGTAAACGGGAAACAAGTGAAAGCGAATTACAAAGTCCAAGCTGGAGATCAAATCAAAGTGGAGATTCCAGATCCAGAAGCACTTGATGTAGAAGCAGAATCAATGGATCTTGATATTTATTATGAGGATGAAGATGTGCTAGTGGTGAATAAACCACGAGGAATGGTCGTTCATCCAGCACCAGGCCATGTGTCAGGAACGCTTGTGAATGGCCTCATGGCACATTGCAATGACTTATCAGGTATTAATGGTGTGATGAGACCTGGAATTGTCCACCGCATTGATAAAGATACGTCTGGTCTGTTAATGGTCGCTAAAAATGATATGGCGCACGAATCACTCGTCAATCAGCTAGTTGCTAAGACCGTCACAAGAAAATATACCGCAGTTGTCCATGGCATCATCCAGCATGATACAGGAACAATTGATGCACCAATTGGCAGAGACAAAAAAGACCGCCAAAGCATGACGGTCACAAAAGAAAACGCAAAGCAGGCGGTCACTCATTTTGACGTGCTTGAACGCTTTCAAGATTTTACTGTTGTTGAATGCCGTCTTGAAACAGGAAGAACACACCAAATTCGTGTTCATATGAAATATATTGGCTATCCTCTTGCAGGAGACCCGAAATATGGCCCGAGAAAAACAGTCGATTTCAATGGGCAGCTGCTACATGCAGGAGTTTTAGGATTTGATCATCCTAGAACAGGAGAATACATCGAGTTCACAGCACCAATTCCAGCTGATATGCAAGCTTTTATCGATTCATTAAGAAATAACGATTGACAGGCCGTTCTTTTTTTGAAATAATAAACAAAGAAATTGAGATTCTTTAAAACAGTCCAGAGAGGCTGAGAAGGATAACGGATCAATTTGTGCACGTGTATGCACAAATGAACGCCCCTCTCTGCCCTTTGCAGAAGGGGCTTTTTATTTGTCAAAAAGAGGTGTAGAAGATGGAACAAAAAGCAGTCATTCTTGATGAACAAGCGATAAGACGAGCGCTTACCCGAATTGCACATGAAATGATTGAGCGCAACAAAGGGATGAAGGATGTCATCCTTGCTGGGATCAAGACAAGAGGCATTCATCTTGCAAAGCGCCTTGCAGAGCGCATTGAGCAAATTGAAGGAAATCCAGTCACTGTGGGTGAACTTGATATTACACTATACCGTGATGACCTGACAAAAAAGACAGACAACCAAGACCCACTTGTAAAGGGAGCAGACATTCCAGCTGACATTAATGACAAAACACTCATCGTCGTTGACGATGTCTTGTTTACAGGCAGAACCGTAAGAGCGGCAATGGATGCTCTTGTGGATGTAGGCAGACCGTCTTCTATCCAGCTTGCTGTTCTAGTCGACCGGGGACACCGGGAGTTGCCTATTCGAGCGGATTATATCGGGAAAAACATCCCGACATCAAAAGCAGAAACCGTCATGGTTCAGCTCAATGAAGTAGATCAAAACGACCTTGTCGCTATATATGAAAAATAACCTTTTTAAATGCATTCCAGAGAGTTTGCAAAGAGGGCAATAACAGAGACACCGAGCACACAGCTCCATGACGTGTACGGTTTTTCTAGGCCTCTTTGCGCATACTCGCAAAGAGGCTTTTTTAATGAAAAAGGACACATCTAGGAGGAAAATCATGAGTCAGCAAAAAGCCAATTTAGGCATTCGAGATATCCCAAAACCGTTCACATGGCTATCACTTAGCCTTCAGCATTTGTTTGCCATGTTTGGTGCGACCATTCTTGTACCAAAAATTATTGACATGAGTCCAGCAGTCGCGCTCATCTCAAGCGGTGTTGGAACCATTGTTTACTTAATCATCACAAGAGGACAAATTCCGGCGTATCTTGGATCGTCCTTTGCCTTTATCGCCCCCATATTGAATGTCAAAGCAACAGGCGGCCCTGGAGCCGCAATGGTTGGTGCCTTCATGGCGGGTGTGGCTTATGCGCTCATTGCACTATTCATTAAATGGTTAGGCACAGGCTGGCTGATGAAGCTTCTACCGCCTGTCGTCGTAGGACCAGTCATTATGGTGATCGGACTTGGACTCGCTGGAACAGCTGTCAACATGGCGATGTATGCCGATCCGAATGCGACCGAGCTTGTATACAGCCTAAAGCACTTGATGGTAGCGGGCTTTACACTAGCGGTCACGATTATCAGCATGATCTTCCTAAGAGGATTTCTTAGCCTGATCCCAGTATTAATCGGTATTATTAGCGGCTATCTCTTTGCCTTAACGCAGGGCATTGTGAATTTCCAGCCGGTTATTGACGCAAAATGGTTTGCTGTACCAGACTTCGTCGTACCATTTGTCGACTATACACCTGCTGTGACGTTAAGCATTCTCACAGTCATGGTGCCGGTTGCCTTTGTGACCATGTCTGAGCATATCGGTCACCAAGTGGTGTTAAGCAAGGTTGTGGGGCAAGATTTTATTAAAAAACCAGGTCTTCACCGCTCCATTTTAGGAGACAGTGCGGCGACCATTTTCGCTTCACTCATTGGTGGCCCTCCAACAACGACTTATGGGGAGAACATTGGCGTACTTGCCATCACAAGAGTGTTCAGTATCTTCGTCATCGGCGGAGCAGCAGTATTTGCGATCTGCTTCGGCTTTGTTGGGAAAATGTCAGCATTAATCAGTACAGTGCCGTCCGCGGTCATGGGAGGCGTTTCGTTCCTGCTTTTTGGGATCATTGCCTCAAGCGGCCTGAGAATCCTGATTGATCATAAAGTGAATTTTGAAGAAAAGCGTAATCTCATTATCGCATCTGTCATCTTAGTCATCGGAATTGGCGGGGCATTCATTGAGGTGAAACAAATCAACCTCACACTATCTGGAATGGCACTCGCTGCAATTACGGGCGTCCTGTTAAATCTCATCCTGCCGCACCAGAAAGCGGAGGATAACGAGTCAAATGAATCGAATACAGAAAACCTTTTAAAAGAAGTCCAGTGAGGCTGACAAGGGTTCTAAAATGAGCAGATTGTGCGAAAGTGCCGCTGCTTCTTTTGGAGAACCCTAAGCTGCCGAGGCTTAGGGTTTTTTTGAACCTGAAAGTGATGAAAAACTAGAGGGGGAAGAAAAATGAATGATCTATCGACAATGAGTAGCTTATCTAAGGAAGAGATTTTACAGCTGATTGAAGAAGCATCCGCACTGAAAAAAGGGAAGCAGGAACATAGCTTAGCTGGAGAATTTGTAGCGAACCTCTTCTTTGAACCAAGTACAAGAACACGTTTTAGCTTCGAAGTAGCCGAAAAGAAACTCGGAATGAATGTGCTTAGTCTAGATGCGGCAAGTACCTCAGTTCAAAAGGGAGAGACGCTTTACGATACGGTGAAAACGCTAGAATCCATTGGAGTCAAGGCGTGTGTCATTCGCGACAGCACTGACGAATATTACAACGAGCTAATCGGAAAAGTCGGGATTCCCATCATCAATGCTGGAGATGGCTGCGGGCAGCACCCGACACAATCACTGCTTGACCTGATGACCATCTTCGAAGAGTTTGGCGGGTTTGAAGGCTTAACGATTTCGATTCATGGAGATATCAAACATAGCAGGGTGGCGAGGTCGAATGCTGAGGTTCTTTCAAGACTTGGAGCAACAGTGCTCTTTTCAGGACCAGTCTCCTTCCAAGATGAACAAAATCCTCACGGAACGTATGTCCAAGTAGATGAAGCCATCAAACACTCTGATGTGGTGATGCTGCTAAGAATTCAGCATGAACGGCACGCAGAAAAGATGGGCAGTGACGATTACTTATCTACTTATGGATTAACAGTAGATCGGGCAAGCAAAATGAAAGAACGAGCCATTATTATGCATCCAGCACCGGTGAACAGAGGTGTTGAAATAGAGGATTCTTTAGTAGAATCCGAGCAGTCAAGAATTTTCAAACAAATGGAAAATGGCGTGTATATCCGAATGGCTGTTTTAAAAAGAGCTTTTCAAAATAACAGACTACATCAAAAAGGGAGAGATTCTGTCTATGTCATATCTCATTAAAAACGGTTTTATCTTAACAAGCACAGGGGAAAGAGTGCAGCAGGATATTAGGGTAGAAGGAAAAGTGATTCAAGCGATTGGTCATTTAGAAAGAGAAGACGGAGAAGAGATCATTGATGCAGCTGGACTGTTTGTGTCACCAGGCTTGATTGATCTGCATGTGCACTTAAGAGAGCCAGGCGGCGAGAAAAAGGAAACGATTGAAACAGGCTCTAAGGCAGCAGCAAGAGGTGGATATACGACAATTGCAGCCATGCCGAATACACGGCCAGTGCCAGATACAAAAGAACAAATGGAATGGCTCATGAATCGAATCGAAGAGACCTCATCTGTGAGAGTGCTGCCATACGCCTCGATTACAACAAGGCAAATTGGCGAAGAGATGACAGACTTTGCAGCCTTAAAAGAAGCTGGTGCCTTTGCATTTACGGATGATGGTGTTGGCATCCAAACAGCTGGCATGATGTACGAAGCGATGAAAAAGGCAGCAAGCCTTGATCAAGCGATTGTGGCGCACTGTGAAGATAACTCGCTCATTTACGGAGGATGCGTTCATGAAGGAGAATTTTCACAAGCAAATGGGTTAAACGGAATACCATCAATTTGTGAATCTGTGCATATTGCAAGAGATGTCCTCTTAGCAGAAGCAGCGAACTGTCATTATCATGTATGTCATATCAGTACAAAAGAATCTGTTCGAGTCGTGCGCGATGCGAAAAAAGCAGGCATTCGTGTAACGGCTGAGGTATCACCGCATCACCTGCTTCTATGTGATACGGACATCCCGGGTCTTGATACAAACTATAAAATGAACCCGCCGCTAAGAGGAAAAGAGGATCGCGAGGCGCTGATTGAGGGACTTTTAGATGGCACAATTGATTTCATCGCAACAGATCATGCTCCGCATACAGAAGAAGAAAAAAACGAAACGATGCAGCGTGCACCTTTTGGGATTGTAGGACTTGAAACGGCGTTCCCGCTTTTGTACACACGATTTGTGAAAACAGGCGAATGGACATTAAAAGAACTCGTTGATTATATGACAATTAAACCAGCAGAAGCCTTCTCCCTTCCGTACGGAAAGTTAGAAGAGGGTCAAGTAGCTGATATCACACTCATTGATTTAAACAAAGAAATGGCAATCGATAAAAAAAGTTTCTTATCTAAAGGACAAAATACACCGTTTGACAAATTGACTGTATCAGGATGGCCAGTCATGACACTCGCATCTGGAAAGGTCGTTTATGAAGAGGGGAGACTAGTAAAATGAAGAGACGCTTAGTGCTAGAAAACGGAACAGTATTCGAAGGAACAGGCTTTGGCAGCTTAGAACCGTCAGTCGGAGAAGTCGTCTTTAATACAGGGATGACGGGCTATCAAGAAATTTTATCTGATCCATCATACTGCGGACAAATTGTCACACTCACTTACCCGCTCATCGGTAACTATGGCATTAACCGTGATGATTTTGAATCAATCACACCGTTTGTGAAAGGGCTGATTGTGAAAGAACTTTGTGAAAAGCCCTCAAACTGGCGCTCTTCATACTCACTCGATGAATACTTAAAAATGAAAAACATTCCCGGTCTTAGCGGAATCGATACACGGAAGCTGACAAGAATGATTCGAAGTGCAGGAACATTAAGAGGGGCTTTTGCAGGGTCAGATGAACAAGTGGAAGACGTTGTGCGCCGACTTCAAACATTGCAGCTGCCCACAGATCAAGTGAGTCAAGTATCTGTGAAAAATGCGTACCCAAGCCCAGGAAGAGGAAAAAGAATAGTGCTTGTCGATTTCGGAATGAAGCACGGCATTTTGCGCGAGCTCAATAAACGAGACTGTGATGTTATTGTGGTGCCATACAATATCACTGCAGATGAAGTGCTGCAGTTAAAGCCTGACGGAATCATGCTATCAAACGGCCCTGGGGACCCAGTGGATGTACCAGAAGCAGTTGAAATGATTCAGCAATTGATCGGTCAGGTACCACTCTTTGGGATTTGTCTAGGACATCAGTTATTCGCTCTTGCGTGCGGCGCAAGTACAGAAAAAATGAAATTCGGTCACAGAGGATCAAATCACCCAGTCAAAGAACTAGCAAGTGGCAAGGTGACCTTGACGTCTCAAAACCATGGCTACACGGTAAGTGCTATTAATGAAGACTTGCTCGAAGTAACCCATATTGCTCTAAATGACAATACGATTGAAGGATTAAAACATAAAGAAGCGCCAGCATTCACTGTGCAGTATCACCCAGAAGCATCACCGGGTCCAGAAGATGCGAACTACTTATTTGACGAGTTCATGGAAATGATTCAGATGACTGAGAAAGAAGGGGAAGAAGTATGCCAAAACGCGTAGATATCAAAAAGATTTTAGTAATCGGATCAGGTCCAATCATCATCGGTCAGGCAGCGGAGTTTGACTATGCAGGCACACAGGCTTGCCTAGCACTAAAAGAAGAGGGCTATGAAGTCGTTCTTGTGAATTCAAATCCTGCGACGATTATGACAGATACAGAAATGGCCGACAAGGTATACATCGAACCACTGACACCAGAATTCTTAACACGAATCATTCGAAAGGAACGCCCTGATGCGATCTTACCAACACTTGGCGGACAAACTGGACTGAACCTCGCTGTTGAATTATCAGATCTTGGCGTACTCGCTGAATGCGGCGTTGAAGTACTCGGAACAAAGCTCTCAGCTATTCAAAAAGCTGAGGACAGAGATTTATTCCGTAATCTGATGAATGAACTAAATGAACCTGTCCCAGAAAGTGAAATCATTCATAATCTTGAAGAAGCGATGGCGTTCACGAATCAAATTGGTTTCCCTGTCATTGTCAGACCAGCTTATACATTAGGCGGAACGGGCGGCGGAATTTGTACAAACGAGCAAGAATTGAAAGAAATCGTTGAAAACGGATTGAAGCTAAGCCCAGTCACACAATGTTTGCTTGAAAAGAGTATTGCAGGCTTTAAAGAAATTGAATATGAAGTCATGCGTGATAGCAGTGACCATGCGATCGTTGTTTGTAACATGGAAAACTTTGACCCAGTCGGCATCCATACTGGTGACAGCATTGTCGTCGCACCAAGCCAAACGTTAAGTGACCGTGAATATCAGCTGCTTCGTAATGTGTCACTCAAGCTCATCCGTGCACTTGGCATTGAAGGCGGCTGTAACGTACAGCTGGCACTTGATCCGAATAGCTTTCAATACTATATCATCGAAGTAAACCCGCGCGTGAGCCGTTCCTCTGCGCTTGCGTCTAAAGCAACAGGCTATCCAATTGCGAAACTTGCAGCGAAAATTGCTGTAGGCTTAACGCTTGATGAGATGATGAACCCAGTGACAGGTAAAACATATGCAGCCTTCGAGCCAGCACTTGACTATATCGTTTCAAAAATCCCGCGCTGGCCGTTTGACAAATTTGAATCTGCCAACAGACGTCTTGGTACGCAAATGAAAGCAACCGGTGAAGTCATGGCGATCGGCCGTACATTAGAAGAGTCTCTTTTAAAGGCTGTACGTTCACTTGAAGCCGATGTGCATCACATTGAATTAAAAGATGAAGCAGACATTACAAACGAAGTGCTTGAAAAACGGATTATTAAAGCGGGAGACGAACGATTATTTTATATCGCTGAGGCGCTTAGAAGAGGCTATACAGTCGAACAAATACATGAATTCTCAAAAATTGATTTCTTCTTCCTTCATAAGCTGGAAGGAATCATCGCATTTGAAAAGACATTAAAAGAAAACAAAGGCAATACAGACGTATTAAAAGAAGCGAAAGATAAAGGCTTCTCAGACATCTACATTAGCCGCGAGTGGAATATGAAAGAAGCGGATGTCTACAAGCTAAGACAAGATGCAGGCATTGTACCTGTATACAAAATGGTGGATACATGTGCGGCAGAATTTGAATCAGAGACGCCATATTTCTACAGCACGTATGAAGATGAAAATGAATCAGAACGTACAGACAAGAAAAGCGTCATCGTGTTAGGTTCAGGTCCAATCCGAATTGGACAAGGGGTTGAGTTTGATTATGCAACCGTTCATTCTGTGTGGGCGATCAAACAAGCAGGTTATGAAGCCATCATTATAAACAACAACCCTGAAACGGTCTCAACAGACTTCAGTATTTCAGATAAGCTTTACTTTGAACCACTTACTGTAGAAGATGTGATGCATATCATCGACCTTGAACAACCTGAAGGTGTCGTTGTTCAGTTCGGCGGACAAACAGCGATCAACTTAGCAGATGAATTATCGAATAGAGGGGTTAAGATTCTAGGAACGTCGCTTGAAGACCTGGACCGCGCAGAAAACCGTGACAAGTTTGAACAAACATTAGAAGCACTCGGCGTGCCGCAGCCAAAAGGAAAAACAGCTACGTCTGTGCCGGAGGCGGTAGCGATTGCGAATCAGATCGGCTACCCAGTCCTTGTCCGTCCTTCCTATGTATTAGGCGGTCGTGCGATGGAAATTGTTTACCAAGAAGCCGAGCTCCTTCACTATATGGAGAATGCGGTGAAAGTCAATCCGCAGCACCCAGTGTTAATTGACAAGTATTTGACAGGAAAAGAAATTGAAGTAGATGCCGTGTCTGACGGAGAAACTGTCGTGATCCCAGGCATTATGGAACATATTGAAAGAGCTGGAGTTCACTCTGGTGACTCCATTGCGGTCTATCCCCCGCAAACATTGTCTGAGGACATCAAAGCGAAGATCGCAGAATACACGATTAAACTCGCAAAAGGACTCAACATTATAGGGCTGCTTAACATTCAATTTGTTCTATCAAAAGGAGAAGTGTTCGTCCTTGAAGTGAATCCGCGTTCAAGCCGGACTGTCCCATTCTTAAGTAAAATTACGGGCATTCCAATGGCAAACCTAGCGACAAAAGTCATTTTAGGCGACAAGCTCAAAAACTATGGCTACAAAGAAGGGCTTCACACCGAACAAGAAGGGGTATACGTCAAAGTCCCAGTCTTCTCTTTTGCAAAACTAAGAAGAGTGGATATTACACTTGGGCCTGAAATGAAATCAACAGGTGAAGTCATGGGGAAAGATGTCACAATCGAAAAAGCCCTCTACAAAGGGTTGATTGCATCAGGGATTCAAATTCCAAAAGACGGAACGGTTCTCCTCACAGTGGCTGACAAGGATAAAGAGGAAGGGCTAGAGATTGCAAGAAGATTCCATTCCATCGGTTATCATATTTTAGCGACAGAAGGAACGGCTAATTACTTAAAACAAGCCTCCATTCCATCAAGTGTGGTCGGCAAAATAGGAGAAGAAGGAAAGAATCTTCTCGATGTGATTCGAAACGGTGAAGCCCAATTTGTCATCAATACCCTGACAAAAGGAAAGCAGCCGGCAAGAGACGGATTTAGAATTAGACGTGAATCTGTTGAAAATGGAGTGGCTTGCTTAACGTCACTAGATACAGCAGAAGCCATTTTAAGAGTGCTTGAGAGCATGACATTTAGAGCAGACGAAATGCCAGAAGTGAAAACGAATGCTGAGGTGACAGTAACGATATGAAAAAAGCATACTTGACGGTCGTCTCGAACCGAGAGATCGCTGATCATATTTACGAAATGACATTAAAAGGTGACCTTGTGGACTCATTTCAAACGGCTGGACAGTTTCTTCATATAAAGGTCAGCGAATCCATGACACCGCTGCTGAGAAGACCGATCAGTATTGCCAACATTCATGCCGAGCAAAAAGAAGCAACCATCATTTACCGCGCAGAAGGAGAGGGCACAAAGCTCCTCTCCCAAAAGCGGGCGGGAGAATCAGTCGATGTATTAGGGCCGCTTGGGAACGGTTATGACCCTTCAGTTGTCCAGCCTGGTCAGACGGCATTACTAGTCGGTGGAGGAATTGGTGTACCGCCGCTATATGAGCTGTCCAAGCGTTTAACGAAAAAAGGCGTCATCGTGAAGCATGTCCTCGGCTTTCAATCGAAAAAGGATGTATTTTATGAGGGGAAATTTCAAGCACTTGGCGATACTTATATCGCGACTGTTGATGGAACGTACGGCTCAAAAGGTTTTGTGACAGGTGTGATCGAAGAAAATGATTTGAGCTTTGATGTACTGCTTTCCTGCGGACCGACACCTATGCTAAAAGCACTGAAAGACACGTATCCTGATAAGCCTGTCTACATTTCAATGGAAGAAAGAATGGGCTGCGGAATCGGTGCGTGCTTTGCTTGTGTCTGTCATACCGATCAGCACGAAAAACCTTACGTCAAAGTCTGTCTTGATGGACCTGTATTTAAAGCAGAGGAGGTGGCATTGTCATGCTAAACGTTGAATTACCCGGCTTATCTTTAAAGAATCCGATTATACCTGCATCAGGCTGCTTTGGATTCGGGAGAGAATTTGCTTCATTATATGATTTATCCATGCTGGGCGGCATCATGATCAAAGCCACTACCCTTGAAGCGAGATTTGGCAACCCAACACCAAGGGTGGCCGAGACTGGAGCCGGTATGCTTAATGCGATTGGTCTTCAAAATCCAGGTCTAAAAGGCGTGCTTGAAAATGAATTACCTTGGCTTGAGCAGTTTGATACCCCTATTATTGCAAACGTTGCTGGCTCACAGGTCGATGATTATGTTGAAGTAGCAAAACAAATCAGCCAAGCGAAGAATGTCCATGCCCTTGAACTGAATATTTCTTGTCCGAATGTCAAAACAGGTGGGATTGCATTTGGTACAGACCCAAACATGGCAGCGTCGTTGACAAAAGCGGTCAAGGAAGTCTCCTCGGTCCCTGTCTATGTCAAACTGTCTCCTAACGTAGCCAATATTGTGGAGATTGCTCGTGCGATTGAATCTGCTGGAGCGGATGGGCTCACCATGATTAATACCTTAATTGGCATGCGTTTAGATTTAAAAACTGGGAAACCCATCCTTGCCAATAAAACAGGCGGATTATCAGGTCCAGCTATAAAACCTGTCGCTGTTCGAATGGTGCATGAGGTCAGTCAGGCGGTTTCTATTCCGATTATTGGGATGGGCGGGGTGCAAAGTGCTGAAGATGTACTTGAATTTTTACTAGCAGGTGCAAGTGCAGTTGCTGTTGGAACAGCCAATTTTGTGAACCCTTTTATTTGTCCAGAAATCATTGAAGAGCTGCCAAATGTGTTAGCGGCTTATGGTTATTCATCTGTAGAGGAATGTATCGGAAGGAGCTGGAACCATGAAGCACTTGCCCATCATCGCGCTTGATTTTCCATCAGGGCAGGAGGCACTTGCCTTTTTAGAACCCTTTGAAGGGACACCATTATTTGTGAAGGTTGGTATGGAGCTGTTTTACCAAGAAGGGCCAGCCATCCTTGACGCGCTAAAAGAAAAAGATTGTCGCATATTTCTTGATCTGAAATTACATGACATTCCAACAACGGTGCAAAAAGCGATGAACCGGCTTGCCGCACTTGGGGTCGATTTGGTCAATGTGCATGCAGCTGGCGGCAAACGAATGATGCACGCTGCGGTAGAGGGGCTTGAAAGCGGGACGCCTGCTGGACAAAGTCGCCCAGGCATCATTGCTGTGACTCAGCTGACAAGTACATCAGAAGACATGATGAACAAAGAATTACTCATTGATCGTCCATTGCAAGAGACTGTGCTGCATTACGGACAATTGGCTTTTGAAAGTGGACTTGACGGTGTTGTTTGCTCTGTTCATGAATCTAAAGTCCTTCATGAACACATCTCACCTTCCTTTCTCACTGTGACGCCAGGGATTCGCTTGCCGAATGATCAAACCGATGACCAAAAGCGTGTGGCGACACCTGCCTTTGCAAAAGAGCAAGGTGTTTCACAAATTGTTGTCGGAAGGTCCATCACGAAAGCTGAAAACCCAAAGGAAGCCTATCATCAAATTTTGAAAGAGTGGGAGTGACCGCCGGATGAAAACGAAAATCGCTAAACATTTATTACAAATCAAAGCTGTCTCATTAAAACCAGACGCACCGTTTACGTGGGCAAGCGGCATCAAATCACCAATTTACTGTGATAACCGCCTAACTTTGTCGTACCCGGAAGTTAGACACGACATCGCTGAAGGTCTAAAAGATCTGATTCTCACTCATTTTGAGGGAGCTGAAGTGGTCGCTGGTACTGCGACAGCAGGTATTCCGCATGCGGCATTAGCGGCAGATCGCCTGAACGTGCCGATGTGTTATGTCAGAAGTAAGCCAAAAGCACACGGAAAAGGCAATCAAATTGAAGGAGTCGTATCGCCTGGTCAAAAGGTTGTTGTCGTAGAAGACCTCATTTCAACAGGAGGCAGTGTGCTTGAGGTTGTCGCTGCCCTTCAAGATGAGGGCTGTGACGTACTCGGAGTTGCGGCTATTTTCACATACGGCCTGCCAAAAGCAGCTGCAGCTTTTCAAGAGAAAAACATTCCATATGTCACACTAACAGACTATGACACGCTGACAGACGTAGCACTGGAACTAAAAGCAATTGAACCTTCTGCTATGAATAAACTAAAACGCTGGAGACAAGATCCTTCCTCTGAATCTTGGATGGAAGAAACGGTCTAAAAAGCTGTGCTTAGCTGCACAGCTTTCAGCGTGTAGACAAACCTTCGCATTCTGTGTCAGGTCTGCGCTTCGGTGCTCGTCCCTCCTGAACTTCAAAGGTTTTCTATCACGCTGAAAAAAAGAAAAAGGTCTAAAATAAAAATCATTTTAGACCTTTTTCTTTTGGTTAAAAATAGTAAAATAGACTCAAATTTAAATAAAAACTAATCCTATCAATAAAGTCGGGTTGACTTTTGTTTGAATTGTGTTAATATTTAATACAAATTAAAACTCTTATCCAGAGAGGTGGAGGGACTGGCCCGATGAAACCCGGCAACCTGCGATTCGCAAGGTGCTACTTCCTGCAAAATGATTCTATTTTGAAAGATAAGGAAATCGTGAGCTTCCTCATCTTTCTTTCGGACTGAAAGAAAGTTTTTTTATTTTAACGGTGAGGAGGAAGAGGAGATGGAAGTGAAACAAAACCAGGATGAGGACTTAGTGAAGCACATGCAAGAACTGATTGGGGATATGAAATTCGGTTCGATTACGTTGATTGTTCAGGACGGTCAAGTGATTCAAGTGGAAAAAAACGAAAAAATTAGATTGAAGTAGTGCGGAGAGTAGCAATATGAACGGTACTCCGGAAGGGGAGAAACAATGTTAACTTACGAAAATTGGCAAGAGCCGTCCATTACATTTCAAGAGGACGATTTGTATAAAGGGGCCCTATCTGTGCTGAAATGGGCGTACGGTCATTATGGTGATCAGCTCGTTTATGCATGCAGTTTTGGCATTGAGGGCATTGTCCTGATTGATCTTATTGCGAAAGTAAAAAAGGATGCGAGAATTGTTTTTTTAGATACAGGTCTGCATTTCAAGGAAACGTACGATACAATTGATGCGGTAAAGGAAAGATACCCCGGATTAGACATCGTTCTGAAAACACCTGAATTGACAGTTGAACAGCAAAACGAGCAGCATGGTGAAAAATTATGGGAAACAAATCCCCAAAGCTGCTGCCATATGCGCAAGGTCATTCCTTTGCAAGAGACACTATCTGGCTATCCGGTATGGCTTTCTGGCTTAAGAAGAGAGCAGTCACCAAAACGAGCAGGTACGAACTTTTTAAATAAGGATGAAAAATTCAAATCAGTAAAAGTATGTCCACTCATTCACTGGACGTGGAAGGACATATGGAGATATGCATCTAGAGAGGATCTTACTTATAATCCGCTGCATGACCAAGGATACCCAAGTATCGGCTGTGCACCGTGTACACAGCCAGCATTTACTGCGGATGATTTGCGTTCTGGCAGATGGTCAGGTACAGCAAAGACAGAGTGCGGATTACATGAGTAAGGGAGCATAATGTATGGAAATCGCCGCAATTTTATTTAGTTTATTCTTTGCTTTAAACATAGGCGCAAGCGGAGCAGCTGCTTCTATGGGCATTGCATATGGGTCAGGTGCAATTAAAAAGCCCATCTATGCACTCAGCGTTTGTGCAGTTGGGATTTTAGCAGGTTCAGTGATTGGCGGCGGTGAGGTCGTCAAAACGATCAGCTCTGGTATTATGCCAGAATCTGTGATTACACTTGAAATTGTTTGTATCATCATTGGTTCTGCCGCATTATCACTCTTCATAGCAAATCTGATGGCGATCCCTTTATCAACAAGTGAGGTCACAGTAGGGGCAGTGGTCGGTGTTGCTGTCGCATATAAAGTGTTATATGTGAAATCTATTTTAGTCATTGTGGCCTTTTGGATCATCATTCCAGTTGTCGCTTTTGTTTTTACCTTTGTTGTAGTCAAAATCATCAGAATGTTCCCTAAACGCAGGTTATCTAAAAAAGGCACAGCGATCTTGTCAGTCTTGCTCATTATCAGTGGATTTCTAGAGGCATTTTCAGCCGGCATGAACAATGTCGCCAATGCGGTCGGTCCGCTTGTCGCCTCAGGTGTGTTGTCTGTTGGGCAAGGAACGCTTTACGGCGGAATCTTCGTCGCAATTGGTGCCCTTTTACTTGGCAGAAGGGTGCTAGAAACAAACGGAAAGAAAATCACCCGCTATCAAACGGGTGAAGGGATTTTGTTATCGAGTACCGGTGCTGGACTCGTCATCGTCAGCTCTATTTTTGGGCTGCCAGTTCCACTTACTCAGATCACTTCCTCGTCCATTATTGGACTTGGGATGGCAAAGGGTGGACCTAACATTTTTCATAAACATATCGTGAAAAAGATGTTGAAGGTTTGGGTTGTGTCACCCTTTTTATCACTCAGCCTATCGTATCTGCTGGTGAGCCTTTTCTTAAAAGGCGACTATTACTCTATCTTTATCATGATGAGTGTACTGCTTGCCTCACTTGGTGCGCTGAGTCTGATGAAGGCAGTCAAAAATGAAAGCAGCTCTATTCATGAGCAGGGCGGCGGGATTTAACCATAAATCCGACTATTAACATCTAATAAATATGAACATTGAGAGGAAGATGAACAAATGAGTTTAACACCACATGGTGGCGTATTAATTAATCGAGTAAATGAAGAATATGATCTTAGCACGGCTGCAAAGGAAATCGAACTAGATGCGATCTCCTTTGCAGACCTTGAACTCATTGCAATTGGCGGATATAGTCCAATTGAAGGGTTTTTAACAAAAGCTGATTATGAAGCAGTTGTGAGCAGTATGCGACTAGCAAGTGGTGTCGTTTGGTCTCTTCCTATTACGCTGCCAGTCACAAAGGAAAAGGCAGCTGAGATCAATCAAGGTGATATAGTGCGTCTATCGTACAATGGAACAGTATACGGGATTATTGAAGTAGAGGATCAATACACACCAGATAAGGAAAAAGAAGCTGTGAATGTGTATAAAACAGATGACCGCGATCATCCAGGCGTGAAAAAATTATTTGAACGCGGTGACACGTATATTGGTGGTAAAATTACACTGACGAAACGAAGCGAAAAACCGTTCCCTCAATTTACGTATGAGCCAGAAGAAACAAGAAAACATTTTAAAGAAAATGGATGGAAAACAATTGTTGGTTTCCAAACGAGAAACCCCGTTCACCGTGCCCATGAATATATTCAAAAGACAGCACTGGAAACAGTTGATGGTTTATTTTTAAATCCACTTGTTGGTGAAACAAAATCCGATGATATTCCAGCAGATGTGAGAATGAAAAGCTACCAAGTATTATTGAACGGTTATTATCCAAAAGATCGCGTCTTTTTAGGTGTTTTTCCTGCTGCAATGCGTTATGCTGGACCAAAGGAAGCGATATTTCATGCGCTTGTTCGCAAAAATTATGGCTGCACACATTTTATTGTCGGAAGAGATCATGCAGGTGTTGGTGATTATTACGGCACATACGAGGCGCAGGAGTTATTTGATCAATTTACAAGTGAAGAAATTGGCATCACTCCGTTAAAATTTGAACACAGCTTCTACTGCAATACATGTGAAGCGATGGCAACACCAAAAACATGTCCGCACGATAAAAGTGAGCATGTCATTCTTTCAGGTACAAAGGTTCGAACGATGCTGAGAAACGGTGAATTACCACCAAGTACGTTCAGCCGAAAAGAAGTCATTGAAACATTAATCGAAGGATTAAAAACGACGGTATCTTAAAGGGAGGGTATGACATGAGCAACGAACATATCGTGTGGCATGATTCATCTATTACAAAAAAAGAATATCAACAGAAAAACAATCATACAAGCGGCATCATCTGGCTCACAGGTCTTAGTGGATCAGGTAAATCAACGATCGCAAATGCAGCGGCTAGAGAGCTGTTTGAACAAGGCTACCAAGTAACAGTCCTTGATGGAGACAACGTACGACATGGACTCAATAAAGATTTAGGGTTTTCAGATGACGACAGAAAAGAAAATATCCGGCGCATCGGAGAAGTGGCGAAATTATTTGTTGAGCAAGGGACCATTGTCATCACAGCTTTTATTTCTCCGTTTCAAGAGGATCGCCAAATTGTCAGACAGTTAGTCGAAGATGGGGAATTTCACGAAGTGTTTGTGAAATGTGATCTGAACGTGTGTGAAGAACGTGATCCAAAAGGATTATATAAAAAAGCCAGAAACGGCGAAATTCCATTTTTCACTGGAATTGATTCACCGTATGAAGAGCCAGCTGCGCCTGAGCTTGTCCTAGATACAGGTGAATTGTCTCGCGAGGAGTCCAAACAGCGCCTCGTTGATTATGTAAAGGGAAGAGCGAAATAATCGGCTGATGGCAGGGGGAGAAAGCACGATGGGGAAAGTATACATTGTTGGTGCCGGACCGGGTGATCCAGACTTAATTACATTGAAGGCCCATAAGGCAATACAGCAGGCAGATGTCATTTTATATGATCGTCTCGTCAATCAAGAGATTCTCGCCCACGCCAAACCGGAGGCGGAATTGATCTATTGCGGCAAGCTGCCAAATCATCATACGATGAGACAGGAAGCCATCAATGAAGCGCTTGTGACTCATGCAAAGAAAGGGAACGTTGTCGTTCGTCTGAAAGGCGGCGATCCCTTTGTATTTGGCCGCGGCGGTGAAGAAATTGAATGCTTAGCTGAGCACGGGATTCCGTATGAGGTCGTCCCTGGGATTACCTCTGGTATTGCAGCGGCTGCTTATGCGGGCATTCCGGTGACGCACCGTGAATTCAGCTCAAATGTCGCTTTTGTCACAGGACATTATCAAAAGGATGAACATTTTGAAGAAAAGTGGGAGGCGCTGGCAACGGGAATTGATACTCTTGTCATATACATGGGCGTCAAAAACGTGGAAAGAGTGCAGCGGCTTCTTTTGAAAAATGGGCGGAACCCTGAAACACCAGCTGCGTTTATTCACTGGGGAACCACTACGAGGCAAAAGACGACTTGCTGCACTGTGGCGACGCTGTCTGAAACCGTTGAAAAAGAAGGAATCGAGCATCCAAGTTTAATTGTTGTAGGGGATGTGGTTCATTTTCATCAAAAGCTGAATTGGTTTGAACCCGCATTAATCGAGAAATGAGAACGAAAGAGAAAAGACACGTACATACATCGTGTCTTTTCGTCTGATCAAAACAGGGTGAGAGGGAGGAGCCAAATGAAACAAGCTGTACTTTATGTTGGGCATGGAAGCAGGGTAAAAGAAGCACAAGATAAAGCCATTTCTTTTATGAAAAGCTGTATGCCGTTAGTAGAAGCGGATATACAAGAAATTTGTTTTTTAGAGTTGACGGACCCTTCTATAGAAGAAGGATTTGAGACTTGTGTGAAAAAAGGAGCAACACACATTGCGATCGTCCCGCTCCTCCTTTTAACTGCCATGCATGCAAAATCAGATATCCCAGTCGAGATTGAAAAAGTACAAGAACGTTACCCGCAAGTGAAAGTGACATACGGAAAACCAATCGGGGTGAATCAAGAAGTTACGAAAGCTGTTGTCGCAAGGATTGAAGAAGCTGGATATCAAGGCGAGAGAGCACGGATTCTTTTGATTGGCCGCGGAAGCTCTGATCCAGATGTGAAGCGAGATGTGTTTGGCATTGCGGGCGATGTTCGAAGCCTGCTCCCTCATGCAGAGGTTCTTCCATGTTTTATTACGGCATGTGAGCCAAATTACCGAGATGTTCTTGCGCAGTTAACAGCAGATGACGATACGCCTGTGTATATCGTTCCTTACCTATTGTTTACGGGCATTTTAATGAAAGAGATTGAAAGTGAGGCCGTTCAGGCGAGAGAGCGACTTCAGGATGTACGAGTATGCCGGTATATTGGCTTTCATCCGCATGTGAAAGCCGCTTATATTGAACGCGTGCAAGAAACCATTTTAAACAAAGAGGATGCGTTCCGTTTTCAAGGAGAAAGCCATGCTTCCAGTCCATCTTGATCTAACGAATAAACAAGTGCTCATCGCCGGCGGCGGACTGGTAGCGGCAAGAAGGGCGAGTGCGCTATGCATGGAGCCTTGCCGCATAACCGTCGTGAGTCCTGACATTAGTGATGAAATGGCCCATCTGATTGATACATATGAGCTGAATTGGAAGGAAAAGAAGGTGAGCGCTGAAGATTTGGAGGATGCATTTTTCATTGTTGCTGCAACAAACGACCCTTCGGTGAACGAATGGATTGCGCAAACAGCGCTGCCGCATCAGCTTGTCAACTGTGTGAGCCAATCAGAGCTAGGCAATGTGATTATGCCAAAGGTTGTCAAAGCAGGGAAAGTGATGATTTCAGTATCGACGAGCGGCGCAAGCCCAGCCCGGACAAAACAGCTGGCTGCGGCAATCGAGACCTTGCTTGAAAAAGAAGATGTAGACGCACTTGAAGCCCTCTATATAGAAAGAAAAAAACGACAAAGAAAAAGCCGATAAAATCCTTAGATGAGATTTTATCGGCTTTTTTTATTTTCGCAGCTTTAAGACAACATCTTCATCAGGCGTCACAAATAATGTTTGCTGCTGATCATACGTAACAAAGCCCGGCTTTGCTCCGTTTGGTTTTTTCACATGACGGATTTTCGTATAATCGACAGGCACGGAGCTGGATTCTTTTGCTTTAGAGAAGTAGGCAGCAATTTGAGCCGCTTCATGCAATGTTTGTTCATCTGGTGTTTGATGACGTATGACGACATGTGACCCAGGAATATCCTTTGTGTGCAGCCAAATGTCATCACGAGCAGCAGCCTTTGTGGTCAAATACTCGTTTTGTTTGTTATTTTTCCCGACTAAAATGGGAATGCCTTGAGAAGATTCATACGATTCAAGCTGGATGGCCGCCGTTTTTTTCTTTTTGGCGTGACGCTTTTGTTTGGCGCGCAAATATTTCCCTTCAACAAGCTCTTCTCTCATTTCCTCTAAATCTTTTGGCGAGGCCGAGGACAGCTGCTGGGTCAGCTCTTCAAAATAATTAATTTCTTCATGTGTTCGCTTAATTTGTTCATTTACAGCCTCAACTGCATTTTTTGCCTTTTGATATTTTGTAAAATACGCCTGCGCATTTTCAGAAGGGGTTTTGTTTGTTTTTAGCGGGATCGTCATTTCTCCGCCTTCTTCATCGTAATAATTGATGACAGTCGCTTCTTTATCCCCTTTTTTTATGGCATATAAATTGGCTGTTAACAATTCACCATAGAGCTGATATTTATGCGCATCTTGAGATTCTTCAAGGGTTCTTTTTAGTTTTTTAAGCTTGTTTTCATTTTTCTTCTTTTCATTCGCGACAAACCGTTCAAGGTCAGCCGCCTGTTGTTTTACTCTATCCCTTTCAGCTTTTCCAAAATAAAAGCGGTCAAGCAGCTGGCTGAGAGAATCGAACGTCTTCATTTCGCCATTTACATGCTGGAGTTCTAATAAATAGAAATACTCTTTGCCGTCTTTTCTTGTGACCTGCGGTGTAAAAGAATGCGTCCGAATGAGCTGGAACATGTCAAGTAATGTATTTGGGATCGTTGCCTGGTTGGCAAGACCGGCCCTGTGAACAGCTTCCTTTGCAAACAGCGGGGAAACCCCGGAGAATGTATCGACAATTTGATTCGTGATTTTTCCTTCTTGAAAGCGCAAATGCTTTAAAATATCATCCTTCGTCACTTCAAATGGATTCAATTTTTGCTGTGCAGGCGGCAAAAGGTATTCATGACCTGGCAGCACCGTTCGATAGCTGTTCACAGATGGAGAAAGATGTTTTAGTCCATCGATGATCTGCTGCGTTTCGTCCTCTACAAGAATCAAATTACTGTGCCGTCCCATGATTTCGATATAGAGCTTCCGCGTTTGTTCATCGCCAATTTCATTTCGGCTTCGCACATGGAGCACAATGACCCGATCAAATCCAACCTGTTCGAAACGTTCAATAAATCCGCCCTCAAGATGCTTTCTGAGGAGCATACAAAACATTGGGGGTTCGCTTGGATTGTCATAATGATGCTCAGTGAGCTGCACTCTCGCATAGCTCGGATGAGCCGATAAAAGGAGCTTATGATTCTTCCCGTTTGACCGGATATGAAAAATCAGCTCGTGCTTATATGGCTGATGTATTTTGGAAATTCTCCCGCCGGTTAATGTTTCTTGCAATTCATTTGTCATACCGTATGTAAAAATGCCGTCAAATGACATGTTGGATACACCCTCTTCTTTCACACAAATCTACTGAAAGAACCTTACATTTTCTCGTTCTTTAGGCAGTCTTATTATTATAGCATGATTTAGGACGAGTCTGAATAAACTGGCTTATAGAACACTGCATATGAGAGAGAACAAAAGAGGAGTGGACGAGGTCAAATGAATTGGCATGAACTGAACCAAACCGATTTATTAAAAACAATGAATACATCGATAGGTGACGGACTGTCAGAAAAAGATGTGCAAAAGCGGCTTGAAAAACACGGGCCAAATGAATTGCAGGAAGGGAAAAAGGCGTCGGCTTTCATCATCTTTTTAGCGCAATTTAAAGACTTTATGGTCTTAATTTTGCTTGCGGCAACAATTATTTCTGCCTTTTTAGGAGAATACATTGATGCTGTGGCGATTGTAGCGATTGTTCTGATTAATGGTGTACTCGGCTTTTATCAAGAACGCCGGGCGGAAAAATCCCTTCAAGCGCTAAAGGAATTATCGACTCCTCATGTGTATGCAAGGAGAAACAATGAGTGGGTCAAGATCCCGTCTAAGCACCTCGTACCAGGGGATATTGTGAAGTTTTCGAGTGGAGACCGGATTGGGGCGGATATTAGATTACTAGAAACAAAGAGTTTAGAGATCGAAGAGTCAGCTCTCACTGGTGAGTCCATCCCAGCGGTCAAACATGCAAGTCCACTTTCACGAGACCATGTCTCGCTAGGAGATTTGACGAACATGGCCTTTATGGGGACGCTTGTCACTAGAGGAAGCGGCGTTGGGGTTGTCATCGGGACAGGAATGAATACAGCCATGGGACAAATTGCCGGCATGCTGGATGCTGCAGGTAATATGGAAACACCACTGCAAAGACGTCTCGAACAGCTGGGGAAAATCCTGATTGTTGCTGCTTTATTCTTAACTGTACTCGTTGTTGTTCTTGGCGTGGTACAAGGACATGATTTGTATCATATGTTCCTAGCGGGTGTATCTCTTGCTGTTGCTGCGATTCCAGAAGGACTGCCGGCGATTGTAACGGTCGCACTTTCCTTAGGTGTGCAGCGGATGATCAAACAAAAATCAATTGTCAGAAAGCTCCCAGCGGTGGAAACGCTCGGCTGCGCGTCGATCATTTGCTCAGATAAAACAGGGACAATGACGCAAAATAAAATGACGGTAACACATGTGTGGGCAGAGGGAAAAACGTGGAATATTTCTGGCACGGGCTATGAGCCGTCTGGTGATTTCACCTTAAATGGAGAACTTGTCCATGTTGACAAACATCCAAGCCTGCAAAAGGTTTTATTATATGGTGCGCTTTGTAATACATCGACCATTGTTGAAAAAGATGGGGAGATGAGGCTTGATGGAGATCCGACAGAGGGCGCACTTTTAACCGCAGCACGTAAAGCAGGCTTTACAGAGCAATTCATAGAAACTGGGTTTCACGTCGTAGAGGAGTTTCCTTTTGACTCAGAAAGAAAAATGATGTCAGTCGTTGTCGAAACGAATCAAAGAGAGCGGTATGTCATTGCAAAAGGTGCGCCAGATGTACTGATGGACCGTTCAAGTCATATCATGCACGGCGGACGCACAGCCTCATTTTCAACAACTCATCGACAAGAAACAGAAGCTGCGATTCAAGGCCTAGCAAGACAAGCGCTTAGAACCATTGCGATTGCGTATAAAAAAGTCGGTTTGACAGAAAAAATCACATCTGTTCAGCAGGCCGAAACCGATCTAACATTTATCGGATTAGAGGGCATGATTGATCCACCTCGTCCTGAAGTCAGGCGAGCGATTAAAGAGTGCAGGGATGCTGGCATTAAAACTGTGATGATTACAGGGGATCACGTGGAAACAGCCAAAGCCATCGCAAAAGACTTGAGCCTTTTACCGAAGCAAGGAAAGGTACTTGACGGGAAAGCGTTGGACCAGCTGAGTGACAAAGAGCTTGAACAAATGGTTGAAAATGTATACGTCTTTGCCCGGGTATCCCCGGAACATAAGCTGAGAATTGTGAAGGCCTATCAAAAAAATGGTCATATTGTGGCGATGACAGGTGATGGGGTCAATGATGCGCCCGCAATTAAACAAGCAGATATCGGAATAGCCATGGGCATCACAGGAACAGACGTAGCAAAAGAAGCATCTTCCCTTATTTTACTTGATGACAACTTTGCGACCATTAAATCCGCTATTAAAGAGGGCCGGAATATTTACGAAAACATTCGCAAATTTGTCCGCTATTTGCTCGCATCAAATGTTGGAGAAATTTTGGTCATGCTGTTTGCGATGCTCCTTGCGCTTCCGCTCCCACTCGTTCCTATTCAAATTTTATGGGTAAACCTTGTGACAGATGGACTCCCAGCTATGGCACTTGGGATGGATAAGCCAGAAGGCGATGTCATGAAGAGGAAGCCGCGGAACATGAAAGAGGGCATATTTGCTAGGGGGCTTGGCTGGAAGGTCATATCAAGGGGATTCCTCATTGGGCTTGCCACTCTGTTAGCATTTATGTTTGTGTATCACCGCGATCCAAACGAACTGCAATATGCACAGACTGTCGCATTTAGTACGCTTGTTTTGGCGCAGCTCATTCATGTATTTGACTGCCGTAGTGAACGGTCTATTTTTGAACGTAATCCATTTGGGAATTTCTATTTAATCGGTGCTGTTTTATCATCACTTCTTCTGATGTTTGTGGTCATTTATTATCCGCCGCTTCAGCCGATTTTCAAAACAGTGGCAATTGCACCAATTGATTGGCTACTGATCATCGGTATGTCCGCACTGCCAACTTTTTTACTGGCAGGATCACTTTTGACAAGAAAAAAATAATTCGTTATGGTATAATTTTGAGGTAATAGTGTCTGCTATTACCTTTTTCATTTTATTAATATGAAAGAATTGGGTGTTTTGACATGATACGCAGTATGACGGGATTCGGCCAAGCGAGTAAAACGGATGGAGAACTGACAGTGTCAATCGAGCTAAAATCGGTCAATCACCGTTTTAAAGAGGTTCATGCCCGTTTGCCGAGGCCGCTTTTATATTTTGAAGATACATTAAAAAAGATCATTCTTCGTCACGTGCAGCGCGGTAGAATCGAGCTGTTTGTCACGATTGAAGGTGGCAAATTAGCAAGCCGGTCTTTACAGATCGACTGGCCGCTGCTTGATGAATACATGAAAGCCTCAAAAGACCTCGAGGAACGTTATCACATCTCAGGCATTCAGCATGCACATGACTTACTTGGGCTGGAGCATGCGGTTCAGGTAGAAGAGTCGGTCAGCCGAAATGAGCAGCTAGAGCATTTGCTGATAGACGCTTGTGAGGCTGCTGTCAAGGAGCTTTGCTTCATGAGAGAGCAAGAAGGGACATCACTACAAAAAGACTGTGAACTGAGGCTCTCTGAACTAGAAGCCTATACAGAAGAAATAAAAGTCTTTGCACCAGAGGTTGTGAGTCAGTACAAAGAACGATTGAATCAAAGATTGCAAGAATGGATCGGAGAGGCGCTTGACGAAAGTAGATTGACGACAGAGGCTGCCATCTTTGCTGATCGCTCTGACATTACAGAAGAGATCACAAGATTAAAAAGTCATTTTCAGCAATTTCAGCAAATCTTGACGCAAGGCGGGGCTGCCGGCCGAAAACTTGACTTTCTTGTACAGGAGCTCAACCGTGAAGTGAACACCATTGGATCGAAAGCGAACCATCACCATTTAACAAAGCTGGTGGTCGAAATGAAAAGTGCTATTGAAAAAATAAAAGAACAAGTGCAAAATATAGAATAGTCATTGTGTATGCTGTTTACAGTGCGTCTCTTTCGGCGAGACTAGAGACGTTTATATTACAGGGGGACGAAAGAAGATGACCATAAAGTTGATCAATATCGGATTTGGAAACATCATTTCAGCGAATCGGATGATTTCGATCGTCAGTCCGGAATCAGCACCGATTAAACGAATGATACAAGACGCAAGAGATCGAGGCATGCTCATAGATGCTACATACGGAAGAAGAACCCGTGCTGTTGTCATTATGGACAGTGACCATGTCATCTTATCTGCCGTTCAGCCTGAGACTGTCGCGCAAAGACTTTCTGTAAAAGAAGAAATCATAGATGAAGGGCAGGGGTAATACGCCATTATGAAAGAAAGAGGACTTTTAATCGTTCTCTCTGGACCTTCGGGAGTTGGAAAAGGAACGGTCAGACAAGCCATTTTCTCCCAGGAAGATACGAAATTTGAATACTCTATTTCTGTTACGACACGCAAACCGCGTGAAGGTGAAAGAAATGGTGTCGATTATTTCTTTAAAACCAGGGAAGAATTTGAAGATATGATTGAAAACAAAAAGCTGTTAGAATGGGCAGAATATGTCGGGAATTACTACGGCACACCTGTTGACTATGTAGAACAGACACTGAGCGAAGGAAAAGATGTTTTCCTTGAAATCGAAGTGCAAGGTGCACTTCAAGTAAGAGAAGCTTTCCCGGAAGGTCTTTTTATTTTCCTTGCACCGCCTAGTCTTTCAGAACTTCAAAACCGTATCATTACTCGCGGTACAGAATCTGAGGAACTCATTCGAAATCGAATGGCCGCTGCAAAAGAAGAGATTGAAATGATGGATGCTTACGACTATGTCGTTGAAAATGATGATGTCGAGCTTGCTTGCGAAAGAATCAAAGCGATCGTCCTTGCAGAGCACCTGCGAAGAGACAGAGTCGCACCAAGATATAAAAAAATGCTGGGGGTAGAATAAACGATGTTAGATCCTTCAATTGACTCATTGATGAACAAACTTGATTCAAAATATACACTTGTGACAGTGTCTGCACGCCGTGCACGTGAAATGCAGATCCATCAAGATCAGCAAATCGAAAACACAAAGTCTTACAAATTTGTAGGAAAAGCACTTGAAGAAATCGACGCTGGTCTTTTGACATTTGAAAAAGAAGATCAAGAATAACACATCGCTTCTGCAATGCAGATACGATACGTTCAAAAAAGTCAAAACTATGATTGGTTTTGACTTTTTTGAATTGTAGACGAATTTGTGAAAAAGGCCGTTAAGGGGGACAAACAAATGTTACAGTCAAAAAATATTTTGCTCGGCGTCAGCGGAGGAATCGCCGTATATAAAGCAGCTGCACTCACTAGTAAACTCGTACAGGCGGGCGCAAATGTAAGAGTGATTATGACGGAATCTGCTCGTGAGTTTGTGTCTCCGCTTACCTTCCAAGCCCTATCTCGACAAGAGGTTTATGTGGATACATTTAAAGAGAACAATCCAAGAGTCATTGCGCATATTGATGTAGCTGACTGGGCCGATCTCATTCTCGTTGCTCCTGCAACAGCACATACGATTGGTAAAATGGCTGCAGGACTTGCAGATGATATGCTCACAACCACCTTGCTTGCTTCAACAGCTCCTGTATGGATCGCACCGGCTATGAATGTGCATATGTATGATCATCCAGCTGTGAAGCGGAACATTCGCACATTATATGAAGATGGATACCGGTTTATTGAGCCAAGTGAAGGTTATTTAGCTTGTGGCTACATTGGAAAAGGGCGTTTAGAGGAGCCTGAAAAAATTGTTGAACACATTCGTGCGTTTTTCGAGGAGCCAAAAAACTTGCCGCTTTCTGGTAAAAAAGTCGTGGTGACAGCAGGTCCTACACGAGAAGTGATCGATCCTGTTCGTTTCTTTACAAATCGTTCTACTGGGAAAATGGGCTATGCCATTGCAGAAGCTGCCCAGCAAATGGGGGCTGATGTCACGCTTATTTCGGGCCCTGTTTCTTTGACTGCGCCTGACCATGTAGACGTGGTACACGTTGAATCGGCAGAGGACATGTATCAGGCTGCTTTAGATGTGTACGGGGAGGCAGACCTTGTCATTAAATCAGCAGCTGTTGCCGATTACACCCCTGTCACGACATATCCTCATAAAATGAAAAAGCAAGATGGCGCACTGGAAATTGAATTCACGCGGACAAAAGATATTTTAAAAGAGCTGGGGAAAAGAAAAGAGCATCAAGTACTTGTCGGTTTTGCAGCTGAAACGCAGGATGTAGAATATTATGCGAAAAAGAAAATCGAATCCAAGCATCTAGATATGATTGTTGCCAACAATGTAACAAAAGAGGGTGCAGGCTTTGGCACAGACACAAATGTGGCAGCGATTATCAAAGCAGACGGAACAAAAAAAGAGCTGCCGATGATGAGCAAAAAAGACCTCGCTTTTGAAATCTTAAAGGAGGCAAAACAGCTGTTGCCAAAAGAGCGTGATCGAGCATGATTGCTGAAGTCATAGTGGATGTCACAACGAAAGCCATTGATCGGCCATTTGATTACCGTGTACCTGATCGGTTCAAAGATCTCGTCAAAGCGGGGATGAGGGTGGTCGTTCCCTTTGGCCCGAGGAAAATTCAAGGATTTGTGACAAAAGTTAAAGATGTAACAGACGTAAAGACAGGAAACATCAAGGACATTGTGGATTTATTTGATTTATCACCTGTTCTGACAGATGAGCTAATGGAGCTTTCCCACTGGCTGACGGAAAAAACATTGTCCTATCATATTACGGCTCTGCAATCCATGCTGCCTGCAGCCATGAAGGCCAAATATGAAAAAGAAATTCAGGTGTTATCAGATGAAGAACTTCCGCAGTCATTGAAAGAGCTTTTCGGTCAGCAAGAAAGCATACTTTACGCTGACATCCCGCCTGAACAACTGAAGTACATTCAAAAGCATGTCCAAAAAGGTCATCTAGAGGTGAGATATCATGTCTCTCAAAAATCTGGAAAGAAAAAGGTACGCATGCTTCAGGTCGTCGTTTCGAAAGAAAAACTTGAAGAAAAGCAGCAGCAGCTAAAGAAAAATGCGGTGAAACAAAAGGCATTGCTCTCCTTTTTACTTCAAGCGAGTGACACCACTTTTTTAGCGAAAGACTTACAGCTGCAAACAGGCGCTAGTTCTCAAACGCTTAAAACCTTTATTCAAGAAGGGCTGTTAACAGAAAGCTATGAAGAGATCTATCGAGATCCTTATGCAGACAGGGAGTTTAAACAATCTGATTCCCTCGATCTCACGACAGAACAAGCAGAAGCAGCGAAACACATTCATCAAGCAGTGAGTGATGAACAGCACGAAACCTTTCTGCTGCACGGGGTGACAGGAAGCGGGAAAACGGAGATTTATTTGCAGACCATTGACCATGTACTTCAAAAGGGAAAAGAAGCGATCGTTCTTGTTCCTGAAATCTCATTAACCCCTCAAATGGTTCAGCGGTTTAAAGAACGATTTGGCTCAAGTGTGGCTGTTCTTCATAGCGGATTATCGACAGGGGAAAAATATGATGAGTGGCGGAAAATTCACCGCAAGGAAGTCAAGCTTGTCGTGGGAGCAAGGTCTGCTGTTTTCGCTCCATTTGAAAATCTAGGAATGATTATCATAGATGAAGAGCATGAATCTTCCTACAAACAAGAAGAGATGCCCCGTTATCATGCCAAGGACGTCGCAATTGAACGAGCAAGACGGCACCAATGTCCAGTCGTATTAGGCAGTGCAACACCTTCCCTTGAGTCCTATGCGCGTGCGAAAAAAGGTGTGTATACATTGCTGACGCTAAAGCAACGCGTGAACCAGCAGCAGATGCCGCACGTCTCGTTAATTGATATGAGGGAAGAATTAAGGAACGGCAACCGGTCTATGTTCTCAGAAGAATTAATGCTCAGGTTAAAAGAAGTGCTTGAAAGGAAAGAACAAGCCGTCTTATTTCTGAATAAAAGAGGCTATTCATCCTTTGTGATGTGCCGTGATTGCGGATATGTGGAGCAATGTCCTCATTGCGAGATTTCCCTTACCTATCACCGTTATCAAAAACGGCTGAAGTGTCACTATTGCGGTCACGAAGCCCCGGTACCTGTTGAATGTCCAGAATGCCACAGTGAGCATATTCGTTATTTTGGTACAGGTACGCAGCGAGTAGAAGAAGAGCTCACAAAGGTTTTGCCTGAGGCGAGGGTGATCCGAATGGATGTAGATACAACCTCTCGAAAAGGCGCTCATGAAAAACTTCTTACCTCATTTGGCAACAAAGAAGCGGATATTCTACTCGGTACGCAGATGATCGCAAAAGGCTTAGACTTTCCAGATGTCACACTTGTCGGTGTACTGAGTGCGGACACGTCCCTTCATATCCCTGATTTTCGTTCAAGTGAAAAAACATTTCAACTTCTCACGCAAGTCAGCGGCCGGGCAGGGCGCCATGAAAAAACGGGCTCAGTCATTATTCAATCGTATACGCCTTCTCACTATAGTATTGAATTAACCAAGCAGCATGACTATGAAGCCTTTTATGAGCAGGAGATGCTGCATCGTCGTCATCAGTCCTATCCGCCATTTTATTTTTTGGCCATGGTGACTGTATCACATGAAGAAGTGACGAAGGCAGCGCATGTCGCGGATCAAATTGTCCAGTTTCTGAAAATGAACTGTGCACCGAATACAAGAATCCTTGGTCCAGCTGCATCACCGATCGCTAAGATCAAAGATAGATATCGATATCAATGCGTGATAAAATACAAAAGGGAAAATGAACTGGCAAGTTTACTACGGAAAATACAAGATCATTATCAAAAAGAAATGGAACAAAAACAGTTGATGATTTCAATAGATATGAATCCATATATGATGATGTAAAACGGAGGGCTTTAAGTGGCAATAAAACCAATAGTCATACATCCGGCAGAAGTGCTTGAACAAAAGGCAGAGCCTGTCGATACGTTCGATAAAAAGCTCAAAAAACTGCTCGATGACATGTATGATACAATGCTTGAGCTAGATGGAGTCGGACTAGCAGCACCGCAAATCGGTATTTCAAAAAGAATTGCCGTTGTAGATATAGGGGAAGAATCTGGCAGAATTGATTTAGTGAATCCCGAGGTTCTTGAAGTAAAAGGAAGCCAGACTGACATTGAAGGCTGCTTGAGCTTTCCATCTTTATACGGCACTGTAGAAAGACCCAATCATGTGAAGGTGAAAGCCTTTGATAAGAAAGGCAAACCATTTACAATAGAAGCAGAAGGATTTTTAGCAAGAGCCTTATTGCACGAAATTGATCATTTAGACGGCATATTATTTACGTCGAAAATCATTCAAACCTATACAGAAAAAGAACTTGTGGAAATGGAAGGGTGAAGAAAATGGCACGTATTGTATTTATGGGAACCCCTGATTTCTCAGTACCTGTGCTGCAAACACTGATAACAGAAGGATACGAAGTCGTAGGGGTCGTCACGCAGCCGGATCGCCCGAAAGGCAGAAAACGAGTGCTCACGCCGCCTCCTGTGAAAGTGGAAGCCTTAAAGCATGGTATCCCTGTTTTGCAGCCTGAAAAAGTGCGCCTTGATGAAGAAATCGATAAAGTGCTTGCATTAAAGCCAGATTTAATTGTAACAGCAGCATTTGGACAAATTTTACCAAAAAGGTTACTAGATGAACCTGAATTTGGCTGTATCAATGTTCATGCTTCTTTGCTACCAGAGCTAAGAGGCGGCGCGCCGATCCATTATGCGATCCTGCAAGGCAAAAAGAAAACAGGCGTGACCATCATGTACATGGTTGAAAGACTCGATGCAGGTGACATGATTAGTAAAGTAGAAGTAGAAATTGATGAATTAGACAACGTTGGGACATTGCATGATAAATTAAGCATAGCAGGCGCCGCATTGCTAAAAGCTACTGTTCCAAATGTGCTGAACCGGTCCATCTCTCCGATTCCGCAAAATGAAGAGGCAGCAACCTACGCACCTAATATTAAGCGGGAACAAGAAAGGGTAGACTGGACAAAAACCGGAGAAGAGCTTTACAACCAAATACGCGGCTTAAATCCATGGCCAGTTGCCTATACTGAATGGAACGGCGCTCATTTAAAAGTTTGGGAAGCGAAAAAAGTTCCGCTTCATGCGCAAGAAGAACCTGGGAAAGTGATTGAGCTTCAAAAAGAAGGACCGGTCATTGGAACTGGCAATCAGCAAGGCCTTTTATTAACAAGTGTGCAGCCGGCTGGAAAGAAAAAAATGACCGGCGAAGACTTCTTAAGAGGCGCAAATATCGAAATTGGACAGAAATTAGGGTTAATGAATGAAGAAAAGTAATGTGAGAGAAGTAGCGCTGGACGCTTTAATCAAACTCGAACAAAACCAAGCTTACAGTAATTTGCTTTTGCAGTCAGTCATGAAAGATAAGGATCTGGCAGATCAGGACAAACCACTGTTAACAGAGCTTGTGTACGGTACACTGCAAAATAAGCTGGCACTAGATTACATGCTGGCGCCCTTTGTGAAAAAACCGCAAAAGGTGGCCCCGTGGGTCATGCAGCTTTTGCGTATGTCTCTTTATCAAATGGTCTACCTTGAAAAAATTCCAGATCGTGCAGCCATTCATGAAGCAGTCGAGCTAACGAAAACGCGCGGGCATAAAGGCATATCTTCACTTGTGAACGGCGTACTTCGTTCGGTACAAAGAGAAGGCGTTCCGGCATTTGATGCAATCAAAGATCCTGTAAAAAGGCTCTCGATTGAGACAAGCCACCCACTATGGCTCGTAGAGGAATGGGTTGAGGCGTATGGCTTTGAAGCAGCTGAAAGCATGTGCCGCATTCATTTAGTGCCGCCAAAGCAAACTCTTCGTGTCAATCGAATGAAAACCGATCGCATGGCCTTACAGAATGAACTGATGGATGCCGGTATTGAAACAGAGCTTGGCGACTTATCTGAGGATGCACTGAAGCTCATGAAAGGATCCATCGTATCAACTCCTTCTTTTCAAGAAGGCTTTGTGACCATTCAAGATGAAAGCTCAATGCTTGTCGCAAGAGCACTAAACCCTCAGCCGGGAGAAACGGTGCTTGATGCCTGCGCGGCTCCTGGCGGCAAATCAACACATATTGCAGAGCGAATGAACGATGAGGGGAACATTGTTTCACTTGATTTACATGAACACAAAGTGAAACTCATTAACCAAGCAGCAAAGCGTCTGCACCTTACTCACATTGAGGCAAAAGCGCTTGATGCAAGAAAAGCAGCTGACTATTATAGCGAAGCTTCGTTTGACCGTATTCTAATTGATGCACCGTGTTCTGGTTTTGGCGTCATTAGACGAAAACCAGATATGAAATATACTAAGTCTCCAGAAGACTCAGCAAGGCTTGCGATAATTCAGCAGGCCATCTTGAACGAAACAGCCTCGCTTCTAAAGCCGGGCGGAACCCTTGTATATAGTACATGTACAATGGATCCAACAGAAAATCAACAAGTGATTCATGCGTTTTTACAAGAACACCAAGACTTCGAACCCGATCTATCTCTTAATGAACGGCTGCCTGAGCAGGTTGCTCCGTTTGTTCAAAACGGAAGTGTGCAAATTCTTCCTCATTATTTCGGAACAGATGGTTTCTTTATTTGCAGCATGAGAAAGAAGGGATAAAAAATGACAGAACAAAAAGTAAGAAAAGAACTGAAAACGGACATGCCGTCGATCTACTCATTTGAGCTTCACGAAATCAAAGAATGGTTAAAAGAACATGGTGAAAAGCCTTTCCGTGCAGCCCAAATTTTTGAATGGCTTTATGAAAAACGTGTGACATCCTTTGATGAAATGTCTAACCTTTCAAAGGAATTAAGAGAAAAATTGAAGGATCAATTTGCAATCACCACATTAAAAACAGTGATCAAACAAACATCTCAAGATGGAACGATCAAGTTTTTATTTGAATTACATGATGGCTATACAATTGAAACAGTGCTCATGCGTCACGAGTACGGCAACTCTGTGTGTGTGACCACGCAGGTCGGCTGTAGAATTGGCTGTACATTCTGTGCATCGACACTTGGCGGCTTGAAGCGAAACCTTGAAGCAGGTGAAATCGTTGCCCAAGTATTGAAAGTGCAGCAGGCGCTTGATGAAACGGATGAGAGAGTTAGCTCTGTTGTCATCATGGGTATCGGTGAACCGTTTGATAACTTTGAAGAAATGCTGGCATTCCTAAAAATCATCAACCATGACAATGGCCTAAATATTGGCGCGCGTCATATTACTGTCTCAACAAGCGGGATCATTCCAAAGATCTATCAATTTGCTGATGAGCAAATGCAAATCAACTTTGCCGTGTCATTGCATGCACCAAATACAGAAATTAGAAGCCGCTTGATGCCGATCAATAAGGCATATAAGCTGCCAAAATTAATGGAAGCCATTGAATACTACATTCAAAAAACGGGTAGACGTGTCAGCTTTGAATACGGCCTGTTTGGCGGAGTCAATGATCAAGTTCATCACGCGGAAGAACTTGCTGATTTATTAAAAGGAATCAAATGCCACGTGAACCTCATTCCGGTGAACTATGTCCCAGAGAGAGATTATGTGAGAACACCAAGAGAACAAATCTTCCTATTTGAAAAAACGCTGAAAGAAAAAGGGGTAAACGTAACGATTAGACGAGAGCAAGGCCATGACATTGATGCTGCTTGCGGTCAGCTAAGAGCGAAGGAGCGTCAGGAAGAGACGAGGTGACGAATGTTGATAAGGGCAGCCTTTCTAACCGATACAGGAAAAGTCCGTCAGCATAATGAAGATGATGCAGGTATTTTTGAAGCAAAAGAAGACACCCTTCTAGCTGTTGTAGCAGATGGAATGGGAGGTCATCTTGCTGGTGATGTGGCCAGCAAGATGGCAGTTTCTTCTTTAAAAGAATACTGGGAAGCAACATCTTCAATTCCAAATAAACCAGCCGAGCAAGAAAGCTGGTTAATCTCAAAAATTAGTGAAATTAATGACCAAGTATATGAACATGCGAGAAACAATGAGGAGTGCCAAGGAATGGGGACGACCATTGTTTGTGCGCTCGTTCATTTGCAAACGGTCACAATTGCCCATATTGGAGACAGCCGCTGCTACTTACTAAGAGAAGGAGCACTCACCCAATTAACGGATGACCACTCGCTTGTCAATGAGCTTGTGAAAACAGGTGAGATTTCAAAAGCGGATGCAGAATATCATCCAAGAAAAAATGTGCTCACGAAGGCATTAGGAACAGATAAACATGTTCAAATCGATGCACGCACCTTTGAAGTTGATCCAGGAGATCAAATCCTGCTTTGCTCAGATGGATTATCGAATAAAGTAGAAGAAGAGAATTTGATTCATATCTTAACGCAAACGACCGCACTGGATGAAAAAGTAACAGCGTTAATTCAAACAGCGAATGACAACGGCGGTGAAGATAACATTACAGCAGTACTGTTAGAAATCTCCTCCAAAACAGAGGAGGGTGACAGCAAGTGTTGATCGGAAAAAGGATCAGCGGCCGTTATCAGATTCTTCGCGTCATAGGCGGAGGCGGAATGGCAAACGTTTATTTGGCGGAGGATATGATTTTAGATCGCGAAGTAGCGATTAAAATTTTACGGTTTGACTTTGCAAGCGATGATGATTTTATTAGACGGTTCCGTCGAGAAGCACAATCAGCAGCAAGCTTAGATCATCCGAACATTGTCAGCATCTACGATGTAGGAGAAGAAGATGACATTTATTATATTGTCATGGAATATGTCGAGGGAATGACGCTGAAGGAATACATACATGCCAATGGGCCGCTTCATCCGAAAGAAGCCGTTCGCATTATGGAGCAAGTCGTTGCGGCGATGGAAGAAGCCCATGCGAAACAGCTCGTCCACCGGGACATTAAGCCTCACAATATATTAATAGACAACATGGGGAATATCAAAGTCACTGATTTTGGAATTGCCATGGCACTCAGCTCAGCGACCATTACCCATACAAATTCAGTCCTAGGTTCCGTGCACTATTTATCTCCAGAACAAGCACGCGGAGGTCTTGCAACAAAAAAGTCAGACATCTATTCACTTGGAATTGTGCTCTATGAACTTATCTCAGGACGCATGCCGTTTGAAGGGGAATCAGCGGTTAGTGTCGCGCTGAAGCATTTGCAATCAGAACCCCCATCTGTGAGAAGATGGAATCCTTCTGTTCCACAAAGCGTGGAAAACATCATTTTAAAGGCGATGGCCAAAGATCCATTTTATCGATTTGAAGATGCATCTGAAATGCAAAAAGACTTAAAAACAGCCTTCGACCCTGCAAGACTAAAAGAAAAACGTTTTGTCATTGAAGAAGATCATGAAGCAACGAAAGCCATCCCAATCATCCAAGATCATCAAGTCGGTCAAGACAATGAAAAAACAGCCGTCCATCCTGCTCAAAAACCGAAGAAAAAAAAGAAACAAAAACCGAAAAAGAAACGAAAAAAATGGCCTTGGGTTGTGGCATCGATCTTATTCATTCTGACAGCCGCGACGATTTTAGCCATCACTGTGTTTCCAGGGTTACTCTTTCCAAAAGATGTTGAGGTCACAGATGTATCGGGCATGACGGTTGAAAAAGCAGAAGACACCTTGAAGAAAGCTGGATTTACCATCGCTTCTGAACCAATTGATATCGCTGATGAGAAAATTGAAAAAGGACTTGTCGTCAAAACAGATCCGAAAATCGGCACAAAGGTAAAAGAAGGAACAGAGATTCAGCTTTACCAAAGTACAGGCAAAGAAAAGACCGAATTACCTGATGTAACAGGCGAAAAGGTCGAGAAAGCAAAAGAATTATTAGAGAAAAAAGGGTTTAAGCAGGTCGTCGTGGAGGAAGTGAATGATAATGACACCGAATCAGGGCTTGTCATGGAACAGAAACCTTCAGCGAATACAGAGCTTGTCGCAGCAGATGAAGAAGTGACTTTGACAGTCAGCATAGGCCCTGCCGATATTACATTACGGGATTTAACGACGTATAGTAAACAGGCAGCATCGAATTATTTAGAGGATAATGGTTTAAAGCTCGATGAAAAAGAAGCGTATTCTGATGATGTGCCAAAAGGTGAGGTCATGAAGCAGGAACCAGGAGCGGGAACTGCTGTCAAGCCAGGTGATACGGTCAAAATCACATTCTCTCTTGGACCGAAGAAAAAACCGGCCAAAACAGTAACTGAAAAGATTGCGATCCCATATGAACCAGAAACGGAAGGGCAAGAAATGAATGTCCAAATTTCCATTGATGATGCAGAGCATAGCATTTCTGATTTATATGAAACCTTTAAAATCACTGCACCAACCGAACGCACCATTAAGTTTAAGATTGAACCAGGTCAAAAAGGATATTATCAGGTGACGGTTGATGATAAAGTAGTGAGCTCCAAAACGATCGAATACCCTGATGATGAATAAAGGAGGGACTTTATGCCTGAGGGCAAAATTATTAAAGCATTAAGCGGGTTTTATTATGTACTGGATGAGTCTCGAGAAAGTGGAAAAGTGATTCAGTGCAGAGCGAGAGGCATTTTTCGAAAAAACAAAATAACACCTCTTGTTGGAGATTATGTCGTTTATCAAGCAGACAATGATAAGGAAGGCTACGTATTGGAAGTAAAAGAGCGAACAAACGAACTTGTTCGGCCGCCTATCAGTAATGTCGATCAAGCGGTGCTTGTTTTCTCAGCGACAGAGCCAACCTTTAGCACATCGCTTTTAGACAGATTTTTAGTGCTTGTTGAAGCCAATCATATAGAGCCGATCATCTGCATCACAAAAATTGACTTGCTGAAAACAGAGCAAGAACGCAAAACCATTCAAGCATATGCAGAGGACTACAGGCAAATTGGATATGACGTTCATTTAACATCTACAATCGAGGGGGACGGAATTGAAAAACTAACCCCACACTTTCATCATAAAATGACTGTATTTGCAGGTCAGTCTGGTGTAGGTAAGTCCTCACTTTTAAATGCGATGAGCCCTGATTTGGCGCTGAAAACAAATGATATTTCATCCCATCTTGGCAGGGGGAAACATACGACAAGACATGTGGAACTCATTCGTACAGCTGAAGGACTCATTGCAGATACACCTGGCTTTAGCTCACTCGAATTTACAGGCATCGAAGCGGAAGATTTAGGTCTGTACTTTTTAGAAATCAGAGAGCGGAGTTCTGATTGTAAGTTTAGAGGATGTTTACACGTGAAAGAGCCTGGATGTGCGGTAAAAGATGCGGTAGAACATGAGCAAATCAGAAAGTATCGCTATCAGCATTATTTAGAGTTTTTAGCTGAAATCAAAGACAGAAAGCCGAGGTACTAAATCATGGTTTATATTGCCCCTTCCATTTTATCAGCAGATTTTGCTAATTTGGAGAAAGATATCCGTGATGTTGAAAAAGGTGGAGCGGATTATATTCATATCGATGTCATGGACGGCCATTTCGTACCGAATATCACATTTGGACCGAATGTAGTTGAAGCGATCAGGCCGCATACACATCTTCCGCTGGATGTTCATTTAATGATTGAACAGCCAGACCGGTATATCCCTGCATTCGTAAAAGCAGGCGCTGACATCATTTCTGTCCATGTGGAAGCGTGTCCGCACTTGCACAGAACCATACAGCACATGAAGGAGCAAGGCGTAAAAGCAGGCGTCGTCCTGAACCCACACACTCCCGTTTCTCAAATTGAGCATGTATTAGAGGATGTGGACCTTGTGTTATTCATGACGGTGAATCCTGGTTTTGGTGGACAGGCGTTTATTCCATCTGTCCTCACTAAGGTAAAAGAACTAAAGACACTTAGTGAACAAAAGGGCTTAACCGATTTACTCATTGAAATAGACGGCGGTGTCAATGTAGAAACAGCAAAGAGCTGCAAAGAAGCAGGCGCTAATTTACTTGTAGCCGGCTCAGCGGTATACGGTAAAGACAACCGCGCAGCAGCCATTCAGGCGATTCGAGAAGCGTAAAGAAAGGAACCAAAGGCATTGTGATCTTTGGTTCTTTTTAAATGGAGAGGAGCGTATATCATGCACATACATATCGTAGCCGGCGGTCCTGTTGAATATATCCCGCCCCTTGAACGTGAAGCATCTAAGGATGACATTCTCTGGGTTGGCGTAGACCGAGGAACCCTCTTCTTACTAGACCATGGCATTGTTCCTGCCAAAGCATTTGGTGATTTTGATAGTGTGACAGAAGAAGAGCTTCGCGAGCTAAAAAAGAAATTGCCTGCTCTGAATGTATTTCAGGCAGAAAAAGATGAAACCGATTTAGAGCTCGCGCTTAACTGGGCCTTGCGTCAGCACCCAGAACAGATTCAAATATACGGCATAACAGGCGGAAGAGCCGATCATTTTCTAGGAAATATCCATCTCCTATACAAAGGCATTCAGCACAAGCAGAACATCATACTCGTGGACAAGCAAAATATCATTCAAATGTTTGGACCTGGTACATACGAAATAAAACAAGACTTGGACAAAAAATACGTGTCGTTTCTCCCCTTTGGTACACCGATTGAAAAGCTGACATTAAAAGGTTTCAAATATCCACTGAAAAATTGTCATATTGAGCCTGGTTCCACACTATGTATTAGTAACGAACTCATCCACTCAAATGGTACTTTTTCTTTTCATGAAGGCATATTAATAATGGTAAGAAGCAAAGATTGACCAACCTATCAATGTGGATGGCTGATTAAGCTCAATTGTGCTGCAAGCGGTACTTTTAGGAGGGGGACAAAATGAAATTTTATACAATCAAACTGCCTAGATTTCTTGGGGGCATTGTCCGTGCGATGCTTGGTTCATTTAAGAAAGATTAATGAGTAATCTCCTTTATTTCCACATAAAAACGCCTGCTACAATTAACTGTAGCAGGCGTTTACTCTTGCTTATACACGCTCAACTTTACCAGATTTCAAAGCTCGAGCTGATACATATACTCTTTTAGGCTTACCGTCCACTAGAATACGAACTTTTTGAAGGTTCGCGCCCCAAGTACGTTTTGTAGAGTTCATTGCGTGAGAACGGTTGTTCCCAGCTTTTGTTTTTCTGCCTGTAATAACGCATTTACGTGCCATTTGTTTCCCTCCTAACTGCGAAAACATCATCATATTCTTCATATACGTTCTTAGAGATGCCTCAAGATACTTTAATAATTTACCACAGCTTCAAGGGGTTTGCAAGGATTGTTTACGCCTCTTTCAAGAAAAATACCTTGACATCTTGATAAAAAATCAAGGCTATAGTATAAGTAGGATTGGGTCGGATTGAATGATTTCTTTTAAAAAGAAGGGTCTTATAGTAAAATAGTGATAACTCAGGGCAATTTCTCAAAAAAGGGGGAACCAATGTGTCCATTGAACTTAGAACGAAATACGGACAAATTGATATATCAAATGAAGTCATTGCAATGGTAGCAGGAGGCGCTGCAATTGATTGCTATGGTATTGTTGGCATGGCGTCCAAAAATCAAATGAAGGACGGCTTGACGGATATTCTCCGCAAAGAGAACTTCAGCCGGGGTGTTCTTGTGCGTCAAACAGAAGACAGCATTCATATCGATATGTACATCATCGTTAGCTACGGTACAAAAATATCAGAAGTCGCACATAATGTTCAAACGAAAGTCAAATATACGATTTCTCACACGATTGGACTTTCTGTTGACTCGGTCAACATTTATGTACAAGGAGTAAAAGTTACGAACCCGTAGTAAGGAGGAAATATATTGTCTATTAGAAATCTTGATGGCCGCTCATTTGCAAAAATGATTCTTGCAGGTGCTCACCATCTATCTCAAAACGCACAAATTGTTGATGCGTTAAATGTTTTTCCGGTGCCAGACGGAGACACGGGAACAAATATGAATTTGTCAATGACTTCAGGAGCAAAAGCAGTTGAAGAAACAACGACCGATCATATTGGTAAGGTCGGGGTGGCTCTGTCAAAAGGGCTATTGATGGGCGCAAGAGGAAACTCAGGCGTGATCCTGTCACAGCTCTTTAGAGGTTTCAGTAAAAATATAGAACAAAAAGAGACGATTGACGCCAAAGAATTTGCCCTTGCCTTGCAGGCAGGTGTTGATACAGCCTATAAAGCCGTGATGAAACCGATTGAAGGGACTATCTTAACGGTTGCAAAAGATGCAGCAAAGAAAGCGGTTGCTGTTTCAGCGACAGAAGATCAAATTGACCGCGTGTTAGAATTAACGATTGAGGAGGCAAGTGCGTCACTTGATCGAACGCCAGATTTGCTCCCTGTTTTAAAAGAAGTGGGCGTTGTAGATAGTGGAGGTAAAGGACTTCTTTATGTATATGAAGGTTTCCTTGCTTCTTTAAGAGGAGAAGAGCTCCCTTCTAAAACGGCCTCTTTGCCAACGCTCAAAGAACTAGTGAGTGCAGAACATCATAAAAGTGCGCAAAGCCATATGAATACAGAAGATATTGAATTTGGCTACTGTACAGAATTTATGGTGAAATTTGAAGAAGATAAACAGTCCTTTGAAGAGAATGCATTCAGAGAAGACCTAAGCGAATTCGGAGATTCACTTCTTGTGGTATCCGATGATACGCTAGCGAAAGTTCATATTCATGCAGAGCAGCCAGGAGATGTCTTGTCATATGCACAGCGCTATGGCAGCCTGATCAATATGAAAATTGAAAACATGAGAGAGCAGCATAGCTCAATCGTAAATGAAGAAAAAGATCACTCGCCTGCTGCACCAAAAGTACCCGCTGCTGAAAAACAGCGCTTCGGAGTAGTGAGTGTCGCAATGGGAGAAGGAATTGCAGACTTGTTTAAAAGTATCGGGGCTTCCGTCGTCATTGAAGGTGGACAAACGATGAATCCGAGCACAGAAGACATTGTCAAAGCAATTGATAGCACACATGCCGAAACCGTCTTTATCTTACCTAATAATTCTAATATTGTCATGGCAGCTAAACAGGCGGCAACTGTCTCAAGTCGTGAGGTCGTTGTCATTCCGACGAAGACCGTACCTCAAGGGATGTCAGCACTTCTTTCTCTAAATGAAACAGCTTCAAATAAAGATAATGAAGCAGCGATGTTAGAAGCGATTGATCATGTGAAAAGCGGCCAAATTACCTTTGCAGTGAGAGATACTCAAATTGATGGAATCGACATTGCCAAAGGCGATTATATGGGTCTATTCAACGGGAAAATCACTTTAACTGCGAAGAATCAATTAGATGCAGCCAAAGAGCTTTTGACCAAAATGGTGACAGAAGATGATGAGATTGTCACGATCATTAAAGGGGAAGACGCATCATCTGATGAGATGGAAGCGTTAGAAGCCTTTATTGAAGAAACATTTGAAGATGTAGAAGTTGAAGTCCACGATGGCAAACAGCCGCTTTATTCATATATTTTGGCTGTTGAATAACGAAAGAAGGGCAAATAAAGCCCTTCTTCTTCTTTTGCAATTTTTTACTAGAGATTCCTCGGTGAAATGAGTTGCGAGAAACGAATGAATCCATTAGTCTAAAGGGAGAAACAAACCAATATGTGAGTGGTTATGAGAGGGGAAGACCTATGAAATTTAGAAGTGTGTTTGATATTATTGGACCCGTCATGATTGGTCCATCAAGTTCGCACACAGCGGGTGCGGCTCGTATAGGAAGAGTGGCTCGCAGCTTATTCGGGAGAGAACCGAAACGAATTGTCGTTTCATTTTATGGTTCTTTTAAAGATACGTATAAAGGGCACGGTACAGATGTAGCGATTATAGGCGGTGTTCTTGACTTTGATACATTTGACGAACGAATCAAAACAGCGATTGATATTGCAAAAAGCAAAGCGATTGACATCGAATTTAAAGAAGAAGGTGCAGTACCAGCGCATCCGAATACAGCAAAAGTAGAGATTTCAGATGCGAATGGAAAGCTTGAATTAATCGGCATTTCCATCGGCGGAGGTAAAATTGAAATCACAGAATTAAATGGCTTTGAGCTCAGGCTTTCAGGAAATCACCCTGCCATTCTTGTGGTTCATAACGATCGCTACGGTACAATTGCGGCAGTTGCCAATGTATTAGCGAAATTCGCCATCAACATCGGTCATATGGAAGTGGCGCGTAAAGATGTCGGGCAAGAGGCACTGATGACAATTGAAGTGGATCAAAATATTGACCCAGCTGTCCTATCAGAGCTAGAAACGCTGCCTAACATTATTCAAGTCACACAAATTGCAGAGTAACAACAAGGAGGTAATGTATGATGATGTTTAAAAACGTCAAAGAACTCGTGCAGCTAACAGAAGAACGGAATACCTCCATTTCAGAAATTATGATTTTGCAAGAAATGGAAGTGACAGGGAAGTCACGAGAAGAAATTTTCTCGCAGATGTACCGCAACCTAGAAGTGATGGAACAGGCCGTTGAAAACGGACTAAAAGGTGTGAAATCATTATCAGGTTTAACAGGCGGAGATGCAGTCAAACTTCAAGCGTATATCGCATCAGGCAAAACGTTGTCTGGTCATACGATCTTAGATGCTGTCAGTAAGGCAGTTGCAACGAATGAAGTCAATGCAGCAATGGGGACCATCTGTGCGACGCCTACGGCAGGATCAGCAGGTGTTGTACCTGGGACGTTATTTGCAGTAAAAGAAACATTACAGCCAACAAAGGAACAAATGGTCAGATTCCTATTCACTTCTGGCGCATTTGGTTTTGTTGTGGCCAATAATGCCAGTATCTCTGGTGCAGCAGGCGGCTGTCAGGCAGAGGTAGGCTCAGCATCAGGCATGGCAGCGGCAGCCATTGTAGAAATGGCAGGCGGCTCGCCGCAGCAATCTGCTGAAGCGATGGCCATTACACTGAAAAATATGCTTGGACTTGTTTGTGATCCAGTAGCAGGACTTGTCGAGGTACCATGTGTGAAACGAAACGCAATGGGTGCATCAAATGCAATGATTGCAGCAGATATGGCACTTGCCGGTATTACGAGCCGTATACCGTGTGATGAAGTCATTGATGCCATGTATAAAATTGGTCAAACGATGCCAACAGCCCTTCGTGAGACCGCACAAGGCGGGCTCGCTGCAACACCGACAGCAAGAGAGCTTGAAAAGAAGATTTTCGGAGGTGTGACCTCATCTCGTGATACAGAAACTGCAAGATAATATCTCTGTCCTAAAAGGGATTGGAGAAGAAACAGAAAAAACATTAAATGAACTTGGAATCTATACAGTAGCCGATTTGCTCGGCTACTTTCCTTATCGATATGATGACTATGAGCTTCGCAACTTAGAAGAAGTGAATCATGACGAACGAATCACGGTTGAAGGCAAAGTGCATAGTGAGCCCGTTCTCACCTATTATGGAAAGAAACGAAGCAGGCTGACATTCAGGCTGCTTGTCGGGCGTTTTCTCATTACCGCTATTTGCTTCAATCGCCCATATTTGAAACGAAGTCTTGTTTTAGGTGATACAGTATCAGTCACAGGAAAATGGGATAAAAACCGTCAATCCATTATGGTGCAGGAATTTAAAAAAGGGACACACGAGCAAGATGGCAGTATAGAACCTGTTTATTCGGTCAAAGAAAATGTAACGGTGAAGATGATAAGGCGCTTTGTGAAACAAGCTTTGTCGCTTTATGTAGACAAAGCCGAAGATCCACTGCCAAAGCAACTTGTCCTTGCCTATAAACTCATGTCCTATCAAGATGCATTAAAAACCATTCATCTCCCTGAAACAAGAGACTCGCTCAAGCAAGCAAGACGCCGCTTTGTGTATGAGGAATTTTTGATTTTTCAGCTGAAGATGCAGGCGATCAGAAAGAAAGAACGAGAAAAAACATCAGGTATCCAGCATCCGTTTTCAAAAGAGGCTGTCTTTGAGTTTGTTCACAGCCTGCCATTTCCGCTGACTAAGGCACAATCAAGAGTGCTTGATGAAATTATGTCTGATATGGCGTCCCCGTATCGAATGAACCGGCTGCTCCAAGGAGATGTTGGATCAGGGAAAACAGCTGTTGCAGCCATTGCACTTTATGCCGCTCATTTATCCGGCTTTCAAGGTGCGCTGATGGTGCCAACTGAAATTTTGGCAGAACAGCATGCAGATTCACTGTACCAGCTCTTTGAAAAATGGGGCCTGAATATCGCCCTGCTGACGAGCTCTGTGAAAGGAAAACGCCGCAGAGAATTGCTGGAACGTTTGAAAGAGGGCGAGATTGATATATTAGTCGGTACGCACGCTCTCATCCAAGACGAAGTCGAATTTCAGCAGCTCGGTCTCGTCATCACAGATGAACAGCACCGGTTTGGTGTGGAACAACGGAAGAAACTGAGAAGTAAAGGGCAGGACCCGGATGTCTTGTTTATGACCGCAACACCTATTCCAAGAACACTTGCGATTACTGTATTTGGAGAAATGGACGTATCCGTCATTGATGAACTACCAGCTGGCCGAAAGCAAATCGAAACGTATTGGGTCAAGCATGACATGCTCGAGAGGATTCTTGCTTTTGTGGATAAAGAGCTGAGAAAAGGCAGGCAGGCGTATATTATTTGCCCGCTCATTGAAGAATCAGACAAACTGGATGTTCAAAATGCGATTGATGTCCATAGCATGCTGACGGAGGCGTATCGCGGCAAGTGGTCGATCGGCTTAATGCACGGGAAGCTTGCAAGTGATGAAAAAGATCAGGTGATGAGAGCTTTTACCACAAATGAAGTTCAAATTCTCGTTTCAACCACAGTCGTTGAAGTAGGGGTTAACGTGCCGAATGCTACCATCATGGTCATATATGATGCAGACCGATTCGGACTGTCTCAGCTTCATCAGTTAAGAGGCCGGGTCGGACGCGGAGAGCATCAATCATTTTGTATTTTAATGGCTGATCCGAAATCAGAGACAGGTAAAGAACGAATGCGGATTATGTCCGAAACGACCGATGGCTTTGAGCTGTCTGAAAAGGACTTAGAACTAAGAGGGCCTGGCGATTTCTTTGGTAAAAAACAAAGCGGGATGCCTGAATTTAAGGTAGCAGACATGGTCCATGACTACAGAGCACTTGAAACCGCAAGAAAAGATGCGGCAGAACTTGTGCAATCGGACGCCTTTTGGACAGAGCCTGAATACAAAGAACTTCGGCAAACGCTTGTAGACAGCGGTGTGCTGGGCGGAGATAAATTAAGCTGATCGTGAGCTGGAGGAATTTTCTTGTCTTTTTGAAACAAGGATTGATTTATCATCTATGAGATTATATACTACTATTAGTACCTAGTCATAAATGTACGGATGGTGTCTGCATATGAAACTAAATAAAAAAGAACGTCAAAAGCTTCTCCAGCAAACGATCAGCTCGACTCCATTCATTACTGATGAAGAATTGGCAAGTAAATTCGGTGTAAGCATTCAGACGGTTCGTCTTGATCGTTTGGAGTTGTCAATCCCTGAATTACGCGAAAGAATTAAGCATGTGGCCGAAAAGACATTAGAGGATGAAGTGAAGTCACTTCCGCTGGATGAAGTGATTGGAGAAATGATTGATGTAGAGCTTGATGATCAAGCCATTTCCATTTTTGAAGTGAGAAAAGAGCATGTATTTAGCCGTAACCAAATTGCCAGGGGACATCATCTCTTCGCCCAGGCAAATTCGCTGGCAGTCGCCGTCATCGACGATGAACTGGCGTTGACAGCAAAAGCGAATATCAGGTTTACAAGGCAGGTCAAACAAGGTGAAAGAGTTGTCTCAAAAGCCAAAGTAGCCTCGCATGATAAAGAAAAAGGTAGAACCGTAGTTGAAGTAAACAGCTATGTAGGTGAGGAAGTTGTCTTCTCAGGTGACTTCGTCATGTATCGCTCAAAACAAAAGTAAAAGGTGGCACATAACATGAGAATTGCAGTCGATGCAATGGGGGGAGATCATGCCCCTAAAGCCATTATTGACGGTGTGCAAAAAAGCTTAGCAGCATTTTCAGATATCGACATTACACTTGTCGGCGATGAAAGCAAAATTAAACCATACATAACAGATAACGAGCGCATCACGATTTTAGATGCAAAAGAAGTCATTGAACCGACAGATGAGCCAGTACGTGCAGTCAGACGTAAAAAGGATTCATCTATGGTGAAAATGGCGCAGGAAGTATCCGAAGGAAGAGCAGATGCCTGCATCTCAGCAGGAAATACTGGAGCACTCATGACAGCAGGACTGTTTATTGTAGGCAGAATCGATGGCATTGACAGACCAGCACTTGCTCCAACTTTGCCAACACTGGATGGCAGCGGATTTTTATTACTAGACGTCGGTGCAAACGTCGATGCCAAACCAGAACATCTTGTGCAATATGCCATGATGGGATCTATTTACGCAGAGCGAGTCTTCCCAAAGAGCAATCCGCGCGTTGGACTTTTAAACGTAGGAACAGAAGATAAAAAAGGCAACGATTTAACAAAAAAAACCTTCGAATTACTTAAAGCATCAGACTTGAATTTCGTAGGAAATGTGGAGGCTCGTGATTTATTAGAAGGTGTAGCCGATGTCGTTGTCACAGATGGATTCACAGGAAATATTGCGCTTAAAACGATTGAAGGAACAGCCCTTTCCGTATTTAAAATGCTGAAAGAAACATTAACATCCAGCTTTACAGCAAAAATAGCAGCAGGCATGATGAAGCCGAAATTGATGCAGATGAAATCTAAAATGGATTACTCCGAATATGGCGGTGCCGCTTTATTTGGTTTAAAGGCTCCTGTTATTAAAGCGCACGGCTCCTCTGATGAAAACGCCATTTTCCATGCAATTCGACAGGCGCGTGATATCGTTGAAAAAGACGTTTCAGCCATCATTCATCAAGAAGTTCAAAAAGAAAACACGAATGAGTCTTAATGGAGGTAAAGCAGCATGAGCAAAATTGCATTTTTATTCCCTGGCCAAGGCTCTCAAAAAATTGGCATGGGAAAAGATTTATTTGACCAAGAAACAGCATCTAAAGCTGTGTTTGAAGAAGCAGACAAGACCCTCGGTTTTGACTTATCTTCTATGATTTTTGAAGGGGATGCAGAAGAACTGACGCTGACTTATAATGCGCAGCCAGCTCTTTTAACAACAAGCATCGCCATCTTAAAGAAATTTGAAGAGAGCGGAATCAAAGCAGATTATACAGCAGGACACAGTCTTGGTGAATACACAGCCCTCGTTGCAGCAGGCGCTCTTTCGTTTAAAGATGCTGTATACGCCGTCAGAAAACGCGGCGAATTAATGAATGAAGCCGTTCCAGCAGGTGAAGGCGCAATGGCAGCGATCCTTGGACTAGATCAAGCTTCGCTTTTGGAAGTAACAAAAGAAGTGACAGAGAGCGGTCATCTTGTAGAACTCGCTAACTTAAACTGCCCTGGACAAATCGTCCTCTCTGGTACAGCAAAAGGTGTAGAACTTGCATCAGAGAAAGCGAAAGAAAAAGGCGCAAAACGTGCAATTGCACTTGAGGTGAGTGGACCTTTCCATTCAGCTTTAATGAAACCAGCAGCTGATAAATTCACAGATGTACTGTCAAAACTAGACATTGCGGATGCCAAAATACCGGTCATTTCAAATGTAACAGCAGACATCGTGACATCTCGTGATGAGATTGAGACAAAGCTCATTGAACAATTGTATTCTCCTGTTCGTTTTGAAGAAAGTGTGGAACGCCTCATTGATTTAGGTGTGACAACGTTTATTGAAATTGGTCCTGGCAAAGTGCTTTCAGGTCTTGTAAAAAAGGTCAACCGCCGCCTGACGACTATTTCCGTTTCAGATCAAGAAACAATTGAAGCAGCAATTCAAACATTGAAGGGGGATTCTTGATGCTTACAAATAAAACAGCCGTTGTAACAGGTGCATCACGCGGTATTGGCCGTTCCATCGCGATCGATTTAGCGAAGAATGGTGCAAATGTTGTCGTGAATTATTCAGGAAACGAAGCAAAAGCAAATGAAGTAGTAGATGAAATCAAAGCACTTGGCAAGCAGGCTTTTGCTGTCAAAGCGGATGTCTCAAATGCTGAAGAAGTACAAGCATTAATGAAACAAGCCATTGATACATTTGGTTCAATCGACATCCTTGTGAATAACGCTGGCATTACAAAGGACAACCTGCTCATGAGAATGAAAGAAAATGAATGGGATGATGTCATTAACATAAACTTAAAAGGTGTCTTTAACTGTACAAAAGCTGTGACGCGCCAAATGATGAAGCAGCGAAGCGGAAGAATCATCAACTTGGCATCAGTGGTCGGTGTATGCGGAAACCCTGGACAAGCGAACTACGTTGCAGCAAAAGCTGGCGTCATCGGGTTAACGAAAACAACCGCAAAAGAGCTGGCAAGCCGCCATATTACAGTCAATGCAGTAGCACCAGGCTTTATTTCGACAGATATGACAGACAAGCTTGATGACAATGTGCAGGCAGAAATGTTAAAACAAATCCCGCTTGCACGCTTTGGTGCGCCTGAAGATATTAGCAACATTGTTGTCTTTTTAGCTTCTGAAGGAGCAGGTTATATTACAGGCCAAACCATCCAAGTGGATGGCGGAATGGTCATGTCCTAAGAAATATCAAAATTTCGTTAGGTTTTCTCTAGTTTTTTAAAAACGAATCAACTATAATACTTTGAGGGGAGGTGAAAGGCAATGGCAGACGTATTAGAGCGTGTAACAAAAATTATTGTAGACCGCCTTGGCGTTGATGAGGCTGACGTGAAAATGGAAGCTTCATTTAAAGAAGATTTAGGCGCTGATTCCCTTGATGTAGTTGAGCTAGTTATGGAACTTGAAGATGAGTTCGATATGGAAATTTCTGACGAAGATGCTGAAAAAATTGCAACAGTCGGTGACGCTGTGAACTACATAAATAACCAGCAATAAGCGTAACAAAGTCCCGTCTACTTTCATGACGGGACTTTGAAAATTTATGTTAGTTTCAACACATTCAGCTGATCAATTGTCAGCCTTTTTCAGATGCTGGGAGCAATGTTTCCTTGCATGTAGAAAGAGAGACTCCATATAATCAGTATCCTTAAAGGCGATTAAGCCTACCTGGAGGTTGCTATGCCAAAACACTATAAAGACAAACAGAAACAGAGCAAAAAACTAGAGCAATTTAGAGAATTCCAGCAGCGTATTTCAGTACAGTTTAAAAATGAAAAGCTTCTATATCAAGCCTTTACACATTCCTCTTATGTCAATGAGCACCGGAAAAAACCTTACGAGGATAATGAAAGACTTGAATTTTTAGGAGATGCTGTTTTAGAATTGACCATCTCTCAATTCTTATTTGCGAAATATCCAGCGATGAGCGAGGGAGATTTAACAAAACTGAGAGCGGCGATCGTGTGTGAACCGTCACTTGTGTCACTGGCACATGAGCTGTCCTTCGGAGATCTTGTTCTTTTAGGAAAAGGCGAAGAAATGACTGGCGGCAGAAAACGCCCCGCACTCTTAGCAGATGTATTTGAGGCGTTTATCGGAGCACTTTATTTAGATCAAGGGCTGGAACCTGTTGAACGATTCCTAGAAGGGTATGTGTATCCTAAAATTAATGACGGAGCTTTCTCACATGTCATGGACTTTAAAAGCCAGCTTCAAGAATTTGTTCAGCGCGATGGAAAAGGTGTGCTAGAATACCGAATCCTGCATGAAAAAGGACCTGCACATAACCGGGAATTTGAAGCGAATGTATCCCTCAGGGGAGAAGTGCTCGGGATTGGAAATGGCCGCTCTAAAAAAGAAGCAGAACAGCACGCTGCACAGGAAGCACTTGCTAAATTGCAGAAACATCATATGAACCAATAAAATCCCCCTCGTCATTCAGGGGGATTTCACTCTGTTTTCCATCATCTTTTTTCGCTTCATATGGTAAGATGATAGTACTTTAAATACATAAGGAGGATCACTCTCATGTTCCTCAAACGTTTAGACGTGATAGGATTCAAATCTTTTGCACAGCGAGTGTCCGTGGACTTTGTCAAAGGTGTCACAGCTGTTGTTGGACCTAACGGAAGCGGCAAAAGTAATATTACCGATGCCATCCGCTGGGTACTTGGAGAACAATCAGCGAAAAGCCTCCGCGGAGGAAAAATGGAAGACATCATTTTTGCAGGAAGTGACTCAAGAAAAAGAGTCAACCTAGCAGAGGTGACTTTAACGTTAGATAACGAAGATCACTTTTTACCGATCGATTTTCACGAAGTCAGTGTAACAAGAAGGGTGTATCGTTCAGGAGAAAGTGAATTTCTCATAAACAATCAATCTGTCCGCTTAAAAGATATTATTGATCTCTTCATGGATTCAGGACTTGGTAAGGAAGCCTTTTCTATCATCAGTCAAGGAAAAGTAGAGGAAATTCTATCGAGTAAGGCAGAAGAGAGAAGAAGTATCTTTGAAGAAGCGGCTGGTGTCTTGAAATATAAAACAAGAAAGAAAAAAGCCGAGAATAAACTGTTTGAAACGCAGGACAATTTAAACCGAGTGGAAGATATTCTGCATGAACTAGAAGATCAAGTAGAACCATTAAGAATGCAAGCATCTATTGCAAAGGACTATTTGCATAAAAAAGAAGAGCTTGAAAATGTAGAAATTGCACTCACCGTTCATGATATCGAAGCACTTCACGAAAAATGGACAACACTTGGAGAAGCTGTCGAGCGGTTCAAACAAGATGAAATGAAGCAGTCCACAGACATTCAAGCAAAAGAAGCCAAAATTGAAGAGTCGAGAGACCGAATTCAGGCGCTGGACGAATCCATTAATGACCTGCATGAAGTCCTTCTATTCACAAGTGAGGAATTAGAAAAGCTTGAAGGAAAAAAAGAAGTTCTAAAAGAACGTAAAAAAAATGCAGCCGCTAACCAAGGACAGCTGGAAGAAACGCTCGTTCGCTTAACTGAAAAGCAGGCGCTGTTAACCGAAAAGATTGAACAGCAGAAAATCACGCGGGACAGTCTGCAAAAAGAAGTGCAGCAGCTAAAAGATGAAGTGAACAAAAAACAGCATCAACTATCACTTCATAGTGAAGACGTGGAAGGTCAAATTGAACAGCTGAAAAGCGATTATTTTGATCTGCTAAATGAACAGGCTTCAATCCGCAATGAACGTAAATTACTAGAAGAGCAGCAGCGCCAGGCGGCCATGCAGCTAGAGCGTCTAACGCAAAATAACCAGAAACATATCGAAGAACGTGTGTCTGTCAAAGAAAAGAAAACGGAAGCTGAGCAGCAGCTTGCAGAGCTAGAAGAAGACATTTTGACTCAGGTGAAACGCTTTAGAGAGGCGGAACAAAAGCTTGAGCAAATGAAGCGTCAATACGAAAAAAAAGAAACGGCTCTTTATCAAGCCTATCAATATGTTCAGCAGGCAAAATCAAAAAAAGAGATGCTTGAATCCATGCAGGAAGACTTCTCAGGCTTTTTCCAAGGAGTGAAAGAGGTCTTAAAGGCAAAGGACCGGTTAGGCGGTATTCACGGTGCCATTGCAGAGCTGATCCAAACAGATCAGCAGCATGAGACAGCGATTGAAATTGCGCTAGGCGCAGCAACGCAGCACGTAGTCACGGAAAATGAAGCAGCTGCGAGACAAGCTATTGGATACTTAAAGCAGCATTCCTTTGGACGTGCGACCTTCCTGCCAATGAACGTGATCAAAGAAAGAACCATTCAGTTCAGAGACGTCCAAACAGCTGAGCAGCATGCAGCATTTATCGGCGTAGCGAGTAATCTCGTTTCCTTTGATGAAAAGTACCAAAAGGTCATTCAGAACTTGCTTGGAACCGTCCTGATTGTCAGAGATTTAAAAGGCGCCAATGAATTGGCAAAAATGCTCGGACATCGTTATCGCATCGTGACCCTTGAGGGGGATGTCGTCAACCCAGGTGGTTCAATGACTGGGGGCGGCGTGAAGAAAAAGAGCAACTCCCTCCTTTCAAGGAATCGGGAGATCGAAACATTGACGAAGCAGCTCGTTGATATGGAAGAAAAAACAACGATCCTTGAAAAAGAAACAAAAGAAACGAAGCAATCGATTGCAGCAAGTGAAACCCAATTAAATGAACTGCGTCAGCGCGGTGAGACGCTTCGAGAAAAGCAGCAAGAGCTCAAAGGAAAACTATACGAACTGCAAGTAGCAGAAAAAAATATTAACGCTCATCTAGAGATCTATGATCAAGAAAAAGAAGAATTGCAGCAGCGCTCTATTGGACTTACGAGCAAGGACAAAGAGCAGGTAACATTTGAAGCCTCTATAGGTGAGAAACTGGTAGCTCTTGATGAAGAGATCAATACTTTAACAAAGCGTAAGCAGACCCAAAGCTCAACGAAAGAAACCATTTCTGCGGAATTAACTGAGCTGAAAATCTCACTTGCGAAAAAAGAGCAGTCTTTATCTAATGAACAAGAGAAGCTTTCGATCTTGATGGCTGAATTGGAAGAGGCAGAACAGACGCTGATTGAAACAAAAGAAGATCTGTCACTCTTAACAAGTGAAATGTCATCTAGCTCAAGCGGAGCAGAACAGCTGGAAGAAGCTGCAAAAGAAAAGCTTGAAAATAAAAATAAAACGACAGCACTCATTTCAGAGCGCCGCAAACAGCGACTGGCTCTTTCAGAAACATTAGAATTTGCTGAACGTGAACTCAAAGAGCAAAAACGTCTTTACAAGCAGCTCACCACAAGCTTAAAAGATGAAGAGATCAAGCTTGGCCGCATGGAGGTTGAACTCGATAACCTTATCGCCTATTTGAACGAAGAATATGCTCTTTCGTTTGAAGGAGCAAAAGAAATGTACCATCTGACACTCTCGCCAGATGAAGCAAGAAAACGAGTGAAATTGATCAAACTAGCCATTGAAGAGCTTGGAACAGTGAACTTAGGCAGTATTGATGAGTATGAACGCGTGAATGAACGTTATCTTTTCCTTACAGAACAGCGAAATGATCTGACAGAAGCGAAAAATACGTTATTCCAAGTCATCGAAGAAATGGATCAAGAAATGACGAAGCGTTTTTCTGAGACATTCTCTCAAATCCGTGGGCATTTTGAATCTGTTTTCCAAGCTTTATTTGGCGGGGGAAGAGCCGACCTGAAGCTGACAGATCCAAACGATTTACTAAACTCTGGAGTTGATATTGTCGCGCAGCCGCCAGGGAAAAAATTGCAAAACCTAAGCCTGCTTTCAGGCGGAGAGAGAGCATTAACAGCGATCGCTCTACTATTCTCCATCTTAAAAGTCAGACCTGTTCCATTCTGCGTGTTAGACGAAGTAGAAGCGGCGCTTGATGAAGCCAATGTCTTCCGTTTTGCACAATATTTAAAGAAATACAGCCAAGAAACGCAGTTCATTGTCATTACGCACCGTAAAGGAACAATGGAAGAAGCAGATGTCCTGTATGGTGTCACAATGCAGGAGTCAGGCGTCTCCAAACTTGTATCCGTCAAGCTAGAAGAAACGAAAGAGCTTGTCCAGTAATTAAAGGAGGTCTATGAACCAATGAGCTTTTTTAAGAAATTAAAAGAAAAATTTACGCAGCAAACCGATTCAGTATCTGAAAAGTTTAAAGATGGACTTGAAAAAACGAGAAATTCATTCCAAGGAAAAGTAAATGAACTGATTTCTCGCTATCGTAAGGTCGACGAAGACTTTTTTGAAGAACTAGAAGAAGTTCTTATCGGCGCTGATGTCGGTTTCACGACTGTGATGGAACTGATTGATGAGCTGAAAAAAGAAGTGAAATTAAGAAACATTCAAGACCCAAGTGAAGTACAGGTGGTCATCTCTGAAAAGCTTGTTGACATCTATAATAGCGGAGAGGAACAAATCTCTGCGCTGAACATTGAAGACGGGCGTTTAAATATCATTTTATTTGTGGGCGTCAACGGCGTTGGGAAAACAACGACCATTGGTAAGCTTGCAAACAAGCTGAAAAATGAAGGGAAATCCGTCATATTAGCAGCAGGAGATACGTTCCGTGCCGGTGCCATTGAGCAACTTGAAGTATGGGGAGAGCGGTCAGGCGTCCCTGTCGTCAAACAGACGGCGGGCTCTGATCCAGCAGCGGTTATCTTTGATGCCGTTCAGTCAGCAAAAGCGAAAAATGCGGATGTCCTTATCTGCGATACAGCTGGAAGACTTCAAAATAAAGTCAACTTGATGAAAGAGCTGGAGAAGGTCAAAAGAGTTATTGAACGCGAAGTCCCAGATGCCCCGCACGAAGTACTGCTTGCCCTTGATGCAACAACGGGTCAAAACGCCATGGCACAAGCGAAGGAATTTTCTAAAGCGACAAATGTGACAGGGATTGCCTTAACAAAGCTTGACGGGACTGCAAAAGGCGGAATTGTGCTTGCGATTCGAAATGAACTGAACATCCCGGTGAAGCTTGTCGGTTTAGGTGAAAAGATAGACGATCTACAAGAGTTCGATGCAGAATCATATGTGTATGGTTTATTTTCAGACGTGATTGATCAAGAAGACTAACAAAAAAATGCCGGCAAAGTTGCTGGCATTTTTATTTATACGCAGCCTCATGAAGTGACAAGATAAAAACTTGACACACAGGAGAGAACCGTGTAAACTTAGTTGATGTAAAGGGAATGAACTTAACAAAGGGGAGAGAGCCCATGACGCTTGAAAAAACAACGAGAATGAACTACTTGTTTGACTTCTATCAATCGTTGTTGACCGCAAAGCAGAAGAGCTACATGTCGCTTTACTACCTAGACGATTTTTCCCTCGGTGAAATTGCGGATGAATATGAAGTATCAAGACAGGCTGTTTATGATAATATTAAACGGACTGAAGCGATGCTTGAACAATATGAAGAAAAGCTGCTCTTGTTTAAGAAATTTAAAGAGCGTAAAGAACTTCTCAATAAAATGAGAGAGCTTGTAGCAGATTCCGCGCAAAAGGAAGAAGCAGAAGCTTTAATTGAATCGCTTGAGAAATTAGATTAGGAGGCGGCACAGTATGGCATTTGAAGGATTAGCCGACCGACTGCAGCAGACGATTTCAAAAATCCGCGGCAAAGGAAAAGTGTCAGAGCAAGATGTAAAAGAAATGATGCGCGAGGTACGCCTTGCCCTTCTTGAAGCTGACGTCAATTTTAAAGTAGTCAAAGACTTTGTGAAAAAAGTAAGCGAGCGGGCAGTTGGACAAGAGGTCATGACAAGCCTTACCCCTGGACAACAGGTCATTAAAGTTGTAAAAGAAGAACTCACTGAATTAATGGGCGGGGAAGAGAGTAAAATCGCTGTAGCGAAAAAATCTCCAACAGTCATTATGATGGTCGGTCTTCAAGGGGCAGGTAAAACGACCACAACTGGGAAACTTGCCAATTTACTTCGCAAAAAACATAATCGCAAGCCGATGATGGTGGCTGCAGATATTTACAGACCGGCAGCGATCCAGCAGCTTCAGACACTTGGGAAACAGCTTGATATGCCAGTGTTTTCATTAGGTGATCAAGTAAGTCCTGTCGAAATTGCCAAACAGGCAATTGAAAAAGCGAAAGAAGAACACCACGATTATGTCATTTTAGATACAGCAGGGCGTCTTCATATCGATGAGGAATTGATGGATGAACTTCAGAAAGTAAAAGAAGTAGCAAATCCAGAAGAAATTTTCCTTGTTGTTGACTCTATGACAGGTCAAGATGCTGTCAATGTAGCAAAAAGCTTTAATGAACAGCTTGGCTTAACAGGTGTCGTTCTAACGAAACTAGACGGTGATACAAGAGGCGGAGCAGCACTTTCGATTCGTGCTGTCACAAATACGCCGATTAAATTCGCTGCACTAGGAGAAAAGCTTGATGCGATTGAACCATTCCACCCGGAGCGGATGGCATCAAGAATTCTTGGTATGGGAGATGTGCTCACACTTATTGAAAAAGCACAGGCAAACGTCGACCAAGATAAGGCGAAAGAGCTTGAACAAAAAATGCGGACCATGAGCTTCACGCTCGACGATTTCCTCGAGCAGCTTGGCCAAGTTCGTAATATGGGTCCACTTGATGAACTGATTCAAATGATGCCGGGTGCCGGTAAAATGAAAGGGCTCAAAAACGTCCAAGTAGACGAAAAGCAGCTCAATCACATCGAAGCGATTATTAAATCAATGACGACCGAGGAAAAAGAACAGCCAGAGGTCATCAATGCAAGCCGAAGAAAACGGATTGCAAAAGGAAGCGGAACATCTGTACAGGAAGTCAATCGCCTTTTAAAGCAATTTGATGAAATGAAAAAGATGATGAAGCAAATGACCAACATGTCCAAAGGGAAGAAAAAAGGCTTTAAATTACCATTTATGTAATTGGTTACACATGATAAAACCGTTGTTAAGAAAAAACACTTTACAAACCCTTTTATCATTGTTAATATACTATCTTGTTGAAATATTTTCGGAGGTGCTAGTAAAATGGCAGTAAAAATTCGTTTAAAACGTATGGGATCAAAAAGATCTCCTTTCTATCGTATTGTTGTAGCAGATTCTCGTTCACCACGTGACGGTCGTTTCATCGAAACAGTTGGAACTTACAACCCAGTGGTATCACCAGCTGAGGTGAAAATCAACGAAGAATTAGCGCTTAAATGGCTTCAAAATGGTGCGAAACCATCTGATACAGTTCGCAACCTTTTCTCAAACCAAGGAATTCTTGAAAAATTTCATAATGCGAAAAACAGCAAATAATGAATGAGCTGTCCTTGGAAGAATTGATTGTGTCCATCGTCGAGCCACTTGTTGATTTCCCTGAAGATATTCACGTATCTTCATTAAAGAAAGATGAGCAGGTGATTTACACACTGTCTGTCAATGCCGAAGATACCGGAAAAGTGATCGGAAAGCAGGGGCGTACAGCAAAAGCGATACGAACAGTCATTTTTGCAGCAAGTGCAGAGTCTTCTAAGAAAGTTCAACTTGAGATTGCTGACTAAAAAGGGAGAGGGCTTAGGACCTCCCCTTTTTTTACACGTTTAAATCTATTTTTCGTTATACTGTAGAGGACAAATGCCTTCGGATAGGGGGACAAAAAGGAAGATGCAGATCATTCAACATGTCACCGTGATGCAAGTATTAACTGAAAGCAGTAAGGACAAACTGTTAACGACTTTTTTGGAGAAAAAAGAAAGACTAGAACGTGAGTGCAATCAGCTATATTTCCAACTAAAAAAACATGAAAAAGAACCACATCAGCAAGACGCCATCCCTCAATTTCAAAAAGCCATTGATAAAAGGCAAGAGAAAATGAGACAAATTGATTTTCAAGTGGAGCAGCTACATATCTTGCCGCTTGGAAGTGAAATGAAAGAAACAGAAGTGGATGCGCTGGTTGAAGTGAAAATAGGTGATAAATGGGATGACAAAATGCAAGATAATGTCATCGTCGTGAAAGACGGCACCATTGTTGAAATACGTCAGGGGTGATTAGAACATGGAGCTAGATTGGTTGAATGTCGGAAAGATCGTCAATACACACGGAGTGCGCGGTGAAGTGCGCGTTGTGTCAAAGACCGATTTCCCGGAAGAGCGCTACAAAAAAGGAAGCGTCCTCTATATTTTTAAACAAGGTCAAAAGGATCCGCTGAAAGTTACTGTAGCATCACATAGACAGCATAAGCAGTTTGATTTGCTCACATTTGAAGAAATAGGTTCATTAAATGAAGCAGAGCAACTGAAAGAATCGATCTTAAAAGTAGAAAAAGAACATCTCGGTTCATTAGATGAAGGAGAGTTTTATTTCCATCAAATCATTGGCTGCGAAGTATACGATGAGCAGGACAAACTCATCGGTCAAATCAAAGAGATTTTAACGCCAGGGGCAAACGATGTTTGGGTCGTTCAAAGAAAAGGAAAAAAGGATGCTCTCATTCCTTATATTCCATCTGTCGTCAAAAAAATCGATATCTCATCCAAAACAATACACATTGAAGTGATGGAAGGACTCATTGACGAATGAAAATTGATTTTTTAACGCTTTTTCCTGAAATGTTCGAGGGAGTGCTACACTCATCGATTTTAAAAAAAGCACAGGAGAAAGAAGCTGTCTCATTTCATGTTGTCAATTTTAGAGAGTATTCGGATCATAAGCATAAAACAGTGGATGACTATCCGTATGGCGGCGGTGCTGGCATGGTACTGAAAGCACAGCCTGTATTTGATGCGGTAGAAGATTTGACGAATAAAGCAAGCAAAAAGCCCCGGATCATTCTTGTCTGTCCTCAAGGGGAAAGATATACACAAAAGAAGGCAGAAGAGCTTGCAAAAGAAGAGCACCTTATGTTCATTTGCGGCCACTATGAAGGCTACGATGAGCGCATCAGGGAGCATCTTGTCACAGATGAAATTTCAATTGGAGATTTCGTTCTCACAGGCGGAGAGCTGCCGGCGATGATGATTGCAGACAGTGTGGTCAGGCTTTTGCCTCATGTGCTTGGAAAAGAAGCATCTCACATCGAAGATTCATTTAGTACAGGTCTGCTTGAGCACCCGCACTATACAAGACCAGCTGATTATAAAGGGCTAAAAGTGCCGGATGTGCTCCTCTCTGGAAATCATGCGAAAATTGAGGAGTGGCGGCGCAAAGAATCCTTGAAGCGAACCTATACAAGACGGCCAGACTTGATAGATTCATGCAAAACTTTAACGAATGAAGAAAAAAGATGGCTTTGGCAGCTTCATAATGACTAGATTGTATTGCACACGGTATAGAGGTATGGTATGATACTACTTGTGACTTGGACGGCTTGCCGATTCAAGTTTGAAAACGATGTTCCGCTGCAATGAAGAAAGAGGACATGAGCATCTGTTGGAAGGAGTTGAAAACGATGCAACATTTGATTGAAGAAATCACAAAAGAACAATTACGCACTGATCTTCCTGCGTTCCGTCCTGGTGACACTTTACGTGTACACGTTAAAGTTGTCGAGGGTACTCGTGAGCGTATCCAGATCTTTGAAGGTGTTGTAATTAAGCGTCGTGGTGGTGGAATCAGCGAAACTTTCACAGTTCGTAAGATTTCTTACGGTGTAGGCGTTGAGCGTACATTCCCTGTACACACACCAAAAATCGCTAACATCGAAGTTGTACGTCACGGTAAGGTACGTCGTGCGAAACTGTACTACCTACGTGAACTTCGCGGTAAAGCGGCTCGTATCAAAGAAATCAGACGATAATGATATCAAAGGAAAGAGCTTGTTACCTGTAACAGGCTCTTTTTTTGTACAATGTATATAGATAACTGATAGAAGAGAGAAGGTGCACCTATGACGATTCAATGGTTTCCGGGCCATATGGCAAAAGCTAGACGTCAAGTCACAGAAAAATTAAAGCTCATCGACATTGTATTTGAATTAACAGATGCAAGAATTCCGATGTCCTCTAGAAACCCAATGATTGAAGAAATCCTTCAAAACAAACCTAAAATCATGCTCTTAAACAAAGCAGATAAAGCAGATCCTCGTATGACAAAGGAGTGGCAGGCGCATTTTGAGCAGCAAGGCGTTCGGTCACTTGCCATTAACTCTGTTGATGGACAAGGGTTAAATCAGATCATCACGACTTCAAAAGAAATCTTAAAAGAAAAATTCGACCGCATGAAAGCAAAAGGTGTCAAGCCGCGTGCGATTCGAGCGCTGATTATCGGGATTCCCAATGTTGGGAAATCGACCTTGATCAATCGTTTAGCAAAAAAGAACATCGCCAAAACAGGAGATCGACCTGGTATTACCACATCACAGCAATGGGTGAAGGTAGGGAAAGAACTAGAACTGCTCGATACCCCTGGAATCCTCTGGCCAAAATTTGAAGATGAGCAAGTAGGACTCAGGCTAGCGGTTACTGGAGCGATCAAAGATTCAATCATCAACTTACAGGATGTCGCCGTGTATGCACTGCGTTTTCTAGAAGAGAACTATCCAGAGCGATTAAAAAAACGATATGACCTGGCAGATATACCTGAAGATACGGTTGAGCTGTTTGATGCAATTGGCACAAAGCGCGGCTGTCTGATGAGCGGAGGATTCATTAATTACGACAAAACCACCGAAATCATTATTCGGGATATTCGAACTGAAAAATTTGGTCCCCTCACTTTTGAGAAGCCTGAAAGCTAAAAGACACGCAGCTCATGCGGGTCTTTATTTTTTGTGAAAAACTGCCGATATAAAGAAGGAGGCTGCGAAAAGCCTATGTACACCGTGAAACAAATAAAAGAATTGATAGAAAAGCATTCGCACGACGAGTCATACATCCGTGAGCTTGTAAAAGATGACACAAGAAAAAGTGTCCAAAAGCTTATAGAAAAGTGGCACAAAGAGAGAGAAAAACAGCAAGAACTTCGTGCAGCATGGAATCAAATGCTGCAATTTGAAAACCAAGCAAAGGCGCAAGGATACACGTGTATTGCAGGTATAGATGAAGCTGGAAGAGGTCCGCTGGCAGGCCCGGTTGTCGCAGCAGCTGTTATATTAAAAGAAGAAACAGTCCTGCTTGGTTTAAACGACTCAAAGCAACTATCTGAGAAAAAAAGATTGGCTTATTATGATTTGATTCAAGAAAAAGCACTTGATATCGGAATCGGCATTGTTGATGCGGCGACGATTGATGAAATCAATATTTACGAAGCATCAAGACTGGCGATGGTGAGAGCTGTGGAGCAGTTAACTCATACACCGGATTATCTACTCATAGATGCAATGACACTCCCGCTTCCTACTCACCAGGAGAATATCATCAAAGGAGATGCAAAAAGTGCATCCATCGCAGCTGGTGCATGTATTGCGAAAGTGACAAGGGATCAGATGATGGAGGAGTATGGGCGCCAATACCCTGAGTACCAGTTTGAAAAACATAAAGGGTACGGAACGAAAGAGCATCTGGCTGCCATTCAAAAGCATGGTGCTACCCCAATCCATCGATTATCGTTTGCACCAGTGAAATCCGTTATTTCATAAATTTTTGACACAAGGAGGCTGCCTGTGATGACAAGAGTTGAAGACATACATACAGCACTGAATAGCCGGTTAAATACGGTAGAATCTGTTCCATTAAACACCGAAGGAAAGGAAAATATGCACCGACTGATTCTCGGAAAAGTACTTAAAATGCTTGGAGATGATACAGCGCTTGTTCAAATAGGCACGACCAAAATAAAAGCGCAGTTAGCGGCTCAATTAAAAGCGGATGCATTCTATTGGTTCCAATTTGAACAAGAGGGTGGAGGCAGCCTCAATAAATTAAGACCCGTTCAACAATTTGATCAAGATCCCAAAACGTTAAAGGATGCAGCAGCCAAACTATTAGAAGGCCTGTCACTTAAAAATGGGATTGAAAACATATTAACGGCTACAGCCTTTTTAAAAGAAAAATCGGTCATCAATGAAGCAGAGTTAAAAACTGCAGTGAAATGGATCGAACAGTTTCAAGGAGCTGATGTCAAAAAAGGGATGCAGGCGCTTCTGTTTGCTTTGAAGAAAGATTTACCGATCCAGCAAGGGGTTCTCCAATCGATATTAGCAGTGAAATCATCCTCTGCTCTTCATCAGGATATAACAGCGCTACTAGATCGATTAACACAGCTGCCGAAGCAATCAGATGCCACACAGGCCCTTACACAAGCCGTTCGGTCTGTCATAGATACTGAGACTACTGTTCATGCAGAGAAGCTCTTATCGGTGCTTCTAGCAGCGAAAGAAGGCCAAGCGAAGCAAGGGGGCAGTATGTCAGTGCCATATAACCTCAATCCGTCTCAGGAAACAGAAAATAGCCAAGTCTCAAACGCCCAAGGGCGTCAGACAATTTCAATCAATCAGCCTAACACGCAGCAGTTGATCAGTCCAAAGCAACTACCGATCCCACTTCATCAAATAGAGCGCATACTGACAAGCATGACAAAGCAAGGTGCAGACGGACGGCAGCAGCCCGACTTAAAACTACTCACTGCACTGCTTCAAGGGCTCCAGCAGGCAGGATCTCAGCCTGACGCAAAGGCATCCGTGCTTCAAAAAGAATTTCCATTCCTTTCAAAAATAGAGGCGAAAGCATTGGCTCAGGTCATTCAGCAGACTGAACCAACATTAAGCAATAAAACCGATGTGCTCGATTTACTCATGACGATGAAAAAGGCGATAGGTGTACGTGATGAAATCGGTATGCTAAAACTACTGGAAAAAGGCAGCCAGGATGTAAAAAGTCAGGAGCTTCATCAATTAAAGCTCGTCTTAAATGATGTGAAGCAGGCGGATTTACCGGATCACGTTAAAAAAGAAGTGGATCAATTGTTTCATAGATTGAATGGACAGTTATTTGTTCAGCAGGAAAACCAAACCGTCAGTCAAATGATGGTCTCCTATCCTCTTTTCTCAAAGCATAGTGTTCAAGATTTAACGTTTATTTTAAAAGGCCATAAGAAAAAAGATGGCTCTATTGATATTTCTCAGTGCCGCCTCATGTTTTACTTAAACATGGAAAACCTTGAAGAAACATTAATAGACTGTACAATTCAGCAAAAGGTCATGGCGATTACAGTTGAGACAGCCCATGAACTGCAAGGAATAATTAATCCGATGATTCCAGCTGTTCGAGAGAATTTAAATGCCTTAGGCTACAGTTTAACGGGTATTACAGCAAAGAAGAGGCAAGAGCAAATCGATCCATCTCATTTTCTAGATGAACACTTTCATAAAATCAGCGAGAAAGGGCTGGACTTACGAGTATGAAGGATTCAAAACCGCTTAGAAGAGCGGTCGCTCTACATTACGATGAAGAAAAACAAAAGGCGCCAAAAGTCATCGCAACAGGAAGCGGCTATGTGGCAGATCATATTATTGAAGAAGCAAAGAAATCAGGAGTTCCTATTCAAGAAGACCCTAATTTAGTAGAGCTTATGCGCCACTTAACGCTGGATGAGGAAATACCTGAAGCATTATACGATACTGTAGCAGAAATATTTTCCTTTATCTATAAGTTAGATCAAAAAATGAAAAAATAAGGTAAAAAAAGTGATTTGGCTAAAAAATTTATATTTTTAATAAAATAAAAGTTTGAATGTTTAGAAGGATTTTACGATTTTACATAGAACCCTAGACATTCTCTTTTTTATTCTTTAAAATGAAAGCGCAGTCTATTTTATAATTTTTGTTTCTACATATGTTGGGAGGATGGGAAATGAATATCCATGAGTACCAAGGAAAAGAAATCCTAAGAAAATATGGGGTTTCAGTTCCAAATGGTAAAGTAGCATTTACACCTGATGAAGCAGTGAAAGCATCAGAGGAGCTAGGTAGCTCTGTATATGTCGTAAAAGCACAGATTCATGCAGGCGGCCGTGGTAAAGCAGGTGGGGTAAAAATTGCAAAAACAAAAGATGAAGTGAAAGGGTTTGCAGAGGAATTGCTCGGCAAAACACTTGTCACACATCAAACAGGGCCTGAAGGGCGCGAAATAAAACGCTTACTTATTGAAGAAGGCTGCGATATTCAAAAGGAGTACTATGTTGGACTTGTTTTGGACAGAGCGACATCAAGAATTGTATTGATGGCTTCTGAAGAAGGCGGTACTGAAATTGAAGAAGTAGCAGAAAAAACGCCAGAAAAAATCGTCAAAGTGGTCATCGACCCAGCGATTGGTCTTCAAGCCTACCAGGCGAGAGAAGTAGCGTTTAAAATTAATATTCCAACAAAATTAGTTGGCCAAGCTGTTAAGTTTATGACTAGCCTTTACAACGCGTTTATTGAAAAAGATTGTTCAATTGCTGAGATTAATCCACTTGTCGTAACAGGCGATGGAAAAGTCATGGCACTTGATGCAAAATTAAACTTTGATAGCAATGCCTTATATAGACAAAAAGATATATTAGAATACCGTGACCTTGATGAAGAGGATCCGAAGGAAATTGAAGCATCTAAATATGATCTAAGCTACATTTCACTAGACGGAAATATTGGCTGTATGGTCAATGGAGCAGGTCTTGCGATGTCTACAATGGATATCATCAAGCATTACGGGGGGGACCCTGCAAACTTCCTGGATGTTGGCGGCGGTGCAACAGCTGAAAAAGTAACGGAAGCATTTAAAATCATCTTATCTGATCAAAATGTCAAAGGGATTTTCGTTAACATTTTTGGCGGCATCATGAAATGTGATGTGATCGCAGAAGGTGTAGTTGAGGCAACGAAACAAGTTGGCTTGACATTACCGCTCGTTGTACGACTTGAAGGAACAAACGTTGAATTAGGGAAGAAAATCCTGAGTGATTCAGGCTTAAATATCACTTCTGCTGAGTCTATGGCTGACGGGGCAGAAAAGATTGTATCTTTAGTCAAGTAGAGCAGAAAGGCAGGGAACCTAAATGAGTGTATTTATTAATAAAAATACGAGAGTAATTGTTCAGGGGATTACCGGTTCAACCGCATTGTTCCATACTAAACAAATGATTGAGTACGGAACAAATATTGTTGGCGGTGTCACACCTGGAAAAGGTGGAACTGAAGTAGAAGGAGTTCCTGTATTTAATACAGTATCTGAAGCCGTGCAAACAACTGGAGCAAACGCTTCTGTTATCTATGTACCAGCACCATTTGCAGCAGATGCTATTTTAGAGGCAGTTGATGCAGAGGTGGATCTAGTCATTTGTATTACTGAACATATTCCAGTACTTGATATGGTCAAAGTGAAACGGTATATGGAAGGGAAAAAGACAAGACTTGTTGGGCCAAACTGCCCTGGTGTGATTACACCTGAAGAATGTAAGATTGGCATCATGCCTGGATACATTCATAAAAAAGGTCATGTTGGAGTTGTTTCTCGTTCTGGAACGCTTACATATGAAGCGGTACATCAGCTTTCAGAGGCTGGTGTTGGTCAATCGACAGCTGTAGGAATCGGTGGAGACCCTGTAAATGGGACGAACTTTATTGATGTATTAAAAGCCTTCAATGAAGACCCTGATACGCATGCTGTCATTATGATCGGAGAAATCGGTGGTACGGCTGAAGAAGAAGCAGCTGAGTGGGTAAAAGCAAATATGACCAAACCAGTTGTAGGCTTTATTGGCGGTAAAACGGCGCCTCCAGGAAAACGCATGGGACATGCTGGTGCAATTATTTCCGGTGGTAAAGGGACAGCTGATGAAAAAGTAAAAACAATGCGTGAATGTGGAATTGAAGTGGCAGAGACTCCATCTGTCATGGGAGAAACCTTAATTAAAGTGTTAAAAGAGAAGAATCTCTTCGAAGCTTGTAAAACGCATTAATGACACAAGAAGGCTTGTTCTTTGACAAGTCTTCTTCTTTCTATCTTAAACTGGAGGAATTGTATGCACAACGTGTCCGAAAGAATGATTTTTCACCGCTTAAAAGGCCTCATCTCACCCTCTTTGTTAATAAAATGGTGGAAAGTCGATCCTGAGTTATATATAAATGAAGAAACACATCATTTCAAACAGGATCGATCATTACAAACGATCGACTTTACCCGCTTAAAACAAGCTGAAGAAAATGAATTCCCCATTTTTCAACACATCGTTCAAGCCTATTTAAAGCAAAACATTCACATGATTCCCATCACATCACCCTTATATCCCAGTACACTAAAACATATTTATGATCCTCCCCCTGTGTTATTCCTAAAAGGTAACGTGTCATATTTAAATGAAGAAAAAAGTTTAGGTGTAGTAGGCACGCGTGTTCCATCGTCTTATGGAGAAGCATGTGTGAAGAAAATTGTTGGTGAACTTGTTAAGGAAGATTGGATGATTGTCAGTGGCTTAGCAAAAGGAATCGATGGACTTGCACATAAGGAGTGCATCAGAAGAAAAGGGAAAACCATAGGTGTTGTAGCAGGCGGTTTTCAGCATGTATATCCAAAGGAACATGTGCAAATGGCTCAATATATGGGAGAGCATCATTTGCTTTTGTCAGAGCATCCGCCTTATATCAAACCAGAAAAGTGGCAATTTCCAATGAGAAATCGTTTAATTAGTGCACTGACAAAAGGAACTATCGTGATTCAGTGTAAAGAAAAGAGCGGTTCGCTCATTACAGCCTACCAGGCGCTTGAGCAAGGAAAAGAAGTGTTTGCTGTGGCAGGATCAATCTTTGATCCTAATTCCACTGGTCCAGCTAGACTCATTCAACAGGGAGCAAAGCTTGTTCATTCAACGAAGGATATTTTAGAGGAATTCTCCTTCCGTGGCGTTCAATATACTGAACCCTCATAAAAATATCGTTTGACAAACGACACAGGAATATTTAATAATAGTGAGGATTTAAGTTTACACTTTGTTTTTCGTGTTTATAATGATGTTCATCATAAAGAATTTTTAACGATTGCCTGTTAGATAGGTGCAATTAACATAAATATGAATTGTGAAATGTATAAAGAGAGAACACCTCTTAAGGGGGATTTTGAGTATGGCTGATTATTTAGTCATCGTTGAGTCGCCAGCAAAGGCGAAAACGATTGAGCGTTATTTAGGAAAAAAGTATAAAGTAAAGGCATCAATGGGACATATAAGGGATTTACCGAAAAGTCAGCTAGGTGTTGATACTGAGCATGACTTCGAACCGAGATATATTACGATTCGCGGAAAAGGTCCAGTTTTAAAGGAATTAAAAACAGCGGCGAAAAAAGCAAAGAAAGTCTATCTCGCAGCTGACCCCGATAGAGAGGGAGAAGCAATTGCTTGGCATTTAGCACACAGTCTTGACCTTGACCTCTCTTCAGATTGCCGCGTTGTTTTTAACGAGATTACAAAAGATGCGATTAAAGACTCCTTTAAGCATCCACGCATGATCGATATGGACTTGGTTGATGCGCAGCAAGCCAGACGAATTTTAGATCGTCTAGTTGGGTATAAAATCAGTCCGATTTTATGGAAGAAAGTCAAAAAAGGATTAAGCGCTGGGCGTGTTCAATCTGTTGCACTCCGCCTAATTATTGATCGCGAGAATGAAATTAATGAATTTAAACCAGAAGAATACTGGACAATTGATGGTACATTCCTAAAAGGAAAAGAAACCTTCGAAGCTAGTTTCTTTGGCATCAATGGCAAAAAGCATCCATTGAAAACAAAAGAAGATGTAAAAGAAATCCTTTCTAAACTAAAAGGTAGCAAATTCTCTGTAGAAAAGGTGACGAAAAAAGAGCGTAAACGCAATCCAGCTGTTCCGTTTACGACATCTACCCTACAGCAGGAGGCTGCAAGAAAACTAAACTTCCGTGCGAAAAAGACGATGATGATTGCACAGCAATTATATGAAGGAATTGATCTTGGTAAAGAAGGTACAGTCGGACTCATTACATATATGAGAACGGACTCAACACGTATTTCTAATACGGCGATTGAAGAAGTATCTGCTTTCATTGATCAAACGTATGGCAAGAATTTCTTAAACACAACAAAACGAACCGCCAAAAAGAACGAAAATGCACAAGATGCTCACGAAGCCATCAGGCCGACTTCTACGCTAAGAAAACCGGCAGATGTCAAACACGTGCTAAGCAGAGACCAGCTTCGTCTTTATAAATTGATTTGGGAACGATTTGTGGCAAGCCAAATGGCGCCGGCTGTTCTTGATACAATGAGTGTGGATCTTGAAAATAACGGTCTTACTTTCCGTGCTAATGGAAGTAAGGTGAAATTCCCTGGGTTTATGAAGGTATATGTGGAAGGGAAGGACGACCAGCTAGAAGAAAAGGACAAAATGCTTCCTGATCTAAAAGAGGGAGATACGGTTCTTTCAAAAGATATCGAACCTGAACAGCACTTCACGCAGCCGCCTCCGCGCTACACAGAGGCAAGACTAGTCAAAACGCTTGAAGAGCTTGGTATAGGCCGTCCATCTACGTATGCACCAACACTAGACACGATTCAAAAGCGTGGCTATGTCGCACTTGATAACAAACGGTTTATTCCAACTGAGCTTGGAGAAATTGTACTCAACTTAATTATTGAATTCTTCCCTGAAATCATTAACGTGGAATTCACGGCGAAAATGGAAAAAGAACTTGATAGCGTTGAAGAAGGTACAATTGAATGGGTTCGCATTATCGACAGCTTCTATCAAGATTTTGCCAAACGGGTAGAAAAAGCAGAAGCAGAGATGCAAGAAGTGGAAATTGAGCCTGAATATGCCGGAGTTGATTGTGAAGAGTGTGGACATCCGATGGTGTATAAAATGGGTAGATACGGTAAGTTCATGGCGTGCTCTAACTTTCCTGACTGCCGTAACACGAAACCAATTGTCAAAGATATCGGTGTCAAATGCCCGACATGTCATGAAGGAAACATTGTTGAACGAAAATCTAAGAAACGCCGCATTTTTTATGGATGTGATCGTTTTCCAGAGTGTGAATTCGTCTCTTGGGACAAACCAATTGAAAGAAAGTGTCCAAAATGCGAAAATATGCTTGTAGAGAAAAAGCTCAAAAAAGGCGTTCAAGTTCAATGTGTGAACTGTGATTATAAAGAGGAACAACAAAAATAGCGGTGAGCAACCTTGTTCACCTGCTTTTTTATGTCATCAAACAGAACTTACGAAATAGGAGAGTTGTACAATGAGTCAATTTGTAAATGTGATCGGAGCAGGTTTAGCAGGAAGTGAAGCTGCATGGCAAATTGCCAAGCGTGGAATTAAAGTCAATTTGTATGAGATGAGACCTGTCAAACAAACGCCAGCTCACCACACAGATAAATTTGCGGAGCTCGTATGCAGCAACTCATTACGTGCGAACGCTTTGACAAATGCGGTTGGTGTATTAAAGGAAGAAATGCGTCATTTAGATTCAGCGATTATCGCAGCAGCAGATGAAAGCTCAGTTCCTGCTGGTGGAGCGCTTGCAGTAGACCGTCATGAATTTGCAGCAAACGTCACTGATCGCGTGAAAAACCATCCGAATGTTACGGTCTTTCAAGAAGAAGTACAAAGCATTCCAGAAGGCCCGACAATTATCGCGACTGGTCCACTTACATCTGAAGCACTTTCAAAAGAATTAAAATCACTAACAGGTGAAGAGTATCTATATTTCTACGATGCAGCGGCACCAATTCTAGAGAAAGATAGCATTGATATGGATAAGGTGTACTTGAAATCACGCTATGATAAAGGGGAAGCCGCTTATTTAAACTGTCCAATGACCGAAGAGGAATTCGATCGTTTTTATGAGGCGTTAATTTCTGCTGAAACTGTGCCTTTAAAAGAGTTTGAAAAAGAAATTTTCTTTGAAGGCTGCATGCCAATTGAAGTCATGGCGAAAAGAGGAAAGAAAACGATGCTGTTTGGTCCGATGAAACCAGTAGGACTTGAAGATCCGAAAACAGGAAAAAGACCTTACGCTGTTGTTCAATTAAGACAGGATGATGCAGCAGGTACTTTATATAACATCGTTGGTTTCCAAACCCATTTGAAGTGGGGCGATCAAAAGGAAGTATTCCGTTTGATTCCAGGTCTTGAAGAAGCAGAGATTGTTCGTTATGGCGTGATGCACCGTAATACATTTATTAACTCTCCAAGCCTTTTAAGACCGACTTATCAGTTTAAAAATAGAGATGATCTATTCTTTGCCGGACAAATGACAGGAGTTGAAGGCTATGTCGAGTCTGCGGCTTCGGGACTAGTGGCTGGAATTAATGCGGCTCGTTTTGTCAAAGGAGAAGAGCTTGTCACACTTCCTGAAGAAACGGCGATTGGCAGTATGGCTTACTATATCACGTCGACAAACAAGAAAAGCTTCCAGCCGATGAATGCAAACTTTGGCTTGCTGAAAGATCTTGGCGTTCGGATTAAAAACAAACAAGAGCGGTATGCAGAGTACGCTAAGCGCGCAATCGAAACTATTCAAACTATTTCGAAATCTCTGTAGTAAAACATTGCACGGAAAGCAAGATATGTGATACCATTTAAAAGCCTTAAAGAGGTGTAAAAATGACGAATAAACAGCGTCTTGTCCACTTATTCATTGAATATTTGCAAATTGAAAAAAACTATTCAGCTTTAACGATCTCAGGATATTCAGAAGCCATTGAAGAGTTTGTCAGATTTATGAACATTCAAGGAATAGACGGTTTTGAAGAGGTATCCTATCAAGATACGAGAATTTATTTAACAGAAGCTTATGAAAAAGGCCTGACAAGAAGAACGATTAGTAAGAAAGTCTCTGCGCTTCGCAGCTTTTATAAATTTTTATTAAGAGAACAGCTTGTGAAAGAAAATCCTTTTTTACTCGTTAGCTTACCAAAGCAGGATAAGCGAATTCCTTCATTTTTGTATGAAGAAGAACTAAAAGAGCTTTTTGTAGTTTCTGATGTAAGCACACCACTTGGACAAAGAAATCAAGCCATTTTAGAAATTCTTTATGCAACAGGCATGAGGGTCAGTGAGTTATGTTCATTAAAAGAATCTGATCTTGATTTATCGATGGATACAGTGCTTGTTCATGGGAAAGGCGGCAAACAGCGGTATGTTCCTTTCGGTTCCTATGCACATGAAGCGCTGGTCACTTATTTAGAGGATGGAAGGAAGAAACTGACAGCTAAGGCGAAAGACCGTGCTGATGCGTATGTGTTTTTGAATCAGCGCGGAGCCCCTCTTACAGATCGGGGCGTTCGATTCATTCTCACTGAATTAATGAAAAAGGCGTCAGGTACATTACATATCCATCCTCACATGCTAAGGCACACCTTTGCCACGCATCTTTTAAACGAGGGGGCGGATTTGAGAAGTGTTCAAGAACTTCTCGGTCACTCAAACTTATCATCAACACAGGTGTACACGCATGTATCAAAAGATTCTTTAAGAAAAACGTACATGTCACATCACCCAAGGGCTTTTAAACGATCCTAAAAGGAGGTTTTTTCATGTCATCATTTCATGCAACAACCATCTTTGCCGTTCAACATAAAGGAAAAAGTGCGATGGCTGGAGACGGTCAGGTCACTTTCGGGCAGGCTGTCGTGATGAAACACACAGCAAAAAAAGTGCGCCGTCTTTTCGGAGGCAAGGTGCTCGCAGGTTTTGCAGGTTCAGTAGCAGATGCATTTACACTCTTTGAAAAGTTTGAAACCAAGCTTGAAGAATATGGTGGTAACTTAAAGCGAGCAGCTGTAGAACTAGCGAAAGAATGGCGAAGTGACAAGATGCTCAGACAGCTAGAGGCAATGCTCATCGTCATGAACAAAGAAAGCATCCTGCTCGTATCTGGAACAGGAGAGGTCATCGAGCCAGATGATGGGATTTTGGCGATCGGCTCAGGCGGCAACTATGCGCTTAGCGCCGGGAGAGCACTCAAGACACATGCAGGTGATCATCTATCAGCTAGAGAAATTGCAGAGGCTGCTCTTGAAACGGCCGGAGAAATCTGTGTCTACACGAACGACCAAATCACTTTAGAAGAGCTTGAATAGAAAGGACATGAGACGTATGGAGAAAAAGCCGTTTACCCCAAGAGAGATAGTTGAAAAGCTTGATCAGTACATCATTGGTCAGCTTGATGCGAAAAAAGCAGTGGCGGTGGCTTTAAGAAACCGTTACAGAAGAAGTCTTTTACATGATAAGCTAAAGGATGAAGTCGTTCCTAAAAACATTTTAATGATCGGCCCAACCGGTGTGGGGAAAACAGAGATTGCCCGCAGAATTGCACGTATTTCTGGTGCGCCTTTTATTAAAGTGGAAGCGACGAAGTTTACTGAAGTTGGATATGTCGGCCGTGACGTAGAGTCGATGGTCAGAGATTTAGTTGAGACAGCGATTAGACTTGTCAAAGAAGAAAAGATGAAAGATGTTCAAGAAGAAGCAGAAAAACAAGCGAACAAACGTCTTGTTCATTTGCTTGTTCCTGGTAAGAAAAAAAGCCAGTCTGTGAAAAATCCTTTTGAGATGCTGTTTGGCGGTTCTGATGCAGACGACCGTGATCGAGATGACTCAAATGAAGAAGTAGAGCTTGAATCGACAAGAAAACGCATTGCTCACCAGCTGGCTATGGGTGAACTTGAAGATCATTATGTCACGATCGAAGTGGATGAACAGCAGCCATCCATGTTTGATATGCTTCAAGGCTCGGGTATGGAGCAAATGGGCATGAACATGCAGGATGCGCTCAGCAATCTCATGCCTAAAAAGAAAAAACGCAAAAAGCTGACCGTCAGAGAAGCTAGAAAGGCGTTAACTGCTGAGGAAGCTTCAAAACTGATTGATATGGATGAAGTCAGTCAGGAAGCCGTCCATAAAGCAGAGCAGCAAGGGATTATTTTTATCGATGAAATCGACAAAATTGCCAAAAGCGGTGGTGCATCATCTGCAGATGTTTCTCGTGAAGGGGTTCAACGTGATATTTTACCGATTGTAGAAGGTTCAACTGTGATGACGAAATATGGGGCAGTGAAAACGGATCATGTGCTTTTTGTAGCAGCAGGTGCATTTCATATGGCGAAACCCTCAGATTTGATTCCAGAGCTTCAGGGGCGCTTCCCAATCCGTGTAGAATTAGATAAATTAAGTATAGAAGACTTTGTGAAAATCTTAACGGAACCAGATAACGCGTTATTAAAGCAATATAAAGCTTTACTTGAAACAGAAGGTATATCTCTTGAATTTTCTGACGATGCTATTCATAAGATTGCCGAAGTGGCTTATCACGTCAATCAGGAGACGGATAACATCGGTGCAAGAAGGCTTCATACCATACTTGAGAAGCTGCTTGAAGAGCTCTCATTCGAGGCACCTGATATTACACTGGAGACAGTGACCATTACCCCTCAGTATGTAGAAGAGAAGCTAGGAAAGATTGCAAATAACAAAGACTTAAGTCAATTTATACTTTAACAAATGAATAAAGTAATCTAGGAGGATCATTATTATGGCGTTACTACAAAAAACAAGGATTATTAACTCAATGCTGCAAGATTCAGCGGGGAAACCAGTTAATTTTAAAGAGATGGCGGAAACACTGAGAGATGTCATTGATTCAAACATTTTTGTGTTGAGTAGAAGAGGTAAACTTCTTGGTTACTCAATCAATCAACAGATTGAAAATACACGTATGAAAAAAATGCTTGAAGATCGTCAGTTCCCAGAAGAATATACGAAGAGTCTATTCAACGTACCTGAAACATCTTCAAACCTTGATATTAACAGCGAATATACAGCTTTCCCGATTGAGAACCGTGATTTATTTCAATCTGGTTTGACAACCATTGTTCCGATTATCGGCGGCGGGGATCGTTTAGGAACGTTAATCCTGTCTCGTTTGCAAGATACATTCACTGATGATGATTTAATACTTGCTGAGTACGGAGCAACAGTTGTTGGAATGGAGATCCTTCGTGAAAAAGGAGAAGAAATCGAAGAAGAAGCAAGAAGTAAAGCGGTTGTTCAAATGGCGATTAGTTCTCTTTCATATAGTGAGCTTGAGGCGATTGAACACATCTTTGAAGAACTTGATGGAAATGAAGGCCTCCTTGTGGCAAGTAAAATTGCTGACCGTGTAGGTATCACTCGTTCAGTGATCGTCAACGCCTTACGTAAATTAGAAAGTGCAGGCGTGATCGAATCTCGTTCTCTTGGAATGAAGGGAACGTACATCAAAGTGTTAAACAACAAATTTTTAATTGAACTTGAAAATTTAAAATCTCATTAATCAAAAACCCTTTTTGGCCGAAATAAATGCTGAAAAGGGTTTTTTTGTATGAAAAAGGCGAATTTGTCCGAAAAATGACACTCTTTTTTCCAAGAAACCCCTTACAATTCTGTAGTTCTTTGAATCTAGGCCTTTGTACCTATTCGTAAAATAGATATATATTACGAGTTTTTTTTACAGATACATCATAGACTTTAATCCTATTATTTCTTACAATGAACATATGGTTTTACAAATCTCGACATGATTAAATGGAATGAAATACATATGATTGGAGGTATATGGTTTTGGATATATTTTCTGGAACGATAAGCAACCTTGAGAATGCCTTAGGCAGAGCGAATGTTAAGCAAAAAGTCATAAGCAATAATATCGCGAATATAGATACACCGAACTACAAGTCGAAAAACGTCGCATTCCATGATATGCTAAATGACGCGACATTCAAATTAGATGCTAAAAAAACATACCAAGGTCACATTGATTTTTCTAAAACAGGGTCTAATTATTCAGTTGTTTCAAGTAACCGTACTTCTTATCAAGAAAACGGAAATAATGTCGATATTGATCAAGAGATGAGTGAACTTGCTAAAAACCAAATTCAGTATAATGCATTGGTTGAAAGAATGAGCGGAAAGTTCAATTCTCTTAAAACAGTTTTGACAGGAGGTAAGTGATGTCGATTTTTTCAGGCGTTAACGCTTCGGCCTCAGCATTAACAGCACAGAGGCTCAGAATGGACGTTGTATCCTCTAACCTTGCAAATATGGATACAACAAGAGCTAAACAGGTTGATGGTAACTGGGAGCCTTATAGACGTAAGCTCGTCACATTACAGCCGTCAGGTGAATCGTTTTCATCTATATTGAACTCAAGCATGAATTCAAGCGGCAAATTAGGAAACGGCGTCAAAGTAACGAAGATTACAGAAGACGAAACTCCATTCAACCTTCAATATGACCCTACAAATCCCGATGCCAATGAAAATGGATATGTTCAAACACCAAACGTTGATCCATTAAAGGAAATGGTTGATCTCATCAGCAGCTCAAGGTCATATGAAGCAAACGTGACTGCACTAAATGCGAATAAAAGCATGCTGATGAAAGCTTTAGAAATAGGAAAGTAAGGTGAAAAGAATTGGTTAATGCAATATCTCCTTTCCAGCTTCAAACCGCTCAGCAAGCAAGTGAATTGACGAATGCATCGTCTGTGCAGGCGACTGCACCTAAAAGCCAAACGAATTTCTCTGATGTGCTGAAGAATTCCATTGAAGCATTAAATCAATCACAGCTGAAATCAGACCAGTATACAAATGCTCTTGCACAAGGTAAAGATGTCAATCTCGATGAAGTCATGATTGCTTCGCAAAAAGCAAGTGTGACACTCACAGCAGCGACGGAGTTTCGAAATAAAGCAGTCGAAGCGTACCAAGAGATTATGAGAATGCAGATGTAGGAGGTGCTGACGGACAAAAAAAGACTGAATGGAATGACCGGGGGTTAAGATGAATCGTACTTTAATGCAATTAAGAACAAAAACAGTTGAGTTTTGGCGAAATCGATCAAAATTACAAAAAATACTCATGATTGGCGGCGTTGCTGCCCTAGCAATCATTATTACGGTTGTTAGCATCTTTGCTTCTTCTGAAAAAATGGTTCCGCTATTTAGAGATTTGTCTGAGGCAGAAGCAGGGCAAATTAAGCAGGAACTGGATGGCAAAAACGTCAAATCGGAACTCGCGAATAATGGAACAACGATTTTAGTTCCAGAAAAGCAAGCAGATTCTTTAAAAGTAACTCTCGCATCAGAAGGGCTTCCTAAAACGGGAAATATTGATTATTCCTTCTTTGCGAACAACTCCGGCTTCGGTTTAACAGATAATGAATTTGATGTTCTGAAAGTAGACGCAACTCAGACAGAACTATCCAATCTGATCAACACGATTGATGGGATTAAAGATTCAAAAGTTATGATTAACCTGCCAAAAGATTCCGTTTTTGTTGGAGAAGAGCAAAGTAATGCATCAGCGTCAATTGTGTTGCAAGTTGAGCCTGGCTACACGCTTACTCAGCAACAAGTAAAAGGCCTTTATCATCTTATTTCAAAAAGTGTGCCGAATTTAAAAACTGAAAACATTGTCATTATGGACCAAGATTCCAACTACTACGACTTAAACAGCAGCTCCGATTCCTATGCAAGTGGAATGGATGCACAGCAGCAGAAAAAAGAAGAGATTGAAAAGAACCTTCAAAGAAAAATTCAACAGCTGCTCGGAACGATGATGGGTCAGGAGAAAGTTGCCGTATCGGTCACAACAGACATTGATTTCACTGAAGAAAAAAGAAAAGAAGATTTAGTAGAACCAGTTGATAAAGAAAACATGCAAGGTATCGCTGTCAGCGCTGAAAAGATTGCTGAAACCTATTCAGGTAATGGCGCAGCAGCTGGGGGCACCGCTGGAACAGGTGACGATGATGTCACAAATTATCAAGGTGCCGATGGAGCGAATGGAAGCGGAGATTACGAAAAGAGCGAAGATCGTATCAATTATGAGGTAAACCGCATTCATAAAGATATCAAAGAAAGTCCTTATAAAATTAGAGATGTGGGCATTCAAGCATTGGTTGAACCACCAACTGCAAACGATGCGAACTCTTTAACTGCTGAAAGGCAAGATGATATCAAAAAGATTCTTTCAACGATCATTAGCACATCGATTGATAAAGAATACACAAATGGTCAAGCGCTCACTCAAGCTGACTTAGATAACAAAATCGTTTTATCTGTATCAAAATTAGACGGTAAACAGCAAACTGCAGCAGAAAACCCTTCAAACAATATTCCGATTTGGGTTTATATTGTAGGCGGTGTGCTACTACTTGCAATTATCGCTCTCATTATTCTTCTTGTGCGTAAGCGCAGAAAAGAAGAGGAAGAAGAGTTTGAGCTCGATGAACGTACACCAATCCATGTTCCTGATATCGATACTGAACCAGAAACAGAAGAAATGGTGAGAAAAAATCAGCTTGAAAAAATGGCAAAAGAAAAACCAGAAGACTTTGCTAAATTGCTACGCAGCTGGCTGTCCGAGGATTAGGAGGAATACACATGTCGAGAAAAGATCCAAATCGACTAACAGGCAGACAAAAAGCAGCAATCCTAATGATTTCCTTAGGGCTAGACGTGTCAGCATCTGTATACAAACATCTGTCTGAAGACGAAATAGAAAAATTAACATTAGAAATTTCCAATGTAAGAAGTGTAGATACTGCTAAAAAAGATGAAGTCATCGAAGAGTTTCACAGCATTGCCATCGCGCAGGACTACATATCACAAGGCGGTCTTATGTATGCAAGACAAGTGCTTGAAAAAGCGCTTGGTGAGGACAAAGCGGATAGCATCTTAAACCGATTGACATCCTCTCTTCAAGTGAAACCATTTGATTTTGCTAGAAAGGCTGACCCGGAGCAAATCTTAAACTTTATCCAACACGAGCATCCACAAACCATTGCGCTCATACTTTCCTACTTAGATCCAGTACAGGCTGGGCAAATTTTATCTGAGTTAGGCGAGGATGTACAAACAGAGGTTGCGAGACGAATTGCCTTAATGGACCGCACATCTCCTGAGATCATCAATGAGGTGGAACGCATTCTTGAACAAAAGCTTTCTTCAACCTTTACGCAAGACTATACCCAAACGGGCGGGGTCGAAGCGGTTGTGGAAGTGTTAAATGGTGTAGACCGTGCAACGGAGAAGACCATTTTAGACACACTTGAAATTCAAGATCCTGAGCTTGCTGATGAAATTAAGAAACGTATGTTTGTCTTCGAAGATATTGTCACTCTTGATAGCAGAGCCATCCAGCGCGTCATTAGAGATGTTGAAAATGATGACTTATTGCTCGCCCTCAAAGTGGCAAGCGAAGAGGTCAAAGAAATTGTCTTCCGCAATATGTCCCAGCGGATGGTCGAAACGTTCAAAGAAGAAATGGAGTTTATGGGGCCTGTCCGGCTTAGAGATGTCGAGGAAGCACAAACCCGTATTGTCAGCATCGTAAGACGACTCGAGGAAGCTGGAGAAATCGTCATAGCTCGAGGCGGAGGAGACGATATCATTGTCTAGAATCATCAAACATGAAACATCTGTTATTCCTGCGCAAGGTCGGCAAACGATTCCTTTGCAGCAAGTGGAGTTTAAAAAAGAACATCACGAAGAAGAGCTTGTCAATGAAACGGAAGCATCACAGCTTGTCCTAAGTGATGCAGAAGATCGAGCAAGCCGTATTCTAGAACAAGCAAACAGAGAGCTAGAAAAAACAATGGCTGAAATCAATCAGCGCCGAGCTGATTTTGAAGCTGAAAGAATGCAGCTCATTGAAGAAGCGAAACAAACAGGTTATCAAGAAGGCTTCCAAAAGGGCGAGGCAGATGCGAACATGCAGTACCAATCTATTCTTGATCAAGCAAATGAGATTGTCAGTCTTGCGAAGCAGGACTATGAAGAAAAAATTGAAAGCTCTGCTGAAGAAATTGTGGAACTGGCTTTCGAACTCGCCAAACGAGTTTGGTATGCAGCTGAGGACACGAAAGATCAATTTTTGGCTCTTGTGAAGCAGGTCATTTCAGAAGTGAAAGAATATGATAATATTTCCATCTATGTCGACCCGGAACATTATGAGCATGTCATGGAATATAAAGACGAATTGATCAGAATTCTTCAAAAGGATACACATCTTGCCATTTACTCGGATGAAAAAGCACCAAAAGGGACTTGTTACGTAGAAACAAGCTTTGGAAAAATGGAAGCGAGTGTTGATACACAAATGAATCAGTTAAAAGAAAAACTATTAGAAGTCATTGATTCAGGTGATCACAAATGAACCTAGATGTGTTGAAAGAAACGATTGAAACCGCCGATCCTTATAAACGATTTGGCAAAGTCAATCGAGTTGTTGGGCTGATGATCGAGTCCAAGGGGCCAGAGAGCTCTATCGGAGATGTGTGTCTCATTCACAAAAAAGGAAGTAAACGCCATCCGATCAAAGCAGAGGTCGTTGGTTTTAGAGATGAAAACATTCTGCTCATGCCTTATGTTGAAGCGTCCAATATCTCACCAGGAAGTCTAGTTGAAGCGACTGGTGAGTCGTTAAAGGTCAAAGTAGGTACTGGCTTAATTGGTGAAGTCGTTGACGCCTTCGGTGATCCACTGGACGGCAGTATGCTTCCAAAGGGACTTGCACCTGTTTCGACAGAACAGTCTCCTCCAAACCCGATGGACAGGCCGCCGATTCGAGAAAAGATGGGTGTTGGTGTCAGAGTGATCGATAGTCTGCTCACAGTTGGCACTGGTCAAAGGATCGGGATTTTTGCTGGAAGTGGTGTTGGAAAAAGTACCTTAATGGGAATGATTGCTAAGCAGACGGAAGCGGATCTAAATGTCATTGCTCTTGTTGGAGAGCGTGGCCGTGAAGTTCGTGAGTTTATCGAAAAAGATTTAGGTGCTGAAGGGCTGAAACGTTCAATTGTTGTCGTCGCAACTTCTGACCAGCCAGCGCTGACGAGAATGAAAGCAGCCTATACAGCGACAGCCATCGCGGAATATTTCAGAGACAGAGGCAAAAATGTCATGTTTATGATGGATTCGGTCACGAGGGTCGCCATGGCACAAAGAGAAATAGGTCTTGCAACAGGCGAACCGCCAACTACAAAAGGATATACACCTTCAGTGTTCGCTATACTGCCAAAATTGCTTGAACGAACTGGAACGAATCAGCTTGGTTCCATCACAGCGTTTTACACAGTGCTTGTTGATGGTGACGACATGAATGAGCCGATCGCTGATACAGTCAGGGGAATTTTGGATGGGCACATTGTACTTGATCGTGCTTTAGCAAACAAAGGACAATTTCCCGCTGTCAATATTCTGAAAAGTATCAGCCGTGTCATGAGTAATATAGCAAGTCATGATCACAAGGAAGCGGCCAGTCGGTTCCGTCAGCTTTTATCCACTTATCAAAACGCTGAAGACCTCATTAACATTGGAGCATATAAAAAAGGCTCCTCTAAGGATATTGATGAGGCCATGCAGGCTTATCCTCATCTGATTTCATTTTTGAAACAGGATGTAGAAGAGGCTGTATCTATTGAAGACAGTGTGAATTTATTGCTCAGTTTGATGAATAGAGAGGATTGACAAAAAAGTGAGATATCAATACAAATTTCAAAAGCTCTTGGAACTGAAAGAAAGTGAAAAAGACAAATCACTCGCAGCGTATCAACAATCCGTTTCGGCATTTGAGCAAGTCGCTGAAAAACTCTATGAAAATATGAGTAAAAAAGAGCTAATGGAAAAAAGCAAAGAAGACAAGCTGAGGAGTGGAATGAGTGTCCAAGAAATGCGTCATTACCAGCAATTTGTGACCAACTTAGATAACACTATCCAGCATTATCAGCAACTTGTGATCATGAAACGTCATCAAATGAATGAAAAACAATCTGATTTAACTGAAAAAAACATTGAGTTTAAAAAGTTTGAAAAAATGAAAGAAAAGCAATTTGAAAAGTTTTCCCTTGAACATAAGGCAATTGAAATGAAAGAAATGGATGATATCTCTATCAGCCAATTCATGTTTCAAGGACATTAGGAGTCGAGATGAATGCCTAAGAAGGAAAAAGCGAAGGAATCAAGCGGCGGAAAATTTCAATGGATCTTGTTTATTGTCATCATCCCATTGATTGTGCTTGTCATTGTGAGTGGCACAATCCTTTATATTGCGGGTTATGATCTAAAGAAACCGCTCCAAAACATTCCAGTGATTAGTAGCTTGGTTGGTTCAGATGACAGCTCAAAAACGTCATCTTCACATAATGATCAACGTGATGAAGAGTTGAAAGAATTGAAAAAGACCATTAAAGAGCAAAAGAATGAACTCGAAATTGCACAAAAAGACTTGAAAACAAGTGATGAAGAGATTAAAAGACTGAACCAAAAAATCAGTTCCCTTGAAAAAACAACTGAAAATAATGCAGATAATACGTCAGCAAATGACAGTTCATCAAACAGTACGTCAAGTAATAACTCAGCAGAGACGTCCTCTGATACGGCGGCATCCTCTAATCAACAATCAAAAGGGAAGGTTGCCAGCATTTATGAAAGCATGGATGCAGGGAAATCCGCCAAAATTTTATCAGAATTAAGTGATAAAGAGGCTTTGAAGATCCTTGAAGAGCTGAGTAAAAACAAGCTGACGGACATATTAGCAAAACTGACACCTCAGAAGGCAGCAACGTTTACGAAGGAGCTTGCCAAAAAAGAAGAAAATGAAAATGGGGGTGGACAATAAGTGAAGCTATTGGATATTGGAGCCTTACAGCAATCTTCTCAAGGTCTCTCGGGACTAAAGGGAAGCGGTGCAGCATCTGCACGAGGTTTATTTAAACAATTGCTTAGTGGTGCAGGCATTCAAAGCGGGCCGGTCAATTCTGAGCCGGCGGGAGCCTCTCTTTCCATCGATGATGCAATGCAAGTCATTGAAAAATGGATGCAATCACCTGAAGAGGGGATCGATGGAGATCTTCTTGGGGCGCTTCAAACGCTTCAAGGTCAAAAACTAGATCCAACTGATCTAAAGTCACTTGAAGAGTTATTTCAAAAAATGGAAGCATCTATTTATGGTGATCAAGCTGATAAGCCAGCTGCTGAACATAGTGAAAAGCTCATACAAGTCCACTTTTTCTTATATCAATTGCTAAACCAACAGCCGCTCAGCTTTGATACAAAACTTGTACAGGATATTGGGGAAAAAGGTCAAGACTTCATCCATTTTCTTTCGAAAAACGGTGCCGATGAGAAGCTCATTCAGCAAGTAAAAGAGCAGTTCTTCTCACAGGGGTCAGCGCCAAAGCTGAACTCTATGTCCCAAAGTGAGCTGAAACACTTTAATCAGTTAATCGATCATATGATGGCGAATGCGAAAGGATCAGATAAAGAGTGGAAAATTGCTCTAGGAGAGTTAAAAGAATTGGTCTCTCCAAAACAAGAATCTTCCCTCGCGTCTCCAGCAAAAGGTGCGGCATCACTTGAATGGCTCATCAAAAAAGAAATCGTCAAAGGACAAAGCACCGTCACGCCTGCTTCTGAAAAAACAATGACCCATACGCTTTTGCCAGGTCATAAACAGTTCTTTCAACTGCAATCAACTGCTCCTGTGCAGCAGACACAAACATCTGATGAAAAACCAGGTACGGTTGATGAGCAAATTTTAAACACGTGGAAGCAAATGAAATTCACGCCATTTGGCAACTCAAGTGGACGCTTTACAGTTCGGTTAAATCCAGAAAATCTTGGGTTTATCACCATTCAACTAACGAAACAAAACGGTGTGTATGCGAGTAAAATTACAGCCTCGACGCAAGCAGCAAAAGAGCTGTTAGAGCATCATTTGCCGCAGCTCAAACAGGCACTTCCGAATATGTCGGTTCAAGTGGACCGTTTCCATATACCGCTTCAATCAAATGAACAGCCGTTATTTGGACAGTTTAGTGAAGAAAACAAGCAGCACCAGTCAAAAGGGCAAAATTCTCAGCAGCCTGATGAACAGGAAGCGGAATTCCAGGATGTATTGGACGCTCTTGTTGGGTCAGATGAAGAAGAGGAGGAGATCTAATGGCAACCGTTGATTCTACTAATAGAACAACCGCAACAACAGACACTTCTTCAAGTGCAGCAAAGAAAACAGACACACTCGGCCGAGATCAGTTCTTGAAAATATTACTCACGCAGCTTCAAAACCAAGATCCGACAAATCCAATTGATGACCGTGAGTTTGTCACACAGCTTGCAACATTTTCTTCTTTAGAACAGCAAATGAATATGAACGAATCAATCACTCAGCTCAATCAGGTCATGTCTACATTTGTTGCACACCAAGATCCGTTTACTACGTATGTAGGCTGGATTGGTAAAGAAGTAGCGGGCAAACAAGATGATAAAGATATATCTGGTATTGTGAAGTCTGTTAAAAACATAAACAATGAATATTTCCTATATCTAGAGGATGGAACGAAAATCAGCCCTTGGGACGTTACAACTGTTGGAGAAAAATCGTAAGCAAATCGAGGAGGAAAATTAATGTTACGCTCACTTTACTCAGGAATTAGCGGAATGAAAAACTTCCAAACGAAATTAGATGTTGTAGCCAATAACGTAGCCAACGTCAATACACACGGATACAAAAAGAGCCGTATCACTTTTAAAGATATGGTGAGTCAAACCATTTCAAGTTCTGGTGGACCGACGAACAACTCTGGTTCAATCAACTCAAAACAAGTTGGTTTAGGATCATCTTTATCTTCTATTGATAAAATCATGACACCAGGCTCTTCACAAAATACAGATGAACCGTATGATTTCTATATTAATGGTGATGGCTTCTTCCGTATCGAAAGCCAAGGTGAAGTTCTTTATACCAGAACTGGGAACTTTACTCGGGATTCAGAGGGAAGTTTAACCACTTCTGACGGAAATTACGTGCTTGGAATGAATGGACAAAAGATAACGATTCCAGATGGCATTTCAAGTGTAAGTATTGGTCCAGATGGAACGATTTCGGTTGTTGAAAACAACGTATCTAGAAATGTTGGACAGGTTTCACTCGTATCTTTCAGTAACGCAGGCGGGTTAGACAAAGTTGGTGACAACCTTTACCGCCAAACGTTAAGCTCAGGTGCACCAAGTAACCCTATCGTACCTGGTGAACAAGGAACGGGCGTCATCCAAACAGGTCGACTTGAAATGTCAAACGTTGATTTAACAGACGAGTTTACTGAAATGATAATCGCGCAGCGTGGATTCCAATCGAATGCAAAGACGATCACAACATCTGATGAAATCCTTCAAGAGCTTGTGAATCTGAAACGATAGGAGGTAGGGGGAGCGATTTATCGCTTCTCTGCTTAATATGATTGAAGTGACAAGATTAAATGGCAAAGGATTTATGCTGAACGCTCTCCATATCGAGCAAATCGAAAGCTTTCCAGACACGACCATTACATTAGCCAATGGAAAGAAATTCGTTGTGAAAGAAGATGAGAAGCAGATTCAGGAGAAAATCATTTCTTTCTACAGAAAAATCCAAGTCATTTCATTGAACCAAGGAATAGAGGAATTTGAATGAAGAAGAAATTAGTCGTAGTAATGCTAATCATGATTATTGCCATCGTCGGAATTGGAGCTGGCATCTTTTTTCTACTGAATGGGTCAGACGAAGCAAAAGCAGAAAAAGAGCCGACAGCAGATGAAGTCGCAAAAGCTTCTATTGAAATTCCTGAGATTATTACAAATTTAAAGTCTGAAGGAAATGCCGTCAAACTTGTACTAAACATTGAAACGGATTCTGAAAAAGCAAAAGAAGAGCTAGAAAAAAGAAGTTTCCAAGTGAAGGATGCCGTGATCGACATTTTATCAGACACGAATGCAGATGAACTTGATGGCAAAAAAGGCAGAGAACATTTTAAAACACTAGTCAAAAACAAAGTGAATAACTATTTGCAAGATGGCAAGGTGAAAGAAGTTTATATAACCTCCTTTAATCTGCAATAGAGGCGATTAATTGACACGATGGAGGTGAAGAAATGTCAGGAGAAGTGCTTTCCCAGAATGAGATCGACGCATTATTATCCGCCATATCTACAGGCGAAATGGATGCAGAAGAGCTGAAAAAAGAAGAAACGACGAAAAAAGTGAAGGTGTATGACTTTAAGCGTGCACTTCGCTTTTCAAAAGACCAGATTCGAAGTTTAACAAGGATTCACGATAACTTCGCTAGACTGCTCACCACGCACTTTTCAGCGCAGCTAAGATCATATATTCAAATTTCTGTCAGCTCGGTTGACCAAGTACCATACGAAGAATTTATTCGTTCGATTCCTAATATGACATTATTAAACTTATTTTATGTCAGCCCGCTTGAAGGAAGAATTATGCTTGAAGTGAATCCAACAATCGGCTATGCCATGATGGACAGGCTGATGGGTGGGATTGGCATTAGTCATAATAAGACAGAATCACTGACAGAAATCGAAACAAAGATTATCTCAAACATGTTTGAGGGAGCTTTGGAAAATTACAGAGAAGCGTGGCAGTCCATAACCGACATCGAGCCAGAGATGGCAGATTTCGAGGTAAATCCCCAGTTTGTTCAAATGGTGTCACCAAACGAAACAGTTGTCGTCATTTCTCTTAATACACAAGTTGGTGAGGTGAGCGGGGTTATTAACCTATGTATTCCTCACGTTGTATTAGAGCCTATTATTCCGAAGTTGTCTGTACACTACTGGATGCAGTCTGAACGAAATGAACCGAAACAAGAAGAAACAAAGGCCATTGAAAAACGGATTATGACGGCAAAAATACCGGTAGTCGCAGAGCTTGGACAATCGGAAATGACGGTGGAAGAGTTTTTGAATTTGGAAATTGGTGATTGTATTGCCTTGGACAAACCAGTAAATGCGCCTCTTACTGTTATGGTCGGAAATAAACCGAAATTCTTGGGACAGGCCGGCCGTGTGAATCGGAAACAGGCGATTCAAATTCTAGATCACGACATAAGAGGTGAAGAAGATGGAGAATAACGGAAGTAAATTATCACAAGATGAAATCGATGCGCTCCTTAAAGGAGGCAGCAATGACGATATAGAGCCTGATACACTCCTTTCTGCAATGGAACAAGATGCCATTGGGGAAATCGGAAATATTTCATTTGGTAGCTCTGCAACAGCACTTTCAACCCTATTAAATCAAAAAGTGGAGATTACGACTCCAACTGTCACAGTGATTCAAAAAAGCAAGCTGAATGAGGAGTTTCCTCATCCGTATGTCGCTATTGAAGTGAATTACACGGAAGGTTTTAGTGCAAGTAACCTGCTTGTCATCCAGCAAACAGATGCGGCAGTCATTGCAGACTTAATGATGGGCGGAGATGGAACAAATGCTGACCCGTCTTTAAGTGAAATTCACTTAAGTGCAGTGCAAGAAGCGATGAACCAAATGATGGGTTCTGCAGCGACATCTATGTCGACAGTCTTTAATAAAAAGATTGATATTTCTCCGCCGCGCGTCGAATTACTCGATGTGAAAGAAGGAGAAGGAACAGACAGAATTCCAGCTGAAGAAATGCTTGTCAAAGTGTCCTTTAGATTAACGATAGGTGAACTCATAGATTCAAATATTATGCAGCTTTACCCTATTACATTTGCGAAGGATTTAATCGCAGAATTAACAGTCCCGACGCAAGAAGAAGAGCCTGTTCAAGAAACACCAGTGAGCACACCTGAACCTCAGCAGGCAGCTCCGCAAGCACAGTCTGCTCCTGTGCAGCAAGCGGCACCGCCAAAAAGACAGGCGAAGCCAAAGCCAGCAGCACCTGTAAATGTGGCGCCAGTTGAATTTGAAGCGTTCAGTGAGCCTCAGCATACAACGAGCCAGCTAGGAAATCTCGATATGCTGATGGATATTCCGCTTTCCATTACGGTGGAACTTGGTAGAACCCAGCGCAGTGTGAAAGAAGTACTTGAACTTTCAGCTGGAAGTGTCATTGAACTGGACAAACTTGCGGGTGAGCCAGTCGACATTCTGGTTAACAAACGAATCGTTGCCAAAGGGGAAGTCGTTGTGATCGATGAGAACTTTGGTGTTCGTGTGACTGATATATTAAGTCAGTCAGAAAGACTATCTAATTTAAAATAAACAAACATATAGGGAGAGAATAAGTAAATGGCTACTAAGGTATTAATCGTAGATGATGCAGCATTCATGAGAATGATGATTAAGGATATTCTTGTAAAAAACGGATTTGATGTAGTAGGAGAAGCAGAAAACGGCGCACAAGCTGTTGAAAAATATAAAGAAACATCTCCTGATCTTGTGACAATGGATATCACAATGCCAGAAATGGATGGGATTACTGCGTTAAAAGAAATTAAACAAATTGATGCTTCTGCAAAAATCATTATGTGTTCTGCGATGGGACAACAATCGATGGTTATTGACGCCATTCAAGCAGGTGCAAAAGACTTTATCGTAAAGCCATTCCAAGCAGACCGTGTACTTGAAGCAATTAATAAAACGTTAGGCTAAAAAAGGGTGTAAGACTTGTTGAAAAAACGTTTGATATGTATAGCAATGATCAGTTTTATGCTTTTCTTGACGATGCAGCCTACCTCACTGTTCGCTGAAACGAAAGATCCTGAAAATGGCACAGTGAATGACTGGCTCAAAGATGAGAAAGAAAGCAAAAAGGATACAGAAAAGAAAACCACTGACAATCAAACGAATCCGGCAGAAGAAGTTCCCTCTTCTTCTGTCTCCATTATGGATTTTGTCAAAATGATTGGTGCCTTACTTTTTGTCATCCTGCTCATTTATGGACTGGTGAGATTTGTTGGTAAGCAAAATCGCTTACTCAAACCATTTCGCTATGTTGAAAATATTGGTGGAACCACGGTTGGCCAAAACCGTTCGGTCCAGCTTATCAAAGTGGGCAAGCGAGTACTAGTTGTCGGCGTAGCAGACTCAATCCAGCTGCTAAAAGAAATTGATGATGAACAAGAATGTGAAGCGATTGTGAAACAATACGAAGAAGCGATGGAAAGCAAGACGGATATTCCAAAAATCGTTCAAAAATTCACATCGCAGGTGAAGAAACATGACAAGACAACCACTTCTTCTTTTTCAGCCAATTTAAAGGCGCAGCTAGCAGAATTGAAAAAGACCCAATCAGAAGTCAGAAAGAAAGGCCCGAAACAAGATGAATGAGTTTATCGATTTATTTAATTCCAGCGGTGCAGGGAATATCAGCACGTCTGTCCGTCTTCTTTTACTTTTGACCGTATTTTCGGTTGCACCAGGCATTCTCATTTTAATGACGTGTTTTACACGGATTGTGATTGTCCTTTCATTCGTTAGAACATCACTTGCAACCAACTCAATGCCGCCAAACCAAGTGCTTGTTGGACTTGCTTTGTTTCTCACATTTTTTATTATGGCACCTACGTTCTCAGAGATAAATAAAGAGGCACTTACGCCGCTTTTAAATGATGACATTACGTTAAACCAGGCATATGAAAAAGCCGAAGTGCCAATCAAAGAGTTTATGAGTAAACATACGAGACAGAAAGATTTGGCTTTATTTCTTAGTTACGCAAAAATGGATACACCTGAATCGATTAAAGATATTCCATTAACGGCGATGGTGCCAGCTTTTGCAATTTCAGAATTAAAGACGGCATTTCAGATTGGTTTCATGATCTTTATTCCATTTTTAATTATTGACATGGTGGTCGCAAGTGTCCTGATGTCAATGGGGATGATGATGCTTCCGCCGGTTATGATATCGCTCCCTTTCAAAATATTGTTATTTGTTTTAGTCGATGGATGGTATTTGATTGTAAAATCCTTGCTGCAAAGCTTTTAGAGTAGGTGCTTAAAACATGAGTTCAGAATTTGTCATTACGATGGCTGAAAGATCAGTGTATGTTGTATTGCTTGTCAGCGGGCCGCTTCTAGCGCTCGCACTAATTGTGGGACTGATTGTCAGTGTGTTTCAGGCGACAACCCAAATTCAAGAACAAACGCTTGCGTTCATTCCTAAGATTGTTGCAGTGCTCATTGGGCTTGTTGTGTTTGGTCCGTGGATGCTTTCAACAATTGTGTCCTTTACGACAGAGCTGTTCTCGAATTTAGATCGATTTGCAGGTTAAACAGCGATGTCAATCATAGAATTATTCCCTGCTTTTCTTCTCGTTTTTATTCGGATCACCGCGTTTTTTGTGACAGTACCGCTTTTAGCGCATAGAGCGATACCTGCTGTACACAGAGTTGGCTTCTCACTGTTTTTAGCTGTCATCAGTTTTAGCACGATTAAAGAACCGCCAGCGCTCGACATAGACGGTCTTTATATGATGCTTGCGGTGAAAGAAGCAATGGTCGGACTTCTTCTTGGGCTGATTGCATATATCATGGTGTCCGCTGTTCAAATTGCCGGCTCGTTCATTGACTTTCAAATGGGTTTTGCGATCGCCAATATTATTGATCCGCAAACAGGGGCGCAAACGCCGCTGATGGGGCAGTTTTTTTATACGGTCACACTGCTATTGATGCTTGCGACGAATGCACATCACCTGCTGCTTGATGGGATATATTACAGCTTTCAATATATTGCAGTTGATCAGTATGCGCTGAATTTTGGCAGTGAATCCTTTGCTTACTTTATCGCAAAGAGCTTCAACGAAATGTTCATCATTGCCTTTCAAATCTCGGCACCTGTTGTTGCAAGTTTGTTTTTAGTCGATTTGGCATTAGGGATTGTAGCACGTACGGTTCCACAAATGAACGTATTCGTTGTCGGACTTCCTATTAAAATGGGTGTGAGTTTTATTATGATCATCATCTGTATGGGCGTAATCTTCGGAGTCGTCCAAAATACATTTGAAACGATTGTGCTCACCATGAGGAATTTCTTAGCATTGGTCGGTGGATCGTCATGATGACAAAGCTTAGACTAGACTTGCAATTTTTCGCAGGTGAAAAAACAGAAAAAGCTACACCGAAAAAAAGACGGGATTCGCGTAAAAAAGGGCAGGTTGCCAAAAGTACCGACGTCAATACAGCCATCTCATTTCTACTAATCTTTTTATCATTCTTTTTTATTGGGCCTTTTATGAAAGAGCGTATTATTGCGCTCATTGAACGTTTTTATTCAACAACAATGCTAATGAAGGTTAGCACATCTAATATTCATCAACTATTCTTGGAATTGCTTCAAGAAACAGGACTCCTCCTCATGCCAATTCTTGGTGTTGGTATGCTGGCGGGTATCCTCAGTAACTATTTACAAGTCGGATTTCTCTTTTCGCCAGAAGTAATCAAACCGAAACTAGAAAAGCTCGATCCAATCAAAGGGTTTAAACGAATATACAGTATTCGAGCCCTCGTAGAGCTATTAAAATCCATTCTGAAAATTGGTTTTATTGGTTTTGCGACATTTATTGCACTTTGGATGCACTTTGACGAAATCCTGCGGCTCCCTCTATTAACAGCGGAGGAAACCCTGCATTTCGTCGCAAATATGACCTTGATTATGGGTCTATATGCAGCAGGTGCTCTTCTGGTCTTAGCAGGGCTTGATTATATGTATCAGAAATTTGATTATGAAAAAAACTTACGGATGTCTAAACAAGACATCAAAGATGAGTATAAAAAATCAGAGGGTGACCCTCTCATAAAATCAAAGATTAAACAGCGCCAGCGGGAAATGGCCATGAGACGGATGATGCAGGAAGTCCCAAAAGCGGACGTCATCATTACAAACCCAACCCACTACGCAATTGCCTTGAAATATGACGAAGAAAAGATGGATGCGCCCTTTGTTGTGGCAAAGGGAACAGATATTTTGGCTATGAAAATTAGAACAATTGCGAAAGAGCACGATATCATGACCGTAGAAAACCGGCCGCTAGCTCGTGCACTATATGATCAGGTCGATATTAATCAAGCGGTGCCAGAAGAATACTTTAAGGCCATCGCAGAAATTTTAGCTTACGTATATAAAACGAAACAAAAGATTTTATGAATTTTTGGTTTTAAAAGGAGAGAACAGGCATGTCAGCAAGAGATTTATCTGTTTTATTCAGTGTTATTTTAATTGTGGCGATGCTGGTCATACCGTTTCCGCCCATTCTATTAAGTATTTTAATCATTATTAATATTTCTCTTGCGCTTATCGTGCTTCTCACCACAATGAACATGCAAGAACCACTTCAATTTTCGATTTTTCCATCATTGCTTTTGCTCTTAACGCTGTTTCGCTTAGGGCTTAACATCTCTACAACACGTTCTATCCTATCAACAGGAGATGCTGGAAAGGTTGTAGAAACGTTTGGTTCATTTGTTGTTGGAGGAAATATACTCGTTGGTCTGGTTGTCTTCCTTATCTTGATTATCATTCAGTTTATTGTCATCACAAAAGGGGCTGAGCGTGTATCAGAGGTTGCTGCAAGATTTACACTTGATGCGATGCCAGGTAAACAGATGAGTATTGACGCAGATTTAAATGCAGGAATGCTGACTGAAAGTGAAGCGAGAAATCGCCGTGAAAAAGTATCGAGAGAGGCAGACTTTTATGGTGCGATGGATGGTGCAAGTAAGTTCGTCAAAGGGGATGCCATCGCAGGTATTATCATCGTCATTATCAATATTATTTTTGGAATCATTATTGGGATGCTTCAGCAAGGAATGTCGATTCAAGAATCAGCTTCCCACTTTACGCTATTAACGGTAGGGGACGGGATTGTTTCACAAATTCCTGCACTCCTCATTTCAACAGCGACAGGGATTGTCGTCACGAGGGCTGCTTCTAACGGAAACCTTGGTTCTGACATTACTAGTCAGCTCTTTGCATTCCCAGCTATGCTTTACGTCACAGCAGGCACGATCTTCCTTCTTGGTTTGTTTACTCCTATTGGCATACTTTTGACAGGACCAATCGCAGGTTTACTTGCACTCGGTGCATACATGATGTCGAAAAACAAACAGGATCAAGAAGAAATTGAAGAGGTGCTGGAGGAACAGGCTGAGGTAGAAGAGATGAAAAGTCCAGAAAGCGTCATTCATCTTCTGCAAATGGATGCCATTGAATTTGAATTCGGCTATGGTCTGATTCCGCTCGCTGATGCAAATCAGGGCGGTGACCTGCTAGATCGAATTGTGATGATCCGAAGGCAGCTTGCCCTCGAGCTAGGCCTTGTCATTCCAGTTGTCCGAATTCGAGACAACATTGCACTTAACCCAAATGAATACCGGCTGAAAATTAAAGGGAACGAAGTGGCAAAAGGTGAGCTGCTGCTTGATCACTACTTAGCGATGTCCCCTACGCCTGATGATGATCCGATTGAAGGAATTGAAACGATCGAACCATCCTTTGGCTTGCCGGCTAAATGGATATCAGAAGCAGAAAAAGACCAGGCTGAAATGCTTGGCTATACGGTTGTGGATCCGGCATCTGTTGTATCTACTCACATCACAGAGAAGATTAGACAAAACACACACGAACTGCTCGGACGCCAAGAAACGAAGCAATTAATCGATCATCTTAAAGAAAGTTATCCTGTCTTAGTGGATGAGGTGACACCAAATCCGCTAGCAGTCGGTGATATCCAAAAGGTACTGGCAAAGCTGTTGAAAGAAAAGGTCTCTATTCGAAACCTTGTGACCATTTTTGAGACGCTTGCAGACTATGGAAAATTAACGACTGATACAGATTTGTTAACGGAGTATGTCAGACAGGCACTGGCAAGACAGATTACTGCACAGTATGCAAGAGAGAATGAATCATTGAAAGTCGTGACATGCTCAGGCCGAGTTGAAAAGGTGATTGCTGACAGCGTACAGCAGACAGAGCACGGTAACTACTTATCATTAGATCCGGAGTCCTCTGAAAGTGTGATTCAATCAGTGGCTAGAGAAATTGAACAGCTTTCGCTTCGTCAGGAAACGCCGGTTCTATTATGCTCACCTCCTATAAGAATGTACGTCAAGCAGTTGTTAGAAAGATATTTTCCAGAATTACCGGTACTATCATATAACGAACTAGAAGCAAATGTGGAAGTACAGAGCATCGGAGTGGTGGATATCTAATGAAAATGAAAAAAATCACAGCGAATTCTATGCAGGAGGCAACGATTCAAATTAGGCAGCAGCTTGGGAAAGATGCCGTCATTTTAAATTCGAAAACCGTTGTCAAACGAAAGCTGTTCGGATTAAAAAAACAACAAATGGTCGAAGTGATTGCGGTGCTGGATCAAGATTTTGAAGAAAGAGCTGGTAAAGGCCTAAACCCACCGGCTCCTATCCCGGTGTTACCGAAAAAGGAGCCGGTTCAAAAGCAGCCCGAAGAGCCATCCTTTGCTCCTGAGGCAGTCAAAGCAGTTCCCCCTCATTCTCAGCCTTTAGAATATGCAAGAAACGAGCGGCATGCTGGGATTTTACCTGATTCTCTTATGGCAGTCGATCGAAAACTAAAGGATCAAGGTCTTGATGATGCGATACGAGATGAGTGCTTAAAGGGTCTTTTAACGAAGGGTGCTGTCAAGGAAGATCAAATTAAAAAAGAACTTGAAAAACTGCTCACAGAGATGCTGCCAACTCACACCTCTGATGAGCCGATGATTCGTTCGAAATATATTGTGCTGTTTGGTTCAACGGGCGCTGGTAAAACGACAACGATTGCAAAGCTGGCTGCCAAAACGGCTATTCAACAGCAAAAGAACATCGCTTTTATTACAACGGATACGTACCGAATTGCAGCGATCGAACAACTGAAAACATATGCTGAACTGCTGAATGCGCCGCTTGAGGTTTGCTATTCAAGAGAGGATTTTGTGAAAGCGCAGCAGACCTTTAAAGATTATGATCATATTTTCATAGACACAGCAGGCCGTAACTTTAAAGAAGAAGCGTATATCAAAGAGCTGACAGATATTATTCCTTTTGATGAAAGCATTCAAAGTTTCCTCGTCATGAGTGCGACGTCGAAGTATCAGGACATGAACGCCATGGTCAAACGTTTTGAACATGTTCCAATTCATCAATTCATTTTTACAAAAGTAGATGAAACAGACACGATGGGAACGATCTTTCAAATCATTGCAGAATCCCAAATTGGGCTCGGCTTTTTAACAAATGGTCAAAATGTACCTGAGGATATTCTTGAGGGCTCTCCTCTTGAATTAACAAGGATGGTCTTACAATGATGAAGCCTGACCAAGCGGAAGGTCTAAGAAAACTTGTTCAACAGAGTCAAACGATAACACCGGCCCCTCTTAGCGTAAGCGGACAGGCAAAAACCATTGCAGTCATGAGCGGTAAAGGCGGAGTAGGCAAATCGAATTTGACGCTGAACATGGCACTGTCTATCGCTAGTGCAGGCAAGCGAGTGTTAGTCATCGACCTTGATTTTGGCATGGGGAATATTGATATTTTATTAGGGAAAACATCGACTAGCTCTATATTAGATGTTCTCGTCAGGAAGAAATCTTTCCAAGCGGCCATGACAAAAGGAACTGACAATCTTTATTACATTTCTGGCGGAAGTGGACTTGAACAGCTGTTTTCTTTAGATAAAGACCAATGGTCATTCTTTCTGGAGGAGATGGAGAGAATGATGCGTGATTTCGATTGTATATTCTTTGATATGGGTGCAGGCTTGTCAAAAGATCAACTGCCTTTTGTCTTATCGGCAGGAGAAGTAGTGGTCGTGACAACGCCAGAACCAACATCCATCATGGATGCCTACAGCGCGATTAAACACTTAGCCATTCATCAGTTTGAGCAGTCAGTGCAAATCATTGTTAACCGGTGTAAAACCCCGTCAGAAGGTTCTGAAACCTACCGGAAATTAGCAGGAGTGGTTACATCATTTCTACACAGAAAGCTTGTGTTTGCTGGTGCTGTGCCTGATGATCCTGCGGTTCCTAAAGCAGTAGCGGAACAAATTCCGTTTTATATCAAGCAGCCTCATTCAAGGCTGAGTAAAACAATTAAAATGCTGGCAGAAACACTGTATCATCAGCAGATAAGAGAGGCACGGAGAGAGCAGCATACGTTTATAGATAAGTTGTCCTCTTTTTTTAGAAGGAGGAAGGTGGACTCATGATTAGAGTGCTTGTAGTAGATGACTCGGCCTTTATGCGAAAGCTCATTAGTGATTTCCTAAGTGCCGAGCAAGGAATTGAAGTCGTCGGAACGGCGCGAAATGGGGAAGATGCCTTAAAACGGATCAAGGAATTGAACCCAGATGTTGTCACACTAGATGTGGAAATGCCTGTTTTAAATGGAACAGAAGCATTAAAACAAATTCTGGCTGAACACGACCTTGCCGTGATTATGGTGTCAAGCCAGACAAAGCAAGGGAAGGACTTAACCATCCATTGCTTAGAACTCGGTGCTTTTGACTTCGTGACAAAGCCTTCAGGAAGTATTTCGCTCGATTTACACAAAGTAAGAGGTCAAATTGTAGAGCGGGTACTTGCAGCAGGCCTGTCTAGGAAACGCACTGAGAAACAGGTTTCTCCTAAGCCTGTCATGAAGCCGCCAAGTCCAGTGGCTGTTCCCCGTCTGCAAGAAGTAAAAAGCGGCTCACTTCGAAAGATTATTTCAATCGGAACATCTACGGGAGGACCAAGGGCGCTTCAACGAGTCGTCACGAAGCTGCCAAAGGACATAGAGGCGCCGATTTTGATAGTGCAGCATATGCCGGCAGGATTTACGGCATCACTTGCTACGAGGTTAGACCAGCTATCACAAATTTCGATTAAAGAAGCACAAGATGGAGACATCGCTAAAAATGGAGTGGCTTACATAGCTCCTGGTGGAATGAATATGTCACTTCATGAACAAGGGGCGTCTTTAGTGATCAGGCTGTCCCCAGAAGACACTGACAGCCGGCACAAACCTTCTGTTAACTATTTATTTGAATCCATCAGCAACATAAAAGGTTACGAGAAAATTGCTGTCATTATGACAGGGATGGGTAGTGACGGCACAGAAGGTGTCAAAAAAATGGTCGCAAGCGGTCATACAAAAGTTATTGCAGAAAAAGAAGAATCATGTGTTGTTTTCGGAATGCCTAAATCAGTCATTAAAGCAGGTCTTGCACATGAAACAAGGCATGTGGATGACATCGCACATGCAATTATAAGCTCCATGAAAAAAGAGAGGGCGTGAACACGTTGGATGTAAACCAATACTTAGATATCTTTTTAGATGAAAGCAGAGAACACTTACAAACTTGTAATGAAAAACTTCTCGAATTAGAAAAGAACCCAACCGACCTGCAGTTGGTGAATGATATTTTCAGAGCGGCTCATACATTGAAAGGCATGAGTGCAACGATGGGTTATGCTGATATGGCTCAGCTGACGCATCACTTAGAAAACATGTTTGATGCCATCAGAAATGAACAAATGATTGTTACTCCTGAGTCAATGGATACGATGTTTGAAGCACTAGACCACCTTGAAGCAATGGTTCAATCGATTGCAGAAGGCGGGGACGGGAAACGTGATGTCACAGAGATTAGTAAAAAGCTAGACGTGACAGGAAGCCATGCGGAGGCTGCTTCTAGCGTTGAGACAGCTGATGCATCAGCTCCTGCCGCTAACGACTTAGACTATAATGAATTTGAACGAACAGTTCTTGATGAAGCAAGAGAACAAGGCTTTAAATGCTATGAGCTGACTGTGACATTAAGCGAAGCATGCTTATTAAAAGCAGTTCGTGTCTATATGATTTTTGAAAGACTCAATGAAGCAGGCGAGGTCGTCAAAACGGTTCCGAATGCAGAACTTTTAGAATCAGAAGATTTCGAATCCGAATTCAGTATTTCTTATCTATCTAAACAGCCGATGGACGAAGTGAAGAAAATCGTGATGGCGATCTCAGAGGTTGAAAATGTTGAGATCTCTGAAGGCTCCGCATTTGAAGAAGCTGTCCCAGCTGAAAAACTAGAAGCAAAACCTGAACAGAAAAAAGAAGAAGTATCCGTGCCTGCTGCTAAAGCGTCAGCAAACGATGCGCCAAAAGCAAATGGCAATAACGGTGCAGCTGCCGGCGGCACGAAAACGATTCGTGTCAACATTGATCGTCTGGATTCTCTTATGAATCTATTTGAAGAACTGGTTATTGATAGAGGACGTTTAGAACAGATTGCCAAAGAGCTTGAAAATAACGAACTCACTGATACGGTCGAAAGAATGACACGTATTTCAGGCGACCTGCAATCGATCATCCTGAACATGAGAATGGTACCTGTAGAAACTGTGTTTAACAGGTTCCCGCGTATGATTCGTCAATTGACGAAAGAGCTCAATAAAAAAATTGAACTGATCATTGAAGGCGCTGATACTGAGCTTGATCGAACAGTGATCGACGAGATTGGAGATCCGCTCTTACACTTACTCAGAAACAGTCTAGATCACGGGATTGAATCGCCAGAAGAACGTGTGAAAAAAGGCAAGCCAGAAAAAGGAACCGTTCTATTAAAGGCTTATCATAGTGGAAACCACGTCTTCATTGAAGTAGAAGATGACGGTGGCGGGATTAACCGTAAAAAGGTGCTTGAAAAAGCACTAGAGCGCGGTGTTATTACAGAAAGAGAAGCAGAAACCATTGAAGATCATCAAATTGATTCATTGATCTTTGCAGCAGGATTCTCTACAGCTGATGAGATATCTGACATCTCAGGCCGCGGTGTAGGTCTTGACGTCGTGAAAAACAAGCTGGAATCATTGGGCGGTTCTGTGAGCATCAACTCAACAGAAGGACAGGGCTCATTGTTCTCTATCCAGCTCCCGCTTACATTGTCAATTATTTCCGTTCTTCTTGTGAAACTGGAAGAGGAAACATTTGCGATTCCGATTTCTTCTATTATTGAAACGGCTGTGATTAAGAAAAGCGACATCCTTCAAACGCATGATCGTGAAGTGATTGATTTCCGCGGATTTATCGTACCGGTTGTGTACCTGAAGAAACAATTCCACGTACCAAATGCGAGTGAATTAGAGGAAGAACTGCACATCATCGTTGTTCGTAAAGGAGACAAGCTGACAGCATTTGTGGTCGATTCATTCATTGGTCAGCAAGAGGTTGTATTGAAATCACTAGGAGATTATTTACCAAACGTGTTTGCGATATCGGGCGCAACAATCCTAGGTGACGGTCAGGTTGCACTCATCGTTGACTGTAATGCACTGATCAAGTAAAAAACAATAGAGGAGCGGTCTGAAATGAGTACAGATATCAAAACTGGCGAAAAGATGATTGTGTTTATCGTAAACAAAAAAGAATACGCCATTTCAGTATCAGAAGTAAAGTCCATTGAAAAATGGCAGCAGCCGACAAGAATTCCTGGCGTTGCCCCTTATATATGCGGCGTCATTAATCTACGTGGTGTGGTGACACCTGTCATCGACCTTAGAGTTAGACTTGGATCTACTGACAACGAGATTACAGATGAAACTAGAATGATTATTGTACAGGTTGGTGACATTGAAGTCGGCTGGGTTGTTGATGAAGCAAATGATGTCATTACAGTCCATCAGGAAGAAGTAGAATCTTCTCCTGATTCAGCTGAAAAAGAAGGACAATCATGGGTGATTGGTATCATTAAGCATGATCAGCGTCTATTTAATATCATTCATGCTGGTGCTGTCCTCGATAAGAGCGTTCAAGATGCACCTGTTCATTAAGGGGGATGTGAAATGAACATTTTCAGTGGAATTAAAGATGAACAGTTAGATGTATTAAGAGAGGTTGGGAATATCGGAGCAGGCCATGCAGCGTCTGCTCTTGCCAATCTATTAGATCGCAAAATAGATATGGCTGTTCCTTTTGTCAAAGTTCTCTCGTTTGAAGATCTAATGGATTTCTTTGGCGGTGCAGATCTTCCAGTTGCAAGCATTTTTCTGCGAATGGAAGGAGATTTATCCGGCTCCATCTTTTTCATTATGCCGTTTGAGCAAGCAGAGCAATTTGTAAGAGAGCTTGTACAGGACCCGGCATTTGATATTGATACCATTCATGAACACGTGCTAGGGACGTCAGCACTTCATGAGCTAGGAAATATTTTAGCAGGCTCTTATTTATCAGCCCTTGCCGATCTAACAAAATTGAAGCTTTACCCAAGTGTTCCAGATGTCACTCTCGATATGTTCGGTGCTGTCATTAGTGAAGGGTTAATGCAGTTCAGTCCTCTCGGCGATCAGGCAATTGTGATTGATACATCTATTTTTGATGATCAAAATAAGCAAGAGCTGAAAGGAAATATGTTTCTATTACCAGACTTTGAATCGTTTGACAAACTGTTCAAAGCATTAGGTAACCTATAATGAACGTGAAGATTCCGGCAGTTGTAAAGGTTGGTATAGCGGATGTTCAGCTTGTGAAAACACCGGACCGCATTCGGACATCCGGTCTTGGTTCTTGCGTAGGGCTTGTCCTGTTTGACAAAGAAAAAAAACTGGCAGGTCTTGTCCATGTCATGCTTCCAGACTCATCCCTTGCAAAAGGGGCGGTGGAGAACTTGGCCAAATATGCAGATACAGGTGTCAAGCATACAATTGATCTGCTCCTAAAAGAAGGAGCGCGCAAACATGCGCTAAAAGCGAAACTTGCTGGTGGCGCAGAAATGTTTAAGTTTAAGTCAACCAATGACCTGATGAGAATTGGACCTAGAAACGTATCAGCTGTTAAAGAACATCTGTCTCTTCATCATATCCCGATCATTAGTGAGGACACGGGCGGGAACAATGGGCGTACGATTGAATTCGATCCGCTTACGACAGAGCTTGAGATCCGCACTGTGAAGCATGGCATTATGAAGATATAACTAAGGAAGTATAGGGGGAGAAAGATGCAATCCTTAAATTACGAAGATCAGGCGCTATGGGCTAGATGGAAAGAGTGGAAAGACCCAGCTGCTGGAGATGATCTTATGCGCCGCTATATGCCGCTCGTCACATATCATGTTGGAAGAATTTCCATCGGTCTCCCGAAGTCAGTGCATAAAGAAGACTTGATCAGTCTAGGGATGCTCGGTTTATATGATGCCCTTGAAAAATTTGACCCCGGAAGAGATCTGAAGTTTGATACATATGCATCCTTCAGAATCCGCGGGGCCATCATCGACGGTCTTCGTAAAGAGGACTGGCTGCCTCGTACATCAAGAGAAAAAACAAAAAAAGTAGAAGCGGCAATTGAAAAACTTGAACAGCGTTATTTGCGAAATGTGACACCGACAGAGGTTGCCGAGGAACTCGGCATGAGCGAACAGGATGTTGTCACAACGATGAATGAAGGTTTCTTTGCGAATTTGCTCTCAATCGACGAGAAGCTGCATGATCAAGAAGACGGTGAAAACGTCCAAGTCATGATTCGCGACGAAAAGTCTGTGACACCTGAGGAGAAAATGCTGAAAGATGAATTAATTGAACAGCTTGCTGATAAAATTACTGAGCTTTCGGAAAAAGAAAAGCTTGTGATCAGTCTTTTCTATAAAGAAGAACTGACATTAACAGAAATCGGTCAAGTGCTTAATTTATCCACCTCGCGTATTTCACAAATTCATTCGAAGGCATTGTTCAAGCTTAAGCATCTGCTTGATAAAGCCATTCAATCTTAAAGAGTTAGTGAGTGAAAAAATATGTTATGGCTGATTAGCTTTATGCTTCATGCTGCACTTATTTATTTTGTGATCATTTTATACACAAGAATGAATTCGCTGAAGGCAACTGAACAAAAGCAGCGAGAGCTTTTAGAAGAAACGGAAAATACCCTGGCTGCATTTTTGATGGAAGTCAAAGAAGAGAATGACAAACTATCAAAAGCTGCAGCCGCTTCCCCTGATTTTTTTGCTGAAGAGCTGAAATCGGATCTTCAGACACCAAAGCAACCACAACCACCAACTGAATCCCAGCAATCGGTAGAAAGTGAAGATCCAGTACCAGAGCACCTGTCGGCTCTCCTTAGCGAGGTCGAGGTGCAGGAAGAGAAGGTAAACGAACCCGTTCCAAATCTTGAAACAGAAGCTCCTGAGCCTTCTGAAAATGAAATAGAAGAAACATTCCAAGATCAAGTAAAGGCCTTATATGATCAAGGGCGATCACTAGAAGAAATAGCGAAAGAATTGAAAACTGGTAAGACAGAAATCGAGCTTTTATTAAAATTTAGCGGAAAGCTGTAAAGGATTCTTGATTGTCAGTCCATCATGTGTTATATTATTTCTTGGTGTTAAATACACACGCTTGATGATTCAGATGAAGGTGCTGCATGGCGCAGTTTTATGTGAACATGACTTAAGCGGAGGAAAAAAAACCATTATATTAGGAGGCAACAAAATGTCAGTTATTTCTATGAAACAATTGCTAGAAGCTGGTGTTCACTTCGGTCACCAAACTCGCCGTTGGAACCCAAAAATGAAGCGTTACATCTTTACAGAGCGTAACGGTATCTACATCATCGATCTTCAAAAAACGGTGAAAAAAGTAGAGGAAGCTTACAACTTCACGAAAAACCTTGCTGCTGACGGAGGAAAAATCCTTTTCGTTGGTACGAAAAAACAAGCACAAGATTCAGTGAAAGAAGAAGCAATCCGTTCTGGTATGTTCTATGTAAACCAACGCTGGCTTGGTGGAACTTTAACAAACTTTGAAACAATCCAAAAACGTATCAAGCGTTTGAAAGATATTGAAAAAATGCAAGAAAACGGTACTTTCGAAGTTCTTCCTAAGAAAGAAGTCGTTCAACTGAAAAAAGAATTAGAGCGTCTTGAAAAATTCTTAGGCGGAATCAAAGACATGAAGGGTCTTCCGGATGCACTTTTCATTATCGATCCTCGTAAAGAGCGTATTGCAGTTGCAGAAGCTCGTAAACTGAATATCCCAATCATCGGTATCGTTGACACAAACTGTGATCCAGACGAAATTGATGTTGTGATCCCTGCAAACGATGATGCAATCCGTGCTGTAAAACTTCTAACTGCTAAAATGGCAGATGCGATTCTTGAGTCTAAACAAGGCGAAGAAGAAGCTGTTGTAGAAGAAACGACAGAATCTGAAACAACAACTGCGTAACCTATTCAAAAGGTGATAAGAGGGAAATGCCTTTTATCACCTTTTTTTCACCTAGTAATCCGTGTTTTAACATAGAAGGAGGAAATGTAAAATGGCAATTACTGCTCAATTAGTAAAAGAACTGCGTCAAAAAACTGGTGCAGGTATGATGGATTGTAAAAAAGCGTTAACAGAAACTGATGGTGACATCGAAAAAGCAATTGATCTTCTAAGAGAAAAAGGAATCGCAAAAGCTGCGAAAAAAGCAGACCGTATTGCGGCAGAAGGATTAACTCTTATCAAAACTGACGGCAACACAGGCGTTATCATAGAAGTGAACTCTGAGACTGATTTCGTTGCGAAAAACGAAGGATTCCAAGCACTTCTTAACGAACTTGCTGATCATTTACTTGCTGCTAAACCTGCAACAATTGAAGAAGCTCATGCTTCTAAAATGGAAAACGGTTCAACAGTTGAAGAGCATATCACATCTGCAATTGCGAAAATCGGAGAGAAAATCACTCTACGTCGTTTCTCTGTCATCACGAAAGAAGATAACGCAGCATTCGGTTCTTACTTGCACATGGGCGGACGCATTGGTGTATTAGCGGTTCTTAACGGAACAACTGATGAAGAGCTTGCAAGAGACATTGCAATGCACGTCGCTGCTGTCAATCCTAAATACATTTCTCGTGACCAAGTGTCAGAAGAAGAAGCAAACCGTGAGCGTGAAGTATTAACGCAACAAGCGCTTCAAGAAGGAAAGCCTGAAAACATCGTAGCTAAAATGGTAGAAGGCCGTCTAAACAAATTCTTCGAAGAAATTTGCTTACTTGACCAAGCGTTCGTTAAAAACCCAGATGAAAAAGTGAAACAAGTTGTAGGTGCGAAAAACGCAACTGTTCAAACTTATGTTCGCTATGAAGTGGGCGAAGGTATTGAAAAGCGTCAAGAAAACTTTGCTGAAGAAGTGATGAGCCAAGTGAAAAAATAATGTTTGAAAAGCTCTCTGGGGCTTTTTTAGGGAGCACAAGCACTGTGTTCCCTATTTTTTAGAGGATATTGATTTACAAAAGGCAGTTTCTTACGCATAATAAGAGACGGTATAGTTTACACTTGGAGGTTATCATGAGCAAACCGAAATATAATCGCATTGTACTGAAGCTAAGTGGCGAAGCACTAGCAGGTGATGCTGGAAATGGAATTAACCCAACTGTCATTCATTCAATTGCAAAGCAAGTAAAAGAAATTGCAGAACTTGATGTTGAAGTTGCAGTCGTTGTAGGCGGAGGAAACCTTTGGCGCGGTAAGACAGGCAGTGACTTAGGAATGGACCGGGCAACAGCAGACTACATGGGCATGCTTGCAACAGTGATGAATTCACTGGCATTACAGGACAGCCTAGAAACGCTTGGCATTCAGTCTAGAGTGCAAACCTCTATCGAAATGAGACAGGTTGCAGAGCCATACATAAGAAGAAAAGCGATTCGTCACCTTGAAAAAAAACGTGTCGTGATTTTTGCTGCAGGTACTGGTAACCCTTATTTCTCTACAGATACAACTGCAGCACTTCGTGCAGCAGAAATTGAAGCAGATGTCATTTTAATGGCGAAAAATAATGTAGATGGTGTCTACAGTGCTGATCCTCGTACAGATGCGGATGCAGTAAAATATGATAAGCTTTCATATCTTGATGTACTAAAAGAAGGGCTTGCTGTAATGGATTCTACTGCGTCCTCATTATGTATGGACAATGACATTCCATTAATCGTATTCTCCATTATGGAAGAAGGAAATATTAAACGTGCCGTAAATGGCGAATCAATCGGAACGATCGTGAGGGGGAAATAACGTGTCAAAAGAAGTGTTGAACCAAACAAAAGAAAAAATGGAAAAAGCCGTTCAAGCATACGGACGGGAACTAGCAACTGTTCGCGCTGGTAGAGCAAATGCTTCACTACTAGATAAAGTGACAGTTGATTATTACGGTGCACAAACACCACTCAACCAAATTGCGTCAATTACAGTGCCAGAAGCACGTATGCTGATTATCACACCTTACGATAAAACAGCGATCGGTGATATCGAAAAAGCGATCCAAAAGTCTGATCTTGGCATCACGCCAACAAGTGACGGAAATGTGATCCGCATTGCGATCCCTGCGCTAACAGAAGAAAGACGTAAAGAGCTTGTGAAAGTTGTAAGAAAATACTCAGAAGAAGCAAAAGTAGCTGTTCGTAACGTTCGTCGTGATGCAAACGATGATCTGAAAAAGCTAGAGAAAAATGGGGAGATCACTGAAGATGAATTAAGATCATCTACAGAGGATGTTCAAAAATTGACAGATGAATATGTCGCTAAAATTGATGACGTGACGAAAGATAAAGAAAAAGAAATCATGGAAGTTTAAGAAAAAACTATGTACAATAGATAATAGTGAAAAGACCCTCTTCATGTTTACAGGGGGTTTTTTTGTTAATACTGTTGATGACTATATTATTAGCGGGAACGCAACCTTTTTGGGTGATGGAGGAATCTCATGCTCAATATACTCAAAAATTGGAAGAATCAGCAAACAGCAGCTTCCAACTTAGAAAGCCTGACAAAAGAAGACATAGTAAATGGAGAAATTCCTGAACATATCGCCATTATCATGGATGGGAACGGAAGATGGGCGAAAAAACGCGCTCTTCCACGGGTAGCAGGACATCATGAAGGAATGAAAGTCGTCAAGCGCATGACAAAGCTTGCAAATGAGTTGAATGTCAAAGTGCTGACTTTGTATGCTTTCTCTACGGAAAATTGGAAACGTCCAAAACTAGAAGTAGACTTTTTAATGAAGCTTCCTGAAGAATTTTTAAACATCTATCTGCCTGAACTCATCGAGGAAAATGTTCGTGTGCGTTTAACAGGTGATCCAGACGGCCTCCCGCAGCATACAAAAAGAGCGGTAGAGAACGCAGAGAAGAGTACGGCGAATAACGACGGACTCGTTTTAAACTTTGCGCTCAATTATGGAGGGCGAACAGAAATCGTCTCAGCATGCAGACAAATTTCTGAAAAAGTCAAAGAAGGTAAGCTTAGAGCAGAAGACATCACAGAAGAGATGTTTTCAGCTTATTTAATGACAGAATCTCTTCAAGATCCGGATTTGCTTATTCGCACGAGTGGAGAAATTAGATTAAGCAACTTTATGCTTTGGCAAATTGCGTACAGCGAGTTTGTCTTTACGGATGTGCTTTGGCCTGACTTTTCTGATGAGCATCTTATAGGCGCTATCGGAGAGTACCAGCGCCGCGGCCGGAGGTTCGGTGGAATTTAGAGGGTGGTGCAGATGAAACAAAGAATTTTGACGGGTGTGTTGGCAGCTGCAGTGTTTTTACTTGCTGTTATTTATGGACAGATGCCATTTACCCTGCTGATTTATTTAATGGGAAGTGTCGCTCTCTTTGAGCTTCTGAGAATGAAAAAGATTTCGATTTTCAGCTTTCCTGGTATTGTCAGCTTAATATTGCTTTGGCTTTTAATGGGCGGAGAGAATAGCTTCTTCCCAAACGTAGACGCATCAAAAATGCAGATTGCTTTATTTGCAATCTTAATACTTTTAACTTATACAGTTTTGAGCAAAAACTCTTTCACATTCGATGAGGTTGCTTTTGTTATATTAGCCACATTATATATTGGCGTCAGTTTCTATTATTTTATCCAAATTAGAGGCTTATATGGCATGAGTGCGATTTTCTTCGCAGCCGTGATTATTTGGTCCACTGACTCAGGTGCCTATTTTATTGGGAAATCTATGGGGAAACGAAAGCTTTGGCCTGAGATCAGCCCAAACAAAACAGTAGAAGGATTTATCGGTGGAATCGTCACAGCGGTCGTGTTGTCACTTGTGTTTCAGGCGGTTACAGGATTTTTGCCATCATATCTGCTTGTTATGTTTATTACCCTTTTGTTAAGTATTTTTGGACAACTTGGCGACCTTGTGGAATCTGCTTTAAAGCGTCATTATCATGTGAAGGATTCAGGGACAATACTCCCTGGCCATGGCGGGATTTTAGACAGGTTTGACAGCTTTTTATTCGTTCTGCCGTTTTTATATTTATTGCTGGCCACGTTTGCTAGCTAACCTCATAGAAACTTATTGAACGAGAGAAGGAGTGGCAATTTGAAATATATTTCGCTATTAGGCGCAACAGGATCAATTGGAGAACAAACATTAGATGTGATCAGGCAGCACCAAGACAAATTTAAGCTGAAAGCCATGACGTTTGGCAGAAATGTAGACAAGGCTATTCCCATCATTGAGCATTTTCAGCCTGAATTCGTCGGGTGTTTAGACGAAGAGACCTATCGCACGCTAAAAAGTCATTCATTTGAATACGATGTTAAGATGGCTGCAGGTGATGAAGCCAACATCGAGGCAGCGACCTATGATGCAGTGGACGTTGTGGTCAATGCACTTGTAGGAAGTGTTGGGCTTGTTCCAACATTAAAGGCCATTGAACAAAAAAAGACGATTGCACTCGCAAATAAGGAAACACTTGTGACAGCTGGTCATATAGTAAAAGAGTACGCCAAAAAATATGATGTACCTTTACTTCCTGTCGATAGTGAGCACTCCGCTATTTTCCAATGCCTGCAAGGTGAACAAGCTAAAAACATTGAACGCTTAATCGTGACAGCTTCAGGTGGTAGTTTCCGAGATAAAAAACGAACTGAACTTGAAGATGTTACGGTTGAAGAAGCGCTGAATCATCCAAACTGGTCAATGGGAGCAAAAATTACAATTGATTCAGCGACCATGATGAATAAAGGGCTCGAGGTGATCGAGGCGCATTGGTTGTTTGATATACCATATGATCAAATTGATGTACTGTTACATAAAGAGAGCATCATCCATTCGATGGTGGAATTTCACGACAAAAGCGTCATGGCACAGTTAGGTACACCTGATATGAGAGTGCCCATTCAATATGCACTCACTTACCCTGACAGGGCGCCATTAAAAGAAGCGAAATCATTGAACCTTTGGGAGATTGGACAATTGAATTTCCAAAAAGCGGATTTTGACAGGTATCGCTGCTTACATTTTGCTTATGAATCAGGTAAAATAGGAGGGACAATGCCTGCTGTGCTCAATGCAGCAAATGAAATCGCCGTGGATGCATTTCTAAAAGGCAAAGTGACGTTCCTGCAAATTGAAGAATTGATTGAAAAGGCACTAATGAGACATCATGTGATTTCAAAACCTAGTTTGCAAGATATCCATGAAGTGGACAAAGATACACGAGACTTTGTTCAATCAATCCTCACATAAGGTGGTATGTTCGTGAATACAGTGATTGCGTTTATTATTATTTTTGGAACGCTCGTTTTTTTCCACGAGCTCGGCCATTTAATTATGGCGCAGCGCGCGGGTATTTTATGCCGCGAGTTCGCAATTGGTTTTGGGCCGAAGATTTTCTCCTTTAAACGAAAAGAAACCGTTTATACCATTAGACTTCTACCTATCGGTGGATTTGTCAAAATGGCTGGAGAGGACCCTGAAGTCATTGAAATTAAACCAGGTCATACAGTGGGGCTCTTATTCAATGAGCAAAATGAAGTAGAAAAAATCATTTTAAATGATAAAGAGAAATATCCTGATGCACTTGTCATCGAGGTCGAGCAGATAGATTTAGATCATGCCATGAGAATCTCAGGATATGAAGCTGGAAATGAAGATATTCTGACTGGTTACAATGTAAGTCAAACAAGCTTCTATATTGCAGATGGTGAAGAAATTCAAATCGCACCATACAATCGTCAATTTGGTTCAAAAACGGTATGGCAGCGTATTAAAGCTATCGCAGCTGGACCGATCATGAACTTTATCCTGGCATACGTGATATTAGTCGCTTTAGGTTTTATTCAAGGTGTAACCGTAGATGATCCTGTGCTCGGTAAGCTCACGAAAGATGGCCGAGCGGCACAAGCTGGTCTCATGCAGGGGGATGAAATCGTTTCGATTAATGGGGATAAAATGAATTCTTGGACAGACGTGGTTCAAACGGTTCAAAAAAACCCCGAGAAAAAAATGAATGTCGTCATTGACCGAGACGGCAAAGAAAGCACCGTGCAGGTTGTACCAGAAGCTGTGAAAGCAGACGGGAAAAACATTGGCCGTTTTGGATCATATCCGCCAACAGAAAATGGATTTCTAAAAGTCATTTCATCTTCAGGAACGACTGTGATATCAACGGCAGGTCTGATCTTAACGAACTTGCAAAAAATTGTCACAGGACAATTTTCATTAGATATGCTGGCAGGTCCTGTCGGGATCTATGACATGACAGGAGAAGTAGCCAAACAAGGTGTGTTAACATTAATGCAGTTTGCGGCGTTCCTCAGCATCAACTTAGGAATCGTCAATTTATTACCGATTCCTGCATTAGACGGAGGACGTTTACTTTTCTTATTTGTTGAAGCTATTCGCGGTAAACCAATTAATCGTGAGAAAGAAGCACTTGTTGTCTTCATCGGTGTTGCTTTCCTCATGCTGTTAATGCTAGTGGTTACGTGGAATGACATCCAGCGATTATTTTTATAAAAACCAATGTCTCTTGTTTCTCATCTTGGGAAACAAGAGTTTTTGTGAGAAGTCCTATTTAATAAATGAGGTGTAACGACATGAGACAATCCCTGACTTTCATTCCAACTCTTCGAGAGGTGCCAGCAGATGCTGAAGCAAAAAGTCATCAGCTATTAGTAAGAGCTGGATTCATTAGACAAAATACAAGTGGAATCTATCACTACCTGCCGCTGGCTCATAAAGTCATCCAGCATATTCAAACCATTGTTCGCAAGGAAATGGAAAAGGCAGGAGCAGCTGAGCTGTTAATGCCAGTGTTGCAGCAAGCAGAAATGTGGCAAGAGTCAGGAAGATGGTATACATACGGTCCAGAACTCATGCGTATGAAAGATCGTCATGGCCGCGAGTTCGCGCTAGGCCCAACGCACGAAGAAGTGATCACATCACTAGTACGCAGTGAAGTGAAATCGTATAAGAAGCTTCCTTTGACTCTTTATCAAATTCAATCAAAATTCCGCGATGAACAAAGACCTCGCTTTGGTTTACTGCGAGGACGTGAATTTATTATGAAGGATGCTTACTCATTCCACTCTTCACCAGAAAGTCTTGATGACACATACAACAAAATGTTTACGGCTTACTCTAATGTGTTCTCCAAAGTGGGTCTTAATTTTAGACCAGTCATTGCAGATTCTGGTGCAATGGGAGGAAAAGATACTCATGAGTTCATGGCGCTGTCAGAAGTAGGAGAAGATACAATCGCTTATTCTGATACTTCTTCTTATGCAGCGAACATTGAAATGGCTGAGGCTGTGTATCAAGGAGAAGAAGCAAATCCTGAGGACTTTAAAGAACTTGAAAAAGTACACACGCCGCAAGTAAAAACGATTCAAGACGTGGCTGCATTCTTAGAAGTAGCCCCATCGGCATGTATCAAGTCTGTTTTGTTTAAAGCAGACGAGGCGTATGTTCTTGTCCTCACTAGAGGTGATCACGAAGTAAATGATGTGAAAGTAAAGAACTTGGTAGGAGCACAGCTTGTAGAGCTTGCTTCACGCGAAGAAGTGCTAGAAGTCATTGGAACAGAGCCTGGATTTGTTGGACCTGTTAAGCTAGAAGCAGAAGTCGATATTTATGCAGACCTCGCTGTAAAAGGAATGACAAATGCAGTTGCAGGTGCAAACGAATCTGATTATCACTATGTCAATGTCAACCCTGCACGTGATGTGACAGTGAAAAAATTCACCGACCTTCGCTTAATTCAAGAAGGAGACGTCTCTCCAGATGGAGAAGGCACAATCCAATTTGCAAAAGGAATTGAAGTAGGACAAGTCTTTAAGCTGGGCACACGTTATTCTGAGGCCATGGATGCAACGTACCTCGATGAAAATGGACGCGCGCAGCCAATGATCATGGGCTGCTATGGCATTGGTATCTCTAGAACCCTTTCAGCTATTGTTGAACAGCATCATGATGATAAAGGCATTATCTGGCCGGAAACAGTTGCACCATATGACCTTCATCTCCTTGCATTAAATATGAAAAATGATGCACAAAAAGAACTGGCTGAAACGTTATACGAGCGCTTAGAAGATGAGGGCTTTGACGTACTTTTTGACGACCGTCAAGAGCGTGCAGGAGTGAAATTTGCAGACAGTGACTTAATTGGCCTGCCAGTTCGCATTAGCTGCGGGAAACGTTCAGAAGAAGGTATTGTAGAAGTGAAGTTTAGAAAATCAGGTGAATCACATGAAGTATCTGTTGATGAATTGATTTCATTTATACGCCAAGCATAAAACGAACAAAAAAATGAAGGTACCTCCTGTAGAAAAGAGGTACCTTTCTGATTTACAAAAGGAGGGTCCTGTCTTGGATGAACAATTACCGATCACCCGACGGCAATTTCATATATTACTCAATCAGATTCAAATGACAGATGATGACCTCAGTCGTTACTTTGAAGAAGGTGAAATCGTCAAATTGACGGTGCATAAGGCGACGAAAACGTGGCATTTCCTTTTTAAATTTAAGGCACTTCTGCCTTACAAGGTATATGCAATGTTTCTGAGCAGGCTGACAAATGCATTTTCTCATATTGCACAAGTCACTTGTACGATTGAAGTCAATGATCCGCACATATCTGAGGAGCTCGTGCAATCGTATTGGTCACATTGTGTGGAAGAGCTTCAAGGAATTTCTCCCCCAATCATCAGCTTGCTTCAGCAGCAAAAACCGGCGCTGTCTGGGCATAAAATCATCATCAAAACGAAAAGCGAAACAGAGGCTTTGGCGATCAAGAAGAAGTATAGCCCAATGCTCCAGGCTGCATTTAAACAAGTTGGTTTTCCTGAGCTACAATTTGATACAGAAATTTTCGTATCAGATCAAGAGATTCAGAAGTTCAGAGAACAAAAGCTCGCTGAAGACCAAGAAAGAGCCATGCAAGCCCTCACTGAGATGGAGAAGAAAGAAAGTGAGGATCAGGAGGAAGCGCCATCCGGCCCTCTTATGATTGGATACCAAATCAAAGACAATGAAGAAATTCGTACGCTAGATAGTATTATGGACGAGGAAAGAAGAATCACCGTCCAAGGCTACGTGTTTGATGCAGAAACGCGTGAATTGAAAAGCGGCAGAACGCTTTGTATCTTTAAGATCACCGACTATACAAACAGTATTTTGATCAAAATGTTTGCGAGAGAAAAAGAAGATGCCCAGCTCATGAAATCCTTGAAAAAAGGGATGTGGGTGAAAGCAAGAGGAAGCATTCAAAACGATACGTTTGTCAGAGATCTTGTCATGATCGCCAATGATGTCAATGAAATGAAACCTCAGCTGAAAGAAGATACAGCACCTGAGGGTGAAAAGCGTATCGAGCTTCATTTGCATTCCCCTATGAGTCAAATGGATGCTGTCACTGGTATCGGCAGGCTTGTTGAACAAGCAAAAAAATGGGGACATGAAGCGATTGCCCTGACAGATCACGCCGTTGTGCAGTCCTTTCCAGATGCGTATGCAGCCAGTAAAAAGCATGGCATCAAAATGATGTACGGTGTGGAAATCAACTTAGTCGATGATGGGGTGCCGATTGCATATAACCCAGAGCACCGCTTGTTAGAGGATGCGACGTTTGTCGTATTTGACGTAGAGACAACCGGGCTTTCTGCTGTTTATGACACGATCATTGAGCTTGCAGCAGTGAAAATCCAAGGCGGGGAAATTATTGATCGCTTTGAGGCATTTGCAAATCCTCATCACCCGTTATCAGCGACAACCATTGAGTTAACCGGTATTACCGATGACATGGTCAGAGACGCACCAGATGTTGTCGATGTTGTTCGGGATTTCAAAGAGTGGATTGGACAAGATATCCTTGTTGCGCACAATGCGAGCTTTGATATGGGCTTTTTAAATGCAGCGTATAAACGCCTGTTAAAAACAGATAAAGCATCAAATCCTGTCATTGATACACTTGAACTCGGCCGATTCCTTTACCCGGAATTTAAAAATCACCGGTTGAACACACTTTGTAAAAAGTTTGATATTGAACTTACGCAGCATCACCGCGCCATTTATGATGCAGAAGCGACAGGCTACCTGATGCTGAAGATGCTAAAAGATGCGGCTGAAAAAGAGATTGCCTACCATGATCAACTGAATGAGAACATGGGTCAGTCCAATGCTTACCAGCGCTCACGTCCTTACCATGCGACAGTGATTGCGCAAAATGAGACGGGACTCAAAAATTTATTCAAGCTTGTTTCACTTTCTCATATTCATTATTTCTATAGGGTGCCTCGCATACCGCGCTCACAGCTTGAGAAATATCGAGAAGGTTTGATTGTTGGGTCGGCTTGTGATAAGGGTGAAGTTTTTGAAGGAATGATGCAAAAGTCACCTGATGAGGTGGAAGACATTGCAGCATTTTATGACTATTTAGAGGTTCATCCGCCAGAAGTGTATCAGCATTTACTACAGCTAGAGCTTGTTCGAGATGAACGTGCATTAAAAGAAATTATCACAAATATTGTGAAGCTTGGTGAAAAGCTGAATAAACCAGTCGTGGCGACTGGGAATGTGCACTACCTGCATCCAGAAGACAAAATTTATCGTAAAATTTTAATTTCATCACAGGGTGGTGCGAATCCACTTAATCGTCATGAACTGCCAAAAGTTCATTTTAGAACGACAGATGAAATGCTAGAAGCGTTCTCTTTCCTAGGAGACGAGAAAGCAAAAGAGATCGTCGTGACGAATACGAAAAAAGTATCTGAGATGGTCGAAAGCATTAAACCAATCAAAGATGATCTTTATACACCAAAAATTGAAGGTGCAGATGAAGAAATACGGGAAATGAGCTATCAAATGGCGCGCAGCATCTACGGAGATGAATTACCGAAAATCGTAGAAGACCGTATTGAGAAGGAATTAAAAAGTATTATTGGTCATGGCTTCGCCGTCATTTATTTAATCTCTCATAAGCTCGTAAAGAAATCACTAGATGACGGATATCTAGTTGGTTCAAGGGGATCTGTCGGATCATCCCTTGTTGCGACATTAACAGAAATTACAGAAGTGAACCCACTCGCACCGCATTATGTATGCCCAAGTTGTAAGCACTCTGAGTTCTTTAATGACGGATCTGTTGGTTCAGGTTTTGACCTTCCTGATAAAGACTGTCCAGAATGTGGTGCGCCGTATAAAAAAGACGGACATGATATTCCGTTTGAAACGTTCTTAGGTTTTAAAGGAGATAAAGTCCCTGATATCGACTTGAACTTCTCCGGGGAATATCAGCCGCATGCGCATAACTATACAAAAGAGCTGTTCGGTGAAGAGTATGTATACCGCGCAGGCACAATCGGTACCGTTGCAGAAAAAACGGCATATGGTTACGTGAAAGGCTATGCAGGAGATCATAATCTTCATATGAGAGGCGCAGAAATCGACCGGCTTGTGCAAGGATGTACAGGGGTAAAACGGACAACGGGCCAGCATCCAGGTGGTATTATCGTTGTGCCGGATTATATGGACATTTACGATTTCTCACCTATTCAATATCCAGCTGATGCGACAGGATCCGAATGGAAAACGACGCATTTTGATTTCCATTCGATCCATGATAACTTGCTGAAGTTAGATATACTTGGGCACGATGATCCTACGGTCATTCGTATGCTTCAGGACTTAAGCGGAATCGATCCTAAAACCATTCCGACAGACGACCCTGAAGTCATGAAAATCTTCCAAGGGACGGAGCCTCTTGGTGTAACAGAAGAGCAAATTGGCTGTAAAACAGGAACACTCGGAATCCCAGAGTTTGGGACAAGATTTGTTCGGCAAATGCTTGAGGATACGAAACCAACAACCTTCTCAGAGCTCGTTCAGATCTCTGGTCTATCACACGGTACAGATGTATGGCTCGGAAACGCGCAAGAGCTCATACATAATAAAACGTGTGAACTAAGCGAAGTGATTGGCTGCCGTGACGATATTATGGTCTATCTCATCTATCAAGGGTTAGACCCATCACTTGCCTTTAAAATCATGGAATCTGTTCGTAAAGGGAAGGGACTTCCTCCTGAATGGGAAGAAGAAATGAAGAATAATCATGTACCGAACTGGTATATTGCTTCTTGTAAAAAGATCAAATACATGTTCCCTAAAGCCCACGCGGCTGCCTATGTATTAATGGCTGTTCGGATAGCTTACTTCAAGGTGCATCATGCACTTCTGTACTACGCGGCTTACTTTACCGTTCGTGCGGATGACTTTGATATCGAAACTATGACAAAAGGATCGAATGCGATTCGAGCTGTCATGGACGATATTAACTCAAAAGGTCTAGATGCATCACCGAAAGAAAAGAACCTATTAACTGTACTAGAGCTTGCACTTGAAATGTGCGAAAGAGGCTATCATTTCAAAAAAGTTGACCTCTACCGCTCAAGTGCAACAGAGTTTATCATTGATGGAGACGGATTAATTCCGCCATTCAATTCAATCCCTGGACTTGGAACGAACGTTGCGCTAAATATTGTACGCGCACGTCAAGATGGTGAATTCCTTTCAAAAGAAGATCTACAAAAACGCGGGAAAGTCTCTAAGACCATTCTTGAATATTTGGATCGTCAGGGCTGCTTAGAAGCACTGCCTGATCAAAACCAGCTTTCTTTGTTTTAATGTGATAAATGAAGAGCGCCCTTAAAGGGGCGTTCTTTTTATTATATACGATAATTTTATTATGTTAACTAATAAACATTTTTATCAATTGGAATTATTTTCTTAATCCTTCATATACCTTGATTTAACGTGATGTTTTAAGAGAAGCGATTGTGTGTCATTCTTTCTACCCAAATAGAGCAAAAAAGAGAATTTCGCCGTCTGAAATGTTCTCATCCGACATATGATCATTCTGGGTACAGTCACAAGGAGAATCAAGAGAAAACCTTCGATGAGCGTAAAGCTGATTGCTGTTTACTATGCTTATTTTTGAAACATGTTTGATTCTTTTCAAAACTGTACAGATCACGCACCAAATAAAAAGGAGGTGGTTGTTTCAGTAGCACTAAAAAGAAGGGGTGAGCAATAGGGAAATGTCATCTTATAACTATGTAGAGGTTCTTCAAAAATCAATTTTGTTCTACGAAGCGCAGAGGTCTGGAAGGCTTCCTAATAGCAACCGTCTCAACTGGCGCGGTGATTCTGGACTAGAGGATGGGAAGGATGTTGGCCATGACTTAACAGGCGGCTGGTATGACGCAGGCGATCACGTGAAATTTGGACTTCCGATGGCTTACTCTGCAGCCGTGCTGGCATGGACAGTTTATGAATACCGAGAAGCTTATGAAGAGGCAGACTTACTTGATGATATGTTAGATCAAATCAAGTGGGCGACCGATTATTTTTTGAAAGCACATACAGGTCCGAACGAATTTTGGGCGCAAGTAGGTGATGGGAACGCTGATCATGGCTGGTGGGGACCAGCAGAAGTGATGCCAATGAGCCGGCCAGCTTTTAAAATTGATGAACATTGTCCAGGGACAGAAGTAGCCGCACAAACTGCGGCAGCTTTAGCAGCAGGTTCTATCATTTTTAAAGAGACTGATGCGTCATATGCAGCAAAGCTTCTCACACATGCAAAACAGCTTTATGCATTTGCTGATCAATATCGCGGCGAGTATACAGATTGTGTCACCAATGCTCAGCCCTTTTACAACTCATGGAGCGGCTACATTGACGAGCTCATTTGGGGAGGGATATGGCTGTACTTGGCGACAAATGAACAGTCCTATTTAGATCAAGCGCTAAAGGCGGTAGACGAATGGCCGAAGGATTGGGACTATAAGTTTACCATGTCGTGGGATAACACTTTCTTTGCTTCACAAATCTTACTCGCAAGAATCACGAAGGAGCAAAGGTTTATTGAATCGACTGAACGTAATCTCGATTACTGGTCTACGGGCCTTGTTCAAAATGGGCGAGTAGAAAGAATCACATATACGCCTGGCGGTCTTGCGTGGCTTGATCAATGGGGGTCGCTTCGCTACACAGCAAATGCAGCATTTCTAGCCTTTGTGTACGCTGATTGGATTTCTGATCAAGAAAAAAAGAATCGATACCAATCGTTTGCGATCAAGCAAACGCATTATATGCTAGGAGACAATCCTCAAAATAGGAGCTATGTCGTTGGTTTTGGTCACAATTCGCCAATGCATCCACATCATCGAACTGCACATGGCTCATGGTCCAACCAGCTGACAAACCCTTCATATCATCGGCACACACTTTATGGAGCGCTTGTTGGGGGGCCAAATGCACAGGATCAATATGTCGATGACATCTCTGACTATGTATCAAACGAGGTGGCGACTGACTATAATGCAGCCTTTACTGGAAATATAGCCAAAATGGTGCAACTGTTTGGTAAAGGACAGTCAAAGCTACCGAATTTTCCGCCTAAAGAAAAGGAGGAGGATGAATTTTTTGTAGAGGCTGCTGTAATGAATAACGATACAACATCTACTCAGGTAAAAGCGATTTTATACAACCGATCAGGCTGGCCGGCGAGAAGTAGTCAAACACTTTCTTTTAGATATTACGTCAATCTTAGCGAGGTATTTGCAAAGGGATTCACTGAAAAAGATATTCAGGTGACGTCAGCCTACAATGAAGGCGCTTCCCTATCTCCGTTAACGGTATATGACGCATCATCCCATGTATATTTTACAGAAATCGATTTTACTGGCGTATCTATTTTTCCTGGCGGGGAGTCTGAGCATAAGAAGGAAATACAGTTTCGATTATCCGCGACAAATCAAGCGAATATATGGGATGCCTCAAATGATTATTCCTTTCAAGGGTTAACATCCAGTATGCAAAAAACAGAGAGGATTCCTGTCTTTGATCATGGCGCTTTAGTATTTGGCACGCTTCCAGACAAATAAAAATCAACTATATCAATTTAAAGGGTGAGGGACATGACAAACAAAGAACGGTTTTTAACGCTTTATCATCAATTGAAAAACGATGCCAATGGATATTTTTCAAAAGAGGGTATTCCGTATCACTCCATCGAGACGCTCATTTGTGAGGCACCTGATTATGGGCATATGACGACTTCAGAGGCATATAGCTACTGGTTATGGCTTGAAGTTTTATATGGCTATTACACAGGAGATTGGAGCAAGTTAGAAGCTGCTTGGGACAATATGGAGAAATTCATCATCCCAGTAAATGAAGACGGAAATGACGAACAGCCACATATGAACTCTTACAATCCGTCAAGTCCAGCCACATACGCTTCAGAAAAACCATATCCAGATCAATATCCTAGCCAGCTGAGCGGCGCTCGTCCTGCTGGTCAAGATCCGCTTGATAACGAACTGAAATCAACGTATGGGACGAATGAAACGTATTTAATGCACTGGCTCCTTGATGTAGACAACTGGTATAGCTATGGAAATTTACTCAATCCATCACATACAGCCGCTTATGTAAACACATTTCAGCGAGGTCCTCAGGAATCAGTATGGGAGGCCATCCCTCATCCATCACAAGATGATAAATCGTTGGGGAGACCGAATGAAGGCTTTATGAGCTTATTTACAAAAGAAAATCAAGCGCCAGCAGCCCAGTGGCGCTATACAAATGCGACAGACGCTGATGCGCGTGCTGTACAGGCGATGTATTGGGCGAAGGAGCTTGGCTACAATCAAACAACTTATCTCGATAAAGCGAAAAAAATGGGCGATTTTCTTCGTTATGGCATGTATGATAAATACTTTCAAACGATTGGAAGTGCGAAGCAGGGCAACCCGTCTCCTGGTAATGGAAAGAGTGCCTGTCACTACTTAATGGCATGGTATACCTCATGGGGCGGAGGACTTGGAGATTATGCGAACTGGTCATGGCGTATCGGTGCCAGTCATTGTCACCAGGGGTATCAAAACCCCGTCGCTGCTTATGCTTTATCCTCAGATAAAGGAGGCTTAAAGCCATCGTCAGCTACTGGTGCAAGCGATTGGGAAAAAACGTTAAAGAGACAGCTTGAATTTTACGTATGGCTTCAATCAAAAGAGGGAGCGATTGCAGGAGGCGCAACCAACAGCTGGAATGGCGACTATAGTGCTTATCCTGCAGGAAGAAGCACATTTTACGATATGGCATATGAAGATGCGCCTGTTTACCATGATCCTCCGTCTAATAACTGGTTTGGGATGCAGGCATGGCCGATCGAGCGCGTAGCGGAGCTTTATTATATCTTTGCAAAAGACGGGGATAAAACATCTGAAAATTTCCAAATGGCCAAATCTGTTATGACAAAATGGATCAACTATACATTAGATTACATTTTTATTGACAAACGTCCGGTGACAGATCAAGAGGGTTATTTTTTAAATGGTCAGGGACAACGGATTTTAGGAGGGACGAATGTTTCTGTTGCTACAACGAATGCACCAGGCGAGTTTTGGATTCCTGGAAATATAGCATGGAGCGGCCAGCCTGACACTTGGAACGGTTTCCAGTCCGCAACTGGAAATCCAAACTTAACGGCTGTAACAAAAGATCCAACTCAAGATACTGGCGTACTAGGTAGTCTGGTCAAAGCCTTAACATTCTTTGCTGCTGCCACAAAGAAAGAGACAGGTAACTATACAGCCCTTGGCATAAGAGCAAAAGATACAGCCGCACAGCTTCTTGATGTTGCGTGGAATTACAATGATGGCATTGGAATCGTCACAGAGGAAGAAAGAGAAGACTACCATCGCTTCTTTAAAAAAGAAGTATATTTCCCAAATGGGTGGACCGGAACATTTGGTCAAGGGAATCAAATCCCTGGTGCCAACACCACCCCGTCTGATCCACAGCGGGGAGGGAACGGAGTCTATACGAGTTTTGCAGATCTTCGTCCGAAAATAAAACAAGATCCAGCATGGTCTGCACTTGAGAGTAAATATCAAGCATCGTTTAATGAATCAACAGGTACATGGGATAATGGAGCGCCGGTTTTCACATACCACCGCTTCTGGTCGCAAGTTGATATGGCCACTGCTTATGCAGAATATCATCGTCTGATTAACGAGTAAGCGAATGAAGCTGCCGGCTTTTTTAGCCGGCAGTCTGATAAGAAAACTCAAGTGAAAGTAAAGGTGATTTCATCATGGACAAAAAAAGAGATTTTAGTCACCAGCCATTGAATGGTGGTTCACAAGAACAAGAAAATCAAAGCTGGAGAAAAGAAGCGAATGATCGAATCTTACAACATAGACAAAGAGAGCTTGTGATCAACGTAACGAATGATGAAAAAAAGCCAGTGGCAGGCATAGAGGTTGAAATCAAGCAAATCAGACATGAATTCGCTTTTGGTTCAGCGATGAATGATCAAGTGTTATTGAACAAAACATACGCCGATTTCTTTGTGAAGCATTTTAATTGGGCTGTTTTTGAAAATGAGGCAAAATGGTACGCGAATGAGCCAGAAAGAGGGAAAATCACCTATGAAAAAGCAGATGCCATGCTTCAGTTTGCAGATAGGCATCAACTGCCTGTCAGGGGTCATGCTTTATTTTGGGAAGTAGAGGATGCGAATCCAAGCTGGCTTAGGTCACTACCAAATCATGAAGTATATGAAGCCATGAAAAGACGGCTTGAGCATGCGGGCAATCATTTCAAAGGAAGATTCCGTCATTGGGATGTGAATAACGAAATGATGCACGGTTCATTTTTTAAAGACCGCTTCGGGAAAAATATTTGGAAGTGGATGTATGAAGAAACGAAAAAAATTGACCCTCAAGCGCTGCTGTTTGTGAATGATTATAATGTGATCTCATATGGCGAGCATCATGCTTATAAAGCGCATATCAATGAACTTCGTCAGTTAGGAGCACCAGTTGAGGCAATTGGTGTGCAAGGACACTTTGGAGACCGGGTGGATCCAGTCATTGTAAAAGAAAGACTTGATGTACTAGCTGAGCTTGGTCTCCCCATTTGGGTCACAGAGTACGACTCTGTTCACCCAGATGCTAATAGACGAGCAGATAACTTAGAGGCTTTATATCGCGTTGCTTTCAGTCATCCAGCGGTAAAAGGTGTGCTAATGTGGGGATTTTGGGCAGGTGCCCACTGGCGGGGTGAACATGCAGCCATCGTTAATTATGATTGGTCTTTAAATGAAGCAGGAAAACGGTATGAAAATCTTCTAAAAGAGTGGACGACACAAAGAATTGAAAAAACAGATGCTAGCGGAAAAGTGGCATGTCCAGCGTTTCACGGAACATATGAGGTTCGAATTGGGCAACAAAGTAAGATGTTAAAGCAGCAAACGATTGAACTTGATTCAAATGAACAAACACCGCTTCAACTAAATGTTATCGTTCCTGCAGAATGATAGATTGTGAGGAGAATATGAATGAAAAAATGGGCTCAAACGGTACCTTGTATCATACTCGTGATAGCTGTATGGGCTGGCTGGTTCTCTCTTACTGTAAAGGCCGCTTCTTTTGTGCAAACGTCTGGTACACAATTTTTGTTGAACAATCAACCATTTTACTTTGCTGGCACAAACAACTATTACTTTCATTACAAATCAAAAAAGATGGTAGATGCTGTTTTTGACGATATGAAAGCAATGAATCTAAAGGTCATTCGTATTTGGGGATTTCACGATGGAGCTCCTCAAGAGAACTCAGTTTTGCAATCTAGTCCAGGGGTTTATGAAGAATCGGGTTTTCGAAAACTAGATTATGCGATTCATAAAGCAGGGCAGGAAGGCATAAAACTAGTCATCCCGCTAGTCAACAATTGGGATGATTTTGGCGGAATGAATCAATACGTTAAGTGGTTTCAGGCAGGCTCACACGATGCCTTTTATACAGATACTCGTATCAAAAATGCTTACAAAAATTATGTGCGCTATGTATTAGAGAGAACCAATACGTATACAGGTGTTCAATATAAAGACGATCCTGCTATTATGACATGGGAGCTTGCCAATGAGCCCCGTGTGCAGTCCGATCCTACAGGGAATATATTAGTGAATTGGGCAAATGAAATGAGTACATGGATCAAATCGATAGATCGGCATCATCTTGTCGCAGTAGGAGATGAAGGATTCTTTCGCATAACAGGACATGATGATTGGTTGTATGGAGGCGGAGAAGGCGTGGATTGGGACCGTTTGACTGCTCTGCCCAATATCGATTATGGAACCTATCATTTATACCCAGATCACTGGAACAAGTCAGCCGCTTGGGGAGTGAAATGGATTGAAGACCATATCACCCACGGGGAGGCGATAGGAAAACCTGTTGTGTTAGAAGAGTTTGGTTATCAAAATCAATCAGCGCGTCCTGATGTATACCAAAGCTGGCTATTAACGATTGAGCGACTCGGAGGAGCTGGCAGTCAATTTTGGATATTAACAAGCATTCAAGACGATGACTCGCTCTATCCTGATTATGACGGTTTCCGAATCATAAAGGAGAGCAAAGAGGCAACAGTCATCAGTGAACACGCCAAAAGAATGAACGAAAAGAACTGATGACGAATGCCTGTATATAAGGAACTTCATTTGCATAAAAAAATTGGATATGGTATAGTTTTTATGGAAATGCTAACGATTACCGAGACAAGAGTGGGGAAACCCGCTCTTTTGTATTGAACAGGCAATTTTTGTCTCGACATTATTCATCCGTTTTCTGCTCCCCCTGCTCACATAAAGCAGGGTTTTTATGCAGAATGATTGATAAGAGCGTTTATCGAAAGCACAAGGAGGAAGAGAATGAGCAAAAAAGTAGTGGATGTCGTAAGCGAAATGGTGCAGCCAATTTTAGATGGCTTACAGCTTGAACTCGTTGATGTTGAATTTGTCAAAGAGGGTCAAAACTGGTTCCTTCGCGTGTTTATTGACTCTGATAAAGGCGTCGATATCGAAGAGTGTGCCAAAGTGAGCGAAGCCTTGAGCGAAAAGCTTGATGAGGCAGATCCGATTAGCCAAAACTACTTTCTTGAAGTGTCCTCTCCTGGAGCGGAGCGCCCATTAAAGAAAAAAGCTGATTTTGAAAAAGCACTTGGAAAAAATGTTTTCATGAAAACATATGAACCAATTGATGGTGAAAAAGCGTTTGAAGGTGAGCTTACAAGCTTTGATGGTGAGATTGCAACAGTGACAGTGAAGATCAAGACAAGAAAGAAAGAGATCAATATTCCATACGAAAAAATAGCTAACGCAAGATTAGCAGTTTCGTTCAATTAACCTTTCCATTGATATAAGGGGGAACCATAAAAATGAGTAGTGAGTTGTTAGATGCCCTGACTGTTCTTGAGAAAGAGAAGGGTATTAGTAAAGAAATTATTATTGAAGCGATAGAAGCTGCACTCATTTCTGCATATAAGCGTAATTTTAATCAAGCGCAAAATGTTCGTGTTGATTTAAACCGCGAAACGGGAACGATTCGCGTATTTGCAAGAAAAGATGTGGTAGATGAAGTGTATGATTCTCGCCTTGAAATCTCTGTAGAGGATGCAGTCAGCATCAACCCGAATTACGTGGTAGGTGACGTGGTTGAGATTGAAGTCACACCAAAAGATTTCGGACGTATTGCAGCTCAGACAGCGAAACAAGTTGTAACGCAGCGAGTGAGAGAAGCAGAGCGAGGTGTGATCTACACTGAGTTCATCGATCGCGAGGAAGACATTATGACGGGAATCGTTCAGCGAATTGACAGTAAATTCATTTACGTGTCACTTGGCAAAATCGAAGCCCTTCTTCCGGTCAACGAACAAATGCCAAATGAGGAATACAAACCACATGACCGCATTAAAGTGTTCATTACCAAAGTAGAAAAAACAACAAAAGGACCACAAATTTATGTGTCTCGAACACATCCAGGTCTTTTAAAGCGTTTATTTGAAATTGAAGTGCCAGAAATTTATGATGGTACTGTAGAGCTTAAATCGGTTGCTAGAGAAGCTGGGGACCGTTCTAAAATATCTGTTCGCACAGATGATCCTGATGTTGATCCAGTTGGTTCTTGTGTTGGGCCAAAAGGCCAGCGTGTACAAGCAATTGTCAACGAGCTAAAAGGCGAAAAAATTGACATTGTCCATTGGTCTAATGATCCGGTTGAATTTGTTGCCAATGCATTGAGCCCATCAAAAGTGCTTGATGTCATTGTTAATGAAGAAGATAAAGCGACAACAGTGATTGTTCCTGATTATCAGCTATCATTAGCCATTGGTAAAAGAGGTCAAAATGCGCGCCTTGCAGCGAAGCTGACTAGCTGGAAGATTGACATTAAAAGCGAAACAGATGCAAGGGAGCTCGGTATTTTCCCAAGAACTGAAGACTCTGAATCTCTTTTCTTAGAGGCTGAACCAGTAGCTGAGGAATCTGACGAATAAGAGGTGATATAAAAGGTGAAAAGCCGAAAAAAAATCCCGCTTAGAAAATGCGTCGTGACGGGAGAAATGAAACCAAAGAAAGAGCTAATTCGTGTTGTTCGTTCTAAAGAAGGTGAAGTGTCTGTTGATGCAACCGGAAAAATGAACGGGCGCGGAGCTTACCTTTCTCTCGATAAAGAAACCATTCTTGCGGCAAAGAACAAACGCAGTTTACAGCAGCAATTTCAGACACAGATTGACGAACACATATTTGAAGAATTACTAGAACTAGCTGAAAAGGTGAAAAAACCAAATGACTGAATCTAAGTGGTATCCTTTGCTTGGTCTAGCAAATCGAGCTCGTAAAGTCGTGTCAGGAGAAGATCTGGTGATCAAAGAAGTTAGACATGCGCGTGCTAAGCTGGTTCTTCTTGCAGCAGATGCCTCACCGAACACAGAGAAAAAGGTATCTGACAAATGCAAATTTTATAATGTTCCGGTTAGAAAAATTGAAGACCGTTCCGTTCTCGGACGTTCTATTGGGAAAGAAGCTCGCGTAGTTGTCGCTGTCACTGACCAAGGCTTCGCTAAGAAGCTCATAAGCTTGCTCGATTAATTTATTTGGGGGTGAACGAATGGCTAAAGTGAGAGTATATGAATATGCAAAAGCCATAGATGTTTCAAGTAAAGATATTATAGCAGCGCTTAAGGATATGAACGTGGAAGTGAACAACCACATGGCGACGCTTGAAGACGACACTGTGAAAAAGCTAGACGCTAAATATAAAAAAGCCAAAGCAAAAGAGACAGCTAACGAGAAACCCGCAGAACAAAAAAACCAATCATCTAACAAAATCAATGATAGAAAGAAGAATGACGTGCAGAATAATCAATTTAATAAAAACAAAAAAAACAACAACCAAAACAAAAACAAAAACAAACGCGGTGGCAACAAGTCACAGCATCAGCAAGCTAGACCTGTGAAGCCTAAAAAAGAGCTTCCTGAAAAAATTGAATTTACAAATTCAATGACCGTTGGCCAGCTTGCCGAAGAGCTTGGAAAAGAATCAGCTGAAATCATCAAGAAGCTGATGATGCTTGGTGTGATGGCAACTATTAACCAAGAGCTTGATAAAGATACAGTTGAATTGATCGCTTCTGAATATGGTGTTCCAGTAGAGGAAGTCATCATTTTAGAAGAAACTGAACTTGAAAAGTATGAAGTTGCAGATAAAGAAGAAGATATGCAAGTACGCCCTCCAGTTGTTACGATCATGGGACACGTTGACCACGGGAAAACAACCCTTCTTGACAGCATTCGTAAAACGAAAGTCGTTGAAGGCGAAGCTGGTGGAATCACGCAGCATATCGGTGCATACCAAATTGAAGAAAACGGCAAGAAAATTACGTTCCTTGATACACCTGGACACGCAGCATTCACAACTATGCGTGCACGTGGTGCCGAGGTAACTGATACAACAATCCTAGTCGTTGCAGCAGATGATGGCGTGATGCCGCAAACGATTGAAGCCATTAACCATGCGAAAGCAGCAGAGGTACCAATCATTGTCGCTGTCAATAAAATTGACAAACCAACAGCTAACCCTGACCGTGTGATGCAGGAACTAACTGAACATGGCCTTGTACCAGAAGCTTGGGGCGGCGAAACGATCTTCGTTCCGCTATCTGCTAAAACAGGTGAAGGCATCGATGAATTGATCGAAATGATCCTTCTTGTCAGCGAAGTAGCAGAACTGAAAGCCAACCCAAATCGTGCGGCTAAAGGAACTGTCATTGAGGCTGAGCTTGATAAAGGAAGAGGGTCTGTTGCAACCCTTCTTGTTCAAACTGGTACACTTCAAGTAGGTGACCCAATCGTTGTTGGAAATACATTTGGCCGTGTACGTGCAATGGTCAATGACATCGGACGTCGCGTGAAAACAGCAGGACCATCTACACCTGTTGAAATCACTGGTTTAAATGATGTACCAAATGCGGGCGATCAGTTCCTCGTATTCAAAGACGAAAAAACAGCTCGTCAAGTAGGTGAAGCGCGTGCTTCAAAACAGCTTGATGAACAGCGTTCAGACAAAGCGAAATTATCTTTAGATGACCTATTTGAGCAAATCAAACAAGGCGAAGTGAAAGATATCAACCTGATCGTGAAAGCAGACGTACAAGGTTCTGCTGAAGCACTGACGGCAGCTCTTCAGAAAATTGAAGTAGAAGGCGTAAAAGTGAAAATCATCCATACGGGTGTTGGAGCGATTACAGAATCTGATATCATTTTAGCAAGTGCTTCTAATGCGATCGTGATCGGATTTAACGTACGTCCTGATGGAAATGCGAAGAGCACAGCTGAAACAGAAAACGTAGATATCCGCTTGCACCGCATTATCTATAAAGTCATCGATGAAATTGAAGCTGCGATGAAAGGGATGCTTGACCCTGAATATGAAGAAAAAGTCATTGGTCAAGTTGAAGTTCGTCAAACGTTCAAAGTATCTAAAATCGGTACAATTGCTGGTGGCTATGTCACTGAAGGAACGATCACAAGAGATAGTGGTATCCGATTAATCCGTGATGGCGTCGTCATTTTTGAAGGCGAAGTCGACGTATTAAAACGATTCAAGGATGACGTGAAAGAAGTTTCACAAGGCTATGAATGTGGTATTACCATTAAGAAATACAATGATATCCGTGAAGGCGATGTTCTGGAATCATTCGTTATGCAAGAAATCGAAAGAAAATGATCGGTTATACCGAATGTGAATGCATCATCTATGATGCATCCTCACTGAAGGAAAAACGTGCGGTTCTTCAGCGTATATTGACAAGAACGCGCCATAAATTCAATGTGACCATTGCTGAAATGGATTATCAGGATACATGGCAGCGTACATCAATTGGAATCGCCGTGATTTCTTCATCTCGGGTTCAAGTGGAAAAGGAACTTCAGCGTGTATTAAGCTTTATTGATTCTTTTCCTGAAATTGAACGTACGATCACGAAAACTGAGTGGTTTTAATTAGAGGTGATAAGATCATGAGTATGAGAGCAACCCGTGTGGGTGAGCAAATGAAAAAAGAATTGGGCGACATCCTTGGCAGAAAGCTGAAAGATCCAAGAATCGGCTTTTTGACTGTAACCGATGTCGAAGTGACCGGTGATTTGCAAATTGCCAAAGTCTACATTTCTGTTCTTGGAGACGAGAAGAAAAGAGAGGAAACCTTAAAAGGCCTAGCAAAGGCTAAAGGGTATATCCGCTCTGAAATTGGCAATCGAATTAGACTTCGCAAAACACCAGAACTACACTTTGAATTCGATGAATCCGTTGATTACGGTAACCGAATTGAAAGCCTGATTGCTGAACTAAACACAAAAGATCACGAATAAGACGTTGAAATAAGGATAGGCGATGATCGTCTGTCCTTTTTCATCGTTTATGAAAGGAGAGAACGCAGATGATAAATGGTGTTCTTTTATTACATAAAGAAAGAGGAATGACCTCTCACGACTGTGTGTTCAAAGTGAGAAAGATATTGCACACAAAAAAAGTCGGACATACAGGAACCCTCGACCCAGAAGTATCAGGTGTTCTGCCCATTTGTATTGGAAGAGCGACGAAAATCGTTGAGTATTTAACAGATAAATCGAAAACGTATGATGCAGAAATCACGATTGGCTTTTCTACGACGACAGAAGACCAAACTGGTGAAGTGGTTGAAGAAAAAAAGGTACAAACACCGATTTCAGAAGAAGAAATTGATACTGCGCTGAAACAGTTTGAAGGAACCATTGAACAAGTTCCTCCAATGTTTTCTGCTGTGAAAATTGGCGGGAAAAAGCTCTATGAATATGCGAGAGAAGGAATTGAAATTGAGCGGCCAAGCCGTGAAATTACCATCCACCGCATCGAGCGGACTACACCTGTCACATTTGAAGATGGAAACGTGTCATTCAGATTCACTGTTCTTTGCTCAAAAGGTACGTATGTCAGAACCTTAGCGGTTGATATCGGAAAAAAACTAGGGTTTCCGGCTCACATGTCACACCTCATTCGCACAGGCTCAGGCGACTTTACACTAGATGAATGTATCACCCTGGACGAGCTTCGTGATATGAGCGAGGAAGGGACGATAAATGAGCACCTTGTGCCGATCGAGCGTGCGCTCAATCATTTGCCGAAATGGGAGATAAATGATACATTAGCAAGTAAAGTGGAAAACGGTGCAGTCCTGCCAATGCCTGATGAATTTGCTCATTTTGCAGAGGAGGATCGTGTCGCTGTCTTTGCTCCTTCAGGTCGTTGCATGGCCATTTATATGAAGCATCCGACCAAACAGAACCTGATGAAGCCGGCGAAGATCTTATCTCAGGACAAGCAATCTTAAAGAAAAGGTGACCATCTCGTGAAGACTATACATATTTCACACCCACATACATTGAATCATAAGGATCAAGCCCCGTCTGTGATGGCTTTAGGGTATTTTGACGGTGTTCACCTCGGACATCAGAAGGTGATTGACGCAGCGAAAAGCATTGCGAAAAAAGAAGGATTGGCCTTAGCTGTCATGACCTTTCATCCGCATCCATCTCATGTTCTGCAAAAAGCACGTGAACCAAAAGACTTAATTACTCCGCTTGAGGATAAAATTGATTTCATTGAAAAGCTGGGCGCTGACTATTTATACATTGTGCAATTCAGCGAAAGCTTTGCAGCGCTGTCCCCTCAGGAGTTTGTAGATCAATATTTGGACGAACTGAATGTGAAGCATGCAGTAGCTGGTTTTGATTTTACGTTTGGCCGGTTTGGTGCAGGCACAATGGAGACGTTCGATGAATACGGAAAAGGGCGTATATCGGCAACCATCGTGCCTAAGCTGTCCAATCAAGACCGGAAAGTCAGCTCTACCCTCATACGCTCCGCATTAAAAAATGGGGACGTTGAATATGTGAGTGAGCTTTTAGGAAAACCTTATCAGCTGCGCGGCATTGTCATCCATGGAGACAAACGCGGACGAACGATCGGCTTTCCAACAGCCAATGTCGGTTTATCTGCCGAATACATTATTCCGCCAACCGGCGTATATGCAGTGAGAGCAGAAGTGAAAGGCAAAGTGTATGACGGCGTTTGTAACGTTGGCTACAAACCAACATTCTATGAAAAGCGTCCGGATCAGCCTGCCATCGAAGTGAATCTCTTTGATTTTAGCGAAGAAATTTATGGTGAACCGATTAAATTACAATGGTACAAGCGTATCCGAAGTGAACAAAAATTTAACGGAATCCAGGAATTAACGGCTCAAATTAGTCTAGATAAAGAAGAAGCGATTCAGTTTTTTCAAGATCAGCTCAACCAAACAAAAAAATCATAGAAAAGCGGCTCTACCATTTGCAAATTCAGCATTTTTTTAGTATGATAATTCCTGTAGCTTTAAAACCACTTACTTGGCAGGCCGACTTCACCGACGGTTGCGAGGTAGATGGGGCTAACATGATTTGGAGGTGAAACAGGATGGCTATTACTCAAGAGCGTAAAACTCAATTAATTAATGAGTTCAAAACACACGAATCTGATACTGGATCTCCAGAAGTTCAGATCGCTGTCCTAACAGAATCAATTAACAACTTAAACGAGCATTTACGTACTCATAAGAAAGATCACCACTCACGTCGCGGTCTTTTGAAAATGGTCGGTAGACGTCGTAATCTTCTTACGTATCTACGTAATAAAGACGTAACTCGTTACCGTGAGTTAATTAACAAACTAGGCTTACGTCGATAATCGTAAAAAGCGGGAGGATTCCCGCTTTTTTATCGTATAATCACTAATATTTTATGGTTAAAATGTTGAAAGAATGGCAAAACCCTTCTACATACAGCTTTCACATTGATATGTGAAAATCATTTTGTTCATAATAAGAAATAACCTAAAATTTTACGACAAGAGAGGAGTTTTTCTCAGAATGGGACAAGAGAAACATGTCTTCACCATAGACTGGGCTGGACGTCAACTGACAGTTGAAACTGGCCAGCTTGCAAAGCAAGCAAACGGAGCGGTCCTCGTACGCTACGGGGATACGGCTGTGCTTAGCTCAGCAACCGCTTCTAAAGAACCTAAACCACTTGATTTTTTCCCGCTCACTGTGAACTACGAAGAAAGATTATATGCAGTAGGTAAAATTCCTGGTGGCTTCATTAAAAGAGAAGGACGCCCAAGTGAAAAGGCAATCCTTGCGAGCCGCTTAATTGACAGACCAATTCGTCCACTATTTGCAGATGGATTTAGAAACGAAGTACAGGTCATTAGTATTGTCATGAGTGTGGATCAAGATTGTTCATCTGAAATGGCTGCAATGTTTGGCTCATCTTTAGCATTATGTGTGTCTGACATTCCATTTGAGGGACCAATCGCTGGCGTTACAGTAGGACGAGTTGATGGAAAGCTGATCATCAACCCAAATGTTGATCAGCTTGAACAAAGTGACATCAACCTTGTTGTGGCTGGAACAAAAGATGCGATCAACATGGTAGAGGCTGGTGCAGATGAAGTGCCAGAGGAAACGATGCTTGAAGCCATCATGTACGGTCATCAAGAGATCAAACGCTTAATCGAATTCCAAGAAGAAATTGTCAAAGCAGTTGGTAAAGAAAAAATCGATATTCCTCTATATGAAGTGGATCAAACGTTAGCAGATGAAGTAAAAGAACTTGCTGAAGCTGACCTACTGAAAGCGATTCAAGTACATGAGAAGCATGCTCGTGAAAATGCGATCAGTGCTGTGAAAAAAGCTGTGGTTGAGAAATTTGAAGAAGAAGAGCGTGACGAAGCGACGATCAAACAAGCGAAGGATGTACTAAATAAGCTTGTCAAAAACGAAGTTCGCCGCTTGATCACTGAAGAGAAAATACGTCCAGATGGACGCGGTGTAGATCAAATCCGACCACTTTCTTCAGAAGTAGGACTTCTGCCAAGAACGCACGGTTCAGGATTATTTACGAGAGGGCAAACACAGGCGCTCAGTATTTGTACATTAGGTGCACTTGGCGATGTACAGATTCTTGATGGTCTAGGTGTTGAAGAATCTAAACGCTTCATGCACCATTACAACTTCCCTCAATTCAGTGTTGGTGAGACTGGCCCAATGCGTGGTCCAGGTCGCCGTGAGATCGGACATGGTGCGCTAGGTGAACGTGCATTAGAACCAGTGATCCCATCCGAAAAAGATTTCCCTTATACGGTTCGCCTTGTTTCAGAGGTATTAGAATCAAACGGATCTACATCACAAGCAAGTATTTGCGCAAGCACACTTGCAATGATGGATGCAGGTGTTCCAATTAAAGCTCCAGTTGCAGGGATTGCAATGGGACTTGTTAAATCTGGTGATTACTACACAGTGCTGACAGACATTCAAGGAATGGAAGATGCACTTGGAGATATGGACTTTAAAGTAGCAGGTACATCAAAAGGTGTAACAGCGCTTCAAATGGACATTAAAATTGATGGTCTATCAAAAGACATCTTAGAAGAAGCTCTTCAACAAGCGAAAAAAGGAAGAATGGAAATTTTAGATAGCATGCTATCAACGATTCCAGCTTCTAGAGGAGAATTGTCACGTTATGCACCAAAAATCCTAACGATGACGATCAATCCTGATAAAATTCGCGATGTCATTGGACCAAGCGGTAAACAAATCAATAAAATCATTGAAGATACCGGTGTGAAAATCGATATCGAACAAGACGGTACAATCTTTATCTCTTCTACAGAAGAAGACATGAACCAAAAAGCGAAGAAAATCATTGAAGATCTTGTCAGAGAAGTTGAAGTGGGACAACTTTACTTAGGTAAAGTAAAACGCATTGAAAAATTCGGTGCATTCCTTGAAATCTTCAGTGGCAAAGATGGACTTGTTCATATTTCTGAGCTTGCGCTTGAGCGTGTTGGCAAAGTAGAAGATGTCGTGAAGCTTGGCGACGAATTACTCGTCAAAGTCACTGAAATCGATAAACAAGGCCGAGTGAACCTCTCTCGCAAAGCTGTCTTACGTGAAGAAAAGGAAAAAGAAGAAGAGCAGTCTTAAGTGAGAACAAATAAAATGTGTTAGAAGCCAGGTATTCGTGCCAGGCTTCTTTCTTTTCTTGCGGGTAACAATAGTTCTAGCTTGTTTCTCCCCATCATATTTTGTGGTAAAGGGGAGGGACAACCATTGAAAAAAACGATACCAATCATTGTGTTTGTATTTTTACTGCTCGTGTCATACCAAACAATGAAGCAGCCGGCTGCTGTCACATATATTGAATCAATGAAAGAGCATGCTGAGGTTGCATCTGTTTCGAAAGATATTTTGTATCAAGAGATTGAATCGAAGTCTTCTGACTATGAAGTAAAGGCGCAAAATGCTAAGATTGATAAAGTGTGGAAAAAGATGCCTGGTTTAAATGGACAGACTGTTGATATCGATGCTTCTTATGAAAAAATGAAGAAACTTGGGGCATTCGATGAAAAGCTGCTTGTTTTTAATGAAACAAAACCATCTATTCATTTACATGAACTTGGTGCTGAGCCCATTTATAAAGGGCATCCAGATAAAAAAATGAATGCATTCCTCATTAATGTGGCTTGGGGTGACGAGCATTTAACAAAGATGTTGAATACGCTAAAAAAGCATCAAGTGAAGGCGACCTTTTTCTTAGAAGGCAAATGGGTGAAAAAGAGCACAAACCTTGCCAAAAAAATCGTGGCAGATGGTCATGAAATTGGAAATCATTCATATAATCACCCGGATATGCGCACACTGACAAGAGAAAGAGCATTAGAGCAGATTACCAAAACAAATCGTCAAATTGAAGAATCCCTTGGAAAAAAACCGAAGTGGTTTGCGCCTCCAAGCGGTAGCTTTAAAGAAGAAACAGTAAAGCTTGCCGCAGAAGAAGGAATGGAAACCATCATGTGGACGGTAGACACCATCGACTGGCAAAAACCGTCACCAGACATTTTACAAAAACGGGTGCTTGGGAAAATTCACAATGGGGCGATGATATTAATGCACCCAACAGATGCAACGGCGAAAAGTCTTGACGCACTTATCACTCAAATCAAGGAAAGAGGATATGAATTAGGAACGGTTTCTGACCTCCTAAGTGAAAAAAGACATCCGTGATGCGATCTGTTTGTTGAATAGGAGGAGCAAAACTTGGTCAAAACGTATACATGCCAAAATGGAGTAAGAATTGTACTTGAAAACAATCCCACTGTGAGATCTGTCGCAATTGGCGTCTGGATTGGAACTGGTTCTAGACATGAGACACCAGAAATTAACGGGATCTCACACTTTTTAGAGCATATGTTCTTTAAAGGAACAAAGACGAGATCTGCACGTGATATCGCAGAATCTTTTGACCGCATTGGTGGTCAAGTGAATGCCTTTACGTCAAAAGAATACACTTGCTACTATGCAAAGGTGCTTGATTCACATGCTGGTTACGCCCTCGATGTACTAAGCGACATGTTCTTTCACTCCGCTTTTGATGAAAATGAGCTGAAAAAAGAAAAAAATGTTGTGTATGAAGAAATCAAAATGTATGAGGATACACCGGATGATATCGTTCACGATCTGTTAAGCAAAGCCATTTACGGTGATCATTCATTAGGGTACCCGATTTTAGGAACAGAGGAAACACTCTCTACCTTTAATGGTGACTCCCTTAGAGCATATATGGATGAATTCTACACGCCGGATCGCGTCGTCATCTCAGTTGCAGGGAATGTAGATGATACCTTCATTGGCGAGGTCGAAAAATTGTTCGGCTCTTATGAAGGAAAAGGGAAAAAGCAGCCTGTAGAAGCTCCGCAATTCCATTATGAGAAGCTCACTCGCAAAAAGGAAACTGAACAGGCGCATCTATGCATGGGCTTTAATGGTCTTCCTGCTGGAGATAAAGGCATCTATGACTTAATCGTCTTAAATAATGTTCTTGGCGGAAGCATGAGCAGCCGTTTGTTCCAAGATGTAAGAGAAGACAAAGGACTTGCTTATTCTGTATTCAGCTATCACAGTTCATTTGCAGATAATGGCATGCTGACGATCTATGGCGGGACTGGAGCAAAGCAGTTAAACCTGCTCTCTGAAACCATCTTACAAACATTAGACGTCTTAAAACGTGAGGGAATTACGCAGAAAGAACTTGAAAACTCTAAAGAGCAAATGAAAGGCAACCTCATGCTCAGTCTTGAAAGCACAAACAGCAAGATGAGCCGAAATGGTAAAAATGAATTGCTCCTTGGCAAACATCGTACGCTCGATGAAATTATTGATGAAATCAATCACGTCACATTAGACGGCGTGAATAATCTATCTAAACGAATCTTTACAGAAGATTATGCGCTCTCGCTTATTAGTCCAACGGGTGATCAGCCATCATAATGTAAACAACACGGCAGGCTTCTCATGAGGCCTGCCGTTTATTGTATATGAAGAAGAAAGGGGTCCTGCTTTGATGAAAAATGAACAACTGAAACAGCTCTCCCCGCTTCTGAAACAAGCCATCTCCTTCCAGCCGATGACATCTGGATTTTCGGGAGACCGCATATTTTTGGTCACAACGTCATCTAGCGAAAAGCTGGTGCTCAAGCTATCAGACATACAAGAGTATCCCCGCTTAAGAAAAAAAGCGTCAGTTCTGCGTAAGTTGAAAGAAAGAGGAATTCTTTGTTCTGAAGTCATTGAGATCGGAATGAGTGTTGAACAAAGCTGTTCCTATCGTATTCTCCCTTTTATCGAAGGAGAAAATGCCAGAGCATCCATCCATCTGCTCACAAACAAAGAGCAGTATGAAATCGGGAGACGGGCAGGCAGAGAGCTGAGTCTCATGCATACATATCCTGCGCCTTCTCTTGAAGTGCCGTGGGATGAGCGAGTGATGGCGAAACATGAACGGTATGTACATGCCTATCGATCAAGTGGAGTGACCTTTAACCATGATCAGTTCGTATTGGATTTTATCAAGTCGCATGCTGATGTGGTCAAAGGGCGACCTAACCGGTTCCAGCATGATGATTTTCATTTAGGGAATATCATCATAGAAGGCAATCAATATGCTGGCGTGATTGATTTCGATCAATTCGACTGGGGAGACCCCATTCATGATTTTTATAAGTTGTCTTTATTTAGTCGAGAGAACAGCATTCCATTTTCAGTTGGACAATTGGATCACTATTTGAGTACGCAGGCCACAAACGACGATTTCTGGCTTCTTTTTTCCATCTACACAGCAATGAGTTTTTTTTCGTCTATTGTTTGGACGCTGACCTTTGACCCGGCACATGTAAAAGACATGGTTGACCGAGTGGATAGAATGCTGACAGACCATGAGCGTTTTAATCAACTGATGCCGACTTGGTATAGCAATTGGCATCAGTCATGACATGTAACGAGCAGGACGGTCTATTTCTCCTTTCTGCTGCATATATGATATGGAAGGGAAGTGATGCCATTTTGAGGCTAAGTGAGCTGTCAGGAAAAGAGATCGTCGATATCAAAAGAGCGGAGCGGCTTGGCGTGCTGGGACAAACCGACCTTGAAATAAATGAACAGAACGGTCAGATTACAGCACTCATCATACCTTCCGTCAAGTGGTTCGGCTTTCGAAAACAAGGAAATGACATCCGCGTTCCGTGGAATCACATTCAAAAAATAGGATCAGATATGATCATTCTCGATGTGCCTGAAGAACTTCAGCCGCACGGGGAAAAAGAGCACCCATCATAAAGGGGGCTCTCAGCGTGTAGACAAACCCTCGCATTCTGTGTCAGTCCTGCGTGCCGGTGCTCACGAATGTCAAATTCGCTCCGCTCCAGTACTCGTCCTTCCTAGACTGCAAAGGTTTTCTATCACGCTGAAAAGAAGACAAAGGGCTAAAATGAAGATCATTTTAGCCCTTTGTCAACAATTTGAAAGAGCACCCATCATAAAAGGGTGCTCTTTTTCTTTTCTCTCCCTGATTTGTTCACAGGCTGAATCCTCTCCTCATATGCTGAAAGGGAGATTCAGAAAATATTACAGACTTTTTTAAATAAAGAAGGTGAACGGTCAGTATGTTGAGCGGTTTAACGGTTGCGGTGATCGGGGGAGATGCAAGGCAGCTTGAAATCATTCGCAAGCTGTCACAGCAGCATGCCAAAGTGTTTTTGGTCGGATTTGATCAGCTGGATCATGGGTTTATCGGTGCTGAAAAGCTTAAAATGTCAGAACTTCCATTTGAACAGGTAGACAGTATGATTCTGCCGGTATCAGGTGCAACAGATGAAGGCGTCGTTGCCACAGTTTTCTCAAATGAGCAGGTTGTGCTGGAAGCAGAATATTTAGAAAGAACCCCTGCACATTGTACCTTGTACTCAGGTATTTCTAATACGTACTTAGACAATCTGGCAAAGCAGGTGAACCGGAAGCTTGTGAAGCTGTTTGAGCGTGATGATATTGCCATATATAACTCTATTCCAACAGTTGAAGGGATTATCATGATGGCCATTCAGCAAACGGACTATACGATTCATGGATCACATGTGGCTGTTCTCGGGCTTGGAAGAACAGGGCTCACCATTGCCCGCACATTTCGGGCGCTAGGAGCGGATGTGAAAGTAGGTGCTGCAGATACAGCCCATTTAGCGCGAGCCTTTGAGATGGGACTTGACCCGTTTTCAATGGACCGATTAAAGGAAGAAGTAACAGATGTTGATATCATCATTAATACGATTCCAAGCCTTGTATTAGACTCGTCTGTCATCGTCAGCATGACACCGAAGACACTCATTTTGGATATCGCCTCCCGCCCAGGTGGAACAGACTTTGACTTTGCACAAAAGCACGGAGTGAAGGCGCTTCTTGCACCAGGACTTCCAGGGATTGTTGCACCAAAGACAGCAGGGCAGATCATTGCAAAAGTGCTTTCCGGGCTATTATGTGAACTTGCGGAGGAAAAGAGGGGGATGGAATCATGACAACATTAAAAGGAAAAAGAATCGGCTTTGGTTTAACAGGTTCCCACTGTACGTATGAAGCCGTTTTTCCACAAATCGAGGCACTTGTGAAAGAAGGGGCAGAGGTGCGTCCTGTGGTGTCGTATACGGTGCAAAACACGAATACGAGATTCGGAGAAGGAGCCGACTGGATTGAGCGGATTGAGAAACTGACGGGGTTTCAAGCGATTGACTCAATCGTCAAAGCAGAGCCGCTCGGACCAAAGCTTCCACTCGATTGTATGGTCATTGCTCCTTTAACAGGAAATTCCATGGCGAAATTCGCAAATGCCATGACAGACAGCCCTGTTTTAATGGCTGCAAAAGCAACCATTCGAAATCATCGTCCCGTCGTTCTAGGCATCTCGACAAACGATGCATTAGGCTTAAATGGTACAAATCTCATGAGGCTGATGTCGACAAAGAACATTTTCTTTATTCCATTTGGTCAAGATGATCCATTCAAAAAGCCGACTTCTATGGTAGCAAATATGAACCTTCTTTCTCAAACAGTAGAAGAGGCGCTTCATCATAGACAAATTCAACCGATTTTAATTGGACCAAACGAATAATAGATTCACTAGAAAATCATGAAAGATTCAAAAAAGATACTTCAAGCCTTGCTTTTCTATGGTAAAATAAAATGTAAAAAGTCATAGGATGGCCATCCGAAAGAAAAGAATCATGGATGGGTCGGAAGGAGTTTTACTGATGGGAAGAGGATTGCATGTAGCTGTAGTTGGAGCGACTGGAGCTGTCGGTCAACAAATGTTAAAAACACTAGCTGACAGAGATTTTGAAATGGATACACTTACTCTACTATCCTCAAAACGTTCTGCTGGTACAAAAGTGACATTCAGAGGTCAAGCGTATACTGTTCAAGAAGCAACACCTGAAAGCTTTGAAGGGGTCAACATTGCACTATTCAGTGCCGGAGGAAATGTTTCCAAGGCGCTAGCTCCTGAAGCAGTCAAACGAGGTGCGATTGTTGTAGACAACACAAGTGCTTTTCGTATGGACGAAAATATCCCTCTTGTCGTACCAGAGGTAAACGAAAAAGATTTGCATGACCATCAAGGGATCATTGCAAACCCTAACTGTTCAACGATTCAAATGGTGGCGGCATTAGAACCGCTTCGTCAGGCGTATGGAATGAAAAAAGTCATTGTGTCCACATACCAGGCAGTATCAGGTGCAGGACATGAAGCCATTGACGAACTATACAGCCAGACGCAAGCCATTTTAAATAAAGAAGATGTAACACCAGAAGTCATGCCTTATCAAATTGCATTTAATGCGATTCCACAAATTGATAAATTCCAAGACAATGGCTATACATTCGAAGAAATGAAAATGATCAACGAAACGAAAAAAATTATGCATATGCCAGAGCTAGAAGTAGCGGCAACATGTGTGAGACTTCCAATTGAAACGGGTCATTCAGAATCCGTTTACGTTGAACTAGAATCAAATGATGCAACGGTTGATGACATCAAGTCCATTCTAAAAGATGCACCAGGTATTACGTTGCAAGATGATCCGTCTCAGCAAATTTATCCAATGCCTGCAGATGCTGTTGGAAAAAATGACGTATTTGTCGGCCGCATTCGGAAAGATTTGGACCGTCCAAATGGCTTCCATTTGTGGATTGTATCTGATAACCTGCTGAAAGGCGCTGCATGGAATTCAGTTCAAATTGCAGAAAGCTTAAAAGCTTTAAAATTAGTTTAACATTCAATGGATGATGAGGACGAACAGAAGAGAGTTAGGCATCTTTCGCCTGCTCTCTTCTGTTACGTCAGAATGAACTTGGAGTGAAAACAGTGAAAATAATTGTCCAAAAATTTGGCGGTACATCTGTCAAAGATGATCAAGGAAGAAAACGGGCACTTGCACATATCTTATCTGCAAAAGAGAAAGGCTATAAATCGGTTGTTGTCGTATCGGCAATGGGACGAAAAGGCGATCCTTATGCAACAGATACGCTGCTTGGACTGCTTTATGGCAGCGCCCAGCATATGACGAATCGAGAAAAAGATTTACTCGTTTCTTGCGGCGAAAATATATCAGCTGTTGTGTTTTCAAGTATGCTGAATGAAAACGGGCTAAAGGCTGTTGCGATGACTGGATCACAGGCAGGCTTTGTGACGGATAAAGAACATACAAATGCGAAAATTATTGACATGAAGTGTGAACGCCTTGAGGCGGCACTTTCTGAGCATGATGTGGTTGTTGTCGCTGGTTTCCAGGGAGCTGCAAAAAATGGAGACGTGACAACGATTGGACGAGGTGGCAGTGATACGTCAGCTGCTGCGTTAGGCGCTGCATTGCAAGCAGATTTTATCGATATTTTTACAGATGTAGAAGGGGTGATGACAGCAGATCCCCGCATTGTAAAAAATGCAAAACCGCTGAGAGTCGTGACATATACTGAAATTTGCAACCTCGCATACCAAGGGGCGAAAGTCATTCACCCAAGGGCTGTTGAAATTGCCATGCAAGCAAAAGTACCAATGAGGGTCCGCTCAACATACTCTGATGATGAGGGTACACTTGTGACGTCACACTACTCAGATAAAATGAGTCATGATGTGTATGACCGCCTCATTACGGGTATTGCACATGTCAATGATGTGACGCAAATCAAAGTCCCGGCAAAAGAAGGGCAATACAGCGTGCAAACAGAGGTTTTCAAAGCAATGGCAAACGCACAAATCAGTGTTGATTTCTTCAACATTACACCGAGTGAAATTGTGTATACAGTGACAGGTGCAATGACTGAAAAGGCAACGTCGATATTAAAAGACCTCGGCTATACACCGATTGTGACAACCAATTGCGCGAAGGTATCAGCTGTTGGAGCAGGCATCATGGGTGTACCAGGAGTCACATCTAAAATTGTTTCGGCTCTATCAGAGCAAAACATTCCGATTTTACAATCAGCTGACAGTCATACGACCATTTGGGTGCTCGTGCACGAAGAAAACATGAGAGCGGCTGTCAATGCCCTGCATGAAGTGTTTGAACTTTCAAGATAAATGTGATTGAATCATGATGAGGTGAAAAAAATGAATTTCGGAAATATCGCAACAGCTATGATTACACCTTTTGATAAAAAGGGCAACATTGATTTCCAAAAGCTATCAATTCTCATTGATTACTTGTTAAAAAACGGCAGTGACTCTTTAGTCGTTGCAGGTACAACAGGCGAATCGCCAACTTTATCGACTGAAGAAAAGGTCGCTCTTTTTCAGCAATCGGTGAAATTAGCAAATGGTCGTTGTAAAATCATTGCAGGAACAGGCAGTAATAATACAAATGCGTCTATCAAACTAACAAAAAAAGCAGAAGAAGCGGGCGTTGATGCAGTGATGCTTGTCGTACCTTACTACAACAAGCCATCACAGGAAGGCATGTATGCACACTTTAAAGCAATTGCCGAGTCTACATCTCTTCCTGTCATGCTTTACAATGTACCAGGAAGAACGGCTGCTTCATTAGCACCAGAAACAACGATTAAGCTTGCGCAAATACCAAACATTGTCGCGATCAAAGAAGCAAGCGGCGATCTAGATGCCATGACAAAAATCATTGCAGAGACGCCAGAAGATTTCGACGTATATTCAGGTGACGACAGCTTAACACTTCCTGCTGTAGCTGTTGGTGCAAAGGGAGTCGTCTCTGTGGCGTCTCATATCGTAGGACTTGATATGCAGCAAATGTTGAAAAGCTATGCTTCAGGTCAAACAGCCAATGCAGCATTGATCCATCAAAAGCTGCTTCCAATCATGAAACAGCTTTTCACAGCGCCAAATCCAACGCCTGTCAAAACAGCCCTTCAACTGAAAGGTCTAGATGTCGGATCTGTTCGTCTCCCTCTTTTGCCTTTGTCAGAAGAAGAGAGACTGGATTTGAGCAGCGTATTAAATAGCTGATCAAAACAAAAAATTTCGTAAGCGGTCATTCTCAGATGTCCCTGAGTATGACCGTTTTTTATACATAAACACTATCTTAAAATGTGACTGCATCTTGTTTTCTAAAATTAGATTCAGTTATAATAGCATTAAGCGATGATGGACGGGCTTGAGACTAGGAGGATAAGAATTTTGAAAAAGAAAAATACAGAGAACGTAAGAATTATTGCACTGGGAGGTGTTGGAGAAATCGGGAAAAACTTATATGTCATTGAAATTGATTCAGACATATATGTTGTAGATGCAGGTTTAATGCATCCAGAAAACGAAATGCTGGGCATTGACGTGGTTATTCCTGATATCTCTTATTTAACTGAACGAGCTGATCGGGTGAAAGCAATTTTTCTTACCCACGGACATGATGAGGCAATCGGAGGCGTATTCCATTGCTTGAGTAAATTGTCTGTACCAGTCTACGGAACGAAGCTGACCCTTGCGTTACTTCGGGAGAAATTAAAGCAATATGGCTTCAACCAAAAAGCTGATTTGCGCGAAGTACATGCGAAATCGGTTATTACATTTGAAACAACAAAAGTATCATTCTTTAGAACGAATCATAGTATTCCTGATTCAGTCGGGATCAGCTTCAAAACCTCTCTTGGTTCAATTGTATGCACAGGTGATTTTAAATTTGATCAAACCCCAGCGCTTAACCAAGCCTGTGACATCGGAGAGATTGCGAAAATCGGAAACAATGGCGTTTTAGCCCTTCTTTCAGATAGTGTGAATGCTGAAAAACCAGGCTATACACCATCTGAGGCAATCGTCCAAGACGAAATCTCAAATGCGATGTACAATGCTGAGAATCGTGTGATAGTCGCTGTATCTTCATCAAATATTAACCGTGTACAGCAGATCATTAATGCAACCATTCAAAATGGGCGTAAGCTTGCAGTAGCAGGAAAGAATATGATGACAACTCTTCAGCTGGCAATCAAGCTCGGTTACGTCACAGCAGACGAAGAATTATTTGTGCCAGTACAAGAAGTGAAGAAAATGGCGAAAAACGATGTGGTCATCCTGACTGCTGGAAGCCATGGTGAGCCTCTTGCTGCTTTAACAAAAATGGCCAAACAAAATCACAAACAGCTTCATATTGAAAAAGGTGACACTGTTGTGATTGCGTCTACACCTCTTCCAGGACAAGAACTGACGTATTCAAAAACAGTTGATTTCCTCACAAGAAGCGGAGCACAGGTCATTTTTGCTCAAAAGCGCGTACATGTATCTGGACATGGCTGTCAAGAAGAATTAAAACTGATGCTGAACTTACTAAAGCCGACGTATTTAATTCCGGTGAATGGTGAATATCGTATGCAAAAAGCACATTCTCGTATTGCTGAAGAAGTGGGAATGAAACGTAGCGACATTTTCTTGATTGATAAAGGGGATGTTGTTGAATTCAGAGGACAGAACGTAAAGATCGGTGAAAAAGTTCACCAAGGTAACATTTTGATTGATGGTCTTGGCGTTGGAGATATCGGTAACATTGTTTTACGCGATAGACGCCTATTGTCTCAAGATGGAATCTTAATTGTGGTCATTACGCTCGACAAACAAAAGAAACAATTAATTTCTGGACCTGAAATCATCACAAGAGGATTTGTTTATGTAAGAGAATCCGAAGAGCTGATTGTGAAAGCAACAGAGATGGTAAAAGGAATTGTCAAAGAGCAAACGGAAAATTCTATTGTTGAATGGTCAACATTGAAACAATCCATGCGCGATGTATTAAATCAATTCCTATATGAAAAAACAAAACGTAAGCCGATGATCATTCCAATTATTATGGAAGTGTGATGAGAAAGCCCAAGGAGCATAAGCTCTTTGGGCTTTTTTGATGTGGCGCTAGGAAAGCGGATGGAATACGACCCTCTTGTCCATAATAGGAGGAGAGTTTTTAGGAAAGGATGGAGACAAATGGACGAAAAGAATGAACAGCAGTCTGAGCGAAAGCCAGAAGAAAAAGATAGCATTATGAGCAAAATACAACAGCTTGGTGAAACAGCAGTGCCACAGTTGCCACAGGATACAAATATACATTGCCTCACCATTATTGGACAAATTGAAGGTCACATGCAGCTTCCGCCACAAAATAAAACAACCAAATACGAACATGTCATTCCGCAAATTGTAGCAGTTGAACAAAACCCAAAAATCGAAGGGCTTTTAATTATCTTAAACACAGTGGGCGGCGATGTAGAAGCAGGTCTAGCCATTGCGGAAATGCTGGCGTCATTATCGAAACCGACTGTATCGATTGTGCTCGGCGGCGGCCACTCAATTGGTGTCCCAATCGCTGTATCGTGTGACTATTCGTATATTGCAGAAACAGCCACTATGACCATTCATCCTGTGCGTTTAACCGGTCTTGTGATTGGTGTCCCGCAAACCTTTGAATACTTAGATAAAATGCAGGACAGGGTTATTAACTTTGTCACGAGTCATTCAGACATTACAGAAGAAAAGTTTAAAGAGCTGATGTTCTCAAAAGGCAATTTGACAAGAGACATTGGAACAAATGTCGTTGGTCATGAGGCAGCAGAATACGGACTCATGAATGAAGTAGGCGGCGTAGGACAAGCGATTAAAAAGTTGAACGAGCTCATTGGAGACAGGGCATCTCAAAATGAGGGGCTGATCCAATGATTTTATATACACCTATGCCCTATGAAGCCATTTACGCTGAGGAACAAGGAGACCGCAAACTGCAGCAGGTAAACATTCAAGGCGTGCCAGTGATGGTTGAAATGAAAGAAGATGAAGCAGAAATTGTCCAAGTGATGAGCACCAATCCAATGGACTTTTTGAATCAAGAGCTTGCACCAGGCAAGCGATTGAAGTTACATTTAGGTACCAATCAAACCGACTCATATGAATGATTCTATGCTATAATAAAGGGAAAACTTACAACAAGATGCAGCCAAAACCAGGCTGCTTTCTTTCTGATCTTTCGGTAGGTTATATTTTCTTTCGTAGTAAGGTGATGAGTATGGCTAAAAAGAGGAAACGTAAAACGAGAAAAAAACAAAATAAACAGCTAAAACTGAAATATGAATTAAATGGGTTAGTCTGTATTGCCATAGCGATCATTGCCATTTTACAGCTAGGTGTTGTTGGACAAACCTTTGTACATCTATTCCGATTCTTTGCAGGTGAATGGTTTATTCTCTGCCTTATCGGATTATTTCTTTTTGGTGTGACGATCTTTTGGAAAAAACAAATTCCAGATATGTTGACAAGAAGAAAAGCAGGTCTATACTGCATCATTGCGAGCATCTTGCTGTTGTCACATGTGAAGCTTTTTCAGCACCTGTCATCTGCAGGCGTCATAGGCTCTCAAAGTGTGATCAGAAATACGTTTGAGCTTTTCTTAATGGACATGAAAGGTGAGACTGGGTCGCCTGATTTAGGAGGCGGCATGATCGGCGCCGTATTATTTGCTGCTTCGTATTTCTTATTTGCACAAGCAGGCTCTCAAATCATGGCGATTGTTCTCATGCTGATTGGTATTGTTCTGATCACAAATCGATCACTGCAAGAAATGGTCAAAAAAGTGACACTCCCTGTATCACAATTTATGGTGAGGCAGTGGAAGGCGTTTGTTCAAGATATGAAGGGGATCAGGCAGGCGAAAAAGAGCGCACCCTCTCAGAAAATAGGTGAAAAGAAAAAACGTTCACGCATTCAAGAGGATGACGAAGATGATCATATCTTGATCGAGGAGGAAACACCGGCTTCTGACAATAGTCAGCCCATTATTTCAAGCTTTGCAGACAGGGATGACATTCTCACCCCGCCGGTTCAAAAAGAGCAGGTAATAAAAGAATCAGAACCGCTTCAAAAGCCCGTGCAAAGTGCATCATCTCAAGATATGGCTGATGAACCAAAAGAAGTGCCGCCTATGACATTTACCGAACTTGAAAACAAAGATTACGAATTGCCGTCTCTTGATATTTTGGCAGAGCCGCAGCATTCAGGTCAGCAAACAGATAAGAAAAATATATACGAAAATGCAAGGAAGCTTGAAAAAACGTTTCAAAGCTTTGGTGTAAAGGCGAAAGTCACTCAGGTTCATTTAGGGCCGGCCGTGACCAAATATGAAGTATACCCAGATGTCGGTGTCAAGGTAAGTAAGATTGTCAACTTAAGTGATGATTTAGCTCTTGCCTTGGCAGCAAAAGACATTCGAATTGAAGCGCCGATTCCTGGAAAATCAGCCATCGGGATTGAAGTTCCTAATGCAGAAATTGCCATGGTTTCTTTAAAAGAGGTCTTAGAATCGAAGCAAAATGACCGTCCAAATGCAAAACTGCTCATTGGACTTGGCCGAAATATTTCCGGTGAAGCCGTGCTCGCTGAAATGAATAAAATGCCCCATTTGCTTGTAGCAGGATCAACCGGAAGTGGAAAAAGTGTATGTATCAATGGCATTATCACAAGTATTCTCATGAGAGCGAAACCTCATGAAGTGAAGATGATGATGATTGACCCGAAAATGGTAGAGCTAAATGTCTATAACGGCATCCCGCATCTTTTAGCTCCAGTTGTAACGGATCCAAAGAAAGCCTCACAGGCACTCAAAAAAGTAGTCAGTGAAATGGAGCGCCGCTATGAATTGTTTTCTCATACAGGGACAAGAAATATTGAAGGATACAATGATTACATTAAACGAATGAATCAATCAGAAGAGGCAAAGCAGCCAGAACTTCCTTATATTGTCGTCATTGTAGACGAGCTTGCAGATTTAATGATGGTTGCTTCTTCTGATGTGGAAGATTCCATTACAAGACTTTCCCAAATGGCTCGTGCTGCAGGTATTCATTTAATTATCGCAACACAAAGACCTTCTGTCGATGTCATTACAGGTGTCATTAAAGCCAACATCCCATCCCGTATCGCCTTTAGTGTCTCCTCCCAAACAGATTCTAGGACCATCCTTGATATGGGAGGCGCAGAGAAACTGCTCGGCAGAGGGGATATGCTATTTTTACCTGTTGGAGCAAATAAGCCGGTCCGTGTGCAAGGCGCATTTTTATCCGATGAAGAAGTGGAACATGTCGTTGATCATGTCATCACACAGCAAAAAGCGCAATATCAAGAAGAAATGATACCAAGTGAAGAACCTCAGGATCAGCTTGCGTCTGTGGATGACGATTTATATGATGAAGCAGTTGAACTGATTATCGGCATGCAGACAGCTTCTGTCTCTATGCTTCAAAGAAGATTCCGCATCGGTTATACACGAGCCGCACGTCTGATTGACGCAATGGAAGAGCGAGGGGTTGTAGGCCCATATGAAGGAAGTAAACCGAGAGAAGTTCTACTCTCAAAAGAACAATATGACGAGCTCTCTTCATAAATCGAAGAGAGCTTTCCTAAAATAAAGTCAACAATATAATGATTATGTTAACTGAATGTCAGACTATTTATTTATTTACAAAAACATGATATAGTTATGTTCATCTTATCTCGGAATAGAGATTTCTCATCTTATCATTTGCATTGATTAGACGGAGGGAAAACATGTCGACCAAAACAGACAATCGCCATTTATATTTGAAAGTGATTGACCGTATTAAAGAAGATATTCAAACAGGCGTATATGCCGAAAAAGAAAAGCTGCCTTCAGAGTTTGAGCTCTCAAAGCTTTTAGGTGTGAGCAGAGCGACACTGCGTGAGGCCCTTCGTATATTAGAAGAAGAGAAGTATTTAATTAGAAGGCATGGTGTGGGAACTTTCGTCAACTCAAGACCTCTCTTCTCAACAGGTATTGAACAGCTGACAAGTGTCACGAAAATGATTGAGCAGGTCAATATGACGCCAGGTACCATCTTTTTATCTTCGCAAGAAGGGGAGCCAACAGAGAATGATGTCATTCGTTTTCAGTGTGATGAATCTGATGAGATTTTTTCAATGGAACGGGTTCGAACGGCAGATGGACAGCCAGTCGTCTATTGTTTAGATAAGATTCCGGTCAAGCATCTCCCTGCTTCTTTTACTCATGAAGAAGAGTCACTTTTTGAGCTGTTTGGAAGAGAACCACACAGCGGGATTAAATATGCAGTTGCTGACATCGAACCGATTGGCTATCACGATCAGGTCTCACCGATACTAGAATGTGATCCTGAAACGGCGTTACTTTTACTGAAACAAATACACTATGATCAGGATGATCAGCCGGTCTTATACTCACTCAATTACTTTCGAGCGGATAAATTCAGCTTTCATGTCATACGTAAACGATTTTAACAAAGCAGTCGCTACCATAGGCGGTTGCTTTTTGTTTGTCCATACATAAAACCCGTAAAACTTGCCATCCTAATACATAACAGTATATAGAATTGGGTGAATGATGTTGGGCGAGAATACAGTCAGTAAAAAGAATATTATTGCATTATCATCAGTGCCTCTAATCATGACACTTGGGAACTCGATGTTAATACCAGTATTGCCTGAGATAGAAAAGAAACTCTCGATCACTTCCTTTCAAGTCTCACTCATTATTACGGTATACTCCGTTGTAGCGATCTTGTGTATACCAATTGCTGGTTATTTATCTGACCGGATTGGGCGGAAAAAGGTTCTCCTGCCGTGCCTCTTAATTGCAGGACTTGGGGGAGCTGTGGCAGCTGTTGCCTCAACCATCATGAAAGAACCCTACATGTGGATTCTGTTTGGCAGAGTCCTTCAAGGTGTTGGCTCAGCCGGAGCGGCACCTGTTGTCATGCCGTTTATAGGAGATTTGTTTCATGATGATGAAGAGGTAAGTGCGGGCCTCGGCGCCATAGAAACCTCTAATACAGCTGGAAAGGTACTAAGTCCTATTATTGGGGCACTTCTTGCTTCATGGTTTTGGTTTGTGCCATTTTGGTTCATTCCGTTCTTTTCGATCATAAGCTTTCTCATGGTGCTGTTTATGGTTGAGTCTGCGAAAAAAGAGGAGGAACCGCCTACATTTAAAGAATTTTTAAAATCAACAAAGACCATTTTTAAGCATGAGGGACGCTGGCTTTATGCCATTTTTGCTATTGGCGGTTTTATTATGTTTCTTCTTTTTGGTGTGCTCTTTTACTTATCCGATAACCTAGAGGTGGCGTATCAAATAAAGGGGGTCAAAAAAGGGCTGCTGCTTAGTATCCCGCTCCTTTTTTTATCGATAAGTTCCTACATTGCTGGGAAAACGATCGGAAAAGAAAAGGGGAAAATGAGAATCTTTCTAATCGTAGGTATGGCCCTTTTATCAATTTCCTATATTTTTTTATGGTGGAATCACAGTTTTTATGTCTTATTTATCTGTTTAAGCATTGGTGGAGTGGGGATTGGTATGGTTCTTCCTGCGCTTGATGCTCTGATTACAGAAGGAATTGAAAAAGAGCAGTGCGGAACCATTACGTCATTTTATAGCAGTATGCGGTTTATCGGTGTCGCTTTAGGACCTCCGATTTATGCCTATCTCATGGATAAAGGAGACTCAATCGTTTTTATTCTCTCGACCATATGCAGTCTCATTTCATTATTTTTAGTGCTCTTTTTCATCCAGCCAGATGAAAAGGATGAAAGTGAACAATTGAAAACGGTTTAAACATAGAAAAAGATGGTATTTTGCCATCTTTTTTCTTTTTTATAAATTGACATGTAAAATTTTGATAGTTAAACTAATGTATAGTAATATCTTTTAAATTATCCCAAATAGGAGGTGTAAAAAATATTCATTTTCTGCCGTTCTTTAGGCAGAAATTGAGCTCGTGGCTGATGATGGATATGTGTTTCTTCAACACGAACGGACAATTGAATAGGTCATCCTGCCATTAGCACGTTGAAGGAGACGAAGCCAGCACTTCAGACACGCTCAAATACAGCAAATTGATTGATGAACTAGAAGGAGCTTGAAGCAGCTATGTTGCAAATTATTAAAGCAAGATGGATTGTATTAGTGGTGTGGATGATAACAGCTGTTATTCTGTTTATTACTGCGCCCGATTTAGAGGAATTAACAAGAGAAAAAGGTCAATTAAAGGTTCCGGAGGGGACACCAACAGCTGAAGCACTTCACTTATTGGATAAGCTATCAGATCATAACGGGAAAAAAGATACTGGTGTGATTGTATTCTCCGAACAACATCTGTTCCCTGCGAAAGAGCAGGAATTAAAAAAGGCTTTAGCTGCACTCATGACACATGCCCCAGAACTCCACATTGACGGAATTACTTCGTATTTCCATGTAGAAAAGGACATTCAAAAACAACTTTTATCAAAGGATAAAAGTACACTTCTTGTTCCATTCAAATTCGACCACTACGAAACAAAAGCTGTGAAGATTAAAGAACAAATTGAGGAAGTTTTAAAGCCCTACGGCGTCTCATATGAAATGACGGGTCAAAAATTTGTGGATGCAGATGTTATTAAAAGCTCTCAACAAGGTCTGAAGAAAACTGAACTTATTACGATGATTTTTATTTTCTTTATTTTAATAATTGTATTCAGATCGATATTGGCACCTGTTGTTCCGCTCATTACGATTGGCATTTCTTACGCCGTTAGTCGGTGTATTGTGGCTTTTCTTGTAGAATATACGCAATTTCCTCTATCTAATTTTACTCAGATTTTTATGGTAGCCATTATGTTCGGTATAGGAACGGATTATTGTATATTGCTTTTAAGCCGTTTTAAAGAGGAAATTGGTCAAGGACGTGATGTCAAAGAGGCGATTATCATCACGTATCAATGTGCAGGGAAAACGGTATTTTTCAGCGGCTTAGCCGTGTTAGTCGGCTTCTCAAGTATTGGTTTTGCTAAATTCCAATTGTATCAGTCAGCCGTCAGTGTGGCCGTAGGGGTTGGCATCCTGCTAATTGCCCTTGTCACAATTGTTCCTTTTTTTATGACCGTCTTTGGAAAATCCCTTTTCTGGCCATCTAAACGAGAAAACATTCGACATCCGCAAAGTAAGATGTGGGAATGGGCTGGGCGTTTTTCATTTAAAAGGCCGCTAATTAGCTTAGGTTTAGTCGCACTTATCACTGTACCGCCTATCCTGATGTATGACGGCACCCTTTCTTATAACAGTTTAAATGAGATTGGGACAAAGTATGAGTCAGTGTCTGCATTTAATAAGATATCAGAGCAATTTGGCTTTGGTGAAGCGTTGCCGCTGAATGTGCTCGTCGAAAGTGACAATGAACTAGATAATCAAGAAAAGATTGTCACGATTGAAAAACTGACCCGTAAATTAAATGACATTGAGGAAGTAAAAGCGGTTCGCAGTGTCACTCGTCCTGTTGGAGACGGGTTAAGTCAGCTTTACGTCACCTCTCAAGCGAAAGAACTGGGAGGAGAGCTAGGCAAAGGTCATGAAGGAATCGGGAAAATTTCTGATGGCTTGTCCGAAACAAACCTAGCCCTTCTCAAACAAAAACCAAAAATTGAAGAATCTGCCAAAGGCATTGACCAGCTGATTGATGGTACAAAAGCTATCAAAAGCGGTATCGGAGAAGTAAGGAAATCCCTGATTTCTTTAGAAGATGGGGTCAGACGCAGTAAAGATGGAGTAGGCACCATTCGTAGTGAAATCAAAGAAGCGAAAAAAGAATTAGAACAACAATATCGCAGCAGTGAAGCCATGATTCAAGAGCTTGAACAAGTTGTGAGTACGCTGGAACGTCACGCGAAATCGAATCAACAGCTGATGACAACCATTAAAAAAGTAAAACAATCCTATGAGAATTTATCATTTGAAGCACTTGAAAATCGGCTTCCAGAAGTAAAAGATATGGATGAATATAAGGAAATCAAAAAAGTATTCAAAGACACGAAAGGAATGCTTGACCAAGCTGGAGATCAAATGAGTTTATATGAAGATGAAGCATCTGCCTTTAAACAAAAGATCAAGAAAGCAGATCAAGTCATTGAAACCTTATCAAGCAAGCAAAAAGAAGTAAAGCGTCAAGTACAAGCGCTTATGACAGGTCTGGATCAAATTTATAATGGTCTGGATGAAACAAATGAAGGGCAAAAACAATTAATCAAAGAAATGCCTAAAATCGAAGATGGTGCAGATCAGCTGACAGATGGCCAAAAAGCCATCAAAAAAGGATTTAACCAGCTATCATCAAAAATGACATTATTAACAGATGGTTTAGATGAAAGTATTTCAGGGCTTGAGCAAGTCAAAAGCGGCTTCACTGAGGCTGACAGCTACTTAAAGCAGCTTCAGCAAGCGCCAGATGAAGAAATAACGGGCTGGTTTATCCCAAAAGAAGTATTAAAACGCCAAGAGTTTAAGAGAATATTTGATACGTATATGTCTCCAGATCGTAAATTAACCACCTTTGAAGTCATTTTAAACGTGAATCCATACAGCAATGAAGCGATGAAAGGTGTAGCGAAAATCGAGGACACTCTTGATCAATATTTACCTGTAAGTGGACTGAAAAATGCCAATTACGGTGTATCTGGTATCTCAAGCTTAAATGTTGACTTAAAAGAAACGTCTGATGGTGACTTTATCAGAACAGTGATTTTCATGTTAATTGGCATCTTCTTTATTTTAATTTTATTATTACGGTCAATCGTCATGCCGATATACTTAACATTATCACTTATTTTAACGTATTTTACATCCATCGGTTTAACAGAATGGATATTTAAAACATTCTTTGGCTACGACGGTGTCAGCTGGGCTGTCCCATTTTTCAGCTTTGTCATTCTTGTCACACTCGGCATTGATTATTCGATCTTCCTTATGGATCGTTTTAATGAATGGAAGGGAGAGCATGTTCAAGCATCAATGATATCAGCGATGAGAAATATGGGCTCAGTCATTATTTCAGCAGTTGCCATTTTAGCAGGGACCTTTGCCGCTATGCTGCCATCGGGTGTGCTATCACTTGTTGAAATTGCAACGGTCGTACTCATTGGATTATTATTATATGCTTTTGTTGTTCTTCCACTCTTTATTCCGGTCATGGTTCGTATTTTCGGTAAATGGAATTGGTGGCCTTTTAGAATGAAATAACGACCGGCGTCTCTGCTTATAGCAGAGGCGTTTTTATTTCCTATCCTTTCCTCTGATTGATATAATGACTATTAAATGGCTGTTTCACGTATATATCAGCTATGTTCTAATACATAATAAATAGGATGAACAAAGGAGGTTTCTCATGACGTACTTACAAGAGAAGACATTGGACACACCTGGTCTTCATACTCATATTGTCAAAACAGAAAAATTTAAAACAGTGACAATCCTTTTTAAAATGCTTGCGCCTCTATCAAAAGATGACGTCACCATGCGATCTCTTTTCCCCCATGTGCTGTTAAGAGGGACAGAAAAAATGCCGAAAACAGGAGAGTTGCGTGCTTATTTTGATGAGCTCTATGGAGCAACAGTTTCGGCTGACATGGCGAAAAAAGGAGAGAATCACATCATTACATTCCGCCTTGAAATGGCGAATGAAAAATATTTAAAGGATCAAACACCTTTACTAGAAAAAGGGATTGCCTTGCTATCTGACCTATTATTTCATCCGCACGTTGAAGATGGGGTGTTTAGTCATTTATATGTAGAGCAAGAGAAACGTACATTAAAACAGCGAATTCAAGCAGTGTATGATGACAAAATGCGTTATTCGAACTTAAGGCTTGTGCAGGAAATGTGTAAAGGTGAACCATATGCACTCCACGTCAATGGTGAAATGGAAGACCTCGAGAATATTACAGCAAACACGCTCTTTGAAGCTTACGAGCATGCACTTCAATCAAATCAGCTTGATCTCTATGTTGTGGGGGATGTTGACGAACAAGACATCAACCGAATGGTCTCGCAATACTTCAAAACAACTGAAAGAGAGCCGATCAAACAAAACACCGAATCATCAAGGTCACAAAAAGAACCAAAAGAAGTCATTGATGAAGAAGACGTAAAACAAGGAAAGCTGAATATTGGCTTTCGCACGCATACAACGATTGCAGATGAAGATTATCCAGCGCTGCATTTGTTTAATGGCATTTTCGGCGGCTTCTCGCATTCAAAGCTATTCATTAATGTTCGGGAAAAAGAAAGTCTTGCGTACTACGCTGTGTCTAGACTTGAGAGCTTTAAAGGCTTGATGATGGTCATGTCAGGTATTGAAGTCGGTAACTACCAGCAGGCAGTAGACATCATTAAAGAACAATTTGATGCGATGCAAAAAGGCGATTTTTCAGAAGAAGCGATTGATCAAACAAAGGCAGTCGTCAAAAATCAGCTGCTGGAAACGATTGATACGTCTTATGGCACTGCGGAATATTTGTATCAGCATGCAGTCGTGCCAACGGGCGAGACCCTTGATTCCTTTTTAGAAGCGTTAGACCGAGTGACAAAAGAAGACATCATCAAAGTAGGTCAAAAAATCGAATGGGATACGACCTATTTTCTTAAAGGAACGGAGGGTGCTTCATGACAGTAAAAACAATTCAATTCGATCAGCTGCAAGAGACGGTGTATCATGAAAAAATGGAAAGCGGACTAGACGTCTATGTGCTGCCAAAGCAAGGGTTTAATAAAACATACGCGACCTTCACAACAAAGTATGGCTCTGTCGATAACGAATTTGTGCCGCTTGGCAAAGAAGACATGATCAGGGTGCCTGACGGAATTGCCCATTTCTTAGAGCATAAGTTGTTTGAAAAAGAAGATGGTGATGTGTTTCATACATTTAGTAAACAAGGGGCAGCTGCAAACGCTTTTACCACGTTTACGAGAACGGCCTACTTATTTTCAAGTACCGCAAATGTCGAACAAAACCTTGAGACACTCATTGATTTTGTGCAAGAACCTTATTTTACTGAAAAAACGGTCGAAAAAGAAAAGGGCATCATTGGTCAAGAAATTAATATGTATGATGACAATCCGGACTGGCGTTTATTCTTTGGTTTGATTGAAAATCTTTATCAAGAGCATCCGGTGAGAATTGATATTGCTGGAACAGTAGAGAGTATTGCTCCAATTACAAAAGACCATTTGTATGAATGCTATGAAACGTTCTATCACCCGAGCAATATGCTCCTTTTTGTTGTCGGTCCTGTTGACCCGAAGCAAATATTAGATCAAGTAAGAGCGAATCAAGCGAAAAAACCGTTTACAGACCAGCCAGAGATCAAGAGAAAAGAAATCAATGAGCCTGAAAGCGTGTACCGAAAAGAATACGAACTGAAAATGAATGTACAAGGCTCTAAATGTATGTTCGGTTTGAAAACAAAAAACCCGCATAAAAAAGGAAATCAGCTTCTCAAGCATGAGCTTGGGATGAACCTGATTTTAGAGACGCTGTTTGGAAAAAGTTCCTTACAATATGAACGGATGTATGAAAAAGGCTTGATTGATGAGACATTCAGTTACGATTATACGGAAGAGGGCGGCTTTGGTTTTACTTCAGTTGGTGGGGATACGAACGATCCTGATCAACTGGCAAAGGAATTAAAAGAAACCCTCCTTCAAGCAAAGAGCCTGATCACAGAAGAAAAAATTGAGCTCGCGCGCAAGAAAAAAATTGGCAGCTTTTTAAAAGCCATGAACTCTCCAGAATACATTGCCAATCAATTCACTAGATATGCGTTCTTAGAAATGAGCTTATTTGATGTCGTGCCAGTGCTTGAGCAAATTCAATTAACAGATATTCAGCAGATATTAGAGGAAGAAATTGATGAAGAGCGGATGTCTGTTTTCAAAGTCGTCCCGAAAACAAAATAAATGAAAAAAGACAAACTCAGGTCAAATGAGTTTGTCTTTTTTATGTTCAATTGAAGGAAGCGCTTGCTTTGTGAAGATAATGATTGACAATTGTTTTGCTTATTAGTTAAACTCTTTAATAGTTAAACACTTAAACTAAAAAGGAGCAGCGTATGGAACAAAAAAAAATTGCACAGCTCATTCAGAGGTATGCAGACGTCTATCTCATGTTGGAGAAAAAAGTATCGAGTATGATCACAGAAAAGCTTGATAAAGAGCTTACCCTTGATCAGTATTACTCGCTTCGATACATCAATTTACATCCAGGGTGTACATCAACAGACCTAGCTAATGTATGTAATGTGAATAAAAGTGCTGTGACATCAATGACAAACCGTCTATTCACAAAGAACTATATTGTTCGTGAGCACGATCAAGCCGATAGAAGAAATGTGCATCTGTACGTAACTCCAGAGGGCAAAGATGTGGTCAGCCGAATGGAAAAACAGCTTCAAGGTCTTGTTCGATCTTATTTTAAAAAGCTGGAAGAAAAGGAAATGGAATCATTTATTCAAACTTATGAAAAGATCTATCAGATTATCATCGAAGAGGAGGCACAAAGTACTAATGAGAGCAATCATAAAGGGTAGATGGCTTATCACGATCCTTTGGGTCGCATTAGCGGCAGTGTTACTTATCACCGCTCCTAATATGGCCCAATTAACAAAAGAAAAAGGGCAAATTTCTGTTCCAGATGGTTATCCGTCCTCATATGCCGATCAGCTATTAAAGAAAATGTCTGAAAACGGAGATACAGAAAAATCAATCGTCATTGTCTTTCAAGAAAAGAACATTGTCAAAGAAAGAGAAACATCTTTAAAAAAGGCAATGGAGATTTTAGAAAAGGATAAAGATCTCCACGTAGAAGACATCACTTCTTATTTTGAAGCGAACAAAGATATCAAAAAACAAATGCTCTCTAAAGATCAAACGACGCTCCTTGTTCCAGTTACATACGACTCGAACAAAATCAAAGCATCCGATTTTAAAGAAAGAGTCAATGAAAAGCTTAAGAGCCTGAACCTGAAATTTGAAATGACAGGGCAGCCGTTAATCGATGATGATGTGATCACAAGCTCGCAAGAAGGCCTGAAGAAAACGGAGTTCATTACAATTGGGTTTATCCTAGTCGTCCTTGTGCTTGTCTTTAGATCAGCGGTGGCACCGTTCGTGCCTTTAGTCGCAGTGGCCCTTTCTTACTTGGTCAGTCAATCCATCGTAGCTTACTTAGTCAAATATCTAGACTTTCCACTCTCGACCTTTACCCAGATCTTTATGGTCGCGATCATGTTTGGAATTGGAACAGATTACTGTATTCTACTTCTCAGCCGATTTAAAGAAGAGATTGCGCATGGAAAAGACAAAATTGAAGCCATTCTTATTACGTATAAAACAGCAGGAAAGACGGTCTTATTCAGCGGAATCGCTGTCCTTATCGGCTTTACATGTATTGGTCTAGCGCAATTCCAGCTTTATAAATCAGCGGTTGCCGTCGCAGTTGGAGTCGCTGTGCTCATCGTGGCACTGCTCACCGTAGTCCCATTCTTTATGGCGGTTTTAGGAAAAGTGTTATTTTGGCCGATTAAAGGCGATATTGCCCATCCGCAGTCAAAAATGTGGGAAACGGCAGGTCGTTTCTCTTTTAAGAAACCACTTTTCAGTTTATTAATCGTAGCGATTATTACGCTCCCGTCAATTTTTATGTATAAAGGAACCCTTTCTTATAACAGCTTAGATGAAATCGGTAATAAATATGAATCCGTCAATGCGTTCAATACGATTTCTGACAAATTTGGACCAGGGGAAGCACTCCCGGCAACGGTTGTGGTGAAATCATCTGATCTCCTTGATAATAACGAAGGGCTTATTGCCGTAGAAAAACTAAGTCGCGCGATTGAACAAACAGATGGTGTGAGTAAAGTTAGAAGTGCAACACGTCCTGTCGGTAAAGGGCTGAGTGATCTGTACGTGAAGTCACAAGCCAAAGAGCTGAATAATGGACTTGATAAAAGCAATGAAGGCTTGAAAAAAATTCAAGATGGGCTTACGACAATGAGTAAATCCATTGAGGATCAAACACCACAAATCAAATCATCTGGAAAAGGCATTAACAAATTGATTTCTGGTACCGAATCCGTGCAAACAGGCATTCAAAACGTGGAGAAAACGTTAAGAAAACTGAAAGACGGAATCGACCAAAACAAACAAGGTGTGGCAGCCATTAAAGAGGAAATAAAGGGTGCGAAAAAAGAATTAACGGATCAAGTCGCACAAGTGAATCAGCAAGTTGCCCTATATAAAAGCATTTCCAAAGAATTAAAGGCAGCTTTAGCACAAGTCGATACGACATCATCTGCTGCAGCGGATGTTAAAGCTTTGATCACTCAAGCGAATCAGCAATTCAGTACACTTGAAGAGCAAATTCCGCAGGTGAAAGAAAATCAATCGTATCAAGCCATCAAAGCTTCATATAATGAACTTTCTACTACCTTACAAGAAAGTGCCAAACAGGCAGACAGCTACGCAAAACAAGCAAAAGAAGCAAAAAAACAGCTTGAAGCAGCTGACGCTTTTATCGCAAAAGCTTCAGAGCAGCAAAAAGTGTTTACAAATAAAATTGATCAGCTCATTGCAGGCTTAGAAGAAATTGAAAATGGATTGGCTCAAACGTCAAAAGGGCAAGGACAGTTAGCTGATGGTATGCCAAAGCTTGCAAATGGAGCAGGCGACATCATTAACGGTCAAAAGCAAATGAAAGAAAAGATTGGTGGCTTTGGTGATGACCTCACCAAGCTGACAGATGGTCTGAACAAGAGTGTAGATGGACTTGAGAAAATTTCAAGTGGCTTAATGGGTGCAGGAGACTACTTAGACGAACTGAAAAATGCACCAGATCAAGACATGGCTGGCTGGTTTATTCCAAAAGACGTCCTAAAAAATAAAGCATTCAAGCAAGTATTTGATTCATACATGTCGGATGACCGCAAAATGACAAAGATTGATGTCATTTTAGAAAAAAATCCATATGGCAATGAAGCTTTGTCGACGATTAAGCGAGTGGAAGCTTCTGTCGAGCGGGCACTTCCTGAAACAAACCTAAAAGATGTATCATTTGGCGTTTCGGGCGTATCAAGTATGAACGCTGATTTAAAACAGCTGTCAGACCAAGATTTCAATAAGACGGTTCTTTACATGATGATCGGTATTTTCCTCATATTGGTGATTCTGTTCCGGTCGCTTGTCATGCCGCTTTACTTGGTTGGTTCACTCATTTTGACTTACTTTACAGCAATAGGTGTAACAGAATTTATTTTCACCCATTTCTTCGGATATCCGGGCATCAACTGGGCTGTTCCATTCTTTGGATTTGTCATATTAATGGCGCTGGGAGTAGATTATTCGATTTTCTTAATGGAGCGGTTCAATGAATACAAAACAAAAGACATTCAGTTTGCAATGACCGAATCAATGAAGAATATGGGATCTGTCATCATGTCTGCTGCCGTTATTTTGGCAGGAACATTTGCAGCGATGCTGCCTTCAGGTGTGCTGTCTCTTTTACAGATTGCAACACTTGTCCTCACAGGACTTTTACTGTATGCACTCGTTGTGCTACCATTATTCGTACCTGTTATGGTCAAATTGTTCGGATCAGCAAACTGGTTCCCATTTAAACGAAAAGAATAGGCATTTCATAAAGAAAGTAGGAACAAAGTATGAGTCGTTGGGCGCTTATTACTGGTGCCAGTGGCGGGATTGGGCAGGCGGCAGCCAAAAAGCTTGCCCAAGAAGGCTGCCACTTGATGCTCCATTATCACCAAAATGAACAGGCAGCCATGCGTCTCTCCGCTCATCTGGAAGAGACATATGAAATAGAGACGCACGTCGTTCAAGCAGATTTAGCTAAAAAGGGCGGAGCGGATGAGCTTGTCAGCCGTCTGCCATTATGTCCAGATATCGTTGTTTTAAATAGTGGAAAGAGCCATGTCGGTTTAGTGACAGATACAGAAAAAGAAGTTCTAGCCAGTATGGTGCAGCTTCATGTCACAAGTCCATATGAGCTCACCCAATCCCTTTTGCCTGCAATGATTCAGAAAAAAGCAGGTCATATCATTGCGGTTAGCTCCATATGGGGAGAAACGGGCGCATCGTGTGAAGTGCTGTACAGCATGGTCAAGGGAGCGCAAAATGCATTTATTAAAGGACTTGCAAAAGAGCTTGCACCAAGCGGAATTAGAGCAAATGCCGTCTCTCCTGGTGCTGTTCAGACGGACATGATGCAAAGCTTCACGCAAGAAGACGTTGCGATGCTGGAAGAAGAGATTCCGCTCGGCCGGCTTGCAGCGCCTGAGGAGATTGCAGATGTCATTTGGTTTCTCGCCTCAAAACAGTCAAGTTATATCACGGGTCAAGTTTTATCTGTGAATGGCGGATGGTACTGTTAAAAAACGTGTATAATTCGTCTCTCCATGACAAAAGCTATGGCTGTAATTCATCTTTTCGAATGGAGGAATCGACATGTCTGTACTTGAGAGCTGGGACCATTGGAAAAACTTTTTAGGTGACCGTTTAAATCATGCGCAGGATAAAGGTTTGTCAGATGATACAATCAACAACCTTGCGTATGAAATTGGCGGATATCTAGCGAACGAAGTGGATGCAAAGAACGAGCAGGAAAGAGTGCTTGCTGACCTTTGGAGCGTTGCATCAGAAGATGAGCAGCGTGCCATTGCAAATATGATGGTCAAGCTAGTTGAAAATAATAGCTCGCACTAAAGAAAAAGAGGGGTCGTTTGTGCCTCTCTTTTTATTTTAACCGTTTAGCAACATTGTGCTTTCTAAAAATGTGAAAATGCTTTATGATAAAGGAAGGTAAAAATTTGCCACAATGAAGGGGGTAATATCATTTGGCAAAGCTCGAATGGTATTTTGAATATGAGATACAGGTAAACCGTCCCGGACTGTTAGGAGACATTTCTTCTCTAATGGGGATGCTTTCAATTAATATTGTGACAATTAATGGTGTTGATGTATCAAGACGCGGAATGCTTTTGCGCTGTGACCACACAGATCAAGTGAAGCGCCTTGAATCAATTTTAAATACAATGGAAACGATAAAAGTAACAAAATTAAGACAGCCAAAACTTCGTGACCGCTTAGCTGTTCGTCATGGACGATACATCCAGCGGGATGCTGATGACAAAAAGACGTTCCGTTTCGAAAGGGACGAGCTCGGTCTTCTTGTTGATTTTATGGCTGAATTGTTTAAAAAAGAAGGACATAAATTGATTGGGATTCGCGGAATGCCGCGTGTTGGAAAAACAGAATCAATTGTTGCTTCAAGTGTATGTGCAAGCAAGAGATGGCTGTTTGTATCGTCTACTCTTTTGAAACAGACCATCCGCAGTCAGCTGATTGCTGATGAATACAGCCCAGATAATGTCTTTATCATTGATGGAATTGTGTCAACAAGAAGAGGTTCTGAGAAACACTTGCAGCTTTTAAGAGAAATTATGAGACTGCCTGCAACTAAAGTGGTCGAGCATCCAGACATCTTTATTCAAAATTCAGAATATACAATGGACGATTTCGACTATATCATTGAACTGCGCAATAGTGCAGACGAAGAAATTACATACGAGCACGCTGAAGAACCACAAGTATTTGATCATTCTGGTTTTTCTGGCTTCGATTTTTAATATGGTAATGGTAGGTGTTTGTTTTGACTGAATTGGGAAAACGGCTCATTGAGGCCAGAGAGGAAAAAGGGATGTCGCTGGAGGATCTTCAGGCGGCGACCAAAATCCAAAAGCGCTATTTGCTAGCAATCGAACAAGGAAACTATGATATTATTCCAGGTAAATTTTACGTCAGAGCGTTTATTAAACAATATGCCGAAGCCGTTGGACTAAATCCTGAACAATTGTTCGAAGAATTTCGTAAAGATGTACCAAGCACGTATAACGATGAAGTCTCTGATAAATTATCAAATATTAAACCGCAAAGAGAGCTGCCAAAGCCTGCCTCGAAGGTGCTGGAGCTATTGCCGACGATTTTAATCATTGGAGGCATACTTGTGGTGATCGCCATCATTTATGTGATCGTGCAAGCGGTCAATCATGATAGCGGACAGAAGAATAATCAGACAGCTCCTCAGAAATCAGAATCAAAATACGAAGTGTCTGAGGATTCATCACTCGCAAAGGATCAAAAGAAAAAAGAAAAAGCTTCGTCAGATGATAAAGAAAATACATCTAAAAAAGACGATTCATCAAAGGATGATTCATCAAAAGACGATGAAGCTGTTTCTGTGAAGGCGACGAATACAGAAGGGTCCACGACAACGTATGAAGTGTCGGGTGCAGATGATATGGAGTTAACCATTTCTGCAACACAAGCTTCATGGCTGCGCGTGAGAGACGAATCTGGAAAAGTGCTGAAGATGGGTGAACTGAAAGATGGCGAATCGTTTAAAACAGACCTGTCAGAGCTATCTCAGATCGATATCCGTCTCGGGAATGCGACTGGAATTGACATCAAGGTCAATGACGAGACACTTAAATACGAATTAGACCCTAAAGACACCATGACACAAAACATTGTGATTGTGAATAAAGGAAAGGAAAAGTCATCTTAAGCAAGTAGATGACTTTTCTTTTGTTCCTACTATTATATACATAAAAAAATTGCTTTATTGGAGGATTGGATTTCATGTTTAACTTACCGAATAAAATTACTCTTTCTAGGATCGCTTTGATCCCTGTTTTTATGATCATTATGCTAGCACCTTTTGACTGGGGTGTTGCACGCTTTGGTGATGTGAGTATCGAAGTGACTCACCTTGTCGGGGCGATCTTGTTTATTGTGGCTTCGACAACCGATTGGATTGATGGTTACTACGCACGTAAGTTTAATTTAGTGACGAATTTTGGTAAATTTTTAGATCCGCTTGCAGATAAATTGCTTGTGTCAGCTGCTTTAATTATACTTGTTCAATATGACCTCACACCGGCATGGATGGCGATTGTCATCATTAGCCGTGAATTTGCTGTAACAGGCCTGAGGCTCGTATTAGCCGGAGGCGGTGAAGTGGTAGCGGCCAATATGCTTGGAAAAGTGAAAACATGGGCGCAAATCATTGCGATTTCGGCACTTCTATTGCATAACCTGCCGTTTGAACTTGTATCATTCCCGTTCGGTGATCTTGCGATGTGGGTAGCGGTGTTCTTCACTGTTGTCTCGGGCTGGGATTACTTTGCGAAAAACTGGGAAGCTTTAAAGAATTCTAACTAAAAAGGACGTGTACGCTTTGAAGTCAGAGAGAAAAGCAGAAATTATTGCAGTCGGTTCCGAACTTTTGCTAGGGCAAATTACGAATACGAATGCACAATTCATCAGCAAACAGCTAGCTGAAATTGGTGTGAATGTTTATTACCACACAGCAGTTGGTGACAATCCAGAGCGTTTAAAACAAGCCATTCAAGTGGCGCAGGAAAGATCTAATTTTATGATCTTCTCAGGCGGTCTTGGACCAACAAAAGATGATTTAACAAAAGAAACCATTGCAAATACGCTCGGAAAAGAGCTAGTGCTAAATGAAGAAGCATTTGAATCGATTCAAGACTACTTTCGAAAGACCGGACGTGACATGTCACCGAACAACCGTAAGCAAGCACTCGTTCTAGAAGGGTCTGATGTGCTGGTGAATCGGTTCGGGATGGCACCAGGTATGTTTATTCAAGAAGAAGATACGTTTTATGTTCTACTTCCTGGACCACCAAGTGAACTGCACCCGATGTTTGAAAACGAGGCGAAGCCGCTGATTTCTGAGAAACTTGGCTTAAAGGAAAAAATCGTGTCTGTCGTGTTGCGTTTCTTCGGAATCGGTGAATCACAGCTTGAAACAGATCTTGAAGATTTAATCGATGCTCAGACCAACCCGACGATTGCACCGCTTGCAGCTGACGGTGAAGTGACACTAAGACTCACAGCCAAGCACGAGGATGAAAAAGAAACGGAGCGTCTGTTAAAAGAAACAGAAGCGCAAATTTTAGAGCGGGTAGGCGAGTACTTCTATGGATATGGAGATACATCTCTTGTCCGTGAAGCGTCCAAGGCCTTGCACGAACACGGGAAAACAGTAGCAGCAGCTGAAAGCCTGACTGGCGGCATGTTCTCCGAGTGGCTGACAGATCTCGAAGGGGCATCATCGATTTTTAACGGAAGTGTGGTTTGTTATACCAATCAAGTGAAGCAGCAGGTGCTTGGCTGCCGGGAGGAAACGTTGTCTTCTCATGGCGCTGTCAGCAAAGAGTGCGCTTTAGAACTGGCTGAGGGCGTTAGAAAGCTGACAGGAAGCGATATCGGTATTAGCTTTACTGGTGTGGCAGGACCTGCTAGCCATGAAGGACAGCCTGTCGGAAAAGTGTTCATTGGGCTATCCACTAAAGATCAGAAAGACGTGTTTGAATGGATGTTTACAGGCAGTCGATCAGGCATTCGGAAACGCGCTGTGAAATATGGTCTGCATCATTTGCTCAAATTATTAAAAGAGAGTTAATTTTGTTTTTTGTTAGGTTTACTCCTTTATAAAAGAGTGTTTTTTCTAATAGAAGCAGCTCTTTTCTTAAAAGATTTGCCAAGAAAAAATCGAATATGTGTTCGTTTTTTTCTTGGCAAATGACGTAAAACAAGGTATAGTATAGATAGTGGAATTGATAAAGGAGGAAACAATAGAATGAGTGATCGTCAAGCAGCCTTAGATATGGCTCTTAAACAAATAGAAAAACAGTTTGGTAAAGGCTCTATTATGAAACTAGGAGAGCGCACAGATACACGTATTTCAACAGTACCTAGTGGTTCGTTAGCACTTGATACTGCGCTTGGAATAGGTGGATATCCTCGCGGCCGTATTATTGAAGTGTATGGTCCAGAGAGTTCTGGTAAAACGACAGTGGCACTTCATGCAATTGCTGAGGTTCAGCAGCAGGGAGGACAAGCTGCATTTATCGATGCAGAGCATGCGCTAGATCCAGTTTACGCTCAAAAACTAGGTGTCAATATCGATGAGTTGTTACTTTCTCAACCGGATACAGGAGAACAAGCACTTGAAATTGCAGAAGCTCTTGTCCGCAGTGGTGCAGTTGATATTGTTGTCATTGACTCAGTAGCTGCTCTTGTACCAAAAGCAGAGATTGAAGGAGACATGGGTGATTCACACGTTGGTCTTCAAGCACGTTTGATGTCTCAAGCACTTCGTAAACTATCAGGTGCTATCAACAAATCGAAAACAATTGCCATCTTTATTAACCAAATTCGTGAAAAAGTAGGGGTCATGTTCGGTAACCCTGAAACAACGCCTGGTGGACGTGCACTGAAGTTCTATTCGTCTGTTCGTTTAGAAGTGCGCCGTGCTGAACAGCTGAAACAAGGCAATGACATTATGGGGAATAAAACAAGAATTAAAGTGGTGAAAAACAAGGTTGCACCGCCATTCCGTATTGCGGAAGTAGATATCATGTACGGTGAAGGGATCTCAAAAGAGGGAGAAATCATCGACCTTGGAAGTGAACTAGATATCGTACAAAAGAGCGGAGCTTGGTATTCTTACCAGGAGGAACGTCTTGGACAAGGCCGCGAAAACGCGAAACAGTTCCTTAAAGAAAACAAGGATATCCTTCTCATGATTCAAGAGCAAATCAGAGAACATTACGGTTTGGATACAAACGGAGTGAAAGCAACCGAAGAAGAAGGACAAGAAGAATTGGAATTTAAAGACTAAAAAGACGCTGAAAAGCGTCTTTTTTTTACAATTACATGACAAGTAGCGGGTCAAAAGTTCTGTCTTCGCTTGAAATAACGACTTACGCCTCAGTCTGACTAGCTTGACAAGTATTTCCGACACAATTACAATGGGAATGTATCACTTGTTTTTCTTAACATGATTGATAACTAATTTAAACTTGACAAGGGCAGTGAGGATCTCATTCCCTGTGAAGGCCCTGTATGTTGAGGCACAAAACAATGTACATGCCGACACTTTATTTGTAAAACCAAGTTCATAGCAAGAGGAGGTGAAAATATGTCGCCTACGATGTTTACGATCATCTCCATTTTGCTGAGCCTAATCTGTTTAGTTGTTGGCTACTTTGTTCGTAAAACCATTGCAGAAGCAAAAATATCCGGCGCAAGAAACATGGCCGAACAAATTGTTGAGGATGCAAAGCGTGATGCGGAAGCATTGAAGAAAGAAGCACTCTTGGAAGCGAAAGATGAAATTCATTCGTTTCGTGTAGAGGCGGAGCAAGAAGTTCGTGAAAGACGTAATGAGCTTCAAAGACAAGAAAACCGTTTACTTCAAAAAGAGGAAAATCTTGATCGCAAAGATGAATCTTTAGATAAACGGGAGTCCCTGTTGGAGAAGAGAGATCATTCTCTGAATGAACGACAACAACATATTGAAGAGATGGAAAGCAAAGTGGATGATATGATTCGTTTGCAGAAAGCCGAGTTGGAACGCATTTCTAGTCTAACTCGAGATGAAGCGAAACAAATCATTCTGGATCAAGTTGAAAATGAGCTTTCCCACGACATTGCAGTCATGACGAAAGAATCAGAAAACCGGGCGAAAGAAGAGGCTGATAAAAAGGCGAAAAACATTCTTTCACTTGCGTTACAGCGCTGTGCAGCTGATCATGTAGCTGAAACAACGGTATCTGTAGTCAATCTTCCAAATGATGAGATGAAAGGTCGTATTATCGGACGTGAAGGACGAAATATCCGTACGTTAGAAACGCTAACAGGTATTGACCTGATCATAGATGATACACCTGAAGCTGTCATATTATCGGGCTTTGATCCGATTAGACGTGAAACAGCGAGGATAGCTCTGGACAAGCTAGTCCAGGATGGCCGAATTCATCCTGCACGAATTGAAGAAATGGTGGAAAAATCACGCCGTGAAGTCGATGATTATATCCGCGAGATGGGTGAGCAAACGACATTTGAAGTCGGTGTTCACGGTCTGCATCCGGATCTCATCAAAATTCTCGGTCGCTTAAAATTCCGTACAAGTTATGGACAAAATGTCCTGAAGCATTCGATTGAGGTTGCACATCTTGCAGGTCTCATGGCTTCAGAGCTTGGAGAAGATGCAAAGCTTGCAAAACGAGCAGGTCTTCTGCATGACATTGGAAAAGCCATTGATCATGAAGTAGAAGGAAGCCACGTAGAAATTGGCGTTGAGCTTGCGACGAAATATAAAGAGCATCCTGTTGTCATCAACAGTATTGCCTCTCACCACGGTGACCAAGAACCGACATCTATTATCGCTGTTCTTGTTGCGGCAGCTGATGCATTATCTGCAGCACGCCCTGGTGCAAGAAGTGAGACGCTTGAAAATTACATTCGGAGACTTGAGAAATTAGAAGATATCTCTGAATCTTATGAAGGTGTTGAAAAATCGTTTGCGATACAGGCTGGACGTGAAGTACGTATTATGGTGAAGCCAGATTCAATTAATGATCTTGAAGCTCACCGTCTAGCAAGGGATATTCGTAAGCGAATTGAGGACGAGCTCGATTACCCTGGTCACATTAAAGTGACGGTCATTCGAGAAACTCGCGCAGTAGAGTATGCAAAATAGAGCGGTGCGCTTAGCGCCGCTTTATTTTTTTGTGTAAATATGCAACACTGATAGGAAGATCAATTTATAAGAGAAAGGGTTCAAAACGCATGAAAATATTATTTGTTGGAGATATCGTCGGTTCACCTGGCAGAGATACACTGAAAGAATACTTGCCAAAGCTTAAGAAAAAATATCAGCCGCACTTTACAATTGTCAATGGAGAAAATGCGGCTCATGGGAAAGGCCTCACTGAGAAAATCTATCACGAGCTGCTGCAAACAGGAGCTGACGTGCTCACGATGGGGAACCATACATGGGATAAAAGAGACATTTTCGATTTCATCGATGATGCAGCCAATATTGTTCGTCCAGCCAACTTCCCGCAAGGTACGCCTGGGAAAGGCCTCACCTTCATTAAAAAGCAAGGAAAAGAATTGGCTGTCATCAACTTACAAGGACGTACTTTTTTACCCCCAATTGACTGTCCGTTTCAAAAAGTCGATGAATTAATTGCAGAAGCATCCAAACGTACACCATTTATTTTTATTGATTTTCATGGTGAAGCCACAAGTGAAAAGCTAGCAATGGGCTGGTATACAGATGGTCGTGCATCATGTGTTGTTGGTACACATACACATGTTCAAACAGCAGATAACCGCGTATTGCCAAAAGGAACTGCGTATATTTCAGATGTTGGAATGACAGGTCCTTATGATGGCATTTTAGGGGTAGACCGGGAAACCATCATTAAACGATTCAAAACGAGCCTTCCTGTCCGTTTTGACATTGCAGAAGGACGCACTACATTAAGTGCTGTGATCGTAGAAATTGACGAACAGTCGAAAAAAGCTGTCAAAATTGATCGAATTTTGATAAATGATGACCATATTTTCTTTGAATAATTGTTCACATATTTATTTCAGAAAAATATTAATCAGAAAGAAGGAATATGCGCCCTCTATCGTGAATATAGTAAAAATGGTAGGTAGCCTGCTATTTTTGAAAAACATTTTGGGGATGGATTTTCAAAAAAATAGCATCATCTAACAAAGATTGTTCTAATGAACACTCACTTATCCATTGTAAATTTAAGGGGGAGCAGAAATGGAAATTTTAAAAGTTTCAGCAAAGTCAAATCCGAATTCAGTAGCAGGAGCATTAGCTGGCGTTTTACGTGAACGCGGTGCAGCAGAAATACAAGCAATCGGTGCTGGAGCGCTGAATCAGGCGGTCAAGGCTGTCGCCATTGCAAGGGGATTTGTGGCGCCTAGCGGAGTGGATTTGATATGCATTCCAGCCTTTACTGACATTCTTATCGATGGAGAAGAAAGAACAGCAATCAAACTGATTGTTGAGCCACGATAATTCTAATTTTATTATTTTCAACCTGCTTACATCATGTAAGCAGGTTGTTTTTGTTTACCACTATACATTTCTTATATAACATATTCAGTTCGTGAAATAGATAAAAAACTACATATTAGAGCTTGCATTTTTTCACCATGATGATAAATTAAGATTAAGTTGAAAATACTTCATCAAAAATAAATATTTAAGTAGGTGAAATAATGATTGAAGCTTTTTTGAAAAGAGGAAAGCTTGTTTTTATTTTATTTTTTATCGTTCTTATTGCCGGAGGCTATCTCTTTACGCAGCTTCCTAAACGAGAACTGCCAGAATTCCAAGCGAATATCGTGACTATCTCCACTGTTTTTCCTGGTGCTGATGCAAAACAGGTAGAAAGTGATGTAACCAATAAGCTGGAATCAGCCATTTCTGATATCAATGGTGTAGAGAAAACAAGCTCTGTTTCTGCCGTTGGTTTTTCAAATATTGTGCTTGAAATTGATGATCAAGCCGATTTTCAAAAGGTGGCAGGTCAAATTAAAAATGAAACCACGAGTGCAGCATCTTCCTTTCCTGACGGTGTGATGGAGCCAGATGTAAAGGATGAGTTTGGCAACGTGCCGGTTGGTTCATACATGATTGTGTCGAGTAAGTCATCTGACTTAACAAAAAGTCAGGAATCGCTGCGTGCGTTGAAGGAAAAAGTAGATGACATCAAAGGTGTTGACGGTGTCGTCATCAAAGGCTTCAATGACAAACAAGCGGTATTGAACTTAGATTCAAGTAAGCTTGAGGATGAGGGGTTAAATGTGACCGATGTCACAAATGCCATCAAGCAGGAATTTGACACTTCTCCACTAGGTGACATTCAGGCAGACGGAGAAAAGGTCAAGCTGTCCATTGATGCCTATGACCGCTTAGATCAAGTCAAAAAGATTGAGCTTTTCTCAAAAACGAATCGAGAGCCAGTCACAATTAGTCAGCTTGGCAGCTTAAAAGAAGTAGAAAAAGAGAAAAGTGATATTGTTTCATATAATGGAAAGCCCGCCTATTCGTTTACAGTCAATATAAAACCAGGGCTTGATATTCCTAAAATGTATGACAAAGTCAGTGATGTCATTGAAAAAGAGAAACAGCTGCCAAATGGTGTGGAATGGGTAGACTACTACTCACAAAAAAGTGAAGTAGATGCCATTTTTAACGATTTAATCAAAGAAGCCATCGTTGCAGTCATCGCTGTCATTATCGTCACCACACTTGGTCTCACCATTGGCGGTGCCTTTATCGTTTCACTAGCGATCCCGTTATCGATCACGATTGGAACCATTCCGCTGCCATTTTTACAAGTGGACCTTAATCAAATTTCAATTATTGGCTTTATCATTGCCTTAGGGATACTTGTGGATGATGCCATTGTCGTTAACGATAATATTTTGAGGCAGATGAAAAAATACGAAAGTCCGCTCAAAGGAACCATTGCAGGGGTGAAAGAGGTCGCAGGGTCCATTTTGACATCAACACTTGCGGTTGTGTTTGCCTTCTTGCCACTTGTTTTCCTATCTGGTGCGAACGGTTCATTTATTCGAGCATTACCGTCTGTTCTAGTGACAACTGTGCTTGCGTCTATGGTCATTTCTTTGACACTTGTCCCAGTCTATCAATATACAGCGAACCGGAAAAGAAAGAACAAGAAGATTCAAAAGGAGCCGGGATTCTTAGGCAATCCATTAAAGAAATTAGCAGATTTATATGCAGACCGCGTGCTGACAAAAATCGTGAGGCGTCCACTTCTCATTGGATTAAGTGGTTTGCTTGTTGCAACACTTGCCTTTTTACTTATCTTCGTCACACCATTTGAATTTTTCCCTGCGGCGAATAAGAAAGAGGTTGTTGTCACTGTCACACTTCCAAGTGAAACGACATTAGACAAAACAAATGAAACACTAGAGAAAATAGAACAAGAGATCAAACAGCAAAAAGGCATTGAAGAGACGGCCATTTTTGCAGGCGGTGGTTTGCCGAACTTGTTTAATGAAAGCATCTCAAATGCAAGTGACCATACGGGTCAGATTGTCGTGAGAGTAGACAATGATCAGATGACAAGTAAGGCATTGATTGACCGTATGACAGAGCCTTTGCGAGAGAAATTTAAAGATGCTGATATCTTTATGAAAACCATTGTTCAAGGGCCGCCAACCGGAGCGCCTGTGACTGTAACCATTGCGGGTGACTCTTTTTCAAAACTAATTGATGTCAAAAGAACGCTTACAAAAGAAATGAAAGAAAATGGGGCAAGCTTGATCACGGACGATGTCAATCAGCCAGTAAAAACCATCTCATTTGAATTAAACCGTGACCGTATGGCAGAGGACGGACTCAGCGCTCAGTTTGTCAGCAGACAGCTTGGTCTTGTGACAGAAGGAATTCCATTAGGTACCTTTAAACAAGGAACAGAGGACATTGATCTCGTGGTCAAACAGGATATGGATGCACATCAAAATGGCCTGAAGCTAAAGGAAATCAAAGTGCCTGTGAATACAAATGAGGGTGGTATGCCTTCGCTGGAGCCACTTAGCCGATATGTGAAAGAAAAAGAAACAGAGCAATACGAGAGTATTCCACATGAAAATGGTATTCCAACCATCACGTTAAAGGCGTACCCTGGAACGTCAGATACATTTAAAGACGATATGAAAGAAGTCGTCAATCAAGTCGAAAAAAGTGATACAGCGAAGGATTTGACCATTTCTCAAGGTGGAGAAAATGAAGATCAGACCCAATTCTTTATTGAAATTAGTCTTTTATTTGGGGTTGTCTTGCTGCTCATTTATGTGACGATCGCCTTCCAGTTCAATTCATTGATGCTTCCGCTTTTAGTGCTAGGAACCGTTTACTTAGCGATATCAGGAGCTATTATCGGGCTGTTTGTCACGCAAACGCCGTTCAGCTTTATGGCGACAATGGGGATTGTATCATTAGCTGGCATCGTGGTCCGAAATGCGGTTGTCTTGTTCGAATTTATTGAACAGCGGCGAAAACTAGGCTTTGATCAACGAACAGCCGTGATTGAAGCGGGAAGAGCAAGGATTAGACCCATTTTATTAACGGCATTTACAGCACTAGTTGCCCTTATGCCTGTTGCGTTAAGTAATGATCCACTCTTTAAGCCGCTTGCAATCTGCATTGTATCAGGTGTCTTTTTCTCAACGATTCTGACACTATTAATTGTGCCGGCCCTATATGTTGCCGTTTCAAAAAAACGCTGACAGCTAAAGCAAATCTCCTTCTATTCGGAGATTTGCCTTTTTTTTATAAAAAAAATCCCAAAAAATATGTGGAGTGTTCATTTGTCTCTATCTAGTGGACAGTGGTGTTTACGACTAAAATAAGACGTGTTAAAATCTGATTGGGAGAAGTTTTTTAACAAAGGGGTTGTACGTCATGTGTGGAACGATGAAAGCGATTGTTAAAAAAGAAAGCGCTTACGGAGCGGTGTTGATAGACATGCCGATTCCAGAAATCAATGATCATGAAGTATTGATCCAGGTGAAAGCCACATCGATATGCGGAACAGATGTGCATATTTATAATTGGGATGATTGGGCTAAGGGAAGAGTCAAAGCACCTTACATTTTCGGACACGAATTTACTGGGGAAGTTGTCAAAGTGGGCAAGCAAGTCTCACGCGCAAAAATAGGGGACTTTGTATCGGCAGAGACGCATGTTGTATGTAATCAATGCTATATGTGTTTAACAGGCCAGCAGCATTTGTGCAGTGAAACAAAGATTTTAGGGGTAGACATTGATGGCTGCTTTGCTGAATATGTGAAGATGCCTGAACAAAATGTGTGGCATAATCCAGCACAAATGCCTGTAGAGCTTGCGTCCATTCAAGAGCCGCTTGGAAATGCAGTTCATACGGTTTTGCACACATCTGTTTCAGGTAAATCAGTGGCGATTTTTGGCTGCGGACCAATTGGTTTAATGGCGATCGCAGTCGCAAAAGCCTCCGGGGCTGTCCAAGTGTTTGCCGTTGATAAAAACGAATACAGGCTTGAGCTTGCAAGGAAAATGGGCGCAGACCATATCGTGGATATCGGAAAAGATGATCCTGTTGCGATGATTAAGCAGCTCACGCGAATGGAAGGGGCAGACGTGATGTGTGAGATGTCAGGACACCCAGTTGCGATTAATCAAGCACTCGAAGCTTGTGCAAATGGAGGGAAAGTCAATATACTGAGTTTGCCAGAACGGCCAGTGACAATTGATATTACGAATCAAATTGTTTTTAGGGGATTAACTGTTCAAGGGATCACGGGGAGAAAAATGTTTGAAACGTGGCGTCAAGTATCAGAGCTTTTAAGAACGGATACAATTGATGTACAGCCGGTTGTCACCCATACGCTACCATTTGAAGATTTCGAAAAGGGGTTTGAACTCATGAGAAATGGTACATGCGGAAAGGTCGTACTTATGATGCCATCATATCAAAGGGGGAAGAAATGATGAAAGAATTCACGTATTTACAAGATGAATTAGAAGCAATGAAGAAGCAAGGCACCCACCAAACGCTTAAAGAGATCGACTCAAAACAATCATCCACGGTCACATTAAATGACCAATCCGTCATACAACTCTCCTCAAATAACTACTTAGGCCTCACCTCACATCCAAGACTGATGAAAGCAGCGAAAGAGGCGATTGATGAGTTTGGTGCTGGGACAGGATCTGTACGAACCATTGCCGGTACAATGACGATGCATGAACGTCTTGAAAAAAAGCTCGCTGCATTTAAAAAGACAGAGGCAGCCCTTGTGTTTCAATCAGGTTTTACGACCAACCAAGGGGTTTTATCAAGTATTTTAACAAAAGATGATATTGTGATTTCAGATGAGCTCAATCATGCCTCGATCATCGATGGCATTCGATTAACAAAGGCAGATAAAAAAGTATACGCTCATTCCAATATGGAAGAGCTTGAGAAAATTTTAAAGAAATCTATGAATTACCGCGTCCGGCTTATCGTAACAGATGGTGTATTCTCGATGGATGGAGATATTGCACCGCTTCCTGAGATTGTGAGACTCGCAGAAGCATATGACGCATTTGTAATGGTTGACGATGCACATGCGTCAGGAGTGCTTGGTGAAAACGGACGCGGGACAGTCAACCATTTTAAACTCGACGGCAGAGTGCATATTCAGGTTGGGACACTTAGTAAGGCTGTCGGTGTGCTTGGCGGCTACGTGGCTGGTTCTGCAGTTTTAATCGACTACTTAAAGCATAAAGCAAGACCGTTTTTATTCAGTACCTCACATCCACCAGCTGTGACAAGAGCGTGTGAAGAAGCGATTGAAGTACTCTTAGACGAACCAGAGCGAATTGATACGCTTTGGGAAAACGCTGCCTATTTTAAAGAAAAGGTTATCAGTCTGGGATTTCAGGTTGCACCAACAGAGACACCGATTATTCCGATAATGATTGGAGACGAGACACTTACTTTCCGTTTTTCAAAGGCATTAATAGAGCGAGGCGTCTTTGCTCAGGGCATAGCCTTCCCAACTGTGGCGAAAGGAAAAGCGAGAATTAGAGCCATCATCACAGCAGAGCACACAAAAGAAGAACTTGATCGTGCACTGACAATCATTGAAGAAGAAGCGAATAAACTGAACATACTTGATTGAGAGAGCGCGGGCTCTCTTTTTCTTTTTATAAAGAGAATGGTTATGACTGTCCTGCTAAATAGGCATTTTTCATAGAAAAACCGTATATGAATTTATTTTCAATTCATAACAAAATAGTCTATACTGTAGGGTGGAGCTTGGTTTGAAAGGAGTACAAATTCATGAATGAAGAACAGAGAAAAGCGAGCGGACAAGTAAGTTCATCGGACAAAAAATCCGAGAAGGACTACAGCCAATATTTTGAAGCTGTTTACATTCCGCCTTCCTTAAAAGATGCAAAAAAACGGGGTAAAGAAGAAGTTGAATACAATCAATTTCAAATTGATGAGCGGTTTCAAGGGTTAGGGAACGGCCGCAAGTTTTATATTCGCACTTATGGCTGTCAAATGAATGAGCATGACACAGAAGTGATGGCTGGTATTTTTATGGCGCTTGGCTATGAACCGACAAACTCTACTCAAGATGCGAATGTCATCCTTTTAAACACTTGCGCCATTCGTGAGAATGCTGAAAACAAAGTGTTTGGAGAGCTTGGTCATCTAAAAGCTTTAAAACGTGAAAAGCCAGATTTGATCTTAGGTGTCTGCGGATGTATGTCACAAGAAGAATCTGTCGTCAACCGTATTTTGAAAAAACACCCATTTGTTGACTTGATTTTCGGAACGCACAACATCCACCGCTTGCCGGAGCTTTTATCTGAATGTTATCTTTCAAAAGAAATGGTCATTGAGGTTTGGTCGAAGGAAGGGGATGTCATTGAAAACCTTCCAAGAGCCCGCCAAGGTAAAATCAAAGGCTGGGTGAACATTATGTACGGCTGTGATAAGTTCTGTACATACTGTATCGTACCTTACACACGCGGCAAGGAAAGAAGCCGCCGGCCAGATGAAATTATTCAAGAGGTAAGACGTTTAGCGGCAGAAGGATATAAGGAAATTACCCTTCTTGGTCAAAACGTGAATGCGTATGGAAAAGATTTTGAAGACATGGAATATGGTCTTGGCCATCTCATGGATGAGCTACGTAAAATCGATATTCCGCGTATCCGTTTTACAACAAGTCATCCGCGTGACTTTGATGACCATTTAATTGAGGTGCTTGCAAAGGGCGGCAACTTGCTCGATCATATTCACTTACCAGTTCAATCAGGAAGTTCTTCTGTGCTGAAACTAATGGCGAGAAAATATGACCGTGAACGTTACCTTGATCTTGTGCGCAAAATCAAAGAAGCGATGCCAAATGCTTCCCTGACAACAGACATTATTGTTGGGTTCCCAAATGAAACAGATGAGCAGTTTGAAGAAACCCTTTCCCTCTATCGTGAGGTTGAGTTTGATGCAGCTTATACGTTCATTTACTCTCCAAGAGAAGGAACACCAGCAGCCAAAATGAAAGACAATGTGCCAATGCGTGTGAAAAAAGAACGCCTTCAGCGCCTGAATGCACTCGTGAATGAAATTTCCGCGAAAAAAATGAAGGAATATGAAGGGCAGACTGTCGAAGTATTAGTAGAGGGTGAAAGTAAAAATAACCCTGAGGTCCTAGCCGGTTATACAAGTAAAAGCAAGCTTGTGAATTTTAAAGCACCAAAAGAAGCGATTGGCAACATCGTCAAAGTGAAAATCACACAAGCGAAAACTTGGTCTCTTGACGGAGAAATGGTTGAAGAAGCTATCGAGGTGAATTAAAATGACACTTTATTCAAAGAAAGAGATTGTCGAGCGCGCAAGAGAGCTCGCTAAAATGATTTCTGAAACAGAAGAAGTTGATTTCTTCAAAAAAGCAGAAGCACAAATCAATGAAAATACAAAAATTTCGACGATCATCAATCAAATTAAGGCGCTTCAAAAACAAGCTGTGAATTTAAAGCATTACGGCAAACACGAAGCCTTAAAGCAAGTCGAAGAAAAAATCGATGCCCTGCAAGAAGAGCTGGATGACATCCCAGTGATTCAAGAATTCAAAGAATCACAAATTGAGGTCAATTCCCTGCTTCAGCTTGTAGCGCACACGATTTCTAATCAAGTAACGGATGAAATCATTCTTTCAACCGGCGGTGACCTATTATTAGGAGAAACCGGTTCAAAAGTGAAAAACTCATCACCAAGTTGCTCCATTAAATGAGAAAACCCCGCAGATGCGGGGTTTTTTGTTACCTTACGATATTTAATTTCTGAAACAATTTAAAATTTGAATTCCCCGCTCTACACCAAAGCTCCATCAACCCCAAATCTTTCACTCTCCAACTTTTCCAATTTTCAAGGCAAGTTTATGGGCGACCATGCATACACTGAAACAGAAATGAATTTAATTGAACATGAAGCTCAAAATCGTGACACACTAGACGAATGCCCAGCATAAGATAAAACGATCAAGAACAAGGAGGCATGCCGGAATGTCTGAATACAGAGAGATTATTACAAAAGCGGTGGTTGCAAAAGGGAGGAAATTCACCCAAAGCACACACACCATTTCTCCATCGCAAAAACCAACCAGCATCCTAGGTGGTTGGATCATTAATCATAAGTATGATGCTGAAAAGGTCGGTAAAACTGTTGAAATTGAAGGAACATTTGATATTAACGTGTGGTATTCATATGCTGACAACACAAAAACAGAAGTGGTCACAGAACGTGTGAAATATGTAGACATCATCAAACTGAGATATAAAGATAAGAATTTCCTTGATGATGAACATGAAGTGATTGCGAAAGTGTTGCAGCAGCCCAACTGCTTAGAGGTGACCATTTCTCCAAATGGCAATAAAATTATCGTTCAGGCAGAGCGTGAATTCATTGCTGAAGTGGTAGGAGAAACAAAAATTGTTGTAGAGGTCAATTCAAGCTGGAAAGAAAAAGATGATCACGAGTGGGAAGAAGAAGTGGATGAGGAGTTAGAGGATATTCATCCAGAATTCCTAGCAGGTGATCCAGAAGAGTAATTGATGACTAGGGCGCATATCCCCCTAGTTTTTTTGTGCCTCGATCTAGGGGAAAAAAGGTACTTTTTTATGCTATAATGTAAGATGGTATGAATTCGAAAGTGATATAGTGAGGGATTAGAAATATGGCAAGTTATACGCCCATGATACAGCAATATTTAAAGATCAAGGCAGATTATCAAGATGCCTTTTTATTTTTTCGCTTAGGCGATTTTTATGAGATGTTTTTTGATGACGCAAAAGAAGCGGCACAAGAACTAGAAATTACGTTAACAAGCAGAGACGGCGGGACGATCCCAATGTGCGGCGTCCCTTATCATTCTGCTTCTGCATACATAGAACAGTTGATTTCAAAGGGCTACAAAGTCGCTATTTGTGAACAGGTGGAAGATCCTAAAACGGCAAAAGGTGTGGTCAAAAGAGAAGTTGTTCAACTGATTACACCAGGTACGGTCATGGATGGCAAAGGGCTTAGTGAAAATGAGAACAACTTTATTGCGTCTGTTTCCAGCTTTCAAAATGGATACGGCCTTGCGCTTTCCGATTTATCAACAGGGGAAAACATGGCTGCTTTCATCGATCGATTAGATGAGGTAGTGTCTGAAATTTATTCTGTCGGTGCAAAGGAAATTGTGGTTTCAAAGCAGCTGGATGAGGAAACAGTGAAGACCCTTAAAGAACGCTGTCATGCAACGATTTCATACGAAGATAGCGGCGAATTAATGGATGAGGCTGAACCGCTTGTTTCCCATCTTGACGAAAATCTGAGATCAGCATTTTTAACGCTATATGCCTACTTAAGAAGAACGCAAAAAAGAAGTCTTGATCATCTTCAGCAAGTTCAAGTGTTTGAGCTTGAACAAACGATGAAAATTGATCTTTACTCAAAGCGAAATCTTGAATTAACAGAGACGATCCGTTCAAAAAGCAAAAAGGGCTCTTTATTATGGCTGCTAGATGAAACAAAAACAGCGATGGGCGGAAGACTGCTTAAGCAATGGATCGATCGGCCGCTCATTCGCCTTTCGCAAATTAAGGAACGCCAAGAAATGGTGCAAATTCTCATGGATCATTTCTTTGAACGAGAGGATCTGCGTGAACGATTAAAGCAAGTATATGATCTTGAGCGTCTAGCGGGCCGTGTGGCATTTGGAAATGTGAATGCCCGTGATCTCATTCAGCTGAAGGAATCCTTAAAACAAGTACCGGCCATTAAAGAACTCGTCCATTCACTGCCAGAGGAAATGGCGAAATCAAGAGCGAATGATATTGACCCTTGTGGTGACTTGCTTGATTTATTAGAAGATGCTCTTTATGAGAATCCGCCGATGACGTTAAAAGAAGGCAATTTGATTAAAGATGGCTACAATGCAAAATTAGATGAATATCGTGATGCCAGCCGAAACGGTAAGGACTGGATTGCACGGCTTGAACAGCAAGAAAGAGAATATACGGGCATTCGTTCCTTAAAAGTCGGATTTAATAAAGTATTTGGTTATTATATCGAAGTAACCCGGGCGAATACGCATCTGCTGGAAGAGGGCCGTTATGAAAGAAAACAAACCCTTACCAATGCAGAGCGGTATATTACGCCTGACTTGAAAGAAAAAGAAGCCCTTATTCTTGAGGCAGAATCCAATATTAGCGAGTTGGAATATGAACTATTTTCAGCTCTTAGGGAACAAGTGAAAACATATATTCCTAGATTACAGCTGCTCGCAAAACAAATGAGTGAGCTGGATGCGCTGCAATGCTTTGCGACTGTTAGTGAAAAGCGCCGTTATGTCCGTCCGGAATTCTCAGAGGATGAGGTGGATGTCATTGATGGCCGTCACCCTGTCGTTGAAAAAGTGATGGATCACCAGGAGTATGTGCCGAATGACTGCTATATGGGAAGAGGCAGACAAACCTTACTCATTACTGGCCCGAATATGTCCGGGAAAAGTACGTATATGAGACAAATGGCGCTCATCTCAATTCTTGCGCAAATTGGCTGCTTTGTGCCGGCATCAAAGGCGACCCTTCCGATATTCGATCAAATTTTTACACGTATTGGTGCGGCAGATGATTTGATTTCTGGCCAAAGTACTTTTATGGTAGAGATGCTCGAAGCAAAAAATGCGATGGTGCATGCAACGAAAAACAGTTTGATTTTATTTGATGAGATTGGACGCGGGACAAGCACCTATGATGGAATGGCTCTTGCACAGGCGATCATTGAATTTGTTCATGATCATATTGGTGCCAAAACCCTCTTCTCCACACATTACCATGAGCTGACGGTACTTGAATCCCAATTAACTGAGCTGAAGAATGTCCATGTACGAGCTGAAGAGCATGAAGGAACGGTCGTTTTCTTACATCAAATCAAAGAAGGTGCAGCTGACAAAAGCTACGGCATTCATGTAGCGCAGCTTGCTGAATTGCCTGATGCCATCATTGATAGAGCCCAGACGATTTTAACAGAACTTGAGAGCGGATCACATGAAGTGGTTCCGCATATGGCTGCATCTCCAAAAATAGAAAAATCCAAGGAGAAACAACAGCTCTCTTTCTTTGAAGTGGAAGAAAAACCACAAGCCAAGGCTGTTCTTAAACACAAAGATCAAGCGGTGATCGACGAATTAAAGTCATTTAACTTAATGGATATGACGCCACTGGAAGCCATGACAAAGCTATATGAATTGCAAAAGAAATTATAATGTAAGGTGAGGTGAGCAGAAATGGCAAAGATTATTCAGTTATCCGATGACCTATCAAATAAAATTGCTGCTGGTGAAGTGGTCGAACGTCCGGCTTCTGTCGTAAAGGAGCTTGTGGAAAATGCGATCGATGCAAGTAGTACAGTCATTGAAATCGATGTAGAAGAAGCAGGTCTTTCTTCTATTAGAATCATTGATAATGGTGTTGGAATCGATGCTGAAGATTGTAAGCTCGCCTTCCAGCGCCATGCAACGAGTAAAATCAAAGATGAAAATGATTTGTTCCGTGTCAGAACACTAGGTTTTAGGGGAGAGGCGCTGCCAAGTATCGCGTCCGTCTCTCACTTAGAAATGAAAACAAGTACCGGTGAAGGAGCTGGAACGCACTTAGCTCTCCAAGGCGGGAAGATCATTTCAGAGCAAAAAACTTCGGGCCGGCGCGGCACCGAAATTGTGGTCACCAACTTATTTTATAATACACCAGCCCGCTTAAAATACATGAAAACCGTTCATACAGAGCTTGGTAATATATCGGATGTCGTCAACCGAATTGCACTTGCTCATCCAGAAGTATCGATTCGTTTGCGTCATCAAGGGAAAGTCTTACTTCAGACAAATGGAAACGGAGATGTGCGGCATGTGCTTGCGGCCATTTATGGAACGGCTGTGGCGAAAAAAATGCTGCCACTCCACGTACAATCACTTGATTTTGAAGTGAAAGGGTATATTTCCTTACCAGAAGTGACGAGAGCATCGCGGAATTATATGTCTTCTGTTGTAAACGGCAGATATGTCAAGCATTTCCCGCTCGTGAAAGCCATCCATGAAGGGTATCACACGTTGCTGCCGATCGGTCGCCATCCGATTACATTTATTGAGATGAAGATGGACCCCATTCTAGTGGATGTGAACGTGCACCCGTCAAAACTTGAAGTGAGACTTAGTAAAGAACAGGAACTTCATGAGCTACTCAAACAAGGAATTAAGGAAGTGTTTCAAAAGCAGCAGCTCATTCCAAGTGCTTCGGTGCCAAAAAAAGCACCAATGCCAGCCGTGAAAAATGAGCAGCAATCCTTAACCTTCGAATCAAAAAAAGCAAATACAGGCCGAACGGAAACACCTATATCCTATCAGCCGGTCCCTATCGAATCGGTTGTATATGAGACAAATCAAAATGAAACATACGGGATGCCTGTACTGGAAAGTACGGATGAAGAAAAGCCAGCTGCGAGTGTTCATGTAGAGGAATCGGCGGCTTCTCTTGAATATGATGAGGCAGTGCTAAAAGAAGATGCAGGCGAAAACATTTCAGAAAACGAGCGAGTCCCAGTGATGTATCCGATTGGGCAAATGCACGGCACGTATATTTTGGCTCAAAATGAACAAGGGCTCTATATCGTAGATCAGCATGCGGCTCAAGAAAGAATCAAATACGAGTATTATCGTGAGAAGGTAGGAGAGATCGAACAGGAAGTACAAGAAATGCTCGTTCCATTAACATTTCACTACTCTAAAAACGACATGCTGATTATTGAAGAGCATAAAGATATTTTAGCAAAAGTGGGCGTTTTCTTAGAACCCTTCGGATCAGGAAGCTACATCGTTCGATCGCATCCGCAGTGGTTTCCAAAAGGAGAAGAAGCTGAACTGATCGAAGAGATCATTCAACAAGTGCTGGATGAGAAGCGTGTAGATATAAAAAAACTGAGAGAAGAAGCGGCGATCATGATGAGCTGTAAAGGCTCTATTAAAGCAAATCGCCATTTGCGTCATGATGAAATCAAAGCTTTATTAGATGAACTCCGGCAAACGAAAGACCCATTCACATGTCCGCACGGCCGGCCGATCATCATTCATCACTCCACATATGAAATGGAGAAAATGTTTAAAAGGGTGATGTGATCAATTTAAAAAAGCGCTCTTAGAGCGCTTCAGACCGTAGACAAACCCCACCTTTACTTCAAGTAAAAGTGGGGTTTTCACTTATTTCGATAAAATCTATCTGGTGTCTTACGCTGGACATGGTTCTTTCCATGTCCAGTTTGCTAATTTTTTAAG
>NZ_PVME01000002.1:0-835053 GCF_002993125.1 Bacillus sp. LLTC93 | reverse complement strand
TAAAGCCACTACTTCTAATTGATTTTCTTCTTTCTTCTTCACGTTTCGATAACATGTTCATCCCCCACAGAATTGTGTTATTACCCTTATTATATAAAAAAGCTTGTAGACTTTGTCTACAAGCTGAGAACTGCCATTAGGCAGTTCTTTTTTTAATAAAATGCCCTAAGCCCTGAGAGCTTAGGACTAGATGTTTTATTTCCACACTTGGTCCGCAATCTCAATCACGTGACGCAGCTTTTCCCATTGCTGCTCTTCTGTTAACAGATTGCCTTCCTCCGTGGATGCGAATCCGCATTGTGGACTCAAACAAATTTGGTTGATGTCTACATATTGAGCCGCTTCCTCGATTCGTTTTTTGATCTGTTCAACCGGCTCAAGCTCACCGTACTTTGAAGTCACAAGACCAAGTACGATTTGAAGATTTGGGTTCTTCACATATCGAAGGGGCTCAAATCCGCCAGAACGATCATCGTCAAATTCTAAAAAGAGACCATCAAGATCTAAACCAGCAAAAATCGTTTCTGCCGCTGCTTCATAACCACCTTCAGCTGCCCATGTTGATTTAAAGTTACCACGGCAAATGTGCATTGTGATGACTAAATCCTCTGGACGATCGGCAACGGCTTCATTGATTGTTTTTGCAAACGACTCACGAAGTTCATCTTCCTCGCGGCCAAAGGCTTTGATTTGTTCCTGACCTTTTTCAGAAAAGAACACTGCCCATGCGGTATCATCTAGCTGCAAGTAGCGACAGCCTGCATCATAAAAAGCTCGGATGGCTTTCTTATACGCCTGTGCCACATCATGATGAAAATCATCTAAGCTGTCATACACACCTTCATCAAGCTTTCCACGGAAAAAGAGCATATTTGGACTTGGGATCGTCATTTTAGCCGTATGCTCACCAGCGATGCTGTGAAGGAAGCGGTAATCCTCTAGCATTGGGTGATCTGTAAAATCGATTTTACCCGTTACCTTGATGCCTCGTGCTTTTGTCGTTGTGTTGTGGAATTGAATGCCCTGATCTGCTTCAAATCCTTCGACTCCATCAAGTCCTTCTAGAAAATCAAAATGCCACCATGCACGTCTGAATTCTCCGTCTGTGACAACCTCTAATCCAATCTCCTTTTGCTTTTCCACAATACGTGTGATTTCTGCATTTTCAATTTGTCGGAGCTGGTCTGCTGTTAGCGTACCGTCTGCTTTTTGCTTACGTGCTTCTTTGATGCGATCTGAACGAAGCAAACTTCCTACTTGATCTGCGCGAAATGGCGGCTTTGTTGTTTTCTTTCCAATGGTTTGTACTTGTGTCATGCTGAATCCCTTCTTTCTACAGGTTGAAAATCAAATAAAAAAGCTCTTCCTTGGATAAGGAAGAGCATCATATACTGTGAGATCTCTGCCTTATCTTCAAACAAGCGTCTGCTTGCTTAAGGAATTAGCACCATTCTGTTCCTAGGAACAGCGGTTGCCGGGTTTCACAGGGCCAGTCCCTCCACCACTCTTAATAAGGTTACCTTTTGATTCAATTTTCTTAATAAACACAATTATTCAATCTTTTCGAGAAAAAGTCAATGGTTTTTACAAATTATTTTCCTACATGAACAAATCAGCAACGAGAACACCAGCTAGTCCGACAAGTGAAAGAACAGTGACCATCAATGTCCAAGTTTTAAAGGTTTGGGCCATCGACAGGTTAAAGTATTCTTTATAAATCCAGAAACCCGCATCATTTACGTGAGAGAACGTAATACTGCCGGCACCTGTTGCGATCACCATTAATTCCGGGCTGACACCAGTCAATCCAATAAGTGGTGCAGAAATGCCAGCCGCTGTGAGACCGGCGACTGTTGCTGATCCTAAAGAGACTCGAAGGACAGCAGCAATTAGCCAGGTAAGGAGCAGGGGAGAAAGAGTGCTTCCTTGCATGATCCCCGCAATGTATTGATCAACGCCGCTATCAATGAGCACCTGTTTAAAGGCGCCGCCACCTGCAATAATTAATAGAATCATTGCAATGGAGCCAATCGAATCGGTGATCGACTTCATGACTTCCTGCATGCTTTTTCCTCTGCCAAGTCCAAATGTATAGATGGCAAGCAGGACTGAGAGTAATAGCGCAATCGCCGGTTCACCTAAAAACTCAGCTGTCGGCAACAATGGAGAGGATGGGAAGAAAATTTCTAAAAATGCTCTGAATGTCATGAGCAATACAGGCAACACAGCGGTGAAAATGCTAATCCCGAAGCTTGGCATTTCCTCTTCTGTAAATTCCTTTGGATTAAATAAGTTTTTTGGTATATGTGCGTGCAATTGATCTTTTTTAAATAGTTTCGTAAACAGTAGTCCGCCTACTAACACAGCAGGAATCGCTAAAATAATCCCAACTAACAAGGTTTGTCCCATATTTGCTTGAAAGACATTGGCAATGGCAGTCGGTCCTGGGTGAGGAGGGAGGAATCCATGTGTTGTGATGAGTGCAGCGACGAGCGGCATTCCAACATATAACACAGGAAGTCTTGCGGCTTGAGCAATGGTAAAGACTAATGGAATTAAGATAATGAATCCGGTTTCATAAAACAGAGCAATTCCAATAACAAATCCAGTCAGCATCGTTGCCCATTGGATTTTCCCAATGCCGAATCGGTCAATGAGCGTCATCGCAATGCGCTGGGCACCGCCAGAATCAGCCATCAATTTACCGAGCATCGCTCCAAAACCGAGAACCAGTGCTAGGTGCCCGAGTGTACTACCAAGTCCTTTTTCGACGGAAGCAATCGCTTCAAGTGGTGACATACCTTCTAAAACAGCAACAATTAAAGAGACAATAATCAACGATATGAAAGCGTTTAACTTTAAGACAACCATGAGTAAAAGCAATAACAAAACACCAAGTCCAATAAAAACTAACGACATGATCTTTCCTCCTTTGTGTTGCATAAGGGAGTGAGAGCACTCCCTATGCTTTATCCTTCAAGTATTTCTACAGCTTCTTTTAGCGTATCCTTTGAGCCAACATTTCCCGGGAAAATCACGTAAGACATGAATGGGAATTTACTTTCTTCTCCTGTTTGCCAAACGGGAATGCCTGGTTTAATTTGACCCACAACGGTCGCACGTTTGACGCTAAGCCCTCTTGTTCCAATATCACTTGAGGTAATTCCGCCTTTGGCAATGAGATATTTAGGGCGAATTGTGAGGTGCTGGACAATGCTTGTCACAGCATCACTAATTTGAACGGAAAGCTTCAATTCCTCCTCTTGACGATTGTCCCCAAGGTCAAGCCGTTCTCTTCTTGTATAAACAGCAACAGATTGACCAGATGCTAACAGCCTTTCAGTCTGCTGAATCACCCGGTCAATTTCCTCTTGAAATGCTTCAGGTTCTAACACGAGGTGTGTATTAAATTCAATAAAAGCCATGTTTTCATTTTGCTGAAGCGCTCGTAATTGTTCCGTTGTCTTCTTGACATGAGAACCGATCATGATGAGACCACCGTGCTGGCTCTCTTCTTGTATCAAGTCATTTCTTGTTAATAAGGCTTGATCATGAATGCCGCCAAGTACTTTTGTGAGAGCCGCTGCACTTCTGAAAATAAATTGCTTTCCTGCTTGAATCGCTTCGATGAGGGCGGTGACAAAGACTTTGATATCGTCATAGTCTACAGCGTTCACAACCACCTTTTGAAAATCCTTTACATCTAGCAGCTGATCCTTGATTTGATCAATGCGTAAAGTCCGTATATCTTCTAACGAAATGTAGGTGGTGTTCTCTTTTGTGAACGTTCCGCCTGACTTTTCTTCAATCCACTCTCCGAGATGAGACGACTGAAAGCCGAATGTACGGTCTAGTGCAAATTCTGTGTCGCCAGCAGGAATTAAGTCGTGTCCTTCCTGTACGTAATGAATATTGTTGATCGTAAAGCGTCCACCTTCTTGGAAAAAAGGAAGAATGATTTCTCCGTCAAATTGGAGGGAGCTTCGCTGTTCAATGGTTGTTCTGAGTACTTCAGTTTCCAGTGGGAAGTGTCCACGCAGGGTAGAATCTCCTCGACTGACAATGGTGAAATCTTGATGAAGCCGTTCAGCTACTTTCACAATAGTTGAAGCAATCGTTTCGTGCGCAGCGGCAGTTTCCTTCTCAGTCATACTGCGAGAATTGGTTAGAATAAAGAACATACGGCTGTCTTCAAGAAAGCCAGCTTCAATGCTTTCCTCTGACCAATCAGTGAAAACAGAGACGCCATGTACAGTTTGAATACCTGTTGGATCATCGTCTAATACAATGATTTTATGCTGAAAATGGGTTAGTGCTTGCTCGTATGCCGTTTGAATGCTCTTTGAATCCGCTTTCGGAAGGGCATTCAGTATGTCAGTGCTTTGCTTCATGAACATCTCATCCTTTCTTCACTTCGACATGAGCCATTTTTTCGTAATATTGAACAATGCCGCCATGATCAAGTCCAGACTTTCCGTCCGCTTTGAGGGCATGGAAAATTTCAAGCAGCTGACTAGAAAGAGGGAGAGGAACGCCGATATCATGGGCAGTTTCCATCACGTTGGTTAAATCCTTTAAGTTAATGTCGATGCGTCCGCCAGGTTCAAAGTTTCGTTCCAAAATCAGTGGGACCTTTGCATCGAGAACGGCGCTTCCTGCCAGTCCGCCACGGATCGCTTCGTACATTTTATCAATCGCAATGCCTGATTTAGCGGCAAGAACGAGCGCCTCAGACATAGCAGCAATATTTAAATTGACGATGATTTGATTGGCAAGTTTAGCTGTTGTCCCGCTTCCGTTTGTCCCAACTAATACGACTTCTGTACCCATTGCGAGTAGGACATCCTTTACTTGTTCGAAGATGGCTTCTTCGCCGCCAGCCATAATAGCAAGTGTCCCGTCTATCGCCTTTGGTTCTCCGCCACTGACAGGTGCGTCGATAAATTCTACCTGGTGCTGTTTTGCCAGGGCAGCTAATGCTCTAGAGGTAACTGGTGAAATAGAGCTCATATCTACGATGACTGTGCCAGGTTTAGCTGTAGTTAAAATGCCATGCTCACCTGATACGACTGCTTCTACATGCTCGCCTTTAGGAAGCATTGTGATGATGACATCGCTTTCAGAAGCTGCCTCAGCTGCTGAAAAAGCGCCCTTTGCTCCAGCTTCTTGTAATGCTCGAATGGCATCCTCGTTCAGATCAAACACAGTCACAGTATGACCGGCTTTTAATAGATTGAGTGCCATAGGTTTTCCCATAATACCTAGTCCAATGAATCCAATCTGTTTTGTCACTTTGTCCGCCTCCCATATAGAAAACCCTTACAAAAAGCGTTTTCTTTTCTTCGTGTTAGTATATATACTATCTTATTTAATTAATAGTAGGAAATAAACTATTGCTCATTTAATGTACATGACGTGATAGGAACGTGTCAACGGAAAATATGAGAAAAGTCACAAAAAAAAGACCGGAATCAGATCCGGTCTTATGCGTTCATGTTTTATTTTTAGCTACGGCTAATCGAGATCGTTTCACGTTTTCAATGGCATTAGATCCTAGCTCTAAAACAGCTGCGACATAAAGAACATCAATGATTACAAGCTGGTTAATACGGGAGATCATTGAGTCGGATCGATATGTTGTTTCCCTTGATGAACTGAGCAGGTGAAAGTCAGAGCGCTTTGCGAGCTCTGATTTCGGATAGCTCGTGATAGAGGCAATCGTTGCCCCCTTTTCTTTAGCAAATTGCACGGCATCAAGAATTTCTCTGCTCTCTCCTGAATGTGAGATCGCGACGATAAAATCGTGTTCCGTGGCGTGTGTTGCAATCATATTCATCATATGTGGATCACTGCATAGACTCACTTCAAAACCAAGCTGGAGAAACTTATGATAAGCATCTCCAGCAATAAAACTGGACGCACCTGCTCCAAAGAAGACGGTTTTATGTGCCTGTTTCATTTGTTCGATAAATTGTGTCACGGCTTGATCTTCTAAAATATGCTTCATATCCTGAATCGAGTTTGTTGTTAACTCTATGACCTTATGTTTAATGTCAGCTACACTATCAGATGCCTCGATCTCGCCGTATATGGATTGAGGCGTATTGGTCGCAATATCCTGTGCGACATGGACACGAAACACTTGATACGAATCATAGCCAATTTTTCGTAAAAACCGAAAGATCGTCGTTTCACTTGTGTTGCATTCAGCGGCGAGTGCACTAATTGAATGAAGCACAACTTTCTGAGGGTTTTGTAAAATGTAATTGGCAATCTTTTTCTGGGTTGGGGACAAACTATGAAACGTTGTCCGAATATGACTAAAAATATTCTCTTCTATGATAAACACCACACTTCATCTAACATTCTCCATTAAGCATACAGGAACTTATGAAAACGGTAAACAAACCCGATGTGGAAAAAGGAAGAATAATATGGAAATAATACTTTTTTTGGTTCTTTTGTCATGGTATACTCAATTGGTAATAGACAAAAATGGGGGTTTTTACTATGACAATGAAAAAAGGCCTAACGATCAGCCTGCTTATTTTTTCGCTGATTGTTTCGTTATTTGCTCCAGTTGGTTCTGTAGATGCCAAACAAGCAAAAAAAGCAAAAGTAAGCACACACTATTATAAAAAGAAGAAAACGTTCAAATATGCACAGGTAAAAAACCTAAGCAAACCGCATATGAAGACCATTAACCATGATTTAAAAGAAGATATCGCATTCTCTTATTCTACATACTTGTACTTAAAGGACGAAGCGAAAAAAGAGGGGATTGGGAAGATCACGTACGAGAGATCTTTTAAAACGAAATTTAACAATGGAAAGAAACTAAGTATCTTAAACTATGATTATATGAATGACGGTAGAATGCATGGGGATACGATGGTCACCAGCATGAACTATGTGTTAACGAAGAAAAAGACAAAGCAGCTTTTCTTTACTGACGTTGTGAAAACAAAGAAAAAGCGCACAAAAGTAAGAGATTATATCTATAACTATACAAAGAAGCATAAAAGTAAGTTCTATTCGAACCTGAAGAAAAGTGATATTCAAATCAACTACGACACGCAGTATTACTTCACGAAAAAGGGGATTGCTGTTGTCTTCCAGCCATATGAAATCGCACCATACTATCAAGGAATTCCTATGATTCAAGTACCTGCAAAGGTGTATAAATAAAAAGAGAACCGGCCACTGGATGTGGTCGTTTTTTTAATGTGTCTAAAACACGTTCTTACACATACAAAAAGAGCCCCTGATGAGGCTCTTTCTTTGAATTTATACTTGTTTGGGTGCATCGTTTAGTGGATGGCGGCGTTTGCCGTTGTAGTGGCGGCGCATACGAAAGATTTCAAACTCCGAAAGCTCTGCGCTTTTTCGTTTTTGGGTGCGGTTATCTTTTTTGAAAGAGAAAAGTAAGTAGCAGCAAAGTGAAGCGATAATCAATAAAATCATCATATGACATTCCTCCAATTCATCCTATTCTTTCAGTGTAGACAGGGTGAGTGATGTTTATAACTGAAAATAAGCAGCAGAATCGGTTTAGTTCTTAAGGTTTAGATGATCTGCTATTTTAGGTCTAAAATACTGGTTGTTTTTAACTATTATATTTCCAGTTATTGCACTCGTCAAGAAGAATTTTTCTGGGGTTGTCTATATTAGTACGATTAAGTGTCATAAAAGTTTCAGAAAATTGTAAACTTTTATTAAAAAACCGTTCCCGAACAGGAACGGTTGTAAACATGTCTATGCTTTTTCTTCAAATAAACGTGCGATTTCCACGATGACTTCTGTTGCTTTCATCATGTTATCAACTGAAATAAATTCATATTTACCGTGGAAGTTTTCCCCGCCAGTAAAGATGTTTGGTGTTGGGAGACCTTTATATGAAAGCTGAGAGCCATCTGTGCCGCCGCGTATAGGTTCGATCACAGGTGTCACTGAGCGGTTTTCCATTGCTTCATGGGCAATGTCCACAATATGTTTAACAGGCTCAATTTTTTCTCTCATATTATAATATTGATCCTGAATGCTGAGGGTGATACTGTTTTCGCCGTAGACCGCTTTTAAGTCATTTGCAATCTTTTCAAATAGTGCTTTGCGATTGTTGAACTTCTCTTTATCAAAATCACGGATAATATATTGCAGCTCTGCTTCTTCAACTTCTCCTACGAACTTTGTCAGGTGGAAAAAGCCTTCATAGCCTTCTGTATACTCCGGAGATTCATCTGAAGGGAGCTTGTTGTGAAAGAGCATCCCGATCTTCGCAGCACTGACCATTTTGTCTTTCGCTGTACCTGGATGGACGTTGTTTCCTTTAATCGATACTTTCGCACCTGCTGCGTTGAAGCTTTCATATTGAAGCTCTCCAAGTGGTCCGCCGTCAATGGTATATGCATAAGAAGCGCCAAAGGCATCGACATCAAATTTGTGCGGCCCTCTGCCAATCTCTTCATCTGGAGTAAAGGCGACTCGGATCTTTCCGTGCTTGATTTCTGGATGCTGAATGAGGTAATGCATGGCGGTCATAATTTCTGCAATACCTGCTTTGTTATCTGCACCAAGTAGGGTTGTGCCATCAGTGGTGATGAGCGTATGTCCTTGGTACTTTTGCAAATTTGGAAACTGTGCTGGAGATAACACGATATGTAGATCATCATTTAACGTGATGTCACCGCCTTGATAGTCCTCATGAATCTGCGGTTTCACATTCTTGCCAGTGAAGTCAGTAGCTGTGTCAATATGCGCCAGGAAGCCAATCGTTGGCACTTCTTTGTCGGTGTTAGATGGGATCGTTCCCATAACATATCCATTTTCATCCATTGTCACTTCTTGAATCCCGATGGATTTCATCTCTTCAACAAGCTGTCTCGCTAGGTTCAGCTGTCCTGCAGTAGATGGGCAGCTTTCTTTTTCTGCATCAGACTGAGTATCTACTTTCACATAACTTGTGAAACGCTGGATCATTTCCTCTTTCATCTATACGTCACTCCTTTTGTAGAATATGTTCATTTTATCACGTCTTGAATGCGCTTCATAACAAGAAAGGTTTTCTCTGGCAATTAGAGAGGAAAAAGGCCTACTTTCGTTAGGTAATGTGCTGAATGGTTCTTTAGGGTGATTTTTTTGGGTGTCTTTTTATTTATAATGAGTGCATATAAAATCATCCATTTGTACGTTAAATTGGGAGAAAGGGGTGCGAAAGTTGGATTCTAGTCAAACGCTGACACTCGCTCAAAAGTTTCAGGAAGCGGCTGATGAGATTCGGCAGTCGAAGCAGCTGCTTGAGAATCGGCTGAAGGCAGTAGGATCAGGCTGGCAAGGAGAAGCAAGGAATAAATTTAATCAAAGCTTTGAGGAAACAACGGCACGCTATGATCAATTTGAAAAGGACTTGCTTGAAACGAGCCAGGAACTGCGGGATGCAGCGGTCAAGATCGAGGAGCGTAAAGCCGAAATTGCCAGAATGGAAGAGCTTGAGCGAAAAAGACGAGAAGAACGGAGAGAAAGAAACCGAGAAGGGAGATGATGTGATGGCACGTGACATTGTGGTTGATCCAGATCAGCTGACAGGGCTGGCGAATGATTTTGTAGGAGAGCTTTCCGCCATTGAAACAAAGCATCACGATTTACATAGTGAACTGGATCATTTGATTTTAGGCTGTGATCCTCGGTATAGAAGCTGTTTTTCCGGTGTTGGGGATGCATGGAGTGCTGGACAAGCATTAATCAGCAAATTGAGCAGTGATGATATCGCCATTCGTCATGCAACAGATCAAATGGTCGAAGCGGATGATATTCTAAGGAAAATGTACAGCATCTATGATCAATATGGCACGCTCACGAGCTTAGCTGGAATCGTGATGATGCAGGCGAAATACTACGGGCTTGGGATGACAACCTTTATGAAAGAAAATGGCCGTTATGCAGCGCAGCATTCCAAGCTGCTGCTTGATTTGACCAGCCGGGTAGAAGGAACGAGATTTGACCGGCTAGCAAGGATTTGGCTGAGTAAAAAAGAATTATTAAAACGATCCAACTGGTCGATGGCTGATTTGGTCCATAAGAAATTCACGAAATTTTATCCTGACGATACGGTTGCGTTTACGAACAGCGTCCGCGATTTTACAAAAGGGAGTATCAATTGGAAGGACACGGCTGGAATCAAGTCTGTTCTGAAAAATGGGGCAAGATTTGCTAAAGGAAATGCCATCATTGCAACGGTTGTCACTGGTGCAACGGAAACGGTTGGCTGTGGTTTGAAAATTGCTGAGAATTATGCAGAATTCGGTGATCAGCCGGAAGTTCTGAAGCGTGAAAATGCAAAGGCTGTTGGAAATGCAGTAAATAATACGGTCTTTATCGCTGGCGGGTCCGTCGCAGGTGCCGTTGTCGGCGGCGCTCTCGGAAGCTTTGCGGGTCCGATTGGAACAGTTGTCGGTGGCGCCATTGGATCAGCAGTAGGTGGATTTATTGGAGAAAAAGTCGCCAAGCTGACATCCGGTTTTGCTGAACAGGTCGCAGTGAAATTAAAGGATCCGATTCATGCAGTCGTGGATAAAGGGAAAAAAGCATTTGAGCTGGCGGGGCAAGGTGTGAAAGCAGTCAATGACACCATTGATCAAGCAAATCAGGTGATACATAAAGGGATAGAAAAAACAAAAGAAACCGCAGACTCGCTAATAAAGGGTGCAGGTGATTTCTTTAAGGGCGCATTTTCTTTTGGATAAGGAGAGATCAAGTTGGATCAGCTAAGTCTAAGTATCGAGGAACTCATCTTTAGTTTTTATAGTGAAGGCTATTTTGAACAAGGCATGTCCTTAAAGGAGGCCTATTATCCTGATGTAGAGGATGAACGTCTTGGTTTTTTATTTGAAATTGCGTGTCGCTCTTTGTTGGCGAAAGGCGTGCTGGAATTTCGAAACAGACAATACCGTTATAAAGCAGAATACCGTCATTTCATCCAGGCCATGAATGATGCATCGCACACTGTCAAGGCTTCAAGATTTGGAGAGTTAGATGAAGAAGTCAGTACCTCCTTTCATACGACGCAGGCGGGCGTATATGCACATCATACGCTTTATGATCAACAAGTGCATCAGATTCACAAACTGAAAGGCGATCAGCAGGCAGAGGAGCAAGTGACAACCTTTTTGAACATACACATGAGTGATCACCGCACACCTGTTATCAACCTGCAAGCAGAGGAATTTGAAATGCTATTAGAGCAAGCAAGCGAAGCGAAAGATGAGTGGTTTTCCTTCCTTAATAAAGCAGAGAATCAAGAACTGGTGAGGGCATTTGTTTCTGATGTGCAGGCGAGAAAAGGAAAGATGGATTCCCTTATGAAGGTAGCCTATGACAAAAACAATACGCCGGATGTGGAGTCCATGTTATTTGTTATACCAGGTGAGAAACATTCCTGGCTTGTTTCGGGAATAAAGGAAAACGAATTTCGCATTGAGACGGCTCATAGAGATGGGTTACGTTCTATATTATAATGGAGAAAAGGAGAATGACGCTTGAATCCAAGTGAAGTAATAGAAGTGAGGAGCAGACCCTTTCTAAGAGTATGGGCATTCTTAGCAACGGGCGGCTTTGGTATCATCGGTATTTGGCTATTTTCAGAAGCTCTTACATTTGAATCGAATTATACATTATTTTTATTTTTAGGTGGGTTATTAGGTATTGTCTATGGCTGGATCTCCTTTTTGATGATTCTACCGGCTTTTACGAAAAGAGGAAATGTGATTTTTCGAATTCAGCGCGGAGAGAATGGTGCTATTTTGCATCGGGAGCTCACGATCCCTTTTCAAGACATTCAATCAATTGACATGCGCCGGCACCGTTACAGTATCGGGGGATTTCTCTTCATGGATGTGCTCATTCGGAAAATAGATGGGAAATTGGTTAAGATTCCGGCGTACAGTATTTTAGATGAAGAAGTATTTGAGCAAACCGTCAAACAAGACATCTATCCATATTTAAATCGGGCAGCCCAAGAGAACTGGAGACAGCAGCATGGTCAGGGCGAAGAGCAGATTGACTAGGTGGTTTACACCATGATTCCATAGGATAGTGCGCCACTTTTTCGAAAAAATCGTGTATGATGTCAGTAAAGACTGAACACTCAAGAGGTGATGAGAGATGGACAAAGAGATGGTAATCGACCTCGTCACAGAACAAATGGCACGGATTCGGAAAGAAAAGAATTATACGCAGGACCGCATGGCTGAGGTACTTGGTTTATCGAAACGGCATTTGCAGCAAGTTGAAAAAAACAGACTGCGCCTCAACTGGACGCAATCTGCGGCCGTATGTGCATTATTCAGGGATAGTGACGTTTTAAAAGGGACACTTGGGGATGACCCACTTGAAATTTTGGAAGTCGTGGCACATGATGAATTGCATCTATCTGTTGAACGTACAATTGGTGGAAAGGTTTGGTGGCGGACCTCTATAAAAAAAGGCACATTTCGTCTCCAGCAAAATGTGCTGAGTCAGCATTACCGCATCTTAGATGATGAGAATTATCGCTATTATAGTTCCTTTAATAAAGAAGAAGCGAAACGGCGGTTAGAGGAATTAAGCCAGCTGTCTTCTCCTTACTCATAAGCAGCTGATATCCAAAAGAAAAGAGAGGCACCCGTATGATAGGGGCCTCTCTTTTCGTTGTTTATACTTTCAGAGTGTTTTTCGCCCGAATAAAGGCAACAAGCTGTTTGATTTCTTCATCGGTTAGTGGAACGCCATCTACGAGGATGGTTCCTTCTTTTGCTTCCGTCAGTTCAATTTTGATATCAGAGATTTTGCGTTGTATCTCTGGCTCGTCCGTTCTACCAAGTAAAAAATCAATGGACGTATCATACAAATCAGCGAGCAGCTTCACTGCTTCAAGCGAAGGTCGTCGGTACCCAGATTCGTAACCGGCATAGGTGCTTTTGGCGATACCTAGGCGATCTGCCGTATGCTGGAGAGACCATTTTTTCTTTTTTCTAAGGGTGGTTAAACGATCGAGTATCATACATGAACGCTCCTTTATATACAACATCAGTATATCATATTTTGACATAGAGTGTACGCGTTATGCGTAATAATTTCTTGATTAATTCGCGTTATGTGACTATAATGGCAATGAAGGTACGCGTAAAGCGTATATTATAGAATAGCACAAGCTGGCTTATAATATGTGTGACAAACGAAGTAATTTTACTGAAAGAGGTGGACCTGTTGAAGAAATTATTGCTTTTAACCACTGGTGGGACGATTGCATCTGTAGAGAGTGAAAATGGTTTAGCTCCAGGTGTTAAAGCTGAGGACCTTTTAAGCTATTTAAACGAAATTAATGCAGAGTACACAATGGACACAAAGTCCCTGATGAGTATAGATAGTACCAATATGCAGCCTGAATACTGGGTGGATATCGCAACAGCCATTTATGAGAATTATGATCAATACGACGGCTTTGTCGTCACTCATGGAACCGATACAATGGCCTATACATCAGCAGCTCTATCTTATATGCTGCAAAATCCTGATAAGCCGATCGTTATTACAGGTTCACAAATCCCGATTACGTTTAAGAAAACAGATGCGAAGAAAAACATCACAGATGCGATTCGTTTTGCATGTGACGGTGTAGGCGGCGTATATGTCGTGTTTGATGGCAGAGTGATTCAAGGAACACGCGCAATCAAACTAAGAACGAAAAGCTACGATGCATTTGAAAGTATTAACTACCCATATATTGCATCGATTGAAAATCATCAAATTGAATACAATAGCAAAGTAAAAAGAACGTCTATGAAACCGCTTAAATTAGATGCATCCTTGAACACTGATGTTTGTCTATTAAAACTGCACCCAGGACTTAAGCCTGAGTTTTTAGATGCGATCAAAGGTTTGTACAAAGGGGTCGTCATCGAAAGCTACGGCAGTGGCGGAATTCCTTTCGAAGGAAGAAACCTTTTAGAAAAGATCAACGAATTGCTGGAAGAAGGCATTTCTGTTGTCATCACAACTCAGTGTCTCGAAGAAGGAGAAGACATGAGTGTGTATGAAGTAGGACGCAAGATCAATCAAGAAATGGTGGCGCGTTCACGAAACATGAACACAGAAGCCATCGTGCCGAAACTCATGTGGGCATTAGGCAAAACAACAGATCCAAGAGAAGTGAAAAAGATTATGGAAACGCCAATCGCAGAAGATTTAGTGATTTAACTATTCTATAGAAAGCAGGTCATATCAGATGGTTCAAGCAACTTATCGCTACGAGAAGGATTTTCTTGGTGAAAAAGAAATTCCGGCAGACGTGTATTATGGTGTTCAAACCCTTCGTGCAAAAGAAAATTTCCCGATTACAGGGTACCGCATGCATGAGGAACTCATCAGAGCCTTTGCTATCGTCAAAAAAGCAGCAGCTCAAGCCAATATGGAAGTTGGACGTTTATATGAAGGAATTGGCAATGCCATCGTTCAAGCGTCTGATGAAGTCATTGAAGGCAAGCTGCATGAGTACTTTATTGTAGACCCAATTCAAGGCGGCGCAGGAACTTCGATGAATATGAATGCCAATGAGGTCATTGGTAACAGAGCCCTAGAGATCATGGGACATCAAAAGGGTGAATACATTCATTTAAGTCCAAACACACATGTGAACATGTCGCAATCGACGAATGATTCATTCCCAACGGCTATCCATATTGCTGTGTTGAAGCAGTTAGACATTCTGCTTGAGACGATGCAAGCGATGCAGGACGTATTCCAAAAGAAAGCGAAAGAATTCGATCATGTGATCAAAATGGGTCGTACGCATTTACAGGATGCTGTTCCGATCCGTTTGGGACAGGAATTTGAAGCATATAGCCGCGTTCTAAGCCGTGATATTAAACGGATTAACCAATCGAAGCAGCATTTATATGAAGTAAACATGGGTGCGACAGCTGTTGGGACAGGCTTAAACGCAGATCCACGCTATATTGAAATCGTGGTGAAAAAGCTGGCTGATATTTCAGGTCTTCCGCTTGTAGGCGCAGAGCATCTCGTAGATGCCACGCAAAATACAGATGCATACACAGAAGTATCCGCAGCCTTAAAAGTATGCATGATGAACATGTCCAAGATTGCCAATGACCTTCGTTTAATGGCATCTGGTCCGCGTGCAGGTCTTGCTGAAATTGCATTGCCAGCCCGTCAGCCTGGATCATCCATTATGCCTGGGAAAGTCAATCCAGTCATGGCAGAGCTCATTAACCAAATCGCATTCCAGGTCATAGGGAACGACCACACCATCTGTCTTGCTTCTGAAGCGGGTCAGCTTGAGTTAAATGTGATGGAGCCTGTTCTGGTCTTTAACTTGCTTCAATCTATTAGTATAATGAATAACGGATTCCGCTCATTCACAGATCATTGTTTAGTGGACATTGAAGCAAATGAAAAACGTTTGAAAGAATATGTAGAAAAAAGTGCAGGCGTGATCACTGCCGTGAACCCTCACTTAGGCTACGAAGCAGCCGCTAGAATTGCAAGAGAAGCTATTTTGAAGGGACAATCGATCAGAGATCTTTGCTTGCAGTATGATGTTCTAACGGAAGAAGAACTTGATATTATCTTAAATCCTTACGAGATGACAAAGCCTGGTATTGCGGGTCAAGAGCTGCTAGAGCGACAATAATATCAAAAAATTTATTTTATTAGTATGATGAATTGCCTGTGAAAGAGAGAAAAACAGGCAATTCACTTTCTTTCGAATTGACACACTTTTTTCACAATATTTTGAAAACGCTTAACGTACGCGCAAAGGGAGGAAACAAAATGAAATCACCACGTCTACCGTCTTTGATAGAGGTCGTGTCTGTACTTGGCTTGTTTTTAGCAATTGTTTTATCATTTACTCTTTATTTTAAATTAGATATTCAACTCGCATTGTTTATCTCATGGTTTATGGTCATCGCGTTAGGTATTCGATTAGGTCATTCATACAAAGATCTTCAAAACGCCATTACAAAAGGGATATCGAATGGGTTAGAGGCTGTTTTGATCTTAATTGCAGTAGGTGCACTTGTTGGAACGTGGATTGCTGGCGGAGTTGTACCAACATTAATTTATTACGGACTGGAATTCATTCATCCTAATATTTTCTTACTAGCTACACTTGTCATATGTGCGATTATGTCCGTTGCAACAGGAACCTCATGGGGAACCGTTGGAACGGCGGGGATTGCGATGATTGCAATTGGTGAAGGGCTTGGTATCCCGCTTCCGATTGTGGCAGGTGCCGTCTTATCCGGAGCCTATTTTGGAGATAAATTATCTCCATTATCTGATAGCACCGTACTCGCTTCCTCACTTTCAAAAGTGGACGTGCTCGCTCATGTTCGAGCCATGATGGTTTTATCCATACCGGCCTTTGTTATTACGGCGATTATGTTTACAATCACTGGCTTTATGTATGGCGGACGAAACATTGATCAAGAAAAAATAGAATTTTTGAAAAATGCCCTTCATGATACATTCACCATCAATATTTGGATGGTCATCCCAGCAGTAGTGGTTGTATTACTGCTCGTATTTAAGAAACCTTCAATGCCTGTCATTGCAATTGGTGCACTTTTAGGATCCATTTGGGCTATGGCTTTCCAAGGAATGAATCCAGCAGATGCACTTGGTACAGCTTATAATGGTTTCTCTATTAATTCAGATGTTGAATTCTTAAATACGTTGTTAAACCGTGGCGGTATTGTCAATATGCTAGGGTCTTTAGTGGTGATTATCCTCGGACTGGGTTTTGGTGGAGTACTTGAGTATCTAGGTGTGTTAAAGGTCATTGTCGCTACATTCGAGAAGAAATTGTATAATGCGGGAAATGTGACGCTATCTACACTTGTTGTTGCGTTCTTCGCCAATATTTTTGGTTGTGCGATGTATGTATCATTAATCCTTACGCCAAAAATTATGGAAAAAAGCTATGATAAATTAAAAATAGACAGACGTGTGTTATCTAGAAACGCTGAGGTTGGTGGAACGATGACGTCTGGTATGGTTCCATGGTCAGATAACGGAATTTATATGGCGGGTATTCTAGGTGTGTCGACATTCTCGTATTTACCATTTATGTGGTTGAGCTTTGTCTCCATTGGTCTTGCGATTATTTACGGCTATACTGGGAAATTCATTTGGTACGTCAAAGATCAACAAGAGAAAGAAGAATCGGCATCATAAGCCGTTTGCAAAAGCCGCTCCCCACGGGGCGGCTTTTGTTTGTCCTAGGACCGAGGGGCTATATGTGATACATCGCTGGCGATTGTGATTTTAGACCCCCTATAAAAGAGTTCTTAAGGTGCAGTATGAAGTAGAACGAAAGCATATTTATACCATAAAAAGGGCACAAATCCCTATTCAAACATGAGTCTTTGAACCTTATAATAACAATATTGGAAAAAGTGCTATTCACCATTACGCTCGTTTAGAGGGACTCTAAGCAGCGTTTTATTTTTTGACAGGAGGAGGAACCCATATGAGCTTATCGGATATGCTGTCTGCCCTTAACGGTGGCATTTCAAATAAAAAAGCAGAGATTGAAGAGAAGATCGCTCGACTCAAAAAGGCGAAAAGCAAGGTTGAACGTGAACAAGATGCGGCAGAAACAGACCTAAAGCAAATTAAGCAGCCAAAGCTTGGGACCTCTTGGAAAGGTGAGAGAAGCCAGGATTTCAAATCAGAACGAAATGAAGCACATGATGCGCTGCAAACGATCGTGAACGACAAATACCCACGCTACGTGAGCCGCATCGAATTCAAAATCAGTACATTAGAAGCTGAACAAGCTGCCTTATCCTTTGCCAGTTCCTTAGCTGGAGACGCCGCACGTCTTGCTGAAAAAGGAGAAGACGCAGTAGAGGACGCAAAACGCTTGATCTCAAAAGCATGGAGCAGCTTGTAAAGCTGCTTTCACGCTGAACAAATCTGGAGGATATTACAATGGGACAAATTAAGTTAAACTACCAAACAGTCATGGATAAACTAGATGAAGTCTCCCAAGCAGTCGAAGCTTTAACAATGAAAAAAGCAGCAGATAAAGCGGGTGAAAATAGCCTTGAATTTGTGACCAAGTGGACGGCACGTGAAGCAGAGGTGAGCGAAATGGTCTCAAGCTTTAAAGAAGCCTTGATCAAAAATGTTCAGGATACGCGCTCTAATGTGAAGACGTTAAAAGAACAGGATGAAGCGATTGCTGCAAAATAAATCAGCACAATCGTTTTATTTATGGATTACATTGACATGATATGAAATATAGTTACAAAGACTCATATATAATTCGGGATTTATGACCTTTGATTATTCCGTTTTTCTTCCAATCACTACGTTAAAAGGACACCTTTTCCCTATTTAAGCCTAAGGCTTTTCACCTTATACTATACTTAATGAAAGCGAACGATAGAAATGTCAGGACTGGAAAAATCAAGTGATTCGATAGCTTCCAAAAGCTCTGACGCCGTGCTTTCGTATGAGGTCCGATAGAGGTGGATGACATGAGTTTATCCGAGATGCTGCACCATCTGCATATGGGAATTGAAAACAAACGTGCAGAATTTGACGAAATGATCTCTCGGTTAAAGACAGCCAAAAGTAACATTCGAACAGAACAAGATCTTGCGCAGTCAGACTTAAAGGAAATCAAAAAGCCTGCTCTTGATTCGTCATGGAAAGGTGAGAGAGGAACAGACTTTCATCGCCATCGGAAAGAAGCCTACGGTGTGATGCACGACATCGTGAACAATGAGTATGAAAAATATATAACAGAGATTGATCAAAAAATCTTGCACTTTGAATTAAAAAAAATGGAGTTGGCTGTTGCCAGTAATTTTGCAGGAAGAGCCCAGGACGTGATGGAAAAGGGCGAGGATTTTGCAAAGGATGTCAAACATTTGATTGAACGGGGCTGGAAAGCTCTTTAATACAATAAACGAAACAGCCGCTCATAGGGCGGCTGTTTTTTTGTTTAATCACACCCTCCACCTGAATCACTCCCGCAGGAGGCATCTGAAGCGTGATGAGTATAGGAATCAGTATAGTTACTTGTCGTTGAACTGTGATGTACAGAATGCTTAGATGATGCACGCTTATTCTTTGGTGAGAGAATATGTGCAGTGAATGCTCCTAAAGAAGCCAATATGATGATGACAACAAACATAAAAGAACCCATGATGCATCCCTCCTCTTGTTTCATATTCATACGTTTGAGCCATATCAAGGTTCCCGATTCGAAAGAAAAACTGGGCAAAGAGTTCTATTTTCGTTTATGATGATAGGCAAAAGTAATTGCCGGGGGAGGGGAATCCATGCTATCTCTACGTCAGGAGGAGCTCCTGAAACGATTGATGCAAGCGGAGCAGGAACTGACAAGTGAAGAAATTGCCCGCGTGATTGGGGTCACATCAAGAACAATTCGAACAGATATGAAAGCGCTTAAATCAATGTTAGAAGAAAATGGAGCAGCACTTCATATGAAACGCGGGACAGGGTATACATTGAACGTCGAGGACTATGGGGCATTTCGTACATTTTTGAAAAAGTCGATGAGAGAAAGACTCGAGAAAAACGAACAGGTCATTCCCAATACATCGCCCTAGGCAGCAGCAGAAGCAAAAGGGCTAGATTACTATATTTATGCCATACCTGAAGGGGCCATTGCTGATGAATTAGAAGAGCATGGAGAAGATGTACAGGTGATTTTGCTTGGACCGCAAGTAAGCTTTATGAAAAAAGCAGCAGAAAAAACAGCGGCACCCCATCAAATACCTGTTGATGTCGTCAATGTGAGATTATACGGAACAGCGAATGGAGAAAAAATTCTAGAGCATGCACTGAAACTAGCAAATGAATCTTGAGCAATTGGAGGAGAAGCAGATGACGGTATTAGAGGAAATGCAGGGAGCAGCCTTTCAAATCATTGCCCATGCAGGTGAGGCGAGAAGCCACTATGTAGAAGCGATTCGTCTCGCAAGAGCTGATGATTTTGAAAAAGCACAGCAGCTGATCAAAAAAGGGGAGGAAGCGTTTCGAAGCATCCACAACCTGCACTTGTCGCTCATTCAAAAAGAGGCGGCAGGTGAACAGCTTCCCTTTTCTTTACTGCTGATACATGCAGAAGATCAAATGCTCACAACAGAGACCATTCATCTGCTCGCCATTGAGATGATAGAAATGTGTAAAAAAATGAACACCCTGTCAAAACAGATGTCAGCTATTAACCAATTTCTGTTATAATCATTCGGTAGATAGAGAGAAAGCAGGATTGGTGAATGAAAAAAACATGTATGTTGATTGCGGTTGGCCTTGTGGTGCTGTTCATTTCGGGCTGTATGGGAAAGAAGGAGCAAACGGAAGGAAACCAGCCAGTAGTCAAAGAGGAAAAGGGTCAATTACAAGCAAAAGAAACAAAAGAGATTCAGCAGAAAGAAGCGACAGTGATAGATACACAAAACTGGATTGAGCAAAAGGAGCCGGTTGAGCTTCCGATCTTGATGTATCACAGCATTTCCAGCGGTAACTCATTACGTGTGCCAAAGAGCGAGTTTACGGCGCATATAAAATGGCTGAAGGACAACGACTATGTCACACTGTCGCCGGAAGAGGCGTACCTCGTCTTCACAACAAATACGAAGCCAAGTGAAAAGTGTGTCCTCATTACATTTGACGATGGATATACGGACAACTACACAAAGGCATTTCCGATTTTAAAGCAGTACGGGATGAAAGCAACGATTTTTATGATTGAGCAATCCATTGGTCGTCCGCATCACTTAACAGATGATCAAATGGATGAAATGATGGCGCATGGTCTATCAATTGAGAGTCATACAATTCATCATTTAGAGCTTCATCGTCTATCAAAGAAGCAGCAAGAAGAGGAATTAAAAGGGTCAAAGGCATTCTTTGATCAGCGATTTTCTCAGCGTACGAGAATGGTTAGCTATCCGGTTGGGCGTTATAACGAAGACACACTGAAGCTGGCGAAGGAAGCGGGATATCAAATGGCTGTGACGACTGAACCAGGACATGCGAAGAAGGAGCAAGGCATGATGTCCTTACACCGCCTCCGCATTTCACCGGGACTTTCACCAGAAAGCTTTGGACGGCTGGTGGAGGGGAATTCATAGATGTCAGATGACAGATGTTTCACATGAAACATTTTACGACAAATTTCACGGTCAGATCAGTGAATCGACAACAACATATGGCTTTATGGCTTAATCTAGGCTTGGTCTCGAACATGATATTAAAAAACAGAATGTTTTTTTGGATATTGAGAAAAGAAAGGAAGAATAAACGATGTCAAATTTCTTTGGAATCGATCATGTCCAATTAGCTGCCCCAAAGGGTAGTGAAGAGAAAGCGCGTTTGTTTTTTGGGGAAATTTTAGGAATGAGGGAAATACCTAAGCCTAGTCATCTAGTTAAACGTGGTGGTGTTTGGTTTCAATGCGGCAATCATCAGCTTCATATTGGCATTGAAGATCATTTTCAAGCTTCCAAAAAAGCCCATCCAGCTTTTCGTGTAAAGAGTTTATCAAAATTAAAAGAGATTTTAGTGAAACATCATATTCGTATAAGAGAAGATCAGCCCTTAGATGGAGCAATCAGGTTCTATGTAGATGATCCATTTGGAAATCGAATTGAATTTTTAGAGAGAATAGAGTAGAAAACACACCTACAAATTCTCAAAAAAAACAATAAGGCTGTCGAGATATTTTCGACAGCCTTATTGTTATAGAAAATCTTTATTGATAAACGGGATAGCCCGTTATTTTGATATCTTTCCCCAGCTGTTCAACGGCGAGTTGATCCAGTTCAATTGCATCACTCATGAGGCGTATGCCTTCGCCTCCGAAAAAGGAAGGAGAGAGTCGTCCGCCAATGAGCTTAGGTGCCATGTAGATGACCAATTTATCCACAAGCTGCTGCTCTAAAAATGAGGCGTTGACTTGGCCGCCGCCCTCAATCATAAGGGAGGAGACATTTCTTTCTCCAAGCACTTGAAGTACTTCTTGTAACGGCACTCGCGTGTCGCCAGCTGTCATAAAGACGCTGACGCCAGCTGCTTCTAAAGCGGCCCGTTTATTCTCATCTGCTTGCTTTGTTGTAAAAATCCATGTAGGTGCCAGCTGATCAGTGACGATCTTTGCCGTCAGCGGTGTCGAAAGCTTAGAATCTAAGACAATTCGAATTGGATGATGACCATTTGGAATCCGCGTGGTTAATGAAGGATCGTCATGAATCACGGTTTGAGCACCGACCAAAATCGCATCATTGATACTGCGGATGTGGTGAGCGTCATAACGGGAAGTTTCTGACGTAATCCACTTGCTGTCAGACGTAACAGAAGCAATTTTCCCATCTAGGGTGATGCCCGCTTTGAGCGTCACGAAAGGCGTTTTTTTCGTAATAAAGTGGTTAAACACTTCATTCATGAGAATGGATTCCTGTTCAAGTACGCCCGTGATGACTTGGATACCTGCATCTTGTAAAATGGCAATCCCACGACCTGCGACAAGCGGGTTCGGATCAAGTGCTGCTACGACAACGGTTTCGACGCCGGCTCTGACAAGTGCTTCAGCGCAAGGGCCTGTGCGCCCATGGTGGGAACAAGGCTCTAGGGTCACATAAATCGTGGCTCCTTTTGCCTTGTCTCCAGCCATTTTGAGTGCATGAATTTCAGCATGTGGTTCGCCGGCCTTCATATGAGCACCGACTCCAACAATTTCATTATCGCGCACAATCACAGCCCCGACGAGCGGGTTCGGTGATGTCTGTCCTTTCATTGCACGCGCATTTTCTAGGGCTAGATTCATATATCGCTCATGATGTGGCAATCGTACGCACCTCTTGATCCGCCTTCATGTGGCCTGAGCGGTTGATTTTTGTCTGCAAGTATTTTTCGTTGAATTCAGAGACGTCACCCCAAAGCGGAATGCGTCCAGAAAGAGAAAGACCTGCATGACTGATGGCATCTGTCTTTTTCGGATTATTGGTAATGAGTCTTACTGGCTTTGTACGAAGGGTTTGAAGAACGGCAATGGCTTCTTCATATTGACGCGTATCATCTTCAAAACCAAGCGCTTCATTTGCTTCTACTGTATCATAGCCGTTCTCTTGAAGAATGTAAGCCATGGCTTTGCTGAAAAGACCGATGCCGCGTCCTTCATGGTTGGCTAAGTAAAACAGGGCACCTGCTCCATTGTCCTCAATCATTCGCATGGACTGCTTCAATTGGAAACCGCAGTCGCAGCGCTTGCTTCCGAAAATATCGCCAGTGTGGCAAATGGAATGCATGCGGATAAATGCATCATCAGCGTGCTCGAAATCCCCATACACAAGAACGCTTGATTGCTGATGATCGGCAAGCTGGCGGGATGAGAGGCTTTCAATTAAAGCTTCATCTGACAATGGCTCTAACCCATCGTCTTTTAACCATGAATACCAGTTGAACATCACGGTTCTGCCGTCTAAATTCACTGGTAGTTTAATGGGTCCAGTGATATATATATACCCGTCTTCTTGCTGTACTCGTTTAATTTTATCTTTTAAAATGGCTGTTTTAAGATCTGTGTGTTTGTCCATATTCTGCACCTTCTTTTTTGTCTGTTTCTTCAATCTGTAAACGAACGAGAACGCCAAATGGATCAACAAATTCGTTACTTTTTCCTGTCGTTTTGACATCAACGCCTGCTTTTGTCAGACGTTCGACGACGGATTGTCTGTCTGCTTCTTCAGGGAAAACCAGTGTATAGCTTCTAATTCCTGAAAATCGTGGATCAATGGCTCCTTTTCTCCCGCGTCCCCATGCATTAAAGGCAAGGTGATGATGGTACACACCAGCGGCGATAAATATGCTTGCTGGTGGAGCCATTCGGATATGAAAACCGAGCGTGTTCACATAAAAGGGATCAGCTTCTTCTGGGTTGAGATGGAAATGTAAGTGTCCCATGACTGTACCAGCAGGGAGTCCTTCCCAGGTGGAATCAGCGGCTTCTTGCAGGAGACCATCTCCATCAAGAGGTGCATTTCCGCCACCTTTCAGTTCTCCATGCTCACCTACCCAAAGGTCCTCAGGGCGATCAGCATAAATCTCTACGCCAATGCCGTCAGGATCACTTAAATAAATGGCTTCACTGAAAAAGTGATCGCTTGCTCCAATTAAAGGATAGCCTTTTTTGATCACATGTGCCAGCCATGTGCCCAGGTTTTTTCTGGTAGGTAATAAAACAGCAAAATGATAAAGTCCTGGCTCATGATCAGGCTTCTCCTTCAGCTGTGCATCTTCTTTTAGCAAAAGGATCGGTTCCTTTGCATTGCTGCCAAGAGTGACGGCGGATTCCGTCTGTTCTAATATAGTAAATCCTAAAATGTCTGTATAAAAAGGTAAAGAACGCTCAAAGTTGGATACATGTAATTCTGTTACACCTAATCTTAGTTGCTCAATTGTCTTCAAGCTCGGTCAGCTCCTTCATGATATATGCATCGGCATGTTCAAATGTTTTTGAAAATCTATAAAAATGTATACCTTGTTACTTTTAGTAACTAAACTATATAATAGTTAGTGACTTATTTCAAGTAATTAATTGTGTTATAATGAAAAAAAAGAGAGAAAAGCAGGAGGGAGTAAGGTATGGCTCAAGTAAACGGCTGCCCAATTACAGATGCCATGGAGATTCTAGGCAAGAAGTGGGTGATTCTCATCATCAATCAGCTTCTAACAGGGCCCAAGCGTTTTTGTCAGCTGGAAAATGAAATGAATATCAGCGGAAGATTATTATCAGAAAGGCTGAAGGATTTAGAAGCTGAAGGACTCGTTGAGAAAAAAGTATACCCCGACATTCCGGTGCGGATTGAATATAAATTAACAGCACAAGGGAAGAAAATCGAACCGATTATTCGTGAAATGTACGCATGGTCTTTAGAGCGTAAAAACAGCAAAAAAGGGGAGCATGTCCCTTCCTAATGGATTTCGATCAGTGTACCTGATCGAAATTTTTTTGTGTGGTTTTCCAGAAATCTAAGACAATAGTATGAAAAATGATGTTGACAATAAATTCATCCATCATATAATATCAAGGAGAAGAGGGTTCTTTTCCCTGTAATGGAATGGAGGTTATGCCATGGTATTATGAATGGGACAGATTGCCTAAAACACGTATCGATCCATCATTTAGAAACAGACATCTTTGACTTTTTGGAAGCAAAGATTTATTTTTCCGACTCAATTGATAATGATTATCATAATCATCTATAAGTGTGAGTTAAACACTTATGAAGGTTATTTTTTTTATTGTTTATTGAGAATAATTATCAATATCATTTAGGAGGGTTCACATGAAAGCACTTCGTTCAACGTCACACGTATTATTATTCTTTAGCTTTGTTCTATTATTTGCTTTAGCTCCGGTTAGCTCTGCTTCAGCAGCAGGCTTAGCAGATGGTCAATATTCAGCGCAATATGTGGTATGGAAGGCAGATAGCGATTCGACTTCAACAGCGAATACGTATTTTGAAAAACCAGCTAAGCTTGTCGTGAAAAATGGCAAAATCAAAGCACAAGTCACGTTAACCAATAGCACTTGGATCACAAGCTTTAAAACACTGGATCAAGGTGTCTACAAAGATGCGCAGGTGATCAGTACAAACACAGCTGCCAATAAGAGAACGGTAGAATTTAATGTGAACAGCCTGACAGAAGTCGTACCAGCAAAAGTGAGTGTGACTGTGCCGGTCATCGGATATACAGGCAATTACGATATTCGCCTCAAGTTTGATGCAGCAACTGTTCAATAAAAAAGGAGGAAATTCGCTTGATGAAAAAATGGATAAGGCTGCCAGCCTTTATGGCCGCTTTTTTATTGGCACTCATACTGCCTTTTTCAAATGCACAGGCTGCCTCTTTAAATGATGGTACATACTCCGTCAACTATACTGTGTTGAAGGCTGAAGGAAATGCGGTCTCTATGGCAAATGATTACTGGCTGAAGCCGGCTAAAGTGATCGTGAAAAATGGAAAGCTGACGGTGCAAATGACCATTAAAAATAGCAGCTGGGTGACGGAATTTAAAGTTCCGGGAAATGGCGGCTATGTCGACACAACGGTTCTTTCAACGAATAAAAAAGCCAATACAAGGATCGTTCAGTTCCAAGCACAGAGCTTGTCTAAACCAATCAAGTCAAAAATTCATGTCACTGTAAAATCTGCTGACTATGATCATGATTATACAATTCAGCTGAAATTTGATGAAAGCAGCATCAAGTCACTTTCTTCTAACAGCTCAAACAAAACAGCGGGTGCAGCAGAAAATCATCAATCATCAAAGGAATCAACCAAAAAATCTGATTCATCCACTCATACGAAACAAGAAGAGAATCCTCAAACTGGTGATACAAGCCAGACAGGTTGGCTCCTTGTGCTTGTCTTATGTTCAGGCGGGTTTTTAGCAAGAAAGTGGATCATCAAGCATTAACGGAAGGAAGTGTCACCTTTTGAAACGTCTTTTTCATCTAAAGGCAGCCATTCTGCTTGTTTTATTCAGTTTGTTGACTGCATTTCAGATTCCTCAAGGAACGGCTCAAGCGGCATCATTCGTGGATGGTGAATACACAGTCGGATTCACTATTTTAAAAAATGGCAGCACAGAAGCGTCCATGATGGATACCTATACAGAAAAGCCAGCTAAGCTGATTGTGGAAAATGGCAAGACGACAGCCTATGTCACACTGAAGCAAAGCAAAGAAATCACAGATTTCAAGGTCGAACAAAATGGTGCTCTCGTCACCACTGAAACGGTCAGTGAGGATGAAACAGCCAATACACGTGTCATCAAATTTGATGTAGCCGACTTATCATCAAAAGTAAACGGTTGGGTCAAAATTTACTGGGATTTAGGCGGTTTTATTTATGACGAAGCGTATGACGTACAGCTCGCATTCGATCAAAGCAGTCTAACACTCGTCACGCCTGCAAAGCCAGACGATAGCGAAACAAAACCAGATGACCAAACTGGCACAAAGCCAGACGATAACGAAACAAAACCAGATGACCAAACTGGCACAAAGCCAGACGATAGCGAAACAAAGCCAGATGATCAAAACGGTACAAAGCCAGATGATTCTGCGCAAAATCAATTAAAAGATGGTGTGTATCGTGTCAATTACAGTGTGCTAAAAGGGGATGAGGACGAGGCATCTCGGATGAACCAATACTTCTCACATCCTGCATCCTTAACCGTCAAAAACGGAAAGCAAACCATTTCCTTTACGGTGAAGGACAATACGTCGGTTGCTTCTTTGAAAACAGAGAAAAACGGCTCTTATCAAGAAGTGAAAACCGTCAGCACAGATCAAGCAAAGAACACAAGAATCGTCTCATTTGATGTAGCTGATTTGAAAAAAGCTGTCAAAGGAAAAGTACACATTGTGGTGGCAGCTGCTCACTATGACCAAACCTACGATATTCGTTTTCAATTTGATTCAAAGAGTATCTCTCCACTTAAGGACGGTCAGGTAGAGGAAGAAACACCAGCCACTCCAGAAACACCAAAACCAAATACACCAGCACCAGAAACAAATAACGGTGGAGCTGATCAAGAGACAGCTCAGCTAAAAGATGGTGTATACAAGCTTCCTTTTTCAATGAAGAAAGCGGACAAGGATGAGCCTTCTCGAATGAATGATTACGTCGTGAGCCCTGCGACATTGGTGGTGAAAAATGGCCGCCATTTCGTTTCATATACAGTGAAGAACAGCTCAGCCATCACATCCTTCCAAGTAGGGACAGGCGGGAAATATGAAGAGACTCTTGTCGCAAAAACAGATCAAAAAGCAGATACAAGAGTGATTCAATATGAAGCAAAAAGTTTAAGCAATGACCAGGCAGCACGCGTGAAAATTGACATTCCAGCTGCGAATTACCATGAGCAGTACGATGTCAAACTTGTTTATGACACAAAAGGCATCGCACTTGGTGAAGGAAGCGGAATTGCGACGGTTATCGGAGACGATGATAGTATCGGCTTTGTCGAAAATCCAAATGATCACGATTCTCAAACAAATCAGCTTGTGAATCTGGCACCAGAGGAAACGGGCGCAGAGCAGCTGACATTTACTCCATCAGATGACCAAACAAAGTCTGAGACAGGCCAGCTGAATCCGAAAACAGGAGATACCTCTCTTCTTTGGGTGTATATTCTTTTATTCGGCGGGTCGTTATTCGTGCTCGTGAGAAAGTATCAAACTAGGGTAAGATAGATTGTTTATTTTAAGTGAGATGCGCCATTCAACTCGGCGCATCCACTCTCTTTTTTCGAAAGGAGGCTTCTGTTTTTGAAGCATCGAATGTTACGTTCCCTGATCGCTGCTTTAAGTGTGTGCGTGATCTTGTCAGGGTGCGCACAGTCGGCTGAAAGCTCAGCGAAAGGCAAGAAAAGCGCGGAATCAAGTGCGCGCATTGTGGCAACGACTGTAGCTGCTGTAGAGATCATGGATGCTTTAGAGGTGGATCTTGTCGGGGTGCCAACAAGTCAAAAATCCTTGCCAGTTCGTTATAAAGGACTGCCAGAAGTCGGCAACCCAATGAGCCCGGACATGGAAATCATCCAATCACTTCAACCGACAGATGTCCTGTCTGTCACGACCCTTCAATATGATTTAGAGACACCCTTCCAACAAGCAGGTGTCCCTGCCACATACTTAAATCTTGAAAGCCTGGACAACATGGAGAAGGCCATCACGAAGCTTGGAGATCAGTATGACAGAAAGAAACAAGCCAAACGCATTGTGTCTGACTTTGAACAAAAAAAGAAAGACATACAAGAGAGGACGAAGGGAAAGCGCAAACCGTCCGTTCTGATTTTGCTTGGTGTACCAGGCAGTTATTTGGTGGCGACAGAGAATTCATATATCGGTGATCTTGTGCATATCGCAGGAGGAGAGAACATTGTCAAAGGTGAAAAAATGGAGTATTTGGCATCCAATACAGAGTATTTACAAAAAGCCAATCCAGATATCATTCTCCGGGCCGCACATGGGATGCCAGATGAAGTCGTCCGCATGTTTGATCAAGAATTCAAAACAAATGACATCTGGAAGCATTTTAACGCGGTAAAACAAGACCGGGTGTACGACCTAGAAGAAAGCTTATTCGGGACAACAGGCAATTTAAAGGCCGCAGAGGCATTAGAGGAATTGACACGTATGTTGTATCCGTCATAAGCGGCGAATCTTAATGATAAAAGGACGTTCAAGATGAAAAAAACAGGGATTTTATTTCTGATAGTCAGTCTCTTACTGGTTGGTGTTTTTATTTATTCCGCCATCACTGGGAGTATTCATGTCACTCCGATTGAATTATTGGAAGGGCTCATCACCGGTCAACATGCACAGGTAGAAATCATTAAAGATTTGAGAATCCCCCGCATGCTCATCGCAATGTTTACAGGGGCAGCCTTATCTGTCTCCGGTGTACTATTGCAGTCGGTCATGAGGAATCCATTAGCTGATGCCGGCGTCATTGGCATTTCATCAGGAGCCAGCTTCTTTTCTTTAATGGCGATTACAGCGCTTCCTCAATTTTATTTCTACTCTCCTTTATTTTCGGTATTAGGTGGGGCCATTGCATGTTTCCTTGTATACGTCCTGTCTTGGAAGGGTGGTTTGAGCCCAATCCGTATGATTTTGGTTGGGATCGCCATCAATGCCATGTTTACAGGGATGGCAGAAGCATTTGTCACCATTTGCAGCTATTTCAATATCACGATTAATCAGTCAGGGCAGTCGAATCTCACGATGAAAACGTGGGGAGATGTCCGTTTAATCGGCGTCTATGGCATCGTTGGCCTTGTCGTTGCACTTTTCTTTAGCAGATGGTGTAACCTCTTGGCTCTTCAGGATAAGACGGCGAAAAATTTAGGATTGCGTGTGACCAGAATGCGCCTTTTCATTTCAATTACTGCGGTTTTACTAGCAGCGGTGACAGCTGCGGTAGCGGGCGTGATTGCCTTCGTCGGCTTGCTCATTCCGCACATTTCAAGAAGGCTTGTCGGCTCGGATCACCGGGTACTGATTCCATTTTCTGCGTTAAGTGGGGCTTTGCTTATTTTGACGGCTGATACGCTTGGCAGAACGCTTGTAGCGCCAAATGAAATCCCTGCTTCTACGATCATGGCCATCATTGGCGGGCCGTTTCTTATCTTTTTATTAAGAAGGGGGGACCGTCTCCATGGACATTCGTGAGGTGTCATTCTCCTATGACCAGCAGAAGAACATCGTTCAATCGGTCACAACACAGATTGAACAGGGGAAAATCACAACCATTATCGGTCCAAATGGCTCGGGAAAATCCACGCTGCTTTCCTTAATGGCGAATAATCATTGTCCCAATAAAGGACAGATTCACTTAGATGGGCAAGAGCTGAGTGCGTTCAAGCCAAAGGAACTAGCAAAAAAGCTAGCTGTCGTTCATCAGCAAAATGAGGCGCCGCTTGATTTAACGATCGAACGGGTCGTGGCATTTGGGAGAACGCCTTACCAGACGATGCGCGGGGGTGACAAGGAAGAGGATGAGAGAGCGATTGAGTGGGCGCTATCCAGTACAAAGCTAACGGAAAAACGAAAGGTGCCACTCGCCTCACTATCAGGTGGAGAACGGCAGCGAGTATGGATTGCGATGGCACTTGCGCAAAAAACACCGATCCTTTTCCTAGATGAACCGACAACCTATTTGGATATCTACTATCAATTTGACATTCTTGAGCTGATTCGAGAGCTCAATGTTGTGCATGGGTTAACGATTGTTATGGTGCTGCACGATATGAATCAGGCTGTTCGCTACAGCGATGTCATCATTGCGATGAAGGATGGACAGATCATTAGTGAAGGACAGCCAAACGATGTGTTAACTGAAGAGATGGTGCGGCACATTTATCATGTGTCCGTCACGATTAGACAGGATGCAGAAACAGGGATGTACATCGTGCCTGTTGGTATATAAGCTGTGCAAAAAGCAGGTGAGACAGTGTGAAACGAGGAAAACGGCTTTGGCAACGGATGCTGACAATCGTCTGTTTAGGTGTATTCATTTATAGCGGTACAGCCATCGGCTTAGAGCTCTTCGGCTATTATCAAAATCGTCAGGTGCTTGCAAAGGCCCAGACGATGTATGGACAAGAGGAAGAAATGAATGGAAAACGGGAACCGGGAAAGATCCGTCCGTCATTTGATGAGTTGCGAAAGGTGAATGACGACATTGTCGGCTGGATCAATATGAAGGACACGATGATTCAATACCCGATTGTTCAATCACGCGATAATGCATTCTACTTAACTCGCAATTATTTAAAGAACGACACCCGGGCAGGCAGTATCTTTATGGATTATCGAAACGACGTCCTACATGAAAGTCCAAATACAGTCGTGTATGGTCATCGGATGAGGGATGGATCAATGTTTGCTGGACTCACAAACTATTTAAAAAAGGATTTTTTCAACGACCACCGGACATTTCAGTACGATACACTGTATCAAAGCTACGAAGCGGAAATTTTTGCTGTGTATGAAACGACGGTCGACTTCGATTATATTCAAACCGATTTTCAGAATCTTGGCGAATATGCGCACTACTTGCAAGCCGTGCGTAAGAAGTCAATCTATCAAACGAAGACAGACGTGTCCACAGATGACCTGATCCTCACCTTATCGACCTGTGATCATGTGCTTGCACCTAAAAACGGGCGTCTCGTGGTACAGGCGAAGCTAAAGAAAGTTTACTAGAAAAGGAGAGACAGACGGTTGAAATTTTCACATGTGATCGTGGCGGGACTCGTCTTGATGCTTCTCCTCGGAGGATGCAGTCAAGCAGCACCGGTAGAGAAAGGGAGCACGCAAGGAGCGCTGAAGATAAAGGATTTTGCCGACAGAACGTTGTCGTTTGATGAATCACCTCAACGTATCGTCTCGTTGTCGACTGGAGACATGAGCATTATTTATGCTTTAGGCGGTGAGGTTGTCGGTCGTCCAACGACCGAGTTACCAGACAATTTACAAAAGGCAAAGTCCGTACAAACGATTGGCACAACGCATCAATATGATGTAGAGCTGATCACGAGTTTAAAGCCCGATGTTGTGCTTGGGAATGAACAATTAAACAGTAAGGACATCTCTACGATAGAAGGAATTGGGTCACAGCTTCTTTTGACAAGCGCCAATTCAGTGAAGGATATCCAGCGTCAAATTTCGTTATTTGGTGATTTGCTCGGGAAGCAGCAAAAGGCAAAAGCACTCAATGATCAAATCGATCAGCGGAAAAAGCAGGTCAAGCCGCCTAAGAAAAAAGTGAAAACACTCGTTGTGTACGGTGCACCCGGCACATATATGGCGGCACTTCCCCATTCCTTAAGCGGGGATTTGCTACACATCGCTGGGGGTGCGAACATTGCTGAGAATGAACCGGCGCTCGAAAAATTCCCTCAATACGCTCAAATCAATGCAGAAAAGGTCATCGAAGCCGATCCTGATCTCATTCTGCTGATGACACACAGCAAACCAGAAGATGTGAAAGCGGGCTTTATGAGCGAAATGAAACAGAATGCGGCATGGCACGATGTGTCAGCTGTCAAAAATGGACACGTCGAGATTTTGCCTAGTGATCTATTTGGTACGAATCCAGGCGCAGAAGTGATAAGAGCGATTGATGAACTAGAGAAGAGATTGAAGCGATTGTCATCATGAAAATGAATGCCGAGTTAGATTTTCAAAAAAGACAATCTAGACGAAAGTGGCTTATACCGGGACTGCTTCTCTCTTTAGGTGTGGGCGCATGTCTAGGGCTTGCATTAGGTTCTGTTCAATTATCACTGCCGGATCTGATCGCTGCTTTGACGGGATCAGGACAGCCTGTTCATGAAAAAATCGTGATGGATTTAAGGCTGCCGCGTGTCCTGATTGGTTTCATCGTCGGAGCCTGTCTCGCAGCATCTGGGGCGATTTTACAAGGAGTCGTCCGAAATCCACTTGCTGATCCTGGCATTATTGGTGTCACCGCTGGCGGCGGCTTGGCTGCTGTACTCAGCATGATTGTTTTTCCGCAATTTACGTATTTGCTTCCAGCCGCAGCCTTTCTTGGCGCTTTATTAGCGGCACTCGTTGTGTATGTGCTGTCATTTGACCAAGGGGTTTCGCCGCTTAAATTGATTTTGGCGGGAGTGGCAGTCAATGCTCTGCTTGGTGCGGTTATGAACGGGTTTATGGTGCTTTATAGTGAGCGGGTGCAGGCCGTTCTGCCTTTTTTATCGGGCGGATTAAATGGGCGGAGCTGGCATCACCTTAGCTTTGTGTCGCCATATGCGCTGGCAGGATTGTGTCTTTGTTTTTTTGCAATCAAGCCGGCAAATCTTCTCCTGCTTGGCGATGAATCGGCTCAGCTATTGGGCCTGAGAGTAGAGCGAACCCGATTTTTCTTAATTGCACTGGCGGCACTTTTAGCTGGTGCGGCTGTAAGCGTGAGCGGCTTAATCGGGTTTGTCGGGCTTGTCGTCCCTCATTTTATCCGTCTTTTAATTGGAGATGACTACCGGTATCTGCTGCCGATTTCGATGCTGGGCGGGGGCGTACTTGTGGTTTTTGCAGATACAGCGGCACGGGTCTGGTTTACACCGGTTGAATTGCCTGTCGGTATATTGCTAGCCTGCATCGGTGCACCTTTCTTCCTCTATTTATTAAAAAAGAAAGGGAGGGGTTAAGTTGGATGTGATTGCAATGGATGACGTGAGTCTCAGTCAAGGGGGCTTTCGGCTGTCTTCTATTTCAGCAGCTGTTCCTAAGGGACGAGTGACCGGAATCATTGGACCAAATGGGTCAGGGAAGTCGACTTTTATCAAAGCGGCCGCACGCCTCTCGTCGATAGAAAGCGGCATGATTTACATTCACGATATACCGCAAAAAGAGATGACGGCGCAGGAGATTGCAAAGGAGATCGCTGTTCTCATGCAGACGAGAACGGCCATCCCATCTATGACAGTACGTGAGCTGGTCGCACTTGGACGCAGTCCGCATCGCTCGATCTGGAAAAAGAGCTCGAAGACAGATCATGAAGCGATTGAGTGGGCGCTTGATGTGACGAATGCCCGCGGTAATGAAAACAGAATGCTGCATACATTGTCAGGCGGAGAAAGACAAAAGGCGTATATTGCGATGGCGCTTGCTCAGAAGACAGAGACCATTATTCTGGATGAGCCCACAACTTATTTAGATATTGCACATCAACTTGAATTATTAGAGCTGCTTAAACAGCTGAATCAGACGCATGGGATCACCATTTTAATGGTTCTTCATGATCTGCAGCAGGCAGCAAAATATTGTGACCGCCTCATTGCGATGAAGCGTGGTCAGGTGCACCAAATAGGGTCACCAACAGAAGTATTAACAGAAGACTTTTTCAAAGAGGTCTTTGGGATTCATGCAGAGGTTCACTTGGATGGAGAGCATCCGCTCATCATCCCAATCGCTTCGATCCAACAACAAAAGGGAGATGAAAAGAACATGATCATTGTAAACAACCAAGTAAGAGTAGAAAAAGGCAGTGCCGAGCATCTTGTCAAACGATTTAACAAGCAGGGACAAGTAGAATTCATGGAAGGGTTTTTAGGCATGGAAGTATGGGTCACACAGCAGACAACAGATTACGATGAAGTGACCATTCATACCCGCTGGAACCGAAAGGAAGACTTTGTGAACTGGACAAAATCTCAGGCGTTTGGTGATGCGCACGCTCATGGAAAAGCAAAACCTGAAGGGTTATTAAAAAACAAAATTACGTACTATGAAGTTCAAGTGACAAGACCTGCTTTACAGAAAAAAGCCTAAATGTCATTACAGCGCTGCCGCCGAGGTGCAGCGCTATTTTTTTTGCAGTTTTTTTCTTTCCGTCACATTTTTTTGACAAAGTATTCAAACAACTGACACAATACCATCCAAATTTTAGGTAAAATTTACTTTATTTTTGAAGCGTATGGGTGTAAAGTACAGGTATAAATAACTAACCGAATGAAATTCAAGAGTAAATTTTCACCGAGTGAACCATTTCAAACAGGCTATTGATTGTGAATTATTGAACAAGTAGTGAAGTTTTTGTGAAATGGTGAGCATAAAGATCTCGAATTATTCGGCATGTGAAAGTAAGGGAGGATGTAAGGCTGTGAGTGAGCTGTTTTTAGCAAGATTTCAATTTGCCTCAACGACATTATTTCATTTTATATTTGTTCCTATGTCTATAGGTTTGGTGTTTATCGTCGCATTGATGCAGACCCTTTATGTCGTCAAGAAAAAAGACATCTATAAAAAGATGGCGAAGTTTTGGGGGCACCTGTTCTTACTCAACTTTGCAGTAGGTGTGGTGACAGGGATTCTGCAGGAATTCCAGTTTGGGATGAACTGGTCAGATTATTCAAGGTTTGTCGGTGATGTCTTTGGTGCACCGCTTGCCATTGAAGCGCTTTTGGCCTTTTTCCTTGAATCTACATTTATTGGCCTTTGGATATTCGGCTGGGATCGTCTGCCGAAGAAGATTCATTTATTGTGTATTTGGATTGTTTCAATTGGTACGATTTTCTCAGCATTTTGGATTTTAGTAGCCAACTCATTTATGCAGGAACCAGTTGGATTTGTCATGAAAAATGGCCGTGCAGAAATGAATGATTTTGGTGCACTGGTCACGAATCCTCAGCTTTGGGTTGAGTTCCCGCACGTTCTGTTTGGTGCGCTTGCGACGGCAGCTTTCTTTATTGCAGGAGTTAGTGCCTATAAAATGATCAAAAAACAAGAAATCGCCTTTTTCAAAAAATCATTCCAGATTACCATGATCCTTGGTTTAATTGCTGGTTTAGGTGTAGCATTCACTGGACACGATCAAGCGAAGCATTTAATGAAATCACAGCCGATGAAGATGGCAGCAAGTGAAGCCCTTTGGAAGGATAGTGGAGATCCAGCGGCTTGGACGCTATTTGCTAACATAGACACAGATAAAAAAGAAAACTCTGCGGAAATCAATATTCCGTTTGCTTTAAGTTACTTGGCTTATTCGAAGTTTAGTGGAGATGTTCCAGGTATGCTGACACTTCAAAAAGAATATGAAGCCAAGTTTGGCCCGGGAGACTACATTCCACCAGTGAAAACAACATTCTGGAGCTTTAGAATCATGGTCGGTGCCGGCATGCTCATGATTTTTGCTAGTATGATTGGCTTGTACTTGAGCTTTAAAAAGAAACTTGAAACGAACAAATGGTATTTACGCTTCATGGTAGGGATGATTGCGTTCCCGTTTATTGCGAACTCAGCTGGCTGGATCATGACGGAGATCGGGCGTCAGCCGTGGACCGTCTTTGGTATGATGACGACGGCTCAATCGATTTCACCGAACGTATCGTATGGCATGCTGTTATTCTCAGTCATTAGCTTTACGACCATTTATCTGATTCTTGCCATCTTGCTTGCCTACTTATTCATTCGAGAAATTAAAAAAGGTGCACATTCTGAAGAGAATACAGATCAAAAGGATGAAACGGACCTGTCTACAGATCCATTTGATGGAGGCGCATATCATGGCATATCTTAACGAGATTTGGTTTATTCTTGTCGCAGTATTGTTTGTTGGTTTTTTCTTCTTAGAGGGATTTGATTTTGGTGTAGGGATGTCCATGCAGCTGCTTGGAAAGGATGGGCATGAGCGCCGCATTTTAATCAATACGATTGGTCCTTTCTGGGATGCGAATGAGGTCTGGCTGATTACAGCTGGTGGTGCTATTTTCGCTGCATTTCCTCATTGGTATGCCACGATGTTCAGCGGATACTATATTCCGTTTACGGTTCTCCTATTAGCGCTCATTGGGCGGGGGGTCGCCTTTGAATTCCGAGGGAAGGTTGAGAAAGCCTCTTGGATCAAAACATGGGACTGGGTCATCTTCTTTGGCAGTCTGCTTCCGCCATTTTTGCTCGGTGTGTTATTCACCAGTATTTTACGCGGAATGCCAATTGATCAAAGTATGAACATGTACGCTGGTTTCACGGACTTTGTGAATCTTTATTCAGTGATCGGCGGGTTGGCAGTGACGGTTCTTTGCCTCCTGCACGGATTGATTTTCGTCACACTTCGTACAGAGGGTGATTTAAGAAAGCGTGCAAGAAAGCTTGGTCAGCGTGTCCTGCTCATTGCATTGCCAGTGCTTGTCCTATTTGTCGGCGTGTCCATCATGGAAACAGACATTTATACCGTGCGCCCGATCATCACCATTCCGTTAACCGTGCTGATTGTGGTTTGTTATGTAGCGGCTCTTGTCTTTATGAGAAAAGAGCGTGATGGCTGGACATTCTTATTCACAGGTGCGGGCATCATGCTGACTGTGACAATGCTGTTCACGGCATTGTTCCCGCGTGTGATGATTAGTTCGATCAACCATGCGTTTGACCTCACCATTCACAACGCTGCATCAGGCTCTTATTCACTGACGGTCATGACAATTGTCGCCATTTCTTTGCTGCCTTTTGTGCTTGGGTATCAAATTTGGAGCTATTATGTCTTCCGTAAACGTGTAAGTGGTAAGGAGCCAATGACCTACTAATGGATAAACGTTTGCTTCAATTAAAAGGAATGAGAGGGCTTCTGGCCCTCTTAGGTATTGTGTCACTCATTCAAGGAGCAAGTATTATTTTCCAAGCACAGTGGCTGGCACATGCCATTACAACGCTGTTTGACGGGAAAAGCCTCTCGCAGGCAACGCCATATGTCTTGCTGTTTCTTGCTGCCTTTGCGGTGCGGCACGGTCTCACCTTCATTCGAGAGAAAGTGATGTTCACCTACTCCTCCCGAATTGGAGCAGACGTCCGGAAGCAGCTGTTAGACCAACTCTTTCGTTTAGGTCCAGCCTTCACAAAGAAAAAAGGAACAGGAAAGCTTGTGACATTAGCGATGGAGGGAATTGCCCAATATCGTCAGTATTTACAGCTGTTTTTGCCGAAAATGGTGAACATGGCTGTTATTCCGGTGATGGTCCTCGTTTATGTTTGGACATTAGATGGAACATCTGCCGTTATTTTGATTGTGACGCTGCCAATTTTAATTGTTTTTATGATTTTGTTAGGTCTTGTTGCTCAGCGGAAAGCGGCCAAACAATGGAGATCGTATGAGAAATTATCCAATCATTTTACTGATTCCCTCCGTGGTCTTGAAACGCTTCGTTACTTAGGTATTAGCAAAAAGCACTCTCGTAATATCGCCGAGGTGTCAAAGCGATATCGAAAGGCGACCATGAGCACGCTGAAGGTCGCATTTCTTTCATCGTTTGCCCTCGATTTCTTTTCCATGCTATCGATTGCAACCGTTGCTGTCTTTCTTGGCTTACGATTAATTGAAGGAGAGCTTATGTTATTGCCAGCTTTGACGGCGCTTATGTTGGCTCCGGAATATTTCCTGCCAGTACGTGAAGTGGGAAATGATTATCATGCGACGTTAAATGGAAAAGAAGCGAATGAGGCCATTCAGGTCATTTTAGAAGAAAAGGGCTTCCGCTCGCAGGAGACACAATCCGTGCAGTTGAAGCAGTGGAATGAACAAGCTGTGCTTACGCTGCAAGATATTTGTGTCCTGCATGATGAACATGCGCCTTATTCCATTCAGGATGTAGACCTCACTGTCAAAGGGAAGAAAAAAATCGGAATCATTGGTGCAAGTGGTTCGGGGAAATCGACGTTAACTGATGTCCTCGGAGGTTTTGTTGAACCGTCTTCAGGTCAAATCATGCTAAACGGTCAGCCGCTTGTTCATTTACAGATGAAAGAATGGCAAAAGGAAGTTGTCTATATGCCGCAGCACCCCTATTTGTTTCACACGACATTAAGAGAAAACATTCGTTTTTATGAACCACATGCAACAGACGAAGAAGTGGAAAGAGCTGTGCAGGAGGCTGGCTTATCTCAGCTGGTAGAAGAGCTGCCAAATGGACTGGATGAGGTCATTGGAGAACAGGGCAGAGGGCTAAGCGGGGGACAGGCGCAAAGAATTGCGCTTGCTCGGGCTATGCTGGGCCAGCGATCCATCATGCTGTTAGATGAACCAACGGCGCATCTCGACATTGAAACAGAGTATGAATTGAAGAAAACGATGCTTCCGCTATTTGAAGATAAGCTCGTGTTTTTAGCGACACATAGGCTTCATTGGATGCCGGAGATGGATGAAATCATTGTCATGGCTCATGGAACCATTGCAGAAATGGGCACACATGAATCATTAATGCAAAGAAAAGGTGTGTACTATCAATTGGTACAAGAGCAAATGGGGGCGGTCACACATGGTCAGTAAAGGCTGGTTTATACCTTATATCAAGGAGAATCAAAAGCTGTTTGCCTTGGTGCTTTTTTTAGGGGCCGTTGCGGTGTTTTCTGCTTCTCTGCTGATGTATACGTCGGGATTTCTGATTTCAAAAGCTGCCACAAGACCTGAGAATATATTGATGGTCTACGTTCCAATCGTGGCTGTACGCACCTTTGGTATTTCACGTTCTGCTGCTCGTTATGCAGAAAGGCTGGCGAGCCATCAGCTCATTTTGACGATGATTGAAAAAATGCGGGTGCGTCTGTATGACATGGCTGAACGAAGTGCCAAACAAACGAAGCTTGGTACAGGAGAAATGCTTGGGCTCTTGTCAGAAGATGTAGAGAGATTACAGGATGCGTATTTAAAAACAATCTTTCCATCCATCGGTGCGCTGCTTTTATATGCAGCATCGATTGGGGCACTTGGCCTTTTCTCATGGCCTTTTGCTGGATTGATGCTGCTCTATATGGCACTTCTCGTATTTGTTTTCCCATACGTCACAGTGCTTGTAAACAGGGCGAGACAAATACAAATGAAAAAAGGCAGAAATGAACTGTACAGCCATTTAACAGATGCGGTCATGGGCGTTAGTGACTGGCTGTTTAGCGGCAGACAGAAAGATTTTGTTGATGGCTATGAACAGAAAGAAGCGCAGCTGTTAGCGCTTGAAGCTGCTAAGCACCGGTTTACCCGTCTGCGCCAATTTTTTGCGCAGCTGATCATTGGAGGAGCAGTTGTGCTTGTGGTGTACTGGAGCGGATCGGTCGTTCAGTCAGGCTCTATGTCACACACGCTCATTGCGGCCTTTGTGCTTGTGCTGTTTCCGTTAACAGAAGCCTTTCTTCCGCTTTCAGATGCGGCAGGTGATATTCCTGTTTATCAGCATGCTGTTAGCAGATTACATCGTTATGAAAAGCAGTCGTATGAAGGAGAATCAGAGAAGGAGTTAGTTGATCAGTCAACCATTTCTCATGATCAAGCGATCTGTTTTGAACAAGTGTCCTTTGGATATGATGCGCATCAGCACGTGCTAAAGCACCTTTCGTTTTCGCTTAAACAAGGAGAATCACTCGCTCTCTTAGGAAAAAGCGGTGCAGGCAAATCAACCATTTTAAAATTGTTAGAAGGGGCGGTCGTGCCAAATCAAGGTGCTGTCAGCATTCAGGGGAAACCGGTGCAAAGCATTCAAGAGAACGTGTCAGCTTATGTGTCTGTCCTCAATCAACAGCCTTATTTATTCGATACGTCTGTTTTAAACAATATTCGCTTAGGGTCCCCAAGCGCGACAGAAGAGCAGGTGAAAGAAGCGGCGAGACAGGTGCAGCTGCACGATTATATTGAATCTTTACCAGAAGGCTATCACACAGGTGTACAGGAGACAGGAGTTCGGTTTTCAGGCGGAGAAAGACAGCGAATGGCGTTAGCTCGGATCTTGCTGCAAAACACACCGGTTGTAGTATTAGATGAGCCAACCGTCGGACTTGATCCTCGGACAGAGCGTGAATTGCTTGAAACAATCTTTCATGTGTTAAAAGGGAAAACCGTCATTTGGATTACCCATCACCTGACTGGCTGTGAGGCGTGTGACCGCATCATGTTTATTGAAGATGGCCGCATTGAGATGCAGGGGAAGCATCAGGATTTACTGAGAGAAAACCCACGTTATCAAAGGCTGTATGAGATGGATCGTCCGTTTTCTACAATATAAATAAAAGAAATGACAAGAACGTTCGGACAGGTGATCTCTGCCCGAACGTTTTGTGGTTTAAGGGTTTACTTTTCCAACACCAGCATTTGATACAACTTCTGATTTAACATTGTTCACGTTAAGCAAAGAGTAGTTATAAGGAGGGTTGTACGTACCTGTTGAAGACGTTGGCAGATTGCCTGTGCTGTTAATATAAGAGTTGTTGATGACATGCCATGTACCCACTTGACTGCTGTCCCAGCTACCGATCGCATTTTTGGTGTTTTCAAATACGTTGTGCTCAATTCTCATTTTCGCGCCCATACGAGAGTTGATCGCAGTTGTAAGGATGCCTTTGTAATAGTTGTTATACACATGGCCTTCCCCGAAGCGCATAGACGGTACACGAGAATTCAGGTTTTCAAACCGGTTGTTGTGGAAAGTGATTTTTCGGTTGTAGTTATCGTTATCGGAGCTGCCCATCAGCATTGTCTTCCAGCTGTCATGGACATAGTTCCAGGAGAATGTAATGTAATCAGCGTCATTTTTCACATCAAATAATCCATCATAATCATCCTTACCAGAGTTCAACGTGTTGTACAGTTCATTATGATCCACCCATACGTTTTTAGAAGCGCCTTCGATTCCGATGGCATCCTTATCACCGATTTTACTGTGATGGATTTTCAGGTTGCGGATGATCACGTTATTGGCTCGCCATATCTTAATGCCAATTCCGTTAAATTCGCCTTTCGTGCCTTTACCGACGATGGAGACATTGTTTGTATCTTTGACATCAATTTTATTTGCAGATGTATTAGAAGGGGTAATCGTCCCGTCTACAATGATTTTTAATTTTTCATTTGTACCTTTACTTTTAAGGGCGGCTAATAGTTCATTTCCGGTTTTTACTGTCACTGTTTTACCGCCTTCACCGCCTGTTGTGCCGCCATTCAACGTGGAGAATCCTTGCTGATTAAAATTGGCCATAATAGAAGGACTTTCTGGATATTTGGCTGCCGCTTTTGCCTCCCCATTTGGTGCAAATAATGAAGTCACGAGACCAACCGCTAACACACCAGCTAACATTGGAACTTTTTTCTTCAAAATCAACCTCTCCATTCTATATTGATTTAATGTAAACGTTTCCAAAATAAGCTGCGACTCAAACGCTCCTCCTTCTTTCGCCGGCATCGCCTCATTCGGAATGTAGGAAGAGCATAGCACGCGAAAAGGTATCATCGGCTAAGAATTGGCGCAGTGTATTCCATGATTTTCTAGGAAACTAAGGCGATGATTATTTCATTTTCATCTAAATGAGACAAGGACCATTGACGATAGGTATTGGGATGACATCATGATTATGGGGGAGAGGCTATCCGTTTCATAGAAAATCAAGATGATTACGAAAACATCATTTTGTTAGAGACGAAGGAATGTCATAATCATTACATAAGAAAAAAGTGGATGTAAAACGAACCAATGACCGGATCAACAGGGAGAAAAGGAGACATTTTAAAAAATAGAGCCTATTTTGAACGATGTCGTCATCCATGTCGTCTCATGAATAAGAGAAGAAGAGGAAGGAGGGACGTGTTTGGAGCAGACAGAAGAGACATTATTGATTCAGCGGGCAAAACAGGGAGATGATGCCGCATTTACAGCCCTTTATCGGCAACACTATTCCTTTCTTTACCGGTATATGATGAAGCTCACTCTTCAACAAGAGCTGGCAGAAGAAATCATGCAAGAGACGATGCTGAAAGCGTACATGAAACTTTCTTCATTTAGAGGAGATTCCTTATTTTCAACATGGCTCATCTCCATTGCATCGAGGCAATTTTTAGATCACCAAAAGAAAAGAAAACGTGAACAAATGAGAGAAGGGAAGGCAAATCAAGAAGCCATACGCCGCTTCAAATGGGACGTTCAGCAAAAGGGACACACATGGCATGAGATGTGGGATGCTTTAAATGAATTGAAGGCTCAGGAGAGGGCACCGATTATTCTACATTATTATTATGGCTTTACTTACCCAGAAATCGCTTCAATGCTCGGTATGAGAGAAGGCACTGTGAAGTCGAGAGTTCATCATGGATTAAAGAAAATTCGAAAGGAGTGGTTCTTATGAAGGAAGATCGTTTTACCGAACGTTTAAAAGAAGAGTTACAGCAGCTAGATGAACAAATTGAAGTGGAAAAGCCAAGTGAGCAGGCTGTCATGATGATGCTAAAGCAGGCAAAGGAAAAAGAAAAAAGACGTTTTAAACAAGAAATGCTGGCGTACGTTCTCATCAGTCTCACCATTCTGGCACTTTTTGCGGCTGCCATCACCCATTTGCCTATTATTTTAATTCTGCTCCAAGTGGTGAGCGTCCCGCTTTGTGTAGTAGTAGGCATTAAGGAATATCAACACATTAAAGGAGGGTCTTCCTTATGAGTCAGACGGAAATGATCATCTTATTGTGCGCATTGCCGTTATTATTTGCACAGGGATTTCTTTTGTTTATGGATGCTAAAAAAAGAGGGCGTTATAAGTGGTTCTGGGGCATTGTTGGTTTAATTAACTTCCCATCGTCTTCAATTTTATATTGGCTTTGTGTCGTATTACCTGATCGAAAAAGAGGCGAGAATCTCCGAAAGGATTGATCGCGTACCATCAAACTTTTGACCCTTTTTTCGTTTTGAAATCATCTAGAAATAATAGATGGTTCATCAATATGTCAAAGATGGCGGGATACAGAAAGTCCAATTGATCATTTCTAGCACAATAGTCATTCCTTGAGCGGTTATTTTTAAAGACAATAGTTGCTGCTGCTTGATCCATCTCAATTCGGCATCGTTTTCATCTGTTATCAATATTGATCAGTTTTTACAATTGGTGTTAAATTAATCTCAATATGCGTTAGAAAATCTAACAAATAAATGTGTGAAGATATCTACAAGGAGGCAGATGAGATATGTTGACCTTAGATCGAGCAGCACAAACAGCACAAAGCTACATCCACCGTGTGTTAGAGGAGGTGGAAAAGCGAAATCCAGGCGAAGAGGAATTCCAGCAAGCGGTAAAAGAAATTCTTGAATCACTCGTCCCGGTTTTTGCAAAGCACCCAGAGTATGAAAAACAGGGCATTTTAGAACGGTTAATTGAGCCTGAGCGCCTTGTTATGTTTCGCGTACCATGGGTAGACGATGAGGGCAAAGTCCAAGTCAATAGAGGGTTTAGAGTTCAATTCAATAGTGCCATCGGTCCTTATAAAGGAGGCATTCGTTTCCATCCATCCGTCAATGCCAGCATCATCAAGTTTTTAGGGTTTGAACAAATCTTTAAAAACGCACTGACTGGTATGCCGATTGGCGGAGGGAAAGGTGGATCAGATTTTGATCCAAAAGGGAAATCTGATGGAGAAATCATGCGTTTTGTTCAAAGCTTTATGAGTGAACTCGGCCGATATATTGGACCTGATCAAGATGTGCCAGCAGGTGATATTGGCGTAGGGGCACGGGAAATTGGCTATATGTTCGGCCAGTACAAAAAAATGCGCGGTGCTTATGAGGCTGGTGTGCTCACAGGGAAAAGTCCTGGGTTTGGCGGCAGCTTAGCGAGAAAAGAAGCAACGGGCTACGGACTGGTGTACTTTATGGAAGAAATGCTGAAAGCCCATGGTCTGCAATTTGAAGGGCGTTCGGTTGTCGTTTCTGGCTCGGGTAATGTGTCTATTTATGCGATGGAAAAGGTAGTAGAGCTAGGCGGTAAGGTTGTTGCTTGTAGTGATTCAAGCGGAGCCATTTATGACCCGCAAGGCATTTCACTTGAGACAGTGAAGCAGCTGAAGGAAGTCGACAATCAGCGGATTGGGGCTTACATAGACATTCACCCACACGCTGAATTGATTGAAGATTGTGAACAAATTTGGTCATTTCCTTGTGACATTGCACTGCCATGTGCGACACAAAATGAAATATCTGAGGCGCAAGCACAGCAGCTCGTGGCAAACGGGGTCATCGCTGTAGGAGAAGGGGCCAATATGCCATCCACTCTTAAAGCCGTCAAAGTATTTGAACAGCATGGTATTCTGTTTGCACCAGCAAAAGCCGCGAATGCTGGTGGGGTAGGTGTTTCAGCACTGGAAATGGCGCAAAACAGTGCAAGAATGTCGTGGACATTTGAAGAAGTAGATGATCAGCTGAAACAAATGATGCAGTCTATTTATCGTCAGTGTACGGAAACAGCAGACGAATATGGACACTCTGGGAACTTAATCGTAGGAGCAAATATTGCAGGATTTCGCAAAGTGGCAGATGCCATGATAGCACAAGGCGTGATTTAACTCCTGCTCTCCCGCACCTGTTTATTTCATGACTAGATAGGGAATCGTCTTGTAAGAATGACAATAAGGAGGCGCGGGAGAAATGAAAAAATGGCTGAAACAAATTGTCAAATGGGCACCAGTGATTTATCCAGTGGTGAGGAAAATATATAAAGAGCGAAAAGCATCAAAAGCTCGTAACGTATCAGCCGGATAATCCGGCTTTTTTTTATGGAATCATATACAGACCATGCGGTGAAAGAAAAAATTATAGATTCGAATGATCCAATTCAGGCCACTCTCCGTTAAGTACATAACAAACGGAAAGAGGAGGCAATAACAGATGAACATGAAAAAAGCTATTTTAACCATCCCGCTTAGCGCAGCATTACTTTTCCCAGCGGCTCATATTGCAAGTGCACACGAAGGACATATGCATGGTGATGCAAAGAAGACGTCTTCATCACAAGAGGTGTCAAATAAAGCAACGGATCTTCGAGCAGCACTAGATCAGCTGTTCTCAGAGCATGCCTATTTAGCAGTGATCACGATGCAAAAGGGAATTGACGGTAGTAAAGACTTCGATCAAGCAGCGGCGGCGTTAAATGAAAACACGAATGATTTATCAGATGCGATCGCCTCTGTGTACGGTAAAAAAGCAGGGAAACAATTCAAAGCCATTTGGTCAAGCCATATCGGCTACTTTGTTGATTATGTACAAGCCACAGCGAAAAATGATGAGGCAGGTAAAAAGAAAGCAATGAAGCAGCTTGATCAATATCGGATGAAACAAGCCGATATGCTCGATCAAGCCACAGACGGTAGATTGAAAGCTAGTGAGCTTGAGGAAGGCTTAAAGATGCATGTCGATGAACTGCTGAAAGCTTTTGACAGCTATACTGAAAAGGATTTTGATACGACTTACGAAACGGTTAGAAAATCCATTCATCATATGTTTGAAGTGGGAAAAGGCGTGTCATGGGCGATCACAGATCAATTTCCTGGGAAATTTGATCAAAAATCAGTGGATACACCAGCTGCAGATCTTCGTGAAGATTTAAATTACTTGTTCTCAGAGCATTTGGCGTTGGCGGTTGTTGCCATGCAAAAAGGAAATGATGGCAGCAAGGACTTTGACCAAGCAGCTGCTGCTTTAAATGAAAATACAAATGATTTATCTGATGCCATTGCATCTGTTTATGGAAAGGATGCAGGAAAACAATTTAAAACAATTTGGTCAAGCCATATCGGTTACTTAGTTGATTATGTCAAAGCGGATGCATCAGGGGACGAGAAAGCGAAGGAGAAGGCCGTCAAAGATTTAGATGCTTACCGGATGAAACAAGCGAAGTTTTTAGATCAAGCGACAGATGGACGTTTGAAGGCGGCTGATTTAGAAGCTGGTCTGAAAACACATATTGATGAGCTGATCAAAACGTATACGTCTTATCATCAGGGTGAATATGATCAGCTTTATCCGACAGTGAGAGAGGCGTATGGCCATATGTTCATGGTTGGTCAAGATGTGGCAACAGCTATTGTCGACCAGCATCCTGAACTGTTCAAACCCAAAATGCCAAATGAAATGCCGAAAACAGGAATGGGAGGTACTGCCGGTCCTTTAGGCATGTCATATGAAGCTTTTGCTGGGATGATCGCTAGTCTTATTTTAGCTGGAGGTGCAGCGGGTGCGTTCTTCTTCATTCGCCGCAAGACATCAAATTCAAAATCATAAAGACAAGAGGGGAGCGTGCACGACCGTGCCGTTCCTTTCTTTAAAAGGAGGCCGACTTGTGTGAAAAAATGGCTAGTGGGTATTCTCGCGCTTCTCATCATCACAGGCTGTGCATCACATGCTATGGATGAATCGTCATCCTCAGAAACAACATCACCTCCTGAGAAAATGACCACAAATCAAGCTGAAAAACAGAGCCACTCAAACGATACGTTAAAAGGCGAGCCGCCTGGTATTGTCCCAGCTGAAATTGCTATTCCCGCTATTGATGTCAAAGCAAAAGTGGAGAAAACGGCTTTATCAAAGGATGGCAGTATGGGTGTCCCCAAACATACTGACAACACGGCTTGGTTTGAAGATGGTCCGAAGCCAGGGGATAAAGGGAATGCTGTCATGAATGGTCATGTTGATAACAAATGGGGGCCATCTGTTTTTTATCGACTAAAGGATCTGAAAAAGGGAGACAAGGTGATCGTGATGTCTTCGTCAGGAAAAAAGCGAACCTTTGAAGTCACCAAAGTGCAAAGCTATCCGCGTGAAGAGAAGCCAAATGCTTTTTTCGGGTACGCTTTTACACGGAATCTCAATTTAATCACATGTACTGGGACATTTGATCATGCAGCAGGTACACATGAAAAAAGATTGGTTGTATTTACACAGCTCATCTCCTCATAAAAAAGGCGGATACACGAAGGTGTAACGCCTTTTTTCGTCGTTTTCAAAGAAACATCTAAAAAGAAGATTCGTAGGTCATTAGATATGGTTAGTCGTATAAATAGGGGCATTTGTCATATAAATGAATTGGCAATTTTTATTTCTTTTCAGTAGAATATGAGTGATGAAGAGAACTGCAAGCGCATACAACCTGTCCAGACAAGGCAGATTCTCCACCCTTACATAAGGAGGCCGATATGATGCTGAGTAAAAGACTGGCGCACATCTTAAGTCAGCTGATGGCAGCTGAGACCCCTCTCACAAGCGATGCACTTTCTGTCAGCTTACAAGTGACAAGCCGCACCATTCGTACAGACATCAAGGAACTAAATGACCGTCTTGCCCCTTATCAAGCGGCAGTAGCAGCTGTTAGAGGAGCTGGCTATAAGCTGGTGATCAAGGATGAGAATGCTTTTCGCCGTTTTATGAAGGAGGAGGTCGAACAGGAAGAGCCGCTTGCCGTTCTGCCGGAGGAGCGTGTTCGGTTTATTTTAAAAAAGCTTCTTCTGGCAGAAGCGTATGTGAAGCTAGAAAATTTACAGGAGCAGCTGTTTATTAGTAAGTCGACAATGAGTAACGATGTGAAATGGGTCAAACGCAAGCTTGAACCCTTTGATCTGAAGCTGGAAGCGAAGCCGAGCAAAGGTTGCCGGATTAAAGGATCAGAGATGAAAATCCGGTATTGTATGTCAGAGTATTTATTCAACGAGCGCCGTTCCTATCAAACGATGCTAAACACAGCTGCCACCATTTTGCCAAAACATGAACTGGAATTGATTCATAAAACAATGATTGAATATATCAATGAAGAAAGAATGAATCTATCAGACATTTGTGTGAATAATTTAATTGTCCATGTCGCCATTGCCTGTAAACGGATTAGACACGGAAACTATGTATCTGTTCTTCCAGAGGAAATCAACGAAATTCCGCGGGCAAAGGAATACAAAGTAGCCAAAAAAATGGTGGAACGTCTCGAAGGACTGCTGACTGTCTCATTTCCACAAGAGGAGATCGTCTATATCGCTATTCATTTGCTAGGAACAGCCAAAATGGTACAGTCCTTTTCATCGAGCGGTCAAACACAAATTGTGGATGATGACACGAGCCATCTTGTGCAGCTCATGCTGAAAGCCATTGATCAAAAATTGCAACTTGATTTAGCTGGTGATGCGGAATTAATGATTGGACTCAGTCTGCATTTAAAGCCGGCCATGAACCGGTGTAAATATGGAATGAACTTAAGAAATCCGATGCTTGATGAAATAAAAGCAGGGTATCCACTTGCCTTTGAAGCAGGGATTATTGCCAGCAGAGTCATTGAAGAAGAGGCGGGTCTATCGATTCATGAGAATGAAATCGGATATATGGCGCTCCATTTTGGTGCTGCTTTAGAGCGTAGGAAAATGGAGATTCCGCCGAAGCGATGTCTCATTGTCTGTGCATCTGGTGCAGGGAGTGCAAGGCTATTGCAGGATCGTTTGCGGTCAAAATTTGGGTCAAAGCTGACCATTTTAGGAACAGCAGAACTTTATTCACTTCCGCATGTCTCTTTACATGCACTGGATTTGATTATTACGACGATTCCTATTCATATGGATTTACCGATTCCAGTCATTCAAGTGAACACCATTTTAGGAGGCGGCGACTTTTTAAAAATTGAAGAAGCCCTGACGAATGAAACAAGAGTGACATTGGCCTCTCAATATATGAAAAGGGATTTGGTCTTTACAAAACGTGCCTTTCAAACAAAGGAAGAGGTCATGACCTTTCTCACGCAAAAAGTCATTGACATGGGATTAGCACCAGCAGAGCTCACACCATCTGTGATGGAAAGGGAAGAGGCAGCACCTACCTCCTTCGGGCATTATACAGCAATTCCGCACCCTATGACCCCACTGACAGAAGAAACGTTTTGGGCGATATGTACATTAGAAAAACCCATCATTTGGGGAGAGAAAAAGGTTCAATTTGTCTGCTTGCTTTGTGTCGAAAAAGAGAACGCCAAAGATTTAAAAGGGATGTACCGGTTGCTGGGAGAGCTTGTGCATAATGTGAAATTCATTCAGCATCTCATCGCCTGTGATACATTTGAAGACATGCTCGATATCATGTATAAAAAGGCCCCTTCGTACAAGAGCTAACAGTGTGATATGAACTTTTTCCGCTTCCTAAAGGAAAAAGTATAGGTGTTTATGAAAGCGGTTTCATAATATGATGAATGTGTAAAGAAAAGCTTCACACTTTTAAAAGGGGGCGTTTACACATGAACATCTTATTGGTTTGCGCAGCAGGTATGTCAACAAGCTTACTTGTCACAAAAATGGAGAAAAGCGCACAAGAACAAGAAAAAGACTATCGCATTTGGGCGGTCTCTGGAGATGCTGCAAAAAGTCATATTGATCAAGCCGATGTGCTTTTATTAGGACCTCAGGTTCGATATTTATTACCACAAATGAAAAAGCTCGGGGAAGAAAAAGGGATTCCAGTAGACGTCATTAATACCGTGCATTATGGCGTGTGTAATGGCGCAGAGGTTCTAAAATCTGCTGAACAGCTAGTGAACGGATAAAGGGGGCGGAAGGGATGAATGGATTCAACCGATTTCTAGAAGAGAAGGTTATGCCGTTTGCAGGGAAGATTGCCGCTCAAAGACATTTACAAGCATTGCGTGACGGAATTGTTTTAACCATGCCTCTCATTATTGTCGGTTCACTGTTTCTCATTTTGGCCAACCTTCCGATTCCAGGATACAGCGATTTTATGGCAAGTATCTTTGGAGACGAATGGGCTACGAAACTATCCTATCCTGTTAATGCAACCTTTGACATTATGGCACTTGTTGCAACCTTTGGGATTGCCTACAGGCTTGCTGAAAAGTATGCCGTTGATGCACTATCATCTGGTGCGATCGCTGTCGCGGCTTTCCTTTTGGCCACGCCATATCAAGTGCCTTTCACACCTGAAGGCTCAACAGAAGCCATCCTAGTGAATGGCGGAATTCCGGTCACACTGATGGGCAGTAAAGGGTTATTCGTCGCCATGATTATTGCCATGCTTTCAACAGAAATTTACCGCTTCATTGTACAGCGGAATATCGTCATTAAAATGCCTGATGGTGTACCGCCAGCAGTCAGTAAATCGTTTATCGCACTTATTCCAGGTTTTGTGGTGATCACGCTGATCTGGGTCACGAGACTTGTGATTGAGATGACACCTTTTGAGAGTATTCATAATATCATCACCGTCTTAATTGGCACACCGCTTTCCATTCTTGGTGGAAGTTTAGGCGGGAGTATCGTCGCCGTGGGTGTGCAAATGCTCCTCTGGGCATGCGGTATTCATGGAGCAACAATTGTCGGCGGCGTCATGGGTCCGATTTGGCTCGGTGCGATGGATGAGAACCGTCTTGCGTTTCAAGCAGGAGAAGTGCTGCCGAATATTTTCACAGCGCAGTTCTTTGAAATTTTCATCAATGTCGGCGGAAGCGGCGCGACACTTGCTTTGGTGCTGACCATGATCTTACGTGCCAGAAGTAAACAAATGAAACAGCTTGGCCGACTTGCCATTGGGCCAGCCATCTTTAACATCAACGAACCGATCATTTTTGGAATGCCGATTGTGATGAATCCAATGCTTCTCATTCCGTTTATCCTCACGCCAATCATGATGATCATCACCACATATATCGGAATGAGCACAGGACTTGTGGCTAAACCGGCAGGAATCGCTGTCCCATGGACAATGCCGCCAATCATTTCAGGCTATCTCGCAACAGGCGGGAAAATCTCTGGCGCTGTTATGCAACTGATCAACCTCGCGCTGTCATTTGCTCTATACTACCCGTTCTTTAGAATGTGGGATAAGCAGAAATGGAAAGAAGAAAGTGAGCTAGAAACAAAAGCATCAACTGATGAAAATGTCGTCAACATGTAATAGAGGGAACAAGGGGGATGCGGCCGATGGAAATGGAACAAATTGTGTTTCAACTCATCTTACACGGTGGAAATGGCAGAAGCTCAGCAATGGAGGCCATTACATGTGCAAAACAAGGCAACTTTGATGAGGCGAAGCAAAAATTGCAGGAAGCACAAGACGCGTTAAATGAGGCGCATCACGCACAGACAGAGCTGATCCAAGGAGAAATCAAAGGAGAAAAGACGGACATCAGTCTCTTAATGATTCATGCACAGGATCATCTCATGAACGCAATGACGGTCAAGGAGCTCGCAGCGGAAATCATCGAGCTCCATGAAAAAATGAAGCAACTCGGAGGTGTGAATTCATGAAAGACGGAATCAAAATTGTCACAATAGGCGGTGGATCGAGCTATACGCCTGAGCTGGTTGAAGGTTTTATTAAACGGTATCATGAATTGCCTGTAAAGGAATTATGGCTTGTGGATATTGAAGCAGGACAGGAGAAGTTAAACATCGTGGGTGCTTTGACAAAACGTATGGTCGAAAAAGCCGGTCTACCGATTGAGGTACACCTGACTCTTGATCGCCGGGCAGCCCTGAAGGACGCAGACTTTGTCACGACACAATTTCGTGTAGGACTGCTGGAAGCACGGGCAAAGGATGAGAGAATACCGCTCAAATACGGCGTTATTGGACAGGAAACAAACGGACCAGGCGGTTTATTTAAAGGACTTCGCACCATCCCAGTCATTCTAGAGATCGTGAAGGACATGGAAGAGCTTTGTCCAGATGCATGGCTTGTGAACTTTACAAATCCAGCGGGCATGGTCACAGAAGCTGTTTTACGGTACACAAATCTGAAAAAAGTGGTCGGTCTATGCAATGTGCCGATTGGGATCAAAATGGGGATTGCCAAGGCGCTAGATGTGGATGTTGAACGGATCGAGGTGCAGTTCGCCGGCCTCAATCACATGGTCTATGGATTAGACGTGTATTTAGACGGGGTCAGCATTATGGATCAGGTGCTCGATGAACTAGGAAATCCGAATAGCCAGTGGTCCATGAAAAATATCGAAGCGAAAAACTGGGAGCCTTCTTTTGTCAAAGGCTTAGGGGTTATCCCATGTCCGTATCACCGTTATTACTATAAAACGAAAGATATGCTGGAAGAAGAGCAAAAGGCGGCCCAAGAAAAAGGAACAAGAGCAGAGGTTGTGCAGCAAGTCGAGCAAGAATTATTTGAGCTATATAAAGACCCTGATTTATCGATTAAACCACCGCAGCTCGAAAAAAGAGGCGGGGCGTATTACAGTGATGCGGCATGTAACTTAATCAGCTCGATCTATAATGATAAGCATGACATTCAACCCGTGAATACAGTGAACAGAGGAGCGATTGCCAGTATTCCAGCTGAATCAGCAGTGGAAGTGAACTGTATCATTACGAAGGACGGACCAAAACCAATCGCGACTGGTGATCTGCCTGTGGCAGTAAGAGGGCTCGTTCAGCAAATCAAATCATTTGAGCGCGTGGCAGCTGAAGCGGCTGTGACAGGAAATTACGAGACGGCTCTTGTCGCCATGACGATCAACCCGCTTGTCCCATCTGACGAAATTGCAAAGCAAATGTTAGATGAAATGCTTGAAGCGCACCGTGAGTATTTACCGCAATTCTTCAAATCAGTGAATGCGTAAGATGAAACGGCCCCTTTATGGGGTCGTTTTTTATGATTTGACCATATGGAAACAGGAGAAAGAAGTGTATGATAGAAAAACAGCACGTACTGCTTCAAAGAAAGGACTGTTGGCATATGGTTGCAATTGGTTTAATGCTTTACGGTTTTGTCGTTCATCCTGTTATGAGTTATGGCACAGTGGTGCTGTTTTTGTATGGCATCATCGCTTCATTTATTGGTCTCATTCGACATAAATCCTATGTGTGGATGTATGTACTTCGCCTGCTCGTTTGTTTCACCATCCCAGTGACCAACTTGTTGATGTATCTTGCAACGGTTGGAGGAGATGAAAGAGACTTTGATTTCCAGCTGATGCCGTTTGCGTACAATCTTGTCTTTACACTTGAAATCATCGCCATCTTTTTGCCAGAAATCTTTTTGCTGATCGAAAGAAAGCGTGTCATTAAAGGGAAACAGTGGGTGTATGCAGGGGTGATTGTGTGTGTGTCGATCTTGTTTTGGTGCACGATTTGATGGAATGCTGTCAGATCAAGTGTGCAAATGAGTCTATTTCGTCTTTTGATGGAGTAATCTTTTTCGTCGATACTTTACAAAAGTAATGGAAAGGACAATGGTAGAAATCCCTAGAAACTTAAATACAAACCGAGTGAGGAACGGCGAATCCTCGAAACCTGTAGCTATTATACATGAACCAATGATGATCCCACATATAGCTAGCAGGTAAGTAAAAAACATACCATCACTCCTTATGCGTGGAATAAGTGTCTGATTTCCATTATAAGGTATGTTGGAGGGGGAAATAAACAAAAAAAGAACCCTTCATGAAATGAAAGGTTCTCAGCGTGTAGACAAACCCTCGCATTCGGTGTCAGTCCTGCGCGCCGGTGCTCACGAATGTCAAATTCGCTCCGCTCCAGTGCTCGTCCTTCCTAGACTTCAAAGGTTTTCAATCACGCTGAAAAGAAGAAAAAGGGCTAAAATAAAGATCATTTTAGCCCTTTGTCAACAATCTGAGAACCCTTCATGAAATGAAAGGTTCTTTCGCATACTTAAGCCTGCTTGACGACCGAATCGACTTCTACTGTCCAGCCGAAGATGTCTGGCTGTGTTCCTTTTTGAATGCCAGTAATGGCTTCGTACAATTTCTTTGATACCTCGCCTGTTTGACCATTTTGAATGACATATGGCTGATCGTGATAAATTAATTCACCGACAGGAGAGATCACGGCCGCCGTCCCAGTTCCAAAGATTTCTTCAAGTTCGCCTGATTGATGTGCTTCAATTAACTCATCAATTGAAATTTTGCGTTCTGTCACTGGAATCTCCCAATGCTTTAACAGCTCAAGTACAGAGTTACGTGTGATGCCTTCTAAAATGCTGCCGTTCAATTCAGGCGTCACGATTTCTCCATTGATTTTAAAGAAGATATTCATACTACCGACTTCTTCAATGTACTTTTTCTCGACCCCATCAAGCCAAAGAACCTGCGAAAACCCTTTGGTTTCAGCGACTTGCTGTGCCTTCAGGCTTGAGGCATAGTTTCCAGCGGTTTTGGCATTTCCTGTTCCACCCTTAACGGCACGGACAAACTCGTTTTCAACCGCAATTTTCACCGGATGAATGCCTTCTTTATAGTATGATCCCACTGGAGATAAGATAATGAGCAGCTTATACGTGCTTGACGGTGCAACGCCTAAATAAGGCTCAGTGGAAATAATGAATGGACGAATATACAAGGAAGTGCCCTCTGCATCAGGTACCCAATCCTTATCAATACGAATGAGTTCATTTAAGCCCTCTAAAACCGTTTCTGTATCAATTTGCGGGATACACAGGCGGTCATTGGATCTGTTTAAGCGTTCCATGTTCTTTTCCGGACGGAATAAGAGAATTTTTTGATCCTCGGAAACATAAGCCTTTAGGCCTTCGAAAACCGATTGACCATAATGGTAGACCATAGAAGCTGGGTCCATTGGAATCGCCTGATAAGGAATAATTCTTGGATCGTACCAGCCTTTATCAATTGAATAATCCATCACAAACATGTGATCTGTGAAGATCTTTCCGAATTCAAGTTGATCAGATTGAGGTTTTGGTTTTTTTGTTGAACTAAGTTCAACGCGGATGGGTTGTTTTGGCATTGTAAATCTCCTTGCTGTTTGATTATTTGAAAATTCTAATAATATGAAATAATTATGATTCTATTCTATACCTTCACAAAATATTAGCAATAGGTTTTCTGGAATTCAGACAAGAAAAATCTGTTAAAGCGCTTTCCTCCTCACTGCCGTCAGTTTGGCTCATGTCACCCCTTTTCCAAAAAGAAATAAAATCCAAATTCTTTATTAACTGATTAATCTGACAATTTAGAAACGAGTGGTTTTCCTGTAAGATATTCTTTCAACCATACACCTTTTGACCAGTACATTGCAAGGGGCAGCGTCATATTTTAATTCCTCTTTTTTTTAACCGATAAAGGAAGAAGAGAAGTGAAAGGAGCAAACAACGAGATGAAACGAATGATACCAGGTATCTTACTGATTCTATTCATGACTGTGATCAGCTTTGGCTGTCAAGCGATGACAGAGGAGGCTGGCGCCAAGCAAGGCACAACTTATTACGTGGCAACAAACGGAAACGACAAAAACCCTGGAACGAAGCAAAAACCTTTCCGCACACTGAAGAAAGCGGCAAGTATGGCTAAAGCTGGGGCAACGATTAACATGAGAGGTGGTACTTACAAAGAGAAATTGATTGTCCGCCATTCAGGAACAAAGAAAGCACCAGTTGTCTTTCAAGCTTATGGAAAAGAAAAGCCTGTCATTAGCGGAGCATCCCTTAAAGGAAATCAAGCAGACGGCGGTCTTGTCAAAATTGATCAAAAAAGCTATATCACCCTTAAAGGTCTGACAGTCGGACATATCAAAACGAAGAAAGAAGATGTCACACCAGTCGGTATTTTCGTCACAGGCAGCGGCAAAGGAGTCAAACTGCTCAACAACCGTGTGCACGACATTCAAACAACACATAAAAATGGGAATGCGCATGGCATTGCGGTCTATGGAACGAAAGCACCAGCAGCGATTGAAGACATCGAAATCAAAGGAAATACCGTGGAGAAATTGAAGCTAGGCTATAGTGAAGCCCTTGTGTTAAACGGGAACGTCAAAAAATTCCGCGTGACACATAACACGGTTAGGCACACTGATAATATTGGCATTGATTTAATTGGTTTTGAGAACGTAGCACCTTCTAAAAAATATGATCAGGTCAGAAATGGTGTCGTATCTAGAAACAAAGTATATGAGATTACGAGTTATGGGAATCCAGCCTACGGCAAGGACATCTCCGCTGGCGGAATTTATGTTGATGGCGGGAAAGACATTGTGATCGATCATAACATCACACATCACAATGACCTTGGGATTGAAGTCACAAGTGAGCATAAAGGGAAAATGGCGGATCGCATTCGCATCGAGCACAATCAAGTGTATTTGAACCGTTATACAGGCATTTCAATTGGCGGCTATGACAAGAAGAGGGGCGGAACAACAAACACGACCATCTCACATAATATTTTGTACAAAAATGATACAGCCGACTTAGAAGGCGGTCAATTGCTCATGCAATATCAATCGGTGAACAATCGGATCACGAATAATATCATGACAGCTAGTGCATCGCATTACTTAGTCGTGAACTTGTATCAAATCAACCAAAAGAATACATTCCAGAAGAACGTCTATGATGACCGCAAAGGCGCGAAAGCATCACGGTGGGTATGGCGCGGAAAATGGATGGAAGGCTACAAAACGTATCGCTCTAAAAGCGGTCAAGATAAAGGATCAGCACACCTCAATCCACAATATGTGAATGAGAAAAAATATGATTTTCGTCTAAAGAAATCATCACCTGCCAAGAAAATCATCGGCAATTAATCAAGTCAATGGTCACGAACGCATCATTTTAGAAATATTCAAAAAAGTCATTGACATTGGTGTGACATCGCATTAAAGTAAAGAAGACATTTCAACTAAAACAAATTTCATAACGGATCTCTTATCAAGAGAGGCAGAGGGACTGGCCCTATGACGCCCAGCAACCGTTTCTATTTTTAGAAATTGGTGCTAATTCCTGCAAAGCTGTGACAGCTTTGACAGATAAGAGAGGAAGACTTCCCGATACATGTTTCATGCAACGGTGATAACGCCTCTCTTTATCAAGAGAGGCTTTTTTGTTTCTATTTTAGAAGCAATCCACTGGTTTACTGGCGTTTTCTTACTTTTTTACCTAGTTTTCCGATGTGAAAAATAAAACAACTCGAGGAGGAACAGCAATGAAACGTAAATATTGGACATCATCTTTTGTATTATTGACGATCCTAACCGTCCTATTAGCAGGTTGTGGAGCAGGATCAAGCTCAGGCTCAAAGGCGAATGCGAACGAAAAAGTTTCCTTTGACAATGTACCGAAGCGCTTTGCAAAGGGACAGGGAGCAAAAATTAAAGTCATCCGCAAAATCGGCGGAGACGATCATACGGCTCAGTTTCTAGCTGGAACAAAGGCAGAAGGTGAAGCGCTAGGCTTTACGGTGGACGTGTACACAGCTAACGGGGATACAGCGAAGTTCCATGATGCGATCTCTCAGGCGCTAGAAGAAAACTATGATGGCTTTATCATCTCTCATGGGGACGATGAGGCGACAGTCGCTGATGTGAAAAAGATCACAGCGAAAGGCATTCCCGTTGTGGCCTTTGATTCGAATCCTAAGCTGAAGGACATCAAAGGAGTCACAGTGACGTCACAAGATGACGAACAATTAGCGAAAAAATCATTAGATGCTCTCGTGTCTGATTTTAAAGGAAAAGCAAATATTGCGTACCTCTGGGTAGATGGGTTCCCACCAATGGTGAGACGAAACAAAGTGTACCAAGAAACGCTCAAACAGCATAAAGGAATCAAGGAACTTGACCGTTTTGGCATTGCTTCCTCTGATACGTCTGTGCAAACACAAAATGCAGTGGCTGCCATGCTAAATAAGTATCCAAAGGGCAAGCTTGACGCTATTTTTGCCACGTGGGACGCATTTGCTATTGGTGCGGCAAGAGCCTTAAAGGAAGCCGGAAGAACAGAAGTGAAGATTTACGGTATTGATGTGTCAAATGCCGACCTTCAGGAAATGACAGCGAAAGACAGCCCATGGAAGTACACAGCAGCGGTTGATCCGAAGCTCATTGGTGCAGTTGACGTGAGGATTCTTGCGAAGAAAATAGCTGGAGAGAAAACACCCTCTTCCTATGACCTTGAGGCCTCCCTCATTTCACAAAAGCAGCTTCATCAAGCCGGCAAGGCTATCAATATGGTTAATCTTGCGGAAGAAGTAAAGGGATTCGGTTCATCTACTGCTTTTGAAGAAGATTGGATGAAGACCTTGAAGAAACATTATGCAAAATAAACAACGTACACTCTCTTCCCATAGAGGGTGTTTCGTTTTTCAAATGACGATCAATAGACAAGGAGGACACCTATGACTTCGCCGCTTGTTTGTATGAAGAATATTTCGATTGAATTCCCAGGGGTTAAAGCGCTGGATCAAGTGAATTTCACATTAAAAAAAGGTACGGTCCATGCGCTGATTGGAGCGAACGGTGCTGGGAAATCAACGTTAATGAAAGTTCTCTCTGGCGCTCATTCGCATTTCGAGGGAACCATCCACATCAATGGCAAGACTGCATCGATTCAAACACCGAAGGATGCGGCCTCATACGGTGTGCAGACAGTCCATCAAGAAGTGGATACGGCTCTTGTTCCCTATTTAAGTGTTGGTGAGAACATGATGATGCATGAGATTGAGAAAAAATCATTTGTCCGCTGGAAAGAGCTTCATCGCAAGGCGGCTCAACTATTAAAAGAGATGGACATCGACATCTCCACAAAACGTCTTGTGAGTGATCTGACACTTGCAGAAAAACAGATGGTGCTCATTGCCAAGGCCGTTTCGATCAAATGCAGCATTTTAATTTTAGATGAACCAACTGCTCCGCTTAGTCATGCAGAAACAAGCAAGTTATTCTCAATGATTGATCAACTGAAAAAGAATGGAACGGGTATTGTGTTTATCTCGCATCGAATGCCCGAAATTTTCAATATCTGTGATGAGCTGACTGTGATGCGAAATGGAACCGATGTGGCAGCACACCTCGTCAAAGACACAAATCCCCAGCAGGTCATTGAGGAAATGCTAGGCACACCATTAGAGGAGCAATTCCCGCACCGTACACCTTTGAAGGATGCACCTATTGTGCTTGAAGTGAAACAGTTATACGACCAGCATAAATTAAGCAACATTCATCTTCATGTGAAAAAGGGAGAAATTCTCGGGATTGCAGGACTTGTCGGTGCTGGTAAAACAGAGTTGTGCAAAGCCCTTTTTGGCGCCTCAGAAAAAAAGATGGGCATTGTGCAGCTTCATGGTAAAACCATTCAAATCAAATCGCCTCATCAAGCAGTGAGAGCCGGCTTGGCACTTGTTCCCGAGGAGCGGAGAAAAGAAGGGATTTTGACGGAAGAGACCGTGGGATGGAACCTAACAGCTGCAAGTCTTCGCTCATTCTCACGGATGCTCAGCTTCTTACATCGTCCTAAGGAAAAGCAGGCAGCAGGTGAAATCGTCAAACGGCTTGGCGTCAAAACGCCTTCTCTTGAGGCGAAGGTAAAGCATTTATCTGGTGGAAATCAGCAAAAGATTTCCATTGGAAAATGGCTGCTAGCTGAGGCGGATGTGTATCTCTTTGATGAACCAACCAAAGGGGTAGACGTTGGAGCGAAAAAAGACATTTTCTCTCTTATTGCAGAACTTGCCGCCCGAGGAAAGTCCGTGATTTATGCGTCAAGTGAGCTGGCGGAAATTGCGGGCATTGCAGACCGAGTATACGTGCTATATGATGGCAGCATTACCCGGGAAATGACCGCACCAACGACTGAAGAAGAGCTTTTATATCATTCAACAGGAGGACAATCATGAGCGAACGACAAATTTCAGCCCCTGTTCAGCAAATCAAAAAACAGCGGCCATCATTTCACCTGTTTGATTTCTTTTATCAATATGGCACCATCTTAACGATTGTCGTTTTGATCGTGGTATTTGCGGCAGCGAATCCAGCGTTTTTGCAATCAGGGAATATCATCAACATTTTACGATCTATCTCAATTGTCACCATCATTGCAGTGGGCTTAACGATATCATTGGCAGTGAATGGCTTTGATTTATCAGTAGGCTCAGTTGCTACGCTATCGAATGCGATTGTGATCTCTATGTTTGTATGGTTCTCGCAAAACCCACTGATTGCGATCCTCTCTGCGCTAGCGGCTGCTATCATTGTTGGTTTACTGAATGCATGGATGATTGTCAAAATGAAGATTCCAGATATGCTCATGACATTAGCCATGATGTTTATCATTCAAGGGCTGGCTCAAACCTACACGAAAGGTGCGACCATTTCTGAAAATATGGTGCTGCCTGATGGTACGTTCTCAACTGGTACCATCCCCGCCTTTTTCAGCAAAATCGGACAGGTGCCATATATCATTTTGATTATGGCAGCCATCGTGCTATTTGCGCATGTTTTCATGACCTACACAAAGCATGGTCGATTTATGTACATCATCGGTGGGAATAAGGAAGCGGCTCGATTGTCTGGCATTCATGTGAACAAATACAAAATCGCAGCATATCTTCTGTCTGCTTTATTTGCAGCGATAGGTGGTATTGTGCTGGCGTCAAGGGTGATGACAGCAGAAATTAATGCCGGAACGCCTTATTTAATGGATGGAGTAGCGGCTGCCTTTATCGGCTTTTCCGTCATGGGAGCAGGTAAGCCAAACGCATTTGGCACTTTTATTGGTGCTGTGCTCATCGGTATTTTACAAAATGGACTAGTGATGATGTCTGTCCCTTACTATGCGATGGACATCGTGAAAGGATCGGTGCTTGCACTTGCGCTGGCGCTGACGTATTACAAGCAGCGTGGCTAGCGGGTATTTTTTTAAAACCATTCGCGTCCTCTCTCCGTCTAGTAAACGGAAAGCGGTGTAACCGCCGTTTGTCAAAAGGAGATGACAAATAGAATGAATATGTCAGCAACTCATGTAGAAGATTTGAAAAGTGTCATGGAAGACTGGAAAAATGAATTATTAGTATATAAATTTGCGTTAGATGAAATGGATACAAAGTTTTCGATTATTAGTCAGGAATATAATTTAATCCATGGACACAACCCAATAGAGCATACAAAATCACGGATCAAATCCTTTGAGAGCATCGTGAATAAGCTAGCAAGAAAGGGATGCGACATCACCACACAATGTGCGAAGGAGCATATTCATGATATCGCTGGAGTCCGCATCATCTGCTCTTTTATTCAGGATATCTATAACATTATTGATGTATTGAGGCAAAGAGAGGATTTAAAGATCCTTGAAGTGAAGGATTACATTCAACATCCAAAGCCAAACGGCTACAGAAGTCTTCATTTAATTGTTGAGATTCCTGTCTACTTAACGAATCGTGTGGAGCATGTGAAGGTCGAGATTCAGGTGCGGACCATTGCGATGGATTTCTGGGCGAGTCTTGAACATAAAATCTATTATAAACTGCAAAACGATGTCCCTCATCAGCTCACCGATGAACTGAAGGAAGCGGCAGATATCGCCCATTACTTAGATGAAAAAATGCAAAATATCAAACGAGAAATTGATTAGCAGATAAAAAGAGTAGCTGTTTTTGATCACAGCTACTCTTTTTATTCATAGGCTTCCATATTAAGGGTTGGTTCCGCGATCTCTCTTTTGAATGATCGTATCCTTGTCTTGAGATTGTGCAGATTGGCTGTCTTTTTGAGTAGAAGCGCCAATGGAAATACCTGTTATCAAGAGCGTGAAAATCGCACTTGTGATGAGCCATTTCTTCATCATACATCACTCCATATTCTTAACAAGTTTTTAATGACAACGCCTTGTTCCAAAAATAAGTGGATTCTTTATGAAGCTCATTATCCGTTAAGTAAGCTGCTATATCCTGACAGATGGCTTCAAGATCGACAAGGAAATTCATTGATTCTAATTGATCACAATCAGACTTGATTTGCTCGATCATGTTGTCTGGTTGAAGCATGAGTGTTTCTAAAATGGATAATTTAAGTGAAATGTTTCGTTGTTTTAAATTTTCTGCTTTGTGAAGTGAAAGCTGTACGTAATAGTGGAACAAACCAGGCTTTTTCAGCTTAAATAGTGCTTTTGTGTAGGCATACATGGCAAGTAAATAGCCGCCTGGAGAAGACGTTTCGAATGTTTCAATGGATAAAGCTTTTTCTAGGAGCGGCACAGCTTTACTGTATTCATTTCTTAAACTTTTAATAAAGGCTGCATTGCAATACGCGTGACCAAGTAAGTCTGGGTCTTCCACCTGTTCTAGTGAATGAATCACTTCTTCAAACAGCGTCTCTGCCTCATCATATTTCGATTGATCAGCATAATTCAAAGCAAGCATCATTTGACAGCTGATTGATTTTTTCACATAACATGGATCTGCGTCGTAAATAGATGAAGCCATCTTTAAGTGGTGTATGGAGAGAAGCGTGGACCTGATATTATAGTATAGACACCCAGTTTTATAATGAAATTCTGCTTTTTCAATGTCATCGTGCACGAGGTCTAATTTATCCTCGGCCAATTTTAAATGATGAAATGCTGTATCCTGATTTCCTCTGCGCATTTCATACATGCCTTTAAAGAAATAGAAATAGTAGCTGAGCATATCATCCGTACGGATCGCATTTTCATCTACAAAAAGACTATGATCTAACGAAGCTGTATCTTCGATGAGATCCTTAAAACGATATTCTAGTAATTGATAGTAAAGTAAGACGTCTTGATTCTCTTCCATTCGATCAAACGCTTGAAGAATGTCTTCTTTTAGCTGTATCGCTTCTTGTATCTCTCTTTTTTTCATCATAACATACCAGTCATTTAGCATATTCGCTACATCAACGGACGACAAAACCCCTGTTTCTGCCAATTCATATCCTCCTTTCTTCATCTCTCCACCTATTTCGATTTCCGATCATTTGAATCAACTTTCCATATTAAGTATCTTCTTATATTTTAAGCGCTCTCTCGCAATTTGTAAAACATGTTTTTTGATGTAAATTCAACCAATAGTGAAAAATAAAGGGATTGAGAGGTTAGTTGAATGCGCTTACATTTTTTAAGGTAAAAAGAGGGTTTTCGAAAAAATATATCACAATATCATTAGAGAGAGAAAGGCGGTTGATGAGTGTTTTTTCATAGATTAGAAAGAAACGGCGATTTTCAAGGTGTAGCCTCATTTTTTCGTAAGATTATCTTACATCATGATTGTGAATCACTCTTCTTTCAGAATAAAATGAGTTATTCGCAAAAAAGTAAAATTTAAAGAGACTATTGATCTAGAATTGTATGGATCTTTGGTATTGATAAAAAACATCACACACCATAGCTTTAGCGTGGTATAGTAATATTGTTATTGCGAATATTTAGACAAAACTGACAATAGGGGGTCGTGTTTTATGAAGAAATCGATGTTACTGATCATGGGACTAATTGTTGTGCTTGTCATGGCAGCCTGTGGATCAAAATCGGACAGCGGTTCGGGAGAAGGCAAAGGTACATATAAAATTGGGATAGATACAACATATCCGCCATTTGAATTTGAAAAGGGCGGTCAATATGAAGGAATAGACGTTGATTTAATTAATGCGATTGCAAAGGACCAAGATTTCAAAGTGAAGCTTGAAGCAATGGACTTCTCAGGAATCATTCCAGCGATGCAAGCAGGTCAGCTTGATGTGGGAATGGGCGGGATGAGTATTACAGATGAGCGTAAAAAGAAAGTAGATTTCTCAGATCCATATTTCGACGCTGGACTGACAGTTGTCGTGAAAAAGGACAGCAGTATCAAATCAATTGATGATTTAAAGGGGAAAAAGCTAGCTGTTAAAAATGGGACAACAGGTGCAAAATTTGCATCAGATAACGCAGATAAATATGGGTATGAAGTTGTTCAATTTAATGACAGTCCATCTATGTTCCAAGAAGTATCGAACGGAAATGCAGATGCATTGATCGAGGATTATCCTGTCATTACGTATGCGATCGCCCAACAAGATTTAAAATTGAAAACAGTTGGAGACCGTTTGAATGGGGACCAATACGGTATCTCTGTGATGAAAGGGAAAAACCAAGACTTATTGAAGAAAATCAATAAAGGCCTAGAGAACCTAAAGAAAAACGGTGAATATGACAAAATTATTGATAAATATTTGAAGTCATAACACAAGCGAGGCGCGCTTCGAGCGCGCTTTGTTTATGTGTACACCGTATGTGAATTAGGGAGGGAGAAACATGGATACGATTATGAATGCATTTCCGTATTTAATGGATGGTTTGCAAACCACTTTATATATCTTTGTTGTTGCTATCATTTTAGGATTTATCATCGGTTTAATTGTGGCATTATTCCGCCTGTCACCATTTAAAATCTTGAATTTCATTGCGCTCGTTTTTGTAAATGCCATTCGAGGTACCCCATTTATCGTACAGCTATTCTTCATTTATTTTGGTTTGAATACACTTGAATTCATTTCGCTTGATCGAGTGCCGGCAGGGATTATTACAGTAGCGATTAATGCGGGGGCTTATTTCTCAGAAATTATTCGTGCAGGAATTCAATCCATTGATAAAGGACAAACAGAAGCCGCACGCTCTCTAGGTTTTACAGGGGGACAAAACATGCGCTTTATTGTCCTTCCGCAGGCATTTCGCCGTATGCTTCCAGCGATTACAAATCAAGCCATTATCAGCTTGAAGGATACGTCCCTCTTATCTATTATCGGGATCGCCGATATTATGCAGCGAGGACAAGTTCAAGCATCGGCCACATTTGATCCTTTGAATGTCTGGCTCATTGTCGGTGTCATTTATTTCGTGATCATTTATTTACTTTCTCTACTGGCTAGCTATGCAGAAAGGAGATTTGATATCAAATGAGTATGATTACGGTGAAAAATTTAAAGAAATCCTTTGGAGATCATGAAGTACTAAAGGATATTAATGCAGTCATTGAGGAAAAGGAAGTAGTGTGTGTCATTGGTCCCTCTGGATCAGGAAAGAGCACGTTTCTAAGATGTCTTAATAAATTAGAGGATATTACTGCTGGAGAAGTCGTTGTCCATGGACATACGATTACAGATCCAAAGGTCAACATCAATAAAGTACGACAAGAAGTTGGCATGGTGTTTCAGCACTTTAATTTATTTCCTCATAAAACGGTTTTAGAAAATATCACGATCGCACCAATTAAGGTAAAAGGCGTCGAAAAAAAGGCGGCAGTCGATAAAGCCATAGACTTGCTTGAAAAGGTCGGCTTAAAAGACAAAGCCAAAAGCTACCCTAACCAATTATCTGGTGGACAAAAACAGCGTGTCGCCATTGCAAGAGCCTTGGCGATGGACCCGAAAGTACTATTATTCGATGAACCGACATCGGCACTTGACCCTGAGGTCGTTGGGGATGTATTAGCTGTTATGAAACAATTAGCAGTCGAAGGCATGACGATGATTGTGGTCACACATGAAATGGGCTTTGCAAGAGAGGTAGGGGACCGCGTGATCTTTATGGATGGCGGTTATATCGTCGAAGAAGACAAACCGGAAGCACTCTTTGGAAACCCACAGCATGAGCGTACAAAATCATTCCTTAGTAAGGTGCTATAAAAAAAGAGTAAGAGCAGATATACATGCTCTTACTCTTTTTTTCCTGTAAAAGGTATCTTCCTTTACATGTGTGTAAAAAATCTCCACTGATATCAAGGTAGTGACCAGGGACAGTTTCCGAAACCAAATTTCCTAGGAAATATTAGCGCTGGAAGAATTCAATCCATTCTTGATCGGGTCCTCTGAAGAAGAAGTAGCAATATCCATTTGGCAATGTCGTGATTTCTTCATCAATTAATTCAATTTGCAACTTTTGAATACGGTTGAATTCAGCATGAATATTGTCTGTTGTGAAGGCGAGATGGTGAACCTTTCCTTCTGATGGCAGGTCACTGCTGTAGCCCTGAATGAGCTCAATTTCTGTTTCTGCTTCGTCTTTGAATCCCAAAAATGCAAGCTCAATTACCCCGTTTGTATGAGTGATCCGATCCTTTAATTTCATGCCCACAACCTTTTCATAAAAATCAATGGACTGATCAATATTCGTGACCATAATACCTGTATGATCTAAGCGTAATGTCGTCAAAAGAAGAGCCTCCTCTATGTCATGTTGATATTTTTCTACTCATCTTATCATAATAGAAGTAACGTATACATTCATATGGTAGGATAGAGAGAGTCAATTTAGGATAAGGATGACACAAATGAAAAAAATCTCATTAAAACAAACTTTTGCAGAACAAGTGAAAAAGGGATATCCGCTCATTTCAAAAGATGCTGTATCGCGTGTGAACGGTGTGCAGGAAGGCGAGCTCATTGAATGGGTGGATGAAAGAGGCTCCTTTTTAGGAAAAGGGTATTATGGTGTGCAAAATAAAGGAATCGGCTGGGTGCTTTCCTTTAATGCGAACGAAAAAATAGATCAGTCCTTTTTTGTCTCTAAGCTTGAGCAGGCAGCGAAAAACAGAACGCATTTATTTCAAGATGCGCAGACGACTGCTTTCCGTGTGTTCAATGGAGAAGGTGATGGAATTGGTGGGATCACCATTGATTATTATGACGGATTCTATCTCATCCAATGGTATAGCGAAGGGGTCTATACATTAAAAGCAGATGTATTGGCTGCGCTTGAGCAGGTATATCCAGACTATAAAGGAATATATGAAAAGAAACGATTTGATACGTCTGGACAATATATTGAGGATGATGATTTTGTGAAGGGAGAAAAAGGGGAATTCCCTCTTATCGTCAAAGAAAACGGCATGAATGTGGCGGTTTACTTAAATGATGGTGCCATGACAGGCATTTTCCTTGATCAACGTCATGTGAGAAAAGCAATTCGAGATCGTTATGCAAAAGGAAAGACTGTGCTCAATACATTTTCTTACACAGGTGCTTTCTCGGTGGCAGCAGCACTTGGCGGAGCGAGCCGTACGACAAGTGTGGATGTCGCAAACCGCAGCTTGAAAAAAACATCCGAGCAGTTTGAAGTCAATGGAATTGATGTGGACGGGCAGGATATCAAGGTCATGGACGTATTTAAATACTTCCCATTTGCAGCGAAGAAGGGATGGACCTATGATCTAGTCATCTTGGATCCGCCTTCCTTTGCACGAACGAAAAAACACACATTCAGTGCAGCGAAGGATTATAAAAAGCTATTAAAAGAAGCCATCCAAATCACAGCTGAGAACGGCGTCATTGTGGCATCAACTAATAGCAGTGCATTTGGAATGAAAAAATTTAAAGGATTTATTGCTCAGGCCTTTAAAGAATCTGGGCAAACATATCGTATCCTCGAAGAATATACACTTCCCGAGGATTTCCGTACAACCAAGAATTATCCTGAAGGAAACTATTTGAAGGTTGTCTTCATCCAAGCATAAGAAAAAGCCATTTTCCGATAAGGGGAAATGGCTTTTTTTATAAGGCGAACGACATAAGGATAGGCGCTGCACATAATGTAATAATGGCGGAAATAATCATCGATACACTTGAGATCGTGCCTGAGACAGAGCTTAATTCAAAGGCTTTCGATGTTCCTGCTCCGTGTGCACCTGTACCAAGTAGGACGCCCATGGCAATGTCATTATCAATGTGGAAATAACGGATGACCATTGGACCGATGATTGAACCAAATAGTGCCGTTAGAATGACGAATACAGCCGTAACGGAAGGCATGCCGCCTATCATTTCTGACACACTCATCGCCACCGGTGTTGTGACAGACCTTGGGACAAGGCTTTCAATAAGGCTTGTATCCAAATGAAACAATTTGGCGATAAATGCCGTGGATAAGATCGCAATGACAGATCCGCAAGCCACATTCAAAATAATTTCCACTGCATGCTTCTTCAGAATGTGAAAATACTTATATAAAGGAATGGCAAAAGCAACAGTCGCAGGCTGAAGCATATTCGTGAGCCATTTCCCGCCTTGATTATAAGCATCGTAAGGAATATTGACGATTAACAGCAAGGCTACTAGGACAAGCGGAGTCACAAGTAACGGGGAAACATAGACTTTCGGATGCCGTTTGTACACCGCTTTTGATCCGAGATATAAAAGAACCGTTAAGATCAAAAATAGTCCGCCAACTAACATAGCTTTTTTCGCTCCTTTCTTTTCGCAATCATTTGCGTCATCATGCCAGTCGAAAGCATGACCACAAAAGTACTAAGTAAGACGACAAGGACAATACTTGTGCCAGATTGAGAAAGCAATTTTCCATAATCAATTACACCTACTGCTGACGGGATAAAGAAGAGCAGCAGTTCTCCAAGCAGCCATACGGCGCCAAGTTCAATCCATTTTAATTTAATGATGTTAAAATGAAGTAATAAGAAAATGACAAGAATGCCTAAGATCGTGCCCGGAATTCTTAAATGCAAAAAGGCCGCCAGTGCATTCATTAATTTCGCAAAAACAAATAAAGCCATAATCTGAAGGGTAGCAATCAGCGGCGTTTTGAGCAATTGCACTTTCTGTTCACTCCTTTTTCTATATAAATTGTTCACTGTTTCACAAAAACATGACAACGTTCTTATTGATGAGCTTACTTTAAAGTGTACAGCACGTTCTATTATAGGTAAAATACATATATCGAATAGTTATTATTCCTTTTGTCTATAGAAAGGGTGAGCCATGTGGACATCAGACATTTAACATATTTCTTAGAAGTGGCAAGGCTAAAGAGCTTCACGAAAGCATCGCAATCCCTTTATGTGTCCCAGCCGACCATTTCCAAGATGGTCAAAAACCTGGAGGATGAGCTGGGGGTGCAGTTATTTTACCGAAATGGGCGGCAGGTTGAAATGACAGATGCTGGACAAACCATGTATACACAGGCAAGTGAAATCACCCAATCATTTCAGAATTTAACGAGTGAATTAAATGATGTAATGAATGTGAAAAAAGGGCATATCCGAATAGGACTGCCGCCTATGATTGGGTCAAGTTTCTTCCCGAATGTCATGGGAGAATTCCGTCAGCAGTATCCTGATGTCACATTTCAATTGGTTGAGCACGGCTCCATCAAAGTCGAGGAAGGCGTGGAGGATGGATCGTTAGATATTGGTGTCATTGTTCTACCTGCAAATGATAAAATTTTTCATACGTACACCATTATTAAAGAGAACATGAAGCTTGTGACGCATCCATCGCATCCGATGGCAGGGCGTGATGAGGTACATTTAGCTGATTTGAAGGAAGAGTCTTTTATTTTCTTTAGAGAAGATTTTGTTCTGCACAGTCGAATATTGAATGAATGTATGAATGCAGGGTTCCGGCCCAATGTCATTTATGAAACGTCTCAATGGGATTTCATTAGTGAAATGGTAGCCGAGAACCTTGGGATCGGACTTCTTCCTGAACGGATCTGCCGTGATCTTGATCCTGAAAAGGTGAAGGTCATTTCCTTAAACCCATCAATTCCATGGCATTTGGGTGTCATTTGGCGAAAGGACCGCTATTTGTCCTTTGCAGCAAGAGAATGGTTAAAGCATACTAAATCCTATGTTTGGGATGCTGAGTAAAAGGGAGGACGATACTGATGAAAATAAGCCACGCATCTAATCTACTGGAGAAAGTTCGAGCACATAATCCACTCGTCCATAATATCACCAATCAAGTCGTGACGAATTTTACAGCCAACGGATTGCTTGCTTTAGGTGCTTCTCCAGTCATGGCAAATGCCAAAGAGGAAGTCGCCGAAATGGCGCAACTAGCCGATGCACTTGTGCTCAATATCGGCACACTGACAAAGGACACTGTGGAGGCCATGGTCATTGCAGGACAAGCGGCCAATGAGAAAGGTGTACCTGTTCTCTTAGATCCTGTTGGGGTCGGTGCAACAACGTTTCGGACGAGAGCAGCGAAACAGCTGTTACAGCAAATAAAGATATCCGTTGTGAGAGGAAATGCTGCTGAAATTGCTCATTTACTCGGAGTGGATGGCTGGCAGTCAAAAGGCGTTGATGCGAAAGAGACGAATGGGGATGTATCTGCATTAGCTAAGCAAGCGGCAAACGTATTTCAAACCGTTGTGGTGATCACAGGAAAAGTCGATATGGTGTCAGATGGAGATGAGGTGCTGTCCATTCATAATGGACATGAATGGCTGACAAAGGTGACAGGGACTGGTTGTTTACTCACATCTGTTATCGGCGCATTTTGTGCAACGGGTGAACTGCCACTTCATGCGTCGGCAGCTGCTCTTTTGTTTTATGGTGTTGCAGCTGAAAAGGCTGCTCAGCAGACAAAAGGGAGTGGACCAGGAACCTTTCAAATAGAATTGTTAAACGCATTATCAAACACAAATAGCGATGATGTGATCACGTTAGGGAAAATAGGGGGAGCTTCGCATGACAAAGGCTGATCAACAGCAAATCAAACAGCAATTATCGGTTTATTTTATTATGGGAACAACGAATACAAGCAGGCATCCGCTGGATGTCGTGAAAGAAGCCATTCAAGGCGGGATCACCATGTTTCAATTTCGTGAAAAGGGTGAAGGAGCCCTGCAAGGTGAAGAGAAGAAACAATTGGCCCGGGACATACAAGCTCTGTGCCAAGAAGCGAATGTCCCTTTTATCGTAAATGATGATGTACAGCTAGCGATAGATCTTGATGCAGATGGTGTCCATGTTGGTCAGGAAGATACAAATGCACAAGACGTGAGGCAGAGGATCGGACATAAACTATTAGGCGTGTCCACTCATCATATAGATGAAGTGAAACAAGCGATGAAGGACGGGGCAGATTATGTCGGGATGGGTCCGGTTTACCCAACAGAGACGAAAAAGGATACACGCACTGTCCAAGGTGTGTCTTTGATCACCGAAGTACGTCGTCATGGTCTTCATATTCCGATCGTTGGGATTGGCGGCATCTCATATGAAAATGCTGCACCAGTCATACAAGCAGGAGCAGATGGCATTAGCATCATTAGCGCCATTAGCCAAAGCACGGATCCAAAAAAAGCAGCAGAAGAACTAAAATCACTTGTTGTATCAGAAAAAGCATCTCTTTAACCTGTAGAAGACATGAATGACTCCATTCATGTCTTTTCTTATTTGGGGGAAAATAGACAGGAGAGAAACAATTGTGTACAATCTTATTGTTCGATTATTTTCGAAATGACAGGTAAATAAAGGAGAATGAACAATGGAAGTGCTCGATACGTATTTTCGCCGATATGATGAGGCGGGAAAAGGACAGGAGCAAATGGACGAATTGCTGGCGTTGTTTTCTGATGATGTCATGATTGTCTTAAATGGTGCTCAAAAGCCTGGTATCCAAGAGTTTACACAATTTTTGAACACGTTCTTTCACGTACATGAAGACATTAAGCATATGTGGGATGGATGGGTGAAAAGAGAAGATGGAAAGTATGAAACAAACTGGGCCGTTTGCGGAAAGCTCACGAATGGTCGTGTATATACAGCAGAAGGAATTGATATTGCGGAGCTGGACGACCAAGGGAACATCATTTATTTAGAAAACGTCCCGAAAAACCCAGAGTTATTCCAGCGGTATTAAAAAGCCGGCAGAGCAGCCGGCTTTTCTTTATGAATCGGTATCCATATGCATGCCTGTATGTGCCTTTACTTGAATTTCTGTAAAGGTCTCTTCATCAGCTTTTTCAGAGGAGAAAATGGTGCCTAAGTACGCGGCAAGGAATCCAAGTGGGATAGAGATAATCCCTGGGTTCGACAGTGGGATGAGTGGCTCGCCTGTGAAGATGGCTGCTCCCGATGGGTCCCAGACGCTTGGGCTGAGAGATACGATGATGAGTGCGCTCAGAAGACCTGTTAAGCTCCCTGCAATGGCACCAGTGGAGTTGAATCGTTTCCAAAAGACAGTGAAGATAATCAATGGTAAATTCGCACTTGCTGCTACTGCGAAGGCGAGAGACACGAGAAAAGCAACGTTTAAGGACTGGGCAAATAACGCAAGGGCGATGGAGAGAATAGACACACCAATTGAAGCAAAGCGTGCGGCCTTGACCTGTTCCCGTTCACTCGCTTTCCCTTTTCGGATGATCTGACTATAAAAGTCATGAGCAAAAGCAGATGCGGCGGATAATACGAGTCCCGTTACCACAGCCAATATGGTTGCAAAGGCGATTGCAGAAACAAAGGCAAATAAGAAATCTCCTCCAAGGGCTTGTGCGAGCATAGGTGCGGCCATGTTCCCTGCGGCATCGGCTGCTGTGATCGCTTCTGATCCAACAAAGGCAGCGGCACCGAAGCCAAGGAAAACCGTCATTAAATAAAAAATCCCGATGATCCAAGTGGCTGAAAGGACAGATTTTCGCGCGGAAATAGCATCCTTTACCGTATAAAAACGGATCAAAATATGTGGCAAACCTGCCGTTCCGAGCACTAGGGCAAGATTCAGAGACAGGGTTTCCAATGGCACATCATACTTATTCCCCGGATGAAGGAATGACTCACCAAGCGGGGTCGCTGTTTTCATCTGCTCGAACATCTTCAGCAGACTAAAATCAAACTTTGCAAACACAAGCAGTGAAATGATCAAGGTTCCAAGCATGAGGAGAACGGCCTTTGTGATTTGTACCCAGCTAGTAGCAATCATGCCGCCAAACACCACATAAATGGTCATCAAGACACCCACGATCAACACCGCGATCCAATAATCAATGCCAAGAAGCAGTTTAATCAATGCGCCTGCTCCAACAAGCTGTGCAATCATATAAAAAGTAGATACCGTAATCGTGTTAAAGGCAGCAACCCCTCGAATGGCCGGCCGCTTAAATCGTGCAGCAATCATATCTGCCATCGTATATTTCCCTAGATTTCTTAGCGGTTCAGCCACAACATAAAGAACGACAAGATACGCCACAAGAAAACCAATGCTATAGAAAAAACCGTCAAATCCATTTAACGCGATCATTCCGGCGATTCCTAAAAATGATGCAGCGGACATATAATCGCCTGCGATGGCAAGACCGTTCTGAAACCCTGTCAGACCTCCGCCTGCTGTGTAAAAATCACTCGCGCTGCTTGTTTTCTTCGCAGCAAAATATGTGATGACCAATGTGAGCCCTACGATCGCTACGAATAAAATAAAAGCGGTCATGCTCATTCGTCATCACCTCTGGATTCAGTTTTTAAAGCGCTTACATATTTGTCGAACTGAGCCGCTTTTTTCGCATAAAGTCCACATAAAACCCATGTCATGACAAATTGTGTGAGGGCGAATAACCAAGCCCATGAGATAGCACCAATTGCCGGCGTGTTCAAAAAGGTGAAGTAGGATGTAGCAACCGGAAGTGAAAAGTAAAAGAGAAAAAAGAAAATCGTCATCGGTACGATAAATCTGCGTTTTTCCTCAAGAAGTTTTCGAAAATCCTCTGAAGCGGCAACCTTCTTATAATGAACTTTTTTGTCTGCCATTGTTTCCTCCTTTGTACGAATTAGGGACAAGGTACTCCAATGCATATGAGACGATCTGGTTGTTTATGACAGTATATCATAAAAAAGGCACCCGAAAAGGGTGCTTTCTACCGATAATTCGCAAGAAATGTTTGTCTCGCTTTTTCATATGCTTCAGCATCAAAATGATCTCCGCATTTGTGTATACACCAAGGCTCCTCTTGTCTCGCGATCCCGACCTCATATCCTTGCTTCACGAATTCAAAAGACTGCGATACATCATAAAAATGAAAGCCGTCAAAAAGATCCTCACGCCACCTGATATCATACTGAGTCGCCATAAAAAGACCGTCAATAGCCGAAGCTTTGGTATAATCTTGGGACTCCGCTTGTTGACGACCAGATTCAAACGAAAGCAGCTGATAAGTCTCGTGCCGATATTCAATCACTTTCCCCCTACAATCCTGGCTCTCCCACCAAATCCCATTGTCAGGCACACTTTCTGCACCTATCACCCCAAGCAAGCCAAGTGACGGATTTTGCAAAAAAAGTGGGATGAGCTCGAGAAGCATATGCTGTTTGACGATCAGTGTATCTTGATGAAGATAAATTTTAAACTGAGCAGGATGAGTGAAGGCTTCATTATATCCAGAGGCCATACTTGATGCCTGTCTAATCGGCAAGACCTCCACATGATACCCATGCGGAGCGGGAAGTGAGGCGAGCTGCCGGAAGCAAGCTTGAAACATCGATTCATCATTCACACATAAAACAAATAGGATAGTGGGATTACTCATTGAATGGAACCGCCTCAACTACATATTGATAGGCTGTAGCTGCTTCGTTAAAATCAAAACGAATGCCGTGCTTTACGAGTAATTCATGTAAATCATTCATCACACTCGCATAGGAAGGGTGCTGTACGCGAATGGCTTCAAGTTCGCGAATGCGAAAACCCGCTGAATGAAAAAGTGCATGAATTTCGTGAAGGGTAAAGAAACGTAAATGTGTTTGATCCATTAACCCTGCATCTGTATAAGAAAATCTGCCGGCTAGTAATTCTAAAACCGTTGAAATATGGCCGATATTCGGAATGGATGACAGGATGGCACCCTCTTTTTTAAGGAAGGGTTTGACTTTTTTTAAAACAGCCCACGGGTCCAATAAATGTTCAAGTACGTCTCCAAAAATGATGCAGTCAAATTGTTCATGTTGATAAGGGAGAGCCATCTGTTCAATATTGCCGCATAGAACATGATCTAGCTCCTGCTCAGCCTGCTTTGCTGCATTCTCAAAAGATTCAATCCCGTAAATGGTTCGGTCCTTTTGTTTAAGGACTTTTCCAAGCTTGCCTGTGCCGCATCCGATATCCAAAATAGACGTCCATTCCTCACGAATACGGCTGACGATGACAGGGTTTACACCGTGATAATACTGATCCTTTTTTTGGTGATAATAGGAAAGGGAATCTGAACTCATGCTCTACCCACCTTTCTTTTTTCTCGTTGGTCTCATGCTTAATATATGGGTGGGTAGCTTGGTTTTATAACGAGAGATGGGCAATTTTCATGAATGGCAGCTAAAAAGGGATCATATAAAGAACGGGAAATGGACTGTCCTCCTAATATAGAAAGACAGAACCCCATTGAGTGGAAGGGATTGGTTTGAAGAGGTTTTCAATTATTGTAGCGTATCGTCATGAAAGGATTTTCGAAAGGTCAATTGACAGGTCAGAACTTTTAGCCAAAGCAGTCTGAAAGACAAAGGATAACGGCGTTGATTTACGGTTTGTTTATCATCTTCTGATCACCGTTGGATGTTAAAAAAGCTTGTATTTCTTCGATGCCTAGTCCAATTTTTTTCGCTTCCTGAATCAAATAAACCCACTCTTCGTCAACTCTTCTTTTCACTTGCGTATCCATAATATCCTCCAGTTCAATAAGACATATTCATCTGCAACCAATGACTTGAACAAACCGTCTAGTAACTGTACGTGTGTGTGAAAACAGCACAAATTAGATTTTGTCGAAAAATGATGACATTTAACCTATTTTGTAAAATCTATCACCTACCACGTCCCTAAAAAAATGACTAAAAAACCCAAAATTATTGAATTCTTACTTCTAATAATAAACAATTGTAAAGTCAGTTAAAAGATTATAAATTAAAATAATGATAAAGACCTGAATCATTTGACTCATACAAACCGATTAGGTTGACATATGCCATCGATTAAAGCAAATTTCATCTTTGCAGGACGTACATATTGTTCGTTTGGGAAGTTCTTCTCAAGATGGTATTCTAAAAGAAACAGAATCCACCAAGAAGGAATGAAGAAAGACATGAATAGCCTTTTTCAAAAGTATCAAGAAGTTGTCATGTATCTTGTCATGGGTGTGTGCACAACCATTGTCAACATAGTCAGCTTCTATTTATTCGTTGAGATGTTTTCCATGGATTATAAAACAGCAACGGTTGTTTCATGGGTATTTGCTGTTCTCTTTGCTTATATCACCAATAAGAAGTATGTCTTCAAGCAAAAGGCTCGTGATACAAAAAGTCTTATGCGTGAGCTTTCTTCATTTTTTAGTGTCCGTCTCATGTCTCTAGGTGTAGATCTGGGGCTGATGATTTTATTTGTGAGCCAAATGGCGCTCAATGAAACTGTCGCAAAAATTCTTGTCAACTTTGTGATTGTGGTAGTCAACTATGTCGCCAGTAAATGGTTCGTCTTTAAGAAAACAAAAGAAGATGCGATTTAACACATGAAAAAAGACAGGTGATGTGAAATGAGCAGCAGGCCAGACGAATTATATGATGCCATATATCAACAAACAGAAAAGCAGCATGAACAAGTGCTGAGGCTAGTCAAAGAAATGACTGCACATCCAGAAGCGTTTTCAGAACAAGAAAAGGAAAAGATCAATCGCATGGACATTGCGCTTCAAACGGCAACGGACATTTTAGAAAACTTAATGACCCCTGACACGCAAATGACCATTGTTTTAAGACAAGGGAGAATTCGTGTTGATCTGACGAAAGCGTAAAAGAAGCAGCCAATTGAAAAGCGGCTGCTTTTTATTATGCATCGCTTGTTTCCCGCAATTGCTTTGGAGACATGCCGATTTTTTTTCGAAAGACTTTATTCAAGTAATTCGCATTTCGGTAGCCGCACTGTATGGCGATTTCTTCAATCGAATATTTCGTTGTTTTCAGTAACGTTTCCGCCTTTTCTAATCGAATATTGGTTAAGTAGTGAATCGGTGTGAAGCCAGTTGCCTTTTTGAATTCCCTCGTAAAATGACTTTTGGATAAACGTGCCGCAGCTGCCATATCGTCAGGGCCAATTTCCTCGTGAAAATGATGGCTTGCAAACAAGGCTGCTTGGACGATGGGCTCAGGCCATTTCTCCATTTGTCCCTCAAGCTTTGGCAAATATGAATACAGTTCCATGACAAATTGATAAGCAAGGCTAGACCCTTCAAATGGATTGGTAATCCGTCTTTCACTGGCTTCATCATAAATTTTCTTCAGCAGGCGGATCGGTTTTGAGTTTGGATGAAAACGCATGACCTGCTTTCCGTGATCCATAAATTGATCAAAGCAAAGATCGCAGGCTTCCCCGTAAAGCGTCAAATATAGAAATTCCCAATGCTCACTGTCCTCTGGAAAATAATATTGATAGGCACTTGGGCTTTTCACGAGAAAGGCCTGCCCAGGCAATACTTTGAATCGCTTTTGTCCGATTTCAATCATGCCATGTCCAGACAGTGTGAGCTGAAAGATGCACTTGCCCTGATCCTTCCGCTCTACGCCATTCCAGCTGTATAACGAAGATGATTGAACTTCCCAGCCAACAGACCATATTTGCGCTGGCAATGTAACATCAGAATGGTGAAAACGAAATGCAAATGCTTCCTTCTTCAAATTGGAAATCCCCCTTCACAGCAAAAAACAACCTTTTTCTATTTTGAATCATGGTACACCTCATATCACATCGTACCATTCCACAGCAAAAAAAGGGTATTTTTTAACGGTTTTTTTACCATTGAACTCCCGCTATTGAGGCAACTAAAATAAGATTATCAGAAGAGAAAAGGGGAATGGATATGATCGATAGGTTACGTGCGGCATTTCACCAGCAATTTGGAGATAAAGAAGAACTTCGTTATTTTTTCGCCCCAGGGAGGGTGAATTTGATTGGTGAACATACCGATTACAATGGAGGCCATGTCTTCCCTTGCGCGCTCACTCTCGGTACGTATGCTGCCGGTGCAAAACGGTCAGATGGACGCGTCAGAATGTATTCCTTGAACTTTGAAGAAGATGGTGTGAAAGAATTTGACCTTTTTGAAATCGCTTACGCAGAATCGGACGGCTGGGCGAACTACCCAAAGGGAGTGTTCAATCAATTTATAGAAGCAGGTATGGATATCAAAGAAGGGTTTGATATCGTATACGGTGGCAATATTCCAAACGGCGCAGGGCTGTCTTCATCTGCCTCCATTGAGCTCGTCACAGCTGTCTTGATCAATGAATGGTCTTCATTCGGCATTTCGCCTGTTGATCTTGCCCTTCTTTCGCAGCGTGCAGAAAATGACTTCATTGGCGTCAATTGTGGCATTATGGATCAGTTTTCGATTGCTCTCGGAAAAGAAGATCACGCTATTTTACTCAATTGTGACACCCTTGCCTTTGAATACAGTCCGTTTCGGCAAGAGGGGCTAGCGCTTGTGATTGCGAATACAAACAAAAAGCGGGCGCTGGCTGACTCCAAATACAATGAACGCCGGTCAGAGTGTCAATCTGCTTTAAACAACCTTAGAAAAGAAATCGACATTGCACATTTATGTGAGCTCACTGCGGAAGAATTTGCCCAGCATGCCCATTTGATTCAAGATGAAACGTGCCGCAAACGTGCAAGACATGTGGTGACGGAAAACGAGCGGACCATGAAAGCAGTAAATTTTCTGAAAGATGATAAAATGGAAGAACTAGGTGCTCTCATGAAGGCCTCTCACCTTTCTTTAAAGAATGATTATGAAGTGACTGGACTTGAACTAGATGCACTTGCTGAAGCTGCTTGGCTTCATCCTGGGACGATAGGCTCTCGTATGACAGGTGCAGGCTTTGGTGGCTGCACGATCAGCATTGTGAAAGAAGAGCTGCTGGATTCATTTATAGAAGAAACAGGTGCGATTTATCAAGAAAAAACGGGCATTCAAGCCTCTTTTTACACAGCTGGAATTGGAGGCGGCGCAAGAGAATTAACGAAGGAGGAAATGTGATGACAATTTTAGTTTGCGGAGGAGCAGGGTTCATTGGCAGTCATGCGGTAGCGGCTCTTTTAGCTAAAGGCGAACAAGTGGTGGTAGTTGATAATTTGCAGACAGGTCATAAAGAAGCTGTTGTAGAGGGAGCTGTATTAGAAGAGGGGGATTTAAGAGATCAAGCTTTTTTAAGACAGGTTTTTCAAACGCATCAAATCGAAGCGGTGATGCACTTTGCAGCAGATTCACTTGTTGGCGAGAGTGTGACGGACCCGCTCAAGTACTATGACAACAACGTCGGAGGAGCAACGGCTTTACTTCAGGTGATGCATGAATTTGATGTGAAGCACATTGTATTTTCTTCAACCGCTGCCGCGTACGGTGAACCAAAGCGTGTGCCGATTGTTGAAACGGATGAGACGAACCCTACGAATCCTTATGGAGAAACGAAACTAGCGATTGAAAAAATGTTGAAGTGGTCTGAGCAAGCATATGGGCTGGAATACGTTGTGCTTCGCTACTTCAATGTAGCCGGTGCTCATCCAGAAGGGCTTGTCGGTGAAGATCATCAGCCTGAGACACATCTCATTCCGATTATTCTTCAAGTCGCTTTAGGGAAACGTGATCAGATCATGATTTACGGCGATGATTATGAGACAGAGGACGGAACGTGCATCAGAGATTACATTCATGTCATGGATTTAGTTGAGGCGCACATTTTAGCCGTTGATCGGCTGCGCGTAGGAAAAGGAAGTGCGACATATAACTTAGGAAATGGCACAGGCTTCTCTGTGAAGCAGGTGGTCGAAGCCGCAAGGGAAGTAACGGGGCATGCCATCCCGGCACAGGTAGCCAAAAGACGTGCGGGAGATCCGGCAAAGCTGATTGCTTCTTCTGAAAAGGCATTGCAAGAATTGGGCTGGAAGCCTCAATATGCTGACCTTCACACGATCATTCAAAGTGCGTGGGAGTGGTTTCAGAAGCATCCAGATGGCTACGAAAGTGAATAAAGCGTAACAGGCAGGCAAGAGAGGGGACAGAGGGAATGGCGATAGATATTTTTGAAAAGCTGGAACAGCTGATTCAATATGGGATCAATAAAGAGCTGATTACACCACTAGATATCGATTATACGAGAAATCGACTGCTTGAGGTGCTTGGGCTCGATGACGCTGAAGCAAGAACAATTTCGGGAGACGCGGACCTTGAAGACATCTTAATGCCGATACTGGATTGGGCAGTAGAAACAGGCCTTATTCCTGAGGGGACAGATACGTATCGTGATTTACTAGATGCAAAAATCATGGGCTGTTTGGTGGCGCCTCCAAGTGTCATCTATGCGAAGTTTGAAGAGAAACGCCAGCAAGAAGGACCGAAGGCGGCTACAAGCTGGTTCTATGAGATGCAGCAGCATGCACACTATATTCATACAGGCAGAATCGCCAAAAATGTGCAGTGGTTTACAACAACAGATGATGGCGTGCTGGAAATCACTATTAATCTATCGAAACCGGAAAAGGATCCAAAAGCGATCGCTGAAGCCAAGAAGCTCAGTCAAAAGCAATATCCTCTTTGTCTGCTTTGTAAAGAAAACGTTGGGTTTGGGGGGCGAATCAATCATCCAGCGAGACAGAATCACCGGATTATCCCTGTAACGCTCACAGACGAATCGTGGTTTCTGCAATTTTCACCCTATGTGTATTACAACGAGCATTGCATTGTGTTCAAGGGCGAGCACGAGCCAATGCAGATCACAAAAAAGACCTTTGAACGTCTGCTTTCCTTCATATCTATATACCCGCACTATTTCATTGGATCGAACGCCGACCTTCCTATTGTTGGAGGGAGTATATTAAGCCATGACCATTTTCAAGGCGGTGCGCATGAATTTCCGATGGCGAAAGCAGAGATGGAAGACGTCTTTTCACTCAAAGCGTTTCCAAATGTGAGGGCTGGCATTGTGAAATGGCCGATGTCTGTGATTCGTCTTCAAAGCAGCGACCGGCAAACGCTCGCCGACGCAGCGGACTTTATCTTGCACGAGTGGAAAATGTATTCAGATGAAGCAGTGGGGCTGATCGCTCATACAGGAGAGACTCCGCACAATACCATTACACCAATTGCACGCCGATATGGGGAAGACTATGAATTAGATCTCGTGCTGCGTAATAACCGTACAGACGAACGGCACCCAGACGGAATTTTTCACCCGCACGAAGAAGTTCATCATATAAAAAAAGAGAACATCGGGTTAATTGAAGTGATGGGCCTTGCCGTCCTTCCTGGCAGATTAGCTGAGGAATTAAGCCATTTAAAAGCGGCACTGCTATCCCAAAAACCCCTTGAAGAAATCAAAGCCCGCCCTGCAATTACGAAGCACGAAACATGGGCGAAGCGCCTGCTTGAAGAGAACACCTTCACAGAGGATAATGCAGAAGCCATTTTACAACAAGAAATCGGCTATATTTTTTCTCGAATTCTCTCGCAGGCGGGTGTGTTTAAAAGAACCGAGCAAGGGAAAACAGCTTTTAAACGTTTCATTCAAACACTCCATACAGGCAGGTGATTAGATGATTGAACAGGTAAGAACCTTAATGGAAGAAAAACAACTCGACGGTGTCCTGATTCGAAAGAGGAATAACTTCTCTTGGCTAACAGGAGGAAGAAGGAATCACATTGTGTTAAATACGCCAGAGGGCGTGTGTCAGCTGCTCGTTTTGAAAGACGACATTGTCCTCATTGTGAATCAAATGGAAGAAAAGCGGATCATTGAAGAAGAAATGGCGTATGTCGACCATCCCTTTCAAGTGGTTACAATGGATTGGTATGAGGATGATGCCCCCTACATTCGCACACTCACAAAAGGCAAACGAATTGGGGCAGACGTTCAAATGGAAGGGTTTGAGTTGATCGAGCCAGATTTGTCGCACGCTCGATCGATCCTTTCAGCAACACAGCTCAGCCAATATGAAACCCTTTGTCATGAAACAGCTGTTATTGTAGAGAGTGTCTGTAAAGAAATCGTTCCAGGGCAAACGGAACATGAAATTGCTTCGCTTGTCGCCCAAAAAGCGATTGCGCAAGGCATGACGATTGAAGTGCTGCTCGTGGCAACAGATGACCGTATTCATCAATACCGTCATCCAATTCCTACCGAAAAGGCGCTTCAAAAGCATGCGCTTGTTGTGCTTTGTGCTGAACGGCACGGACTCGTGGCCAATGTGACAAGATCCGTTTACTTTGGTCAGCTTCCGAAGGAGCTTGAGGAAAACAAGGAACGGCTTGCGCGGATTGATACGGTTATGAATGCAGCCACCCGTCCCGGAAAAACCATTGGAGATGTACTGAAGGCAGGAATTGCTCAGTACGAAAAAGAAGGCTTTCCGGATAGTTGGAAAAAACTTCACCAAGGAGGAAAGACGGGCTTTGTATCTAGAGAGATCATTGCAGTTCCTTCATCTAAGGAGGAGGTTCAGCTTCATCAAGTGTTCACCTGGAATCCTTCATTGCCAGGGCTGAAATCAGAGGATACGATGGTAGTGGAGAAAGAAAAGAATCGCTTTTTAACCTATACGGGCAAGTGGACGTACATTGACATTGAACATGAAGGGGACATCTATAGACGACCTGACATCTTGGTGAGAGATGAATAAATGCAGAATGCCGGCGATCAGCCGGTTTTTTGCTGGAAGTCTTTAGTGAGATTCCACTCATTTATCAGCATTACCAATTCTTACAGCGCACAGGCTGAAGATCGATACTTTCTTTTCTTGTCAACTTGCGTTAAAATGAGTAAGGTTTTTGTTAAATGTAGGATGCCTATATCGAAATTGTTTACCTAGATAAAATTTCAGTAAGTTAAATTGAAATTTGACCAAACTTTTTTATTGTGGTAAACCTAAATTTGACAAAGTTCTTGATTGTATGTCCTTTGCCTTCAACTCTCAACTTTTCAAATTCCTAGAAATTTATTGTGTGTGCAATAATATAAATTTATGTCGAATTTATGACATTTTAATAGAAATCTGTTGAAAAATAAATGAACTTTTGAAAAAAGGGGAGCTAACTCCTACAGATTTTGATAGCATTACAAAGGGAAGAAAAGTTTTCGAAGGCAGATGGCTTTTCACAATTATTTAGCAATTTATACATTATCTAAGGAAGGATGGTGATCTTCTTGTTCAGAGCCATTAAACCTATGCTTTTATTAGCGATGCTCGTGAGTGTTTTTGTATTAGGAGGTTGCAGCAATATCGCTGTTTTAGATCCTAAAGGACCTGTCGCAGCACAACAAAAAGACTTAATCCTTTTATCTATCGGATTCATGCTCTTTATCGTTGGCGCGGTATTTGTACTGTTTACCATCATTTTGGTTAAATACCGTGAGCGTAAGGACGTTGGAAACGCCTCTTATAATCCAGAAATTCATGGGAATACGCTTCTAGAAGTTATCTGGACAGTGATCCCAATATTAATCGTTGCTGCCCTTTCGGTTCCAACTGTAAAAACAATTTACTCTTTGGAAGAGGCACCTCAAGCAACAAGCCATAAAGATCCACTTGTTGTTTATGCTACAGCAGTTGATTGGAAATGGATCTTTAGTTATCCAGAGGAAAATATCGAAACAGTGAACTACTTAAACATTCCAAAAGATCAGCCGGTTTTATTCAAAATCACTTCCGCTGATACAATGGCATCACTATGGATTCCTCAGCTAGGCGGGGAGAAGTATGCGATGGCTGGAATGGAAATGGAACAGTATCTTCAAGCTGATGAAGTAGGCACATACGAAGGAAGAAACGCCAACTTCACAGGTGAGGGCTTTGCTCAGCAAAAATTCAAAGTCAATGCGATGACGCAGTCTGACTATGATAAATGGGTAAACAAAACGAAAAAAGAAGCACCAAAGTTAACGAAGAAAACGTATGACTACCTGATGCTTCCTGATGCTGCAGATGTGCAGACATTCTCATCAACACATTTATCTTTTGCGAAGCATGGAGAGGACTCTGAATATGCACTCCAAGCACGCAAACGTTTAGGTTATCAATCAGTTTCTCCGCATTCCAAAACAGATCCTTTTGAGAATGTGAAGAACTATAAAAGAAAACTAGATAGTGAATAAACTGACTAAGGAAAGGAGGAGGCCGTTATGCATTTAAAATGGGATGAGTTTTTTGTAACTGGAGACCCATTAATTCTTGGTGCGCAAATTTCTATCGCTCTTACTTCCATTGCCATCGTTTTTGTTTTAACATACTTCAAAAAGTGGAAATGGCTCTGGAAAGAATGGTTAACATCAGTTGATCATAAAAAGCTAGGGATCATGTATATCCTTGCTGCTGTGATTATGTTCTTCCGCGGTGGGGTAGACGGACTGATGATGCGCGCACAGCTGGCGCTTCCTAATAATACGTTTTTAGATTCCAACCACTATAATGAAATTTTTACAACGCATGGTACGATCATGATTCTATTCATGGCAATGCCATTTTTAATTGGTTTAATCAACGTCGTTGTTCCTCTTCAAATTGGTGCACGTGACGTTGCATTCCCGTATTTGAACAACCTTAGCTTCTGGACATTCATGGTCGGAGCAATGCTGTTCAACATTTCCTTCGTTATTGGAGGATCACCAAGTGCAGGCTGGACGAGTTACATGCCGCTCGCCGGAAATGATTTCTCACCAGGACCTGGACAGAACTATTACTTGCTCGGGCTCCAAATTGCAGGTATTGGTACACTGATGACAGGTATTAACTTCATGGTGACCATCTTAAAAATGCGTACAAAAGGTATGACACTTATGCGTATGCCAATGTTTACATGGACAACATTGATTACGTCTGTCATCATCGTTTTCGCATTCCCTGTATTAACAGTTGCTTTAGCACTTATGACATTTGATCGTTTATTCGGTTCTGCATTCTTTACACTCGAAGCAGGCGGTATGCCAATGCTTTGGGCGAACCTTTTCTGGATTTGGGGACATCCTGAAGTTTATATCGTGATTTTGCCTGCTTTCGGTATTTTCTCAGAAATATTTGCGACGTTCTCAAGAAAGCAGTTGTTTGGTTACAAAGCGATGGTTGTATCGATTGTGGCTATCTCTGTTCTTAGTTTCCTTGTGTGGGTTCACCACTTCTTTACAATGGGGAACAGTGCAGCGGTTAACTCATTCTTCTCGATTACAACAATGGCGATATCTGTACCAACAGGTGTTAAAATCTTTAACTGGCTCTTTACGATGTATCGCGGCCGGATCAGCTTTACATCACCAATGCTTTGGGCACTTGGTTTCATCCCGAACTTCGTGATCGGTGGTGTAACTGGGGTTATGCTTGCGATGGCAGCCGCGGATTACCAGTACCATAACACGTACTTCCTTGTATCCCACTTCCACTATGTATTAATCGCAGGTACTGTATTTGCTTGTTTCGCTGGTCTTGTTTTCTGGTATCCAAAAATGTTTGGTTACAAGTTAAACGAAAGAATCGGCAAATGGTTCTTCTGGGTATTCATGATCGGATTTAATATCTGTTTCTTCCCGCAGTACTTCTTAGGACTGCAAGGAATGCCAAGACGTATTTATACGTATGGACCGGAAGATGGCTGGACTGCACTAAACTTTATTTCAACAATTGGTGCATTCATGATGGGTATCGGATTCATCATCCTTTGCTATAACATTTACTACAGCTGGAGACACGCAAAACGTGAAGTGTCTGGAGACAGCTGGGGAGAAGGACGTACGCTTGACTGGGCGACATCTTCTGCAATTCCGCCGCATTATAACTTTGCAGCACTTCCAGAAGTGACAACACCAGATGCATTCCATCATTGTAAGAAAAACAATTTGGACGTTCATCCAGAAAAAGAGTTTAAGAAAATTCACATGCCGCACAATTCAGGCAGACCACTGATCATGTCTGCATTCTTTGGACTTGGTGCATTCGGTCTTGTATTTGAATGGTACTGGATTGGCGTTATCGGCTTAATCGGTGTATTCGCCACAATGATTTTACGTTCATTTGAATATGACGATGGCTACTATATTCCTGTTGAAGAAGTCATTGAAACAGAGAAAAAGAATAAGGAGGCGCAGAAGTAATGGGACATAATGATAGCAGCTATGCAAATGCACCGCTTGAATATCAGTCTGAAACCGGACGTTTAAACATCCTTGGTTTCTGGATATTCCTTGGCGCGGAAATCGTGTTATTCTCAACACTTTTTGCGACCTACTTTGTTCTTCATGGCAGAACAGCTGGTGGCGTTTTACCAGCTGAGCTATTTGATATGAAGCTTGTATTGATCATGACATTCCTGCTATTAGTCAGCTCATTTACATGTGGGATTGCCGTTCATGAAATGCGCCGTGGAAGTACAAAAGGGGTTGTCATTTGGACAATTCTGACACTGCTTCTAGGTGCAGGCTTCGTTGGCTTTGAAATTTATGAGTTCTTCCATTATGTACACGAGGGTGCTAGCATCCATACAAGTGCGTACTGGTCTGCATTCTTCGTTCTATTAGGAACTCACGGACTACACGTATCAATCGGTATCTTCTGGATTACCGGGGTCTTGTTCCAAATTAAAAAACGTGGATTAACTCCACAAACAGCATCGAAGATCTTTATTTCAAGTCTATACTGGCATTTCCTTGATGTTGTATGGATTTTCATCTTCACAGCTGTGTACTTGATCGGATTAGGGGGGCTTTTGTGATATGGCTGGAAAAACACATTCCTCAGCAGAGCATGAACACTTCCCTTGGAAACACGTAGTTGGCTTCATCCTATCCATCGTGCTAACCATTTTAGCATTCTGGATTGCCATTGGAGCTGAAATTGGCAGTTCCGCAAAACTATGGATTATCTTTGGTTTTGCATTCATTCAAGCATTCTTGCAGCTGTTCATGTTCATGCACATGACAGAGAGCGAGAACGGGACTGTTCAAGTCGGAAATACATTGTTTGGTCTATTCTGTGCGATTATTTTCGTCATCGGATCTGTTTGGATCTTCGCGGCTCACTACAGCCACGGAGAGAACAGCAAAGACGGATATTCACCGTCTGCGCCAAAGCAGTCTGAGCATTCAGATAAGTAATAAAAAACCACTCATCTTCGATAGATGAGTGGTTTTTATAATGATTGCGATAGCGCTTCCAATTGGTGGTGCGATATCTATCTGCTGCTGAATCTTTTGCGAATGAATGGAAGTCCATAGATGAGGAACGCTGCAATGTGAGCCAGAATGACGTTAATGGCAAAGAATGCGATCATGAAGGTATGTCCTGTTGGAGATAAACTGCTTGTCATGTAAAGACCGAAGAAAATCCACATAATCAAAATAGGTGGAATTGAAGCTAATGCGATTTTTCTGTTTTCTAGCCATAAAAACAGGGGTGTAGCCGTTGCAATACATAGGTACGCAAAGAACATATCCATCGTATCCAACTCCTTTGTAAGTTGATGTTCAAATCAAATGAGAGGTCTGGATGCAATTGTGTCTGTTTTTAGGAGATATTGTGAACATTTTGTTACAAGTATTATACCACAATTGACTTTGAAGTAAACTCAATAATTGGAAAATGGGCCTTATTCCGTAGAAAGTGGTTTTTTTCCTCATTCCTCAGTACATCTTATGATGGCTGGATGTTTGCTTGTCATATCGCCACATAGGTCATTGAATTTTCCCCTTAAAATCTGTAAAATGATCTTTTTAAAGGACTTGTGATCGGTTGAAATGAAAGAGTCGAAAGGAATTTTTTCCTATTGTTAGGATGAAAAGTATTTCATTTTTTGAAAATTGATTGGAACCTTTCAGACGTATCTTCCGTCATATTTAAGGTGAGTTGCTTTTATGAAAATTTCAATCTAATATAAATAAGGGATTTTATGTTTTGTAATAAGGGTGGTTAGTTCATGAACAAGCAGAATACATCTCCTTACTATCAGGGAGATTTGATTTTTATATTTTTAGCCTTCTTTGCCATCAGTGTCATCGCCATCTATGCTGCGGGTCAATTTGGGCAGTATGGATCTAATGCATGGACCAGACAGATCATTTACTACATGGTCGGGGTAATATGTATTGTGGCCATTAATTACTTTGACCTCGAGCAATTAGAAAAGCTGAGCTTATATATTTTTATAGGCGGCATTATGCTGTTAATTCTATTGAAAGTCGCTCCTGCAAAAATTGGAAGTTATGACTTTGCTCCAATTAAAAATGGTGCAAAAAGTTGGTTTGTGATACCGGGGATCGGAACACTTCAGCCCTCAGAGTTCATGAAAATTGGCTTGATTATGATGCTCGCTTCTGTCATTGGGAAGGCAACCCCTAGAGGAAAGCGGACATTAGAAGATGATATTTTTCTTCTATTAAAAATTGCTGGTGTGTCTGCTATACCAGTTGGACTTATCTTTATGCAGGATGCTGGTACGGCGGCTGTCTGTATGTTTATTGTCGTTGTGATGGTGTTTTTATCAGGTGTCAATTGGAAACTGATCTCTCTCATCGGTTCCGTGGTTGTATTATTAGTTGCCGCTGTATTAGCCGTAATCATTCTATTCCCTGATTTTGCGAAAACAATTGGTATTCAGCAGTATCAGATTAACCGGATTACCGCTTGGCTGCCTGATAGTTCTACTTCAGCCAATCAAGCGCAGACACAGGATGCATCTGGGTCTGATAAATATCAAGTGGATCAAGCCATTATGGCCATTGGTGCGGGACAAATTTTTGGGAATGGCATTAAGAACTTAAAAGTCTATGTCCCAGAAGCACAAACAGATATGATTTTCTCCATTATAGGAGAAGCCTTTGGCTTTGTAGGCTGTGCATTTGTTGTGATCATGTTCTTCTTCCTGATCTACAGGCTTGTCGTGCTGATCGACCGTATCCATCCTTATAGCCGATTTGCGTCATTTTTCTGTGTGGGATATACAGCCCTGATTGTGATCCATACGTTCCAGAACATTGGGATGAACATAGGCGTGATGCCTGTAACGGGGATTCCGCTCTTATTTATCAGCTTCGGGGGAAGCTCTGTTTTATCTGTTCTTATTGGATTCGGTATCGCATATAACGCAAGTGTTCAATTAACGAAATATCAAAGTTACTTATTTAAATAAAACGGGTAAAGGGCAGTCTAAGCATAGGCTGTCTTTTTTTGTGTGAGTTCTAATTTTTGAAAAGGAATATGTCTTTGTCATATGATAGTAGGAGTGAAGGAGGTCTCGAATTGAATAAAACGATAGAAACCATATTAAATCATCGGTCCATCCGTTCGTTTACAGACGAGCGTTTGACAAAGGAAGAGGTACTGACACTCGTCAAAAGTGCACAGGCTGCTTCAACATCAAGCTATGTGCAGGCATATAGCATCATTGGTATAACGGATCAGGAGAAGAAGGCGAGGCTTGCTGAACTGGCTGGCAATCAGCCATACGTTGAGAAGAATGGGCATTTCTTTGTCTTCTGTGCAGATTTGAAACGTCACGATTACATTGCGAAAAAAGCAGGTAAGAACCATCAGGAGTCTCTTGAGAATACGGAAGCCTTTCTCATTAGCGTCATTGATGCGGCATTGGCTGCGCAAAACCTCAGTGTAGCCGCAGAATCAATGGGACTTGGGATCTGCTATATTGGCGGACTGCGTAATCAGCTGAAAGAAGTCTCTGAATTACTTGAAACGCCTTCCTATGTGCTGCCGTTATTTGGTCTGGTTGTCGGACATCCAGCCAATCAATCGTCACAAAAAGAACGGATGCCAATTGAACTGATTTATCATGAAAATTCATATCAGCAAGATGAAGCGCACGTGGATCGTTACTTAAAAGAATATGATGATCGTATTTCAGCATATTATGAAGAACGAACAAACGGCGAGAGAAAAGATACTTGGTCTGAGCAGATGCTTCGGGGCTTTAGCAAGCCAAAGCGTGCCTTCCTTGGAGATTTTGTGAAAGAGAAGGGCTTTAATCGAAAATAAATAATGACATCCCCCTTTCGATTGAGAGAGGGGGATTTCTGTAAGAGGTGCAGCTTAATGAAATTAAGTATACTGGATCAATCTCCTTTGATTGGAGATGCAACGCCTGCTGAAGCGCTGAGACAAACCGTTGAGCTGGCAAAGCAGGCGGAAGAGTGGGGCTATCACCGTTTTTGGGTATCAGAGCATCACTTTTCAAACCGGCTTGCAGGATCGAGCCCTGAGGTGCTTCTCGGCCATTTATCAGCCGTTACGTCACACATGCGCATTGGCTCAGGCGGCGTCATGCTTCCTCACTACAGCGCGTATAAAGTAGCAGAGAACTTCAGGGTTCTCGAAGCATTGGCTCCGGGCAGAATTGATCTTGGGATTGGACGTGCCCCTGGAGGTATGCCGATCTCCTCTATTGCACTTCATCATGGTGAACGAAAGCGTCTAGGTGATCAATATCCTGAGCAAGTAGAAGAATTGAAGATCTATTTACATGATCTAGCGGATGAATTCTACCCGCTGCCTCACCTGACCGCTTCTCCGAAGGTAGAAACCGCACCAGAGGTATGGATGCTTGGTTCATCTGGAGAAAGTGCAAGGCTAGCAGCGAAAGTAGGTGCTGGCTACACGTTTGCTCTTTTTATTAATGGTGAAGGCGGAGAAAACTCTGTGGAGCAATATATCAATCGGTTCGAGCCTTCAGCATTCGGTGATGAGCCGCGCGTCAGTCTTGCGGTTTTCGTTTTATGCGCAGAAACAGAGGAGCAGGCAGAAAAACTGGCTGTCAGCCTAGATTTATCCTTACTAGCCAATGAACAGGGTCAGAACCTTGGGGGCTTTCCTTCATATGAAGATGCAAAGGCTTATTCATACAGTCCATATGAACAAAAACGAGTGGCTGCCAATCGGAAGAGGATGGTGGTTGGGACGCCATCTTCTGTGAAACAGCAGCTTACAGCACTAGCAAAGGCTTATCGTACAGATGAATTGATCGCTGTGACCATCACACAACATATGCAAGATCGGCTCACATCGTATCGTTTATTAAAGGAAGCATTTGATGCATAATATGTATCTTTACCGTACGCGCAGCCAATAAAAGGGGCGTAGGACCATCATGATAAGGCTTGTCGCTAGCAAGCCATTAAGCTCGCATGTAAAAGGTAAAAAAAATAAACCAAGGTGATCGAAAGATAAAAAGCAGTAAAAAAAAGAAACGATCCATAGCCATCTCAACATCAGTCGCTCTTTCCTCCATACATGATAGAAATAAAAAAGCCTTGATGAGCTGATCCGCTCATACAAGGCTTTTTATGTGATTTTCGTTTATTCAGGATAAATGTCGAAAGGTTCTTTCGTTTGAACGGTATCTGATTTACCTTTCAGACTCGCATACGCAACCATTGTATACTCTCCAGCTTCTAGCTTTTGACCTTGATTGATCGTGCCATTCCATTTCAAGCGTTGTTCCCCTTTATCAACATGTTGATAAACACCCGCTTCACCTAAATACTCTCCATCTGTCGAGTAGACGAGGAATGCGAGGTTCTCAGCACCGCCTGGCAGATAGCTGCTAATGACATAGCTTCCAGCACGGTTATCAGGCTCTACGGAAACCGAAGTGACGCGCGGATAATCAGGCTCTTTCACAATCAGTAAAGTAGGGATTTCAGTGACCTTTTTGCCATTTTCGCGGATCGTGATACTGCCTTGGTGCGTTCCTTTTTTTGTTTTTGCGTAATTCACTTGTACCGCGGAAGTAAAGGATCCAGTGGAATTCCCTTTGACGGTGATTTTTTTCGTTCCGTTTGTACTAATGCCGCTGCCATCGAATTTGTAATCAATGGTATAGGTTTTCGGTGCTTTTGAAAGGTTTTCTACCTTGAATTTTTTCGTTTTGATTTGAACGCCTTTTTCTTTTAAGAAAGTGCCGTAAGAATAGCTGGCATCAGAAACGATAGAAGACGCTTGAAGTGATTCGATGATTCGAACGCTGCCTGTTCCCTGTGTGTTGTGAGGGAATGGGCTGCCATTTGCGTCATACAGTTTTTCCGATGTATTCATCATCAATGCTTTGATTTGTTCAGTTGAGTACGATGGTTTTGCTTGCTTAATGATCGCTGCAACCCCTGCGACATGTGGAGATGCCATGCTTGTTCCTTGCTTAGAGCCATATCCGTATGGCTGCGAAGGATCATGCGTCGGGATTGTACTCACAATGCTGACGCCAGGCGCTGATAGATCAGGCTTAATCATCCACGTATCCACAACAGGTCCGCGAGATGAGAAGTCCGCTACTTGTTCACTGAGTTCTTTGACAAATTGAATGGAGAAAGTCGTTGTATTGTTTCCAGCCTCAATGGCTTTGACAAGCGCTGTTCCTTCAGCTTTTGAAAGCTTAATTGTAGGAAGAGCAAGACCTGGTACATCTACTGGAATTTCTCCATCGGTATTGTTATACATGACAACGCCGATCGCACCAGCGGCTTTTGCATTGTCCACTTTATCAACAAAGGCAATGGCTCCGCGTTCAATCACCGCAACCTTTCCTTTGACATCGATGTATTCAAATGCATTTTCGTCACCAATACCTGCTGGGACGAGTGTGACTTGTTTTTGGTCAAGTGCTTTTAAATCACTTTCTTGATAATAGCCCATGATTTTTGCCGTAGAATAGTTCGGGAATTTCACATTGTAAAGGCTGTACGGAAGCTGAGTTGCTCCGACAGAAATGGCATCTCTTGACGTACCAGGAGAACCGACTGTCCAGCTGTTCGGACCGCTGTTTCCATTTGATGTAACAGCGACAACGCCTTCAGACATGGCCCAATCGAGTGCGATGCTCGTTGCGTAATCAGGGTTATTGACACTGTTTCCGAGGGATAGGTTCATGACATCTGCTCCGTCAGTGACAGCCCGGTCGATGCCTGCAAGGACGTTCTCAGTTGTCCCAGATCCACCTGGTCCAAGTACACGGTACGCAAGAAGTGTGGCATCTTTTGCGACACCTTTAATTTGCCCATTCGCCGCAATCGTTCCTGCGACGTGTGTACCATGATCTGTGGATTCGCCTCTAGGATCTCCTTTAGGTGTTTCTTGTGGAGAATAGTCATTATCAACAAAATCATAGCCTTTGTATAAACCGAAGTTTCCTTTTAAATCAGGGTGGGTATAGTCAACTCCAGTATCAATGACAGCAACTTTTACCCCTTTGCCAGAATAGCCGGCATCCCAAGCTTTTGGTGCACCGATAAATGGAGCGCTTTTATCCATAAGTGGGGAGACATCCTCATTTGGAAGCTGGACACTTTCCTTTTTCACTTCATCTGTTTTATATGTAACATCCGGATAAACGGCTTTTACTCCGTCAACTGCGAGCAGCTTCGGGATTTCGTTAGCAGGAAGTTTCATAGAGAAACCTGAAAAGACTTTTTCATATTCTTGACGAACACTCGCTTTATCTACCTCTTTGAGTGCTGCTTTCTTTACTTTTGTTCGAGATTTTTTGAGGGAGGCTTTCGTTTGTGCTTCGCCTTCTTGCTTGGCTTCAACTAAGGATTTTTCCTTTAATTCAACAATGACAGTGGTTTGTTTTCTTGAGTTGACATTGATTTCGCCGAAGACTTCTGCTTTTTCCAATTCCATCTTTTTGTTAGATGGAGCGGCAGCAGCCTGTTGACCTGAAAAGAATGTGGATAGAATAAAAATAGTGGAGAACAATAGAACAGAAGAACGAGAGATTCCTTTTTTCAATTAATTTTCCCCTTTCTAGCTGTGTATTTAGGGAGATAGCCTTTCTTTTTGTGGATAAATAGGAAAGATTCACTGCCCGTTATTAAGTATTCAATACGATGAAAACAATTCCTTTACTAAAATGGTCTTATTTTACATAGTTATAAAGAACTATTTTGTTTATAAAGTCGCACTTATGCACAATTGTCTGTTGATAACTCAAATATCCGGATACATATATGGAAAACAAAAAAAATCCATACACAAAATCTAGTGAGGGGGTGTTGATATGTGGATAAACCCTGTTGATAAGGTGTGCTTATCTTTTGGATAGTGTGTGTATAATATTTTTCTTAAAAGATCATGGAACGTGAGGATCTTCTGCACTTTTCAACAAAACCTCTGAAAACTAGTTTGTTTTTTCACCCAGATTGTGACAAACCTCTCTTTTTTCTCGGGATATGATAGGAGCAGTTATTTTGCTAGAGCTGCTAGATTCTAAGAAAAGCGGGGGATGTTCAGTGAAGAAATTGAAGAGCTGGTTGAGTGTATGGTTTGGTTTCATGATGAATGTGCTTGTGAATCCTGGTGTGATGATGAAGCAAGGCTTTAAAGCGGCCGCAGTGGATGCTGGATTCTTTCAAGTAGTGAAAGAGAGAGAGCTAGAGAAGCTGGCAGAGGAAAATAAGAAGAAGCGCAGGGCAGAGAAACAGTTTCAGCAAAGTCTGATGATGCTTTATGAGAAGGCGACGAGAGAGGCGCGTGCTGGTCCGCTCTTACCTTTACAGAAGAGGTGAAACAGGGTAAAATCCCACATAAGAAACGTTATCTGGTGGGAGAGGATACCCCTTGAAGATATATAAAATATTGAATAACAATGCAGTGGTTGTAAAGGAGGGTGATCAGGAGAAAATTGTGATGGGGCCCGGAATTGCTTTTCAGAAGGGGAAAAATGACGTCGTTCCCGTTCAAAAAATAGAGAAAATATTTGTTGTGCGTGAAGAAAATGAGAAATTCAAACAAATTCTTGCAACATTGCCAGAAGCGCATATTGAGGTGGCAGAGCATATTATCAGTTATGCAGAGGGTGAACTCATGATGCCGCTCAGTGATCATATCCACATATCACTGACGGATCATTTATCCTTCGCCATTGAACGCGTTCAAAAAGGCATTGTGCTATATAATAAATTGCTTGGTGAGATCAAAGTCTTATATAAGCAGGAATATGACATTGGAAAGTATGCCATTCGTTATGTAAAGGAGCGGCTTGGGGTTGAACTGCCGGACGATGAGGCAGGATATGTGGCGCTTCATATTCATACGGCCAAAATGAATACGGAGTCCATGAAGAAGACCGTCAAATACACAACGATGATCAAAGAAATGATCGAGCATATTGAAAGCTATTTTCATCACTCGATTGATGAAGATAGTATATCCTATCAGCGGCTAGTGACACATTTGAGGTATGCTCTAGGCAGGTTGGAATCGAATGAAGCATTTCAAATTATGGACGATGAGATGCTGATTTTTATCCAAACAAAGTATGATTCGGCTTACCAGTGTGCACTTGGACTCGCTGACTTGTTGAAAAATGAATATGGACTTCATCTCCCTAAATCGGAGATCGGCTACATCACGCTGCATGTCCAGCGTCTGCATGATGCCGAATTGGTTTAATGGTTGTGCCTGCATGCAGGCTTTTTTTTATGCACACTACTCTTATTAGTGTATATGGGTCAATTGATTCGAAAAAATAGATTGACGCAGGTCGCACTCTTATACTATGATGAAAGCGTAATCAAAATTCGATATCGTGGGATTGTGACTGTCAGGCAGGCAAGACCTAAAATTTGCGTAACGATTGGACGTGTATGTCCTTTGATCGTTGGTGAATTTTAGGTCTTTTTTGTTTTAAAAAAGGAGGAGACAGCATGGATTATCAAAAAACAGCCAAAGAATTAACAAAATTATTAGGTGGTAAAGAAAATGTCATCAGTGCAACGCATTGTGCCACACGACTCAGGTTGGTGATGAAGGATGAGGACCTGATTGACAAAGAGGCCATTGAAGAACTTGAAGGTGTGAAGGGGGCCTTCTCAAGCTCAGGACAATTTCAGGTCATTTTTGGGACTGGGTCTGTCAACAAAGTATATGAGCCATTTGCTCGTGAGACCGGTCTTGAGACAGACGACGAGAAACAAAAGCCTGTCAGCCATGATGAAGCAGTGAAACAAAAAATGAATCCACTTGCCCGTTTTGCCAAGACGTTATCGAATATTTTTGTACCAATTATCCCGGCGATTGTTGCGAGCGGTTTATTAATGGGTCTTCTAGGCATGATGAAAGCATTTAAATGGGTTGATCCAAGCTCTGCGATCTTCCAAATGCTTGATATGTTCTCAAGTGCTTCCTTTATCATTTTACCGATTTTAATTGGTGTCAGTGCAGCGAAAGAGTTTGGTGGAAATCCGTACTTAGGTGCCGTCATTGGGGGAATTATGATTCACCCTAACCTGCTCAACCCATGGGGACTGACAGAGGCGAAACCAGAGTATATGCATTTATTCAATTTTGATATTGCTCTTCTTGGTTACCAAGGAACGGTCATTCCAGTCTTATTGACTGTGTATATCATGTGTCTTGTTGAAAAGAATTTAAGAAAAGTCGTTCCAAACAGTATTGATTTACTTGTGACCCCGTTTGTGACGGTGATTGTGACTGGATTTGTGACGTTTATTGCGGTTGGGCCGCTCGGAAGAATGCTCGGTACAGGAATTTCAAATGCACTGACATTTGTTTATGACCATGCAGGATTCTTAGCCGGACTCATTTTCGGAGGTACTTACTCTTTAATTGTGCTCACAGGGGTTCATCATAGCTTCCATGCGATTGAGGCAGGATTGCTGAATGATATTGGAAGGAACTATTTGTTGCCGATCTGGGCAATGTCCAACGTAGCACAAGGCGGGGCGGGATTGGCTGTCTTTTTCTTAGCGAAGCGTGCGAAAACAAAAGAAATCGCGCTTCCAGCAGCATTTTCTGCTTTTTTAGGCATTACAGAGCCTGTGATATTCGGTGTGAACCTTCGCTATCGTAAGCCGTTTATTGCCGCAATGATCGGAGGCGCATTAGGCGGCGCATTCGTTGTCTTCACGAAGGTAGCAGCTAACGCTTATGGTTTAACAGGTATTCCGATGATTGCCGTTGCAGCACCATTTGGTTTACAAAATGTGGTAAATTATGTTATTGGTATGTTAATCGCTGTTGCTGTTTCATTTATTCTCACTATCATTTTTAAAGTAAAAGAAGTCGAAAAATAATCAAGGAGTGGTCACAGTCATGACAACAATTGATGCAGCACTTCGTCAAAAGGTAGCAGATCGTATTCGAAACTATGAGCATTTGGTGAAAAAAGATGTGTACCGCCAGCATTTTCATCTGATGCCGCCAGTTGGTCTTTTAAATGATCCGAATGGATTGATTCAGTGGAAGGGGATATACCATGTCTTTTATCAATGGCAGCCATTCAAAACGGGACATGGTGCAAAGTTCTGGGGTCACTACACATCTACTGATCTAGTAAATTGGCAGCATGAAGAAGCCGCTCTTGCCCCAAGTGATTGGTTTGATCAAAACGGCTGTTATTCAGGCAGTGCCTTTATAGACGACGGACACATGTGTGTGATGTACACTGGAAACGTTCGGGATGAACAAGGAAACCGTGAGACATATCAATGTTTAGCTGTTTCAGACGATGGAATTCATTTTCAGAAAAAGGGAGTCGTGGCGACATTGCCAGAAGGATTCACCGCACATTTTCGTGATCCGAAGGTATGGAAGCGAAATGGTCAGTGGTACATGGTTCTAGGTGCACAAAGCCAAGACCTCAAAGGACATCTTGTCTTGTTCACCTCTGATACATTAGACAATTGGACGTTTCAGGGCATGATTGCGGGCAGTGGAAAAAATGGTTTAGACGATTTCGGCTATATGTGGGAATGCCCAGATCTGTTTGAATTAGACGGCCGTGATGTATTGATTGTGTCGCCGCAAGGGCTCAAGCCTGATGGCTTAAAATATCACAATACACATCAATCAGGCTATTTTGTTGGCACATTGGATGATGCGTCTTATCAATATACACACGGAGCATTTGAGGAGCTGGATCGCGGCTTTGATTTCTATGCGCAGCAGACCTTTCAAGACGAATCAGGCAGACGTATTTTAATTGGATGGATGGGTGTGCCTGATCAAGGAGAAGAGCATCACCCGACGATTTCCTATCAATGGATACACTGTTTAACGATTCCGAGAGAGCTCCGTTTAGATGATGAGGGACATCTTATTCAAAAGCCAGTAACTGAGCTTCAGACCATGCGGACAAATGAACAAGAGCATGTATTTTATATTAAGCGCTCTGTTCATTCCATTCCTGTAGATGATATTACTAGTGCAGAGGTATTCATTGATCAAATTGAAACACAGAAAGGGTTTGAATGCTGTATTCGTGCGGCTGCCCGTATCATTTATGATAAAGACGAGGGGAAACTGACATTAGAACGAGATCGATTTGAAGATCGATCAAAGGAAATTCGTGAAGTGGAAATAGAGGAATTACAGGACCTGCATATCTTTATCGATGCATCGTCGATTGAGATTTTTGTAAACGGAGGCAGGGAAGTATTTACCTCACGCTACTTTCCTTCCCCGGGAAATAAATCAATCTCGATGAGTGGCAGAAATGAAACGAAGCTGAAATTGAAGACATGGCATTTACAAAAAGAAGCAGGTCATTGATCTGCTTTTTTCTAGTGAGATCAGCCTGTATCTTAGAGCCTATAGCGTGTATATACAAGGTTGGCCTGAAGCGGTTTGATGACGTTTTACATATATGATAACAGGTTGAATTATGGTATCATTTTAAAATATATACAGCTGAGGCTGACGTTTATCCAAATGCGGTGGGACAAAAAGGGGTTGTTTACTTGAATTCAAAACAGCAACCGACGACTAGAAAACGCTTGGAGACAATGGCAGATCATGTTGAAGATAAACGTGAAGAATATAAAGAATTGCTGATTCAAGTCCAATCTATTCTCGGTGAACCTTCTCTAGAGCAGGAAGAATTAAAAGAGAAGCTGTCAGATACGTATAAACAAATGAAAGAATATGCCTTATTTGTTGAATCTATTGAAGCCTTTATTCGAAAAATGGCGAAAGAATCTGATCAGCAAAAGTAGGTAAAAAAGTATGGTGAAAGAGTGTACCTGGGTGCGGGTATGCTTTTTTTATTTAAAGATTATCTATGTTAGTTTTATTCTAAATCTTAATGTATGAAGATAAATAGAAATTTGTAGATAGATTATTTAATGTATATGAGTTATAAAAGTGCAAGAAATATTACAATGGCGGAAGGATAACCATTCTTCTCAAAACGAATGTAGAGAGAACTGATATCCATATTTTATCTAATATATGAGTGGATAGTAAAAATAATCCTAAGGGCTGTCTTAGGATTATTTTTTGAAATTCTTTTATGTATTTCTTGAACCCACTTTCAATCCAGTAAAGTGAGATCAATTATAGTATTTTGTATCTTATTGAATTGTAGAATTTATTTTTATAGCTTTAATAATAGTTTTTGATCTCCGTATTTAACATTTCTTCTAGTTTTTTTTCCTCTAGTATATTAAGGACTGTTACAGCTTTTTCAGAATACTCTTCAGGTGAAGCTATATTTAAGTTTTTTAGACATATCCCTTTACGACCATAGCAGATTGCCATCTCCCTGTATGCACCATGTCTTTTACAGAGAGGGATTGCTTCTTCTAATACAACTAATGCCGACTTAAATTTATTGTATTTTATTAAAAGAAGCGAAAAATTAACTCGAATATTAATTTCAATTTTATAAGTATCTTGAAAATTCTTATATAAATTAAGTCTTTTCAATGCATTCTTTGCTATATGTATAGCCGTTTCTATAGGAAATATAAAAAGTATAGAGTTTATAAGTCTAATATCGATCAGGTACCAATTTTCAAGCTTAGAAAGACGTTCCCAAACAGTATCTGCGTGATTGCGTGCTTGCGTGCTTGTTCAATACTACCCGTTTCATGAAGCACTATTAAAGCTGTACAAATACATTGAATATCACTGACCAATTGGTCCTCAGAATCTGATAGCAACCTTTCAGATTCTGTTTTCAATTGTCTTAATTTGTTTGGATGATTGAAAGTCGTACGAAAAAAATCGTTAATAAACTTTTGCCTTCGAGTATATTGAAAATCGTTCATAATATAGTGAAACTCATCTAAAGAAACGTCTACTTTTTCCAGTAAAGCCATAAAAGATGACGCAAGTATGTCGATTCGATGTAGTTCAAACTTTGAATAAGCACTTTGTGATAGTAAACCACTAGAAACATAATGCTGAGTATATCCTTTGTTCTTTCTAATTGATCGCATAGTCCGTCCTATATTGCTAAGCAATTTATTGTCCCCTTTCAGTTTAGCCTTTTTATTCGGATATTTAACAGGCGATCACATAGATTTTTCTGAAAAAAACACTTTATTAACTGCACCTTCACCTAGTATAGAGTTAACTATAGAGCTTTTTGTTAACAATATTACGGTATGCTTATTTCTGATTAGTGGAGTTTTTTTATTCAGTATACCAACTGTTTTTTTACTTTTACTTAATGGTTTTTTTCTGGGTATCGGTGTAAAATCATTAATGATGTTAGGGCTAAATGGAACAAATCTCTTTATGAAGCTGTTGCCACATGGAATTCTAGAAATCCCTGCATTCTTATTATCAGCTAGCATAGGATTTTTAGGTTTAACTTTTTATTTCAATTCTCCTAAAAAATATCTGAAGAAAATACTAAAACCGTTGATTTTAGTAGTCATTTTAGTTTTTATGGCTGCTATAATTGAAGGTTTTATAACTGTTTCTTTATAAAGTGAGTGATTACTTTGCAAACAATATTTTCATGGGTTAAATGGAAAACTTATATTAGATGGAAAAGTACATGGGGGTCTTTTTACTTTGTAAGCGGTAAATGGGGTGAGAGACTGGGTTTATTAATTCTATTAATAGATTCAGTTAAAGCTATACTTTATACAACAGTATATTACTCAGTGTTCACATTTATTATATTTAATGAAAATTTGGATTTAATTGATAATCAAAACGCAACTATTGGCTACATAATAAATAAAATAGCCAGTATACAAAATAATTCTTTAATAATATGGAATATTTATTTTTTAATCCTGCTAATGTATTGTGTATTCGTTGGTGTCAAAGCCTCTAACTGGAGTCAGTTTTCAGAGGATATAGAACTATTATCAAACACTAAATTGTCAAAAAAGTATACTAGATCACTTTTGCTTTTTGAGTCGATGATATGGAACTACAGAACTTTTGTTTTAAATATAGTTACTTTAGGTATATCCTTAAATTTAGCTGCGGGAGCAAATTTTATTAATATAGTTATTTTTTTCATAATTGCGAATTTCCTTTATCTTATTTTGAGTTTTACTTTTGCTCTCATACACTATTTGTATATATTTTATAGAAGCTATTGGATGAAAGGAAGTATATTGATCCTCCAAATAGTTTTAACCAGACTCATATTGATTTATGTTGGATATAATTTAGCATCAATATTTCAAAATTGGATTCGGAAAGCACCATTTTATTCAACTGGATTTACTAACGAAGACTTAGAATTATGGACTCACCAGGGTTATTCTATTGTGACAGATAATATATCTTTTCTTTTCACTTCAAAATGGATTCCATACAACTATATATCCTCATTATATTATAATGATAGATTTGGTTTGCTATTTTTGATTTTATCCGCTTTAGTATTAATAATTTTTTTCGTACTAGTCATATTCAAAAATATATTCACATTCGAAAAATACAAGTCTGATTATAATTACACACTCCTACCTCTTTTGGAAAAGTTACATCGTAATTTTATGTTTAAAATACCATTTATAGGTAAAAAAAGCAATTATTTTAAAATGTTTTTCCGTTCTTCTATTGCCTTTAGAAAAATGGATCATCTTGTGGGGGGATTGTTCTTTTGGGGATTAATCGGGATATATAGCGGTTTGCTAAGCGGAACCGATCTATCTGAAAAACCTTCAATATTTATTATATATTTAATTGTCTATTTTAATACATATTTTTTCTGTGAAAATTTTTATAATCACTTTAAAGGTTTAATAGCTCTAGATAGCGAAGGAGAGAAGGCTTTGCTTTATCTAAACACAAGTCAAAACCTATGGAAATTATTGAAACAAAAGATATTAATATTCTCAGTATATACAATTTTAATTACCCTTATTTCACAAACTATATTAACAGTTGTTTCAGGATCTAATTTGAATTTAATGATTTGGTTATTATTAAGCCAGACGTCATCTTTAATCATGTTTATTCTCTTTTTGCTAATTCCAAGTGTCTATAATGCTCACTTTAATTTTTTTAATATTGAACAAGTAGGGGAATTTGCAGATCAAAAAACAACTTCTTCTATCATAAATCTAGTTATAACAGGAGCTTTAATTCCATTATTAATGATACCTTGTATCTTGTATTTATTTGAAAGAATTGATTTAACCAAGTTGATATTTGTGAATTGTATAATTATTCTAGGGCAATTTCTTGTATCGATTGGATTAATTGTCTTATTTAAGAAAAAAGTGAGTAATACAAAATATTTTTGGGGGAGGTATTAGAGTATGAAGGCGGCAACTGAAGATATTTTTTTTGAAGTATCTAACTTAACAAAGAAATTAGGAGATACAGTTGTTTTGGATAATTTGTCTTTTAGAATTCCTCAGGGATCCATTGTAGGTTTTTTAGGGCAAAATGGAGCTGGAAAGACTACAACACTAAAAGTACTTGCAAATATTATTCCTGAAGATAGTGGCATTCTGAAGTTTAATGGTAAAGTCCATACTCAGAAGGATAAAGGGGAAATCATGTTTCTTCCAGATACACCATTAGTATATTCGGTACTAACTGGTAAAGAATATCTTTCTTTTATGAGTGAATTATTGCAACATGATGCAAGTAAATACTCGTACTATACAAAAAAGTTATGTATAGAGGATGCTCTTGATAAAAAGATTTCGGAGTATTCTTTAGGTATGAAAAAAAAGATATCGCTTATACCATTATTATTGAAAAGACCAAAACTTCTCTTATTAGATGAGTATTTCTCAGGTATAGACCCTATCAGTATGAGAGACATAAAGATAGTTTTAAATGAATATATAATAGGTGGTAATAGTGTTCTATTATCTACGCACCAATTAGATGCAGCACAAAGCACATGTGATTTTATAATAGTAATTGATAAAGGTAAGATACATAAGCCAGTCATTAGTATGGAAGAAATTTTGGGAAATGAAAATAGTGTAGAGGACTATTTTATAAACAGCATTACAAAAATAGAGGAGAGTTGACTAAATGATAATTTGGGCTTTAATCACTACAATAGTATCTTTTATTTTAATTTTTAATTTTTGGAATGAAGATAGAAAAACATCATATGTATTCATAATGGCGACAATTTTTCTTATTTTTCTTGACCTTGGTTTAATATTTATTTGAGTATTAAAATTGTGTTTATTTTGCGGGTTGAAATAAGAGTATTTGTCGTGATTATGATTTCTCGCCTAATATTAATAATTGCCTCTATAAACTTTAAAGAATACTTAGGTAATAGAGAAGTAATCGTTGATGTTGTTGTACCGAAATAAAAAATTTCTTTTGAGACGATAAATCAGGCGAAGTTCGACTTAAAGAGTACCAAAAAATTGCCGTGTTGCAACTTTATGTGAACATATTACATACATATGTTGGAGTAGAAGGGGTGTTAAAATAGGAACACCTATTATTCAATATTTAAACCTAACTTTAATAAGTGAATTGTAATCGCACAATTCCTTAGAATATAACTCTATGTTCCAAGGAAGATGTGGAAAGGTATCTTTGGAAAAGATAGTATCAAAACGAATTAAGATTGATTAAATCAAATGAATGGAACATCCGGAGTTTATAAAAATAGGAGAATTCAGGAAATATCTAAGTAGAAGAACTCTTATAATGACTTAGCGGAAGGCTTGTATACTGATATAAGTTGAACCCCCAAAATTTACTTATTACATATAGAATGCAACAAATATAAGAAGGGAGTTCAACTGTTGATGAATTGTAGTTTACACATCAATACGCTCTGTAAGTTTTATAAATTACTTTGAAATTTATTTATACATATGGTTTATTGCGATGCTTCTGTATCCTTTAAATTTTTCCCTTATTTGTCCAAACGATGTGCGGAATGTTTCGTTGGTCCGATGTATTCGTTTAGTTGGAAAGAGCCTTTAATGGCAGCAGTGATGAATTCTTTTGCTGCATAAATGGCTTCTTTCACGTCTGAGCCGTTTGCTAGTTCAGCTGTGACTGCCGCAGAGAATGTGCAGCCTGCGCCATGTGTGTATTGTGTGTCGATCTTATCAGATTCAAGGCGTTCAAAGGTTTGTCCATCATAAAGCAAATCAATCGCTTTATCTTGGCTTAGCTTACCGCCTCCAGTGATGACGACATACTTTGCACCAAGTTCGTGGATGCGTTTTGCTGCTTCTTCCATTTGTTCGATCGTTTTGATCTCACCGATGCCGCTTAATTGACCTGCTTCGAAAAGGTTAGGTGTGATAACGGTTGCCAGTGGCGCGAGCTTTTCACGTAAAGCTTCAGCATGCTCTGGGTAAAGGACTTCGTTTGCACCCTTACAAACCATGACAGGATCAATGACGACATTTTTCAAATCATATGTTTTGATGGTTTCAGCCGCGAGTTCAATCACGTCGACCGTTGGGAGCATACCTGTTTTCAGAGCGTCTACACCAATGCCTTCCACAATTGTAGAGAGCTGCGCACGAATGGTCGCCGTATCGATTGGAAACACCTGATGATCCCATGAGTTATGAGGGTCCATTGCAACGACAACTGTTAAAGCTGTCATCCCGTAGACGTTTTTCTCTTGAAACGTTTTTAAATCTGCTTGGATACCTGCACCGCCGCTTGAATCCGAACCTGCGATGGTGAGTGCTTTATTCATAGACATAGTTGCTGAACCTCCAATGTGATGTGTAACAGTTATTGTTCTATCCCTTATTATAATCAGCTTTTCCATTTATCACAATGAAACGGCATAAAAAAGCGTTCCTCAACGAGAGAAACGCTTCAAATCTTATCTTTTACAAATCACCAATTTCCCTTTTTTCAGTTCCTCTAAAAGTGTTAAGGCTAACTCCTGATCAGCGCCGACCGACATCATTTTGGCCATGAGCTCATCATCCCTCGTGCGAATGACATTGGCTACTTGATCTAAAATCCCTTGATCGACTGCTGTCATGCTTTTGGCATCCGTATACTCAGTTACGGTATCAGAGCGTTCTGGATCGTACGCAAAAACGAAGATGGCATCCTTTGATGAATGTAAGCTTTCAATAGTCTGTTTCGCTTCTTTGCTATTCTCTACCGTGATATATTCCATAGTGATCACTCCTTTTCATCAAAAATTCCCATTTTCCCACAAGATCAAACCGCCTTTTATATCATGAGAAGAAAGCCAATTTATGTTTTAATGGAAAAAGACGAATCTATTAAAGGAGTAAGTTCAATATGAAGATATCCTTATTAATTGTGACGCATAACAGACTAAGCGCACTGTGTGAGCTGCTTGAATCTATTTCGAGACAAACCGTACAGCCTTTTGAAATTGTAGTAGTGAATGATGCAGGTAAGCGAGTGGATATCATTCAGGAACTCTATTCTGAGCTTCCGATCCGCTTAATTCATTTAGATGAGAATGTCCAGCATGTCAATGCAAGAAATGTGGGGGTGCGTGAGCTGACAGGCGATGTCATCATGCTAAGTGACGACGATGATTACTTTACACCTTGTCATATCGAACGTATGAGCAAGGCGCTGGACGACGCCGACTTTGTCTTTTCTGACGCGGAAATAGTTTCATTTGAAGAAAAAGGCGCTACCCGTTTTCCATTATCGAGACGTTTGTTTGCTTATACAGCGGATATTGAGGATATGCGTGTCTTTTCTACATATGTTCCTTCAGGCAGTATGTATAAACGCCACATACACGAAGAGGTTGGCTACTTTGACCCGGCCATGCATCATTACTGGGATTGGGATTTTTTCTTGCGTGTATCACAACATGCGCGAGTAAAACGGGTACCAGCTGCCAGCGTGATCTATGCGTTTTTTGACGGCGGTGGTAATCAGTCTAGTGATCTTGGGGAAACAAGGAAGAACTACTTAGATGATCTAAGTGAAAAGCATGAACTGGGCGATCTGCCGACAGCTAACTTTGCTGTCCTATTAGAAGAACCAGCGATGAAAAAACGAGAATCAGAGAGTGAGATTGTGTGGGATGGAAAACCGATGATCTCAAGATTGGCACAGCAGACAGAAGGAGGAGAACCGCAATGAAGCCATTTTTAAATGATAGCTGGTGGGCTGTCATGAAGAGTGAATTTGAACAGCCGTATTATCAGGAGTTACGTGAGTGGATGAAGGAAGAATATCGCACGCAGACCATTTTTCCGAAACCAGAAGACGTTTATCGTGCCCTTCATTTGACGTCGTATGAAGAGGTCAAAGTGGTGATTTTGGGACAAGATCCTTATCATGGCCCAGGACAGGCACATGGGTTAAGCTTTTCTGTTCAGCCTGGTGTCAGACAGCCGCCTTCTTTAAAAAATATTTTTCAGGAGCTAAAGGATGATCTTGGCTGTCCTGTCCCAAACCATGGCTCGCTTGTCAGCTGGGCAGAACAAGGTGTGCTGCTCTTAAACACCGTGCTCACTGTGAGAAAGGGTGAGGCGAATTCGCATAAAGGCAAGGGCTGGGAACGTGTGACAGACCGGGTGATTGATGTGCTGAATGAACGGGATCAGCCCGTCGTCTTTGTGTTATGGGGAAGACATGCCCAAAATAAGAAAGAACGCATTGATCAAAACAAGCATTCCATCATTGAATCACCTCACCCAAGTCCTTTTTCTGCAAGAAACGGCTTTTTTGGCAGCCGTCCGTTTTCTCAGGCAAACGCATATTTAAAGCAACTGGGACTTGAGGAAATCAACTGGTGTATCAAGGATATTGAATGAAAATAGGACGAGGGGAAACCCCTTCGTCCTGTTTATTTTAAAAATTTACGAACAATGTCGAGTCCGTTTTTCGCATTTGGATAACGGAAGGAAAAATCAAAGCGATTGGTCTGGCGCAGGACACTTTTTTCATGCGTAAAGGTGGAAAAGCTTTCCTTACCATGATATCGTCCCATGCCGCTTTCACCGACGCCTCCAAACGGCAAGTAAGACGTGGCCACATGCATCAGTGTGTCGTTGATACAGCCTCCGCCAAATGAGAGGTTGTCTAGAATATAGGATTCTGTTTCTTTATTTGTTGTAAATAAGTAAAGGGCGAGCGGCTTCGGCCTTGCCTTGATCATGTCAGCTGCTTCATGCAGAGAATCAAATGTCATAACAGGCAGAATTGGTCCGAAAATTTCCTCCTGCATCACTGGATCTTCCCATGTGATGTGATCTAAAATGGTCGGTGCGATTTTAAGCTCTTGTTCGTTGCGCTGTCCGCCCGTCACGATCGTACCATTTGAAAGAAATTGTGAGAGCCTATCAAAATGACGCTGGCTCACATTTTTCCCAAAGTGCGGATGCGTTTCGGGTTGTTCGCCATAAAAGTCTCGGATACAAGCCGTCATTTCCTGCAAAAGGTCCTCTTTAATAGATTCATGAACAAGCAAATAGTCTGGTGCAATGCATGTTTGACCAGCATTGGTGAATTTCCCAAAAGTGATTCGCTTTGCAGCAAGCTTAATGTCTGCATCAGGCATGACAATGCAAGGGCTTTTTCCGCCAAGCTCAAGTGTGACAGGTGTCAGATGCTTTGCGGCGGCTTCCATGACGACTTTGCCGACAGCCACACTTCCAGTAAAGAAGATATAATCAAAGGGCAGCTTCAGCAGCTCTGTACTGACATCTACACCGCCTTCTACGACTGCCGCATGATCTTCTTTAAACACACGTTCCACAATTGAGCCGATTACTTGTGAGACTTGCGGCGTCAGTTCTGACGGTTTTAATGTGACGGCATTTCCCGCAGAAATGGCTCCGACTAATGGAGAAAGGGCCAGTTGGAAAGGATAGTTCCAAGGGGCAATAATGAGCACACTTCCGTAAGGTTCCTTGATGATCATGCTTTTCGATCCAATATGAGTCAAAGGTGTTTTCGCGCGGGATGGCTTTGCCCATTTGTGAAGGTGCTTGATGGTATGATTGATTTCTTCATACACCATCCCAATCTCTGTTGTATAAGCTTCCTGTTCCGATTTATGTAAATCATGTGCTAAGGCTTGTAAAATATCCTTTTCATGCTGTTTGATTTCTGCTTTCAAGTCTTTAAGGATGCGGATACGGTCTTGAACCGCCGGCTTGTGAAAGACTTTTTGTTTGTTAAAAAGAGCAGTGAGATTGTTCATTATTCAATCCTTTCATAGACGAGTTTGTCCCTTTTATTATGTGTGAATAACCGATACTGGTCAAATAAGAGGTACATAAGCGCACTGCTTTGAAAAAATGAACCCATTTGGTTTGTTCATTTGGTAAAATAATGTTGAAAACGAATTTTTATGATTGGAGGGTCTACCCTTGAATATTCATATATCAAGTCTGCTTCAAAAAATGGAGGAAGCGATTCAAAAAGCGAAACACAGTGGAAATGATGAAGAGGTGAAGCGTCAAGTGGCGGCGATTTCTTCACTATGTGATGTCATTCTTGACGCGCCGTCACAGGTGCAAATGCCGCAGTCTTCGGTCATTTCACCACCTCCATCGATATCTACACCATCTGCACCGTCTGTGTCTACGGATCAAGCCATGCTTGAGAAGCTGATGGGCACTAGTGGTGCAAAAACATTTCAGCATAAAGAAGAAGGGCAAAAAGGGAAGGATGGGAACGGCGACTCTATTTTTGATTTTTAGTGGTCTTGTCACGACAAAGGGAAGGTGATCGGTTTGAAACTATTTTTGGGCGCCATTCAGTGGATGGCATTTTTTATCGCAGCTTCTATTGCAGTACCGATTGCGATTGCACAAGCGTTTGAATTGAATCAAGTGCAATCGGCAGAGCTGATTCAGAGTACATTCTTTTCACTTGGACTTGTGGCGATGGTGCAGTGTTTATGCGGCCATATGCTGCCAATCAATGAAAGTCCAGCAGGGCTGTGGTGGGGTGTGTATACCCTTTATGCAGGCATGACAGGGACGATCTTTGCGACGTATCCTGAAACCCTGCAAGCATTACAAGGGGCTTTAATTTTTAGTGCTGTTTTCTTTTTTATTTTTAGTTTATTTAAAATCATTAATTGGCTCGCATCTTTATTTACGCCAGTCGTCACAGGTATTTACCTGCTCTTACTTGTTGTGCAGTTAAGTCAGCCGATCATGAAAGGGCTGATGGGCATCGGCTATCGGGGAAATCAGGTGGACGGGCTTGTCTTTTGTTTATCAATCTTGATTATTGTCCTCACCTTCATGATCAGCCGTTCAAAATGGCATTACTTAAGACAGTTTTCTGTGTTATTCGCACTTGCAGGCGGGTGGCTGTTATTCGCTTTACTCGGATTGGCGAAGCCGGTTCGAATTCCTGAGCATATCATCGAGTTTCCGAAGCTGTTTCCATTCGGCATGCCGGTTTTTGACAGTGGATTGCTTGTCACGTCCTTTTTTATTACGATTTTACTCATTGTGAATATGCTGGCAAGTATTCGAATTGTGGAAAGTTCAGTGAAGGCATTTGGTGAACTGCGTGAGCGTAAAAGAGCTCGACCTGCTGGTTTTGTGGCGGCTTTTGGTCATTTACTAAGCGGGATGATCGGTGCGATTGCGCCTGTACCTATTTCGGGGGCAGCAGGCTTTATACAGACAACAAAAATTCCATCGAGAAAGCCATTTTTCCTCGGAAGCCTGCTCATTGTGTTGATTAGTTTATTCCCATTATTGATGAGCTTTTTCTCAGCATTGCCATCACCAGTAGGGCTCGCTGTGAACTTTGTGGTTTTCTCATCTATGATTGGGATCGCCATGTCTGAATTTGATCAATATGAAAAGGAAGAGGTTCCACGCATTCGATTTGTACTGGGAATTGCGGTTTTAGCAGGTGTAGGGGCGATGTTTGTTCCGCAGGCAGCCTTGAAAGGCATGCACCCTGTCTTGATTTCTTTATTAAGCAATGGTCTTGTTCTCGGTACACTCATTGCGATCGTTGTTGACCAAGTCTTGTTAAGAAAGAAGAAGAAATCCGACAATCTCGTGTCAGCATAAAAGGAAAGTTGAATGTCTGATGTGAGGCACGCTATGATAAACATAATGAACGAGATAAGGAGAATGACGAATGAAACTATTTTTCATATTAGGTGCAATTAATGCCATGCTTGCTGTTGGTCTTGGAGCCTTCGGTGCACATGGACTGGAAGGGAAAATCCCTGAAAAGTATATTGAGATTTGGAATAAAGGTGTTCAATATCAGATGTTCCATGCGATTGGACTATTTATAGTGGCCTTTCTTGCAGATAAGCTGTCAGGTGTCTCTTTAGTACCGACCGCTGGCTGGGTAATGCTTGCAGGTATCCTTTTCTTCTCGGGAAGCCTTTATGTGCTGGCATTGACTCAGGTGAAGATTCTAGGTGCCATTACCCCAATTGGCGGAGTGGCATTTATCGCTTCTTGGATCATGCTTGTCATTGCAGCAGCAAAAAATTTATAAGTCAAAAAACCGATGCTCAGATGGGGCATCGGTTTTTTTTAACTCCAATAAGGGGTGTAGTTGGGGGGTGCTTGATAATAAGGGACGTAGTGAGAAGGAGGGACAGGATGCGTTTGGGCCTCTTCCTCTCTGTGGCAGAACGGACCGATAAACACACCTGGTTTCACAGGCTGTGTCGCCTTCTTCCACTGCGTTTCGTTCATGCAATAAGTATGTGCCATGATGTGAGATGGGGTAAGGGTGAGAAGGTCTGAGCCTAGGATCACTTCTGGCGTAGATGCGTTGAAAATGGCTAACAAATGGGTTCTGTCCTGCAAGGCGACTTCATAGTGCCACCAGCCTTGAGGCACGTTCGCCACCTGCCCAGGGGTAATGGTATAGGTATGCAGCTTTTTTGTGAATGGATTCAGCATGGATACAGCAGCAGAACCGGCTATACAGTAAACAAGCTCTGCGGCATTTTGGTGATAATGAGGCTCTACTACTTTGCTTTTACTCAAATATATATCCAGCAGGGATACTTGATCCAACGAGTTTAATTGTTTTTTTCCTAAAACATTTATCAGGTTATGTTGATCATATTTGACAAGGGGGCTTTGATTCAGATCGAATGAATATTTGATATTTGGTGATGTATAATCCAGCTCAACAGTCATTGATGTCACCTCTAGGCTTTTGATAAAAACTACTAGGCATCTTATGAGCGGCGCCCGAAAAGTGTGTCAAAAACCTAGTCAAAAGAAAAAAGCAAGGGCGTCTGCGCCTTGCTTCTTGCTTGAAGTTATCTTGGAGAATACGTTGACATAGAGTATGGATAGTCATATTGAATTTCTCCATCAAACGTAATGTAATCAAGGTAGATCGTTAACAGTAAGTATCGTGTCCCTGTCTTGTTATCACTAATGATAATGTGGTCACGTCCTGCGGCTTCAATGACCCCTCTAAAAATCTTCGAATTCCATTCCTTACTCGCCTCAAACGTCATATAAATCGTGGCTACCTTGCCGCGGTTCAATCGTAAAATATTTTCAATATAGGACTGCTCAATTGGCAGCTGACCGGTGACATTCTGCTGATAAATCGGTCCAGAAGGAATTTGATATGGCTGTCCGCCGCTCTGCGCGCCTTGGCCTCCTTGTGATGGACCAGTAGATGGCATTGGCGAAAAACCCTGCTGCATTTGACCTTGCATTTGACCCTGCGTTTGGGGAGGGACTGAATAACCCATCTGCTGCGCAGGATACGGATTTGCTCCATATTGTTGCTGGCGAAAATCTTGACCTTCGAAACCCGAACCTTGCCCAAATTGATTTTTCAATTTCATAACGTTCCTCCTCTTTCCTCATGGTGTTCTAAACAGAAGGCGTTTAAGCCTGTTGTTTCCATAGCATTCTTTCTCTCTTTCACACTATGAGACAGGAGGGGAGAATATGTACATTGAACGAAAAAAAGGAACTGCTTGAAGGAGTTCCCTTTACATCATCCAGTTGACAGCCCGCTGGACATCAAATAAAAGTGTCATGATGAGAAAAAATGCGGCCAGCGGTGTGATGACGACAATGAAGGCTTGCCATACTCTTAGCTTCATCACAGCGACTATGCCTAACACAGCCATCCCCAATATCCATGTCTTTGCATACGCATTAATAAGTTGCAATATATCGAGATAATACCAAACTTCAAAATGCTGATCTAAATATGGTGAGATTTTCACAAATGTATACGGACCGAGCATCCCCACAGTGGAAATCCAAGTAAGAGCAAATAAAGCGGAAGGGAAAATGACCGTCAGCGTGCAGGCCTTGAGCACATCTCGATAAGGCGTTTTATTGCCAAAAAAGAGCCGTCCTAACCACTGTAAAATGAGTGAACCGATAAATAGAATGAAATTGCCTGCTAAAATACCAAAACCCGCCCCATGTAACAGAATAAAAGGGAATGGAATATGATTGCCCATATACTCGCTAAAATACCCTTCGTAGATCCAGCTCGTACCAGCGATACTTGCAAGGAGCATCATCAGCCAAATTGGGATAGAGGAATGTTGGTATGAGCGAATAATCGTTTTTGTTGCGATGAAAATTTTAAAAAATCGAAAAAATCCTTTTGCTTCCTCTTCTTGGGAGAGATCACTTTTCATAGCTTCCAATGTTCTTTACTCCTTTAATACACACAAATGATTACTTATATTACCAAAAAGTTCGCGTTTTTCAAAGATAGATCAATAAAAAAATACAATTTTATAAAAAATAGGTCCCTCTACAGTCTCTTTAAGAGGAGACACATATGATAAACATAGTTTGAAAGAGACCGAGGTGAAAACTTTGACAAAAGTAACTGTCATTATGACGAGCTACAACAAGGCGGCTTACGTTGGCAGATCGATTGAAGCGGTACTGCAACAGACGTTGTCAGACCTTGAACTTTTTATCATGGATGATGGATCAAACGAAAAAACCCTTGCTGCTATTGAGCCTTTTCGAAAAGATTCGCGTGTTCATTTTATCCAAAGCGGTGTCAAAACGCTGGAGGAGAGAACAGCGAAAACCCGCTATGCTGTGCTCATTAATCAAGCATTAGAACAGGCAAAGGGCGAGTATATTTCCTATGCAACAGATGACAATGTCTACGCCCCGGATCGTTTAGAGAAGCTCATAAATTATCTAGATGCCCGCCCGGGTGAAGATATTGTCTATTCTGGTTCTAAAGTGATCTATTTAAATAGCGAAAAAGAGCCAGTGAAGGAAACGATTCGACCTGCGAAAACAGTGCAATGGAATGCACCCTGTGCCATTGATCATTGCTCAGTCGTTCATCGTGCATCTATTTTAACAAAAATTCATGCTGAATTTGGGTCCTACTGGGACGAGAGTCCGCATTTTTATCGAATAGGGGATGCCCGGTTCTTTTTTCGATTAAATCATTTTTATCCGTTCTACCCCTATGATGAAGTATTAGATACAAATTACATCACAGAACAGTCCATTCATTATCAGCTGGCAGAAGAAGAGAAAAGTGACTTTATTCAAGCACTTCCTCCGCAGTCTACCTGCTGGGAGCTCCGTCATATATTAAAACAAAGACATGGGAGATGACCTTAAGTGACGCACTATATTCATCATTATTGGCAAGTGTACTTTGAGTATGTGAATCTAATGAAGGACTTGTCCTATAAGCAAATTCCACTTGGCTTGATCAGTAATTTTTATCAATACATCAGCCCTGAAGTGAGAGAACATATGGAAGATGAAGCGTTTGGTCAAGAACTGACGACCACTTGTCCATCGCCTGAAGAGATTCAGCCATTTTTTGATCAACATAAACAGCAGATCAATCGTACCGCTTATCGTCCGACGAATGGAAAGGTATTGCTTCATTTCGAACACCTGCGCTTTACTGAACAAAATTACACACGGTTCCATCCGGATCAAACAGTGGTACTCGCTCGCTGGAAGAAGGCTGATTATTTCGGATTACCAGTCATCAGCAAGCCGGAATTAGCCGGAGAGGTTAATAAAGAAGCCCATGCTGAATATATTGAAAAAGCAAATGCTTTACTTAAACCTTACGCACAGCACCCTGTCTTTGGCAATGTCTTTTTTAGAGAAAAACTTCGGAAGGACATTGTGCAATTTATTGATGTGATTGACCAGACAGAAACACTATTTCACCTGCAGCCTATTGCAGCTGTCATTGTTGGGACGACGGAGGATGTTTACAGCCGTGTACTCGCTCTGCAAACAGTGAAACGCCATCTCACGAGTATCTGCCTTCAGCACGGCGCGCTCATGGGAGACGAAGCCTTTTTGCCGATTTTCACCACATGCCACGGGGTGTTTGGAAAGTATGAAAAGGACTGGTATGAAGACAAAGGCTGTCAGCCTGAACAGGTGGAGATCACAGGTCATCCGAGATTTGATTTGGTGAAGGAACGAACGCCGCTTCAACAGGAACTAATATTTCGTAAATTGAACTTCAGTCCAGCCAGAAAGACAGTGCTTGTGGCAACACAGCCGTTTTCAGAAGCCTTCTATGGTGATGTTCTTAAAACGATTGCAAAACGCAAAGACATTCAACTGATCATGAAGCCGCATCCGTGGGAAATCGCCCGAAACCGTTTAGATGAGTACGTGGCCATTGAGCGGGCGGGGAACCATGTGAGGTTGATAAAAAAAGAAATCGACTTGTATGATCTGTTGCCGTATATGGATATGGTCATTACGCTCACATCAACAGTCGGTCTAGAAGCGATGCTTTTTGAAAAGAGTGTGCTGATTGGGAAAATGACAGAAGGCAGAAGATACCCTTATTACGAGTCGCTTGGCAGCTATCATATGGAAAACCCTGTTGAACTGGCTGAGAAAGCAATTCGTATTTTGTCGGATGAACAAGAGATGAAGCTGGCGAAACAGCAAGGTGGTCATTTCATTAAACAGCATTATCCGCATGCGCGATCTACCGATGTTCTGCTTTCTCTGCTCAAAACAAAAACAGGTGTGGATTTTCAGAGATGAAGATAGGGGTGTGCAAGCGATATGGGACAAAAGAGAGCACAATTTCTTCCTTATGCATTGCCTTTGATTGAGCAGGAGGAAATTGACGAAGTCATTGGAACATTAAAGTCCGGCTGGCTGTCAACCGGACCAAAAGTGAGGCAATTTGAAGAAGAATTCCGGCAACTGACAGGTGTGAAACACGCGATAGCTGTCAATTCATGTACAGCTGCTCTATTTTTAGCGTTAAAGGCGAAGGGAATTGGGGCTGGTGATGAAGTGATCACAACCCCACTGACGTTCTGCGCAACAGCCAATACGATCATCCATACGGGAGCAGCACCTATTTTTGTCGATATTGATCCAGAGACTCTCAATCTGGATGCAGAGAAATTGGAAGCGGCCATCACACCACATACAAAAGCGATTGTACCTGTTCATTTTGCTGGTCAATCGTGCGATATGGACCGGATTTTGGCCATTGCCAAAAAGTACGATTTGTTTGTGCTTGAGGATGCTGCTCATGCCCTCTATACGACGTATCATGGTCAGCCCATTGGATCAATTGGTGATGCAACCGCCTTTAGTTTTTATGCGACGAAAAATATAGCGACCGGAGAAGGCGGCATGCTGACGACAAATGATGATGCACTTGCTGCTCGAATCAGAAGACTAGCGCTCCATGGGATGAGCAAGGGAGCGTGGAATCGTTATGGAGAAAAGGGAACATGGTACTACGAGGTCGAGGAACCTGGCTATAAAATGAACATGTTTGACGTGCAGGCGTCGTTAGGACTTGTTCAGTTAAGCAGGCTGGATGACATGCAGGCGCGCAGAGAACAGATTGCGAAAGCATACAATCAGGCTTTTCAAAAAGAAGCAGGGTTGATCTTGCCGCCTGTCCATCAAGAGGGAAGACATGCATGGCATTTGTACGTGCTGCAAGTTGATCCAAGAGAAGCATTCATCACACGTGATGAGATGATCGATCAGCTGCAAAAGGAGTATAAAATCGGCACAAGTGTTCACTTTATTCCTGTTCATTTGCACCCATACTATCAACAAACCTACAACTATTTACCAGAGGATTTCCCTGAATCACTCACCTATTACAAGCGGACTCTCTCACTTCCTCTTTATCCAAGTATGACAGATGAAGATGTGCAGGATGTCATGAATGCGGTGTTATCTATTTTAAAAGATAAGAAGGCATCTGCATGAAGGTCGTTCATGCAATAGACGATCAGGTGCTCTCCACTTGGCTGGTGAAATATGGTCATCAAGCGGAACACATGAAAGGCTTCAAACAGTTTGCTCTTGTCAGCGGTGCCCAGCTTAGAGCGGTGTTGTTATACGATTGGTCAAAATGGGAGAGCGGCATTTTTGATCAGCATATTTTTCATGTGAAGGTTGTGGAAGCTGAGTCAGCGCTTATCTTTAAAGAGTTGATGGAGAAATTCATCAACTGGATGAGAACGGAGAAATGTGATTTCTTCTTTTTACGTCTTGAAGCGGCTGATCTTGAAAAAAACCGCATTGTCCAAAGACTATCACATGTGTACTATGTCGGCGGTCTCACTCGGCTTGAGGCACCGCCTGCTCGAATGGAGATGCCATCAACTGGTCAAGATGTGATGATCAGTCTGCCAGCTGAAAATGAATACGATGAGGCAGTTTTACTAGGTGATCAGGCTTTTGTGAAAAGCCGGTATGCACTTGATCCATATTTAGACCAGAGTGTCGTCCAGCATTTCTATCAGGAATGGATGAGGAATAACTTACTCGGACGCGCAGATATCAATCTCGTGGCAAAGATGAACGATGAAGTGGTTGGCCTGATTCAAGGGATGACAAAGGGCGATGAGATGGCACTTGAGCTTTTTGCGATTAGACCGGATGCACAAGGAAAAGGGATTGGGAAGAAGCTATTTATTGAGATGATGAAGGTCTCTTATGATAGAGGGCATCGATTCATTTCTGCCGGGACACAGCTGCATAATACGACAGCCATCCAGCTGTACGAAAAGATGGGGTTTAGAACAACAAATGCCTTTTTGTATTACCATGTGTGGCCGAAAAAAGGAGAGAGGTAAGATGGCACATTTCTATATTGGAGATCGCAAAGTGGGGGATGGTGCGCCTGTCTTTATCATTGCAGAGGCAGGCATTAACCATGATGGAAAGCTGGATCAGGCCCTTGCTTTAATTGATGTGGCAAAAGAAGCAGGTGCCGATGCGGTGAAGTTTCAGATGTTTCAAGCTGATCGGATGTATCAAAAGGAACCGGGTTTGTACGAAACGGCCAAAGGTGAAGAAGTGTCCATTTTTTCTTTAGTGGAACAAATGGAGCTGCCGCCAGAATGGCTGCCAGCTTTATTAACACGTTGTGAGGAAAAGGGACTGATCTTTTTAAGCACAGTGTGTGACGAGGAATCTGCGGATTTATTGAATCAAACCGATCCGCCTGCTTTTAAACTGGCATCCTATGAAATCAATCATTTACCTCTTTTGCGTCACACCGCTTCTTTTAAAAAGCCGATCATTTTTTCAACAGCTGGGGCAACCATTGCCGATGTTCATGAAGCATATGAGGCCATTACAAGCCAGCAAAATAAGCAAATCGCCATTATGCATTGTGTGGCAAAGTATCCTGCACCAAGAGCATTCACGAATCTTCGTGTGCTTCAAACCTTAACCTCAGCTTTTCCTGAGGCAGTCATTGGCTTTTCAGATCATAGTGAGCATCCGACTGAAGCGCCTGTTGCCGCTGTGAAGCTTGGGGCAGCCATGATTGAAAAGCATTTTACAGTGGATAAAACATTACCTGGAGCAGATCATTCCTTTGCCCTTAATCCTGAAGAATTAAAGGAAATGGTTCAACATATTCGAGCAGCAGAAAAGCAACGAAATCAAACAGAAGGAGACGCTCATTCTGTGTCAGAGGAGCTTCTTGGCAGTTCTTATAAAACGACAACAGCCATTGAAGGTCAGATTCGTGAATTTGCGTATCGAGGGATTTTTACGACAAGAGACATTGCAAAGGGCGAGACATTGACTGCAGAAAATCTAGCTGTATTACGTCCAGGGCAAAAAAGCCAAGGCCTGCACCCGCGATACATGGAGCTTTTACTTGGCGCACAGGCTGTGAGAGACATCCCAGCCCATACAGGCGTTTCGTGGAAAGATGTGCTCACGGAGGAGTCCCAAAATGATCAATGATGTGCTCTTTGTGATACAGGCTAGGATGGGTTCGACAAGGCTGCCAAAAAAGGTAATGAAACCGATCGGAGGTATGGCGCTGATCGATTTGATTGTTGAACGGGTAAAGCAATCAAACCATTACAATCACAAAACGCAAAACCTCATGATCGCCACCACAGTTGAGGCAGAAGATGACCTGTTGGCTCATTATTGTTTATCAAAGGGCTATAAGGTGTTTCGTGGCAGTGAGACGGATGTGCTGCAGCGTTTTGCTCAGATTGTCCGTCAGTTTGAACCACAAACTGTTGTACGCTTAACGGGAGATAATCCATTCATAGATCCGGCACTTTTGTCGAAAATGCTTGAAAAACATAGACTGGAGAAGGCTGATTACACGTATACAAACGGAACACCACTCGGTATTTCCGGGGAAATGATTGATGCACCTATTTTAAGTGAAATCGACAATTTTCCCCTCTCGCAGCCGGAGCGTGAGCATGTCACGCTGTATATCAGAAAGCATCCTGAGCAATTTCACCTTCAATTATTCACACCGCCCAAAGAACTTGCATATCCTGCTTATCGATTCACAATTGATACAGAAGAAGATTACGTGTTTGCTACCCGTTTACTTGAGAAAGCTGGTGGTTCCATTGCTGTGCCAACGGCTGAGCTCATATCCATCTGTGAACAAGATCCAGACATTGTTCGGTTGAATCAATTTGTGAGACAGAAGGATGCTGAATGAACAAAAAAATCATGATTGTTGTCTATGGTGGTTTTTTAAGAGGGATGGGGCATGTCATCAGAATGAAACGGTTAGCAAGGGAGCTGCTTGAGGAGGGGAACGACCTATTTTTCTATACAAATGAGCAGATTTGTGTAGAAATGCTTTCGCATCCAGATTGGCACGTCCACATGGTGCAGGAGTCAAATGCGCTCCTTCAGCTGCGGCAGGATATGAAAGAGCTGAAGCCAGATCTCCTACTGATTGATGTCCTTGAATGTGACCTGTACTTTCTCCGAATGATTAAGCATTCCTGCGGCCTTGCAAGGCTGGTCTTATTCGAGGAAAGAAGAGCGGAAGCCTGTCAGCTTGCGGATGCTGTCGTGAACGGTATTTATGGAGGTCTGGACGGGAAGCACATGCAAGTCAATGGGACGACATATTTTTTTGGAACGCCTTATTTATTGTTAGATCATGAGATTGGCAGATTAAAAGACACATATGAGGTTCGAAAAGAATGCAAAAAGGTGGTCATCAGCCTTGGGGGCAGTGATCCGCGCGGATTGTTACCGAAGGCTGTATCAGCACTCCTCACAGCAAATCATTTACACATTCTAGGGATTACAGGAAAAGCCTCTCACATCAAAGAACAAGTAGACGCTGAACATATTCAATTCATTCGTCATACAGATCAATTAACTGCCCTGCTATGGGAAGCTGATTTGGCTATTGTGGCAGGAGGCATGACATTATATGAAGCGGTTTGTATAGGGGTGCCCAGCATTGTACTTTCGCAAGTAGACCATCAAGCAGTTACAGCCAGTAATTTTGCGCAAAAGGGAGCCTGTCTACATCTTGGATTAGGTGATCATGTGGAAGAAACAGATATATTACGTGCTGCTCGAAGGCTGTCCGGCAGCTACTTTCTCCGCAGGAGTATCCATCTCAACGGACGGACACTCATTGATGGAAAAGGAACCGAACGAGTGAAAAACATTCTTATACACCTCATGAATCATCACCAAAAAGAACATAAGGATGTGTAGATGTGAAGGGAGTTATTTTAGCAGGAGGAAAAGGATCGCGACTGGCCCCATTAACGAAGATTTTTAACAAACATTTATTGCCGGTTGGTCCATATCCGATGATTTATTGGTCATTGTTCAAACTGAAAGAAGCAGGTATTTTAGATGTGATGCTGATTTCACAAGAAGAACAAATCCCGCTGTTTCAAAAATTGCTTGAGGGCGATCAGGGACTTGGGATGAACATTGTTTATCAAGTACAGCCAGAGGCTTCTGGCATTTCAGACGGTTTATCCTATGCAAAGCCCTTTGTAGAAGGAGAGAAGTTTGTGCTCATGCTTGGTGATAACGTATTTGAGGATTCATTAAGCCCTTTTGTCGAAGCCTTTCAGCGGCAAGAAAGCGGAGCTAAGGTCCTTTTGAAAGAAGTCGCAGATCCGAAGCGGTTTGGCATTGCAGAAATTGATGCTGCACACCACCGGATTTTATCAATAGAAGAAAAGCCAGAGCATCCGCGTTCATCCTATTGCGTCACTGGTATCTATTTTTATGATCAAGAAGTCTTTCAATATATTGAGAAAATCTCGCCGTCAGATCGAGGCGAATTAGAGATTACAGATGTGAATAATCTCTATATCTCTAATAGCCAGCTGACCTATGATATGTTAAAAGGGTGGTGGATTGATGCTGGAACACATGAATCTCTTCACCAAGCATCTACGAAAATGTTTGAAACGATGAAGAAAAAAGAGGGATACGAATGACGAAGTCTTATTTAATAACAGGCGGAGCGGGATTTATCGGACTGAATTTTGTGAAACTGCTGCTTCAGGAATCAGATGTCCGGCTCACCGTATTTGATAAATTAACGTATGCCAGTCATCCAGAGGAAGTGGATCAATTATCAAATCTGCCTCATTTCCGTTTTATTCAAGGGGATATCACCCTGCAGCATGAGCTGGATCAAGTATTTGATGAAGCCTATGATGCCATCATTCATTTTGCAGCAGAATCGCATGTCGATCGCAGTATTGAATCGGCAGAACCTTTTATTCAAACAAACGTCCTTGGTACCTATCGTATGCTGGAAGCTGTCTTAAAGGGAAAGGCGAAAAAACTCATTCATATTTCAACAGATGAAGTATATGGAGATTTGGAGCTGGATGATCCTGCTTTCACAGAACAAACACCACTCTCACCGAATAATCCTTATTCAGCAAGCAAGGCGAGTTCAGACCTGCTTGTGAAATCCTATATCCACACCCACCAATTACCCGCAATGATCACACGATGCAGCAATAACTATGGACCCTATCAGCATGAGGAGAAATTAATCCCGACCATTATCAGAAAAGCGGTCAATGGCGAAAAGATTCCGATTTATGGAGACGGCCAGCAGATTCGTGATTGGCTGTATGTAGAGGATCATGCGAGAGCTGTGAAGCAGGTAGTAGAGAACGGGACAGCCGGGCAGGTGTACAATATTGGCGGTGGCAACGAGAAAACGAATCTCGATTTAACCAAAACCATTCTCACACAACTTGGCATCAGTCATGACCAAATTGCGTTTATTCAAGATCGAAAAGGGCATGACAGACGGTATGCTATTGATGCCAGTAAGCTAAAAGGAGAGCTCGGCTGGGCGCAGGAGACTTCATTTGAAGAAGGTATCGAAAAAACGATCAATTGGTATCGTGCCAAATATGATCAGAGCGAAGAAGGGTGACGGATGAAAGTTTTAATCACCGGTGCAGGCGGTCAATTAGGGAAAGAATTGAGCAAACAGCTCAAGGAAAAAAACTTCATCGTCATTGCCTTAACAAGGAGCATGCTCAATATCGCAGATCAACAGGCAGTCAGACACGCGATGAGACATTTCCGGCCTGATATTGTTGTCAGTGCGGCAGCATATACATCTGTTGATCAATGTGAAATAGAAACGGAAAAGGCCTATCTTGTGAATGGCATTGGCGCCTATTATACAGCGCTGGAAGCAAAGAACGTAGGGGCAGATGTGTTACATGTCAGTACAGATTATGTGTTTGACGGGCAAGCAGCTACCCCTTATCAGGTCGATGCACAGGCGGATCCTCAAACCATTTATGGAAAGAGTAAAAAGCTTGGTGAGGAATTGATTCACCTTGTGTCAGATGAAGTGAAAATCATCCGTACATCTTGGCTCTATGGACATGAGGGACACAACTTTGTGAATACCATTCTTCGGCTCGCTCAAACGAAGGATCATTTGCGCATTGTGAATGATCAAATAGGCTCTCCTACGTATACAAAGGATGTAGCAGAGGCCTTGATTCATTTAATTGATCAGAAGGCAGGCATTTATCATGTCAGTAACCGAGAGAGTTGTTCCTGGTTTGATTTTGCGTCAGAAATTGTTGCGAAAAGCGGCCTGTCTACAACCATTGAGCCGATTTCCACGGAAGAGTATGGCTTCCAAACACCTCGTCCAGCCTATTCTGTTTTAGACCTTCAAGCGATTGAAGCCACAGGCTGGCAGCCAAGACATTGGAAGGATGCACTTCACGAATATTTGCAGAAAGAAGGGAGATGGTATCAGCATGATTGATGGTGTACAAACGAAAAAACTCATGAAACATTGTGATGATCGCGGCTTTTTTGCAGAGCTCATTCGAGATGACGAACCGATGCTGAAGCGCTTTGGGCAGGCGTCGTGGTCCAAAAGCTTTCCAGGAGTGATCAAAGCCTTTCATTACCATGAAAAACAAGACGATGTTTGGTTTTTTCCAGCAGGTCATGCACAGGTTGTTTTATACGATTTGAGAAAGGGTTCTCCGACAAACGGTCAAACCGATGTGTATTATATGGGAGAAGACAATCCGATGCTGCTTCTTATTCCGAAAGGTGTCGCACATGGCTACCGTGTACTAGGCGAGACGCCACTGCAAATTGTTTATTTTACTACAGAATCCTACGACCCGAAAAACCCAGATGAAAAGAGAATCGCTTGGAATGATCAGACGATCGGGTTTGACTGGGAAACGACGTTTAAATAGAGAACAGAGGCCTTTCGCAGGAGAAAGGTCTTTTTTTGTTGAAATATATTCTGTATGTGTCATTTTATGTATATTTACTAAGTTGAAAAGAAAAGGGATGTGGATGAGTTTGTCTAAAAGAATTGCATTTGTAACAGGAGCAAGTACAGGTATTGGAAAGGCGATCGCCATAAAGCTTGCTGCTCAGGACGATGTAAAGGTCATCATCAATTCGAGAAATCAATCCTCACTAGAACAGACGCAGCAGCACATTCAAGACATGGCAGAAACAAAGGAGCCGGTGGCTCTTTTCTGTGGTGACATGTCGCATGAGGCAGTGAGGGCTAAGGCCTTTGCGGTAATAGAAAAAGAGTTTGGCAGACTGGATGTGTTAATCAATAACATTCCAGGAGGGAAGCCAGATACATTTGATTCATGTGAAAGTGAGCAGATGCTGGCAGCTTTTTCGCAAAAAGCCATTGCGTACGTTGATACGATGAAGCGTGCGGCAGCCATGATGAAAAGACATGAATATGGACGTATCATTCAAATTGTCGGAAACCTTTGGAAGGAGCCTGGTGACCAAATGTTTACGAACAGTATGATGAATGCAGCGATTATCAATGCAAGTAAAAATGCAGCCACACAGCTAGCACCTTCTGGGATTACGGTGAACTGTTTAAATCCAGGGTTTATTGCAACAGATCGGTATGAACAATTTATCGGTAACATGATGCGTGAAAAGGCATTATCGCGGGAAGAAGCTGTACAGGCTGTCGCTTCAGGTATCCCGATGCAAAGAGTGGGCTCACCGAGTGAGATGGCTTCATTGGCAGCTTTTATCGCATCAGAGGAAGCCTCCTATCTCACAGGACAACAAATATCTGTCGACGGTGGTTCGATGAAGAGTATATAACATCAAAAACCCGCTACATGCGGGTTTTTTGATGAAAGTGAATCGGAAGGATATGAAGCCGGTCGATAAACAGTGCAAGCTGGTCAATTGGAGCAACCATTGAGATGCGTACATGACGTCTTCCATGTGCACCAAACACACCCCCAGGCGTCACAACGACATCAGCATGTTCGAGTAAATAGTCAGCAAATGCATGAGAATCCTTGAAATCATCAGGGATAGGAGCCCACAAATAAAAGGCGCCGGCTGGACGTTCAATGGTCCACCCAAGCTGCTTTTCTGCTCGACGGATGAAGAAATTCATTCGTTCGAGGTACGCTTCTCTCAATGATTGAAGATGACCATCATCACTTTGCAAGGCAATGGTGGCAGCCTGTTGAAATCCGCCATACATACTGACAAATACATGATCTTGAAAGGCGTTAATGGCATTGATGATTTCCTCATTTCCAACAGCAAAAGCGACTCTCCATCCCGCCATATTAAACGTCTTTGATAGAGAATATAACTCCACTCCTACGCTTTTTCCATGAGGAGCATTCATAAAGCTTACTGGTTTTTGCTCATAATGAAATGAACCATAGGCGAAATCATGAATCACATGCAGTCCGTGAGCGGCCGCAAATTCAGCAGCCTCTTCAAAAAATGCCTCATTTGCCACAGCACCAGTTGGGTTATTCGGGTAATTTAAGAAAAGCACCTTTGCCTTTTTTAACACCTCAGGATCAATTGAAGAGAGATTAGGCAAATAGCCATTCTTCTCATCAAGCTGGATACAGAATGGCTTTGCGTCAGCCATTAAAATTCCTGAATGATATTCTGGGTATCCTGGATCGGGGACGAGTGCGATATCCCCTGGATCAAGCAGACACTGACTCATGACATAAAGACCTGTTTTCCCACCATTGAAAAGGGCAATTTCCTTCTGGGGGTCAATCTCAGCACCGAATTCCTTTCTATAAAAATCTGCAATGGCTTGCTTGAAAAAGTCAAAGCCTCTAAAGGGAGCATATTGCTGGAATTGCAAAGTGCCCGCTGCCTCTTGAAGGGCGCTCACGATATGTGCAGGAGTAGGAAGATCGGGATTTCCTTGACCAAGGTTTATGATGTTCGCTCCGTTTTGTGTTTTATGCGCAATTTTCTCAAATACGGTTCCAAATTTCTGTTCTGGCAGCCGTTCAATCATGTTAGATGGTAAGATTTTCACCACATTAGCCTCTCTTTCTATCCCTTCACTAATTCATCCATCAACTGAATCGTTGCCTGCTTCTGAATGTTGCGGATGGACGAGGCAACATTTTGTGAGGATGACCCTTTTAATTCAAGAGACACGATGCCATTAAAGGCTTCAAATAAAGATAGATCCACAAAGGTGCCTTTGGATGGGACTGATTTACTGACGATCACTGTATCTCCAACTAAAGCGTCCTGCGGAATATGAACATGATCAATGGTGATATGCGTGACCTCTGGCGGTATGTGTCCGCTCTCTTTGAAATGCTGAGGGTATAAATGGCAGTCTGCCATATAATAGGTGTGTCCAGAAAGCAGCTGTTTTGGCAGTTCAGCCTTTTTTCCATCGACTAATACATCAATCAGCAGCTTGGCCATATCCACTCCAAAGACCTTTTTGATATTCGGAATCATATTCCAGCCGGCAAATCTAGCCGCTGATTCGATCAGTCCGGTTTCTCGATTTTTCATGAGCTTGATCTCTGTATGGGTTGCGCAGTTTTCAAGACCTAACCCTTCATTTGCCTTTCTTGCTGCCTCAATGATGATTTGCTGAGCTTCATTGTCTAAAATCGACGGAGTGATATGAGCCGTTTCTGTAAAACCGATTTGAGGGGTCTTATCATGAATGACAAAAGGGATATATTCACCCTCGACGACCAACCCTTCAACACTGACATAATCAGAATATCCCTCTTCTTGATACCAATCCTCGTAAGCACCCTCTAAATACGTTTCAGCGACAAGCGGTGCTTCATATGTCACAGCGTTTGGGACTGGAATGGTTTGCAAATAGGATTGTACGTTTAAAAAGAGATCATCACTGCCGGCTCGGTCATGAAAAAGGGTAACGCCAATGGAGCTAGCTAAATATGTAGGCTTTAAAATAAGCGGTGTACCGATATGCTCAATGGCTTTCTGGAAATCAGATAAAGTGGTGACAGGCTGAGTTTTCACCGCTTTGACACCAGCAGCGTTGAATGCAGCCCTCATTTGACTTTTATCACGCGCCATTTCAGCTGCCCTTACCCCGGCACCGCGCAGTCCAAGACGTTCAGCGGCTTTCGCCATTGGTGCAATGAATAATTCATTATTGGTGGTCAGCGCATCTGCTTTGAAAAAGGAAGCCACTCTGATCAGGTCTCCCACAACTTCTTCTTCTGATTTCGGATAATCATCATGTGCCCAATAAATAGAATCATGATGTTCAAAAGAGGGATGTGTTTCAAAATAATCACGATCTTTTATGACCGCAATGGAGTATTTTTCTATTAGCTCAGCGTGTCCCTTTGTAATGGCAAAGGGTCTTGGGATATACGAAACGATATGATACGAAGCAGCCACGCTTTCATAAAACATATGGGGCGGGCATCCTCCTAAGTCAGCGATGACAAGTACGGTTTTTTTACTCAATGAAAGCACTCCTTTTTATCTAGCGGTGTAACCGCCATCTGCTGTGACAACACTCCCAGTCATATAGCTGGATAGATCAGAGGCGAGAAATAGCATCACGCCAGCAATTTCTTCGGGTTTTCCAAGACGTAACAATGGATTCACCTTTGCTTTTTCCTTTTTGACATCCTCAAGACTTTCTGAGTGATTGTCTAAAAAGGATTTTTCATTTAACGGCGTATCAATGATTCCTGGGGCGATACAATTCACCCTAATTTGATGGTCGGCATAGTCGATCGCCATTGACTTTGTTAGTTGGATGACACCGCCCTTTGTTGCGTTGTATGCAGGAATGTCTGGCCACCCAACGAGACCTCCAACAGATCCAGTATTAATAATACTTCCGCTTTTCTTTTCAAGCATATGCGGCAATGTATGCTTACTCATGAGAAATACGCCAGTCAGGTTGACCTGTAGAATGTGGTTCCAATCCTCTAACGTCATCTCGTGAATAGGAGAGACAATTTCAATGCCTGCATTGTTAATCAAAACATCAATGGTCCCGAAACGGCTCAGCACGGCCTGAACGGTTTGACGACAGTCAGCCTCATTTGTTATATCCGTTTTGAAAAACGCAAGATGCTCATGCGACAATGATTCGACGAGTTGTGTGCCGCTTTGTTCATTGATGTCAGCCACTGCTACTTTTGCCCCGTGCTCAAGGAAGAGCTTGACGGCCGCAAGCCCAATCCCTGATGCACCTCCTGTAATCAGGACAACTTTTCCAGCAATGTTCATTTCTTCACCTTAGATGCTTTTGGCTTCAAACGATTATAACGGGGAGGGAAGAAGAGATTAATAGATTTTGATGCTTCTGGCTTTGGATTTATCGCACCGTGATCTTCCTTTGGATCACAGAAATAGGTGGTGCCAAATTCCATTTTTTCTGTAAAGCCTTCAATCGTCATATCATAGCCCCCGCTGATGCAAATGCCGATTTGTTCATTTCGGTGCTTATGAAAAGGCATTTCTCCGCCGTTTCCAGGGATGTTGGCAATCATGAGCTCCATCCAATCCTCCACAAAAAAGGTTACTTCCATGCCAGGGAGTAAATCCCGTGTTTTGAAAATATCTAAGAAATAAGTGGGAGGAGCCGTATATTCTTCACCATCCTTTAATCTCTTAATATCGATTGCTATCACTTCTTCATCTGTCAGATTAGATGCGCCGTGAGGGACAAACGGTGGTGCGATATAGGCAGATTCTAATGGGGTGAGCAATTGGGTAGATTGGCCGACTGTCATTTGAAGCTCGCCTTTTAATACGATTCCGATTTGCGCTTCGGGATGCTTGTGAGGTTCTATGATTGTGTGAGGAGGGACGTATGAAATTAACACTTCAGTATCGCCTCGTACAGTGGAATATTGGGTGACGCCATTATCCCATTCTATTTTTTTCGCTTGAGGAAAATATCGTTCTTGCGTCTTTTGTTCAGTTTGCATATTAAATCTCTCCTTTTCCAAATATGGACCAGCTCATGGGTATGCTTTTAAACGTTCGAATGAAGGTGAGGCCGTATGTGACTCTGGCAACCTCGTTGGTTAAGGCGAAATCAAATTCGCCGTCTCTTACTTTTTGGGCGGCAGTACTTGTGGAATTGACAAGTTCAAATTCAGCATTTTGATGAATGAAATATTGAATCAAATTGACAGGTGCAGGATGAGAGACAATTTTTAAATGGTGGAGCATTTGTTCTTGAAATGGGAAATCTGGTCTGACAGCCAAACCATACATGGGTGTATCACATCTGAAAATTTGTAAAAGCTGTAGGTCGGGTCTCATGTAGAAATGTTTGATTCCTTCGTATGCGTGTGGAACGAGAGTGTATTGAAGTGCGTTAGAGAGTGTGTGTTCAATGCAAGTTTCGAATGTGTCGTAAAGGGATAGTTTCGTATGGGTGCCGAGTGTAGTGGTGGAATGAGAGATGAAATGTTTTGCTGCATATTCACTGCTTGTCCCCTTAGGGCCTAGTGTATTGACTGTAAACATCTTAGGTGAAACGATGGGCTCTTCTTTGAAATGAAAAACATCATTCTTTAAGATCATGTTTACCATCCAATCTTTTTTCAAATTTTTACTAGATTATAAAAAATAAAATTGGCAATTGTCAACAAAATTTATAAAAAATGTATTTTATGATGATATTAAAAATTGATCTAAAAAACTGCACATATCAAGATGTGCAGTGAAATGAGCTTATGTTTCAAATGTGTTTTTATGTTCTTGATGTAAGGCACGTTCACGTTTATAGCTGACGAAGCTAATGATACAACCAACAAGAGTAATGAATGCACATACCAGCCCTACGGTATGATAGCCGAGATGGATATACACTGGTCCCATAAGAGCGGAACCGAGCATAACGGCAAGATTGGAAGCAAGACTGTAAAAAGCCATCACTTTCCCTCGATGGGTTTGGGAGCAGTCGCTCAGAACGGTGCTCAGAAGCGTGACGGATAGACTTTGCATCGCACCCCAAATAAATAGGGCAAAAATCAGCAAAAACCATGAGAACGGTGCATAAGGAAGTAAGGCTAGAACGAGCGTAATTCCACCTAGCACAAAGAAGAGAGAACGCGTTTTACCGAACCAGTCTGCTAATTTCCCGGTAAATACACTCATAGAAAAGCCGACGCCGTAAGCCATGATTAGAAGTCCTGCCGTCGATTGCCCTCCAGAAAACAGACTTTGCAGATAAGCTCCTAAAAACGAGTACATACCATAAAATCCAAGCATATTACAAAATGTCACGGTCAAATAGGCAGGGACACGATCGATTTTCAAAGCTCCCCATAAAGAGCCTGTTTTCCCACTAGCTTGAGGTGCCTTCGTATCAGCTGTTGCGATTTGTTTTCGAGATTCAAGGATGACGAGCAGCAATACAATGAGACTCATCATAGCGAAGATCCAAAATGTCCAGCGCCAGTTCAAACTTTGGCCGATAAATGCTCCAATCGGTACACCAAGCACAAGAGAAAGAGACCAGCTTGACACAATGAGTCCCATCACTTTGCCTCGATATTCGTAAGGAACCCGGTCGCCCACAAGAGCATAGGCCGTTGGCACAAATACACCAGTCGCCAGCCCAGAAATGGCACGGCCAGCAAAAAACACCGCCAGATTCGGTGCAGCAGCACACATCACTGTTCCGATCAAGAAGAAAGAAAGCCCAATGATCAAACACAGTTCTCTTGAATATCGGTCTCCTAAAGGAACGAGTAGTGGTGCTCCGACCAGCACAGCTAACCCATAAATACTGATGGAGAGGGCGAGAATATCAAGAGAGTGCTGAAAGGAGTTAGATAAATCAGGCAGCAGTGGTGAAATCACCAGTTCTTCCGATCCCGCCGCAAAGACGCCAAGTGTGAGCGCAATGGCAAGTGTGATGGGAAACGTTTTAGAAGCCTGGCTGTCTAAAGATTCTTTCATCAGGTGATCCCTCCATACTTGCTTTTTCATTCAATTCCGTTAAAATAAATTCTACCATTATTTAGTTTTATTTTACATTTCATATCATAAGTATCATCATAAAATACTTTTCAAATGGAACGATTTTGGGATAGGAGGGTAACGAATGAAAATCACCGATGTGGATGTGCATATTTTAAACGAATTGAGAGAAGATGCTCGCTTATCGATGAGAGAATTGTCCAAACGAGTTAATTTATCGGCGCCTGCGGTAGCAGAAAGAGTGCGAAAACTAGAGGATGTAGGGATCATTGAAGGTTACTCCGTCCAGGTCAATTATAAAAAGATTGGTCTGATGATTGACTGTTTACTGGAAGTCACCGTATTAAATGGGGAGTATCAGCGTTTTGTGACATTTATGAACCAGCATCCACGTGCGTTCTTTGCTTATCGAGTGGCAGGACAGTCCTGTTTTTTCATTAAGCTGTCTGTTGCTTCACTTGAAGAAATTGAAGCGTTTATTCAAGATGTGTCTGGTTTTACAAAAACGGTCTCCCATATTGTCTTGTCAGAGCACTCTTTTTCTCATCCCATTCAGGAACGTGTGAAACAAATAGAAGAGCCAGAAATGACCGTGGTGAAATAGAAAAAGGACCTGTCTCAGGTCCTTTCAGCGTGAAGACAAACCCTCGCATTCGTTGTCAATCCTGCGCGCTGGTGCTCACGAATGTCTAATTCGCTCCGCGCCAGTGCTCGTCTTTCCTAGACTTCAAGGGTTTTCATATCACGCTGAAAAGAAGACAAAGGGCTAAAATAAAGATCATTTTAGCCCTTTGTAGACAATCTGAAAGGACCTGTCTCAGGTCCTTTTTCCTCTATATTAAAATATTCGTATAGTATTAATTTGAGATTAAAGGAGTTCATTCTTTTGAAGCTTTTAAAAGTAATAGATTACGCAGCATTAATGGATATGCACAGAACAAGAAGCAAAGAAAGTCACTATAATAATTTGCCTATTGACGTAGGTAATAGGGATCGTTTTTTTAGTGCTCAGCCAATTGATTTAGAATTTTACATCGATAACCATACAGCAAACTTAAAAAGTGGAATATTTTCTCTTAATTCAAGCATCAAATCTGGTGAAGATAAGAATGACAAGGTTTCTGGGGAAGTGTTTTTACGAAAAGAGTCAAAGTACAAGCCCAATGTAATCTTCGTACATGGATGGCGAATGGATTCATACGACAGAATCAAGAAGATTTATCACGATAAGATCGTTAAAAATTATGATTGGAATATGTATTACTACACGCTGCCTTATCATTTCGATAGGGAACCACAAAATTCAACATATTCAGGTGAACACATGATTAGCGCCAATATCAGTCGAACAGTTCAATCCTCCCAGCAAGCTATTGTTGAACTTAGAGGGCTGATTAAATGGATCAAGGAAAACGAAGGTGGAGAAATAATAGTAGTTGGCATTAGTTTAGGAGGGTGGCTAACAAACTTATTAGCAACAGTCGAGAAAGACGTGAATATTGTTGTATCAGCTTTTTATGCGAACAATATTGCGCATTCCATTTGGAATACTCTTCCTGGCAAGTATATACGAAGAGATCTGGAGGAACATGGAACAACGTATGAAGAACTCGACAAAGCTTGGGACATTATGAACCCTAGTAAAGCAAAACTTCTCGTAGACAAAGAAAATGTACTCTTAATATCAGGAAAATATGACATGTATATCGACATAAACGATGCTGATACTCTGTGGAATAGCTGGAATCAACCTAAAAGGCACGTATACAGTTGTGGGCATGCTGGAATTGTTCTATCTAGAAATAGAATAGCAACTGACACACTTCAATTTATTGAAAGTAGGTTAAAGAAATAAAATGATGTTCATCCTAACTGCATTGTTGTGGGCCATGAGTTTAGTTTTGTTTCTTACTTATCCTGAAAATGAAAAAACAAGATGGGGCAGTTTTATTGGTTTTTTTTGGGGATTTGGTGGTTTAAGTGTAATTTTATCTTATTACTTGGAGGGTTCATCTAGCCAGCTACAGCTGATCCACTACATTACATCATCGATTGGACACTATGAAACAGCACATGCAATCATGATTTTCGATACATGGAGATCATTTGCGACGTTTGGCAACAGCCCCATAATGACAAATTCAGTCATGCCAATCGAAAATGCACCGAGTGTTAATGCAAAAATAGCGATGGGGAAGTTTTTCATGATGAGATCACCTTTCTAAACAAATACATAAAAAGGCTTCGGAGAGATCCGAAGCCTTAAAAGTTTATCATACATGGAAATATGACGCCAGTTGCTCGTTTGCTAATCGGTTTCCAACAAAGAAGGAACCAAATTCGCCGTAGCGTGCACTGACTTCATCAAATCGCATTTCATAAACCAGTTTTTTGAATTGAAGAACATCGTCAGAGAAAAGGGTGACGCCCCACTCATAATCATCAAAACCGACGGACCCTGTAATGATCTGTTTTACTTTACCAGCATAGCTTCGCCCAATTAAACCGTGGCTTCTCATGAGGGATTTACGTTCATCCATAGAGAGCATGTACCAGTTGTCATTGCCAGAACGTCTTTTATCCATTGGATAGAAGCACACGTATTTAGAAGAAGGGAGCTCAGGGTATAGACGTGCACGTACATGTGGGTTTTCGTAAGGATCCCCGCCATCGCCGCCTCCTGCTAAGTAGTTGCTGAGTTCAACAACTGACACGTACGAATAGGCTGGTATCGTAAATTCTGCTAGTCGTGATTTGTTGAATTCAAGCTCGATTTCATTCAGTTCTTCCATTGTCGGACGTAAAATCATGAGCATAATATCTGCTTTTTGGCCGACAATACTATAGATTGTTTGGCTTCCAGCCTTATCTTGCTCAGCTGTTTTCCATTTTTCCATTAGACCTGTGAACTCATGAATAATGGCTTGACGCTCATCGCTTGTCAGCAGCTTCCAAGCTGTCCAGTCAATTGTTCTAAAATCATGCAGCGCATACCACCCGTCTAGTGTTTGAGCTGCTTCATTTGTTGTATGTTGTTCGCTCATTTCATTCACTCCTATTTACAGTTTTCCATCTGTTCCAACTATAACATAGTTTGTCTACATGAAGATGTGATCAAAACTTGAACGAAGAAAACAGCTTTTATGGAAATTGATTAAATTAGTTTGAAAAATAAGAATTTAATTTGTAAGCGCTATAATATAAGTTGGTAGTTTGAATTTAGGTAGAAGAAGAGTATGCTTAAAAGAGAACGCTTTTTTTGTAAAATCAAGGAGGGTATTGAAGTGGCAGATATTTTTTCAACAGTTCAGGAAAAGGTTGCAGGTAAAGACGTAAAGATCGTTTTTCCTGAGGGAATGGACGAGCGCATTCTAACAGCCGTTCAAAAACTAGCAGATGGCAAAGTTTTGCAGCCAATTGTTGTAGGTAAAACACAAGAAGTTGAAGCAAAAGCAAAAGAATTAGGTCTTACACTTGATGGTGTTGACGTGTATGATCCTCATACATATGAAGGTTTTGAAGAGCTTGTACAAGCTTTCGTAGAAAGACGTAAAGGCAAAGCGACAGAAGAGCAAGCAAGAAAAGCATTACTGGATGAAAACTATTTCGGTACAATGCTTGTATATAAAGGTCTTGCAGACGGACTTGTGAGCGGTGCAGCACACTCAACTGCTGACACAGTACGCCCAGCACTTCAAATCATCAAAACAAAAGAAGGCGTAAAGAAAACGTCTGGCGTCTTCATCATGGCTCGCGGCGAAGAGCAGTATGTGTTTGCTGATTGTGCGATCAATATTGCACCAGACAGCCAGGATCTCGCTGAAATTGCGATCGAAAGTGCAAACACAGCAAAAATGTTTGACATCGAACCACGTGTAGCAATGCTTAGCTTCTCTACAAAAGGTTCAGCAAAATCAGACGAAACAGAAAAAGTATCTGAAGCGGTTCGCATTGCAAAAGAAAAGGCACCTGAGCTTGTACTTGATGGAGAATTCCAATTCGATGCAGCTTTCGTTCCTTCAGTGGCAGCGAAAAAAGCACCAGATTCCGTCATCAAAGGCGACGCTAGCGTATTTGTTTTCCCTAGCCTCGAAGCTGGAAACATCGGCTACAAAATTGCACAGCGCTTAGGTAACTTTGAAGCTGTAGGTCCAATTTTACAAGGCTTAAACCAGCCAGTAAACGATCTTTCAAGAGGCTGTAATGCAGAAGACGTTTACAATCTTGCGCTGATCACAGCAGCTCAAGCACTTTAATGTCATCTCGACTAAGGCAGCCAGTACGATAGATTCGTGCTGGCTGTTTTTTTATTGATGACAAATGTGTACAATATAGGGTGTAAAGCCGATAGAATGGGCAGGTGCTATAATGGAAGATTTAATACATAAACTTCAGCATAAAGTTGTGGAATTAACCGAGGCACAAAGAAGAATTGCAGATTATATTGTACAAAACCCGATGGAGGTCGCTTTTTTAACTGTAGATAAATTGGCGTCAAAAGTAGGGACGAGTACAGCTACCATCATGAGGTTTTCTGCTGCTGTGGGGTATTCCGGTTTTTCTGAGCTTCAAAAAGAGCTTCAATCAAATATGAAGCATAAGGCGGCACCTCAAACGAGACTTGAAGCGAACCTAAAGCATTCAAATAAGAGTAAGCTTCTGCATAATCATGTAGAACTGCAATTCCAAAATATCCAGTACGCACTGGACAATATCACTGAGGAAACCTTTCAGCACATTGTTGAAAAAATAGCAAAGTCCCGCCAGGTTCTCTGTACAAGTGTGCGAAGTGGAAGACCTGTTGGGGAGTACCTGTCACTAGGAATCAATCGGCTATTGGGGAACTGTCAATATATTGATGCAGATCAAAGTGACTGGGTGGATGATCTGGTTCATTTCAATTCTGATGACTTCATTATAGCTGTCAGCTATCCTCGTTATGCAAAACGTATGAAGGACTTGCTGGAGGTAGCGAAGTCATATCAGGTGGAAGTGCTCTTAATTACAGACAGCTACAGCTCTCCACTAACCAAGTATGCACAATATGTATTACCATGTTCCTCAGCGAGTGTAGGTTCTCATAACTCCGTCGTATCTGCTATCTTTATCGTAGATTTCATTTTAAGTGCTTTAGCGATTAATGATCCTGAAAGAACAAAACCACGTTTAGATCAAATCAATCACATGCTAACGAAAATGAGTTATCACACGACACATTAGTGGTGTGGTGACTCATTTTTTATTTTCATATTTTTTATGAAAGCGCTTTACTAAATAAAAACGAGGTGGTATGATCGTATCACAAAAGTAATATATATTACTTTTAATAATTTTAATGTAATGAATATAACTCAAAGGGGATGATGGAAACAATGAGTACAGTTCATTTAGAGTCAAATGATCTCATTGATCGGGCAAAAAAGCTTAACTCGACCTTGCTGTCAGACGTGATGGGGTGTACAGGTGCGATGGATCATCAGATCAAACCAGTTGCGAGAGGCATGAATGTAGTAGGTACAGCTTTTACCGTTAGCTTACGGCCAGGGGATAATTTATTTCTTCATCAAGCGATTTACTCTGCTCAAAAAGGAGATGTTCTCATCGTTGATGGAAAAGACCATAAGGGTCATGCCTATTTAGGGGAATTAATGGCCAGTTCAGCAAAGGCTGTTGGAATAGAAGGAATCGTGATTGACGGGCTTGTTCGCGATAAAGTCGCTTTAGAGGAATTAGCTTTTCCGATATATAGTAAGGGGTTTACGCCAAATGGACCTTTTAAGGACGGACCTGGTGAATTGAACCAAATCATCTCGTGCGGAGGTGTCAAAGTAACACCGGGAGACCTAGTCGTTGCTGATGATGACGGAGTGGTGATTGTTCCAAAGGAGAAGGCAGAAGCTATGCTGTCACTAGCTGAAGAGAAACTAGAATATGAAAACCAAAGACTAAAAACCATTCAACATTACATGAGCGAAGGAAAACAGGATATCAGTCTCTTAGCACCCGCATGGCTGGCAGACAGAATGAAAAAATTCCAGGGATAGGGGAAATGGTGATGAAGTTCGGTTTTATTGGTTATGGAGAAGCTGCATATGAGCTGTCAATGGGTTTAAAAACGGAAGGGTTAGATCATTTTTATGCGTATGATGTACTATTACAGAATGAGAAATATGCTGGAGCGATCAAAGAAAAAGCAGCTCATACAGGAGTTGAATTAACCAGCAGTGTCAGTGAAGTCATTGAGAAATCTGATATTGTGATTGCAGCTGTACCAGCGAATAAAACCTTAGAGGTGGCGCAATCCGTGTTAGGAAGTTTGAAAAAGCAGCAAGTATATGTGGATGTGTCAGCATCAACACCAGACATCAAAAAGCAAGTGGCAAAAGAAATTGACAAGCAAAATGCGCTTTTTGTAGATGCAGCCATGCTAGGATCTCTTCCAGTAAACAAACATAAGGTACCAATCACGGCAAGCGGTAGTGGAACAGACCGGTTCATTGAAGAAACGAAAAAGTATGGCATGAATATCACAAAAATCAGTGACCAACCAGGAGATGCTTCGGCCTTAAAATTGATAAGAAGCATTTATATGAAAGGTATTGTCGGACTTTTGATTGAATTTTTGGAAATTTCAAAAAAATATAATGTCGAAGATCAGGCCATTTCTTCTCTCAGTGAAACGATGGATAGCAAGAGCTTTGAAGAAACCATGAATCGCCTTGTGACAGGCAGTGCTCTGCATGCAAAAAGACGGGCGGTTGAGCTTCTTGGCTCTATTGAAATGCTTGATTCAGCTCATATTGATGCCAGCATGTCTCGGGCAGCACAACAGAAGTTAGAGAAATTAGCAGATTTCAACTTCTTTGAACGATTTGACGGGAAAAAACCAGTCAGCTGGGAAGAGGTCATTGAAGTGATGCAGCAAGGCTGATGTATTTGAAGCATTTCATTTCATCTATTTAATCAGGAGGAGGCGAAGATACGTCATGGGTTTTATTGCATTGATTGTATTCATAGCTGTCATCATTATATGGAATGTCGTAGTGAAACGGAATATGGGAGAAGCCATGCTATTAGGTTTTATTGCAACCACATTATTTGGCGGAATGGATGCATTAAGACTTTTCTGGGATGGTTTAATATTTGCATCCACATATGAGGTGCTTTATGCAGCCGTAGCATTTGTATTTATGGCCTATTTAATCGAAAAGTTAGAATTAATTCATGCACTCTTGCGAATCTTGAATTCAGTTGTAGGCAAACTTCCTGGTGGAGCGGCTTATATGAGTACGTTAGGTTCAGCTGTCTTAGGTGCTCTTTCAGGTTCGAATTCCGCAAACACAGCCGCTACTGGATCTATAACGGCCTCTTGGATGATTAAATCAGGGTGGAGCCGAACCCATACGGCCACTATTCTAGCGGGGAATGGCGGACTTGGAGCCGCACTGCCTCCGAATTCTTCGATGTTTATCATGCTAGGGTTTGCACCAGTTGCAGCCCTCGTGTCTGAGGGGGATTTATATATTGCCCTTTTAATAGGAGGACTGTATCAAGTCGTTTACCGATTTATTCTTGTGTATATTCTTGTGAAAAAGAATAAAATTCAAGCCATGCCGCCAGATGATATTGTCTCCTTTGGGGAAGCTGTAAAAAAAGGGTGGAAGTCGATCTTTATTTTTTTTGGTGCATTGATCCCTATTATCATGACGATTGGTCCACTGGCAAACTATTTAAAAAGTAATCCAAACATCGGACCAGAGGCGATGGATCAAATTTCATTAATTACGTGGATTCCGATTCTCATGATGTTGATTAGCTTAACAATTGGAAGAAAGAAGGCGTCTGCACTAGATTGGTCTAAGTTTTTCAAATCGGCCATTCCTAAGTTTACAACGATTGGAGCATTGATGCTGTTTGCTGTCGCTGCTAGTCAGGTACTGGCTGAGTTAGGATTGGCAGAAGATTTAACACAAATCACGTCAGTGCTTGCGATTCCGAAGTGGCTCATGGTGCTGATTGTCGGTGTTCTTGTGACACTTGTGGCTGGACCATTATCTTCAACGGCTACGTTAACAGCTGTTGGCCTTGTCTCATTTTCAGCTTTAATCTCAGTCGGAGTTGATCCAGTTGTGGCTGTTGTCGCCATTCTTGCCTTTTCATCAACAGAAGGGGCTTCCCCGCCTGCATCAGGGTCGATCTTTATTGCTTCTGGTCTTGCAGGAGCCAAACCGGAAAAAACTTTTATACCGCTGATTCTTTATTATATGCTGCCGATCGTGGGAATTGGCTGGCTCATCGGGATGGAGATACTTCCAGTATAGAAAGGAGAAACACATGAGAGCATTTATGGAATTTTTATTTAAAGTGCTGCTTGTCCTATTTTTAACATCAGGAACTTTGTTGGTATTCGGTCAAATCCTAGGGATTCTCTTGCAAAAGGGAGACATGATCATTGCAAGTACGAACCTATTCAAAAACCCAACACTTGTGTTAAGCGCCTTTTTCAGTCTTGTCGGTTTTTCTCTCCATTATATTCCTGAAAAGAAAGACACCATATATAGCGATCATGAATCAGCATCAGCTGGTGATTCGTTAAAATAAGCGTCAGAAGCTGAATTCAGTTGATGGATTCAGCTTTTTTTGTGCACGAAATAGGTATAAAAACCCAATACATACGATTCATTTTTGCTGAATTCTTTTTCAATCATATGCCTATTGTGCTAGTAAATGGTAACATAACGGAGGACTAATTGAGGAATAGAGGTGTTTGACGATATCTGGAGCAATCATTGGATATAAAGCAGCCTTGTATTCGTTAAAGGCAGACATATCCATAAAAAAAGAACAAATCACAGAACTCAACATGTGTCGAAAAGAAGTAAAAGCGGCAAAAGCGGCCCTGTCAGATGCCAGCAAGAAAATCACTCATCCAGATCTGACTTCACATACATGGTTTGGGAGTCTGGCAGATACGTTTGATGGCCTTCGGGATGAGATGGCATCGGCCAGTCAAGAGATAAAGGGTGCACAGTTGACCAATCTATTGAATCGAATTGATGAAAAAATCAATGATCTCACATCGGATATCCATTCGTTAGAACGTGACATCCATTCGGTTGAAAGAAAAATAGAGAAAGAAAAGCAGAAACAACTAGAAGAAAAAAGAGGTAAGTAAAATGGGCAGAGAAATCAAAATAGATGCCAATGAGGCGAAAAAAGCATTAAAAAATGCAAAACAAGCAGGCGCTCAATTCCGTTCAACATTTCCAAAAACCATCAAAGGGAAAAATGAGCTCACTACCACAGAAAAGATAGAAAAGATCAATCAGCAATTGAACGAACTAAGTACATCCTATATAGACATTCTTCAGAAACAGCTTGTACAAACAGAACAAGCCGTTCACACCATGATTGAGACGGACAAGGCGCTTGCTTCTAGTAGTAAAAGAAAATAAAGGAGAACGCAATGAAAACCCTTGACGCCTTTGCGCTAATAAACGGAATTGATCAAACGCTGAATACGTTAAAGCAGCAATCACAACATATCAGCTCTTTAGAAAAACAAATTCATCATATCATTTCACTCGATGGTGCACTAAAGGGAGAAGCGGGACAAGCCATCCGAGCGTTTTATACAGAATGCCATATCCCCTTCCTGCAATTCTTTCAGGTCGTCATTGAGGAATACAGCTCTGCATTGAAAAAAACAAAGCAGGCACTTCATGCCCTTGAATCAAACCAGCACGGTTTTATTTCACAATCATTTATCGAACACGAACTTGATCAAGGATTAAAAAAAGCTGAGCGTGCGATTTCTGAAATCGTATCAGATGTGAGCCACGCCACCGGCAGAGTCAGTCATATTGTTCATTTACCAAGTATAGATGAATCTGCTTTTCAGCAGAGCTATCAAAAAGCCTGGCTCGAGACCTCAAGAACCATTGGACTGCTTCATGCATTTGACAGAGAACAAACGAGTGCTTTAAATGAAACCAAAAGCTCCCTTCAAACAATGAAGCAATACATAGACACCTTGAGTACTATGTTCACCGGTCCAAGAATCGAGATCACGAGCTATCAAAAGGGATCTATTTTTAAAGATGGAAAAGAAGAAAAAGTGAGCAGTACGATCAGTGGATTGAATGACAAAATAGACAACCCGAAAGACAATCCGATGATGATCATACTTAAGAAGCTGAGTGAGAAAGAACGGGCGAATGTGGAGACGGTTGTTCGTGGTGACACCCACCCAAACATCAACAAACAAGTCAAAGCAAACGAGCCATCGCTTACGACATTGCAAAGGGAAGCCGTAAGCGGAAAAAACAAGATTCATAGAGACATCAGGGTGGTAAATGGTAAACTATACAACGTAAAAGGAATCAAAAAGTTAAAAGAATTCGACATCGCAGATGAAGTCGTCACAAACCCATCAGACATTAATTTTATAGGCGGCCGATATACCGTTTACGCCAATAAACAAATCATTCGAACGTATATCGCAAACGGCGAAGTAAGAATTGAAGAAGTCGACAAAATCCCACAAAGCCGAAGCCGCGGAAACGCCAAACGCATATTAGACGGTGAAGTCGTCTCAACTACCGAAAACATCATCCTAGAATACAGCGGCATCTATGACGGCTACCGAGCTGTCACAGGCAAAGACCCCGAAACCAGCAAAAAAATCAGCAGCACCGACCAAGCCCTATCCGCAACCTCTATTATCCCATTTATGAAAATCATCAAGGGCGGGAAATATGTTTTTAAGATGGATCAAGGGAAGAATGTGGTCAAGAGGATTGAGAAGCCAGCTAAGGGTGCGGGTGAACTGATTAAATTCAAAGGTGATGAAGCTATTATTCATTATGAAAAGCATAGTAAAGAGATAATGGATGCAATGGGTAAAAACCAATACAATATCAAAAATTATCTTGAAGATGCAAATCACCTTATTCAGAAGGGACAATATGTACCAGAACTGAATGGATATGTGAGACTTGTTGGTGGAAAGGGAAGTGCAAAATACGGATTTGTTGGGCTCGATAGAAAAACAGGAAATGTCACCACATTTCATATAAAATCGGTTAAAGAACTTTCTAAAAAAGCACCAAGTTTGGGGATAAAAACAAAGAAGTAAGAAAAGAGTGATCGTATTGAAAATAAAAAAAATAAACTGGATTTCACAAGAAGCTTCAGAAGCTGAAGTAATTGTAACAGATGGTGAACTTGAAATAATGTGTTTTGCACAACCATTAAATTACCTTGAAGAAAGTGAACTATTAGAGCCTATTTATTGTTTAAATGTCTCAGACCTTGTGAAAGTTGAAATGACAGAGTATAGAATTGAAAAATTAGATGATAATTTTAGCTATAGATTTATAGGACAATTAATTGATAAGCATGATGAAAAAGTGAAAATAGGTGAACTTTTATTAGAATTGGATAACAATCTACCAGGAGATATAGCTGAAGGCGATTTTATAAGTTTTAGTTGTCAACGATTAGATATTTATTAATATAAGGTGAAGTCTTAAATAAATAGAGTTGAAAAATAGTATACCTACACTCTATTGCATTGATAAGGGAATGAAAAAGTGCGGAGTCTTTAGTGGCGTTAAATGAACAAAAAAGAAGAGCTAACTAAACAAGTTCAAATAGTAATAGACATTCTAGTGAAAGAATATTCTCATAAGATAATCAAGGTGTTCTCCAATTAATATATAAAAGATATAAGGATGCTCGAAGGATTATTCAAAACAATGAAGATTTCCAAAAGGTCTGTATTATAGTCGGTGTAAGAGCTTATTTGGATAGTGACAATGACTATCTAAATCCCTTTCTAAACGAATGACATAAAGCGAATGTATAAAAGGTTCATGAAAAAGTCAGCTGCTTAAAATATATCTCAACCTTTTAGGAGGCTCTCAAAAAATGATCAATTTACCTCAAATCCCAAACCTGCTCATGAACGAACCAGCAACTGACATACACATCAAAGAGGCAGAATTCCAACTCAACATGATTTTGCCTCATGCCTATAAAGCCTTACTGAAACATACCAATGGGTTATCCATTGGCGGTGAGCTACTTCTATACGGTACTGAGGACATTGTGGAACGTAATGAAACGAGGGAGGTCCACCATTATGCAAACGGCTATGTGGCGATTGGCGATGATGGCGGCGGGCAAGTATTTCTCATGCAGCAGGCTGAAGAAGAGAAAAAAGTATGGATCGTCGATGCTGGTGTGATGGACCCTCAGCATGCGGAGTTGATGACCGAAAACTTGATAAAATGGGTAAGTGATGGCTGTACATAGAAACATGATCCATAAAGGAGATGATCGATTTGCCTTGGAACACATTGATCGCTGCCGGCCTCATAATTGGGGTACCTTTCATTTTGTTCGCCACTGTTTATTTCATCATGAAAACCAAGAACAAGAAAACCAAATCATCCAGCTGAGACGCTCTGTGACGCCCAATGTCATAGAGTTTTTTTGAAATGAATAACTGACAAGTCTCTTATTTTCCCTCCATTCATCCCATGTTCCTTCCATGTTATAATAAACACAGTTTATGAACGAGAGGATATGCAGGAGATGAAAAATGAACCTATTGAATTACTGACACAGCCGAAATGGCGAATCATAGATCAGTCAAGCCTGGGTCTCTATGTAGACCCGAAGCAATCCTTCGCTATGGATGATACGCTTTGTGCGTCGGTGGGGAAGGGGCTCTCACCAGCAACAGCCCGTTCTTGGGTGCATCATAAGACGATTGTACTTGGTATTCAGGATACAAGACTTCCATTTCTTCAAGATGGTGTGAAGCTGCTTGAGGAAGAGGGCTATCGTGTGATTGTGCGCAATTCAGGCGGTCTTGCTGTGGTGCTGGATGAAGGTGTACTGAATGTGTCTTTAATCTTTGCGGAACAAAAGAAGGGCATTGATATTGACCGCGGATATGATGCGATGGTGGCGTTGATTCGCCGAATGCTGGCAATGTATGAGGTGGAGATTGAAGCCTACGAAATTGTCGGCTCTTATTGTCCTGGCAGTTATGATCTAAGCATCAATGGAAAGAAATTTGCAGGCATTTCTCAGCGTAGATTACGCGGTGGAGTTGCTGTGCAGATTTATTTGTGTGCAGATGGAAGCGGGCGGGAACGTGCCGACTTAATCCGCCGTTTTTATGATGCCGCCTTAAAGGATAAACGGCAAGAAGTGAAGGCAGTATTTCCTGATATACAGCCAGATACGATGGCGTCTTTATCAGAATTAACTGGAGAACCAATTGATTGTGCGCTTCTGATGCGTCTTTTACTAGAAGAACTCCAAAAGCTGAGCGAACAACTGATAGCTTCAGGACTGACCACCGAGGAACAGCTAGATTTTGAGAAAAACATGACGCGGATGATTGAACGGAATGAAAAGGTGTTTTCGTGAAGGGGAAGTAAATTTTTAAAAAATATATTTTAGATCGACAAAACAATCAAGGCATTTTGTCGATCTATCTCTATTATTTTAATTCAACTTTATAGCCAATATAAATGTTAGGATAAAAAGTGTATGTTCCAGGCTGATTAAATGTTAATGCATATATTTTGAAGGCATACTTTTGTTTAACCGGATTCCATGTTCCATTAGGGTAATATGATGGGTAGATTTTGAAATCAGGGTATTTTGTGTCAATCCAGGTCATACTAGAATTTGGACGTATACTTCGTTTCAATGTATATAGACTTAGTGAATTTCGACCGCTGTCAGGACCATCAGTTCTAACTTCTGTTATGTAACTATTATCTGGAATTGAACTGTCATTTGATAGGTCGAAATATTGTAGCGAGCTAGTTTTATTAAATGACGTAATCGAAGCTTGGTTAAGCGTAATCCTTTTTTCCATAACCGAGGAGGTCGGAATAGGGTACAAAACAGGCACACCTACAGCAACATTTAATTCATAGGGAAATTGATTTTTTTTATCATCAGAAGGTTCAATGTAAATTAAATAATCTCCTACTGTATTCGTTGGAAATTCAACTTGCGCTGTTCCTTCTTCATTAATCGTGCTTCTTCCTATTCCTCTACTTTGTGAAATGATTTCACTATTAGGATTAGTAATTATGACATCAAATGTTTTAGAAGAGCGAAGGGTTAGTTTTTCTGTCTTATTCATGCCAAGGGAAACTTTATACAGTCGTCGATCCTCTGCATGTGTAATAGTTGTCTGAGTTTCATCTGGCTTTATAAAATTATTATTTCTTTTTAATTCAATTGAATTACTTGGCTCATCTGCTGCTTGTGCGTTAAAGGAGATAGTGCTTAATAAAATAATGATCACTAACCCAAATAGTATTTTCCTCAATATTTAACAACTCCCTTTTAAGTATTAATATGTATATCGGAATTTCTCGTTAGAAATTAACATTATTTCAAATAAATTCATTTTTAGTTTATTAGTTGCAGATAATTAAAATGGAGAAGTTGTGATGAAATCCCAAAAAATCAGTTACCTTTATTTACCATTATTTCCTGTCATTATGGGAGCGGGCTAGGCCAATGTCGATCTTTATATTTTTATGTTCGTAATTTTGGTTAAAGTATGATGCTATTTATGGAGACATTCACCTACAAATTTAAAGCTGTTTTCAAAAAAAATTATCCGATACAATAGAAACACGTCTTAAAAAAGAGAGAAGAAACGATGGATAATCGTAAAATTTGAAATAAATTAAGGAAAAAGTATTTAAAGATCCAGTACGCCGTTATGTTCATGCGAGACATATATAATATTGGGTTTAATAGGATTTTAGCTCCTTCGATCAATTAAACAGCTAGGAGAAGAACTAGAAGACGCTTTACTAGGGTTAGGAAGTACGTACAGAACGTTAGGAGAATATGAAAAGTCAAAACACATATTCCTAAACGGGATGGAAACTTATCCGGATAACAAAGCTATTCAAACGTTCTATGCCATGACTTTGTATAATTTGAAAGAACATCGCAAGGCGATGGAAATATTACTGAACTGTTTAACTGAAACAACAAAAGATCCTGCTATTTTGAGTTATCGAAAAGCGATTGATTTTTATTCAAATCAGTTAGATACATTGTGGAAATAATCAGTTGGTTTGGTTGTTCAAATAGATTCGGAGGGGCAATGTAATGGAAGAATCCTCTCCTTTGTTATGAAATTTTATATGTGATGGTCATTTATGGCGTAAGAAAGAAGGGAATTTGTTGTCATTATTCACCACGTATTACCCGCTATTCATGCTTTGCATTTTGTCTGTGCTGTATGTGATGTATCGTATACAGCCAATAGCTTCTACTGTGAAAAAAATCATCATTGTGCTTTGTGTGTTAACAAATGCCGCATATATTTGCTGGCGTCTCTTCTTTACACTGCCGCATGAAGGTACATTTAATATTGTGATGGGGATTTTGCTTGTTGCCTGTGAATGTATTGGATTTTTACAGCTGCTTGTGTTTTATACACTTGTTTGGAAGCCTTCAAACAGGAAACAAGTCATGATCAGTGATCTTGAAAGGCTGCCAACAGTTGATATTTTCATAGCTACATATAATGAACCAATTGAAGTGCTGAAACGCACGGTTGCTGGTTGTTTGAATCTCTCTTATCCAAAGGAAAGCGTTCAAATTTATTTATGTGATGATGGCAAGAGGGAGGCTGTAGAGCAGCTTGCTTCTGAGTTTGGTGTTCATTATCTGACAAGAACAGATAACCAGTTTGCTAAGGCAGGTAACTTAAATCATGCGATGTCTCAAACGAATGGGGAGCTGATCCTGACTCTTGATGCAGATATGGTCCCCCTTCCAGCCTTTTTAGAAAAGACAGTGCCTTACTTTCATGATGGAGCGACTGCGTTTGTTCAAGTTCCACAGGCGTTTTATAACGAAGATCCTTTTCAATATAATATGTTCTCGAAGGATCGAATTCCAAACGAACAGGACTTCTTTATGCAAACCCTCCAAGCTGGTAAGGATCGGTTTAATGCTGTCATGTATGTGGGGAGTAATACTGTATTTAGAAGAACGGCCTTAGATGAAATTGGTGGATTTGCTACTGGGGTGATTACTGAAGACATGGCGACAGGAATGCTTCTCCAAGGGAAATTCAAATCTGTGTCTGTCGGAGAGGTATTAGCCGTCGGTCTGGCACCTGAAAGCTGGCTTGATTTGTTAAAGCAGAGAGACCGGTGGTCGAGAGGGAACATTCAGTGTGCCCGTAAATTTAATCCTTTGAAGGTTCGCGGCTTAACGTTGATGCAGCGAGTTCTTTATTTAGACGGCATTGTGTATTGGTTTAACGGTTTGTTTAAAATGATTTATATTCTCACGCCGATTTTGTTTTTATTGTTTGGTATTCAAAGTTTCTGGGCGGATTTCCAGTCCATTTTCATGTTTTGGCTGCCGGCATTCTTCAGTTCGTATTTAGCGTTTAAACTTGTGTCGAATCAAAAAAGAAGTATGTTTTGGAGTCATATTTACGAAAGCTCTATGGCATTCCACCTAGCAGGTGTGGCTTTAAGTGAGCTGTTTTTGAAAAAGAGAGTTGAATTTCTTGTCACACCGAAGGGAATTCAAACGGACAAAAGACATTTTCATTTGAAAACGATGATTCCCCATTTGATCTTCTTGCTGCTCTCATTGCTTGTCCTTGTGAAAATAGGATATGAAGTGAAGGTAAAGGGGACGATGAATGCGGATCTCATGCTGATTAATATTTTTTGGGTGCTTTATAACGGTGCAGGTCTATTCATGGCACTGATTGTGGCGTTTGATCGTCCGCGTTATCGGAAATCAGAGCGATTTGTCATTGAAAAAGAGGGGCACCTTCGTTCTGATCATCAAGATCAGTCTATCGCTTGTTTTCTACTAGATATGAGTGATTCAGGTGCACGTCTATCCATTCCATTGGATCAAGCTTCTTCTCTAAATCAAGGACAAATGCAATTATTCTTTTTAGAGGATGAAAGTGTGGCGTGTGATGTGGTTTGGAGCCATTCAGAGGGAGACCAGCTGATGGTTGGTGTTGCTTTTACTGACACACAAAAATCAGAGTATCTATCACTGATTCGCTTCTTATTCACACGAGAGCATGTAGCGATTACGGATCGTGAGAAAAAATCCTATGCTGTACGGACGTTTCTTCGCTTTTTGAGAGAAACAGAGAAAGTGCCAAAGGCCTTGCAGCGCAAATGGCTGAGAAGACCTTTGCAAGGTGTGACAGGAACGTTTTCCTATGAGAGCCAATTAGAAGAGAAGGTGCCGATGATCATACATGATATCAGTTTATCTGGGTGTAAAATCGAGTCTGAAGCTTCCATTGAATTACATGAGAAAGTGCTGATCACCATTGACACAGAATCTCTGACCGATCAGCCGGCGGTTGCGGTCTGGACATCACGAAAGCGCGGCCGTACAATGGTTGGACTCAAGTTTGTTCAGCCTAAAATCAAGCAGATAGAAGAAAGAGAGGGAGTGGTTTCTTGAAATCCAAAAAAGGTGGTTATCTCTACTTACTATGGCTTCCTGTCATCATGGGAGCCGGCTATGGCATTTCGCTTTTAGTACCATTTCTTCAGCCTGTACTGACACTTGGCATCGCAGGGCTTTATATTTTTATTTTTGGTGATTTTCAGGTGAAACAGGTCAGGTATATCTTTATGTTTGTGTTTTTGATCAATGTCCTTTTTAGTGTGATGCTATTTTTGGATATATAAAAAAGTGCTTCCCGCATGCGGGGAGCACCTTTTGTTATTCTGCCATTTTTTCAAGGTTGCCGTTACGATCCATTTTAAAGGTTGGTGCGGCATTGTCGTCATCTTCAAACAAAACTAGTTTTCTTGCACGGTTCATGATTTTGACGAGTGTTTCATAATCTTCTTGAATGGTGAGCTGATCCTTTTCAAGCTTTTTCACTTCAGCCTCTAGCTGGGAGACTTTATGAGAAAGCTCGTTGTTTTCTCGTTTTAAGCGGCTGTTTTCCATACGTAATGCAGTGGATTGCTGTCCATCACCTTCATAGCGGCGTAAGAAATCAATGATATCTTCGATGGTTAATTCCTGACGCTGTCCAAATGGATTGGCTTCTGGCTTTTTCTCTGCGACGTGGGAAGCCTGTGACAATAAATGTGATAAACTAGCTAACTCTTCATTGTAGCTTTGATCCACAAACTGGAGCTGTTCTGCTGTTTCGGCTGCTGGTGCAAACGTTTTGTCTTGCGCTGGTTCCAGCTCTTGAGAGAATTCCTCCTGTGTGATCGTTTCTTCTACTTGCGGCTGATAGAGTAATCGTTTTTTCGCAGGCTGGCCATTGCCGAGTGCACGCATTCGTTGCTTTCGCTGTTTTTTGGCAAGTGCCAAGGCTTTTTCATATTGATGCCTCACGACAGCATTCCATCTAAAACCGCATGCCGCTGAGGTGCGGTTCAGCTTGTCTCCTACTTCTTCAAACGCATTCAGCTGTGTGCTGCCCTCTCTGACATGGCGTAAGACGGTTTCTGCCAGAAGAAGATCATCTTCCTCTGACCAAGCATCTTGTCTTTGTTTTGACATGTGTTTAAACCCCCATATGATTTGATGGTATTAGATTAGCCAAGTTGAAGAAGGTTTATACAAGTTTGCTAAAAGGATAGTGGAAAATACTAGCTTTTATGTGAACACGTATCGGCGGTTACAATGCGTCTTGCAAGTCCAGCCGCTTCGATGTACAATGTTGGGTGGTATATTATTCACTCTTTGTTGTCCAACTGTTTCAGATAGATTGAAGTATCATCATTGAAAGGAAGCGTAAGACCATGGCTAATGAGTTTCGCGTATGTGACGATTGTGATGCGACGAACCTGAAGACGTTATTGCCTCGACTCAAATCGGTTGACCCTGATGCAAAAATTGAGATTGGCTGTCAATCCTATTGTGGTCCAGGACGAAAAAAGGCTTTTGCGTTTGTGAACAATCGCCCATTATCCGCACCAACAGAAGATGAGTTACTCGAAAAGGTTCAAAAAAAAGTCAAATAAATGTCACTGAATGTGTTCAGTCGACCTAAAAAGAGGTCCGTCCCTGTCAGGTCGGGCTTTTTACGTCCGTGTAATCTTTGAGAACACAATCACCAGCAAATTCAAGGATGTTTTCGGGAAAAGTTACCCGATATAATAGAAACACGTCTTAAAAAAAGAGGGACGAAACGATGGCGTATCCAAAAGGGAAATTATCTGAAGAAAAGGTATTTAAAGATCCTGTGCACCGGTATGTTCACGTACGGGACGCATTAATATGGGATTTAATAGGAACAAGAGAGTTTCAGCGCCTGAGACGAATTAAACAGCTAGGAACCACTTACTTGACGTTTCATGGTGCAGAGCACAGCCGATTTAATCATTCACTCGGTGTATACGAGATTGTGAGACGGATTGTCGATGATGTGTTTAAAGGACGACCTGAATGGGATGAAGGGGAGCGTGAGCTTGTACTCAGTGCCGCCTTGCTTCATGACCTCGGTCATGGTCCATTTTCTCATTCCTTTGAAAAGGTCTTCCACTTAGATCATGAATTGTTTACAAGAGATATTATTTTAGGGCAAACGGAAGTAAATGAAGTGCTTCGCCGGGTCAGTGATGATTTCCCAAAGCATGTGGCGGAAGTCATTGCTAAAACCTATCAAAACAAACAGGTTGTCAGTTTGATCTCAAGTCAAATTGATGCTGACCGAATGGACTATTTGCAGCGTGATGCCTACTATACAGGCGTCAGCTATGGCCACTTTGATATGGAGCGTATTTTGCGTGTGATGCGTCCGAGAGAAGATCAGATTGTGATGAAGCAGAGCGGGATGCATGCCGTAGAGGATTATATTATGAGCCGCTATCAAATGTACTGGCAAGTTTATTTCCACCCAGTGACACGCAGTGCGGAAGTCATTTTAACGAAAATCCTTCATCGTGCAAAAGAACTGCATGAAACTGGCTATATATTTACACATGCCCCTGTTCATTTTTATTCGATTTTTGAAGGGAATGTCACCACAGAGGACTATATTAAGCTGGATGAATCCATTGTCTTATTTTATTTTCAGGCGTGGGAAGATGAAGAAGATCATGTGCTGGCTGATTTGTGCCGCCGTTTTATGAACCGCCGATTGTTCCAATATACAGAGTTTAATCCAAATGAAGAAATGACGAAATATTTCAAGCTGACCGCCTTGTTCAAGGAGGCAGGCATTGATCCTGATTATTATTTAGTGGTCGACTCTTCCTCTGACTTGCCCTATGATTTCTACAGACCAGGGGAGGAAGAAGAGAGGCTGCCAATACACCTCTTGACGCAAAGTGGTCATATTAAAGAACTGTCGAGACAGTCAGATATTGTTGACGCCATTTCCGGTAAACGAAGAACCGATCATAAACTTTATTTCCCGATGGACTTAATTGTAGATATGTCGGAAAAAGCTGAAGAAAAGAAGGCGATCATGAAGCTGCTTGGATTGGGATAAGGAAGTACTGAAAAAGGAGATGTCGGGAATTTGTTGAAAGAGCATGCAAAGTTGATGAAGGTATTCTCTGAATCAGGGGAAATCGTTGGACGGAAGAAGCTGCAAAAGATGATTTACATAGCAAAAAAGCTAGATTTGCCTTTTTACGAGAAATACGATTTTCATTTTTATGGCCCCTATTCAGAGGAGTTGACGCTCAGAATTGAAGAGCTGTGCAACCTTGGATTCTTGGACGAAATGAAGGAAAAAAAGGGCGGATACTATCAATATCGCTATTCGCTGACGGACAATGGGAAAGAGTTTCTCGATCAGTGTGAAGTGGACATGCCTGACCTCAAAGTGCTGACGCAGCAGATGAACGAGCAATCGTCTCGTTTTCTAGAGCTTGTCTCAACGATTTTATACTTTGATGATCTGCCAAAAGATGAGGTAAAGGAAAAGGTCTTCACCATTAAAAGCAAGCAGCGCTATACGGACGAAGAATTTGAAGCTGCTCTTCTTTATATCGATCAGTTGAAGGAACTGAACTAGTTTCGCAAAAGCCCAGCATTTAGGGCTTTTTTTTGTTTTGTAAGACCCAGACCAAAAGCGCTATTTTTCGATGAAATTTGTGCCAAAATATCCGAAAAATTAGTGAAAATGACGTGATTCGACTTTCTTCCTGTGCATCTTATTCCCTGTTTTTGACTGAAAAGAAGGAAAATGGTGAATTTTCAGTGAATATATAACCTTGTGAAAAACAAAGGAGGGATAGGAATGAAAAAGCGTTCAGTCTTTTTGTCATTTTTATTGGTAGGTAGTTTGTTACCGGGGGTTAGTTCAGCTTCAGCACCAGTAGCGAGTGCAGGTCATGGGCATGATCATGGTCATGCGCCGTTCGAAACACATATTGGTGAGGGGTTGCCAAAGGCAAATGATTTTAAAGATTTGACGACAGCACCTTCCATTGAACGAGATGTCACAACAAAGGTGTTAGATGAGTCTGGTAAGCAGGTAGGCTCCAGAACCTTTAAGGCCAATACAGGTGATTCTATTTCAACAAAAGCAAGTACAGGCAGTCAGAAAGTGACAGTCTATGCAGTTGCTGATGCGCAGTATCGAGCGAAATATAGTGATTGGCAGACGCGGATTGTCAGCATCATCGAGCAAGCGGACGTCACTTTTAACCGCGATCATGATGTGGACTTTGTGGTGCAAGCAGTAGGATCTTGGACGTCTTCTGGATCAAATGCAGAGCAAATTCTATCAAACCTTCAGCGCAGCTTTGATGGCAGAGGGTACGACTTTGTCACAGGATTTACAGCAAATCCAAACTTTGACGCTGGCGGTATCGCTTATGTATACAATAGTGCACCGCGCGGAAGTGCATTCGCCGTCAACCTTGATCAAGGAACAGCGAATACAGCAAAAGCCGCTACGCATGAATACGGCCATAACTTTGGCTTGCCGCATGACCCTCAAGGCAGTGGAATTGTCTGCTTAATGAATTATGATTATTCCTATACAGTTGATTACTTTGATGCGGCTCACAAAAATCAAGTGAACCGTAATAAAGCATGGTACAGATAAGATAGAATAAGAGACAAAAGGACAAACACAGAGGTGTTTGTCCTTTTTTATATGCTTACAGGTCGCTCATTCTCTTTCCTGCTACAGCATAGTGTTCTTTTTTCATTTCTTCAATAATGACAGAGACTTTTTCTGCACCTGCGCCTGTTGTTTCAACAACGGCATCAGTGACTTTCTCCACAAGAGCTCTTTTCTGCTCGTCTGTTCTTCCTTCAAGCATTTGAACGGTGACAATCGGCAATGCAAAAACCTCCTTTTTCCATTAGTGCTACGCTTCCCTTTAGTTTAAGGGACTTCTTATAGTATACTGAATGAAGTAAATCATTGTATAGAAAGAAAGAGGGATTCATGCCTTTGAACCAATTTCTTGCTTATCCATTAGAACTGATTCCATTTGTCGCCATTACACTTGTTGTTGCATTCACGATGCACGAGCTGGCGCATGCATATGTTGCGTATCGTTTCGGAGACCCGACAGCTAAGAACCAAGGGAGACTCACGCTAAATCCACTAAAGCATCTCGATATATTCGGGACGATCTTGATCTTTGTGGCTGGGTTTGGCTGGGCAAGACCTGTACCGGTAAATCGGTACCATTTTAAGAACCCGCGTTTAGCAGGGATTTGTGTGTCGATCGCTGGGCCTTTAAGTAACTTCGTTTTAGCGTTTCTGGGCTTTTTTGTGTATGTGCTTCTTCAGAAATTTGGAGGAGAGTGGATCATGCGCTTTGAGCCAGGGGTCGATAATTTCTTCTTAATCTTTATTAACTTGAACGTCATTTTGTTCCTATTTAACTTGTTACCGATCCCGCCTCTAGACGGGTATCGTATTATTGAGGACGTCGTCAGTCCGGGCATCCGTGCGAAAATGACGCAATTTGAACAATACGGGATTATTATTTTCCTCATATTCGTCATTACGCCACTCGGTCAGTTTGTGTTTGGTCCATTGATCAGTATGAGAGATCAAATTATTTACTGGTTTAATTTAATTTTGAAACCGCTGCTTTAGGAGGTCTAACAAATGGAAGGTAAAAAGAAGAAACCGATTGGTTTTAATATCATTAAAAAAACAGATGCAACTGACGGTCATGGAGGTTTTGGGGCAGGCGCCCTCAGTCTTGATAATATCTCGCCAGTCATCATTGATGTAGAGGAAAAGGAAGCTATCATTGATATTGGTGCCATGCATGCAAGAAGTGCCGTCGAAAAAGGGATTAAATTTTTGAAAACAAAAGAAGAGGTGCCAAACGGAAAGCCGTATTGGCTCGTATGGGTGACCATTGACCGCAGAGAAGACGGACCTTATTATGCAGGGGTGACGGCTTGTGAAATGACCGTCGACCGTTCGATTCGCCGCGGATATAAGTCACTTCCAGAGCATGTGAATTTAATGGATAAATCGATGAAGCGCAAAATTGTCGTCAATCATATGGATGACGTATCGAAAAAAGTGCTTGCCGATTTTTTGAAGAATCATAATGAAGCATTATGGGAAGCATCCACAGATGAATTAAAAGAAGGATTGGCTGTTCCTGAATAATTGTGAAATTTTTGTGAAGAATGGCGAATGATGACCAATTCCAGCCGTTTTTTGAGTAAACTGGTGTTAAAGCTAGGACATGGAGAATCCCGAGATGTAGTAGATCTCGGGGTTTTTCATGTCTTTTTTATTTATCGCTTCAGCCATTTTTCCCACCATTTCTTTGGTTTTTGATCCTGCACGGGGTCTTGCTCAGAGGATTTCTCCTCAGCACCATAGCAGACACCTGTCGGCTCAGTTCCTTCTATAAAATAGGTGAATACCTTTGATTCACATCCTGGACCAGCAAGGTCGCCGGTTTTTGGATTGATATACACACCTTTTACGCCGTCTGGCGGCATGAAGGAGGAGGCTGGCTGCTTAGAGAGGGCTGTTTCCATAAAGGAAGCCCATATTTTTTTCGCATAGGCGCTTTCTTCGACCGAGTCAATGGTGCGCCCTTTATCGTAACCCGTCCACACTCCAGTGACGAGCTGGGGAGAGAAGCCGATCATCCAGCTGTCGGCTCCTGTTGTTCCTGATTTCCCCCCGTATGTTCGCGTAAGATCCTTCATAATGGTACGTCCAGTAACACTTGTATAGCCATTTAATTGATCATTGAACATCCCTGACATCATGTCGGTGGTAACAAATGCTGCTTTTTCGTCTAGGGCTTGCTCTCGTTTTTGTTTCTCCTCAAAGAGCACGTTGCCTTTTGCGTCTGTTACTTTCGTAATAAAGGTTGGTTTGACGCGTTTTCCACCATTGACAAGCATAGCGTAAGCGTTGGTCATTTCAATTGGTTTGACAGGAGACGTGCCTAGGGCAAGTGAGGGCACTTGATCTAGTTTCTCGTTGATACCAAATGTCTTACCTGCACGTACAAGCTGCTCCATGCCCAAAAACAGATGGGTTTTGACCGCATAAATATTATCAGATAGCGCCAGGGCTTGAAGCATCGTAATGCCGTCATTGGCGTAATAGCCGTGATAGTTGCTTGGTGAATAAGCAGCACCACTTCCTTGATCATCCAGCTCAAAAACCGTTTCCTCACTGCGCATGACAGTTGCTGGTGTAAAACCATTTTGCAAGGCAATGTAATAGAGAAGTGGTTTCATTGTCGAACCGGGCTGTCTTTTGGCTTGTGTCACCCGATTGAATGGACTTTTCTCATAATCTCTTCCCCCAATGAGGGCAAGCACATGTCCTGTTTGGGGATGGATGGCGGTAAAGCCGACTTGGATGTCTGAATGAGAATTCATCGTTTGTTTCAATGTCTTCTCTGCGATGTTCTGTAACTCTGGATTTAGGGTCGTTTGTATATGAAGTCCATAGGTTTCGATCTGTTCCTCTGTTAACCCCAAGGTTTGTTTCAATTCTCTAATCACATCATCATAAAAGTACGGGGCTTGCTTTGCTTGCAGCTGCTTCTGCTTGAGTGGACGATAGGACAGCGTTTCTTTTGCGGCATCAGCGACTGCTTTTTTTGAAATCATGCCATCCTCTTGCATCTGCCTTAGAATCATGGCTTTTCTTGCTTCGGCTTTCTCCTCATTCACATAAGGAGAATAGAGGGAGGGTCCCTTTGGGATACCAGCAAGCAGGGCTGATTCGGCTAGGGTCAAGTCCTTCGCTTTTTTCCCGAAATAAAGACGGGACGCCGCTTCCACACCGTACGCTCCATGACCATAATAAATGGTGTTCAAGTATCCTTCTAAAATCTCATCTTTTGTATAGTTTTGCTCTAAGCGGATCGTATAAAAGGCTTCATTCCACTTCCGCTTCCACGTTTTATCATGATCTAAATAAAGATTTCGTGCATATTGCTGGGTGATCGTGCTGGCACCTTGTACCTTTGCCATTGCACGAATATCGGCTACCGCAGCACCCGCCATCCGTTTCACATCAAAGCCATGATGCTCATAAAAGGTTTTATCCTCAACAGCTACAACTGCTTGCCTGATATGAGGGGACATGTCCTTTAACGGGATCCAATACCTCTTTTCTCCAAAGGTTGACTCTCCAAGTTTTGAGCCATCTGCTGCATAAATGGTCGTGGATTGGGGAACTTGAACAGAAGGGGCACCTTGCCACTTTGCAAGTAATAGAATCGTCAAAAAGACAGTGCCTGCAAATAGAAAAGCGAGCAAGCCAATAAAAAAGCAGGCTCGAATCGTTTTCACGGTCATGCGGATTTTTTTATTACTCATGATTGTGTCCATGCAAAGCCCCCATTTTGACGGTTTTTTATCAGTATGGAACAAAGAAAACCGTTTTAAACAAGCGATTGCATGAGCGTACTTTAAAAAGTGAAGATATGTTATGCGGTTCTTTACAATTTGATATGAATCCACTATACTTTTTTCTTGGACAATCGATATAGTCATAGCCGATATAAGGCGCTAACAATAGATGTTTGTTTATTATTGGATGAGAGGAAGATGGACAATGAGCGAACTTTGGTATACAGAGAAGCAAACGAAGAATTTTGGCATTACATTAAAGGTGAAGAAAACCCTTCACACAGAACAAACAGACTTTCAGCATTTAGAAATGGTGGAAACAGAAGAGTTTGGCAATATGCTGTTTTTAGACGGCATGGTGATGACATCTGAGAAAGATGAGTTTGTATACCACGAAATGGTGGCGCATGTTCCTCTTTTCACTCATCCAAACCCGGAAAATGTTCTTGTCGTAGGCGGAGGAGACGGCGGTGTGATTCGTGAGATCCTCAAACACCCAAGTGTGAAAAAAGCGACACTTGTTGATATTGACGGAAAGGTCATCGAATACTCGAAGAAATTCCTTCCTTCTATTGCTGGGAAACTAGACGATCCTCGAGTGGATGTCAAAGTGGGAGACGGCTTTATGCACATTGCGGAAGCTGACAACGAGTATGACGTCATCATGGTTGACTCGACTGAGCCAGTTGGACCAGCTGTGAACCTGTTCTCTAAAGGTTTCTATGCAGGAATCTCAAAAGCACTGAAAGAAGACGGTATTTTCGTTGCACAAACGGACAACCCTTGGTTCACACCAGAGTTGATTACAAATGTACAGCGTGATGTAAAGGAAATTTTCCCGATCACAAAGCTTTACACAGCGAATATCCCAACGTATCCAAGCGGTCTTTGGACGTTTACAATAGGTTCTAAAAAATATGATCCACTTGCTGTGGAAGACAGCCGCTTCTTTGATATTGAAACAAAATATTACACAAAAGAATTGCACAAAGCGGCATTCGTTCTGCCGAAATTTGTGAGCGACTTATTGAAATAAATCAAGCGAAATGGAAATGCGCAAATGACGGTTTGCGCATTTTTTGAAGCGTAAAAGGAGGAATCTTGCATGAGATTCGACGAGGCTTATTCAGGAAAAGTGTTTATTGGAAGTCAACCGACATGGGAAGATGCAAAGGTCATTTTATACGGCATGCCGATGGACTGGACAGTCAGTTACCGCCCAGGATCACGTTTCGGTCCGAACCGCATCCGTGAAGTATCGATTGGTTTAGAGGAATACAGCCCTTATTTAGATCGTGAGCTTCACGAGGTGCCATTCTTTGATGCGGGTGACATCCCACTTCCTTTTGGGAATGCACAAAAGAGCTTAGATTTAATTGAAGAGTATGTCGATAGTATTTTAGAAAAAGGGAAGTTCCCATTAGGGATGGGCGGAGAGCATCTTGTGTCTTGGCCAGTTTTCCGTGCGATTCATAAGAAATACCCTGATTTGGCGATCATCCATATGGACGCACATACGGATCTTCGTGAGGAATATGAGGGTGAGCCGCTTTCACATTCGACACCGATTCGTAAAGTTGCAGGACTTATTGGACCTGAAAATGTATACTCCTTCGGCATCCGTTCTGGGATGAAAGAAGAATTTGAATGGGCAAAAGAAGCAGGTATGCACATTTCTACATTTGAAGTGCTGGAGCCGTTGAAGCAAGTATTGCCAAAGCTGAAAGGGCGTCCAGTTTATGTGACAATCGACATTGATGTATTAGACCCAGCTCATGCACCTGGTACAGGCACGGTGGATGCTGGCGGTATTACATCAAAAGAGCTGCTTGCATCCATTCATGCGATTGCAGGCTCTGATGTCCAAGTAGTCGGTGCAGACCTAGTTGAGGTAGCACCTGTATATGATCATTCTGACCAAACAGCGAATACAGCGAGCAAGCTTTTGCGTGAAATGTTGCTTGGATTTGTGAAATAAACCTTTTGATAGAGGAGCTTGTCATCTCATGTGGACAAGCTCTTTTTTGACATTGGGCAAAAAGATAAAGGAGGCAGCTCATGGTTTCTTCTATATTGATGGTGATCCTCGCTTTATGTGTGTTAGCGGCAGGTTTTCTCACACTGAAAAAAGAGCTGGCAGCCGATCCGCCCATTTTTAGTTCGAAAAAAAAGGCAAAGGAAGAGATGGTTGGTCTGTTTCAGGATCGAGGTTTTTTCTATCTCACTGGCATTGCGTTATTGATGCAGGTGGTATGTAAGCAAGCGCATATCGTTCCATTTGATTTTTTTCAGGCATTTTTGGCAAGTTCAGGCATACAAGCTCTATTTTATTTCATAAAGAGAAAGGACTTGGGATTAAAGACTGTGCTCGTTATATTGGTCAGTTTCATTTTCCTCTTTTTCTAAAGTGATTCTAGAAGATCAAAAACGAAGTTTAATCCTAGTGAAGAAGAGAAATGATGGTATGATAGGCGATCGTGAATATGGTATACTATTTTAGTTAAACGGGTCTTAGCAAAGGAAGTGCAAAATGACACAAAACCAAATTTCAATTCATGTAAAGTCAGTGATGAAACCAGAGACGGAGCCGGCTGAAACGATCGAATTCCGAACAACTGGAACGTATCAAGAGAAGAATGACAAAACGTATCTCACTTACCATGAAGAACATGAAATGGGTCAAGTAAAAACCGTTGTGAAAATGAGTGAAAAAGAAATTTTTGTCATGAGATCAGGTGCCGTTCAAATGAAGCAGCGCTTTCTCATTGGTGAAACGACCGTGACACATTACACGATGCCATTCGGTACACTTCAGCTCGATGTGCACACACATGGCATTGATCTCGATGCGGACAAGGGTTTACTACACATTACGTACGATATGCTGACAGGTGAAGATCAAAAGCATTTACATACATTATCGATTTCGTATAAGGAGGATTTACGTTCATGAATATCGCAGAACAGGTCAAAGATGCGTTAAAAGAAGAAATCATTGCGGCAGTCGTCAAAGCAGGACTTGCCGAGGAAAGCCAGGTGCCAGATGTCCTTTTGGAAGTGCCAAAAGAGAAAACGCACGGTGATTACTCAACCAACATGGCGATGCAGCTTGCCCGCATTGCGAAAAAAGCACCTCGTCAAATCGCAGAAGACATTGTCAATGCGTTTGACAAAGGGAAAGCTTCTATTGAAAAACTGGATATCGCAGGTCCAGGATTCATCAACTTTTATATGAACAATCAGTATTTAACAAAACTCATCCCAGCTGTCCTTGAGGCAAAAGAGGCATATGGCGAAACGAATACCGGCGGTGGCCAGAAGGTACAAGTCGAATTCGTTTCAGCAAACCCAACAGGTGATCTTCACCTTGGACATGCACGCGGAGCAGCTGTAGGTGATTCCCTTTGCAACATCCTTGATAAAGCAGGGTTCGATGTGAGCCGTGAATACTATATCAACGATGCTGGGAATCAGATCAATAACCTCGCTTTATCTGTAGAAGTACGTTACTTTGAGGCACTCGGTCTTGAAAAAGAAATGCCTGAAGACGGCTACAGAGGAGAAGACATCAAAGGCATCGGGCAGAAACTTGCTGATGAATTTGGTGACCGTTTCGTGCATGAATCAGAAGAAGAGCGTATGAAATTCTTCCGTGAGTACGGATTAAAATACGAATTAGAAAAATTACGTGTAGACCTTGAGAATTTCCGTGTTCCATTTGATGTATGGTATTCCGAAACATCTTTATATGAAAACGGCAAAATCGAACCGGCGCTACAAACGCTTCGTGAAAAAGGCTATATCTTTGAAGAAGATGGCGCAACATGGCTGCGTTCAACTGATTTTGGTGATGACAAGGACCGTGTGCTGATTAAAAAAGACGGTAGCTTCACGTACTTGCTTCCAGACATCGCATATCATAAGGACAAACTGGACAGAGGCTTTGATCAGCTTATTAACATTTGGGGAGCGGACCATCACGGCTATATCCCTCGAATGAAAGCGGCCATCCAAGCCCTCGGATATCCTGCTGATAAGCTTGAAGTAGAAATCATTCAGCTCGTTCACCTTTACAAAAACGGTGAAAAGATGAAAATGAGTAAACGAACAGGAAAAGCAGTCACAATGCGTGATCTGATTGAAGAAGTAGGCTTAGATGCCACTCGTTATTTCTTTGCGATGAGAAGTGCGGCGACACATATGGACTTTGACCTAGACTTAGCGATTTCTACGTCTAACGAAAACCCTGTCTACTATGCGCAATATGCGCATGCGAGAATTTGCAGCATGCTGCGTCAAGGTCAAGAAAAAGGCTACGAGCCGAACCTTGAGAAAGCAGATTTCTCTCACATTCAATCGGAAAAAGAATACGATCTTCTGAAAATCATTGGCAGCTTCCCAGAAGTTGTAGCAGAAGCAGCTGAAAAACGTATTCCGCACCGCGTGACGAACTATATTTATGACCTTGCATCAGCCCTTCACAGCTTCTACAATGCCGAGAAGGTCATTGATGTTGAAAATGAAACAAAAACGATAGCACGTCTATCGCTTATGAAAGCGACACAAATTACGCTTGCTAATGCATTAAAACTAATTGGTGTATCTGCACCGGAAAAGATGTAAGAACACGAAGAAACCCGCTCTGAATAAGAGTGGGTTTTTTTGATGTGAATGAAGGTGTGTGAAGAACTTATAAAATTTTTATCTTGTTATGAATGTATCGTTGAAGGAATGCTCTGTTTATATTTTTCGTCATTCAGCTTTCATATCACTTTTATTTCTCTTAAAAATCTCAATTTCATAAAGCTCTAATGCTTGTTTAGGAAGTTTCTTTTCTAATACAGATTGCAAACCTGCCATATCTTTTGAAGCATTGATACCAATGGAAATCGTTGGATCTGTCTTAACAATTTGATAATGAAACAATCCATGCTCTTTCCATAATGCGTCTAATACTTGTGTTACCTGTTCATCTAATTCCTCTTCAGAAAGAGTGAGAGCATTTGAAGTGGAATTTAATCCAAGGATACAAAGAGCAATAAAAAACAAACCAATCAAACGTTTTTTCATTATAACTCCTTTTGTAAAATAAGTTAATATATTCCTTTACTAGATCATAACATCTAATTTACTAGAATTCTTTGTTAAATAAAAAACCCGCTATCTTTTAGAGAAAGCGGGTTTTGAAAATTAACCAAGCGTATTAATAATGTTAGAAATAGAATCAAATAGTTGGCTGAGGACATCTGAAAACATGTTTGTCCCTCCTTTCTTTTCGTTGTACACCTACTTAACGAGGGGGCTGAAGGTTTGGATCACATTTTTTAAACATGTCATAGAAAAAAGCACCTGATGTACAGGTGCCTTTTGGCTTTATGATAGGCTGTCTTAATTTTAACTGCCCCCATTTATAAATTTCTTTATCATTGAAATATAGAAATCAACTGAGATAACCAAGTAGCCCAAGCCAATTGTTCTTGATGAATAATGGATATCCAGAATCCACCTCGAAATTATTGAGGTCATATCGCAAATATTTCCAACCCTTAAACATATATGCTTTTTTATTAGTAGGCCATACCAGCATTCCGTTTATTGAATGAGACCATGATCCTGGAAACTCACTGATAATTTGAAGTGGGTTGGATGGATCTACTTTGTCCATTTTAATATCATAGCGCATGTATTTATAATCTTTGAAAAACCAAGCTACTTCGTTGTTTAAAACCACTCCTGCATCAATTCTGGCGGCCCAAAGCCCAGGCCAATTATTTTCGATTGGTAACGGGTAGCCTGAATCTACCTTTTCTTTAAGATCCCTAATCATTCAATAAAACTCTATTCCGAATCAAAACAGTGCAGTTTTGGTTTTAATGAATAACATCATGTATATTAGTGATATGAGCATTACCTTCCAAATCAGCATATATAATGACCACTTTACAACCTTGTATTGGGGGATTAGTAGTAGCAGTCGTTTTACAGATAATACAATAGTTATTACCAGAAACTAACTGAGAAGCAACATATAGAACCGGGACATATTGAACACCTACAAAACCTTCAAAAGCCTTGCTGAATGCTGTTGCTACAGGTTGGGGTAAATTACAACCTTCCATATCTTGAAATTCCCATCCGCCGAAACTAATTGACATTTCGAACACATCCTTTCTTGTCTTTAACTTATTTATCTCCTCTCTTGTGTTTTTTATGCAATTATTCAAAGTGACCAAAACAATAACACGAAATCAGCATAAACATGTATTTTTGAATATGATTCCCTGTTCTCTATATGCATATCATTACTTTGTCTTTGTTTCACGGATGTTGTGTTAGAAATTGTGGCATCACTCTGAAAGAAACAATCAACAAGAAGTAAAGAAGAGATTGTATAATTCAACGTAATGAAGGTTGTAATGCGAAATGATATAAGTGGAGAAAAACAGAGTTCGTTTTTTTGTCTCTCAGCCGTTATTTGATGATTTTTTTCAAATATGACATGATTCTGGACGGTAGACGCCCGAATGTAAAGAATCAAACTGCTTCAGACTGTCAAAGCTAGGCTAGAAGAAAGAAGTGGACCGTGCGTTTCATACAAGCTGTGCAAAGGGTATGGAAGAGAAAAAGACAGAAACGAATGAGGGCGGAGAATGTGAAAAAGAGGAGACTGGAATTTTTATTTTTATATTTCATGATATTCGGGGCATATGTGGTGTTTTGGTGGCCAGTGCCAGCATGGGGCTTTCAGCTTTACGCAGCTAGTTATATCGCCATTATTTTATTTAGTATCATCTCGCTGATGCTAGAGAACCGGACATCACAGCACACATTGTTATGGATATATGTGCTGATCTTTTTCCCGATCATTGGCTATATGTTTTATTTATTCTCGGGGCAGCTCTACGTAAAAGGTCATTTGTTCAAATCGAAGAGAATGTATAACCGTGAAAAGTTACGTAGAATATCTGAGCTTGAGAGCAAGCCGGATGAAACACGTTTAACCGAGAATCAGCGTGCTTTTTTTGATTACACAGAAAAAGCGACAGGAATGCATGTGAATACAAATAGTGATATGGAGATTTTAAAGAATGGGGAGGAAACCTTTCCCCGGATTTTTGAAGAGTTGAAAAAGGCAAAAACGTTCATTCATATTGAATATTACATGTTTAAATCTGATTTCCTCGGTCACCAAATGATGGAGATTCTGATTGAAAAAGTGAAAGAAGGGGTAGAGGTTCGCTTCATCTATGATGCGGCAGGCAGCATTCGCTTCTCTCGAAAAGATATTAAACGATTGAAGCAGGCAGGTGTAAAAGTCGCTCCCTTTCTGCCTTTAAAATATGGATTCTTTAATCAAAAATTCAATTTCCGAAATCACCGAAAAATCGTGATTATTGATGGGGAAACGGGATTTGTCGGCGGGTTAAATGTCGGGAAGGAATATGTAGGGCGAGATGCAAGCATCGGCTTTTGGCGTGATACGCATGCGATGTTAAAGGGTGAGGCTGTTCAAACCCTTCATTCCATTTTCATGCTGGACTGGGAGTATGTATCAGATGAAGTGTTAATTGATGATCCGAAGTATCATACGCCGCACCCTGTGACAGGAGAGGATGTCATTCAGGTTGTACCAACTGGACCAGATATGAAGGAAAGTATGAGTGATTTATATGATGCACTCATTTCAAATGCGAAACAATTTGTCTGGATTGCTACACCGTATTTTGTGCCAAATGAGTCGATTCGCACAGCGTTAAAAATCGCTGCCACTAGAGGGGTGGACGTACGTGTGATGGTACCGGAGACAAATGACGGCTTTCTCACACAATACGCCACACGATCCTATTTTGCTGAGCTTCTGAAAGAGGGCATCAAGGTGTATCACTATCAAAAAGGCTTCATGCATCAAAAGGTCATGATCGCAGATGGGGAACTTGCCTCTGTCGGTACCGCAAATGTGGATATGAGAAGCTTTCAGCTCAATTTTGAGGTCAATGTCTTTACAGCCGCGAAGAAGCCAATCGAGCAATTGATAGCCCATTATGAGGAAGATATGAAGGAATGTGAGCAAATGGGACCCGTTCATTTTTATAAAAGAGGCTTAAAAGAGCGTTTGAAGGAATCGTTTGCCCGGTTGTTTTCAGGTGTGTTGTGACCCTTCCCATTAGAAGAAATCATTTCCGAATCTAGTATTTTCATGAGGATTCCTCTATAATTGAAAATGATTATCAATTATAGAGGAAATGAGGTTTTTTTACATATGCTTAAACGCTTTTTCGCCTATTACAGGCCCTATCGAGGTCTGTTCTTTTTAGATTTCTTTTGCGCTGTCGCAGTTGGACTGATGGAACTAGGTTTTCCGCTCATCGTGAACTACTTCATTGATACATTATTACCGTCAGGGAACTGGACGATCATTGGCTGGACCGCACTTGCGCTTTTTGTCATTTATGCACTCAGCTCGGTTATGCAATTTATTGTGTCGTACTGGGGGCACATGCTAGGCATCAATATCGAAACAGATATGAGGAAGAAGCTATTTGATCACTTTCAGCGTCTGTCATTTAAATTCTTTGATAACAACAAAACGGGTAAGCTCATGTCACGAATGACAAATGACCTCATGTACATTGGAGAGGTGGCGCATCATGGGCCTGAAGATTTGTTTATTGCGATTATGACGATTCTTGGTGCCTTTGTTGTCATGCTGATGATTAACTGGCAGCTTGCCATATTAACCTTCCTGATCATGCCGGTCATCATCTGGCTTGCCCTTCATTTTAATAAGAAAATGACGCATGCGATTACACAGCTGAACAATGACATTGGAGACTTTCATGCAAGGGTTGAAAACAATATCGGCGGCATTCGTCTTGTTCAAGCCTTTGCCAATGAACATTTCGAGAAAAAACGTTTTGCTGAAAACAACAACCGTTTTCGCAAGGCGAAGCTTCTTTCCTATAAAATTATGTCGGTCAATGGATCGATTAGTTATATTCTCACGCGGCTTGTGACCCTGTTTGTCCTTCTGGCAGGTACATGGTTTGTCCTGCAAGGTCAATTAACGGCAGGTGGCTTTATTGCGTTTGTTCTGATCACAAATGTTTTATTTAGACCGATTGATAAAATCAACACGGTCATTGAAATGTATCCAAAAGGCATTGCGGGCTTTAAAAGCTATGTCGATTTACTAGAAACAGAGCCGGATGTGAAGGATACAGAAGGGGCACGTGATGTGTACGGATTGAAAGGTGAAATTGAATATCGAAACGTGACGTTTGGCTACGATGAGCACAGTCAAGTGTTGAAGGATATCAATTTGAAGATCAAGCAAGGAGAAACCATTGCGTTTGTAGGGCCTTCAGGAGCGGGGAAATCGACCATTTGCAGTTTGCTGCCTCGTTTTTATGATGTGGATGAAGGAGAGATCACGATTGATGGAGTGAGCACAAAATCCATGACCTTGTCTTCTTTAAGACAGCAGATCGGCATTGTGCAGCAGGATGTCTTTTTATTCTCAGGCACCATTCGTGAAAACATTGCGTACGGCAACCTAGAAGCGAATGATGCAGAGATTTGGGAGGCCGTACGACGTGCGCATTTAGAAGAACTCGTTCAGCGTTTCCCAGAAGGGTTGAATACTGTCATTGGTGAACGTGGCGTTAAGCTATCTGGCGGACAAAAGCAGCGCTTGTCGATTGCACGGATGTTTCTGAAAAACCCTTCCATTCTTATTTTAGATGAAGCCACGTCAGCACTTGATACAGAAACAGAAAAAGCAATACAGGATGCACTGAGCGAACTGGCTGTCGGCAGAACAACACTGGTCATTGCTCACCGGCTTGCGACGATCAAACACGCAGACCGTATCATCGTCGTGACGGAGGAAGGCATCCAAGAACAAGGCCGCCACCAAGACTTAATCCAAATGGGCGGGGTATACAGCAGACTGCATGAAGCGCAGTTTGGTCATTAATTGAAACTTTCAAATTCTGAGTTCATCTTTAGAGATGGACTCAGAATTTAGAAAAAAGGCTAAATTAAACATCACTTTAGCTTTTTTTCTACTTTTAGTGTATTTGAGAACTCTGCAATTTAAGCAGAACGAGCATTGATCGGGGTAAATTTGTGAACGCGAACACTAATTTTTCAGTAGGGACAGCAAATTCGAAGTCGGTATGGACACTGATAATAACTTCTATATATTTCTATAATTTCGATGTTAAGTGTTTAAATCTGAAAGCATGTACCGATGAAAATAATGATAAATAAAATATATAGAGGTGTTCAAGTGAACAAACAAGCATATTTATATAACTGTTTCGTATCATTTAATGGAAAGAAAACAGACTTAGCCTTTGATGATCTTTTGGATAAAATCGTGACTCTAAAACCAGAAAAAAAGTTAAAAAGGGTAAAGCAGGATGATTATACTAGTCTCAGTATGATCCCTGAGAATAATTCACGAATAAGAAAAGTTGGTTTTGGGAAATATAGAAATAAAAAGCCATATGAAACAGAAAAAGGTACTGACGTTGTAGAACTTATTAAAAGAGATGTACTAGAGATGAGTTCAGCTGTTTTTATTCCTAACTCTAGATTAGCAATTATAGAATACAACCATTATGGACCTAAAATGAGTGCGATTTCAGACTATTTAACAAGTTTTTTATATAAAGATGACGATAATCTTTGGGAAGTTGAATTTGAGCCGGTCGAAAGTAAACTTGGGTGGAAAGATATATCTGCCTCAACTGATATAAAAACTCTTGAAATAAAATTAGATATCGGAGGTAAATCAAGACATTTTATTTCAAGAGCTAACAATCCGGAAAGTTTATTTTTTAAATTAATCAAGACTACAGTAACTACACATAATGAATTCGGAGCAAATAAAGCTACTCTATCTTTCAGTAAAGGAAGAAAAGGAATAGGTTTTAATAAAGATAACTTAATGTCTTTACTGGAACTACTTAAATTAGAAAGTGAACTTTTTGAAACTGTTAAGATTAAATATCTTAGTCCAGAAACGAGAAGAACAGAAACGATAGATCTAAAGAACGAGGGTGTGAAAGGACTATATTTAAAAAATGTAACTATAAATAATAACTGGGAATTTATATGCAACGAAATTTTAGAAGAATATCCAAATAACGAAGATTCAACATATGCAAAATATGGTCCTCTACTTCCCAAAAGAATTTCAGATGTGATAATATAGAACAAATGTTCCTATTTTAAGGAGGTCTCTTTTCTATGCATCTTTTAGATCGTCTAGTTAAATTTCTAGAAAAATGGGGCATAATAATTCTATTGTTTATTGTCACATTAAGTTTATTTTGCTTACTTTATTTTCAAAGAGATCTTACTCTTGACACATTTGAATTCTTTTTAAATGAAAAAGAAGGAGCTTTTCTAACAATTGCAGGTATATTTATTGGGATATATTTTGCCATTTTCAGCTTTTTTATTGGAATAAAACCTGATTCTGTAATGGCAGATCTTGATGATGAAGATATACTAACACTGGTTAGATATTTGCGACAAAGTTTTGTGGGTAGTTTTGCATACATCTTTTTAACTCTCTTAAATTTCCCTTTTTTAACGGGTGTATCAAAAATTTGTTATTACTTTATCCTTATTGTTTCATTGTTATACATGCTATTGTCAGCTCTTAAAGTTGGCATTTATATGTATCTTACTTTTAAAGAGGATGTAGTAAACTTAAAAGATAATGTAGAAAATGCAAGAGAAGACTCCTATAAACTCCAAAGAATGTTAAATCTTTTTGAAGATTTTCTCGAAGAAGAGAAAAGAAAAGAGCGAGAACTACGCAATGAGAGAATACGGAACGAAAGCGATGAATGACAAAGGATTTCAATATGATAATAAATAACATATAAGTCCTAGACTATTTGAAGCATGCAAGGACATCAGTAAAGCCGCTTGAAGAATATTTTTTTAAAAGTCCTCGCAAAGACTTTAAAAATCTATAAACAATAATAAGAGAATTCTTTGGGTGATGAATGCGCAATCGAAGCGGGTAAGAATCAATTTAAAGTAATGTGATCTAGCTTCTAAAAAACATCTTGTGCGAAAAGTGCTCAACCTCCTTTTTTGCTAAGATCCAGTAGCCCTTTAGAAATAGGGCTTTTTTTGTTAGGATAGTAAAAACTCGTGTAGGAAGGATCTGATGGAATGAAGGGGCTTCGGCGTTTACAGAAGGGCGATAGGATCGGCATTTTTTCTCCGTCAAGCCCTGCATCAGCAACCTCGCCTCTTAGGTATCAGCGGGCGAAGGAATGGCTTGAACAAAAAGGATTCATTGTGGTACCAGGTTCTTTAACAGGGAAGGAAGATCATTACCGTTCAGGTACAATTCAAGAACGAGCAGATGAGCTGAATGAACTGTTGGCTAGAGACGATTTGGCCTGCGTGATGTCGATGATTGGCGGGACGAATTCGAATAGTTTGCTGCCTTATCTTGATTTTGAGCTGCTGAACAAACATCCGAAGATCCTGATCGGTTATTCAGATGCGACGGCGATTCTTTTAGCGGCTTATGAAAAAACGGGTCTGCCTGTTTTCTACGGACCGGCGCTTGTCCCATCTTTTGGAGAGTTTGAACCGTTCGTCACCCATACATATCAGTCGTTTGAGGACATCCTGATGCACCCGCAGACCATTCCATATCAGGTGGAAAAGCCACCCTTTTGGACAGATGAACGGGTCAACTGGGAAGAGAAGACCTGTGACAAAGAAAAGCGTCCAAACGATTGGCTGTGCGTCATAGAGGGACAGGCAGAAGGCAGACTGATCGGGGGGAATCTAAATGCCATGTATGGCATATGGGGGAGTGAGTTCATGCCCACGATTCGGAAGGGAGACATCCTCCTGATTGAAGATTGTATGAAATCCGCTTCGGTTGTAGAAAAAAACTTCTCTCTTTTGAAGGTAAATGGTGTGTTTGAACAAGTATCAGGTATCCTCTTAGGGAAGCATGAGCTATTTGATGATGAAGGAACGGGCAAGAAACCGCACGATATTTTACTTGAGGTGCTCGGAGATACAAAGAGACCGCTCATCACTGATTTTGACTGTGCTCATACACACCCAATGCTCACCATGCCAATAGGGACACGAGTGAAAATGGATGCAGCTGCAACACAAGTTTGGCTGACAGAAGAGTGGATATAAAGAAGAGCAGCCCAGAGGCTGCTCTCAGCGTGTAGACAAACCCTCGCATTCGTTGTCAGTCCTGCGTGCCGGTGCTCACGAATATTTCATTCGCTCCGCTCCGGTACTCGTCCTTCCTAGACTTCAAGGGCTTTCTATCACGCTGAAAAGAAACAAAGTGCTAAAATAAAGATCATTTTAGCGCTTTGTCAACAATCTGAGAGCAGCCCAGAGGCTGCTCTATGAAACCTTCTCTTTTTCAAATGGTTGAAGGAGATCTTGTGCCTTTTTTCCCTCTACTACAATTAAGTAGTCTGACTCTAAATGAGTGAGCCTGAAGGTTTCAAGCTCTACGATGTTTTTAATGTTGCACATTGTTTTTTTAGAATACACATATAAACGATGCTGAGCCTGATGGCACTTTTCATATAGAGAAATAAGCTTATGTAAATTCAATGCTTTCGCAGCGATTTGGATTGAATAGATTTGAGACATCTTCATATCCTCCTGTTAATAACTTTTTCACAATAGCTTTTTTACCCCTGTTTGCATAGGGATAAACCTTTCTCTATGATTTCCACTCAATGGTTCCTCCGCCCGTTCGCCGATTCCCTCTAATTGCAGACAGCTCTTCGACAAGACGGAGCAGGGCTTGATCCTTTAGCTTCGCCTCAATCATAAAATCCACATCGCGTCCATACGGCTTTAATGCTTGAAAAAGCGGTAAGACAAAGGACATATCTACACCATCGGCATGGCTGCGTATGGCCTTTTCTGATTTTGGTGAGGACAAATGGATTTTAGGCGGAATGCCAGTGTTGATCCAGGTGTCGAACGTTCTTGGCAGAATGTCATCAAGTGCGGCATCGTCATCTTTGTTTGCCACATGATGATGGTAATCAAAAACAAACGGAATGCCGTGCTTTTCGCATACACTGAGCGTTTCTAACGACGTATACGTTTTGTCATCATTCTCAAGAGTCATTCTCGCCTTGATATGAGCCGGAAGCTGTTTTATATTTTCATCAAAGCGGTGAAGTGCCGATGCCTTATCTCCATAAGCACCGCCCACATGAATATTCATATAGCCTTCCATTTCGAGCTTCATCGCCTCAAGCATCTGATAATGATACGTCATATCGATCACGGCATTCTCTGTAATTGAGGGCTTTGGGCTTGTAAATAAGGTGAATTGATTGGGATGAAAGCTAACTCGTAACCCGTGGCGTTTGACCAATTGACCGATCTCAAGAAATTCCTTGCGAAAGGGTGTCACAAAGTCCCAGCGAACCTCAGGATGGGTTGCCAGCGGAACAATCGAGCTGGAAAAACGGTAAAGCGGAATGTCATGAGCAATCGCAAAATAAAGTGTTCTTAATGTATTGACGAGATTGGCCTTCGTAGTTCGCAATAAAGACTCTTCTCTTTCTTCCTTTGAGAGCTTGCTGTATCTTGCAAAGGTCAGCGACTTGGCAGGAGAAGCTTCCCACAGGGTGACGGCATTGGATACATAACCAAATCGATAACGCATATGTCATCTCCTTTATAAAAAATACGAGAACATGGCGCCTACCCACTCAAGCGGCCGTGTGAAAAGCGGGCGCTGTTTAAATTTCTCTTCTGTCATGAGCTCAGACACTTCAATGTGTTCACGAATCTTTTCCTCCACGTGTGCAGTAAAGGCTGCATCATCAATGGCCACATCTACTTCCTCGTTTAAAAACAAGCTTCGTTTATCAAAATTCGCCGTACTGATGATGCACCGACTGTGATCAATGAGAATCGCTTTGGAATGATAAAACCCTTTATAAAAACGATACACAAGACAGCCAGAGGCAATCAGATCCTTCAAATAATGAAATCCAGCTTCTTTCACAAGAGGATGATCTGCCTTCATGGGGATGATGATTTCCACAGTGACGCCTCGCGTTCTCGCCTCAAGCAGGGCCTTGAGAAGAGGGACTGATGGAATAAAATAAGGCGTACAGATGGTGATCTGCTGCCTAGCCTGCTGAATATCACGAAGAAATAAAGCTTCTAAAGAAAAGCCAGCAGTCGCACGTGTAGTGCATTGTAAAGTTCCCGGTTCCAGTGCAGGGAAAACCTCGTATTGCAGCTGATGAATGCCTGACGATCGGTACAAATCATTGAGGAACACATGCTGGAGGTCTGCGACAACCTGTCCTGTCATTCGCAGGTGATAATCCTTCCAAATACCAAATCGCCCCTTTTTCCCTACATATTCATCACCGATATTAAACCCGCCAATATAGCCGATCTTCCCATCAATCACGGTGATCTTACGATGATTCCTCATGTTTAACCGATAAATTAAAAAAGGGAAACGAGGTTTATTTAAAAAGTAAAATTGGATGCCGCTTTTTTCTAGCATGTCAATTGACTTTTGATCAAACGGATAGGACCCTAATCGATCTGTTAGCAAAAAGACTGAAACCCCTTGTTCCGCTTTGGTTTTCAATGCTTGTAAGATCCTTTGCCCAATATCGTCGTTCTTTACAATAAAGAACATCATATGAATAGAAGAAGAGGCATGATGAATATCCGTGAGCAGCTGATCAAAAAGTGGTTCGCCATCATGATAAAAGGCTGCATCGCCACTTGTTTGATTAAAGGTTCGTTCGAAAGCATGGGTAGAAAAATATTTCTTTGCTGTATAAAGGTCCAACATCACGAGTAGTACGATTGCGATGAGTACGAGTAGGATGATCAATGCGATCATGAAGGTTCCTCCTTTTTTGCATATTTCAATAGTGTACCCAAACGCGCAAAAAATATTGACTGAATACTCATTCATTATTTATGATAGAGGTACAACATGGAAACGGAACAAAGTGGGTTGTGGGAATGAAAGGGGGAGCAAGATGAATAGCCTTTTAATGATTAACTTGATCGCTTTTGCGGCGGTGACCGCTTACGCTGTGTATTTGTTTATTTATCTCATTCGAACACGAGCGGCGTATATTCGTCTTGGCAAAAAAGAAGAGTTTCAACAAGACATGAAGAAACGCTTAGAGCGTGTTTGGGTCAATGTGTTTGGGCAAAAGAAGCTGTTAAAGGACAAAAAGAGCGGCATCATTCATGTGCTGTTTTTCTATGGATTTATTCTTGTTCAGTTCGGAGCCCTTGATTTTATTATGAAGGGACTTGTCCCAGATAGCGGGCTCCCGTTAGGTCCGCTGTACGGCGTCTTTACATTCTTCCAAGAGGTCGTCACACTTCTGATTTTAGTGGCGGTTGTTTGGGCTTTCCATAGAAGATATGTAGAGAAGCTTGTCCGTTTAAAAAGAGGCTTTAAATCAGGTCTTGTGCTGCTGTTTATTGGCGGTTTGATGCTGACAGTATTATTAGGGAACGGCATGAACATCATCTGGCATGGACACTCTCTATCACCAACTGAGCCAATTGCTTCAGGCATTGCGTTCTTGCTGGGCGGGCTCTCGCCTCTGGCGGCAACGATTGTTTTTTATGTCGCATGGTGGGTGCATCTCCTGATTTTGCTGACGTTCTTAGTGTACGTCCCGCAATCTAAGCATGCTCATCTAATTGCAGGGCCAGTGAATGTATTTGTCAGCAGATTGGACCCGCCAGGCAAGCTGCAAAAAATTGATTTTGAAGATGAGACGCAAGAGACCTTTGGTGTTGGGAAAATTGAAGATTTCCGTCAGTCTCAGCTGATTGACCTTTACGCCTGTGTGGAATGTGGGCGCTGTACGAATATGTGCCCCGCAACAGGGACAGGAAAGATGCTTTCTCCAATGGATTTGATCTTAAGATTAAGAGATCATTTAACAAATAAAGGGGCCGCCATTACATCAAAGACACCGTGGGTCCCGCAGCTTGCCTTCAAGCAGACAACAGGGAACCAGCTTGCGATGCAGGCGAGAGGAGCTGGAGCGGAAGAATCGGCTGCCAGCACCATGTATCATCCTTCTCTCATTGGTGAGGTCATTACAGAAGAAGAAATCTGGGCATGCACAACGTGCCGAAACTGTGAAGATCAATGCCCTGTCATGAATGAACACGTCGACAAAATTATTGATATGCGCAGATATCTCGTGCTGACAGAAGGAAAAATGGACGCAGATGCACAGCGTGCCATGACAAGCATTGAGCGCCAAGGAAACCCATGGGGATTGAACCGGAAAGAAAGAGAAAATTGGCGTGAGCTTCGAGAAGATGTGCATGTGCCGACAGTGAAAGAGCTGAAAAAATCAGATCAGACCTTTGATTATTTATTCTGGGTTGGTTCGATGGGGGCATATGACAATAGAAGCCAAAAGATTGCGCTTGCCTTTTCAAAACTGCTCAATGAAGCAGGGGTCTCCTTTGCCATCCTAGGCAATAAAGAGAAAAACTCAGGCGATACACCAAGAAGACTTGGGAACGAATTTTTGTTCCAAGAGCTAGCTACAAAGAACATTGAAGAATTTCAGAAAAACGGCGTGACAAAGATCGTCACGATTGATCCGCACGCCTACAATTTATTTAAAAATGAATACCCAGACTTCGGGCTTGAGGCAGAAGTATACCATCATACAGAATTACTGGCAGAGCTAGTGAAAGAAGGGAAATTAACACCTGTACATGAAGTGAACGAGGTGATTACCTTCCACGATTCTTGCTATCTGGGCAGATATAACGAGGTGTATGACCCGCCAAGAGACATTTTAAAAGCCATTCCTGGTGTGACGCTGAAAGAAATGGAGCGCAATCGTGAAACCGGTATGTGCTGCGGTGCAGGCGGAGGCTTAATGTGGATGGAAGAAGAGACAGGTACGCGGATTAACACAGCACGAACGGAGCAGGCCTTACAGCTGCAGCCATCCATTATCAGCTCAGGATGTCCTTATTGTTTAACCATGCTTGGAGATGGAACAAAAGCGAAAGAAGTAGAGGAGCAGGTCGGCACATTTGATGTCGCAGAACTTCTTGAAAAATCAGTGTTTGGCGAGGCTAAAACACAGGCTTCGTAAGGGTGACAGGCCGATGAATATGATGTTCATCGGCCTAAACATGGCACTGTTCATCAGCTGCCTGGCTAAAATGTAAGCGGTAACAAATAGGAGGGGAATGCATGAGCACGACAGTCATTGTATCTGGAGCGAGAACACCATTTGGAAAACTGGGCGGATCTTTAAGTGGTTTAACTGCCGCAGAATTAGGCGGAATGGCAATCAAGGCTACGCTGGACAGAGCCTCAAGTTCTCATAAGGTGGATGAGGTCATCATGGGAAGTGTTCTTCAAGGAGGCCAAGGTCAGATCCCTTCTAGGCAAGCAGCTAGATATGCTGATCTTCCATGGTCGGTTCCGACACAAACCATCAATAAAGTCTGTGCATCTGGCATGCGCAGTGTTAGCACAGCAGATCAAATGATTCGAGCAGGAGATGCAGAGGTCATAGTGGCGGGCGGTATGGAATCCATGTCTCATGCCCCTTATCTTCTAAAAAAAGCGCGATGGGGCTACAAAATGGGAGATGGTGCAGTGCAAGATGCGATGATTTTAGATGGATTAACCTGTTCGTTTACAGGTGTTCATATGGGCGAATATGGAAGCATGACAGCGAAGGAGCTCGGCATCACGCGAGAAGAGCAAGACCTTTGGGCGCTAAGAAGCCATGAGCGAGCCATTGAAGCTCAAAAAAGTGGCTTTTTTAAAAATGAAATCACCCCAGTCACCGTCAAGACGAAAAAAGGGGATCAGTTGATCACAGAAGATGAATCCCCGCGGCGTGATACGTCTTATGAAAGGTTATCAAAGCTCATGCCTGTTTTTGATCAGACCGGTACCATTACTGCTGGGAACGCACCAGGTGTCAATGACGGAGCAAGTGCGCTTCTTCTAATGAAAGACACATATGCTAAGCAGCATGGCGAAAAACCAATGGCTGTCGTGCTTGGACATACACAGGTAGCAGTAGAGGCAAAGGACTTTCCAAAAACACCAGCCTTTGCGATCGAAAAATTGATACAGAAAACAGGAAAGCGTGTAGAGGATATCGATTTGTTTGAAATCAATGAGGCTTTTTCAGCAGTGGCTCTGGCATGCGAAAAAATACTCGGGCTGGACCGGCGGAAAATGAATGTCAACGGAGGAGCAGTCGCGCTCGGTCACCCGATTGGGGCAAGCGGAACACGTATCATACTGACCTTGATTCATGCACTCAGACAAAGAGGCGGCGGCATTGGCATCGCGGCGATTTGTAGTGGGGGCGGTCAAGGAGATGCCATCATGATCAAGGTGGATTAAAAGGGAGGCGTTTATTGTCATGAGTACAGAAGAGACCGTCATGGTCGTCGGGGCTGGTCAAATGGGATCAGGCATTGCCCAAGTGTTTGCTCAGTCAGGCTACACAGTCCTGCTCCATGATGCACAAGAAGAGCAGATTCATAGAGCGATTTCCTCCATGACCAAACAACTGACGACACGAGCGGAAAAAGGAAAGCTGGCACATCAGGCAGTCCGTGATATTACGCAGCGGCTTGCAGTCTCCACGGATTTAAAGGACGTACAGCATGCACATTTAGTGATTGAAGCGGCATCTGAACAAATGAGTGTTAAGAAACAAATCTTTAAAACTCTCGATCAATTTGCAGAGGAGAAGACGATATTTGCGACCAATACGTCTTCCCTGTCCATCACCGAATTAGCAGCCGCTACGACAAGGCCAGAGCAGGTCATTGGCATGCATTTTATGAATCCGGTTCCTGTGATGAAGCTGGTTGAGGTCATCCGTGCACTGCAAACGAATGACGAAACGTATCAAATCGTTTTTGAAACAGCGAAGAAATTAAACAAAACCCCAATTGAAGTGGAGGACTTTCCGGGTTTTGTATCAAATCGCATATTGATGCCGATGATCAATGAGGCCATCTACACCCTTTATGAAGGCGTGGCAGATGCAGAAAGCATTGACAGCGTCATGACACTTGGGATGAATCACCCAATGGGTCCGCTTCGTCTCGCTGATTTAATCGGACTGGATACATGTTTATTTATTATGAATACCCTTCACGAGGGTCTTGGAGATAGCAAATATAGACCTTGTCCTCTTTTGAAAAAATACGTGAACGCAGGCTGGCTTGGCAGAAAGACAAAGAGAGGTTTTTACACATACCACGACCACTCATAGGGGGAGTCAAGATGGATGTTATGCTAACGGAAAAACAGCGTCTCTGGAGAGAACAAGTGGCATCATTTGCACGTCAGCATGTATTCCCTGAAGTAGAAGCCATGGAACAAGGCCAGTTTCCAAAAACACTTTTAGCTGAGATGGGACGTCAAGGCTTTCTAGGGCTTCCGATACCAGCTGCGTATCAAGGATTAGGGGCAGATTTTACAACGTATATCATCGCGATTCATGAATTATCGAAAGTGAGTGCAACCATCGGTGTCATTGTGTCCGTTCATACATCTGTTGTGACGATGCCTATTTTGGCTTTTGGTACGACCGAGCAAAAAGAATCCTATGTTCCGCTGCTTGCGTCTGGGCAGAAGCTGGGCGCCTTTTGCCTGACTGAACCAACAGCTGGCTCAGATGCTTCTAGTATTCAGCTAAGAGCAGAGCGGGTAGACGACCACTATGAGTTAAATGGAACGAAAATTTTTATCACAAGCGGCGGGGAAGCAGAACTGTATCTTGTATTTGCAGTGACAGACCCTGCTTCTGCTAAAAAAAATATATCGGCGTTCATTGTCGAAAAAGATACGCCGGGTTTTACGATCGGAAAAGATGAGAAGAAGATGGGGCTGCACGGATCAAAAACAGTGACGCTTCATTTTGATGGCGTGCGAATTCCGAAGGAGCAGCTGCTCGGTGCGGAAGGAGAGGGCTTTCGAATGGCCATGTCTAGCTTAAATGCGGGGAGAATCGGTATCGCGGCCCAAAGCCTTGGTATTGCAGAAGCCGCATTAACGGAGGCAGTGACTTATTTAAAGCAGCATCCAGCCGGTCTTGAAACGACCATTCGGTTAGGCGATTTGGCGGCGAAGCTTGAAGCGGCCAAGTTGCTCGTCTATCAAGCAGCTTCTTATAAAGAGGCAAATCGCCCAGTCACAAAGGAAGCGTCGATGGCAAAGTTATTTGCTTCAAAAACGGCGGTTGAGATCAGTACAGAAGCCATCCATTTGCTAGGCATGGACGGTTATACCAATCGATATCACGCAGAACGCTATTTTCGTGATGCGAAAATTTGTGAAATCTATGAAGGAACAAGTGAAATTCAAAGGCTGGTCATTTGTAAACAGCTAATATGAAATGAGGTGGCTCATGATGCAGTTCCAATTAAGTGATGAACATGAAATGATACAAAAAATGGTGAGAGATTTTGCGAGAAATGAAGTGGAGCCAACAGCAGCAGAGCGGGATGAGTCAGAAACCTATGATGCAGCTATTTTTCGCCAGATGGCGGAGCTCGGTTTAACGGGCATACCTTGGCCGGAAGAGGTTGGCGGGATCGGCAGTGACTATTTAGCCTATGTCATAGCGGTTGAGGAGCTCTCAAGAGTGTGCGCCTCTACGGGCGTTACCCTGTCTGCTCATACATCTCTCGCCTCATGGCCAATCTATACCTTCGGGACAGATGAGCAAAAGGAGACCTATTTAAAGCCGCTTGCAGAGGGACAGAAGATAGGTGCATACGCACTTACTGAAAGCGGCTCCGGTTCTGATGCAGGCGGAATGAAGACAACGGCAGTGAAAGCGGGTAGTGAATACGTCCTGAATGGTGCGAAGATCTTTATAACAAATGGAGGCATTGCGGATTATTATATTGTGTTTGCCGTGACTGACCAAGAAGCTACATCTCGAAATACAACCGCCTTTATTGTCGAAAAAGAGACACCGGGCTTCTCGATAGGTAAAAAAGAAAGCAAGCTGGGCATACGGTCATCGCCAACAACTGAAATCATATTTGAAGATTGTCGCATTCATGAAAGGAACCGGCTCGGTAAAGAAGGAGAAGGGTTTAAAATAGCCATGATGACGCTCGATGGCGGCAGAAACGGCATTGCTGCACAGGCTGTAGGGATCGCCCAAGGTGCTCTTGATGCGGCGGTCAATTATGCAAAGGAGCGCAAGCAATTTGGGAAACCAATTATACAGCAGCAAGGGATCGCTTTTAAGCTAGCCGATATGGCGACAGCGATCGAGGCGTCGAGACTGCTCACGTACCAGGCAGCATGGCTTGAAACGAAAGGGCTTCCGTATGGAAAGGAATCAGCCATGTCCAAGCTCTTTGCTGGTGATACAGCCATGAAGGTCACGACAGAAGCGGTTCAAATCTTCGGCGGGTACGGCTATACAAAGGATTACCCAGTCGAACGATACATGCGTGATGCGAAAATCACTCAAATTTACGAAGGAACACAGGAAATCCAGCGGCTGGTCATCTCACGGAAACTGCTAGATATGTAGAAAAAAAGCAAAGACCACCTGAACGTGAGGTGGTCTGTTTTGGTTTTGTTTCAATCATTTTTCGAATTTGAGGCAATTTCCAATATTGATCCATATCATCATGGCATTATGTTAAAATTGGGAAAAATATAAATATGGAGGTTATGATGATGACGACCATCTTAGCATTAGTCACTCTGGTTATTTGGATCATGGTTTCCACAGAGCTTTCGAAGTCTTCAAAGAAGGACGATCAAGAAAAAAGTCGCAGAAAGTTAATCGTATTAATGTCTGCGGGAACTTTGTTTACCATACCTGTTGTTTTCTCATTAATTCAGAACATCCAGCTTTAAATATGCACATTCGCCTATATTGCGGCTGTCTGTTTCGATTTCATCCATTTGAAAAAGACATAACGGACAAGCGGCCCCATAATCAAAAGCTGTAAAGGCAGCGCCATGATCACATTATGACCGAAAATCGTAAAGTAATCAGACAGAATTGATTGTGCTTGAAATCCTGTGCTGATGCTTTGAACCACATATCCGCATAAAGACATGAGGCACACCATCCCAAATACGATGCAGATGGAAAGAGTGAGTATAAAATAGATTTTCTTGCCTTTCGGGGCAAAGCGGCTGGCTGCTTTTTTTGCTGAAGGTTCAACAATGTACATTTCAATCAACAAAGCGATGACAAAACCGAGCACATAGCTGAGAACCCCTTCTAACCACGTCATATGTCCAAGCTGCCCGTTTAGAAATAGATTGTAAAAGAACATTACTGAAAACATACAAAAACACATCAATACACCAAATTGTATATCTTCTTTTCTTGTCATTGGCAATTCGATCAACCTCTCAAAATTAGTCTACTTATTATAGATTTTTGTATCAAACGGTCGTAAGTGAACATTTTGTGAAGGAATAAATTCCCTTTTTAAAGAAGAAGAAGTAGCTCTTATACAATCAAAATGGAAGATAAAAATGCACGCAAAATGTGTACGGCACACAAGAACCAGTCCAATTCTGCGCAAATGATTGACCTCTGGAGGCTCCTCATGAGAAAAAATCAAAATTTAACATCGATAAAGGTGGCATAAACTCCCCTAATTTGTTTATAATGAGAGGTATGGTTTGTCGTAAGAATAAGGTATAAATACTTATTATTTCACTGATAAATGGATACATATATGTAATAGAAAGGGAGTGTCTGACCTTGAGTTTGAAAGAATACTCACAGGAACAGCTCAAACAAATGTCTTTAGTTGAACTTGCTTATGAAATTTTCAGAGACAGCAAAACACCGATTACGTTTTCCGAGTTAATAGATGAAATGATCCGTTTGCAAGGGATACAAAAATCTGATCTTGATGATCGACTTGCCCAATTTTATACAGACTTAAATATAGATGGCCGCTTTATTTCGTTAGGTGATCAGAGATGGGGACTTCGCAGCTGGTATCCAGTTGATCAAATCGAAGAAGAAGTTCAGCCAGCTGTGAAAACAAAAGCGAAAAAGAAAAAAACAAAAGCAGCTGTCGTTGAAGAAGACTTCGATGAGATTGAAGAGGAAGAAGAAATCGAAGAGCTTGAAGAAGATATTGATCTTGTTGAAGACGACGATGATCTCGACTTAGATGAAGAAGAAGTTGATGAAGATCTAGAAGACTTCGACGAAGATGATGATGACGAAGATGATGACGGCTTAACGGAGATTGATGAAGACGATTTAGACGAGGAAAAGGAAGGCAAATAATCCTTTGAAACCGGTCCTTAAAACAGGACAAAACCGTCTTGACTTTCGAGAGCGAACTATGTAGTATGTATTTTGGGCTCTCTAAAAAGAGTACGTAAAGATACGTTCATTTACGCTCCCTTTCATTTATTTGAAAGGGAGCTTTCTTATTTTTCAAGAGATTTAGGGATACACTCTAAAAAGGATGAAGCTGTGCATGTCTAGTCATGCAAGGGTAAAAAAGAGAGGAGCATACGAAATGACAAAGTATATTTTTGTAACAGGAGGAGTTGTTTCCTCACTTGGAAAAGGGATCACGGCTGCATCGTTAGGCCGCCTTCTAAAAAACAGAGGGATGGATGTCACCATTCAAAAATTCGATCCATATATAAATGTAGACCCAGGGACAATGAGTCCATACCAGCATGGTGAAGTATTTGTTACAGATGACGGTGCTGAAACAGACCTTGACTTAGGTCACTACGAGCGTTTCATTGATATTAACTTAAATAAGTATAGCAACGTAACAACGGGTAAAATCTACTCTACTGTCTTGAAAAAAGAGCGTCGCGGCGACTATTTAGGCGGTACAGTACAGGTCATTCCCCACATTACAAATGAAATCAAAGACCGTGTATACCGCGCAGGGAAAGAAACTGGTGCGGATGTTGTCATTACAGAAATCGGCGGAACAGTTGGAGATATCGAATCCCTTCCATTCCTTGAAGCGATTCGTCAAATGAAGAGTGACATCGGACGTGAAAATGTCATGTACATTCATTGTACCCTTGTTCCTTACATCCGTGCAGCGGGCGAACTGAAAACAAAACCAACACAGCATAGTGTGAAAGAACTTCGCAGCCTTGGCATTCAGCCAAACGTCATTGTTGTTAGAACAGAAATGCCAATGACACAAGACATGAAGGACAAAATTGCTCTATTCTGTGATATTGATACAAAAGCTGTCATCGAATGTCAGGATGCAGACACCCTTTACTCCATTCCGCTTGATTTACAAAAACAAGGATTAGACAAGCTTGTATGTGAACACATGAAGCTTGAATGCCAAGATGCGGACATGACTGAGTGGACGGCTCTTGTCGACAAAGTGCAAAACCTTTCAAAACAAGTAACGATTGGACTTGTAGGGAAATATGTTGAGCTGCAAGATGCATACATTTCTGTTGTTGAATCACTTCGTCATGCTGGCTATGCATTTGATGCTGATGTTCAAATCAAATGGATCAATGCAGAGGAAGTCACAGCGGAGAATATAGCTGATTTCGCTCAAGATGTTGACGGTATGATCGTTCCTGGAGGCTTCGGAGACCGCGGAGTGGAAGGGAAAATCATTGCAACACAATATGCCCGCGAAAACAAAGTGCCATTCTTCGGCATTTGCCTAGGAATGCAAGTCGCTTCTATCGAATATGCGAGAAACGTACTAGGTCTTGAGGGAGCTCATTCAGCGGAAATTGATCCGGAAACAGCATTCCCAATCATCGACCTTCTTCCAGAACAGAAGGATGTAGATGATCTAGGCGGAACACTTCGTCTTGGCCTGTACCCTTGTAAATTAAATGAAGACTCGAAAGCATTTGCTGCATACAATGACGAAGTGGTCTACGAACGCCACCGTCATCGTTATGAGTTTAATAACGAATACAGACAGCAAATGGAAGCAGCGGGCTTTGTATTCTCTGGTACAAGCCCAGACGGACGTCTTGTTGAAATTATCGAGCTGAAGGATCACCCTTGGTTCCTTGCTTCTCAGTTCCACCCAGAATTCATTTCAAGACCGACAAGACCACAGCCATTATTTAGAGATTTCGTTGGTGCTTCTTTGCAAGCATCTGAATCAAAATAAAACAAAAAACTGCCGAGAATATCATCTTCTCGGCAGTTTTTTTATTCATATTCTTCAACGATTTCTTTCACAGTAAACGATAGAGCGTGGTAGACATATAAGCAGGTCATTAACGCAGGATAGCCGAACCTTGTTCCATCCTCAGCAGGCACAAGTGGTTTCTTGAGCTGGTAATCAATGTGAACATCGCAATGCTCTTCAATCATTGACGGCTCCTTTTGTGCTGGCCCAACTCCAACAATGGGCGTACCTTGCGCCTGCAGTTCTTTTACGAGGGATTGGATCTCCTGATCTTCTGGATCTGAATAAAAAAGCAGCACCCTGTCACTTGGGTGAAGTAAGCTGCGCTCCTTTTGATCCAGCGGCAGTACTTTCGCACCGGGAAAGGGCTCCTTGCTTTCGGATGCCTCTAGGGCTACAGCAGCCAGCTCTTTCTTTCCGTGGAAATAAACGGCATGTCCACTGACAACGGATTGAGCAAGAAGGCGTGCGCCGTCCTCAATCGCTTCTGTCTGCTTTTCTCCAATACGTGAAAAAATACCTGATAACTGGGTTGTGAAAATTTTTAACAAGACTCATTTCCTCCTTCGGTTAGCTCATTTTATAATAGAATATAAAGAGAATATTAGGAAAAATGCTCAGAAAATGTCGTAAAGTAGACTATTATAAATAAAGGAAATGTGAAAATCAAACAGAATTATTTAACAACTGCTCTTTTTATGGCGAAAAATGAAAGTAATGGGGTGTAACAGATGAATGAGAAAATTTTAATTGTCGATGATCAGTACGGTATTAGAATATTGCTGAATGAAGTGTTTCATAAAGAAGGCTATCAAACCTTCCAAGCGGCCAATGGTCTACAAGCGTTAGATATTGTGAAAAACCATAGACCGAACCTTGTTCTGCTTGATATGAAGATTCCCGGAATGGATGGGATTGAGATTTTAAAACGAATGAAATTAATTGATGAAGACATCCGCGTGATCATTATGACAGCTTATGGCGAATTAGATATGATTCAAGAATCCAAAGAACTCGGTGCGTTGACACACTTTGCTAAACCATTTGATATTGATGAGATCCGAGATGCAGTCAAAGAATACTTGCCTCTTGAAACAAATGGCTAGCTGGAAATGATTGAATCGAGTCATTCTGTTGCCGATTTGTCGAATAATTGGTATTCTAGATAAGAAGAAGAAGAAAGCGATCTGACTTTGAAAGTTTACATATGGCGAGAAATTCTGGTCATGCTAGGGTGGAGAGCTTTTTTTAGTAAGCAAATTAGCTACATAGGGAGGATTTTTCATCATGCCTTTAGTTTCAATGACAGAAATGTTGAAAGACGCAAAGGAAAAAGGTTACGCTGTTGGACAGTTTAACTTAAATAACTTAGAATTCACGCAAGCGATTTTACAAGCTGCTGAAGAAGAGAAATCTCCAGTTATCTTAGGAGTATCTGAAGGAGCAGGACGCTACATGGGCGGCTTCAAAACAGTTGTCGCAATGGTTAAAGCGTTAATCGAAGAATATAATGTAACAGTTCCTGTTGCGATTCATTTAGATCACGGTTCAAGCTTTGAATCTTGTGCAAAAGCGATTCATGCAGGATTTACTTCTGTTATGATCGATGCTTCTCACCACCCATTCGATGAGAATGTGGCAACAACTGCAAAAGTAGTTGAGCTTGCACATTTCCACGGTGTATCTGTAGAAGCTGAGCTTGGAACTGTTGGTGGACAAGAAGACGACGTCATCGCTGAGGGCGTTATTTATGCTGATCCAAAAGAGTGCAAAGAGCTTGTAGAACGTACTGGTATCGACTGCCTTGCACCTGCACTAGGTTCAGTTCATGGTCCATACAAAGGTGAACCAAACCTTGGTTTCGCTGAAATGGAAGAAATCGGTAAAACAACAGGTCTTCCACTTGTTCTTCACGGCGGAACAGGTATCCCAACTGCTGACATCAAGCGTTCAATTTCACTTGGTACAGCAAAAATCAATGTAAACACTGAAAACCAAATTGCTTCTGCGAAAGCAGTTCGCGAAACACTTGCTGTAAAAACAGAAGAGTATGATCCACGTAAATATCTTGGACCAGCTCGTGACGCAATTAAAGCAACTGTTATCGGCAAAATGCGTGAATTTGGTTCTTCTAACCAAGCATAATTTGATGAGAACCGAAAGCCGCCTGAGTCACAGGCGGTTTTCTCCATATCTTGAGAAAGCGCAATCAAATTTACATTTCAGACAATTTATTGATAGGAGAGTGGCACAGTTATGTTATTTTTTGTAGATACAGCGAATATCGCAGACATCAAAGAGGCGCACGAGCTTGGCATTTTAGCAGGCGTCACAACAAACCCTAGTTTAGTAGCGAAAGAAAAGGACGTATCATTCCACGACCGTCTTCGCGAAATCACTGACGTGGTATCAGGCTCTGTCAGTGCAGAAGTCATTTCCCTCAAAGCAGAAGAAATGATTGAAGAAGGAAAAGAGCTTGCTGCCATTGCACCAAATATCACGGTTAAAATCCCAATGACAACAGATGGTCTTAAAGCTGTCAAAGCGTTAACAGACCTTGGAATTAAAACAAACGTCACTTTGATTTTTAGTGCAAACCAGGCACTTCTTGCAGCTAGAGCTGGTGCGACGTATGTCTCTCCATTCCTCGGCCGCTTAGATGACATTGGCCAAAATGGTCTCGATCTCATCAGTGAAGTGAAAACCATATTTGATGTTCATGGCTTAGATACACAAATCATTGCTGCATCCATTCGTCATCCGCAGCACGTGACAGAAGCTGCACTTAGAGGTGCTCATATCGGCACAATGCCGCTGAAAGTCATCAAGCAGCTGACGAAACACCCATTAACGGATGCGGGCATTGAGCAATTTTTAGCTGACTGGAATAAATAAGTGATTGTGGCAGGCGGGATTGTCTCCTGCTTGCCGCAGTTTTCCTTAAAAACGCTAAGAAATGTTTTGTGCAAAGAAGAGAACATCACAGCCTCGCAAAGCTTCGATTATTTTTCTTCCGACAAATTTCGTTTAACCTGTATTCTTTCTCTTGATATTGGCTAAATTTTGGACAAGACCTTTTAAAGCGCGACATCCACAAACAGTATAACTCCAACAGTGATCTTCTTTAAGAAGGGAGACAAATATGGAAAAGTTAAACATTGCCGGCGGTGACCCCTTACGCGGGACCGTACATATTAGTGGTGCGAAAAATAGTGCAGTGGCACTGATTCCTGCCACGATTCTCGCTGATTCTCCAGTAACGATTGAGGGCCTTCCGCATATTTCAGATATTGACACATTACGAGATCTGTTAGAAGAGATTGGCGGAAAGGTCACATTTGAAAAAGGTGAAATGGTCGTCAATCCTGCTTCCATGATCAGTATGCCGCTTCCTAATGGGAAAGTGAAGAAACTGCGTGCGTCTTATTATTTAATGGGCGCTATGCTGGGAAGATTCAAGCAGGCTGTCATTGGGCTGCCAGGAGGGTGCCACTTAGGACCTAGACCGATCGATCAGCATATCAAAGGCTTTGAAGCACTTGGAGCCGAGGTGACAAATGAGCAGGGTGCGATTTATTTGCGTGCTGAAAAATTAGTCGGAGCCCGTATTTATCTTGATGTTGTCAGTGTCGGTGCGACCATCAATATCATGCTGGCAGCTGTACTGGCCGAAGGGAAAACGGTGATTGAAAATGCCGCAAAAGAGCCCGAAATTATTGACGTAGCAACACTGCTTGCAAGCATGGGAGCCAGAATCAAAGGTGCGGGTACTGATGTGATTCGAATCGAAGGTGTAGAATCTCTTCATGGCTGTAAGCATTCAATCATTCCTGACCGCATAGAAGCAGGTACGTTTTTAATTGCTGGTGCAGCGATGGGAGATGAAGTTGTACTTGATAATGTGATCCCAACTCATTTAGAATCAATTACGGCGAAACTTAGAGAAATGGGATTCACCATTGAAACGAGCAACGATCAGATGTTGATCGTTGGCAGAAACGAAGGACTCAAGCCTGTCGATATCAAAACCCTTGTGTATCCGGGCTTTCCGACTGACCTTCAGCAGCCGATGACGGCTTTGTTAACAAAAGCGAAAGGCACGAGTGTGGTCACAGATACGATCTACTCTGCCCGTTTTAAGCACATTGACGAATTGCGTCGAATGGGTGCAAACATGAAGGTGGAAGGAAGATCTGCCATTATTACAGGACAAACGCAGCTTCAAGGAGCAAAGGTGAAAGCAAGTGATCTGCGTGCAGGTGCTTGTCTCGTTGTCGCAGGGTTGATGGCAGACGGTGTGACCGAAATCACAGGGCTTGAACATATAGACAGAGGTTATAGTTTGCTTGAGGAGAAGCTTGAAGGCTTGGGTGCAACCATCTGGCGTGAAAAGCTGAATGACCAAGAAATAGAAGAACTTCAAAATTCATAAGGCTTTGACTGTGAGAGGAGATTTGGACAAAAATGGAAAGAAGTTTATCGATGGAACTAGTACGGGTGACAGAAGCAGCCGCTTTAAAATCTGCCCGTTGGATGGGAAGAGGAAAGAAAGACGAAGCGGATGATGCTGCAACAAGTGCAATGCGTGATGTATTTGACACTATTCCGATGAAGGGAACAGTCGTCATCGGCGAGGGAGAAATGGACGAAGCGCCAATGCTTTATATTGGGGAAAAGCTTGGCAACGGATATGGACCTCGCGTGGATGTCGCTGTTGATCCATTAGAAGGAACAAATATTGTGGCAAGCGGCGGCTGGAATGCCTTAGCTGTCATTGCGGTTGCAGATCATGGCAACTTGCTGAATGCACCTGATATGTACATGGATAAGATCGCAGTAGGTCCAGAAGCGGTAGGCTGCATCGACATTGAAGCGCCTGTCATTGATAATCTTCGCGCTGTTGCAAAAGCGAAAAACAAAGATATTGAAGATGTTGTTGCGACGATTTTAAACAGAGGTCGACATGAGAAAATTATTGCTGAGCTGAGAGAAGCAGGAGCAAGAATCAAACTAATCGATGATGGTGACGTTGCAGGAGCCATTAATACAGCATTTGATCACACAGGTGTTGATATTCTATTTGGTTCAGGTGGAGCGCCTGAGGGTGTCCTTTCTGCTGTTGCGTTAAAGGCACTTGGTGGAGAAATCCATGGTAAGCTTCTTCCTCAAAGTGAACAAGAGCTGATACGCTGTGAGAAAATGGGGCTGGATGTTGGGAAAGTCCTAAGAATGGAAGACCTCGTAAAAGGAGACGACGCCATTTTTGCAGCGACAGGTGTAACGGACGGCGAGTTATTAAAAGGTGTTCAATTCAAAGGCTCTGTTGGAACAACACATAGTGTTGTCATGCGTGCGAAATCGGGTACTGTTCGATTCGTTGATGGCAGACACAGCTTAAAGAAAAAACCGAATCTTTTTATTCGTCCGTAATCAGAAAGCGGGTATTCATTACCCGCTTTTCATATAGGTTTCAAATGTATATCATTTTCTTTTTAAAGTTGAATATTCTCTGCAAATGAGGTAAAACTAAAGAGTGCTGCGAAATTTCCTGCGAATTTACTTCTTTTAAGCTTCAACAAGTTTAAATACTGCCGCATCATGACGATATACTCATTATCCTTCTCTATGTTGACAAAGCTCTATTCCACATTGATTCTATCGATCACGATACAACGAGTGGGAGCGTTACCATCAGAGCGAGGTCATTCCAACAAAAAAGGAATTAAAGCTAATCAAATACAATGGTCATGCATTTGTAATGAAATACATTGACTAGAAAAGTGTGGTGTCCATATTGAAAGATGTTTCGATCTCATCTTTGGAAAATATGAAATTAAAAGAGCTGTATGAGTTAGCAAAACGCTACAAAATCTCTTATTACAGCAAACTAACAAAAAAAGAATTAATCTTTGCCATTCTAAAGGCAAATGCTGAGCAAGAGGATCTCTTATTTATGGAAGGGGTTCTTGAAATTATTCAGTCTGAGGGATTTGGTTTCTTAAGACCGATTAACTACTCCCCAAGTTCTGAAGATATTTATATTTCTGCTTCACAAATCAGACGCTTTGATTTGCGAAATGGAGATAAAGTGTCTGGAAAGGTACGACCTCCAAAAGAGAATGAACGCTACTATGGCCTCCTTCATGTAGAAGCGGTAAATGGGGACGACCCAGAATCAGCAAAGGAACGTGTTCACTTTCCTGCACTCACACCGCTATTTCCTGATCGCCAAATGATTCTTGAAACGCAGCCTAATCATCTGTCTACTAGAATTATGGATATGATGGCGCCAGTTGGGTTTGGACAGCGTGGATTAATCGTTGCGCCGCCTAAGGCAGGGAAAACCATTCTACTCAAAGAAATTGCCAACAGCATTTCTGAAAATCATCCAGAGGCAGAACTGATTGTCCTTCTGATTGACGAACGCCCGGAGGAAGTAACAGATATCGAACGGTCTGTTGCAGGGGATGTTGTTAGTTCAACCTTTGACGAAGTACCGGAAAACCACATTAAAGTAGCAGAGCTTGTATTAGAGCGTGCCATGCGTCTTGTTGAACATAAAAAAGATGTCATCATCTTAATGGACAGCATTACAAGGCTTGCTCGTGCATACAACCTTGTCATCCCACCAAGCGGCCGAACGCTTTCCGGCGGGATTGATCCAGCGGCTTTCCATCGCCCGAAACGTTTCTTTGGTGCTGCGCGTAACATCGAGGAAGGCGGAAGCTTGACGATTTTAGCTACTGCACTTGTTGATACTGGATCACGTATGGATGATGTGATTTATGAGGAATTTAAAGGAACTGGAAACATGGAGCTTCATTTGGACCGTTCTCTTGCAGAGAGAAGAATCTTCCCAGCGATCGACATTCGTCGTTCTGGTACGAGAAAAGAAGAACTACTTGTGCCAAAAGAGCATCTTGATCGTCTATGGGCAATGAGAAAATCGATGTCAGATACACCTGACTTCGCTGAGAAGTTCATGCGCAAAATGAGAAAAACAAAGACAAATCAAGAATTTTTCGAAATTTTAACGCAAGAATGGAAACAAGCAAATATGTCTGCATCAAGAAGATAACTTTCTGAAAAAATACATTTGCAATCATAGACTCACACTGTTATAATTTTATCATGTGCGTTTCAGAATTTATTCTGAGATATTAACTCTGTTTCCGAATTGGATTCAGGGCGGAAGGAGATGACAGTAGATGAAAACAGGAATTCATCCTAACTACAAAAAAGCTACAGTCAAATGCGCTTGTGGAAATGAGTTTGAAACTGGATCAGTAAAAGAAGAGATTCGCATCGAGATTTGTTCTGAGTGCCATCCTTTCTATACAGGCCGTCAAAAATTCGCTTCTGCTGATGGACGTGTTGACCGCTTTAACAAAAAATACGGTCTTAAGTAATAATAGATACAATAAACAGGCAGGAATCCGTTCTTGCCTGTTTTTTTACGTGGATTGATGGAACTTTAAAACGGGGGAGAAGACTTTATGTATGTGATGAAACAAAGCGGTTGGCTTGAAGTCATCTGCGGTAGTATGTTTTCTGGAAAGTCGGAAGAATTGATTCGGAGAGCCAAAAGAGCCACCTTTGCCAAACAAGAAGTAAAAATATTCAAACCAGCGATTGATAACCGATATAGCACGAGCTCAGTTGTGTCACATAACGGTTCATCAGTAGATGGGATTGCAGTAGCCTCACCAAAAGACATAATAACGCACATATCAGAAAGAACCGATGTCATTGGCATTGATGAGGTGCAATTTTTTGATGAGACAATCATTGATATTGTCACTCAATTGGCTGATAAAGGCTACCGAGTCATTGTTGCAGGCCTGGATCAAGACTTCAGAGGAGAGCCATTTGGTGTTGTTCCGCATTTAATGGCATGTGCAGAGCTTGTAACAAAACTTCAAGCCGTTTGTTCGGTATGCGGCTCCCCAGCGAGTAGAACACAACGCTTGATCGACGGTAAACCCGCATCCTATGATGATCCCATTATTTTAGTAGGTGCGCAGGAATCATATGAAGCACGATGCAGACATCACCATGAAGTACCAAGACTTGACGTTGGTACAACACTTGACAATTAAAAAAATAGCAAATGCCGCTGTGTTTCGTTTTTCGAGATTTTGGCTGAACACCCATCATTTGTACTTAAATAAATTAAATAACACTACGAAAAAATTATCTAATTTTCAACGCTTGCGTTTTGGCATAAGCAGGCATAAAATGACTAACTGTAGTGTAAAGCATTTTAACGAAAAGTTCGATTTCTTGTCATAATTTTTTTGATTAAGGGTTTTTCTCCTTAATCGTTCTTTTGATTAATAGTTAACTTTATTTATATTTTAGAAAGAGGGTAGTTTTTGATGAACAACGTGAAGAAAACAAAAGAAGGGTACCTCGAAACCACTTTAACAGGTAAAGATGTATTATCGATTCCAACGTTGAACAAAGGAGTTGCTTTCTCTGAAGAAGAAAGACAAGAGCTTGGACTAGAAGGATTGCTTCCTCCAACTGTTCTAACTTTAGAACAACAAGCAGAGAGAGCATACAAGCAATTTCTTGCTCAGCCAGATCGTCTTCGTCAAAACGTATACTTAAGTGATTTACAAAACCGTAACGAAGTATTGTTCTACAAGCTGTTAAAAGACAAGCTTCGTGAAATGCTTCCGGTTGTTTACACACCAACTGTTGGTGAAGCGATTCAAGAATACAGCCATGAATACAGAAGACCTCATGGTGTCTATCTTTCAATCGACAACATTGACGGCATTGAGAAAGCATTTGAAAACTTACATGCAACAGCTGGAGATATTGACCTAATCGTTGCAACTGACTCTGAGAGTATCCTTGGAATTGGTGACTGGGGTGTTGGTGGTATCAACATCGCAATCGGTAAATTAGCTGTTTACACTGCAGCAGCAGGTATTGATCCAAGCCGTGTGATTCCAGTTGTATTAGATGTTGGAACAAACAATGAAAAATTATTGAATGATCCATTATACATCGGTAACCATCACAAACGTGTACAAGGTGAAAAATACGAAGAGTTCATTGATGCTTATGTAAAAGCAGCACTTAAATTCTTCCCGAAAGCATTGCTTCACTGGGAAGACCTTGGAAACAAAAATGCTCGTAACATCATGAAAAAATACAATGATAACATCCTAACGTTCAATGATGATATTCAAGGTACTGGTGCCATTACTTTAGCGGGTGTACTTGCAGCTGTCAAGAAAACTGGTACACAATTGAAAGATCACCGTGTTGTGATTTTCGGAGCAGGATCAGCTGGTATCGGAATCGCAGATCAAGTGCGTGACACAATGGTACTTGAAGGTCTGACTGAAGAAGAAGCAAACAATGCATTCTGGACATTAGACTACAGAGGGCTGTTAACAGATCAATTTGAAGATGAAGTGCTTGATTTCCAAAAACCGTATCTTCGTTCATCTGACGAAGTTGAGGGCTGGGCACGTGATGAAAAAGGACAAATCTCATTTGCAGAAACCGTTCGCAAAGTGAAGCCAACGATCCTAATCGGTACATCAGGTCAAGGCGGCGCATTCACTGAAGAAATCATTAAAGAAATGGCAGCTCATACAGAGCGTCCAGTGATCATGCCAATGTCTAACCCAACACCACTTGCTGAGGCAGTGCCAGAGGATCTGTTTAAATGGACAGACGGCCGTGTGCTGATTGCAACAGGAAGCCCGTTCGAAAACGTTGAGTACAACGGAATCGAACATGAAATCGGACAATCAAACAATGCGTTCGTTTTCCCAGGACTTGGTCTTGGTTCTATCGTCACAGAATCAAAAATCATCACAAAAAGCATGTTCGTTGCTTCTGCAAATGCGATTGCTGAAATGGTTGATCACGAAAAACCAGGTGCTGGCTTACTTCCAAGCATTGATAACTTGCAAGAAGTGTCAATCCATGTGGCAATTGAAGTAGCGAAAGCAGCGATTGAAGATGGAGTCGCAAGAAAAACTCCTGACAACATTGAACAAGCTGTGAAAGATGCAATGTGGATTCCTGAATATAAAAAGATTGTAAGAGCATAATAAAATGTGTAACGCGGCATTGTTTAGGGTAATTTAAGCAATGCCGCAATAAATAGAAATATGTAAAGGATTTAAGGAGGAAGAGTAAGGTGGACTTTTTAAATATTTTGATCCTCCTAGCACCGATTTTTTTCGTTATCGCGCTGGGTTGGTTCGCAGGGAACTTCGGCAGCTATGACGCTAAATCTGCAAAAGGTGTAAGTACACTTGTGACAAAGTATGCTTTGCCAGCGCACTTTATCGCCAGCATTCTGTCAACACCAAAAGATAAATTCTATAGTCAAATTCCGTTTTTCGTTGCATTAATTTTAGGAATCGTTGGTTTTTATATCATTATCCTTCTTGTTACGAAATTTGCTTTTAAATACGATTTAACAAATTCATCTGTTTTCTCGTTAAACTCAGCTCAACCGACCTTTGCATTTATGGGGATTCCGGTCCTAGGCAGTTTATTTGGGGCTCAAGAAGTTGCAATTCCGATTGCAATTACCGGAATAGTTGTAAATGCAATGCTTGATCCAATTGCGATTATTGTGTCAACTGTCGGTGAAAAAACGAAAGGAAAAGGCAAAGACGGCGAAAGTTTCCTTAAAATGACGACGAAAGCCATTTTGCACGGTTTATCAGAGCCTCTTGCACTTGCACCGCTAGCAAGTATCATTCTTGTTCTTTTAGGATTTAAACTTCCTGAAATTGGACATGAAATGTTAGAGGAAATTGGAAGTGTTACATCAGGGGTTGCGCTATTTGCAGTCGGTGTCACTGTTGGTATCCGTAAGATTAAATTAAGCATACCAGCATTCAGTATCGCATTGCTAAAAGTAGCTGTACAACCATTACTTATGTATTTCATCGCCATTTTTATGGGTCTTTCGGCTGATGAAATTACAAAAGCTGTATTGCTTGTTGCCTTCCCAGGTTCAGCTGTTGCAGCGATGATCGCAACGCGATTTGAAAAACAAGAAGCAGAAACTGCATCCGCATTTGTGATCAGTGCAATCATGTCATTAATTTCATTACCGATCATTATTGCACTTACCTCATAATAAAGTAGAAAGGCTGCCTAAACAGGCAGCCTTTTTAGCGAAATGAATGAAACATAGGGAAGAGCACACGTTTCTTTTTGATCTTAGGAGGTGCGATTTCCCGCTCTTCTACTACTTGTGACGGCTTTTTAACTGTCGCGGCGAGGCGTTCAAATTTTGTGGTTAATTCTTCAATTTCTCTACGATGCTGGAGCAGCTGATAGGACACACCTTCATCTGCTTTTTTAGCCAGTTTCCGTTCAAGCTCTTGTAAACGCTCTTCAACATCATGGACGTGTGATTGCTGCTGAATGAGCTGCTTCACTTGTTCTTCTAATGCTTCCATCCTTTGTGTAGAGACGTCAGTTTCGACAGCAGGTGCTAATTGACGAACGGTTTCCTTATGAATGGGCAGTTGAATGTCTTGGAGGATCACACCTTCATTCATTTGGTGTTTGACCTCTTTGAGCAGCTGCACAATATCTTCATGAAAATCATAATGTCCAAGTTCATTTCGGGCGACAGGGATGTTGAGCTGTTTGACCCAACGCTGAATCGTTTTTGAAGAGACGCCAATTTCCTTTGCAACCTCATTTGTATTCAAACCAAATGCCCTCCCTTTTTTCAATTACAAGTACCTTTCTCTTCAAGGAGGCCCTGTTCCTTCACGTTAGACAAAACAAGTAACCAATCGTCAAAGATCGTGTTTTCTAGCGGAAAATTGCAGAAAATCAATTGTTTTGGAAATTTTTTTGACTGTCATACCCCGCTATACTATAATTAGACTGTTACGCACAAAACAGAGGTGAAGACCATGTTAGACCGTTTAAAATCAATTGAAGAACGCTATGAAAAGTTAAATGAATATTTAAGTGATCCTGAAGTGGTGAACGACCCTAAGAAGCTTCGTGAATATTCGAAGGAACAATCTGATATTCAAGAAACTGTTGAGGTATATAGACAATATCGTGCAGCGTACGACCAGCTGAGTGATGCGAAAGCCATGCTGGAAGAGAAGCTGGATGCGGAGATGCGCGACATGGTCAAAGAAGAAATTTCAGAGCTCACAGAGGAAACGGAACGTTTAGAAGACGAGCTGAAAATCTTGCTGATTCCGAAAGATCCAAATGACAACAAGAACGTTATTGTGGAGGTTCGCGGTGCAGCGGGCGGAGAAGAGGCTGCTCTTTTTGCAGGAAACCTTTACCGTATGTACAGTCGTTATGCTGAAATGCAAGGCTGGAAAACGGAAGTCATGGAAGCAAGTGTCACTGGCACAGGCGGTTATAAAGAAATCATCTTTATGATCAGCGGGAAAGGCGCATATTCTAAATTAAAATTTGAAAATGGCGCACACCGCGTGCAGCGTGTTCCTGAAACTGAATCAGGCGGACGGATTCATACATCAACTGCGACAGTCGCGGTATTACCTGAGGCTGAAGAAGTTGAAATTGATATCCATGAAAAAGACATCCGTGTAGATACTTTCACATCAAGCGGACCTGGCGGACAGAGTGTAAACACGACCATGTCTGCTGTTCGATTAACTCACCTACCAACAGGGGTCGTTGTATCCTGTCAGGATGAGAAATCACAAATCAAAAACAAAGAAAAAGCAATGAAAGTATTACGTGCGAGAATTTATGATAAATTCCAGCGTGAAGCACAGGCTGAATATGATCAAACGCGTAAATCTGCTGTTGGAACAGGGGATCGTTCAGAGCGTATCCGTACGTACAACTTCCCGCAAAACCGTGTAACAGACCACCGCATCGGTTTGACGATTCAAAAGCTTGATCAAATTTTAGAAGGAAAACTTGACGAGGTCATTGATGCATTAATTATGGAAGACCAAGCAAGGAAGCTTCAAAATGCAAAATAATCAACGAACAATCTTTGAAGCCCTTAAATGGGCTTCTTCTTTGTTAACGGAAGCCGGTAGAGACCAAAATGCAGCAGAGCTTCTTCTGATGCATGTACTAGGATGGAGCAGAAGTGAACTTCTTGCGCGTTTTCATGACCCACTGCCAGAAGAGAAAGATCGACTGTTCAGCGAGTTTGTCACACAGCACAAACTTGGAGTGCCTGTGCAGCATTTAACAGGTATTGAATTCTTCTATGGTCGTCCCTTCGAGGTGAACAAGCATGTGCTCATTCCTCGTCCTGAAACGGAGGAAGTGGTGCTGGCGGCATTGAATATGATGAATCGCGTTTTTCCTAATGATCAGCCGCTCAAAGCTGTTGATGTAGGAACAGGTAGCGGTGCAATTGCGATTACGTTAGCTCTTGAAAAGGAATCTCTATCTGTCACAGCGACTGATATCTCACGTGATGCACTTGCAGTAGCGAAGCGGAATCAACAAGCGCTTGGTGCAGACGTTCATTTTTTACATGGAGATTTACTTGAACCAGTCATAGCTCAAGGCATCAAAGTGGATTTGTTTATTTCCAATCCACCTTATATTGCGGTAGAAGAAATGGATAGCCTATCAGAGGTTGTCACAAAGCATGAGCCAGTCCATGCGCTGACTGATGGACGTGACGGTCTGTGGTTTTACCAGAGGCTCGTTCGAGATCTCCACAACGTATTGAGCGAGCAAGCGGTGGTCGTCTTTGAAATTGGACACACCCAAGCGCAAGATGTAAAAGCGCTTCTCATGCAGGCATTCCCTGCGGCTGATGTTCGCATCGTTAAGGATATTAACGAGAAGGACCGAGCTGTTTGCGCACACATTCAAAACGAAAAGTCCGGCTGAATAAAGTCGGACTATTTTATTATGTAAAGATGAAACTTATGGTAAAAGAGAAACGTATATATAAAAGAATGAACATTCTGATCATGATTTTTTTACATAAATTTGTTTTGAAGGAGCGAATGGTGTGAACAGAAGGTATGCGATGGTGTTGGTCATCGTCAGTGTACTATTGATTGTGAGTGCTTGCGGTAAACCGAGCTTTAAAAAAGAGGCAGCAGCATTTGGAGAAAGCTATAAAAAAGCACAATACACAGTGAATCGAACGGATGACCTATCTGACATGAAGGAGAAGTTGAAGTCTTATTTAACCGAGCATGAATATCAAGAATATACACAAGACAGCATGTTTCCAAGTGTATTAGAAGCAGCCAAGGATCAAGATTGTCAAATTAAGCTGAAAAAAATTACGTTTACGCCTTCAGATGAAAGCGATGACAGAATTGAATTTGACTATGAAATGATCATTCAATTTATTGATCAAAAAGGAAAGGTCAAAAAAGAAATCGAGAAAAAGGGGGCAATGACTGTCATCAAAACAGAAGCAGGTTTAAAAATCAGCCGTGATTGGGATGGAAGACTGTACCCTTCTGACTACCAATCCTCAGTCCAAAGTCGTTCTTAATTTGAACGGCTTTTTTTGATTTGACTCATAATCTATTAAAAACATCATGTTTGCTGTTTAAGAGATGGGTTTCCTGGACACAATGTTTGTAGCGAAGAGAAAAAGTGGGGGGAACACATCATGTTCAAAAGTAAAATGATGATTTGTCTTTATATGTTTCTATTATTATGCGGTGCTTTTGCAAACCTTGGCCGGGAGGAGACGGCGGCTGCTTCTGCAAACCAGCCTGTCGTGATACCGGATGAAGCGATTCGATTACGAATTTTAGCGAATAGTGATCGTTCAGCGGATCAGGATGTGAAAAGAAGCATTCGAGATGAGGTCAATGCCAATATGACGGAGTGGGTCAAAGACCTGACATCCATTGAAGAAGCAAGACGTGTCATTCGGTCAAAGCTGCCAGAAATCAATCGTATGGCCAAAGCAAAGTTGAAAGAACAACACATTGATCAATCCGTGTCGGTCAGTTTTCAAAAAGCCTCTTTTCCAACAAAGCTATATGGAAATTTTGTCTATCCTGCTGGAAAATATGAAGCCATTTTAATTACGCTTGGAGAAGGGGACGGAGCCAATTGGTGGTGTGTGTTATTCCCGCCTCTCTGCTTTATCGACTTTTCAAATGGAGAAGCCATTGCCTCGCCAGAAGGGAATGATGAAGACCAAGTGACAGCGCAGCAAACAGGTGAGTCCGTCAATGAAGTGGTGAAAGAAGAGGAAGAAGAGACTGGAGAAGTGAAATTCTTTCTGTTCGAATGGGTCTCTAGTCTTTTCTCTTAAAAAAGGTATAAAACTGTTTTTGCCTCATAGAGTTGAAGTAAGAGATCAAAAAGAGGTGAAAGCATGTATTATCAATTGAGGATAGCCACAGAAGAAGATGCTCCTACTATTAATGCTTTTCTTGAAAAGGGACAAGCGAAAGGTGGAGTAACGATTGCAGAGTGTACCACATTTGTTGTCATGGAAGATGCGAATGGACAGCTGGCAGGCTGTTTAGGTCTTGAACAGCTTAATGAACAAGAGGGATTGCTGCGGTCACTTGTCATTTCAGATAAACTCGGTCAGGGGCACATTGTTTCTTTGTTCCAAAGTGTTCAAACACTGGGAGAAAAAAAAGGTGTGGATACTTTTTATGTCGTAGCAAACCATTCAGCCTCACATGACTTTTTAGCATTAATGGGATTCACACCTTTAAAGGATATTCCGGATAGCGTGTGGGTATCTGCGCATGCAAAAGAGTCATTGGACAAAGAACAGGCCGTGGTGCTGCAAAAAAAGAGCAGTTAATCACAAAACACTGGACTTATTCACATACTTATCCACTGTTAAACAAGCGTTATCCACAAATTGTGGACAACGCTTGTTTTATTTAGCATCATCTTTTATACTTTCAAAAGGATAATTGAGATATATCAACAGTTTTATCTTTTTTAAAAGGAGTTTGTATGATGTTAAATACAAAAAGATGGTCTGTGGATTTAGAAAAGGATTTATCCACATACTATCCACAAATTGAACAGGCTGCCCTTCTGTTGCAGCAAAACGAAGTGGTCGCTTTCCCGACAGAGACCGTTTATGGACTAGGGGCAAATGCGAAAGAGACAGAGGCCGTCATGAAAATTTATGAAGCGAAAGGACGTCCAAGTGATAATCCGTTGATTGTTCACATTGCGGAGGTTCAGCAGCTTCATGAATTTGCACAAATAGAAAACGAAAAAGCGAAGGCGCTAATGGATGCCTTTTGGCCGGGTGCCTTAACCATTGTCCTTCCGTGTAAATTGGGCACTTTATCAAAGCAGGTCACAGCGGGTCTATCCACAGTTGGCGTGAGAATGCCTGATCATCCCATTGCGCTTGAGCTCATCCGAGCAGCTGGTCTGCCAATTGCCGCACCAAGTGCCAATCGCTCAGGGAAACCATCACCGACACTGGCTGACCATGTAGCCAGTGATCTCGATGGAAGAATTGCAGGGATTGTCGATGGTGGTTCTACTGGTATTGGTGTTGAGTCAACGGTTGTATCCTGTGTAGATGAAACTCCAGTGATTTTAAGGCCGGGCGGTATTACAAAAGAAGCGTTAGAAGAAGTAGTCGGTGCAGTCAGTGTCGATCCAGGGCTAACGAAAAAGGACGAGGCACCAGTATCGCCGGGGATGAAATACACACATTATGCACCTGAAGCACATATGTATATCTTTCATGGAAGTGATGAAGAGATGCAGCGTCACATTCAGAAGTATCAGGCTGAGGGGCAAAAAGTCGGTGTACTGACAACAGAAGAAAAGAAATCGTTGTTTACGGCAGATGTTGTGTACAGCTGTGGATGGAGAGAGAAGCCTGAAACTGTTGCTGCAAACCTATATCGTGTGCTGAGACAATTTGATGAGACGGATGTAGACTTGATCATTTCAGAAGCCTTTTCAGAGCAGGGGGTTGGTTCTGCGATTATGAACCGTCTGCAAAAAGCGGCAGGAGGGCGTACACTCTCTTCTTTCAAATAGTTCTAACCTTCCTTGGACAAACATAGGTTAAAGGAGAATGCGTGTCCAAGGGGGATTTACATGAATGAACTAGCTGGCGAATTGCTGACACTCAGTATCATGGCTTTTGCGCTTGGGATGGATGCCTTTTCGGTTGGACTTGGCATGGGGATGATTCAACTGAGGTTCCGTCAGATCATTTATATTGGACTTGTCATTGGGATATTTCATATGTTTATGCCTCTTTTTGGCATGCTGACAGGTCAGCTCTTATCTGGTTGGCTCGGTCTCCTTGCAACCTATATCGGAGGGGCGCTGCTTATCGTGCTGGGGCTGCAAATGATCATTGCGTCTATCCGAAAAGAGGATAAACCATTTATCGCACCTGTTGGTACTGGTCTCGTTCTTTTTGCGACAAGTGTGAGCTTAGACAGTTTCTCCGTTGGTTTAAGCCTGGGGATTTACGGTTCTCGGGTGTGGATGACCATTTTATTGTTTGGTTTTTTTAGTATGTTGCTTACATGGCTTGGATTATTACTCGGTAAACAGGTCCGGTCATGGGTTGGTTCTTATAGCGGGGCGCTTGGCGGCATCATTTTACTAGCCTTTGGAATCAAATTATTATTTCCGCTATAGCCAGTCTCCTTACATAACATGTAGAATGAAATCCTATATAATAGAAGAAAAGGAGGGCGAATGATGAATATCTTATTTGTTTGTACTGGTAATACATGCAGAAGTCCGATGGCTCAAGCCCTTTTTGCTTCAATTGCAGATGAAAAAGGTTTACAGGCCACTGTGAAATCAGCGGGCATCTTTGCCACTAATGAGGGGAAGGCTTCTCCGCAAGCGGTCGAAGCATTATTTGAGAAAAGCATTCCACTCAATCACTCATCGTCAAAGCTGACAGAGGATCTTCTTCACGAAGCTGATTACGTCTTCACCATGACGATTCAGCATAAACAGTTGATTTTGGAGCAATATGGATATGAAAAAGAAAAGGTTTTCACATTAAAGGAATTTGCGACAGGAACAGAAGGCGATGTATCCGATCCATTTGGAGGAAGTCTTGCTGTTTATCAGGAAACACGTGATGAACTAGAAGCATTGCTGTATCAGCTGGCTGAAAAACTAAAAAAGGATAGGACATCCTCATAAATGGACAACCTGTAAAACCGTTTCGAAAACGGTTTTTCTGCTTTTGTTTGCAAATGACTAGGCAGAGGTTAAAATATAACTGTGAATAAAGAATGAATGTAAGACATGACAGATCAACTCACCCTTAGGAGGAATAGCCTGATGAAAGTAGCCATTGCATCCGATCACGGCGGAACGAATATTCGTGAAGAAATCAAGCAACTGATGGATGAATTGAAGATTGAATACATTGATATGGGTTGTGAATGTGGATCAGGATCTGTAGATTATCCGGATTATGCTTTTCCTGTAGCCAATATGGTGGCAAACGGAGAAGTCGATCGTGGCATTTTAATTTGTGGGACAGGCATCGGCATGAGCATCTCAGCAAACAAAGTGAAAGGCATTCGCTGTGCACTGGCACATGATACATTTAGTGCGAAAGCAACGAGAGAACATAATGATACAAATGTTCTTGCGATGGGGGAACGTGTCATTGGACCAGGACTAGCACGTGAGATCGCACACATTTGGCTGACGACAGAATTTATGGCAGGGCGCCATGCTACGCGGATTGGTAAAATCTCTGATTATGAAGAAAAGCACCTATAAGGAGCGCTTAACATGAACATTGGTCAAGATTGGCTTGAAATGTTAAAAGAGTTTCATCAAGCAGTCGAACTGCGTGCTGGCCAAATCTTAGTGATTGGCTGCAGTACGTCGGAAGTGGCTGGCGAGCATATTGGTACAGCAGGAAGTGAGCAAATTGCGGAGGCCATTTATCAAGAGCTGGACCAGCTAAGAAGAGAAACCGGTATTGAGCTAGCCTTCCAGTGCTGCGAGCATCTCAATCGTGCCCTCGTCGTTGAAGAAGAAGTGGCTTTCCGGCTAAACCTAGAAATTGTGGCCGCAGTACCTGTACGTAAGGCAGGGGGTTCTATGGCGGCTCATGCATATCAGCAAATGGAACACCCTGTATTAGTTGAATCCATTACGGCGCATGCAGGAATTGATATCGGCGATACATTGATTGGGATGCACTTAAAGCGAGTGGCCGTTCCTGTCCGCCTTAGTCGTCATCAATTAGGGCAAGCGCATGTGACGTTTGCGAAAACACGTCCGAAGCTGATTGGTGGAGAACGAGCGGTTTATACAAGATCATAGCTCGATTATATTTCTAATATAATGTTGAATGATGAAGACGCTTCACCCCTTTAATATTCGGTTTTTCATAAAAAAGAAGTCCATTTTCCAAAAAAAACTTTTACATTTTACTCAAAAACCGTGTACAATGAGATGGTGAAAACATCGAATGGAAATAGATTGGAGAGGATTTCGCTGATGAAACATTTACCTGAGCAAGACGCACAAGTATTCAAAGCAATTCAACTAGAGCGGAAACGCCAGCAGGACAAAATCGAATTAATTGCATCAGAAAACTTCGTAAGCGAAGCAGTCATGGAAGCACAGGGCTCAGTTTTAACAAACAAATATGCTGAGGGCTACCCTGGTAAACGCTACTATGGCGGCTGTGAACATGTAGACGTTGTAGAAGATATCGCACGTGATCGCGCAAAAGAAATTTTTGGCGCTGAGTATGTGAACGTACAGCCTCACTCAGGTGCTCAAGCGAATATGGCCGTATACTTTACAATTCTTGAGCATGGCGATACAGTGCTAGGCATGAACTTATCACATGGTGGGCATTTAACACACGGAAGCCCTGTAAACTTTAGTGGTGTACAATACAACTTTGTAGAATATGGTGTAGATAAAGAAACACAGCATATCGACTATCAAGATGTACTTGAAAAAGCACGTGAGCATAAGCCGAAGCTAATCGTTGCGGGTGCAAGTGCATACCCACGTCAAATTGATTTCAAAAAGTTCCGTGAAATTGCTGATGAAGTCGGTGCTTACTTTATGGTCGACATGGCTCACATTGCGGGTCTTGTTGCAGCAGGTCTTCATCCAAATCCAGTTCCTTACGCAGATTTTGTGACAACGACAACTCACAAAACTTTACGCGGACCTCGCGGCGGAATGATTCTATGTCGTGAAGAGTTTGGTAAAAAGATCGACAAATCGATCTTCCCTGGTATTCAAGGTGGACCACTGATGCATGTTATCTCTGCAAAAGCTGTTTCTTTCGGTGAAGTATTGAACGGAGATTTCAAAACATATGCACAAAACGTGATCGATAACGCAAAACAACTAGCTGAAACACTTTTATCTGAGGATATTCAGCTTGTATCTGGTGGAACAGATAACCATCTAGTTCTCATCGACTTGCGTACTCTTGGCATCACAGGGAAAATTGCAGAAAATGTTCTGGATGAAATCGGCATCACAGTGAACAAAAATGCGATTCCTTATGATCCAGAGAAACCATTTGTCACAAGTGGTGTACGAGTAGGTACAGCAGCAGTGACAAGCCGCGGGTTCGATCAAGAAGCGATGAAAGAAGTCGGTTCCATTATTGCGCTTGCTCTTAAACATCATGAAGATGAAGCGAAATTAGAAGAGGCGAAAAAGCGTGTGTCTGATCTCACTGCCCGCTTCCCTCTATATAATGAATTAGATTATTAAAAAGCAGACCCATTTGCCTATTTTTGGCATGTGGGTTTTTTTTGTAGGATTTGCGAATCATATTGAAAGATGATGTCTTTTTATGTAGAATTGTAGGAAGTGTGCAAAGTTCACCGGAAGATGACAGAAAAGGAGTTGTAGCAAGCAATGGCAAAGGTTTATGTATTTGATCACCCGCTAATTCAGCACAAACTTACATATATTCGTGACGTTCATACAGGAACAAAAGAATTTAGAGAGCTAGTGGATGAAGTCGCAACATTAATGGCATTCGAAATCACAAGAGACTTACCGCTTGAAGAGGTAGATGTAGAAACACCTGTACAAGTAGCTAAATCAAACGTGATCTCAGGTAAAAAACTCGGTGTTGTGCCAATTTTAAGAGCAGGTCTTGGAATGGTAGACGGGATTTTGAAGCTCATTCCAGCTGCTAAAGTGGGACATGTCGGTTTATACCGTGATCCGAAAACATTAAAGCCTGTTGAATATTATGTGAAGCTTCCATCTGATGTGGAAGAGCGTGAATTTATCGTAGTAGACCCAATGCTTGCAACTGGCGGCTCAGCAGTCGAAGCGCTAAACAGTTTGAAAAAACGCGGTGCGAAAAACATTCGCTTCATGTGTCTCATTGCTGCCCCTGAAGGTGTAGAAGAAATGCAAAAACATCATCCAGATGTCGATATCTACATTGCAGCATTAGATGAGAAGTTGAACGAAAAAGGTTACATCATTCCAGGTCTTGGTGATGCTGGTGATCGCATGTATGGAACAAAATAAGAATGTTCAAATGAAACCCCACATGCAAACGTGCATGTGGGGTTTTTGAAAAATATGACAAACGGGTGATATCGTTCTTAGAAAAATCAATGTATACTGAACATTAGCTGTTTTTTTCAATGAATGTCACAACTCTCCTAAAGTTTGATGAAATTGTGAACATTTTGTGTGCTCTATCACTATAGAAAAGTTTTTTAACTTTCAACGGATTGACACATCATAGACGCTATTGTATGCTAAACGAGGGTATTATGGTAAGGTTTTCATAGCCTATAGCACTCTACTAATCCTCATTGTGAACCCTTTAATTATCAGGGTTTGTATCAGCGAATGAAGCAGCATCCCATAGATCTAAAGATTCCAAGTCTGATTGTGCAATTAGACCGATGGGTGATTGATTTTTTTCGAACAAGACGTCTTATCATCAGCGTCTTCTACGCAGTTTTCATCACCATTTATCATCTTTTTTACAATATTTTTCATCGGGAGTCAGATGAATGAACGATCCAAACGCGATTTTCCGCAGACAGAGTAAATACATGTTGTATCTATTGGCAATTTTTGTGTTTGGCTTTGCCATGCCTGGTTTTAAACCACTGTTCCTTGGTTTCATTATCGGCACAATTTTTGCTTTCTTTAATTTATTCCTACTTATACGGAGAATGCACGCTTTTGATCGGGCGGTTAAAAAAGGAAAATCCATTCGTTCAATGGGAAGTACAGCCAGGTGGGCCAACGCGATTCTCGCAGTAGCGATTGCTTGGCGTTACCCTAATGAAGTTCATCTGGCAGGTGTTGTTATAGGATTAATGACAATATATCCTGTCATTATGATAGATTCCTTCATTCAACTTAAACGTTCTACTATGGAAGAGAGGTGAATACTCTTTGGGTCACAGTTCAAAAACTACAGAATTTTTAGGGTTAACGTTCAACTTATCCAATGTTCTCATGATTACGATTGCTAGTATCATCGTTCTTCTCATAGCGGTGCTGACTACTCGTGTTCTGTCTATTCGTCCGACAAAGGCGCAGAACTTCATGGAATGGATTGTTGATTTTGTTCGAAATATCATAGGTAGTTCGATGGACATGAAAACAGGAGCCCCATTTCTAGCGCTTGGCGTTACATTACTCATGTACATATTTGTTTCAAACATGCTTGGACTGCCATTCTCGATTTCGGTCGATCACAACTTGTGGTGGAAATCACCAACAGCAGACCCAGCAATCACAATGACACTAGCGATTATGGTCATGGGATTGACACATTACTACGGTGTCAAGGCAAAAGGAGTCAAGGAATATACGAAAGACTACTTTAGACCAATTCCGCTTTTAGTACCATTGAAACTTATTGAAGAATTTGCAAACACGCTAACACTTGGTTTGCGTCTTTATGGAAATATTTTCGCTGGAGAGATTCTTCTTGGGTTACTTGCAGGACTTGCGACCAATTTTTACTCGCAAAACATTGCGCTTGGTATCATTGGTACATTAGGTGCCATCGTGCCGATGATTGTATGGCAGGCATTCAGTTTGTTTGTCGGAACAATCCAGGCATTTATCTTCACAATGCTGACAATGGTTTACATTTCCCATAAAGTCAGCGACGAACACTAAAAATTTGAGAGTCCAAAAAGGACGTTATTTTAAAGGAGGAGCTTTTTAATGAATTTAATAGCAGCAGCAATTGCAATCGGTTTAGGAGCACTAGGAGCAGGTATTGGTAACGGTCTAATCGTATCTAAAACAGTTGAGGGAATCGCTCGTCAGCCAGAAGCTGGTAGAGAACTAAGAACACTTATGTTCATCGGGGTAGCTTTAGTTGAGGCACTTCCAATTATCGCTGTCGTTATCGCATTCTTGGCATTCTTTGGTTAATATGTGAGAAGCGTTCTAATATGAATTTTAATGGCGAAGATCAGATTAGTTCGAAACTTCGCCATTCCTTTATGTTTTGTTTCTTAACATATTATTTGAAGAAGGGAGTTGCCGTACTAAATGTCTCAGTTACCAGTGGTTTTAGGAGCAGGAGGCTTAAGTTTCAACGCCGGGGATATGATATTCCAGCTTATCGCTATGCTCATCCTGCTTGTACTTTTAAAGAAATTTGCGCTTAAACCTTTATTAGGTATTATGAAGCAGCGTGAAGATTATATAGGAAATGAAATTTCAAGTGCTGAACAAAAGCATGTTCAAGCTGAAAAACTTCTTGAAGAACAACGTGTTTTATTGAAAGAAGCACGCGAAGAATCACATACACTCATCGAAAATGCGAAAAAGCTTGGTGAGAAACAAAAAGAAGAGATCATTCAAGCAGCACGTCAAGAGTCAGAGCGCTTGAAAGAATCTGCTAGAACTGAAATCGTGAAAGAAAAAGAACAAGCTGTGGCTGCACTGCGTGAGCAGGTTGCATCACTATCTGTGCTAATTGCTTCTAAAGTGATTGAAAAAGAACTTGATGAGCAAGCACAAGAGAAATTGATCCAAGAGTATCTTAAAGAGGCAGGCGAAAGCCGATGAGCGTAACAATTGTCTCTAAGCGTTACGCTTCTGCTCTTTTTGACATCGTTCTTGCTTCTTCGGCAGTAGACGAAACTGAAAAAGAGCTGAATGAGATCAAAAAAGTGCTAAAGGCTGATCAAGAACTGAACCACTTTCTTGTTCATCCGAAGATTACGGCAGACAAAAAGAAACATTTGATTGCAGAAGCTTTCAAAGGTGTTTCAACTTATGTGTTGCACACAATGTATTTACTGATTGACCGCGGACGCACGAATATTTTCCCTGAAATGACGTCTGAGTTTGTGAAACTTGCAAACCGCACGAAACAAATAGACGATGCGATCGTGTATTCAGTTAAACCGCTTAGCGGGGCTGAAATTCAATCATTATCTGAAGTATTTGCCAAAAAAGCCGGAGTCACATCACTGCGTGTTGAAAATGTGATTGACAAGGATCTAATAGGCGGAGTGAAAATCCGTATCGGAAACCGCATTTATGACGGCAGTGTCAGCGGAAAGCTTTCCCGCATTGAACGTCAGCTTGCAGGCGAAAATCGTTAGAAGGGGTGAAACCTTAGTGAGTATCAAAGCTGAAGAGATTAGCGCGCTGATAAAGCAGCAAATCCAAAACTATCAATCTGAAATCGAAGTAAAAGATGTCGGTACAGTCATTCAAGTAGGGGACGGTATCGCGCGTGTACATGGCCTTGACAACATTATGGCAGGAGAACTAGTTGAGTTCTCTAACGGTGTAATGGGTATGGCTCAAAACCTTGAGGAGTCTAACGTAGGTATCGTTATTTTAGGACCTTACAAAGATATCCGCGAAGGTGATGACGTAAAACGTACAGGTCGTATCATGGAGGTTCCTGTAGGTGAAGAGTTAATCGGACGTATTGTGAACCCACTTGGTCAGCCTGTTGATGGACTAGGTCCAATCTTAACAAGCAAAACACGTCCAATCGAAAGTGAAGCACCAGGCGTTATGGATCGTAAATCTGTACATGAGCCGCTTCAAACAGGAATTAAAGCCATTGATGCCTTGATTCCAATCGGACGTGGACAGCGTGAATTAATCATTGGTGACCGTCAAACAGGTAAAACATCTGTTGCAATTGATACGATCCTAAACCAAAAAGATCAAAACATGATCTGTATCTATGTAGCGATCGGACAAAAAGAATCAACAGTTCGTGGCGTTGTTGAAACACTTCGTAAGCATGGTGCGCTTGACTACACAATCGTTGTCACAGCTTCTGCATCACAGCCAGCTCCACTTCTTTACCTTGCTCCATATGCAGGTGTAACGATGGGGGAGGAATTCATGTATAACGGCAAGCATGTACTTGTTGTATATGATGACCTTTCTAAACAAGCGGCAGCTTATCGTGAGCTTTCATTATTGCTTCGTCGTCCTCCAGGTCGTGAAGCATTCCCTGGTGATGTTTTCTATCTTCACTCTCGTTTATTAGAACGTGCAGCGAAGCTTAGTGACGAAAAGGGTGGCGGTTCTATCACAGCATTGCCTTTCGTAGAAACGCAAGCTGGTGATATCTCTGCATATATCCCAACAAACGTTATTTCGATCACAGATGGACAGATCTTCTTACAATCTGATCTCTTCTTCTCAGGCGTACGTCCAGCGGTAAACGCAGGATTGTCTGTATCCCGTGTAGGTGGTTCTGCACAAATTAAAGCGATGAAAAAGGTAGCAGGTACACTTCGTTTGGACCTTGCTTCATATCGTGAGCTAGAAGCATTCGCTCAGTTTGGATCTGATCTAGACCAAGCCACTCAAGCGAAATTAAACCGTGGTGCAAGAACAGTTGAAGTCTTAAAACAAGACTTGAACAAACCGCTTAAAGTTGAAAAACAAGTAGCGATTCTTTATGCACTGACAAGAGGATACTTAGATGATGTAGCCATTGCTGATGTCAAGCGCTTTGAAGCTGAGTTATTCATGTACATTGAAGAAAACCATAAAGACTTGTTTGACACGATCTCTCAAACAGGAAACATGCCTGCTGATGAAGAGTGGAAGACAGCAATCGAAGGCTTTAAACGTACGTTTGCGCCAAGCAACTAATTAGTAATCTTTCCGAGAGAAAAAGATTCTCTTTTTCTCTCTTTTCACGTAAATGAACACGGATTCCTGAAAAAAAGGTGGTGAAATCTTTGGCCTCATTACGCGATATAAAGTCAAGGATCACGTCAACGAAAAAATCGAGTCAGATCACAAAAGCGATGCAAATGGTATCAGCTGCGAAACTGAATCGTGCTGAAAACAATGCGAAGTCTTTTGTTCCTTACATGGAGAAAATCCAGGAAGTCGTTGCTGCAATAGCAACTGGAACAAGTGCTAAGCACCCAATGCTTCTTTCAAGACCGGTCAAGAAAACAGGGTATCTCGTCATTACATCTGATCGAGGGCTTGCAGGACCTTTTAACAGCTCGATTTTGCGTGCCGCTTACCAAACCATTCAATCTCGTCATCAATCTGCTGATGAATACGCGGTGATTGTCATTGGTAAAATCGGACGCGACTTCTTCAAAAAGCGCGGTATTCCAGTTATTTCTGAAGTCACAGGGCTTGGAGACGAAGTAGCGTTTGCTGATATTAAAGAATTAGCAAGCAGTACAGTTCAAATGTTCTCTGATGAAGCGTTTGATGAACTTTACATGTTCTACAACCATTTTGTCAGTGCCATTTCACAAGAAGTAACAGAGAAAAAATTATTGCCGCTAACGGACCTTTCGGCCGCAGCGACATCAAATAAACGTTCCGCATCTTATGAGTTTGAGCCTTCTGAAGAAGAAATTCTTGAAGTTCTCCTTCCTCAATATGCAGAGAGTTTGATTTTCGGTGCGCTTCTTGACAGCAAAGCAAGTGAACATGCTGCAAGAATGACAGCAATGAAGAGTGCAACAGACAACGCGAAAGAATTGATCGACAACCTGACACTCTCTTATAACCGTGCTCGTCAAGCAGCGATTACACAAGAGATTACAGAAATTGTCGGCGGAGCAGCTGCCTTAGAATAGAAATAATTGTCAGGAGGGAATGCAATGAAAACAGGACGCATCAGTCAGATCATGGGACCAGTCGTAGACGTTCATTTTGAAGACGGTCACTTGCCTGAGATTTATAATGCGATCAAAGTTTCGCATAAAGCGGAAAGCGAAAGTGAAGTTACGATCGACTTAACTTTAGAAGTAGCACTACATTTAGGTGATAATACAGTCAGAACCATCGCAATGGCATCAACAGATGGTGTTAAACGCGGCATGGAAGCTGTAGACCTTGGAAAACCAATTTCAGTACCTGTTGGTAACGTAACACTTGGACGTGTATTCAACGTACTGGGAGATAACATTGACTTAGATGAGCCACTTGGTGTGGAAGCTCAAAGAGATCCAATCCACAGACAAGCGCCATCTTTTGATCAACTTTCTACAGAAGTTGAAATTCTTGAAACAGGTATCAAAGTTGTTGACCTTCTTGCTCCTTATATCAAGGGTGGGAAGATCGGTCTATTCGGTGGAGCCGGTGTAGGTAAAACCGTTCTGATTCAAGAATTAATCAACAACATCGCACAAGAACACGGCGGTATTTCTGTATTCGCTGGTGTTGGAGAGCGTACACGTGAAGGAAACGACCTTTACTACGAAATGAAAGATTCTGGCGTTATCGAAAAAACAGCGATGGTCTTCGGTCAAATGAACGAGCCACCAGGTGCACGTATGCGTGTTGCCCTAACTGGTTTAACAATGGCAGAGCATTTCCGTGATGAACTAGGTCAAGACGTATTGTTCTTCATCGATAACATCTATCGTTTTACACAAGCAGGTTCTGAAGTATCAGCCCTTCTTGGACGTATGCCTTCAGCGGTAGGTTATCAGCCGACACTTGCAACAGAAATGGGTCAGCTGCAAGAGCGTATCACATCTACAAACGTAGGATCGGTTACATCGATTCAAGCGATCTATGTACCTGCGGATGACTATACAGATCCAGCTCCAGCAACAACGTTCGCTCACCTTGATGCAACGACGAACCTTGAGCGTAAGCTGACAGAAATGGGTATTTACCCAGCGGTTGATCCACTTGCATCAACATCTCGTGCACTTGCACCTGAGGTTGTTGGCGAAGAACATTATGCGATTGCGCGTGAAGTTCAGCAAACATTGCAACGTTATAAAGAGCTACAAGATATCATTGCCATTTTAGGTATGGATGAATTATCTGAGGACGATAAGCTTGTGGTACACAGAGCACGTCGTGTTCAATTCTTCCTATCTCAAAACTTCCACGTAGCAGAACAGTTTACTGGCCAAAAGGGTTCTTATGTGCCATTGAAAGAAACTGTTAAAGGCTTCAAGGAAATCTTATCTGGTAAATACGATCACCTTCCAGAAGATGCATTCCGCTTAGTCGGTCGCATTGAAGAAGTGGTTGAAAAAGCCAAAGAGATGGGTGTAGAGGCCTAATCTGGTCCTTAGGAGGGTAAAAGCATGAAGACCGTTCAAGTCAATATCGTTACTCCCGACGGCCCAGTGTATGAAGCGGATGTGGAAATGGTCAGTGTAAGAGCAGAAAGCGGTGAGCTTGGTATTTTAGCTGGCCACGTTCCAATGGTTGCTCCGCTAAAAATCGGTGCAGTTCGCTTAAAACATAGTGGATCAACTGAATTGGTTGCAGTAAGTGGGGGATTTGTTGAAGTTCGCCCTGAAAAAGTAACCATTCTTGCTCAGGCCGCTGAAACATCAGAGAAAGTTGATGTAGATCGTGCTAAATCAGCGAAACAGCGTGCTGAAGAGCATTTGAACCACCCGAATGAAAGTGATGTACGCCGGGCGGAACTCGCATTAAAACGGGCGTTAAACCGTTTAAATGTAGCAGGGAAATAAAACAGAAAATCCTTCTTATCACAATGATAAGAAGGATTTTTTTAAGAATTACAGGAGAGACTGATACATCGACACATAAGGATGAGATGCTTGTTTTTCAAGATATAAGTGCTCGCAAAACTGAATACTATGCCATGTTTTATTGTTTCTGCGCAAGCCAAGGGTATATTGATGCGAAGAGTCCATATAAGGCCGCACTACCCAGTCAGCATCTAAATGATGCCTAATGACAACCTCACCCATATACACACTCATCATCGCTTCTAATGCATCAATGGGCATTTTCCACTCAGCAAAAAGCTGCTGGGTAAACGCATCAAAGTATAATGACTCTAACTGATACAGGCTTTCCTCTGAGTAATCCAAAGAAATGTTATGAAAATGACACAATTGTGCTAATTCTTCTAGCTGTGTCTGTCTATAATCAAAGTAGAAAGCAATGGCTTCCCATTCATGATCAAATGAGGGAACCAGTTCTCCGTACAAATCAACAAAATCAGGAAAAGAATCTTTCAAACTGATCAGCTCCTTCCACACGCAGTATATCATCTCCTATGCAACAGGATAAGAGGGGATTCACACTAAATGTAGCTCTTTTTTCCAAATGATTCATCTTTCCGATTTTCGAGGATATAATGAAAGGGAGTTTTCCTTTACAGAAATAAATAGAAGGAGGATTCAACTGTATGGAAGACGTAGGACAACAAGCAATTGTGAGTATTGTGATCCACCTATTTTTTATCGCGATCACTTGGTGGGCATTGCTTGCCGTAAATATTGATCCACTGATTAAAAAAGGGAAAATCGTTCAGGCAAGATTGCTGATGATGCTCATCACCATTGCCATCGCATCTGCGGTCAGCAATTTCTTCCTTGATTATTTAAATTTCTCCAGACAAATTCCTTATATGTTTTAACATAAAAGGTTTGGTCAAGTCCTTCTGCGGGAACGTAAAAAGAAGTGTCAAAAGTCCGGCCTTTGATGACTTTTCCACGTATGCATTTATCTCCTTGCGGCAACACTGGTAGCAAGGGGGAATGACAAGTGAGAAAGTATTTGAAAGGTTGGCCATTATTTGCGTTTATTCTTTTTTTTGTTCTGATGATTCAAGGAGTTCGTGCGGAAGAATCTTCCCCACTCGCCCAAATAGCAGAAGGTCTGAAAAACCAGCAAATCGAAGTAGATGGATGGACCCTTCATGCCAAAACAAATGTAGACATTTCATCCGAACAATTTTCAAAAAAAGTGAAACGTTTGAAAGACGAACTACGACAGTATGAGTGGACCGAAAAAAAAGAGAAACATGTCACCAAAGTCACAGGAATGTACAAAGATGAAAAAAATGATACATTATCGAAAATTTTACTCGTGAAGACCGACACAAAATCAAACCAAAAGTCGTATTTATTATATGAGCAAAAAGGTGCTCGCCCACTGAATACCTGGGAGCATACATATGATCAGTTCGTACGTCATGCAAAAAGCATATTACAAGAAAAATTTGTGATTTTTACTTGTCTCGATGGTCATGTAAATGGTATGATGGATGTTGTTTTGCAAAAAAAAGCTGAAATGTTAGCAAAAGAATTTCAAGCAAAACCAGTTGAGTATCTCGTTGAGTCTAATTTTGTGTCGCTTTCCGCTTACACAGATAAGTGGGAACAGTTCATTATGACTTCAAATGATAAAATGAATGTTCAAATTGCCATCAGAAGTTCGGAAATGAACGAAAATCATACGATTACGGTTGGCACACCAATCGTAACGACTGAATATTAATATAGAGAATTTGGGACGCGGAGGGGAAGACCTTGGAAAAAATCATCGTCCGCGGCGGTCAAAAGTTAAACGGCACAGTTAAAGTAGAAGGCGCAAAAAATGCCGTTTTACCAGTTATCGCTGCATCTTTGTTAGCAAGTACAGAAAAAAGCGTAATTTGTGATGTACCTACGCTCTCCGATGTATATACAATCAATGAAGTGTTACGTCATTTAGGAGCAGAAGTACATTTTGAAAATAACGAAGTATCAGTAGATGCATCTCATGCACTAGAAACTGAGGCTCCGTTTGAGTATGTGCGTAAAATGCGAGCATCTGTGCTCGTCATGGGACCACTTTTAGCAAGAACAGGTCATGCAAGAGTTGCATTACCTGGAGGCTGTGCGATTGGTTCAAGACCAATTGATCAGCACTTAAAAGGCTTCGAAGCAATGGGAGCTAAAATTCAAGTAGGTAATGGTTTCATCGAGGCTGAAGTAGAAGGCCGTTTAAAAGGTGCGAAAATCTATTTGGATTTCCCGAGTGTGGGTGCAACTGAAAATATCATCATGGCAGCAGCACTAGCTGAAGGAACAACGATTTTAGAAAACGTAGCAAAAGAACCTGAAATTGTTGATTTAGCAAACTACATCAATGCCATGGGCGGTAAGGTTCGTGGGGCAGGTACTGGTACAATCAAAATCGAAGGTGTGGAAACACTTCATGGTGCAAAACACAACATCATCCCTGACAGAATTGAAGCGGGTACTTTCATGGTGGCAGCAGCCATTACAGAAGGAAATGTCCTTGTGAAAGGCGCAGTACCAGAGCACATGACTTCACTTGTTGCAAAAATGGAAGAAATGGGTATTCAGATCATTGAAGAAGAAGAAGGTTTAAGAGTCATTGGACCATCTGAGCTCAAGCCAATCGATCTAAAAACAATGCCGCATCCTGGGTTCCCAACGGATATGCAATCTCAGATGATGGCGCTATTGCTTCGTGCGAACGGAACAAGCATGATCACAGAAACTGTATTTGAAAACCGTTTTATGCATGCTGAAGAATTCCGCCGCATGAATGGCGATATTAAAATTGAGGGTCGCTCTGTGATTATCAATGGGCCGGTTCAACTTCAAGGAGCTGAAGTGGCAGCGACTGACTTAAGAGCAGGAGCAGCACTTGTACTTGCTGGATTAGTGGCAGAAGGTCATACACGTGTCACTGAACTGAAGCATATTGACCGTGGATATGTGAACTTCCACCAAAAGCTTGCAGCAATCGGTGCGGATATTGAAAGAGTAAACGATGAATCAGCAGATGTTACACAAGAACAAGTTGTGTCAGATCTGAACGCGTAATGATAAAGAAATCAGTGTGTCCATTTGGGCATGCTGATTTTTTTTTAGAATCATAGAATGCTTCATGTTCAAAAGCTTATCATTAGTGTATCCAATCGTATGAAATTTTATTCATAAAGACGAACAGTAAAATCAATTGGTGAAGAGCATGTTGGCATGATCAAAAGTCTTGTCCAATGAATGAAAGAAGCTGTCATATTAGCTTGTCCTTGCCCATAGGATAAAAGAGATTCAATGACAAATGGGGGCAGCCAAATATGAAACCAATGATATGGACTATCGCAGGTATATGCATCATCATTTTAATGATTCCAACCTTACTCGTGTTGCCGACGTTTCAAGGGAAACCTGCGGCCGACCAACACGTAGCAGCAGAACCATCAGTTAAAAAAGAAGTGAAAGGTTCAGTCAAATTGAAGCAATCACCCGTCTCCATTCCCGTCTATCGCTCGACTCATCAGCAGGTAGAAAACATTCCCTTAGAAGAGTATGTGATCGGTGTCGTAGCTTCTGAAATGCCAGCTGATTTTGAAATGGAGGCGCTCAAGGCACAGGCACTCGCTGCTAGAACGTATATCGTCAGACAAATGATCAGCGATAAGACCGTAAAGTCACCAAAAGGCTCTCTTGTAGATGACACACAAATGTTCCAAGTCTACAAAAACAAGCAGGAACTCAAGAAAATTTGGGGGAAAGCGTACAATTGGAAATTAAAAAAGGTCACAGAAGCTGTCGCGAGCACACAAGGGAAAGTACTGACCTATGACGAAAAACCAATTGATGCTTCTTTCTTTTCTACAAGTAATGGGAAAACTGAAAATGCAGAAGCCTATTGGAAAAACGAAATCCCTTATTTGAAAAGTGTCTCAAGTAAATGGGACGAAAAATCACCAAAATTTCAAAACACGAAGACCATCACCGTTAGTGAATTTCAGCAAAAACTAGGTGTGACCCTCAGTCAGCAGGCTCAGGTAGGAGAGATTGTAGAGCGGACACCAGGAAACCAAGTAGCCAAAGCCGTGATAAACGGTAAAACACTGACAGGCAGAGACATTCGAGAATCACTGGGACTTCATTCTGCAGATTTTACATGGGAAAGAAAGGGCCAGCAAATTGTGATCACGACAAAAGGATACGGCCATGGTGTAGGGATGAGCCAATATGGTGCGCATTATATGGCGCAGTCAGGTAAAAAAGTAGAAACCATTGTGAAACATTATTATAAAGGGATTCAAATTGAATCAGCTGATCGTTTTCTCAACACGTATATGGCTAAAAAATAAAAGCAAAGGTGCCTCAGAAACGGGGCATCTTTTTGTTTGTTCAAAGAGGTTTGAACAGAATGTGTCAAATAGCGACTTAAGATGCAGGTCAGGAAATCTTAAACATTTATGTCCTGACAAGCACCGATGGCCGATACAAAGTCCCTCGAAAGACAGAGAAAACGAGGGGGATAAATGATGTGTTAGGTGAAAATATCTAGACATCTGACAGAATTTTAGTGATTTTGATGAAAGAGAAAAAGGGACCGAGTCCTATACCATTCCAAGTGAGAATAATTTACGATTAAGATGTATCAATCAAATACATAAGGAGGAATGAAAAGTATGTTGAAAAAAGTATTTACACTCGTAGCCTTAGCTGTATTGACATTATCCATGTCAATCTCTTCACCAGTATTTGCAGAAGCATCAACAGCCAAAAAACATAAGAAAGATGTAAGAGTCACAATCTTACTTGATGCAAGTGGAAGCATGGCAAGAAAAGTAGATGGAGAGCGCAAATTTGATCTAGCAAAACAAGAGGTATTTAAATTTGCACAGTCACTTCCGGAAGACGCTAAAATTCGTATGAGCTTGTTTGGTTCTGAAGGAAACAACAAAAATTCAGGTAAAGCTCAATCATGTGAAGTCATTAGAGGAGTTTACGGCGTACAGCCTTACGAAAAGGATAGCTTTGAAAACTCTTTAAACGGACTTGGACCAAACGGATGGACACCGATTGCACGTGCTCTTGAAAGTGCAAAGCAAACAGATAAGCAGCTTCATAAAGGAACAAAACATATTGTGTACTTAATCACTGATGGTGAAGAAACTTGTGGTGGAGATCCTGTGAAGGTAGCAAAAGAATTGCATCAATCAAAAGGATCTACTGTTGTCAATGTCATCGGATTAGACTTTAACGATGGCTATGAAGGCCAATTAAAGCAAGTAGCCAAAGCTGGTAAAGGTCATTACTACCAAGCAAGCACTGGTAAAGAGATGGGTTCTATCTTTACGGCAGAATCATTAAAATTACACGAATAACTTGTTGAACAAAAGAGAAACGATTGATTTATGCTTTCGTTTCTCTTTTTCTGTACAAATGTAAAAAGGGAGGTTTTTATTTATGAAAAGAAATATTGTCTTAACTATTTTAGCTAGTCTTGTCTTGCTTCTTTCTTCACCAGCTCATGCTGTGACAAAACAGGAGCCTGCTCATGTGGTCATATTACTCGATTTAAGCGGCAGCATGACACAATCGCTTGAGGGAGAAAAGAAAATCGACATCGCAAAACGTTCTATTCAAAGCTTTGCAAGTATTTTATCTGAAGATACGCAAGTCCTGCTTCGTGTGTTTGGTCATGAAGGGACCAATAAAAATGCAGGAAAAGCCGTTTCATGTGCTAGTTCTGAAGCCGTTTATGGATTTGGAACATATGAGCAAACAACATTTCAGCAAGCGCTCAATGTGTATGATCCAACAGGCTGGACACCACTAGCAAAAGCATTAACTGATACGAAACAAGATTTTGAAGATCACCAGGCTGAAGGGAAGAATATTGTATATGTTGTCAGCGATGGTGAAGAAACATGTGGTGGAAGCCCTTCTCAAGCAGCAAAGGAATTACATGAAGACGGTATTGATACAATCGTCAATATCATTGGCTTCGATGTGAATGAAAAAGAAGCCAAAAGTTTAAAATCTGTTGCAAAAGCTGGTGGTGGACAATATCAACCGGCAGCAAATGCAGAAGAATTGAAACAGATTCTTCAACAAGAAGCGAGCGCTTTTGGTCAGTAGGATATGAATGGCAGCTGGGGGGAAACAACCCCAGCTGTTTTTTAGTTGAAGATCAATTTAAAGTCGTTTCTAATTCATCAATTCGTTTCTCCACGTAGTGCTGATCTTTTCTTGCATGAAAGGTTTCGGCTTTTTCTAATATCGCAGTTGTATTATATTCTGGAATCTGTGAATAGCTCTCATAAATACCTTTAGGAATTAAAACGTTCCCTTCAGGCCAATAAACAGCGATATTTCCACGTGTCAATTCCCCAAATTGAGCAACTCCTTGATAGGACCCATATTGATTAAAAAGAACAACTGGATCACCTTCTTGGACGTAAAGCTCTTTTGCATCTTCGTCATTCATCAAGATAGAATGACGCTTTCCGCCATTAAAGGCATCCTTTTCACTGTAGATCATAGAGTTGAATTGTTTACCTCGTCTTGTCGTGATATTGAAATGTCCCTCAGTTTTCCGGTATTGAGGCAGCTGGGCAGGTAGAAGGTGTCCCTTGCCATCCGGTGTTGGACATACACCATCTTCGCAAAGCCATGCGCCTCCCCATTGAAAAACGTCCCCTTTATGACGCAAATGCTGTATGCCATCATAGTTTCGATTCGCAATGGCAATCTCACGGCGAATGTCTTCAGCATGTTCAAAATGAATCAGCTCGGCATCCTCTGGTCGGACCCTTTTCGCAAGATCAATATAAATGTCCCATTCTGCTCTGGCTTCTTCAATACGAGGTCCTTCAATTTCTGGACTGAAATATACCATCCGTTCCGTACTGGTTGACGTACCGCCGCCTGGCTGTTCATATCTTGTCATAGCAGGCAGAACAATGACCGTCTCTTCTGCCTCTACGAGTGTAGAGGTATTCAAAATGATATCTTGATGGACACGGAGTTCAAGCTTAGATAATGCTTTTTCGATCGCTTCTGGATTTGGCATCGTTTCTAAAAAGTTTCCACCGCTAGTAAACAGCATTTTAAGTTTTTGCGGGTGTTCTTTTGGGAGCGCCATCTTTTCAAACGATTGACCGATAGTATCACCATGCCATTTCGGAATGTCAAATCCCCATATCTTCTCGATTCTTTCGATATTCTCTTCATCAAAATCACTGCCTGGCAAAACAAATGGATCGGCGCCCATTTCGCCTGAACCCTGAACACCACTATGTCCACGAATCGGCATGACGCCACAATGTTTTCTGCCAATAAATCCACGTAACATGGCAAGGTTTGCGACTTGCGATATATTATCTGTTGCAAATCGGTGCTGAGTAAGGCCCATACTCCAAATAAAAACGCCGGAATTGGCATTGGCAAGGAGGACTGCAAATTCCTTCATTCTTTCTTTTGACATGCCTGACGATGCTTCTAGATCCTCCCACTTCAACTGTTCGACATGTTGCTTTACATCCTTTATGCCGGTTGTATGGGCTTGAATAAATTCATGATCAAGAGCGGAATGAGGAGCATGCTGCTCCATATCAAACCAATGTTTGATGACGCCGTTCATAAACGCAATATCGCCGCCTATATTGACTTGATAAAAATCATCAGCTATTTTTGTTCCGAATAAAGCACTTTCTGGAATAGAGGGAACCCAGTACTTTTCCATCGCAGGCTCTTTATACGGATTGATGACAATAATTTTGGTTCCTTTCTTTTTAGCAGCGTACATATATTTAGTGGAAACGGGCTGATTGTTTGCTGCGACTGATCCCCAAAAAATCAATACATCCGTTCCGATCCAATCACTGTAATTACAGCTAGAAGCACCTATGCCAAGGGAGCGTTTAAGAGCGGTTTTGCTCGGTGAATGGCAAATGCGAGAAGCATTATCGATATGATTTGTTCCTATAAATCGTGCAGCCTTCGCAGCAGTATAATAAACTTCATTTGTGATTCCTCTGGCCGTTAAGTAGAAAGCGAGCTGTCGTTTATCAATTGATTTGATTTTAGCCGCGATTTGATCTAATGCATCATCCCAAGAAATACGTGTAAAGGCATTCTGCCCTTTTTTTCGAATTAGTGGATAAGGAATACGCCCGAGCTTACGCAGAGAGGTGCTATCCATTTTTTTTAGCTGATGAATATCTTCAAACCATTTTGGGTCAATAGCTGACATTGTGTTAAGACGAAGTACATTTAGCCTTGTTGTGCATATATGAGGTCCTGCGAGTGTCTGATCGTATAAGCCTGAAACACCAAGGGCACAGCCGTCACAAACGCCCTGCGTTAAAATACGGTACGCGTAGGGGAGGTTATCTTTGTTTTCCCAAGCCACCTTCATCGTATCTCGAATGTGCTTAGGTTTCACTTTTCCAAGCCCCATAGGAGCAAAAGAGGCCCATAGCTTTGGTGAGGGTTTTTTGTTGAGTTTAATAGGCCCCTTGTGTTTTGTTTTCCCCATGATATTCATCACCCTCCTATTACTTTATAAAGCGTTTTCATATCTAAAAATTACCTTTAGATTGCGAATCTGTCAAATTCAAATTAAGGTCGGGCTGAAACAGAAGAGGTAGCAGTAAGGTTTGATTCTTTAAGCTGTTGAATATCCTTCCGAATGAGAAGAGATATGATAAAAGCAATGAAAAATAAGCCAGAGAACACCATGAGACTTTGTGTGTAATTACCTGTTATATCTCGAATGAAGGATGAAAATAAAGGTCCTGCTAAACCAGCAGCGGCCCAAGCGGTCAGAATATAACCGTGTATTGCACCAAGCTGCTTCGTACCAAATAAGTCTCCAATGTAGGCTGGAATTGAGGCGAATCCTCCTCCATAGCACGTATAAATGATTGCCATCACGATTGAAAAGATGAGTGGTTCTTTTAAGTAGGGTAGTAAAGGAAAAGCAATGAGCTGGATACTAAAGAAAATCGTATACGTATTCGGTCTTCCAATATAATCTGAGAAGGATGCCCAGCCAATCCGTCCTAAGCCATTAAAAGCACCTAAAACACCAACAAGAGTAGCCGCAGCACCTGCAGTGAATCCAACACTTTCTTGAGCAAGAGGCGAGGCTACTGAAATAATGGCAATTCCGCATGTAATATTAATAAAGAGCATGAGCCACAAATAATAAAAACGCCTTGTTTTAATCGCTTCATTTGCTGTAAGCTGTGATAAATCTTGAGGAATTTTTCTTTGATTTGTTTTCAATTCGTCAAATTGTTTGACGTCATCGGGCGTTGGTGGTGATAAATAAAGAGATGAGGTCACCATAATGATAAAATATGAGAGTCCAAGAATATAAAAGGTATTCGCGATATCAACTTTTTCAATGAGAAATTGAATAATTGGGCTGCAGATAAGTGAAGCAAATCCAAAACCCATAATGGCTAAACCGGTTGCAAGACCTCTTCGATCTGGAAACCATTTGACTAATGTTGATACAGGTGCAATATAGCCTACACCTAATCCTATTCCACCAAGTACACCATAAAATAAATAGAGGAGAGGCAGTGAAGACATGTGGACAGCGAACCCTGACCCAGTCATTCCGATGCCGAAGAAAATAGCTGAGAAGAGCCCCGATGTCCTTGGTCCATACTTTTCAACGAAGTGTCCCATGAAAGCAGCAGATAAACCTAAAAATAAAATGGCAATGCTGAAGGTGAGGCTTATTTCTGTTAATGACCACTGAAAGGTTTGATGTAAAGGATTCGTAAAAACACTCCATGCATAAACAGACCCGATAGATAAATGAATTCCCACAGCACTTGTCGCAATGAGCCAACGATTCTTTGATTTGTTCATTGTGTTCCCCCCATATAAAGCAATCAAAAAGTTTGATAAGATAGAAATATGTTACATTTTTATGACTTTTTAAAATAATATCACAATTTGTTTGGTTCATATAACTAAATTTGTGTTGAAAGGAAGATCATACAATGAACCCTTCTGTTAAAAAGAAACGAGTCATACACCAATATCGTGATGGCCAATTTACCTGCAAAACAGATGATGTTGTAGAAGAATTTCCTTTAACTGTGATTGTGAATGGAGAAGAGTTTGTGACACTCGTTTGTTCACCAGAGCATTTGAAAGAATTGGTTATCGGTTTTTTAGCTTCAGAAGGAGTCATTCGATTTGAAAATGAGATTAAAAGGTTTACAATAGATGAAAGTATGGGCTTTGCATATGTTGATTTAATCCACTCAAGTCGTTTTCATTCATCAGACTTTACAAAGCGAGTGATTGGTTCTTGCTGTGGGAAAGGGAGACACTTTTATTTTCTCCAAGATGTGAAGACAGCAAAAACAGCCACTGATCATATTAATATATCTGCTGAAACCTGTATGCACTTAATGAAATGTTTACAAGACGAAAGCCAATTATTTCGACATACTGGTGGTGTGCATAATGCTGGACTGTGTGACACAGAGAAGCTATTCATCACTAGAACTGATATAGGAAGACATAATGCTTTGGATAAAATCTATGGATATTGTTTACTTCACCGAATCCCACTTAGAGATAAAATCCTTGTATTTAGCGGCCGGATATCGTCGGAAGTTCTATTGAAGGCAGCGAAACTAGGAGTATCTATTGTGATATCAAAATCAGCACCTACTGAGCTAGCGCTTAAAATGGCAGAAGAATTAAATATCACGACAGTTGGATTCGTCAGAGGAGGATCTTTTAATATCTATACTCATCACCAGCGTATTACAGAATAGGAGGCAAAGTATGGTCAGTATTTTGGATAAAAGGCATCGACCATTGCGCGATTTAAGAATATCGGTAACCGATCGCTGTAACTTTAGATGTACGTACTGTATGCCTGCTGAAATCTTTGGACCAGATTATCCTTTTTTAAATAAAGAAGAGCTACTTAGTTTCGAAGAAATTGAACGACTTGCTACCCTTTTTGCAAAGGACTTAGGTGTGGTGAAATTACGCATCACGGGCGGTGAACCTTTAATGCGTAAAGATCTGCCCATCTTAATAGAAAAGCTCGCAAAAATTCCAGGAATTGAAGACATCGCTATGACAACCAATGGAACGCTTTTACCTTTATATGCTGATAAGTTAAAGAAAGCAGGGCTTCAGAGAGTCACCATTAGTTTGGATTCATTAAACCCCGAACGTTTTAAGCAAATGAATGGAAGACATATTTCCATCCAAAAAGTGTTTGATGGGATTAAGGCAGCAAAAAAGGCTGGACTTGCTATTAAGATCAATATGGTTGTCCAAAAAGGTGTGAATGATCAGGATATCTTACCAATGGCAGCCTATTTTAAAAAAGAAGGACACATTTTGAGATTTATCGAATTTATGGATGTCGGCAATACAAATAAATGGAATTTAGAGCATGTGATGACGAAAAAAGAGATAATTGATCTGATTGATACAAAAAATCCTATCAAACCCGAACCCCCTCGATATGCGGGTGAAGTAGCCAATCGATTTTTTTACGAAGATGGTTCAGGAGAGATTGGTATTATTTCTTCCGTTTCAGATGCTTTTTGTGGATCATGTAATAGAGCAAGACTATCTGCACGTGGTGAATTGTTCACATGTCTCTTTGCATCATCGGGTTTTGATCTAAAACGGATCATTCGTACGACAGAAAATGATGAAGATATAACGAGAATATTGAAGGAGCTATGGTCAAATAGGCATGATCAATATTCAGCTGAGAGAGAGCAAAAGAAAGGTCAGAAAAAAGTTGAAATGTCATATATCGGTGGGTAGTGACAACAAAGTATCATGATCATGTATTTTTGAAAAGAAGAGGAAATGGCATAATCACTGTTGAAAATCTCTTTTTAAAAACAGGCCAATTCATCATATAAACTCAATCATCATAAAAAAACAGCAGAGATTCTGCTGTTTTTTAAAATGCTATTTTGTGACTCTAAAAGAGTAAGATAAGTCTGGAAAATAGTTTTTCAATCATACTGCGCTGCTTTACTTTTACAGGAGCTGTGATAAGATCGAATCAATCTTTACCAGCTCGATTTTTTCACTCCTGGGATATGTCCTTTATAGGCAAGCTCACGAAAAGCAATCCTAGACATTTTGAATTTCCGTAAGTAACCTCTAGGACGGCCTGTTAATTCACAGCGGTTTTTTAAGCGAGTGGGGGAGGAATCTCTAGGTAATTTCTGCAAAGCCTCATAGTCACCTTTTTCTTTTAACGCTTTCCTTAATTCCGCATATTTCAAAACAAGCTGCTGCCGCTTTTTTTCTTTAGCAATCTTTGATTTCTTTGCCATTTAAAACCCTCCTGGTTTAATTGTGTATTTTCCATTGAAAGGGGTCTTCAAACGTTGTCCAATCTTGATCATATTCCTCAGGAGTGAGTAAGCATTGGTCAAGTGTGCGAATGATATCTGCTTTAGGTAAGTCCACACCGATAAAAACCAGTTTCGTATGTCGATCGCCAAACTCTGCGTCCCACTCATCAAGAAGCTCTGGTTCCTGATTTAAAATCCGTGCTTTTTCTTGCTCGGGCAAGGCAGCAATCCAGTATGCAATAGGTTCAATCGCAACAGATTTTCCGGCTTGTGAAATTAAAATGGTTAAATCATGATGTGTGGCAAGCCAGGTAAATCCTTTAGCGCGAACAATCTGCTCTGGCATCTGATCTAACCAATTATTCAGCCTGCCAGTATGAAAAGGGAGTCTTCTTTCATAAACAAATGAAGAGATTTGGTATTCTTCTGTTTCCGGCGTATGCTGAGAATGTCCAGCATTGATTTCCTTTATCCAGCCAGCAGAAGCACTGGATTTTTCAAAGTCGAATAAACCAGTATTCAAAATGTCGCTTGGCTGTACTTTACCTTTTGTGGTTCTTATGATAGTTGCTTCTGGCTGAAGCGTGGTCAGCACGTGCTCAAGTCGATCTAGTTCTGATGGTGATACAAGATCACATTTATTAATAATTAGCACGTCACAAAATTCAATTTGATCAATGAGTAAATCAGAAATTTCACGTTCATCATCATCGGAAACGGCTTCTTTACGATCTAATAGACTTTCTCCAGATTGGAAATCAGTCCAGAAACGGTTTGCATCTACCACTGTTACCATCGTGTCTAGTCGGCAAAAGCGAGTCAAATCTATGCCCATTTCTTCATCGATGTAAGAAAAAGTTTGAGCGACAGGGATTGGTTCACTAATACCTGTTGACTCAATGAGGATATAATCGATATGACCAACCTGACAAAGGCGCTCTACTTCGATTAACAAGTCCTCTCTCAATGTGCAACAAATACAACCATTAGATAGTTCAACAAGTTTCTCATCTGATCGAGAGAGCTCGCCGCCTTGCTTGACTAATTCCGCATCAATATTAATTTCACTCATGTCATTTACAATAACAGCTACTTTTAATCCTTTACGATTTTGAAGAACATGATTTAATGTCGTTGTTTTTCCCGCTCCTAAAAAGCCGCTTAATACTGTAACAGGTATTTGTTTATTCATTTGTTTCTGTCCTTTTAAAAATGCTCATTTTGTTTTCCGCCTCACTTAAAAAGTAATCGTTACGATTTAAAATCTAAAAAATTATTTTGTTTCTCTATGAAGGGTATATTTCTTTAATCGAGGAGAATATTTTTTTAATTCCAATCGGTCCGGATTTGTTCGTTTATTTTTTGTAGTGATATAGTTTCTGTCACCTGTTTCAGTACAGGCTAAGGTGATTTTCACGCGCATAAGTGATATGATCCTCCTTTTATTCGTAATCGTTACGATTTGTATTTTAAAATGATAAAGGCTGATTGTCAAGCTTAGTATCATGATCAATGCCAAATCACAAAACAAAGGGGGTATCTCATGTTAATTGATACCCCCCTCCATTAATAAAAGTCACCGAGTTCTTGTTCGTAATCACCGTCGTACTGCTGGAAATCACTAGGGATCTCTTGGAGAAAGGCTAGTCCTCCTAGTACAAGCATCAAAATGATGGCGATGAATGAGAGAATGACTGCGGCGATACTTGAAATGGCGAACAGTGTCTGCATTTTCATCATCTTAGCATATTGTTCTAACAAGTCTTCGTAAGAAGTATCAGGAGCTTGAATCAATTGTTCAGCTGCTTTCACAGATTTTTGTACATGAATCCCCATCATAATGAGGAAAACGCCAAGGGCAGCAGGAAGAACAAGCCAAAACCCAATAAGGATCGAAAGTCCACCTGAAATATAGAGAAAGATACTACCAACTTTTCCCCACTTTGTAATTGAATGAAGAGATTGAAGGATTTTTTCAGTTTGTTGCAATCGTGTTCACTCCTTTATGTATTCACTCTTTATCATACTTGAGCAAGTAGTACTTTAGGAAGAGTGAATGTTGAACAATTTTAAATGTTTCTATCTTCTCTTTACTATTTATGGATAATTAAATTATTTTCAAATAAGAAAAAAGTAACATTCACTATGATTTTTAGCGACAAATTATGTCATATACAAGGGTAGTAGTCAAAAATAATTAGTAAATTTATCAAAATATGTTGTTAGTTGTCTTGTAATTGGTTATTATTGTTTTGTATTACCATAAAAATTGGAAGGTGGAATTCATATGTTAGATCGTTTTTTAAACAAAATGACCAATGTTCAACCTGCATTATCTAGATGTATTTTGCAAAAATTAGTAACTTCTTGCAAATCAGCACCAACTTGTTTCCTTCAAGGTGTTGGAACTTTCCGTTACTACGTGGATCGTGACACAGGTGAGATTTGTACTAGCGAAGAACGCATTAGATGTGGCTGCTAAATCTAGGTATCTTATTTAATAGGATGTGAACGCATGAGCATAACTTCAATTTCATTCTTAACAAATGCTATGCAGACGTCGAACAGTCGTCAAGCGGGCCAAACATCAAACTCTTTTTTAACCCAAGCTGCGCAAATTGTTCAAGGCGACCATTCTCCAGAAGAGAGAAAGGCATTGTTTCAACAACTGACTTTAGTTCAGCAAGGAAAGGATTTAGAGCTTCATGTTTCTAAATTAAAGGAACTAGAGAAAGAGGTTCAAAAAGAGGGGGCTTCTTCGTCTGTTACTGTGAATCAGCACGGTGATCAAGTAGACATTTCAAATGAAGCTCGCAGTGAGTTTGAACAAGCTGAGGAACAAGCACCAGCTTCAAGTGAAGCTAGTGAAGTCGCTGCAGGGGAAAAAGATAAGGATATTCAGCCAAATTCACAATAATAAATCATGAGGCGTGTGTTTGATACTCTTCACATGCCTCATTTATCTTTATTTTGCAGGCAGCCTTGAATAAAGACCATCCGGAAAAGGTGCTGCATATGAGATTGTTTCATCGTTTTCTACCATGATGTAATATGGAAACTCTTGAATCTGGAATGCCTCTATTAATTGCTCATCCACCTGGATAATTTGCATGTTGGTTTGGTTATCACGATATAATTCTTGATCCTTTTTTTGCCCATTCTTTAACAAGATACTAAATGCGACGTTTAATTTACGCTGTTCTATCGTTTCTAGGAATTGTTCAAGTGATGGTATACAGTGCGGACATGCTGTGTCAGTGAAAATAAGTAATTGCTGCTTGTGATTTGTTTGCAGCAGATCATTCATATGAATGGGTGATGGTTGTTCGAGAAGCGGGTGCGAAAGTTTTTGTCCAACATGTTGAATAGGTAAGATGATCAGTTTCATCTGATGTTTTAAATAGGTGATGATTCCGACAGTTAATAACAGACTGCAAAGAATAAGAGTGAGCTGTAAAGTTAAGATTGAATTCATCGTATATCGTCCTCTCAGAGTGAAGTTACGCAAAGCTATCATAATACAAATATCAAAAATATGTCAATTATACTAAATGGTGTAAGGTGGAGCATTTGATGATTACAGTAAACCATTGTTTATATGCAATCTCCTATACTTGGAAAAGAAGTCGTTCTTATCTTCTTTTAACTTTGTTGGTCCAAGTGATCGTTGGTTTTATGCCTTTGGCTAGCGTCTGGATTATTCAAACATTGATTAATGAAATTATTCTATTTATGACTTCTTCAGGAGACATACAAAAGGTTTTATGGTTATTTGGGTTGCAAATGGTCATTGTGGTTTTAGGATATGGGCTTCAGTTCATTCTTCAGCTTAGTCAGCAGAAAGCGACAAATCTGATTGGTTTGCATTTGAAGGGTGAATTGCTTCAGAAGGCGATAAGGCTTCCATATATTACGTTTGAACACCCGTCTTTTTATAATGAGAGTCAACGTGTGATGAGCAGTCATCAGCACGTTCTGAGTATGGTCAGAAGTATTTTCACAATCATGAGCGCGTTGATTACTGTTGTATCACTTCTCATTTACATGATCGGTATCCACTGGGGCTTGGCGGTCATTCTGATCGTGTTTACCCTGCCTGTCTTGTGGATTGAACTTTTCTTTGGAGGTGCGCGTTATCAATTAAACCGTATGTTAACTGCCAATGACCGAAGAGAAATGTATGTGTCCGATCTTGTAGCACAAAGAGATTCTCTGAAGGAAGTACGTTTATATGGAATAGGGAATTATCTTCTTCAAAAATGGAAAGGTCATTATGTAAAAAGTGCAGATGAGAAATATAAATTGCTTAAAAGGCAAGTTCGCTGGGAGATGGCGGGCGGATTGCTCATGACCTTTGCCTATGTGTGCTGCGGTCTTTTTATTGTCTTTCTTATTTTCCAAAAAAAAATAGCGGCGGGGACGTTTGTCGCTGTGCTGCAAGCTGTACAAAACATTCAAAGTGGTTTTCAAGATTTAACGAGGGAATTCTCTAGTTTATATGAAACGAGTCTTTATGTGGATGAAATGAGGGCTTTTCAAAAGAGAGAAGAGGAGATTCATGAACAGTCAGAAGGTGCAGCATCGCTTCGGAGGATCGAGCATATTCAGTCTATTACACTAGAAAATCTCTCTTTTACTTATCCGAATATGAAAACGCCTGCTATTGAGCATATACATTTTCATATCAATAAAGGTGAACGTGTAGCATTAGTCGGGGATAACGGATCAGGAAAAACCACTTTGATCAAATGTTTGACCGGCTTATACGATCCAGATCAGCCGAATATGCAGAAAGTCAATGGTGAGTCCATTTCTACCATTCATAAAAGGTCATATCATGCTAGAATGTCTGTTCTTTTTCAAGATTTTATGAAGTACGAATTCACTGTGAAAGAAAACATTGGATTTGGCCGTATCGACGATATAGATGAGGAAGAGCGAATGATTTTAGCTGCGCGGCAAGCAGGTATAGAAAAAAGAATTCATCAAATGGAAGAGACGTATGATGCGCAGCTTGGCCGCTTTTTTGAAGAAGGTCATGAACTGTCTGGTGGACAATGGCAAAAGCTTGCGATGGCGAGAACCTTTTTTAGAGAGAGTGATTTTATCATTTTAGATGAACCAACATCTGCTCTCGATCCACTGTCGGAGATTTCACTCATTCGAAAGTTATTCGATCATACGCAGGATCAAGGTGTTTTGTTTATTACACATCGTATGGGAGCGGCCCGCTTAGCAGACCGTATTATCGTTATGAAAGATGGTGCTTTCGTTGAAGAGGGGAACCATGATGAGCTTATGACGCTAAACGGAGAGTACAAAAGGCTTTACGAGGCACAATCTCAACTATTTCAACAAAAGGAGATGGTGTAAGGTGAGTGTCTTTTATTTCATAGGTGTCTATCTACTAGGAATCATTTTTGCAGGTGCGTGGCTTGATAAAGTGAGAAAACAGACGGCGCATGTGCAGCAGATGAATGCTTATCGGTTGCTGCCTCCATCTTTCGCAGCACCAATGTTTTATTTATTTTTGTTTGTTGAATTGGTTTGTACGGTTCATTTGTTCATTTGGAATATGTCTCTCGTACCTGCGATTGGTCTTACAGCACTTTTATGTATCTATACTGGAGCGGTCACGTTTAATTTATTGAGAGGGCATCGTGATATTTCGTGTGGCTGTGGAGGCCTTCTTGAAAACGAACGTCTTCATTGGGGGATTGTGATTCGAAATATGTTGATGTTGGCACTTGTGATGGGGTTATTTTATGTGCATTCCTATGTAGAGACGATTCCATTGAACTTCAAAATCATTTGTTTTCTGATTGCAGTGGCTGTCTGTTTCATCATAGCGGTCAGTCAAGAAATCATGTTATTCAAGCGAAAGTGGATCAATCAATTTGGATCAATTATAGAAGGAGATAAAATGAAATGACAGATATTCTATTAATCATTGTGTTATTGATTGTCATTGCTCAGCTGGCTGTGGTGTTTCTGCTTGCCCGTTTTATCGGGAAATTTATGAATAAAATAAAAACCCTTGATGGGATTGAATTGAAGGAAGCGGAAGTTGGTGATCCGGCTCCGTTATTTCGAAGCTATACGCATTTAGGGGAAAAGGTGATGTTAAAGGAATATTTGCAAAGCGGGAGAGCCGTGATGCTGTTATTTGTGAATTCTACTTGTATGACGTGCAAAAGCATTTTGGCTGATATGCAGCAGCAAATTTCTAGTGATGATGTTCAGTTCATTTTTATTAATGGAGATGAACAAGCGGATGATGCGTCGCTCCTTCAATTGCTGCCGGATCAGGCCGTTTATATGCGCTCTTCACAAATCATGGAGCTGTATGGGGTAACTGTTGTCCCGCAAGCGATTCACATTGATGAACATGGAATCATCCTACAAAGAAAATCTCTTCAAAATGCGAAACAGTTTGAACAGCTGTTGCACGCTTCATAAAAAAGCGTCTCTTTCTTTTAGAGACGCTGGTTTTATAATTCTTTTCCTAGAATATCTAAATCGTACCTGTTGCCGTCCATTTCTGCGATGCGTGGCAGGTGTCCCCAAGTCTCAAAGCCGTGTTTTTTAAATAGTCGAATGCTGGCTTCGTTGTGCCCGAAAATAAAGGCAAGCAACGTTCGGATGCCTATTGAGGGTGCCAATTCAATGGCCTCTTGTAAGAAAATCGATCCTAAGCCTTTTCCTCGATAGTCTTGGTTTAAATAAATACTCATTTCAACGGTTCCGTTGTATGCAGGTCTTCCGTAAAACGTTTCAAAGCTGAGCCAGCCGTAGATATTCCCTTCTTCATCTGTTTTCACATAGAGAGGTCTTTTCTCTGAATGATTCAAAAACCACTGCCTGCGGGCTTCAACTGTAACAGGTTCTGTATCGGCAGTTGCTTCTCTTGAAGCAATGGTTGAATTGTAGATATCGACGATTGTTTTGAGGTCATCTTCTGTTGCAATGCGGTTGAAAGTTTTCACAATAAAGTCTCCCATCTTTTTTTCATTCATCATACATATTATTGATGCGATTGCGCAAAATAAAAAGAAAAATGATTTCGGGTGTATATATTTTTTGAAAAGTGTTCAGAATGTTGCTGAGGTGATGAAAAATGAGAGAGGAAGAAAAGAAACGTACTTCCAAAATCACAAAAGTTCAGCAATTTTTCCGTAAGCGCTGGGTATTCCCTGCTATTTACTTGGTCAGCGCAGCGGTCGTGTTAACAGCAGTTCTTTGGTATCAAGCTGTATCAAAAGATGTGAAAGATCAACTATCTGATGGAAATCAAACAGGACAAGAACAGCGTGATGATGCCGTTGAAGTTGGAAAGCCAATTGAAAATGTTGCAATGCCAGTCCAGAATTCTGATAATGTTTCTGTCGTGAAAAAGTTCTATGAAGCAGATGCTGATCAAAAAGAAAAAGAAGCAGCACTTGTAAACTATAATAACACCTATACCTTAAGCAAAGGTATTGATCTTGCAGATAAAGATGGCAAAGTGTTTGATGTCACAGCTGCTCTTAGTGGAACGGTCGTTCAAGCGAAAAAAGATCCAGTTCTCGGTCATGTCGTTGAAATTGAACATGAAGATGGATTGTCAACTGTTTATCAATCGTTGTCTCAAGTGAGTGTAAAAGAAGGCGATGAAGTGAAGCAGAATGATGTCATCGGTGCTTCTGGTAAAAATCTTTATGGTGCTGAAAGCGGCAACCATGTGCACTTTGAAATTCGTATGGAAGGTTTAGCGCTCAATCCACTTAGCTTCATTGATAAGCCTGTTTCTACTATTGAAAAAGCAGCACAAGAAGTAACGGAAGAAGCAAAAGAACCTGCTCAGCCAAAGGCTGATGAAAAAACGAAGGAACCTGCTGCTGAAGATAAGGCCAAAGAGCCGGCTGGAGAAAAATCTGAAGAAAAGTCTGATGAGAAGGGGAAATCCTCTGATCAAGAAAAGTCTTCAGATTCCTCTAAAGACAGCAGTCAGTCAGAAGAAACAAAACAATCTTAATGTCTTGTAAGATCCTCTGTGTAGATGACTACACAGAGGTTTTTTTCTGTCTTAAAAAGATCCCCGCCACGCGGCGGAGGATGTATTATAAGGCGGCAGGTCCTTCTTCACCTGTTCGGATGTTAATTGTATTCTCTATTTCATATATAAACATTTTCCCATCCCCTGGTTCGCCTGTGCGAAGTACTTTTTGTGCTGTTTCAACGACCTGTTCGACAGGTACCTTGCTCAGGACGATCTCGATCTTTAATCGTTCGTACACGTTGCTTTCCTTTTTGACGCCGCGGTATAGCTCTGTATGTCCCTTTTGTAAGCCGCAGCCGTGCACATTTGAAAAAGTAATTGAGGTGACACCAATCTTTCCAAGCTCCACCTTTAATGTTTCAAAATTAGCTGGCCGTGTGACAATCTCCACTTTATACATTTTGCTCATCGAGACACCCCTTTTTCTTTAATCTTGATATGCTTTTTCGCCGTGCATGGTCAAATCAAGACCCACTGATTCTTCTTCTTCGGTTGCACGAATCTTGAAGAAGATATTGACCACTTTGATGATCACGTATGTTACAACAGCAACAAAGACGTAAGTGGCGACAATGGCGACAACTTGCTTCCAAAGTAAGCTTGGATCTCCGTAAAATAAGCCATTGGCTCCGCCATCATTGACAGAGGTTGTTGCGAAAAGTCCTGTTGCAATTCCTCCCCAAGTACCACCAATTCCATGAAGACCGAATGCATCAAGGGCATCATCATAGCCGAATTTGGCTTTGAGTGAGAAGACTCCCCAGAAACAGACGATTCCGCCAATGATTCCTATAATAATAGAAGCAAATGGTGTGACAAAGCCTGCGGCAGGTGTAATGGCGACAAGACCTGCAATGGCTCCAGAAATGGCGCCGAGCATTGTTGGTTTTTTGTTGATCATCCACTCTACTAACAGCCAGCCGATGATTCCTGCGGCAGCTGCTGTATTGGTGTTAATAAAGGCAAACATGGCGACGCTGTCTAACGTCAGGGCGCTTCCGACGTTAAAACCAAACCAGCCAAACCAGATGACAGCTCCGCCAAGAAGTGTGTAGATCAAGTTATGCGGGGAAGAACTTGCTGCTTCTTTTCGCTTCCCAAGAACAATCGCAACGATTAGACCGGCAACACCGGATGAGATGTGAACCACGTTTCCTCCAGCGAAGTCAAGTGCGCCCATTTCTCCAATCCAACCGCCGCCCCATACCCAGTGTGCGACTGGAGCGTATACAAATGTGACCCAAAGGATTGTAAACACGACCACTGCCGAGTAACGAATACGTTCGGCAAAGGCACCTGAGATGATGGCTGTTGTTAAGACGGCAAAGGTCATTTGGAACATCATGAACAATGAATGTGGAATGGTATCGCTATATGAACCAGGTTCAAAGCCAACCCCTTTTAGCCCAGCCCATTCGAAGCCTCCGATCCATGCATTGCCTGGCGCAAAAGCCAAGGAATAGCCAAACACGATCCAGACGATCGAGACGATGGCTAGTGATGTTAAGCTGTGCATTGTTGTACTTAACACGTTTTTACTTCTCACAAGTCCCCCGTAGAATAAGGCTAAACCCGGTGTCATTAACCACACGAGTAGTGTGCAGAAGAACATAAATACTGTATCACCCATTTGCATGCTGCATTCCCCCGAATCATTCAGAATTAATTGATTTCTTAATTCTTCATTATAGAGAGAAAAGTCACATATAACATACTCGTGTAAGTTTATCTAACATGGTTTTTGGTTATGTTCAATATAAATGGATGAAATGTTCGTGGAAAATGAGAAAAAACGTGCGTTGATCACTAAAAATAAAGGGCATTTGACCTATAAAATGGAGCTGAGAAACAGTTTGGTTCGCTCCTCTTGAGGAGAATCGAACAATTCCGATGGAATCCCTTCTTCAACGATGCGCCCTTCGTGCATATAGACGACACGATCGGCGACTTCTTTCGCAAAGCCCATTTCATGTGTAACAATGACCATTGTCATGCCTTCTTTTGCGAGGCTTTTCATGGTTTGCAGCACCTCGCCTACAAGCTCTGGGTCAAGGGCAGACGTAGGTTCGTCAAATAACATGACATCAGGTTTCATGGCGAGAGACCGTGCAATGGCAACACGTTGCTTTTGTCCGCCTGATAGTTTAGAAGGATACACTTTGGCTTTATCTGCAAGTCCTACTTTTTCTAACAAGACTTTGGCTTCAGCGATGGCCTGTGCTTTCTTTGTTTTCTTTACCATCACAGGTGCTTCGATGATGTTTTCAAGCACAGTTTTGTGCGGGAAGAGATTAAAATGCTGAAACACCATGCCTATTTTTTGTCTCATTTCGTTTAGTTGATCACGCTTTGGTTGTACAGGGCTGCCATCAATGATGATCTGACCGTCATTTTTTATTTCTAAAAAGTTCATACAGCGGAGCAAGGTGCTTTTTCCAGAGCCGCTTGCCCCAATTAAGACGACGACATCATTTTCGTACACGGTGAGATCGATATCCTTTAAGACATGCAGATCTCCAAAGTATTTATTGAGTTTTTCAACACGAATGATTTCCTTTGATTCTGTCATGCTTCTCCTCCTAATGATCACTGACTGAAAGTTTCTTCTCAAAGGTTTGGACAGCGAATGTTAATAGCAGGACAAGAACTAAGTAATAGACAGCGACAACAAGTAAATACGTCATATTGTCAAAGCTGTTGGAGCCTTGAGTGGTGGCTACGTTAAATAGTTCATTGACACTGATAAAGGCGGCAAGTGATGAGTCTTTTAAGCCGATAATGAACTGATTACCGAGAGGGGGGAGGGCTCGCCGCATCGCTTGCGGGAGAATGATACGTCTCATGGTTAAAAAACGGCCCATTCCAAGAGAACGTCCTGCCTCTTTTTGACCTTGGTCGATTGATTGGATGGCGCCTCTGAATATTTCTGCTATATAGGCACCATTATGAAAGGCTAGCGCAATGGAAGCAGCCCAGAAGTCGGGTATATTTAATTCCGTGAGTCCAAAATAAAGGATAAAGATTTGAACAATGAGTGGTGTTCCGCGTACAAGAAAGATATAGGCATTTGCGATATAACCGAAAACCGCCACGCGGGATATCTTTAGTAAAGCAAAGAAGAGCCCAATGAACATACCGATGAAGATGCTGATCACAGTTAGTTGTAAGGTGAGCAGCATCCCTTCTAAGAAAATGCCTCTAGAATCAATCAGCGTCTGAAAAAAGTGTGATAGGGTAGGCAAAACAATCATCTCCATTTGAAGAAAGTGCGCCTAGAAAAGGGCGCACAATCGTGGTTTTAATCCTGTTTGACGGTAATATCTTCGTTAAAGTACTTTTCGCTAATTTGTCTTAATGTTCCGTCTTTTCTTAGTGCGTCGATCGCGTCGTTGATCTCTTCTATGAGCTGTTCATTTTCTTTTGATACAGCGATTGCTTGTTCACTTTGTCCGAGTCTTTTCTGCGCTTCGATTTTCAATTTTTTCTTCATGGCTTCTGCACCTGTGGCAAAATCAGTCACGACCGCATCGTGTTTTCCGTTGGCTAGTGCTTCTAAAGCGACCACATCACTGTCGTAATATTTTGGTTCCTGCCCGCTATGTTCTTTCGCAATATCAGCGTAGGACGAACCTTTTGATACAGCGATTTCTTTGTCTTTTAAGTCATCAGCACTTTGAATGTCTGCGCCAGGTCTTGTGAAGATTTGTGGACCCGAGTAATAGTAGGGCTTAGAAAAAAGGACGTGTTTTTTTCGTTCCTCATTGATGGTGTGACTGGCAACTGCCGCATCAAATTTTCCTGACTTGATGCCTTCGACAATACCTGCGAATTTATATTTTTTCTGTACAGGCTCGAGACCGAGCTTGTCGCTAATCGCATTGCCTACATCGATATCAAAGCCGGACATCTGGTTTCCATCCATGTAACTGAATGGGTGAAATTCACCTGATGCTGCAAAAATAAATTTTCCATCCTCCAAAATCGGGGACCCTTTCGCTGTAGAATTACGTTTATCTCCGTTCCCATTTGTTTCATTTGAACCACACGAAGACAGAAGTAATACTGCAACCGAGAAAAGGGCTGGGACCCAAAACCGTCTTTTTTTAATAATATGCTTCTCCTCCTTTTCAGCCGTTCTCCTATAAGGAGAAAGTAGGCTTTCAAACATGAAATGAATATTACCATCTCTTCCTCATATTCTCAATTTTGCATGTGTTTTTCTAATGTGCTCCCTTTTTAAAATGTATGTCTTGCTGTTCCAAGAGAGAACTTGAATTGATAAGGGTAAAAAAGGGAAATGAATCTCATAATAACGGAAGGATAGGCAAAGAACATGCCATATAACAATGAGGGGGATCGGTGTATGAACAAGTGGAGGGACAACCGAAAGGTCTTTTTAACCGCTATTGCTTTTGGAACGATGTTAAATCCACTGAATTCCTCGATGATTTCTTTGGCCTTGCATCAAATTCAGCATGAGTTTGGTTTGTCGTTTACGACCGTATCCTGGCTCATTTCGACTTTTTATTTAGCCAGTGCGGTGACGCAGCCGGTGAGCGGCCGGATTGGGGATCATGTGATGAGCCGGAGAACATTGTTTTTATTTGGGTTGGCTCTTGTAGCCATTTCGGCCATTTGTGCCCCTTTTGCCCCGACTTTTGCAGTGCTGATTGTGATCCGGCTGTTGCAGGCGATTGGAAGTAGTGCCATCTATCCTTCCGGTGTTGGACTCATTCGAGATCATATTAAGGAAAGACAGGCTTCGGCATTAGCGGTATTGTCCATTTTTGCTTCAGCGATGACAGCACTCGGACCAACGCTTGGCGGGTTTTTGATGACAATCGGCGGCTGGCCGGCTATCTTTTTAGTGAATCTGCCTTTTATTCTGATTAGTTTCTTTCTTGGGCTATCTTTGTTTCCGAAGGAGCAGAAGAAGAGAAAGCTCCGCATAGGAGAAACTGTACGAAAGCTCGATTTGCCAGGAATGCTTCTTTTTACAGTTTGTATTGTACTCCTGCTTTCATTTTTATTATCACTTGCTGATGGTATTCAGTATGTACAGGGCATTCTTTGTCTCCTGAGTGCAGGTGCTTTTATCTGGTGGGAATATCAGGTGGATGAACCATTTATTCAAATTCGGATGTTTCGTAAGGAGAAGCGGCTGTCGCTTGTGTATGTGCAATTTATCATCTTAAATATTTTTTTCTATTGTCTCTTTTTTGGTTTGCCGAGTTATTTCCAAGATGAATTAGGCTGGCGTGTGGAGATGACGGGTCTTTTTATGCTGTGCATGTCTGGGATGAGCATCATTGTGTCGCCGCTGACAGGAAAGTGGGTGGATCGCGGGGATGAACGTCATCCGATTTTAGCAAGTACAGTATTGATGCTGGGTGGAGCTTCTGCGATGACATTCTTTTTTATTCCTGCGCCCTTATGGGGGAAAGGAGTGGTTCTTGCGTTACTCGGACTCAGTTACGGCATTGGGAATGTTGCGCTTCAAGCTGCGATGCTAAAAGCGAGTCCTCAGCAAATGATTGGCACATCCTCCGGACTTTTTCAAACATGCCGGTACCTTGGTTCCATTCTGTCATCTGCCGTGCTTGGCATGCTGTTTGGTGAGGAAATCGCTGGTTCCCATTTTGAGCAGTTAGGCTGGACGTTGATCATCATTTCTCTTATCGGCATTGGTGTAAGTCTTTATTTTTCAAGTATGGTTAGAGGGAGACAGCCAATAAAAAAAGCAGCCGGATAAAGTGGAAGAAGAATCTTCATCACTTTATCGCGAGCCGCTTAAGAATTGGACAGGTCAGAGCCCTGATCCTTTTGCTTCCTTCTGAATATTTTCCCCATGATTGTTTCATAGAACGTCACTATGCGATCAATTGGAGCGTCAAAGAACTTCCATAATTTATTCATGATAAAGACAACCACAATCGATACGACCAAGCTGCCTAATACATCAAATGGATAATGGTGACCGACCCAGATGCGGGAGAATCCTGTAAGTAATCCAAAGACGAGCAAAATGTTGCCGAGCTTTTTATTACGGGATCTAATGGCTAATGAAAGAGCCAGTGCGCCTGTTGTATGGTCACTTGGGAAGGAAGCGTCTGCTGAGTGCGGGATGAGCGTGTCGACTTTATGCGCCACAAACGGCCGCTCTTCATAGTAAAACAGTGTAATGGCAAAATTGACGATAAGTGCCACGATACCTGTTACACCGGAGAAGAAGACATGCTTCTTAAATTTGTGATTACCTAAAAACCAGCAAATCAATAAGACAAGGGCATACACAAGAATGGCTTTTTTCGTAATGAAAATCATGGCCTGATCTAAAAACTCAGAATGATGAGCCATCCCGTGTATGACTTTAAACAATTCGTAATTCAAAACATCACCTATACTTTCGCTTAACGCCAACTATTTTTCAAACAAGCCTGTATGCTTTATTTGAAATATCCTATATTTTAGCATGTTTCCGGTGAAGTTTAAAACAGTATCCTATTCTGACAGTGAGACCTTTTGTGCTTTTGCTTCTTGGGGTTTTCGTTCGCTCCAGTAAAAAACGCCCATGCTTAGCAAGACAACGATGCCTGCAATGAGATACACATTTGAAAAGTCTGTGAAGCTGACAAGAAGACCAAATACAAATGAGCCAGCAGCAATGCCAGTATCATATAGTGTAAAGAAAGTGGCCGTTGCATAGCCCGTACGGTGAGCTGGGGAGTGCTGAATCGCTAGTGTTTGCAAACAAGGCACCAAAGATCCATAGCCGAGGCCAATCACAGCGCCTGATAAAAGAAGCATTGTCGCTGAATGTGTAGCGGTCAGCATCCATAAACCAATGGCAAAAAGGGCAATGGATGGATAGATCACAATGTGAGGTCCTACTCGGTCAAAAAGTTTGCCTGTAAACGGACGGGATCCAAGCATTGCAGCCGCAAAAACAATGAAGAAATAACTGCTTGCATCCATCAGATGAAGTGAATTGGCATAGACTGAAATAAACGAAATGATTGGCGAATAACAGAAGGAAATAATGATTCCGACTGCCGCTGTTTTTAAGGCACCTTTTTCAAAGAGGTGAGAAAAAGTGAATCGAAAGACGACGCTTCCTCCGTTTTCAGGCTCCGGCTGTCTAATCATGATCGTAAAAGCTGCTCCGATGGTGACGATGATGGAAAAGAGAAGAAATAAGGAATGGAATCCTACTTTTCCTACTTGATTCAGTGCGATAAACGGACCGATGACCACTGCCAGGTTCATTGACATCACAAAATATCCTAAGCCTTCCCCTCGTTTATTTTTCGGGATCATATCGGCAGCAATGGCACTCGCTACTGTTGTCAAAATGCTAAAAAAGATTCCTTGTACAAAACGCAGCATGAGCAGCGTTTGGAATTGATCTATTGGAATGTATAAATAAGTGAGTAAGGCAAAAGCCGTTGAAGAGAAAATCGCCATGCGTTTTTTGCCGAATTTCTCAATAATTGCTCCGGAAAACGGCCTCGTCACAATGGCGGATAATAAGAAGACCGTCACAAGGAGTCCGCCCTGTGATTCTGTTCCATTTAGTTCATCCATTGTGTAAATGGGCAACAATGTCAAAAGGGCATAAAAAGAGGTGAATGTAAATAAATTCACCAGGACAATCATGATAAAGTCTCTCGTCCAAATGCGTTCGTTCATGATGTATGTCACTTCCTATTCAGTTGATAATTTGTGTAAAAGTGTATGGAGGAGCTGTTTTTCTTCGTAGGTAAAGCCTGAAAGGCATTCTTCTTCAAATTGTTCCATCGTGCGCTTAATTTCTTCAAATCGAGCTTTTGCATTATCTGTCATCACGATGAGATTTTGGCGTTTGTCTTTTCCTTGTACACGCTTCACCCAGCCGTTTGCTTCTAAACGGGTAACGGTTCGGGTAATGGTCGGTGCTTCGACGTTCAAATATGTCCAAATGTCTTTTTGTGTTTTCGGGCCGAATGTATCCAAACAAAAAAGTACAGTCCACTGGGACATGTACAAGTCATAAGCAGCAAGCGCTTCGTTCGCCTTTTTAGACAGCAGTCGTGCGCTTTGATGTATTTGATGTAAACACTCTCTGTTTAACGTATCCATATGCTCACCTTTATTAAATATTTATCTAGGTAAATAAATTCACCTTTTCTATTTTACGTGCTTGATCCATGCTTGTAAAGTGAAAATTTTCGCCACCCGAAATGAATTTTATATTTTGCCTTTTCTGATAAATCCCTTGTCCCATCTTCATTTTTAGCATATTCCCTGTGCAATGCTAATACACTGTTACAAACCTGACAAAGAGAGTGTTTGAGGTGAGGGATCGTGTTTGGCATTTACTACCTAATGGATGAGAAATTACGACGAACAAGCGCTGCTAAAAATGGATAATCTTCATACGGATCTCATTTCACACTTCTCACATCCATTTTAGGGAGGTCGAGTGGTGTGCACGATTACATCAAAGAGCGAACAATCAAGATAGGAAAGTATATCGTGGAGACAAAGAAAACCGTTCGTGTTATTGCGAAAGAATTTGGAGTCTCTAAAAGTACTGTACACAAGGATCTAACAGAAAGACTGCCAGAAATTAATCCAGATCTGGCTAATGAAGTGAAGGAGATACTGGATTATCATAAATCAATCCGCCACTTGCGAGGAGGAGAAGCCACAAAGTTAAAGTATAAAAAAGAAGAAATTTTAGAAGGCGAGCCTGTGAAACAGTAAGCTTAGTTCTTTGTTCATAAACATGATATATATATCTTCCTCATATCGGTAGTTTCTAACCACAAAATTTGTAAAGACTTTTGTAAAGAAATATCTTTTTTTCTGCAAATTATGATAGAATATATAATTAGGGCAGAATGTGGTATTTGCTATGGAAACAGATTATCAAGGAGGATATATATAGATGTTTGCTAGGGATATTGGAATTGATCTTGGTACTGCCAATGTACTGATTCATGTCAAAGGAAAAGGAATTGTGTTGAATGAACCATCTGTAGTAGCACTTGACAAAAATAGCGGGAAAGTACTGGCTGTTGGAGAAGAGGCTAGACGTATGGTTGGACGTACGCCTGGGAATATTGTTGCGATTCGACCATTAAAAGATGGCGTAATTGCCGATTTTGAAGTAACTGAAGCAATGCTCAAGCATTTTATTAACAAATTAAATGTGAAAGGGCTGTTCTCTAAGCCTCGTATGCTCATCTGCTGCCCAACAAACATTACATCTGTTGAGCAAAAGGCGATCAAAGAAGCTGCTGAAAAAAGCGGCGGTAAGCATGTATTTCTTGAAGAAGAGCCAAAAGTAGCGGCAATTGGTGCTGGTATGGACATTTTTCAGCCAAGTGGAAACATGGTCGTAGATATTGGAGGCGGAACGACAGATATTGCTGTCATCTCTATGGGTGACATTGTAACCGCCTCTTCTATTAAAATGGCTGGAGACAAATTTGATCTGGAAATTTTGAATTACATTAAAAAAGAGTACAAGCTGTTGATCGGTGAGCGTACATCAGAGGATATTAAGATCCAAGTTGCAACGGTATTCCCAGACGCACGTAACGAAGAGATTTCGATTCGTGGACGAGACATGGTGACAGGATTACCAAGAACGATTACCGTCACAAGCAAAGAAGTAGAAGAAGCATTACGTGAATCTGTATCTGCGATTGTTCAGGCAGCGAAGCAAGTTCTTGAGAGAACACCACCTGAACTATCAGCTGATATCATCGATCGCGGAGTCATCATTACAGGTGGCGGAGGTCTTCTAAACGGGCTTGATCAATTGCTTGCAGAAGAGCTGAAAGTACCAGTTTTCGTAGCTGAAAATCCTATGGACTGTGTAGCAGTTGGTACTGGCGTGATGCTTGATAATATGGATAAGCTGCCCAAGCGTAAACTCAGCTAATGATTCCCCTCATTCTTTTTAGAAAGAATGGGGGATTTTTATTAAAGAACCCTGCAAATATGCCGATATATTTCATAGAAGATTGTGTTTAGGTCATGCGAAAGAATCTTAATGAGGTGAGCACGTGTTAAAAGGACTATACACCGCAACATCTGCCATGATCGCTCAAGAGCGACGGACAGAAATGCTTTCAAATAATATCGCAAATGCGAATACACCAGGATATAAAGCTGATGAAGGGGCAATGCGGGCGTTTCCAGAAATGCTGCTGAGCCGAATGGAATCAGGACGTTTCCAAACATCCTCAGGCAAAGGCTTTAATGTCCCACAACAAACGCCGATTGGTGGAATTAATACTGGGACATATATGCAGGAACTGATCCCTCAATTTACACAAGGAACATTAAAGACAACGGATCAAACAACAGATGTCGCACTAGTAGAAAATAATGTACCAATCAACCCAGAGACAAATCAAAAATCAGCACTATTTTATGCCGTCAACACACCAGAAGGCGTTCGTTATACGAAAAGTAGTTCTATTACATTAAACGCCCAAAATCAATTGACCATCAATGGCCGTGCCCTTCTTTCAGTGACGGGTCAGCCGATTACGGTTCAGAGTGAGAATTTCAAAGTGAATGCAGATGGAACTGTGAGTGAAAATGGGCAAAATCTCGGGCAAATCGATGTACGTGTTGCAATGGACACAAGAAATCTTGCGCGTGAAGGAAATGATTTATACCGTACGGCTGATAACCAGCCCCTGCCAAGTGCAGTAAATAACGGTCAAATGTCCTATTCGTTAAGCCAAGGTGTATCGGAGCTGTCAAACGTGGATGTGACGAAATCATATACAGAAATGACAACAGCCTATCGAGCATTTGAAACAAATCAAAAAGTTGTTCAGGCGTATGACAAAAGCTTAGAAAAAGCAGTGAATGAAATCGGAAGAGTGTACTAATCAAGAAATGAAAGGGAAAGGAGGATTCTTATGCTCAGAACAATGATTAATGCAGCTGTGTCGATGAACGAAGTGCAAAAGCAGCTTGATATTATCAGTAATAACATCGCGAACAGTGAAACAACAGGGTATCGCGCGAAAAACACCCGTTTCTCGGAGCTGGTCAGACAGCAATTTAATCAAGTAGATGAAAAAAATGAGCAGGTGGCAAACAGTCGTCTGACACCTGCTGGACTAAGACTGGGAACAGGTACAATGGTCAATGCGTCCATTAACTCATTGCAGGGGTCTATTAAAGAAACAGGCCGTGACCTTGATGTTGCGTTTGGGGCGCCATCGCAGTATTTGCAGGTCAATGCCGGCGGTAATATCCGTTATACAAGAGATGGTTCTCTTTACTTACAGCCAGGCAATAACCGTAACCAAGTTCAGCTTGTTACAAGTGAAGGTCATCCGATTCTTGATGAAAACGGAAATGAGATCGTCTTAAATGCTAATTTTCGTGATATTTCCATTGATAAAAATGGACGACTCACGGCAATTTCTAGAGATAATCAACCGAATCAGCAGGTGAATCTAGGCGTTGTACAAGTTAATAATTCTTCAGCACTCGTCTCTGAAGGAGAGAATTTGTTCTCAGTAGATGGTAACTATCAAGGTGCATTAACGGCGCTGAATGGGGCAAACCGCCAAGCCATTCAGCTTCAGCAAGGTGCACTTGAAACCTCAAATGTGGACATGTCTAAAGAATTAACTGATTTAATGACTACACAGCGCTCATATCAGATGAATTCAAGAACCATTACGATGGGTGATCAGATGCTGGGATTAGTGAATACGATTAGATAATCAGCAGGCTGATGTCAGCCTCTCATGATAAAAAAGGCGGCTCGCTCAAAGTCGCCCTTTTTTTTATAAAAATCTGAGACATCTGCAAGTAGATCCTCAAGATCAATCCAGGCTTCTTTTCGTTCAAGACATGTGACGAGTGTGGCAATCTGCTCATCTGCTTTGGGCGCTTGGTTGTAGAGAAGGAACAGGATTTGGAATTTAATTCTTAATATATCAAACTGAGAAGCAACCGCTTCTTTTAGCCCTTTTTGTATATATTTCATTCCTTCTTCGGTTAAATTTTCTTTAAAACAGGAGCGCACAGTTTCGTAGAGACACGATACGTAGGAGTGTGCGGACTTCCGGTATGCTGGGAGACGAAGCGCTTTTTTAAAGTATTCTAGCGCTCTCTTATGACGGTTTTGTCTCGACTGAATAAAACCAGCATCATAATAAACGATTCCGAGCAGTTCTTGGTCATCAATCATTTTCACGTATTCGATAATCTCAATGAAAATAGCTTCTGCTTCCTCGTATTTTTTTTGGTCGCTAAAATTAAGTGCGAGCACAATTTTACAACGATAAATGCTATGGATATCCCCGTGTTTTGCAAAGATATCCATGGCTTTTTGAATATGACGAATCGATAACAACGAGTAGCGGTTGTTATAATAAACACCACTTGTACGAAAATGGAATTCTGCTTCCTCGAGCTCATCGTTTAGTAAGGGAAGGCGTTCTTCTGCCTTTTCAAGATAATGAATGGCATCATTTTGATCGCTGTTTAAAGATTCGTATAGTCCGAGAAAGAAGTGAAAATAATATTGTAGTTCTTCGTTCATTTGATCCTTATGAAGCATCAGTTCATGTTTGAGTTTTTCTAAGTCCTCTGTCTGATTCATCCAGAGCTGATGACGGAATAGCATGAGTTGATAATGTAAATAAAGCCCCGGTTTCTTTGATAATTTACGTTTATGTTTTGATAGAGTTGTTTTGATATCTTCAGCCTTCGAAAAATGTCGATGCTTCAGCATTGTATACCACGAATGGAGAAGTTTTTTAATGGATTTATCGCTCATAAAATTCATTTTTACCCTCTTATTCAATCAATGATGTAATATATATTACCATATTTGTGAAAAAACAATGAGTGTAGTGTGGATTATATTTGATGACAATTGGCAATGGTAGATTCTATTTTCTACCATATATGTAGAGTGAACATTGAAAAATGACAGCATTCATAATATACTTTTATAGGAATCAAATGAAGATCAGCCATATAGAAAAGAAGGAGAGATCAAGATATGCTTGATGCTCAGCAAATTCAAGAGATTATTCCACACCGTTACCCATTCTTATTGGTCGACCGTATTTTAGAGGTTGAAGGTGAGAAAAGAGCGGTTGGGATTAAAAATGTAACAGTCAATGAAGAATTCTTTAACGGTCATTTCCCAGGATACCCAGTCATGCCGGGTGTACTTATTGTGGAAGCACTCGCACAGGTTTTTGGGGTGATTATGTTGGGCAAAGAAGAAAACAAAGGGAAAATTGGTTTATTCGCTGGGATTGACGGCTGCCGATTCAAAAGACAGGTCAAGCCTGGTGATCAGCTACGTTTAGAGGTTGAAGTGACGCGTCTCCGTGGTCCGGTTGCAAAAGGAAAAGCGGTAGCTACAGTCGATGGCGAAGTTGCATGTGAAGCAGAACTTACATTTTCTATCGGTCCTAAAGTATCATGATTTGCCTAGCGGTTCATCTTGTATGAACCGCTTTTTATATGGGAAAGCTCAGTCTGAAAGGACCAGGACTTGCATTTTTGACAAAAAAACGTCATATTAGACAAAAAAAGATGAAGGTGATAAAGGATGCTGAAAGAATTTAGAGAGTTTGCAGTTAAGGGGAATGTTATTGACCTGGCTGTAGGTGTCATCATTGGGGGAGCATTTGGCAAAATTGTCACTTCTCTTGTGAATGATTTGATCATGCCACTTGTCGGTATTATTATCGGGGGACATGATTTTAGCAATTTAGCCATTAAAATCGGATCTGCTCAAATTTTGTATGGTAACTTCATTCAAACAGTGATTGATTTCTTGATTATCTCGTTTTCCATTTTTATCTTTATTCGTTATTTGAATAAATTAAAACGGAAAAAGGTAGAGGAAGAAGAGGCTGTGGAAACACCAGATCAATCAGAGGTTTTACTAACTGAAATTAGAGATCTATTGAAAAATCAAAGCCAATCTAAAGATGTGCAATAGAAAAAGAGCGGCTAATCCCGCTCTTTTTTATGTGTTTTGTTTAAAAGCATCCAGCAGTTTTTCTCCTGAAAGCCCCTCTTTGACGAGGTCTTTTAATACTTCTTCGGTTTCTGTTCTGTAACGATTTGTAATCATTTTACCATCGAGTAACACAGAAATGTTTTCTTCTAAGGCAACGATGTTTTTGACTTGGACAGATAGATGAACAGGGCGGTTGTTTTCTTTAGTGATCGTCACGAGAATCTTCACTTCTGTGTGCTGCTGAAAGAGCACCTCAAACACCTGTCTATGCTTCTTTGGAATGAGTGCCTCGATCATCCAGTGATTTTCACCGTCTTCTTTATTAATGATTAAACCGTCGCGAAGAGGAATGCTGGACATTTTATCTTGCTTTGGATCAAGTTCGATTTTGAGATCAATCAGCCTAAAGGTTTTCATATTTATCACCTCACAAGCGTTCGTTATTCGTATGTATCATTATAGCATACAACATCTGTATAAATGAAACCGCTGCCTACTCAGAACTAGCTGCATATAAGTGAAAGGAGATATTTTATGGAGTCCTATCAACTGCGAAAAATACATATCGGTGAGGAGAAGGCAAAAAGCAATATGCGAGTATATTCATGGGGAGACATTCTTTCATTTTGTGATGTGTATATGGAAGAAGGCGAGTCTCTCACTTTTCAATACGTCACAGAGGATCAAATGGATTGCTTTGAATTTCAACTGTCCATTCATGACGGGCGGCTTTGTTTTTATTGGTTTGCGTGGGACGGATCTGATTATATTCACATGCCTTCTAGTAATTGGATTCATTCAGATATTTTTAATCAATTTATGAAAAATAAGTATTTCGTCAAACAAAACAAGATGATGTTTTATACTCAAGCGGTAAAAAACAAAAATTAACGAGGAAATAGAGAATTTGAAGGGCGATTTTGACATTTTCATGTTTTGTCACATACAACCTTTCTCAGTAGACTAGGGGTAGTTGAAAGGAAAGGAGGCCAGTCTTGATTCAAAAGGTAAACGTCTAGCATCTCATAGCCCCCCTCTAGCTAAAGCTGATAGACTTTGCCTAGTGCAAATGAACACTGCGTAATAGAACCGATGCTTCTTTGTATAGGTCATGTGTCCCCTATAATCCCCTTATATGTATCCGGTCATGTTTCATGGCCGGGTACCCTTTTATTCACTGATAAGCCGATCATCCCTTGCAAATAGTGGATACTCATTTCATAATGATGGTGGATTTGATCAGTGGTATGTCAATTGAAAATGGAGACAAAAAAGGAGAGAACGATGACAAACATTCAATTAATCGCAACGGATTTAGACGGAACTTTATTAAACAGTGAACACAAAGTGAGTCAGGAAAACGAGCAGGCATTAAAGGAAGCATCAGCGAATGGGATTGAGGTTGTCGTTTCAACAGGAAGAGCGTATTTTGATGTGAAGTCTATTTTTGATCAGCTTGGTATGAATACGTGGGTGATTAGTGCGAATGGAGCTGTGATTCATGATCCAAGTGGACAAGTGTATCACTCAGCTACTTTACAAGAAGAAAAGGCCAAACACATATTATCATGGCTTGAGGAACGTGATTATTACTATGAAGTCTTTACGAATGAGGCCATTTTCACACCGAATAGCGGTAGAGAGCTTCTTGCGATCGAAATGGACCGTTTAAAAAGTGCAAATCCAGAAACGGATCGAAGTGTTCTAAAGCAAGCGGCAGAAGTTCAATACAGCCAGTCGGGTTTTGCCTATATTGATACATATAAAGAATTGTTTCGTGAGGATCAAAAGCTTTCATTTTATAACATCTTAGGCTTCTCTTTTTTTCAAGACAGACTGAAAGCCGGATGGGATACATTTGGACATGATTCAGATTTAACATTGGTCAGCTCAGCTGATCATAACTTTGAGATTGGTTCAAAGGATGCGTCTAAAGGGCAGGCATTAACTAGGCTAGCAGAAAGGCTTGATATTCCTTTAAGCCAGACAGCAGCTGTAGGAGACAGCTTAAATGACAAATCGATGCTTCAAGTAGCTGGTGTTGGGGTTGCGATGGGGAATGCAAGAAAGGATATAAAAGAAATAGCTGATCAGGTCACGTTAACAAACGATGAACATGGTGTGGCACATATGATTCGACACCTTTTGAAATAGACGAATCGGATGTATTGGTATAAATCATATAGGATAAAGCGCATTCTACAAAAGAGGAATTCAGAACTACTTCTATTTACACCTGATGTGGAACATCATATAATTTAATTATGAATATAACCCGCTTGTAAGGATTAAGGAGAGTAAACGAATGGCGCTGGAATCTTATAAGTCCGAAAATCTTCATTTAATCAAGGAAGCCTTAGACTATACTCAGGTCGGCCTGACGGTGACGGACCCGTCTTTACCTGATAATCCTTTAATATATGTGAACAAGGGCTTTTTAGATATGACAGGCTATCAAGAAGCAGAAGTACTAGGGAAGAATTGTCGTTTCCTTCAAGGAGATGAAACTGAGCAAATCGCTTTAAATCACATTAGAACAGCCATTGAGAACAAAGAGGCTGTCACTGTTCAGTTGAAAAATCACAAAAAATCTGGGCAAATGTTTTGGAACGAGTTAAGTGTGGCTCCTCTTTGGATTGATGAAAATGAAGGAAAACGTCTTTATTTCGTTGGATTACAAAAAGATGTCACGAAAGAGAAGGAGCAGCAGGAGCTTCTTGAGCAATCGATTGATGAAGTGTTGAATATTTCTGTCCCAATTGTTCCGGTGAAGGATGGTATCTCTGTGTTACCGATCATTGGTACGTTAACAGCGCCAAGATTTGATAAAATCATCTCAACGGTCTCCACCTATATCTCTCAATCCAAGGATGATTATTTCATTGTGGATCTGTCTGGTTTATTAGAGGTGGACTCATTTGTGGCAGATGCGATCTTTAAGCTGAACGATTTAATTTTAATGACTGGCACTGAACTGATTGTGACAGGAATTAAACCAAATCTTGCGATGAAAATGGGAGAAATGAGAGAGGACTTCCGTGATTTGAATACGTATATGAACGTGAAATCTGCATTGAAAAAGCTGCAAATTTAACAATCTTCTAGCATGAATATGAAATTAAAAAAGAGGCCTTTTCATCAAGCTTGTGAAAAGGCCTCTTTTTGTTGTGATTAAGATGATTGAGCTGCCGCACTTAATGTGAATAAATCCTCTAGTTCGTTCGTCGATAGCTCTGTAATCCAGCTTTCACTTTGGATAATTTGATCATTTAATGTTTGTTTTGTTTCGAGCATTTGATCGATTTTTTCCTCAATCGTGCCGGTTGTAATCATCTTATGGACGTGAACAAATCGTTTTTGTCCAATACGATAAGCACGGTCTGTCGCTTGGTTTTCCACAGCAGGATTCCACCATCTATCGTAGTGAATGACATGATTTGCGGCGGTTAAGTTGAGTCCTGTTCCTCCTGCTTTTAAAGAAAGAATTAAGATGTTGAATTCTTTCTTCTGGAAGCGTTCCACCATTTTGTCCCGCTCCTGTTTTGATAAGCTGCCATTTAAAAATTGAACAGGTTCTCCAAACATCTTCTCCGCTAGCTGCTTGATCATGTTGCCCATTTCAATATACTGCGTAAAAATGAGGCAGCTTTCTCCTTGTTCATGTATCGCTTTTAACAGCTCTGCTAATTTATCCATTTTTAATGAACGTTTCAGCAGCTTCACATCTGTCCCGCTTTCTTTTAAATAGAGAGCAGGGTGATCGCAAATCTGTTTGAGTCTGCCGAGCATACTTAAAATAATGGCTTTCCGCTGCATCCCTGTTAATGAAGCCATATGTTCGAATGTATCCTTGACGAGCTGTTCATATAAAGAAGCCTGTTCAGCGGATAGTGGGATGAATTCTTTTTCTTCTAGTTTCTCAGGCAGATTCAGAGCGACCTCTTCATCTTGTTTTGTTCGTCTTAATAAGAAAGGTTTGATCAGCTGCTGCAGCTGTTCGATTCTTTTCTCTTCACGATCTTTTTCAATCGGAAGAACGAACTTCTTATGAAAGCTGGTCAGGCTGCCGAGATACCCTTTGTTGACGAAGTCGAAAATGGACCAAAGCTCCGTCAAGCGGTTCTCCATTGGTGTACCGCTGAGGGCAATGTGATGCTGTCCTTTTAATTGCCTGATCGCTCGCGATTGTTTCGTATGGGCATTCTTGATGTTCTGGGCTTCGTCTAAACAAATGGTATTCCACTTTGCTGATGTTAATTCATCGCGATCAGAATGTGAGAGTCCGTAAGACGTCAGAACAATATCTGTTGACTCGTATGCTTTTGTAAAGTTCTCCCCTTGTGGGCGTGATGGCCCGTAATGCAAGGCGACACTCAAATGTGGTGCAAATGTTTCAAGCTCTCGTTGCCAGTTTCCTAAAACAGAGGTTGGCGTAATGATGAGAGATGGAGCAGTCGTTTGCTGCTGCTCCTTCAAATAGGTGAAATACGCGATCATTTGAATCGTTTTTCCAAGTCCCATATCATCTGCTAAACAAGCCCCGAACCCATGAGATCTTAAAAATAGAAGCCAGTTCACACCGTGCTGCTGATACGGACGTAGCGTGCCTTTAAAGGACTCACTCATTTCGTAAGAAGGCAGCTCATGTGTATCATTTAACTGGTGGACCAGTCCTCTTAATTGAGATGAAAGTTCAAATTGAATATGGGCAAATGCGGTACTATCCAAAAGCTCTGGGATGGCTTCAGAGGATGCCTCTTGATCTGCCAGTTCACGTGACAAGATATCAGACATATGAAGCCCTTCGTTTTCGGCACGCTCCATCCATTTTTTCATTTGCTGGATGAAGGTCGGATCTATTTTGATCCATTGCCCGCGAATATTGACAAGGCGTCGTTTACTTTGGACAAGCTCGTTGAACTCATCTTCTGTCAGCTCGATGCCGTTTGTCGCAAAGCGCCAATTAAAGTCCATTAAGGCATCCATTCCGACGTGCGATTCGCCTCGTGGTGTAGATGAAATCCTTGCTTTTAGCATCATCGTGCTTTCCTTTACGATTTGCCACCACGACGGGAGCAGGATCTCAATGCCCATATTGACAAGTGTTTCACTTGCTTCAGATAGGAAAAGCCACGCTTCTTCTTCTGACATGAGCGTAGTGCCAGATGTGAAAGAGAGCCAAGGAACGATCTGACTGAATCGCTCCAGCTCTCTTGAGATTTTTTCTTGATATGGACGCCAAGATTTTTTTAATGAACGGATGCCTTCAAAGAAATGAAGGTCACTGTTTTTCTTATCGCGTAAAAACAATTCGATTTTCCAATCATCCCCGTCGAAATCTGGCTCATCTAAGCGCAAGCCGACAGTGAAAGGTGTCTCATCATCAATCCAGCCAATCGTCTCCAAGAAATCCTGCTCATCTAAAAAATGCCCTTGGAAGGATGAAAGCGCAGGCGATTGTGCAGTCATGCGGTTCCATTTGTGCTGCAAGGCATCATCATATTGAATGTAATCCTGTACGGCAAAGGAGAACCAATCAGCCGTATAGCCATCTAATATGCCTTCTTTGTCTTTAAACCGAAGTACACCTTCTGTCCATGCTTCGTAATCGGGAATGAAATCTTCATCCTCGATGAATTCGTAAATGGTAGAGGCTGTTTTCATCAGCGGCTCGGTTTCATCCGTCAATGTCACGTGACTAAAGGTATTAAATGAATTTTTCCCTAGCAGTTCAACGGTCATCCAAGGGCTTAACAGGAAGGCAGGTGTGCCAATAAAGCTCACATCTTCTAAGAACGTTCCGTAAAAAGAAGATTCGTGCCATTGGAAAAGTTGTCTTTTCATTTCATTAAGCGGAACAGGGTGTCCGTCCTCTGCTTGCGCTGAAATGGTGAAAGAGAAATCTTCTGTTTGTTCTGCATGAATGACAATTTGTTTATGGCGTGTCATCAATTAATTTTCCTTTCTTCATTTCCTCTTGGAACGCACGCAGCCGTTTCGTTGAATCTTGCAGCTGCTTCACATATCTTTCCCAAATCGCGGTTTTTTTCGTTTTATGATAAAGCGTACGCAGTTTCTTGAGCATTTTCACAGACTCTCGATAGGCACTTCGATTCTTTTGATCGAGAAGCAGTGCGATTTCACGGTGGTACGATGGAATGAGCGCTTCAGGCTCCTCTTTTGCAATCTGTTTGATTAGTTCCTTTTCCAATTCACTGATGGAGAAACCAACAAGGCTGTGAATCTCAATCCATTCTGCATATCGCTGCTGTGCATATAAAAGCTGACTATATTCAGTAAAAGCATAGGGCATGCAGATTTGGCAATAACGTTCATATAAATGATGATCCTTCGTCTGCTTAAAGTACGCATCTAAATAAAAGAAGAAATCACTGACGGCTCCTCGCAGTTCTCTGTAGGAAAGATCCAGCTGGCAATATTCTTCTAATACATAGGAGATCTCGTTATACCAAAGCTTGAGTCGTTTCCAGTCCTTGCGGTTTGTGAGATCCTTCAGCCAATTGAGCACATTTGGCAGCATATCTGCATTGAGCAGCTGTAATTGCTGAAAGAGCCTTTCGTCTTCTTTGAGCAAATAATCCATGTGCATGAGCCCGATGGTGCGTTCAACCGTTTGTTCTTGCTGCTGAGCGTTCTTTAATAATTCTGTTTCTTTTTTGACCCATTTTCCTCTATTTAATATGGTTCCCCAAATCTCCATAAAGACCGCTACTCGTTCATGCTGGAAAGGTCCGCTTATTTGAAGAAGGGTCCGAACGGCAGTTGGTGTGTTTTCAAGAAACGGATCGAGGGAAAAGGAAAGGGCGTATGTCTTCAAATGATCCACTGAATCAAAAATGGTGTTCATGAGCTGTTCTACATATGGATTCATGGAATAAAAATCCTTTTCGGCATCGAGTTGGCCGAGGTCAATCAGCTCATGGAGCCGTAACCACACATCGATGGATGTATGAATCGCATACAAACTTTTGAATTCAGGTGAAGTAGGTGCGTGTTTTTTCAGGATCGATAAATAACCGTAATACAAATGCTGTGGTGTTTGCTGATGCTTCGGTGTCCGTTTCAGCCAGAGGTTAAATTCCTCTTGGAAAAAAGACAGCCAGCTTTGGAGTGATTGTTCGTCTGGGCGCTTCACCTGGAAGTGCTGTCGAATCAACTCTTTGCTGCGCTGTAACTCATCCTTTTCTGACCAATTTTCTGTAAAGCTGGTCACACTCTCTACTTGAGCGTATAGCGAAAAGAAGACAGCGAGAATATGTTTACAAAGTCCATCAGCTGGACAAGTGCATCTACTGATGATTGGTAACAATAGTTGCAGATTAACCTTTGCTGCCACGACATCATGTACATAAGCTGACCATTCGGTATCAGACTCTTGCTTGAGACGATATACGCTGTCCTGTCTATAAGTAATCAATGCTTTTTTGATGAGTTGTTTGTTTTCATCTGTCGCAGGAAGAAGTTCTTTGATCTGTTCGGCTGTTTGTTTGACTTCTTCTTCGTTGAAGTTGTGCTGAAGCATTTGATCCGCTCCTAACCAAGTAAAAGATTCCAATTCTTTTATTATAGCTCAATGGTGATTTATAAAAAAGTTTTTCATGAAAATGGTCATAAATTTCAAAAGCTGTCGAATGATGTATTAGAGTATTGCATAAACCAACCTTACAGCATATAATAATGAAATTAGTGGAATCGAAAGGATACAGACATGGATAATAAGGGTTTAAATCAAGAAGAGTTTTTAAAGATTTTGATGTACGCTCATGATATTGGTGAAAATTCAAAAGATGTCACAACTAAAGAAATGCTTGAAAATCTGATTGCTCATATTCGAAATGGTCTTGTTTCATAAAAATGACCCCCTGCTAGTTGCGGCAGGGGGTTTTTGTATGCTTTTATGAATGGAAAGAAAAACCCCGGCATACGATGACATTACAAGCATAAGGAGTATGGGGAGCTGATGGTGTCATGAATATTGCGATTGCAGGCTGTGGGTATGTGGGGCTTGTCACGGGAGTGTGTTTAGCAGAGGCAGGGCATGACGTGACATGTATTGATATTGACCGCCGAAAGGTCATGCAGCTGAAGCAGGGAAATCCTCCGATGTATGAACCCGGGTTAAAAGAGCTGCTGAAACGGAATCTTGAGCAAGGACGAATTCATTTCCACGTCAATGGAGTAGCAGCCTACCCGCGGGCTGATGTGTTAATGATTGCCGTCGGTACCCCGCAGCAGGCAGATGGTCAAGCCGATTTGCAGTATGTGTTTCAGGCTGCAAAAGAGATGGGCATAAAAGCAAAGTCAGGTGCGGTGCTTGTGGTGAAAAGTACAGTGCCTGTAGGAACAGGGGATCAACTCGATCGTTTGATTCATCAAGAATTAGGGCGGAATGAGCCGTTATTTATCGCATCTAATCCGGAATTTTTACGGGAGGGGTCCGCCATTTCAGATACATTGAGAGCGGATCGGCTTGTGATTGGAGCTGAAACAAAAGCCGTATTAGACCAGCTAGAGGACATGTATGTAGATTTCCACCTTCCAGTTGTGAAAACAGATCGTAAAAGTGCAGAAATGATCAAGTACGCATCAAATGCTTTTCTAGCGACAAAAATTAGCTTTATGAATGAAATTGCTTCGATTTGTGAAAAAACAGGTGCTGATGTTGAATGGGTGGCACAGGGAATGGGGCTTGATCAGCGGATCGGTTCTTCGTTTCTCAGGGCGGGTATTGGCTACGGAGGTTCTTGTTTTCCAAAGGATACAAATGCACTTGTCCAAATCGCAGGGCATGTGTCCCATGATTTTGAGCTGTTAAAGGCTGTGATCAAAGTAAACAATGAGCAGAAAGCCAGTTTTATCCGAAGTATTCAGGAGCGGCTGGGGGGAAATCTGGAAGGGAAGCGAATCGCACTTCTTGGTCTGTCCTTTAAGCCAAATACAGATGATATGAGGGAGGCGCCATCGATCCAGATTGCTCATGAGCTCCATCAATTAGGCGCGGAGCTGGTGGCCTATGATCCTGTTGCTGTACGCAAGGCAGCCCGTGAACTGCCTGATCAAGTCTTTTTTGCTCAAACCATTGAAGAAGCGATAAAGGGTGCCAATGCGGTCTGTATATTAACTGAGTGGGCGGATATACAGGCTTTTCCTCTCTCAGGCTATAAGGAATGGATGAGACAGCCGCTCATTTTTGATGGTCGAAACTGCCATACGCTTGAAGCGGCAGAGCGAGCAGGGATCGAATATCATTCTATTGGACGTAGGCCGGTCTCTCCTATTTATATGTAAAAGAAAACCGATAACAGATGATGTTATCGGTTTTTGAACGTTAATGCGGAAGAATGAATCCGCCATATAAAAATGCAGCCACAATGAGAAAGGCAGGGTGCATCTTGAATTTGGTCATAAAGAAAAATGAGATGGCAGCAATGGCGAGCGATTGAGTCCAGCCAATGGCTTTCACGGCATCTCCGCCGATTTCCCATGTTAATAAAAGCATCATTATGGCGATGACAGGCTGTACGGATAGAGTCATGCCTTTTACGACAGGAGATTGGCGAAAGCGGTCAATGAGCTTTAGTAATAAAATCAATCCGACAGCGGACGGCAGTACAGTTGCAAGCAGTGCTACGATAAAGCCTGGCCAGCCCATCACATCATAGCCGACATATGCCGCAATTTTCGTAGCGATTGGCCCTGGAAGTGCATTGGCTAGAGCAAGCATATTGGAGAATCCTTCGTTCGTCATCCATTGAAAATGATGAACGATTTCTTCATAATTCAGCGGGATCGATGCAGGGCCTCCGCCATATCCTAACAAATTGGACAAGAAGAATGCCCAGAATAAAAAGAGAATCAGCATCATGAAGACACTCCTTTCTCTTTATTTGTTCGATTCCAGCGTTGATTCAGTTTGAAATGGAAGGCACCGTAACATAAAAAGAGAATCACAATAATTCCTGGATGAATGGATAGCACCTGAAGGCCGATAAATGCAAGAAGGAACAGAGTGACACCAAAGATCATTCCGAAGCCTTTCAGCGTTTTTTGTCCAAATTCATATGCCATGATGCCTAATAGAACGGCAATGACTGGTGTCACAGCGCCAATCATATTTTGAATGATTTGTGAGGAGCTTAAGACGCTGACAAGTGTGACAAGTGCAACCATGGCGAGACATGACGGTAAAATATGAGCAACTGTTGCGACAATGGCACCGCGTGTCCCTTTTAATCGATAACCGAGGTATGCTGACATTTTAGTGGCGATCGGACCGGGTAATGCATTGGCGATGGCGAGTGTTTCTCCAAATTCGTCATCATTGATCCATTGATATTTCACGACCGCTTCATGGCGAATGAGCGGTATCACGGAAGGACCTCCGCCGAAGCCGAGAATACCGGTTCGCACCATAGCGATGATGAGTTCGATATATGATTGCAAGTGGTTCAACTCCTGTCTACAATTTCATGCCCATTCGGCTTTTGTATCGTTTAATGAGCATCTGGCAGTCGACACTGACGACGCCTTCTAGCGGATATAGCTTCTTTGTAAGGAATGTCTCCATTTCCTGTTCGTTTTGAAAAATGCCATGCATATGCAACTTGCTTGGTCCTGTCATATGGTAAAGGCTTGTGACTGCTGTTTCCTGCTCAAGCTGAAGGGCTACTGCTTCTAAAAATTTCGGCTCAACCTCTACATTGAAGAAGACAGAAACATGAATGCCGATCTTCGCGGGGTTAATCACTGCGGTGAATCGTTCAATGACACCTGCTTCAATGAGCTGCTGAATTCGGGCTTGCACGGCAACACGCGAAAGGCCGACTTGTTTCCCGAGATCTGTATAGGACATACGCCCATCCTCGTGTAATATGGATAAAATTTGTTTATCTCTTTCATCTAATGTTAAGTTCGGAATGCTATAGTCGTTTGACACCGTATGACCACCTTTCTTCTGTTGATATTCTATCATATTTCATTACGAATAGAATGTATGATTCTTAATTTACTAACGAAATGAAATCGTTATATGTGATAAAAAGTCGATTTGTATAAAAAGACACCCCGGCATCACCGGGGTGTCTTCATTTTATTGATCTGGGCTACTTTCCGCACTGGCTATTTGCTGTGCAAGGTCAGCTCGATCAAGGTCTGCTTGGAAGAAATCCTGCGTATTTGGCAGGTGTAAATTCATATGACGTTTTTGAGAGATTCGGATGGTGACTTGATCAACGGTGTAATCAAATACGTGCCCGCCGACACGCCGATCATCATCAATAAAGTGAAGGTGATATCCACTCACCGCAATGCCATGTGCGTACTGCGGTGTACGGAACCCTGCGATGGTTCCATGAATATCCTCAAAATCGAAAATAGGCTGTGACTTTACTGCTTCCACCATTGGAACGTAAGGTTTTTCCTGTCTTTCGACCGTTCGGGTTTGAACCTTTTTGAATGATCCATCAATTCGGATCGCATAAAAAACATTCTTACTTGGTAAAATGCGGTCGATTTCTTCTTCTAGCTCTTTAGAAGTCATTGGTGCATCAATTCGATGAACGATATCCGTTTCAAAGAATGCTAGAGAGCAGAATGGTGAATAATCTTGATCTGTTACCGGTGTCGCTGTTCCATCTGAGCGCAGTCGATAAAATGCGCCGTCAAAGCCGATCAGCTCTCCATCTAATTGATTGAATGTGCCAATGCCGAAATCACCATGTTCAGGAATTTGCGCGAGGGAGAAGTCTCCATCGTATACGGCTTCCAGCAGAGAGGTCATCGTTGATACTTGATAGACCTCTTGCTGTTTGTCATGCTGTCTTGTGTCGCTGTGTTGATTCATTGGGTGCATCATCCCCATATCCGTTCACTCCTTTGATGTAATGTATGGACATCTTATCTGACGTTCAATGTGTGTGTTTCGCTAAAGACTTCTGGCCATTTTTGACTGGCGAGGTCTGGGTTGTCTTGATAGTCAATCGGTATATCAATAATGACAGGTCCTTCTATGTTTATACCCTTTTGAAGGACGGTTGAAAGCTCTTCAGGTGAGTTTACACGTAACCCAGTTGCTCCAAAGCTTTCCGCATATTTCACTAAGTCGATCTGACCGAATTCAACGCAGGACGTGCGGTCATATTTCATTTCTTGCTGGAACGCCACCATATCATATGTGCTGTCATTCCAAACGAGATGAATGAGGTTTGTTTTCATGCGGACGGCTGTTTCTAACTCCATTGCAGAGAAGAGAAAACCACCATCACCTGAGACAGAAATAATTTTCTCATCTGGATTCAAAATAGAGGCAGCAATTGCCCATGGTAATGCCACACCGAGTGTTTGCATTCCGTTACTGACTAGGAATGTGTTCGGTTCATAGACACGGAAGTGGCGGGACATCCAAATCGCGTGAGATCCGATATCACATGTGACCTTCGTGTCATCAGAAATCAGGCGTCTCAATGTATGAATGACATCGAGCGGGTGAGACAGATGACTTTCTCTTTCTGGTGCTTTTTCAATATCGTTTAATAGTTCCTGTAAATCAGTGACTAGCTCTACTTTCTCTTTGCATAGTGAAAGTGGAACACTGTCATGTGCTAGGTGTTGGACGGTTTCAGATATATTGCCAACAAGCTCAAGCGTTGGTTCATAAAAATGGTCAATATCCGCCTGCATGTCATCAACATGGATGATCTGGCGCTGCTGTGGCTTGATATTCCAATGCTTCGGATCATATTCGATCGGATCAAAGCCGATGGTTAAAATGACATCTGCTTGTTCAATGAGAAGATCTCCCGGCTGATTACGGAATAAGCCGATTCTGCCCACATATTGAGACTCCAGCTCTCTTGAGAGAACGCCGGCTCCCTGATACGTTTCGACAAATGGGATACCAAGTGTTTTTAATAAACTTCTTGTGGCGTTTGCCGCAGCTGGACGGCTAGCTTTCATTCCCACAATAGCCACAGGTAAGTGTGCATTTTGAATTTTGGCGATGGCCGAACTGATGAGAGCATCCGGTGCAGGACCTAGTTCTGGAGAAGGGTGAGCAGACACTGGTGTTTGTGTGGTGTGTTCTGTCACGACATCTTGTGGAAAGCTGATAAATGCTGCTCCAGCTTGACCTCTTTGTGCCGCGCGAAAGGCATTTGTTAAAGCTTCTGGTATATTGTTTACGTCTTGTACTTCAACGCTATATTTTGTTACTGGTTTGAATAATGCCGCATTGTCGAGTGATTGATGTGTTCGTTTCAGCCGATCCGCACGAATGACGTTTCCAGCGATTGCAACAACAGGGTCACCTTCAGTATTGGCTGTTAATAGACCTGTCGCTAAATTAGATGCGCCAGGACCTGATGTGACGAGACAAACGCCTGGTTTGCCAGTTAAACGACCAACAGCAGCAGCCATAAATGCCGCATTTTGTTCGTGTCTGCATAGAACAAGCTCTGGACCTCTGTCTTTCAATACATCGAATACCGCGTCAATTTTTGCACCTGGAATCGCAAAAACATGGGTCACACCTTGAGCAATCAGCGTATCGACAACCAACTCTGCTCCTCGTCTTGTTAGGGGTTGTGCTTGAGAATTCATATACCCCGCACTCCTTTCGGCAAGTAAAATTTTTTATGAAAATATATTTTCGTGATATGATTTACTATACATTTCATAAAATAAAATTCCCAATATATGTTTAACGTGTTTTTGATATGTTTTACGAATAAGTGTGCGAGGAGTGAAAGGATGGAACTGAGACATTTGCAGTATTTTGTCACAGTAGCGGAGGAGCTGCATTTCGGCAGAGCGGCCGCACGGTTGAATATGACACAGCCTCCACTTAGTCAGCAAATTAAGCAGTTTGAGGAAGAATTGGGGTTTCCTTTGTTTCACCGGTCTAAACGAGTGGTGGAGTTAACAGCTGCTGGGAAGGTCTTTTTACATGAGGTTCGGGGAGTACTGCATCAGCTTGATAAAGCCGTTGATCATGCCCGTCATACAGCAAGAGGGGAGCTTGGAAAGATTATCATTGGTTTTGTTGGAACAGCGACGTATGATATTTTGCCACCAGTTGTACGTGAATTCAGAGAGCTGTATCCCTCAGTCAGTATTGAACTAAAGCAGCTTTCTGTCTCGCAGCAGCTGCGGGCGCTTTTAAATGGGGAGATTGATATTGGATTTTTACACCCTACATCGCCGCATGAAGAACTGGTCAGTCGTTTAATGAAACAAAGTGAATGTATTTTTGCGATTCCGAAAAATCATCCATTGGCGAAAAAAGAAGCTGTCACCATTGAAGATATTCGTCATGAACCCATTATTTCTTTATCGAAAGAATCGTGGCCGTCCCTTTATCAGCACTTTATCCTGTTATGTGAAAAGTACGGGTTTTCTCCGAATATCGTGCAGGAAGCGGCGGAATATCAAATGGTCATTGGACTTGTCACAGCAGGGATCGGCATTGCAGTTATTCCAACATCGGCCCGGCGTTTATTTAACCTAGATGTTGTGTATCGGTCAATTGAAGATGAACAGCTTTTGGCAGAATGGACCATTTCCTATAGAAGAGAAAATCATAATCCTGCTTTATTTCATCTTGTTCATCATATTCTCCATCGTGCTGAGCCGAGGTAAGGGCATAGAGAAGTGGATATGGTATGATGTCGTTACATAAAAGAGGAGGCGTGCCTGAAGTGATTACATTACAAATGGATCAGCTGTCACGAAAAGAAGCATATAAATTATTATCTGGCTCCATTGTTCCAAGACCGATTGCGTTTATTACAAGTCTGTCTAAAGAAAATGTCGTAAATGCCGCACCATTTAGTTTCTTTAATGTCATCAGTGGACACCCGCCGCTCATCGCTGTTTCCATCGGACGACGTCAAGGAGAGATGAAAGATACGGCGCAGCATATCATCGATAGGAAAGAGTTTGTTGTTCATGTCAGTGATGAAGACATGATACAGGATATTAATGAAACGGCTGCTACTTTGCCGCAGGAAGAGAGTGAGCTCGATCGAACCCGTCTTCATCAAGTAAAGAGCAGTGTTGTTTCAGTTCCAGGCATCAAGGAAGCGCGCATTCGCTTTGAATGTCAGTTAGAACAACATCTGACCTTTCAAAATGATGAAGGTGAAATTACGGTCGATCATATCATTGGCCGGGTTGTGTGTGCGCATTTAGATGAGGCTGTCTATGATGCGGAAAAAGGGTATATTTTGACTAATGAATTAAAGCCAGTCGCACGTTTAGCAGGAAATGATTACGCTCATTTAGGTACGTCATTTGTGCTGAAAAGACCAGAATAATAGGGAAAACCCCCGAGGCTGTCGGGGGTTTTATTTCTTTTGTTCCAGTTTTAACGGAGCTGCGATATTTTTTTGTACTTTCTTCCCTTTTAATACGTCGTTTGCAGCACCAACTGCCAGTTTACCGATGAGCTCTGGCTGCTGTGCGACCGTTGCTGAGAGCTTTCCTGCTTTGATTGAGTTTAGTGCATCTTCGTTTCCATCAAAGCCAACGACGAGAATGTCTTTCCCGGAGCTTTGGATGGCCTCTAGTGCGCCAAGAGCCATTTCATCATTGTGTGCAAAGACTGCTTGAATGTCAGGGTTTCCTTGAAGCAGGTTTTCCATGACGTTCAGTCCTTTTGTTCGGTCGAAGTCAGCGGCTTGTTTCGCTGTCACATCTAAATCTTTGTCTGCAATTTGATGGAACCCTTTTCCGCGCTCACGTGTGGCAGAAGCTCCTGGCACGCCTTCTAATTCAGCGACCTTCGCTCCTTTGCCAAGCTTGTCGATGATAAAGTCAGCGGCCATTTCGCCGCCTTTAACGTTATCTGAGGCAACAAGCGCTTCTACCTTGCCACTTTCTGCTGAGCGGTCTAAGGTGATGACAGGTATATCTGAAGCATTCGCTGATTCGACAGCGGTTGATATAGCAGAAGAATCTGCTGGGTTGATGAGTAATGCGTCAACCCCTTGCTGGATTAAATCTTCGACATCACTCGTTTGTTTAGCTGAATCATTTTGTGCATCTGCAATCACAACTTCAATGCCAAGCTTTTTCGCTTCTTTTGTCACGCCGTTTTTCAGAGAAACGAAGAATGGATTGTTTAAGGTCGAGATTGATAGCCCGATTTTGATGTCTTTTTTCTTGCCATCCTTTGATGACTTGGCCCACTCTGGCGGTTCAAGCGAGCAGGCAGAGAGCATGAACAACGAGAGAGTCAGGATGAGAATGAGATATTTTTTCATAGCAGCTGCCTCCTTAAGCAGATTTCTTTCTGTCTAGTAGGACTGCAATCAGGATTACAATTCCTTTCACAACAGATTGATAGAATGATGATACACCAAGTAAGTTCATACCATTGTTCAAGACACCGATGATGAGCACCCCAATGAGTGTGCCGACAATTCGTCCTCTTCCGCCAGATAGGCTTGTCCCGCCAAGTACAACGGCAGCAATTGCATCAAGCTCATAGGACGTACCAGCTGTTGGCTGAGCAGAGTTTAGACGAGAGGTTAAAATCGCACCGGCTAAAGCAGACATGAAACCTGCTAATGAATAAATCATGATTTTGACGCGCGGTACTTTTATTCCTGAGATGAGAGCGGCTTTTTCGTTCCCGCCGATGGCATACGTTCTTCTGCCGAAAGGCGTTTTATGAAGCAGCACCCAAAGCACAATGAAGGTGAGAAGCATCGTGATCGCTGGAACAGGAATGCCTAAGAAATATCCGCGGCCGAATAATTGAAAGGCATAGTTAGAGCCAAGCCCTGTAATCGGATTTCCGTCTGTATAAACAAGCGTCAATCCTCTGAAAATGGTCATCGTTGCAAGAGTGGCAATGAAAGGAGCCATTTTTCCTTTTGTGATTAAAAGACCGTTGATCATCCCAAGGATCGCACCGATGATGCATCCCACGATAATGGCTAGAATCGGGTCCATGCCAGAAACGATAAAGCCTGCGGTCAAAGCACTAGACAGGGCTAGAATCGCACCGACAGACAAATCAATGCCTCCAGTTAAAATAACAAACGTCATCCCAAAGGCAATGAGGGCATTAATGGAGATTTGTCTCAGTAAGTTTAAAATGTTTAATGGCTCTAAAAAGGCTGGGTTTAAAATAGAAACAATGGCAACAAGGATGATGAGTCCTAAGAATGGCCCAAGCTTTTGCATGATGTGGTCAAATCGTCCATTTGAAGTAAGTGGTTTCATGTTACTTCCCTCCTGTAGCTAGTGTCATGATTCGTTCTTGTGTCGCTTCTGTTTTATCTAATTCTCCGCTGATCGTTCCTTCATGAATGACAAGCACTCGATCGCTCATCCCGAGAACCTCCGGGAGCTCAGAGGAGACCATCAAAATCGCAACGCCTCGATCGGTCAGCTCGTTCATTAACTGATAGATTTCTCGTTTTGCCCCGACGTCAACACCTCTTGTCGGTTCATCTAAAATCAAGACCTTCGGCTGAATGCCAATCCATTTAGCGATGACGACTTTTTGCTGATTACCACCAGACAGGCTCCGGGCAGAGATTTCAGAGGAAGCCGTTTTAATTGTCAGTCTTTTGATGAGCAGGTCGACAAAATCTTGTTCATTTTTCTTATCAATCAGTCCCTTTGGAGAGAAGCTGTCTAAGTTTGGCAGACCAATGTTTTCTCGGATAGATGCATCAAGCATCAGTCCTTCATCTTTGCGATCCTCTGTGATAAAGCCGATGCCGAGCTTGACCGCATCACTTGGTTTTTTAATGACAGCCTTTTTCCCGTGTACCCAGATTTCACCTTGGTCAAGAGGATCGAGACCAAACAGTGACCGCATCATTTCGGTTCGACCAGCGCCCATTAAGCCTGCGACACCGACGATTTCTCCAGCCTGGACTGAGAAATTGATATCTTGAAAGCGTCCTTTTCTCGTCGCTTGTTTTACCTCTAGGACAACATCTCCTTTAGAAGGCGTACGATTAGGGTAACGATCTGTTAATTCTCGGCCGACCATTTTTTTGACGACTTCATGGAAATTCGTTTCTGGTATAGCTTTCGTATCGACCGTTTTTCCGTCACGCATGATTGTAATCCGATCACAGATCGCAAAGATTTCCTCCATACGGTGAGAAATATAGACGATGGAAACGCCTTCTTTTTTGAGTGATTCCATGACCTGGAATAGCTTTTCAATCTCACGGTCTGTTAGAGCTGCCGTAGGCTCATCCATGATGATGACCTTCGCATCGGTCATTAATGCTTTCGCAATCTCGATCATCTGTTTTTGCCCAACGGAACAGCTGCCTGCATCCTGATCAAGCGAGAGGTTAACAGACAATCGGTCCAGTTGCGTTTGAGCGAGGGCTTTCATTTTTTTTGTGTCTAGGAGACCGAGTTTCGTATAGATTTCTTTACCAATGAATAGATTCTCCAATACGGTCATATCAGGCCATATGTTTAGCTCCTGATGAATAAAGGCAATTCCGTGCTGTTCAGCTTCCTTTGGATTTTTGAAAGCGGTTTCTTTTCCGTCGATTTGAATCGTTCCTTGATCTAATGAATAAAGACCTGTCAGCAGGTTCATCAAAGTTGATTTTCCAGCCCCGTTTTCACCCATTAGCGCGTGGACTTCACCTGTGACGAGGTCAAAGGAGACCCCGGAGAGAACGGTGTTTTTTCCAAAGGCCTTATGGATGTTATGCATCTCAATGTTCATTTCTGGCTCCTCCTTTTAAAAGATGACACCGGCTTGAAGAATACAGTTTGCGTATGGGGTGGCTTCACCCGTTCGAATAACTGCTTTTGCCTGTTTGGTCATGTCTTTGAAAGTCTCGTGATCTACATCATGTAACGGCTGTGAGAACGCTTTCTTCAAAAATAAATGGTCTCGCTCATTGGCTTCTTTGATTTCACTGGCTATAGTGATTTTTTCAACGGCCATTTCCTGAAGAAGGAGGGAGGTGACCTCCTGAAAGGACGGCGTGCCGATCGATAACGCAAGATCGATCTTGACTGGGCCTTCTGGAATAGGTAGACCGCAGTCTGCGATGACGACTGTGTCTGTATGACCAAGGTCAGCAAGCACCTTGGCGATATGGCTGTTTAAGATGCCGTTTTTTTTCATTTCTTTCTCTCCAATTCTTCTCTTGTTGGCATGCCGCCTTGTGCGCCGAATTTTGTCACAGAGATAGATGCTGCAAGATTGGCAAAGGCAAGCGCGTCGTATAGGGATTTGCCTTCTATTAGTGCCACAGCCAAAGCGCCGTTAAAGGTATCGCCAGCTCCTGTTGTATCGACTGCTTTTACAGGATAGCCTGGGACTAAAACTTCTCTCGATCCGTCAAAATATCGAACCCCACTTTTTCCTTCTGTGATCAGTAATTTATTAGGGTATTGACGCAAGGCGTCTTCAATCGTGAGACCATCAAACATAAGAGCGGCTTCGTGCTCATTCGGTGTAATATAGGCAGCTTGCTCTAAAACTTGCTGTGACACTTTGCGGGCTGGTGCGGGATTTAAGATCACTGGGATCTTTTGTTCGCTGCAAATGGCGCAAACTGCTTCGACCGTTTCTTCAGGAATTTCCTGCTGAATGAGGACCATACCGATATCATCAATAGTAGAAAGAGCATTTTTTACATAGTGAGGTGTGACTTCGTTATTTGCTCCTTTCACCACAACAATGCTGTTATCGCCTTCTGCTAAAATGATATGAGCCGTCCCGCTTTCCATTTCGGTAACCGGTTTCATATATGTGGTACGGACACCTTGTGCTTGTAAATTGCTTACGATCTCTTGACCATAAGCGTCATCACCGACTCGGCCGACCATGTATACATCTGCACCGAGTCTTGCACTTGCTACTGCTTGATTTGCTCCTTTTCCGCCTGGGACGGTTTTAAAAGATTCGCCTAAGACAGTTTCTCCGGCATTTGGCCGCTTATCTGATGTGACGACTAAATCCATCGAACAGCTTCCTACTACGACAATATGACTCATTGTGAATCCACCTTTCTCGTGGTCTCTCGTTCAATAAAAGAGACGGGCATTTGAATAACTGGTTGATCTATTGGTTGCTTTTGAATGGATTTAATTAACAGCTTCGCTGCTTCTTTCCCCATATCATAGGCAGGCTGCCTGATCGTTGATAAGGAGGGGAAGAGCAGTTCGCTTTGCGGAATATCATCAAATCCAATGATTTGGACTTCATCTGGAATGGCTTTTCCGATCCGAAGCGCTTCGTGTATGACCGCTGTTGCGACAATATCATTGCTGGCAATAATGCCATCTGTCTCAGGGTACAGCTGGAAAAGAGCTTTGGCGCTTTTTCTGGCTTCTTGAAAGGAAAAAGAAGCGTTAGACATCACATGAAAGTTGACACCTTTTTCAGTGAGGACATCAAGTGCACTTTTGAATCGCTGCCGAGCTGTTTGAAGATGGGCAGGTCCTTTTAGCAGTGTAATCTGCCGGCTGCCGCGCTTGATCAATTCCATTGCGGCCATTTTCCCGCCAGTTGCAGCATCTGCAAACACAGAAGGTGCATTTGGCACTGTTCGATCTAAGAACACAACGGGTAAATCATCATTGTACATATCCGATTCAGGTTCGTTGGTGACAGCAATGACACCAACCACTTGATTTTGCTTAAAAGTTTGTAAGTAAGCCATTTCCTTTTCACGGTCTTCATCACTGTTTCCGAATAATAACCGAAAACCATGGGCATGAATCTCATCCTCAACGCCTCTAGCCAGCTGAGGGAAGAATGGATTTGTGATATCAGGTAAGATTAAACCGATTAATCGGGATTCTCTGTTAAAAAGGGATCTCGCCACTTCATTGGGAAAGTAGTTCAACTCCTGCATCGCTTGTGTCACACGGGTTTTTGTATCTGCATGGACATATCCAGTATCGTTGAGCACGCGTGAAACAGTAGCAACAGACACTTGTGCGGCTTTTGCAACATCTTTAATTGTAGCCAATGGAGTGCCTCCCTTCGTCAATGTGTAACCGTTTACACAAATAGATTATCACGAAAGCTTAGAAATGACAATCTTAAAAAAATAAAAAAAGAAAAGAAAGATGACTTCTTCCTTTTCTTAACTAATAATACCTGTTTGTGTAATATTTACTTTGATTTTTGGAATGATTTTTACCTTTGGATAATCGGTTACCCAGTTCATTTTCATATACTCATCATAATGTCTTACCCGATATTTTCTGCCGAGGCTTAGGACATCTGAATTTGCTTCTTGCAGGGAGGCGACAATTTTTTCTGCTTCTTTTGTCAAAATGGCTGAAAGCTTTTTGTTTAGCATTTCGATTTTTTTATCTGTATCTAGATTATCTTTCGGATACTCAAGCACAGAGGTGGTGAATTCATAATCGAGAGAGAATGTTAAGTTTCGATGATCAGGATTCACAATCTTGATGTCCCGCTTTGAATCGGTGACTTGAATGGTGATGTAATTGTTCTCCTTTGATTTCATGTCACTTCTCACTTTTTTCGTGAAGTTGGCATACCTGCCCATTTTCCCGTCCATGACGGTGAGAAGAATGGCATCTTGGCCAAATAGCTCGCCTTTCTTTCTCTCGTTATCAAATAGGGCAACACCCTTCACACTGATTATTTTCTTCGATTGATCGAAATGGATTAATGGCAGGGTGAAGTCCTCACCAGTTTGAAGCATTTTAGACCGGACATTTTGAATGTTTTTAGGTGCTACTTGGGAAGAGAGTGAAGCAGTTGTGATCAGGTTGTTTAAATAATCGCTCACAATGAGCTTTTCCTTCAGTAGCTCGTTGATCAATTCCACACAACTTCCCCCTTGTACCACTGCAAGGTTTGCGAGTAACGGACTTTTGGGATCACGATAAAACATATCTAAGTAGGGAAGAAGACGATTTTGAGCAAATTCATCACCGATCAGCATGACCCGCATTTTCGATATGTCGATTTTTTGGTCTACAATCCGGCTAAAATTAGTTCTTGCTTTTCTTAAAGTAGGTGCTTCGGTTGTGAGAACCGTGGTTAAATAGCTGCCTGTATTACCTTGCTCCATGCTTTGAGACTGCTGCACTTTTCGATAGGTGATCGAATATTTCGCATTGTCATCTTCTCCTTGATCCACAGCGGAGGTTAAAACAAGAGAGATATTTTTTAATAAGTTTTGATCCCAGCAGCCAGGCATAAATATGAGGGAAACACACATAAGCAGAGTCAGTATATATTTATGACGCATGTGATTTCACCTTCCCTTTGCGATGTTTGATAAAGATGATAATGGCCATCAAGATCGGGAGTGTGTAAATAAATGAATATTGTGCAATAGTGGTAAAGTCATTAAAGCGCTGAATTCTAAAGTTATCAGTTGCGAGAAAACAGCTAGCGACATAGATCAAAATGGCAAAATAATAGACATATTTTTTGTGCTTTTTTTTCTTGAGAATACTGGCTACGCCATTTGCACAGAAGTAAAGGTAATTGCTGAGTGTGGCAAGAATGACAAATACCCAGAAACTAAGGAAAATTAAGTCTGTTCGCTCAATGACACCAAATGAAATGGTTTTTAATAAATAAAGGACAGGATTTGGAATCACCTTGAGCTCAATTGGGCTAAAAAACATAAAACAAATTAATGTAATAAATAGGTAGTAAAGTGTTGTACATATATTGGAAATGGTCATTACCTTATACCGTTCCTTGATGGTGCCTTTCATAAATGGAGAGATGATGAGAATCATCTCGAATCCATTCATGGATAGAACAACGTCCTTCAATCCAAGCTGAAATTGAGAGAAATCTGTTTGAAAAAAAGGCATGAGGTAGTCGATATTGGTTCCTTTTAACGAATAGAACATCAATAGAGACAACATGAGCAAAAAGGGAGTCAAAATAAAGTTAAACCTCACAATGGCATTCACTTGCTCTTTTGCAATGTAAATGATGCATATGATCATTAATAGATTAATGACCCAGTTTGGCGTAAGCGGCAGCACCCAAATGCCAAGAATTCTTGTGAAAATGGATAGAACGACAATGCAAACTGAGGCAAAGTATATCGTATAAAGCGCCACCAAAGTCCGACCAACCCATTTTCCGAATACGTCAATTAATGCTTGGAAAAAGGATGTATCAGGATACTTGTGGATGATGTAAAGAAAAATGGTGTTGATGATTTGGATAAAAAAGCAGGCTAAGATGATCGCCATCCAGCCATCGTGGCCCATGTCTTTCATCAGCAAATGGGGCAGAGCTAAAATACCGACACCAATTTGAGATTGGATGATAAAAAAGACAGCTTGAGGTGGAGATATTTTATTGTTCATTTTTCTTTTTCCACCCTCTCAAATTTTCTATTTGTTTTTTCTTTTGCGGATTTAAATAAACAGGGCGCATTTTGTACATCCACATGGGTAGCCGAATCACAGTGTCTTTTAAGTCCTGCCAGTTAAATGGGGAAACTGGTGACAAGTAAGGCACGCCTAGTGATTCCAAGCGGCATAAATTCATGAGGACGAGCGCCAATCCGAATGAAATGCCAATAAAACCAAACATCGATGCCATAAACATGAGCGGGAATCGAAGCATTCGGATGGTTGACGTCATTTCAAAGGATGGGAGTACGAAGGAAGCAACGGCTGTCACTGCGACCACAATGACAAGGACATTCGAAATGAGTCCGGCTTTTACAACGGCATCTCCAATGACCAAACCGCCTACGATACCAATCGTTTGACCAATTGGTTTTGGAAGACGCACCCCTGCCTCGCGTATGAGTTCAATGGTGATCTCCATTAGCATCGCTTCTATCAAAGGAGGAAAGGGGATACCGATAATTGAATTTTTCATCGTAATGGCTAATTCATCTGGGACGACCTCATAATGAAAGCCAATGACTGCGATATAAAAAGATGGCAAAATGACTGCGATGATACAGGCAAGATAGCGGAGAACACGGATAAACGTAGCCGGAATCCAGCGACTATTATAATCATCAGGTGATTGAAAGAAGCTAAAGAAAGTGACAGGAAGAATGATGGCCATCGGGCTGCCATCCATCAGCACCACAATTCTCCCTTCAAGGATTGCAGATCTTACTTTGTCAGGGCGCTCTGTATCAATGAGCTGTGGAAAAATAGAAAATGAATCATCCTCAATCGCCTCAACAATAGAGCCAGGACTTATCAGTGTGTCTACTTTAATAGAAGAAATCCGTTTGTTTACCTCTTCAATCTTTTCTTGATTAGCGATATCAGAAATATAAACAATCGCAAGCTTTGTTTCCGATTTTGTACCGATCTTATGATACTGGACGGCGAGTTTTCGATCATTTAAGTGGGAACGAAGTAAATAGATATTGGTATCGAGACTTTCAACAAATCCATCATGTGCACCAGCAATAATACTTTCAGAAGAAGGTTCAGAAATAGATCGAAGCGGCGGCTGTCCGACAGTAAATAATTTGATCTGCGAGGAATTTTCATCAAGAAAGGCAATGCTTCCTGCAATAATACTGTCAGTAATCAACGTCAAGTCGCCTGTTTCGAGTGTGCTAAGAGATTTTGTATAATCCTGCTTTCCAGGAGGACCTAACAAGTTGCCGATAATGAAATCGTTCAGTTTGCCTTCATCAATTCTCGTTTTAATAAAGAACAGCACAGATTTCGTTTCATTCACCATTAACTCTCGGTATTCAAAATCGTCGCTTTGCTGAAATGTTTTTTTCAGAATCCGAATTTTCTCCTCAAAGCTGCCTGATAAAAAGTGCAAGCGTGTTTGTTCATTGGTGTTTGGCATCTTTAGCCTCCTCTCACATTATTTTTTAACCATAGTGTAAGCGGAGAAGCTGATTTTATTCGTCATCTTTGGGGAATGCATGACATGAGCCGACAGCTTTCAACTAAATTCATATTAAAAATGTTAAGAAATGATGAACCTTGATAAAAACAAATGAATATTGTTTCATTGTTTAGGTCATAAGGAGTGAATATCGTAAAGAGAAGGTATAACGAAATGATCAAATTTTGACATCTTATCCCAATTTTTCGTGACCTATAAATAAGCATATGACTTGATTTTTTGAGAGGTGACCTTTGTCATAGGTCAACACGTAGCGTTCTGACCGTTGAGGATGACTTTCTAACCTGTTCATTCAAAAATATAAAATATTCTAAAACACGCACTATTCATTTAAAGCGCTGATACGACTGATTTTTTAGAGATAAAAGGGTTTTAAAACATTGATTCTAAATACATCTTTATAATTGTCGAAAAATTTAGGGAGAAAAGGACAAAAGATTTTTCGATGATTGATGGTAACGCTTTCTATTGAATAAAGCAGAAATTCAGTCTGAATTTTGTCCGTCTTTTGGCCTTTTCATTTGAGGGAGAGATAGGCAATTACACCTTAGGATTAGAGGAATTTGGCATACGCGGAAGTGAAAGATTATGTTACATAATACCGATTGTGATTTTATGCTGAACAGATATACTGTTGATTGAATTTACATATCACACTCATAAAAAAAGGAGATGTAGATAATCGATGTGGTTAATCGTTATAGCCTGCGTCATCATGTTAGGGATTGGCTTTATTGAAAAGAAGCGTCATCAGAAAAATATCGATGCCCTGCCGGTGCGTGTCAATATTAATGGTATTCGCGGAAAGTCCACCGTTACAAGATTGACAACCGGTATCTTAATGGAGGCAGGTTATAAAACTGTCGGCAAAACAACGGGAACGGATGCAAGAATGATTTATTGGGATACGCCAGAAGAGAAACCGATTAAAAGGAAACCGCAAGGACCGAATATCGGAGAGCAGAAGGAAGTTATGAGAGAAACAGTTGAAAGAGGAGCAAATGCCATCGTCAGTGAATGTATGGCGGTAAATCCAGATTACCAAATTATCTTTCAGGAAGAGCTGCTTCAAGCGAATATTGGCGTGATCGTAAACGTTCTTGAAGATCATATGGATGTAATGGGACCAACTCTTGACGAAATAGCAGAAGCCTTTACAGCCACAATTCCTTACAATGGACACTTGGTTATTACGGATAGTGAATATACGGATTTCTTTAAAGAGATTGCGAAAAAACGCAACACGGAAGTGATTGTTGCAGATAATTCCAAGATTACCGATGAGTATTTACGGAAATTTGAGTACATGGTTTTCCCAGATAATGCTTCGCTTGCACTTGGTGTCGCTCAAGCATTAGGGATTGATGAAGATACGGCATTCAAAGGAATGTTAAATGCGCCGCCTGATCCAGGAGCGATGAGAATTCTTCCATTAATGGACGCGAAAACACCTGGACATTTTGTAAATGGATTTGCGGCAAATGACGCATCATCTACATTGAACATTTGGAAGCGTGTGAAAGAAATTGGCTATCCAACAGATGAACCAATTATTATTATGAACTGCCGTGCGGATCGTGTAGATAGAACGATCCAGTTTGCGGAGGATGTACTTCCTTATATTGAAGCTAGTGATCTTGTTTTAATTGGTGAAACGACTGATCCAATTGTGAAGGCATATGAGGAAGGGAAAATTCCGGCTGACCACTTACACAACCTTGAATATCAATCTACAGAACAAATTATGAATATGCTTGAGAAAAAGCTTCATAATCGAGTGGTTTATGGAGTCGGCAATATCCATGGCGCCGCTGAACCTTTAATCGAAAAAATTCAAGAATACAAAATTAAGCAGCTTGTCAGCTAGGAGGAAATATAGAAAATGTTCGGATCAGATCTTTATATCTCGTTAATTTTAGGTGTTCTACTTAGTTTAATCTTTGCAGAAAAAACAGGAATCGTACCAGCTGGACTAGTTGTTCCGGGTTATCTTGCGCTCGTATTTAACCAGCCAGTCTTCATTTTAGTCGTCTTATCTGTCAGCTTGCTTACGTATGTCATCGTTCGCTTTGGTCTATCAAAATTTATGATTTTATACGGACGCAGAAAGTTTGCTGCGATGCTGATTACAGGGATTGCCTTAAAGCTCGTATTTGATTTCTTCTATCCAGTGGTCCCGTTTGAAATAGCAGAATTTCGCGGAATCGGGATCATCGTACCTGGATTAATTGCAAATACGATTCAAAAGCAAGGTCTTACGATTACCCTTGGAAGCACATTACTTCTAAGTGGTGCAACATTTGCCATCATGTATGTTTACTATCTATTTTAAGATAAGGTGTGTCCAATCATGAATAAAAAATTGAGCTTTCAGGAAAAGCTGCTGAAAATCACAAAGAATCAAAAGAAAAAGACGAATAAACATGTATTGATTGCTTTACCGATCGTCATTGCTTGTACATTTCTATTTACATTTATCGGGAAAGCACAAGTGCCAACTGTAGAAAAGAAACCAGAAAACATCCTGACCGCTTCGTTTGTTGGTGACATTATGTTTGGAAGAAATGTAGAGAAAGTGACCGATCGCTATGGGAAACAGCATCTCTTTCGCTATGCCAAACCATATTTTGATGTGTCAGATTATGTAACAGGTAACTTTGAGCATCCGATTGCATCAGAAAAGGAACAGGCGGCGCAAAAGAATATTCATTTGAAAACGGATGAAGAGTCTGTCCAAGCGTTGAAGGATTTGAATTTCTCTGTATTAAACTTTGCGAATAACCATGCGGCAGATTTTGGTGAAAAAGGTCTGAACAACACGATTAATGCCTTTGAAAAAGCTGACATGGATTACACAGGGGCAGGGCGTAACCTTAAAGATGCGAAGCAGAACATTTCGTACAAAGAAGTGAACGGTGTCAAAATTGCTACACTTGGTTTTACAGATGTGTATGGGAAAGATTTTAAAGCAACGAATCGCAAAGCAGGTATTCTGCCAGCCGATCCATCTATTTTTATTCCGATGATTTCACAGGCTGCTGAAAAGGCAGATATCGTCGTTGTTCATGCTCACTGGGGACAGGAGTATAACAATGAAGTAAACGATAGACAAAGAGAATTGGCAAGAGCGATGTCGAAGGCTGGTGCTGATATCATCATCGGTGCACACCCGCACGTCCTTGAGCCAATGGAAGTCTACAATGGAACAGCGATCTTCTATAGCCTGGGGAATTTCATTTTTGACCAAGGCTGGTCTAGAACACGTGATTCTGCCCTTGTTCAGTATCATCTGAATGAAGATGGAAAAGCGACATTTGAAGTTGTCCCAATGTATATTAAAGAAGCAACACCTGCTCCAGTAAAGGCAGGATCATTTGAATCAAAATCCATTATTCGTATGCTGACCAATGGCACGAATACGGATTGGAAAGAAAAAGACGGACACATTTTCTTTGAAGTGGATCACGCTAATAAAGTTCAAACATTGAAAGAAAACGGGGGAAAAGATAAAAAATGAAATTACTAAAAGCAAGCTGGCCGTTTGTTGCGTTAATTTTAGTATTTGTCTTTATGTCTGCTTTTAAATTTAGTGATAGCCTCACAGATCATGAGAAGCAAAAGATCTCAGTTGAAATGCAGAAGATCGAGCAGCAAAAGCAGTCGAAAGAGGAAACAAGTAAATAGAGTCATAGTGAAAAGAAGGGCATGCCTTGCGCGTGCTCTTTTTTGTCGAAAAAAGGTGTAAAATGCAAGGGGTCATGTCGAAACTATAGAAGAAAGGAGGGGAAAGACCATGAAATGGAAAGGAATGTTGATTGGAGGCTGTGCGCTCGTAGGGCTGATGTTCATGTCCCAATCAGAGGTGTCTGCTCAAACAAAGTCTCCTTTGGAGAAAGCGGAAACGCTGATTGGAACACCTTATCATAAAGGAGGAACCGATCCAAAAACGGGCTTTGATGCATCTGGGTTTATTCAATATGTGTACAAGACATCAGGCACATTTGATTTGCCGCGGAAGGTGATCGACCAATATCAGATTGGAGAAAAGGTATTATGGGAAAAAGCCAAACCCGGAGACCTCGTGTATTTCCGCAGCCCTGAGGAAACAAAAGAGATCCCGACACATGTAGCTTTGTATGCTGGAAACCATCAGGTGATCCACATCACGCTGAGTCAAGGTGTGGTGAAAACAGATGTTAGCAAAAGCAAATATTGGACAGACCGATTTTATGCGGTCAAACGGCTGCCAGTCTCCCAAGAAATCTCTGATGATCGTGTTGTGAAAGATGCGATGGGATATTTAGGTATTCCTTATGTTTTTGGTGCAGCAGATCCAAAGGTTGGTTTTGATTGTTCAGGCTTTTTACAATATTTATTTGAAAAATCACTTGGCATTTATTTGCCTAGAAGTGCTGAACAGCAATGGATGATCGGAGAAAAAGTAGCACTAGACGATATTCGTCCCGGGGACTTTGTCTTTTTTAGCAACACATATAAACCCGGAATTTCTCATGTAGGGATGTACATTGGGGGCGACCGTTTTATTCATGCGAGCCGTTCTGAAAGTGTGACGATCTCTTATTTATCCGAATCGTATTGGCGCGAGAAATGGACAGGTGCGAAACGATTGACTGAGCTGAAACTCGCAAAAGAAGACCCAATCGTATCAAAAGCCGCTACATATATTGGGGAAGCCCCTTATGTCAAAGGCGGCACGAACCCAGAGCAAGGGTTTGATACAGCAGGTTTCACGCAGTATGTGTACCAAGAAGTGCATGGCATTGAGCTTCCTCGCTATGCATCAGGACAAGCTAAGGCAGGCACACCTGTAAAACGTTCGGAGCTTCAGCCAGGAGATCTTGTCTTCTTCAAAGGGACTTCATTGATGCCTGCCATTTATGCAGGTTCAAATCAAGTTATTCATGTGACCGTCTCAAATGGTGTTGTCATTACCAATATGAAAACAAGTACGTACTGGAAGGATAAATATGAGATGGCTGTTAGAATAAAATAAAGAAAAAGCCCGATCAACGCTCGTATCGGACTTCTCTCTAGGCGCTGATCAGACAAGCGTCTTTTTTTCATGGAATTGATCTTGTAAAAGAAGATCAATAAAATAGGCGACACCATCTTCATGATTGCCTTTTGTGATATACGTGCTCTTTTCTTTAATGACATCCACTGCGTTCCCCATCGAAATCCGGTGACCTGCTTCCTCAAACATGGAGAGATCATTTGGGCTGTCACCAATTGCATAAATGTTTGAGCGGTCTACACCATAATGGGCTGCTAGCTTTTTCAGGGCATGTCCTTTTCCTGACTCTTTTGGCAGCACCTCGATAATATGTTTTCCAGACGAGGTTAATGAAAGCTCGGGCATTTTCGCAAGAAGATCTCGTGCTTCCTGAAGCTTGTTCATATCAAATGAGAAGCACAGTAATTTATAGGTCGCTTCATTTGACTCAAAGATCTGACGAATATCATCCACTGGTTTGATGCCAAATTGTTTGAATTGCGTCATCGCCCCTTCCCATAAATCAGCTAGATCCTCATTTGGATTTGCGCTATTGATCACATCAAATTCTGCTTTCAGCTTCTCTTTTCCATCAAATGGGGAGAGAAGGGCATCGTCAGTATACACCTCGAAATAAATGTTCCGTTCCACTAATGCCTTTGCAGCAAGCTTTCCAGCTTCTTGGTCAAGTGTGATTCTGTTAAAGAGCTTGTACCCTTCGGTGTGAACTGTTCCTCCGTTTGCTGCAATAATTGGAATGTCCAGATCACCAAGAAGGTCCTTCACGTCAAAAGTCGCCCGCCCTGTACAGATGGTGACAATATATCCAGCTTCCTTCGCACGAATCAACGCCTGCCGGTTTTGAGCGGAAATTTCACTTTTTGTATTTAAGAGTGTACCGTCTAAATCAATCGCAATCATTTTTTTCATCGCTGTCAAATCCTCCTTCATTCATGCAATAGCCTTTTAAAAGTATGTACGATTTCCTTCATTCTCATGAAAGAGTGAGGACATTTGATTCCTCTCTATATCAAGGCTAAACAAAAATGTCCAAATGATCAATGGTGAGAAGAGAAAAAGCGCCCCAAAGGGACGCTTTCAGCGTGAGACAAATCCTCGCATTCGCCCGCAGCTCTGCGCTCCGGTGCTCGTTCTTCCTAGAATTCAAGGGTTTTCTATTACGCTGAAAAGAAGACAAAGGGCTAAAATAAAAATCATTTTAGCCCTTTCTGTTTAAGATAATTCAAGCTGCTTCTTCAATTCAGTCTTTACTTCGTTCAGTTGATTTTGATCCAATTGGAAATAATAAACGCCGTTTGGCTGATAGTCCGTTCCTTTTAGCTGAATGGTATCCACAGATTTCAATGAAGTCAGAAGTGGGAAAAGACCGACTAATTCTTTCATAGAAAGGGTGGTTGAGACATTATCGCCGAGTGTATCAATGATATTGTCATATGACGGAATGGACGTTAATGATTTTGATTTATTAAAAATGGCTTTTAATACTTCCATTTGACGTTGCCCGCGCATTAAGTCACTATCTGCTTTTCGCGTTCTCACATATGCGAGAGCTTGATCACCATCTAGCGTATGAGTTCCTGTTTGAAGCACAACCTTGCCTTTTGTATCTTTTTGAATTTGTTTGACAAGATATTCATCCTTAATGTTAATAGGAACACCGTTGAGTTCATTCACAATTTCTTGAAATGCTTTGAAATTACTTTGAATGACAAAGTCAACCGGAATATCTAATAAATTCTCAACTGTATTCACCGTTAAATCTGCACCGCCAAATGCGTGTGCGTGAGTAATTTTGTCATAACCATGACCTGGAATATTGACGTATGAGTCCCGAGGAATGCTTAATAATTTAACGGTTTTATTTGTACGGTTAATTGTTGCCAAAACCATTGCATCGCTTCGCGCTTGTTTCACTGTTTCGCCCGGTCTGCTGTCAATTCCAAGCAGCAAGACAGAAAAGCTGTCTTTCCCAGGGTCAAAAGCTTCAATCCGTTTGACAGATTGTGCGCCACGTTCTAGAGATACTTGTGCTTTTTTTGCAGCACTTGTCACTTTATAGTAGGCATAGCCTGTGACAGAAGCGGTTGTCAGTAAAAGAATACCGAATATAAAAAGAGTGACTTTCACCCATGGTTTTAAACGCTTTTTCCCTTTGCGTTTGCTTCGTGATTGATCCATATATTTTAAACCCTCGCCTATGATTTTTATAGTAAAGATGTCCTTCTTCTCGTTTACAAACTAAAACAAATATACCTTAAAACGGGATATAGTGCGACATTTTTTTCACCAACGCTTAATTGACGTTTCCTTCTCGTAAAAAGTTTCATTGATACAAAAATGAAATATATTTGTCATAAAACATTGAAATGTTTGAAATGACAGGAAGTGAGGAAAATGATTTTTCATAGAGAAACATCCAGTACACACAGACAAAAGAGGGGTTATGATGATGAAAAATCGGAATGGATGGCTTTATTTCTTCGGCGCACTTGGCGGCGCCTTATATGGCTATGATACAGGTGTCATTTCTGGCGCCATCTTATTTATGAAAGAGGATTTAGGTTTAAACGCGTTTACAGAGGGGCTTGTCGTTAGTTCGATTTTAATCGGGGCGATGCTCGGTTCCTCTCTTTCTGGAAAATTAACAGACCAATTTGGGCGGAAAAAAGCAATCATCGCCGCAGCTATTTTGTTTATTATCGGCGGATTTGGAACAGCATTTGCCCCAAATACGGAAGTAATGGTCTTATTCCGAATCGTACTAGGGCTTGCTGTAGGCTGCTCGACGACGATTGTTCCATTATATTTATCTGAACTTGCTCCAAAGGAATCAAGGGGTGCACTGTCCTCTTTAAACCAGCTCATGATCACATTCGGTATTCTTCTAGCCTATATTGTGAACTACGTTTTAGCGGATGCGGAGGCATGGCGCCTGATGCTTGGAATTGCAGTGGTTCCTTCTGTTCTTCTATTATTTGGTATTTTATTTATGCCAGAAAGTCCTCGCTGGCTGTTTGTCCATGGACAGGCTGAGCGAGCGAAGGCGATATTATCAAAACTTAGACAGAGTAAAGAAGAAGTCGAAGAAGAAATTTCAGATATTCAAAAGGCGGAAAGTGAAGAAAAAGGCGGTCTTAAAGAATTATTTGAACCGTGGGTACGCCCAGCTTTGATCGCTGGTGTTGGCCTCGCCTTTTTGCAGCAGTTTATTGGTACAAATACGATTATTTACTATGCACCAAAAACATTCACAAGTGTCGGATTCGGTAACTCAGCAGCGATCTTAGGAACCGTAGGAATTGGCGCAGTGAATGTCATCATGACGTTTGTGGCGATCAAAATGATCGACCGTGTAGGGCGTAAAGCGTTACTCCTATTCGGTAATGCTGGAATGGTCCTCAGTTTAATTGTTCTGTCAGTGGTGAATCGATTTTTCGAGGGATCAACAGCCGCAGGATGGACAACCATTATTTGCTTAGGACTCTTCATCGTCATCTTTGCCGTCAGCTGGGGTCCAGTCGTATGGGTGATGCTTCCAGAGCTGTTCCCGGTACATGTTCGGGGCATTGGTACAGGGGTATCTACATTCCTTCTTCATACAGGGAATTTGATCATCTCACTAACGTTCCCAACTTTATTAAGTGCGATTGGCATCAGTAATCTCTTCCTCATTTATGCGGTCATCGGCGTAGGCGCCTTCTTATTTGTGAAATACTTAGTGACAGAAACGAAAGGGAAAAGTCTTGAAGAAATTGAAGAGGATTTAAAAAAGAGAAACCGTGCCGTCGTAAATGACGAAGGGGAAACGGTGTAAAAAAAGACCAGCTGCCTCATGTAGCTGGTTTTCCTTTGTTAAACAAACGTTTAATCAAGAAAGGACAAACTTTCATCTTCTGAACGTGCTGCATACGACATACATATGGAACAGGCGGGCGAAAGGTGGAAATGAGATGAAAGGAAAAACGAGCATTGTCATGCTGACGTACAACGAACTGCATTTAACCAAAAAATGTATCGACAGCATCAAACGGCATACCAGAAGTGACCAATATGAACTCATCATCGTCGATAATGCGTCAACAGATGGAACGAAGGAATATGTGAGAGAGCTGGAAGATGTTATTTTCATTGAAAACGAGGAGAATCAAGGCTTTGCAAAGGGCTGTAATCAAGGAGCGAAAAAAGCGACAGGAGAGAGCATTCTCTTTTTAAATAATGACACGATGTTGACTGAAAACTGGCTTTCTCCATTAAAAGAAGCGTTATTTGCATCAGATCGTATTGGAATGGTGGGACCTGTCTCCAATTATGTGAGTGGTCCTCAGATGGTCCAGCCATCGTATACAGATGTGAAGGAGCTTCCTGACTTTGCGAAGGAATATACGACTGCGAGAAAAGGTCAGAGAACGTACGTACACAGACTTGTGGGTTTTTGTCTGCTGGTGAAAAGAGAGCTGATCGAGGATGTGGGGTTATTTGATGAACGGTTTTTGTACGGATCATTTGAGGATGATGATCTTTGTTTGCGTTCATTGCTGAAGGGATATCAGCTGCAGATGGTCCATGATTCATTTGTCCATCATCACGGTCATGCAACCTTCCGTGCGAATCAAGAAACGAATATCTCTACACTGTTTGCAGAGAACAGGCTTCGGTTTTTAGATAAATGGGGCATTGATTTAAACCTGATCACCCCTCATCCATATTTTGCGGCACTGCTGCCTCAAGAGGCCAAATATGTGCTGGATGTTGGGTGCGGCGCAGGAGCAACGGGTCTTGAGCTCATTAACAGGCAGTCTGTTGACATGTACGGGGTAGAGGCCGATGCCTTAAAAGCAGCGATCGCCAAGGCGTATTACCAAGAAGTCATCGAGGCCAAAGCGGATGAGTACCAATGGTCAGAGAAGGAAGCCTTTTTTGATGCGGTCATCTTTTCAGATGTATTAGAGCATGTGTCAGATCCATGGCAAATCATCGCTCAAGCGCACGCGTCTTTAAAGCCAGGCGGCGTGATCATATGCTGCTTACCTAACATGATGCATGCGGAGGTGCTTCTTCCATTAATGACAGGTGATTTTACGTATCAAGATGTAGGGATTTTAGACCGAACCCACATGAGGTTCTTCACACCAAAAACGATGCGTGCGCTCTTTCCAGACCATTTGTTTGAACGCGTGATAGAGCAACATATCAATGTACAAATTGATCAAAACGTCCAATTGTTTTTTGACGAAGTGGCAAGAGTAGGAGAGTCACTTGGCTTTCAAACAAAAGCTTTATCCGATCAAGTGACCCAATACCAGATTCTGATCGTGGCACGTAAAAAAGGCGGTTCCTGATGGATACCCGCCTTTTTGCTGTTACCATTTAAAGCTCTTCGTTGCTCCTTCTGCACCAAAGTTCAAGATGCTGACTTTTACATCATAATCAATGTCTGCTTCTTGGAAGAGTGTGTCCCACTCGTCTCGATGTTGATCCCAAAAGTCAGGATACTTAATGCGCACCTGCCGGTTTAAAAAGATAGGATCTACGCCAACTTCTGTTTGCAAGTAGCTGACGGCTTTTTGAATCCGTTGTTTGATTTTTTTGGCGAAAATATGCTCGAATCGTTGGATGTATTGCTCATCGAATGAGTTTTCAGAGGGGTATTGATCCTCTGATAGTTTACCATTTGTTTTTACGCTGATTTTAAAGGAAATCTTTCCATCTTTTAAATAGGGTTCGACCTTGGATTTTGCTTTCTTGATTTCATACGTAATAGGAAAGCCTTTGAAGGTGGCTGGTACAACTCCGCCTGAAATACGACTCATGATCCAATTTAAAGATTGGACATCCTTTGCAGGAATAAATCCTATCAACTTTCGCGATTTCCCATCAATGATCCCTGCCCCATCATAGATGAGTTCACCGTTAATGGCATCTACACTTTGGACAAGAAAGCTAATACCCATCTGAAAGTAATCAGACGCTCGGCCAATACGTGTTGGCATCATAATTTTCCCGTTAAAGCTTCGGTTTTTGGATGTTTCAAAGATATGCTCAACCGGAATCTTTTGCTGTGATTTTAATTTTTGGTTGATGACTTTTGACGCTTGATCTCGTGACACGAGAAAATAGCTACTTCTTCGAACCTCATCATCTCGTATAAAGTGATTGAGTGTCCCTTGAATATCGTGATGCTCTGCCTGACTTTTTCCAAACAAGAAGATTTTGAGATGATCACTATAGATCGGCGGATCCTTCAAGGCGACATTACTGACAGCCTCTAGCACATTTTTCCCCTTCGAGACGACATTCACATAATCAGGAGAATCAGCTTCTTGTGTCCCGCCCATTTTCGGTACAAGATTTTGATAGGTGAGTTTGACCCCATGATCTTCTTCCTCGTCAATACCAACGCCGCGTACAAACGATAATTTTTCAATATCCTTTAAGTCCCAGCAGCCTGCTGATAGAAGGAAAAGACAGCAGGAAAGAAAGAATAACAGTAAACGCTTTCGACTCATGCAGAACGACCTCCCCATTTTTTACGAATCATCAGCAGGATAGCAGTAATAAAAGGAATGGCTAAAATAGCGAACAACGCGTAGCCGAGTAAAGTGGAATAGTAAAAGACTTCATTAATACTTCTCGGAAAAAGAGAGAGTGCAGAGGTAATCAAAAACAGCAGCCATAGCAGTCTCGTTAAATTGGTGGTCTTAAAGACCGTGTGGCACCCTCTAATGGCAAATTGGAAAAAGCCAAGCATACAAATGAACTGCTGGCATGTCCAGATCGTCAGTAAGAAAATATCAAAGCGTTCAATGAAGACCCCTTCAAGTTCTAACGCTTGAATAAGGGAAACCGTCGGCCAAGTGAGGGATTTTGTTTCTCCAACGGTCATGGAACCAATGACAATAAAGAGCGTGAGGGAGTACACAAGAGATGTAATCCCAACACCGATCGCAGCGGCCCATTTCGCTTTCGACCATTTGTCTTTATAGATGAGCGGCACGACAAACAAAATGACTTCAAAGCCTGTAAATTGAATAAATGTTTGAGAGAATAAATTACTGAAATCTTTAAACCCGTGCGCCATGACAGGACGTAAATAATCAAAATCGAATATTTTCAGACAAAACAGCATGAGCCCAATGTAAATGATCAAGGCGATGGGATAAATATAAGTGACCAATTTGACGATTGGGAAAATACCGCTTTTCAAATGATAGATCGCCACGAGTAAAAAAATCATGACAATCACGGACATGGGGGTCGATTGCAGGAGGAAAAACTGAACCACTTCCCCGAGTACACGCGCTTCAAAGCCGACAATGCCTAGTAAATATGCAATCAGCATTAAATTAAAGATCGTGCCAAAGAATGCACCGGCTCCTTTTGTATTTGACTCAAAAATAGTGTCCGGTGCATTCTTTTCGGCAATCCAGCCTAACAAAAAAGCAACGAAAGCAAAGATGACTCCCTGTATTAATACAATGATCCAGCCATCAGGGAATCCTGAATTGGCAGAACTGCGTGGAATGGTTAAAATTCCAGCGCCTATCATTGTAGAACTGCACAGAATGGTGACTTGTAACAATGATAGCTTCTTAGCTCTGTACATCATTTACTCTCCTTGTCTTTTGAGATTTTTTGTCTTTGCTGTTTTCGGTCTCGATTTAAATAGCCCTATTGGTAAACGAACGTACGTATCCTTTAAATCTGAAAATGGTGAAGATAAAACAGGTGTGAAATAGTCAAAACCAAAGGTCTTTAATTGCATCAGGTGACAAAGCACAAATAAATAACACATGATTAAGCCGTATAACCCAAACATCGCTGAGCTAAAAATCGCCATAAACCGCAAGATGCGTAATGGGAAACTAAAGTCATATGAGGGTGCAGTAAAATCGGCCAATGCGGTCAGCGATACAATAATCACCATTAAGGCACTGACGATATTTGCTTGTACAGCCGCCTGTCCAATAATGACGCCGCCGATAAGTCCAATCGTCTGTCCAATTGCCCTAGGAAGACGAAGTCCAGCTTCCCGCAATAGTTCAATCGTAAAAGACATGAGAATGGCTTCGACCACAGGAGGGAACGGAACATTTTGCCGGCTGCCTGCGATGGTGATGGCCATTCGTGTCGGTAATAAGCCGGGATGATAAGAGACAAGAGCGATGTAGAGCCCGGGTAAAAAAATCGTTAACAGTACGGCGAAATAACGGAGTAGGCGTAAAAGAGTTGCACTTGTCCATCGCTGATAATAATCCTCCGGTGATTGCATCAAGGCTGTAAGTGTCATAGGCATGATGAGGGCAAAAGGTGTGCCGTCGAGCAAAATGGAAACCTTGCCTTCAAGCACAGATGCGATCACCCGATCAGGGCGTTCTGTATTTTGAATCTGTGGAAAAATAGAGAGGTGGCTGTCCTCGATTAGCTGTTCAATATAACCGGTTTCAGGGATATCATCCATTTTGATTTCCTTCATGCGAGATAGAACATCTTCTACTAGTTTTGGATCTGCAATATCACGAACGTACACGAGAGCGGCAGACTTCTTATTACGAGTGCCTACATTCACCTTTTGAATGATAAGATTAGGGTCGTTTGCCCTTTCGCGTAGTAAAGCTGTGTTTTTTTCAAGATTCTCAATAAATCCTATCCGTGGTCCTCTTACAAGTACTTCAGATTGCGGCTCCTCTACTTCTCTAAACTGAAAAAGGTTTGTTTGGAGTGCAAGCGCTTGTGTCGCCCCGTCCACAAATAAAATAGCCCTGCCGTTATATAACTGCTCGATGGCAAGGTTCATATCTTCCAGCACATCATTTTGAATGCCAAAGAACTTCTTAGACAGGGAAGGAAGTGTGGTGTGATTGACTTCGGTGATGTCCAGTTCCTTTTGCATAGGTGAAATGATTTGTTTGGAAAGCATCTCAAATTCTGTGAGTCCCTCAACGTACACGAGACACGCAGAGACAGCGGAAGGACCAAATGAAAAAGAGTGGAACACGATATCATCACTTTTTCCGGCAAAGCTTTTGATGCGCTTGATGACGGACGCTATATCTTGTTCAATACGACTTTTCATACTACCTCACCCTCATGTCATGTTTTTTATAGAGTGACTCGGAAGGGGGAGAATTATGCAAATAGAAAAAAGAGAATCCCTGAAAATGGGGATTCTCTCGATATGTTTATCTCGCAAGCCAGCCGCCATCAACAGCTAAAATGTGGCCGTTCATATAATCGGAAGCTGGTGAGCTAAGGAAAACAGCTGCACCAGCTAAATCCTCAGGCTGTCCCCAGCGCCCAGCGGGGATTCGTTTAAGAATCTCTTCATTCCGATTCGTATCATCACGAATGGCTTGAGTGTTATTGGTCGCAATATAGCCAGGTGCGATCGCATTTACCTGAATTTGATGTTTCGCCCATTCGTTTGCAAAAGCTTTCGTCAGCCCAGCGACAGCATGCTTACTCGCCGTATAAGCGGGAACAAAGACGCCGCCTTGAAACGATAGGAGGGAGGCGATATTGACGATTTTCCCTTGCCCGTTTTTTAGCATTTGCAGCCCAACCTTTTGAGTGAGAAAAAAGAGACTGTTGATATTCACATCCATGACAGTATGCCAATTTTCCTCTGAATAGTGAGCGGCCTCTTCTCTTTTAATGGTTCCAGCATTATTGATTAAAATATCAATGGTATGTTGCTCTAAAATAGCATCGATATCCCGCTGTGCAGACTGAGGATCGGCAAAGTCGACCTGAACCGCATGAAATGATCTGCCAGTCTGTTCGACAAGCGATTTTGTTTCATCAAGCGGTGTGTGGTGGTACGTGCCGATGATATTTGCGCCTGAACGGGCAAGCGCCACGGCAATGCCTTGACCAATACCAGTTCCAGGGCCTGTCACAAGGGCTGTTTTGCCTTCGAGGGAAAAGAGGGACTCAACATATGATGTCGTCGTCATCTCGTTACCTCAGCTGGTCCATTGGGACAAAGTCCATATCTTTGAACGTATAGTTTTCTCCCGCCATTGCCCAAATAAATGAATAATTCGCTGTACCTGACCCTGAATGAATGGACCAGGCAGGAGAGATAACCGCTTCCTCATTTGCGACAACGAGATGTCTCGTTTCAGATGGCTCCCCCATAAAATGAAAGACACGAGCATCTTCTTCTATATCAAGATATAAGTACACTTCCATACGCCGGTCATGAATATGAGCAGGCATCGTGTTCCATGTGTTATTCGTTTCAAGCTGAGTAATTCCCATCATGAGCTGACAGCTTTGGATGCCATCTGCATGAATGACTTGATACAGGTTTCGTACGTTTGAGGCAGACGCCTCTCCTAAGTGGTTCGGTGTTAATTCAGCGATGGCTGCCTTTTGCGTAGGATATGTTTTATGAGCCGTTGCTGACACAAGATAGAACTTGGCCTGCTCGCCTGATGAACTAGTAAACTGTACATCTTCGTGTCCAAGGCCAATATATAAGAAATCTTTATGCTCCAGCACAAAAGACTCACCATCGACTGTGACCGTTCCTTGTCCGCCAACATTCACGACGCCAATTTCTCGTCTTTCAAGGAAATAATCCGTACGTAAAAAGTCGCCGGCATCCAGCTTGAGTGGTTCTGCTGTCGGCATTGCCCCACCAATGACCACACGATCCTCATGCGAATAATAGAGCTTCAATTCACCGCTGACAAATAGCGTAGGAATATGAAAATGACGACGAAGTTCCTCTGTTGTAAAACGTTTGACCTGCTCAGGATGTACAGCATAACGATTTTCCATTTGAGATAAGCCTCCCTTTCCATCTGAAACAAAATATTGGTGTTTTATTTGGTATCGGTTTCAAGGAAAATTTTAGAGGAAAAAGTGAGCGGCGTCAACCGTTAATTTGAAATCGCTTTCTTTTTGTCTGTTATTACGATTTTTTCTCACATGAATCAAAAAAATCTTCTGATATTAATCAAATTATGGTATGCTCTTTTTAAGTTTATTTGAAATCGGTTTCAAAACAAATCAGAAGATTGATTGTGGGAGTTTTTTGAATGAAAGAGAACAAGCAAACGAAAGTCACCATTAACGAAGTTGCAGCTTATGCAGGCGTTTCAAAATCAACTGTCTCCAGGTATATCAATGGCAGAACAAATGAAATTTCTTCTGAAAAGGTCAAAAAAATTAAGAAAGCCATTGAAGAGCTTCATTATCGTCCGAGTCAGCTTGCTCAAGGACTAAAAGTAAGAAAAAGCAAGGTCATTGGCTTTATTGTAGCCGACATTACGAACCCATTTTCTGTGGCTACGCTTCGTGGTGTCGAAGAGATTTGTGATGAATATGGATACAGCATCATGGTCTGTAACACAGATAATCGTCCAGAAAAAGAACGAGAAATGCTCCTGAAGCTGAATGCGCATTATATTGAAGGGCTCATCATCAATACAACAGGTCAAAACAATGACATTCTGCAAGACTTTAAGAAAAACGGTGTACCGATTGTTCTTGTTGACCGCAAATTACCTGAACTTAAGGTCGATACAGTGACAACGAATAACCGTGACATCACGATTCGTCTACTTCATCAAATGTATGAGAAGGGCTACGACCATATCGCTTTCTTTACTGAGCCGGTCGATGGAATTAGTCCTCGTGAAGAACGAAAAGAAGCATATGAGCAGACAGCAATGAGTAAACATAAGAAGCCCATTATTGCAGAGATTGATTTGAAGCAAAAGGAACAAATGCGAGAAGAGATTGTCCGTTTTTTGCAATCAAACCATTTGAAAAAGGCGATTTTAGCAGGCAATGGCTTACTCATGCTGAAGCTCATTAGTGAACTTGTGGAGCTTGGCATCAAGATTCCTGAGGAGATAGGCATTGCCGGGTTCGATGATACAGAATGGTATAAGCTGATTGGGCCAGGAATCACAACTGTTGCGCAGCCATCTCATGAAATGGGGAAAGCAGCCATGCAAAAAATCAAGACACGGCTTGAAGGGGATGAGAGTGCACCTCAAACCATTCAACTCGATGGAGAAATCATTGTTAGGAAGTCTTTATAAGCGAAAGGCAGAGAAGGGTACACATACGTGCATACTCTCTCTTTTTCAACTAATTTGAAACCGGTACCAAGAAAGGGGAGAAATGAGTGAAAGCATTGGATGCGGTCACATTTGGGGAATCAATGGCGATGTTTTACGCAAAAGAAGTCGGAGAACTTCATCAAGTGAATACGTTTCAAAAGGCGCTTGCTGGTGCAGAGAGTAACGTCGCTGTCGGCCTTTCAAGGCTGGGTTTTGAGGTTGGCTGGATGAGCAAAGTCGGGGCAGACTCACTTGGCACATTTATTTTAGAAGAGCTTCAAAAAGAAGGGGTCGATACAAGTGCAGTGCTCCGTTCAAATGATGGGTCTAAAACGGGGATATTACTTAAATCAAAAGTCATTGATGGAGACCCCGACGTGACGTATTACCGGAAAGGCTCTGCTGCGAGCACAATGAACCCAAGCGACTTTCCCTCCGGCTATTTCAAACAAGCAGGACACCTTCATATGACAGGTATTCCCCCTGCATTGTCCAATGAAATGAGAGCGTTTTCTTTTCATGCCCTTCAAGCAATGAAAGAAGCAGGCAAAACCATTTCATTTGATCCGAACCTTAGGCTTCAGTTATGGGAAGAGGAAGAGGATATGATTCATACAGTGAACCAGATAGCCTCTCAAGTCGATTGGTTTTTCCCGGGGCTTGCAGAAGGCCAAAGGCTCACGGGGTGCCACGAGCCGGAAGAGATTGCAGAGGTTTATTTACAAAAAGGTGTCAAGCTAGTGGTGATTAAGCTCGGAGCGGAAGGTGCCTTTTTTAAAAGTACAGCCGGTCAAGGGATTGTGAGCGGATTTCATGTTCATGATGTCGTTGATACGGTCGGCGCTGGTGATGGGTTTGCAGTGGGGGTCATTAGTGGCTTACTTGACGGCTTATCATATGAAAAATCTGTGACAAGAGGCAATGCCATAGGGGCACTTGCGGTGATGTCTCCTGGTGATAAGGACGGACTGCCCACTCGGAAGGAGCTTCAGGCGTTTATGAAAGAAGCCAAACGATATTACAGGCGGGAGTATATGAAGGGGGATGAAAGATATGGGGAAATCAGCAAGTTTGAGCGTTAAAGAGCAGCTCGCAGCCTGTAAACTGATCGCAGTGGTCAGAGCGGATAATGAAGGAGAAGGCATTCAGATGATTCAGCGTTTAAAGAAAAAAGGGGTGCGTGCCATTGAAGTCACGTATACCACGCCCAATGCTGAACGCATCATCGCATCCTTTCGGCGTGAGCAAGATCTGATTGTAGGAGCAGGAACGATTACGACGCTTGAACAGGCGCAATCAGCCGTTGAGGCAGGCTCGCAATTTATTGTCAGTCCAGGATATCTCCCTGTGATCGGAGAGCATCTTTCATTTCATGATACCCTCTATGTGCCAGGTGTCCTGACTCCAAGTGAAATCATGCAGGCAAAAGCAAATGGATACCGCTTGCTCAAGCTTTTTCCAAGCGGCTCCTTCGGCTTGTCCTATATGAAAAACTTACAAGGCCCATTTCCAGAGATAGAATTTATTCCAACAGGCGGCATTCATCCAGTCGATGTCCCAAAATGGCTCGCAGCAGGTGCTGTGGCAGTAGGTGTCGGCAGTCAGCTTGAAAGCAGTACAGCAGAAGAGTTACAAGCGGTTCTTTCTTCATAAATACTTGATATGAGACAAACAACTGGCTCATGAATGCCGGTTGTTTGTTCGTTTATCTGACATAACAGCGGGTAAGATTCAATTCTTCACGTACAATGGTCGTGAAGGAGGGATTGGAATGTACATTCAACAAGATGAACTCACAGATGGGCGAATAGAGCAGCTGATCACCGCTCATGTAGAAGAGATGAAGGAGCATTCTCCGCCAGAAAGCATTCATGCCCTTCCGTTAGACGACTTGAAAAAACAAGATGTCACAGTGTGGAGTGCGTGGGATGGAGAGGAACTTCTTGGCTGCGGAGCGATAAAGGAACTATCAAGTGAACATGGCGAAATCAAATCGATGAGAACGGCAGCTCTCCATATGCGAAAAGGGATAGCAAGGCAAATGCTGACCTACCTTCTTCAAGAAGCCAAACAGCGAGGCTATACACGTGTCAGCCTCGAAACAGGTGCGATGGCTTTCTTTGAACCAGCAAGAAGACTATATGAAAGCTTTGGGTTTCAATACTGCCCGCCTTTTGGTTCATATGGAGAAGATCCAAACAGTTTATTTATGACAAAGGAATTATAGAGGTCGAGAGAGTATGCTTATAAGCAGCTCTTTTTTTTATGCGGCAACAATGAAAGGAGGGGGATGTGAGTGAAATTGTCTAAGTGGATGGGAATAGGCGCATTTCTCACATTTTGTGTGCTATCTGCCATTTTTTTATGTTTATTAGGTCAAGATTTATTTAAAATTGAAAGCGCTTCCGAAAAAGTGGTGTCAACCTATCAATATCACTTTGTCCTTGTACCGGAGGAACTTGATAACGAATATTGGCAACTGGTGCAAAAGGGAGCTGCTGATGCAGCGGCCGTTCATCGTGTGTATCTCGAATACCTGGGCCCAAAGCAGGCTGATTTGGATGATCATCTTAAAACCATTGATATGGCGATCGCTGGGCATGTAGATGGTATTATGACGCAGGGACTTGACGCGAAGAAATACAAACCGCTCTTTCAAAAAGCAAGAGAAAAAGGCATTGATGTCGTCACAGTCGATACGGATGCAGAGGGGAGCAAGCGCCAAGTGTATGTAGGAACGGATAATTATTATTCAGGCTTTATCGCCGGGCAGGCGCTCATCGCAGATACAAAAGGCGAACAATATGTAGGAATTGTCACGGGTCGGCTTGATGCCATCCACCAGAAGCTACGCGTCAAGGGATTTCGAGATGCCGTTTCTGCTGAAAAACGCATTCATATTGCTGGAATAGAAGAATCAGCCATTACGAAGTCAGGGGCTTCCGGTGCAGCGTATAAACTATTAAACAATCATTCAGAGCTGACCGCATTTTATGGAACAAGCGCATTAGATGGTGTTGGCATCATTCAAGCAACAGAGCAATATCGAGCATCCACTGATTTTTATGTACTCGCATTTGATACATTGCCTGATACGATTCAGGCGCTTGATGATGAAAAAATCGATGCGGTGGTCGTACAGCACCCGTATGAAATGGGCTACCAAGCGGTTGAATCACTTGTTCGTTTGCAGAAAGGTAAAAAGGAAGAACCACTGCAGTACACAGGAACGAGTGTGATTCGACGCGGGGATTTGCCTCTTCATCAAACAGAAAGACCACAGGGGGTTCAGCCATGAGAAGGATTCGAAGTAAATTGTTATTGGCATTTTTAATCCTTGTGCTCCTTGGTAACGTGGCTGCTTTTTTTGTCTATTGGAGCAGCTCGAAATTAACCTCAGAATATAGCAGGAGCTTTCGTTCTTTTCTCCTGCTGAATGATATATCGACAGAGGCAAAAACGATGTATGAAAAGGTCAATGCCTATGCCATTGAGAAAGATCGGCAGTTTGCCAAAGAATATCTTGAATCAAAACAGAAAATGAAATCCTATGATCAGGCGCTGCTAAAAGATGCCGGGCTTCATGCGGCGATACCCTCTATTGAAAAATATCAATATATGATGCGGACGCTCATAAATGAAAGTGATGCGACCATGGCACACGTAAAAGAAGGGAAAATCAAAGAATATGCTGCCAGTGTGAAGGAAGTGAGAACAGTTTCCTCTTATATACAAGAGCAAACGATGACCCTGCTAGACGATGAATTATCTGAATATCAGGTGCTCTATCAATCACTTCAAAAAAGACATCAAACTTATGCGCTTTTTACCCTGTGCCTGGTTACGTTATCGATTGGGGTCGCCTTATGGATGGCATATATCATTGCTGGCGGGATATCAAGACCAATTGTCCACCTGTCTCGGAGTGCCAAAGAAGTATCAGAAGGAAATTTTGATGGAGCGAATTTGCATGTCACATCAAAGGACGAAATATCTGTGTTAAATGAAGCCTTTCAACGAATGCGGCAAGAGATGAAAATGATGATTGAAGAGATGAAACAAAAGGCTGCCTTAGATCAAAAAATCAAAGACATGAAGCTGAAAACGCTGCAAAATCAAATGAATCCACACTTTCTATTTAACACATTAAACATCGTATCACGCATGGCTTACTTAGAATCAGCAGATGCCACATCGAGATTGATTCAATCGGTTTCCACGCTGATGCGTTATTCACTGTCTGCTCTCAGTACGTCCGTTACATTGGAACAAGAAGTGAAAGTGGTCAAAGAATATTTTCATATCCAAGAAACGAGATTTGCCGATCGTATTACATGTAAAACAACCATAGATGAGTCGTGTCTATCTGTTCACATTCCAAGTCTCACATTACAGCCGCTTGTCGAAAATGCCTTTATTCATGGAGTAGAACCAAAGGAGGAAGGCGGGCTTGTTGAGCTCTCCATCTATCAAGACAATGGTTTTGTGATGATTCGGATTCGGGACAATGGGACGGGAATCAATGAAAGAGAAAAAAGCAGGTTGCTATCGGAAAAAGAAGAGGATGATCCGAACACATTGAGTAGAGGCCATTCTACAGGAATTGGTCTTCGAAATGTCGTGTCAAGACTGCGTTTGTTTTACGGGGTGCAAGATGCTCTTCAAATTGATTCAAAGCCAAACGAAGGCACCACTATTCAATTGGCGATTCCGATAAAGGAGGGACCAGCATGCTAAATGTGCTGATTGTAGATGATGAAAAAATAGAACGAATGGCGATGCGGAAGTTCCTGACCGAATGGCTCCCAGAATGTCATATCACAGGGGAAGCTGGAAATGGAAAGAAGGCGGTTGAATTTGCGCGGTCGGAGCCGATTGATCTGGTGCTCATGGATATTCAGATGCCTGGCATGGATGGACTGACAGCCATCAAACAGATCAAAGCAAGCAGCCCGCATACAAAATTTATTATGCTGACAGCCTATGATACGTTCGATTATGCTAAGCAAGCGATGCAGGAAGGGGTTAAACAATATCTCGTCAAACCAGCTGATAAAGACGAAACCATTGCAGCCATTCGAACTGTTGCGGCAGAAATTCAGCAGGAGGCATCTCAGCGGCAGGCAGCGACGGTCAATCAGCAGTCAAAGTGGCTGGAAGCCCATGTGATCAACGGTCAATCTTATACCTTTACTGAGTTTCAACAATGGTTCCAAGAATGTGAAGCCTGTCTCGTCATCGCTGTTCAGCGGGCAGGCGGGGATCAGCTGTTGAATGATTTACAGCAGTCCGCTCTTTTTCAAGCAGTGCCTATTCAGATGGGCGGTGAGCTGTTAACATGCTTCATTTATAGCCACCAAGGACCAGGTCAGCTAAAGGCAGATGTACTGCAAGCCATTCGAACTGCTATGACAAGTAGACAGTCTTCACCTGTCGTTGGCATAGGGCACCCAGTCTCAAACCCACTTCAGCTTCAGAAAAGTGTAGCAGAAGCAAAGCTTTCCTATTATCAGCGAAAAAAGGATGGCGGCGTTGTTCGTTATGGTTTTTACAATACAGAAGTGCAGTCCAATCTGTTGATCAACCTGCCCGAGCTTGCCGACGACATGATGCTGGCACTGGAAGAAGGAAGAAGAGAGGATGCGCTTGCCTTATTTGATGCTTTTGAATTAGAGGGAGCGGCACTTTCACATGTAAAAGAACTGCTGATTCTATTAAAATCACGACTCCGTGCAGACCTCTCCATTCTGACCATCAGCACAGCAGCAGAATGCCGCCAGTGCTGTGAGCATCTATTTGACGTGTATGAAGCGAGAACCCAAACCGTGAATGACATCGAGCGGGCAAAACGTTACATCAAAACGCATTTCTGCGAGCATATCACGCTTGAGCAAACTGCTGCCTATGTTGACTTAAGCCCAACCTATTTCACAAAGCGCTTTAAAGATGAGACGGGTCTGACGTTTAAAGAATATGTGACGACCTGTCGGCTAGATAAAATCAAGAAGCTTCTCAAAGACAGCTCGCTTAGTTTAAAAGAAATTACTTATCAGGCAGGATATACAGACCCCAATTACGTCAGCCGTGTATTTAAGAAAATGGTCGGTTGTTCACCGAAGGAATATCGAAAACCAGCCGTAAAAAAATGAAGAATTTCATAAAAAAGTGAAGAAGTTTGCCTGAAAAAAAGCAAGGATCTACCATTATACTTATTTTGATAACGCTTACAAAATAGGGATGGGGGATCAATCATGAAGTTCAAATTAGGCTTTACTTTGTTGGCACTCTGCATGCTTCTCGTCACGGCTTGCAGTTCATCGACGAACTCAGATGCAAAAAAAGAGGGCGGAGCGGAGAAGCTTGAAATTTTCTCTTGGTGGACAGGAGCAGGTGAGGAAGACGGACTGAAAGCACTCATTCAATTGTTTGAAGAGAAAAATAAAGACATTCCAATTGAAAATGCAGCCGTCGCAGGAGGTGCTGGTACGAATGCTAAGGCTGTTCTGACTAGCCGGATGCAAGGAAATGATCCGCCAGCTACCTTCCAAGTACATGGCGGGGCAGAGCTGAACGAGAGCTGGGTCGCGGCAGGCAAAATGGAGCCGCTGGATGATCTTTATGAAAAAGAAGGCTGGAAGGACAAATTCCCAGAATCACTGATTGACCTGGTGAGCAAGGATGGGAAGATCTATTCGGTTCCAGTGAATATTCACCGAGGCAATGTGCTTTGGTATAACAAAAAAGTATTTGAAGACCAAGGTTTAGAGCCGCCAACGACATTTGATGAATTTTTCAAAACAGCAGATGCTTTAAAGAAAAAAGGGATTACACCACTTGCGCTTGGGGATAAAGAGCCTTGGGCAGCGACTCACTTGTTTGAGAGTGTTCTACTCGGTGTATTAGGCGCAGATGATTATCAAAAACTTTGGGCGGGCGACTTGAAAATGGATGACTCAAAAGTGAAAGAAGCGGCAGACATCTTTGGACGCATGCTCGAATACGTCAATGATGATCATAGCTCACGTAACTGGCAAGATGCCTCGCAGCTCGTGGCAAAAGGGGAAGCGGCGATGAATGTCATGGGCGACTGGGCGAAGGGATACTTTGTGAATGATCTGGACTTGAAGGTAAATAAAGATTTCGGATACGTGGCGACCCCTGGTACGGAGGGAAGTTTTATGGTGATCACTGATACGTTCGGACTGCCAAAGGGTGTCAAACAGCCAGAAAACGTGAAGAAATTCTTATCTGTCTTAGGATCTGTGGAAGGACAGGATGCGTTTAATCCGTTGAAGGGATCGATTCCTGCACGTGTGGATGCGGATGTATCAAAATATGATGAATACGGAAAATCGGCGATGAAGGCATTTAAAGAGTCCAAACTGGCGCCGTCTCTCGCCCACGGCTCAGCTGCTGAAGAAGGTTTTGTGACGAAAGCAAACCAAGCCGTCAATATTTTTGTGACACAAAAAGACAGTAGCCAGTTTGTTTCATCTTTAAAAGATTCAATGAAATAAAGACGAAGGAGGCGGCGACCAGGCACCGCCTCTTTTTTAAAAAGGAGTGTAGCTTCATGCGCATAGACACATCGCCGATCGCAAAAGCGTCAGCGCCGAAAGTGAAACGTGTTCGGAAAAAATGGAATGGAGATCAGCTGCTTGCGCTGCTATTTTTAGCCCCGTCAGCTGTTTTATTATTCATCTTTGTTTACGGCTTTATTGGCTGGACAGGATATGTTTCATTATCAAACTGGACCTCGCTTGTTCCAGATTTCTCTTTCGCAGGACTTCGCAATTATGTCATGCTGTTTCAAGATTTCCGTTTTCAGTCAGATCTACGAAACACGGTCTTTTTTACTTTATTCTTTATTGGAGCCGTCATTGCCTCTGGGCTCACACTTGCGATTTTACTAGACCAGAAGATCAAGGGTGAATCTCTTTTTAGGAATTTATTCTTCTTTCCGATGGCCCTTTCCTTCGTTGTGACAGGTGTCGTGTGGCAATGGATTTTAAATCCGTCAACTGGGGTGAATTTATTTTTGAAAACGCTAGGCATCCAGCCCAAGTGGTACACGGATACGAATATTTTAGCTGGATTTGTCTGGGGGAAAATTGAATTTGGTGTACCCGCGGCAATGATTGCAGTTGTTATTGCAGCTGTATGGCAAATGACAGGGTTCTCACTTGCGATGTATTTGGCAGGTCTTAGAGGAATTCCAGAGGAAGTGAGAGAGGCTGCTAGAATGGATGGAGCAACTGAGTGGCAAATCTACCGAAAAATCATTTTTCCGCTTTTAAAACCGATTACTGCAAGTGTCATTATTATCATGGCTCATATTTCTTTAAAGATTTTCGATTTGATTTACTCAATGACAGGACCAGGGGCGAACTTTGTTACGGATGTTCCGGGCGTTTACATGTTTGAAATGACCTTTAGAGGAAACCATTATGCAGGCGGAGCCGCCATTGCGATCGTCATGCTGATCTCTGTTGCGGTGTTTATCGTGCCATATCTCTTGTCGAGCCGGAAGGAGGCTTCATCATGACAGCCAGATGGTTTGTTCGTCCAGTTCTGTATGCTTTATTGATTCTGTGCAGCCTCTTTTTTCTAATGCCTGTCTATGTCATGCTCGTCACAAGCTTGAAGCCTTTAGGGGAAGTCACCCTTGAGCAAATGTGGTCGCTGCCATCAACGCTTGATTTCTCTAGCTATCAAATCGCTTTTGAAAAGCTATCGCCCAATTTGATGAATTCACTTTATCTTGTCATTCCTGCTACCTTATTGTCAGCCGTATTAGGTGCGATGAATGGCTATGTCCTATCCAAATGGCGTTTTAAAGGATCAGAAGTGGTTTTTACGTTGATGCTGTTTGGTATGTTTATTCCATATCAAAGCATTCTCATTCCACTCATTCAATTTTTACGTGAAGTCGGATTGTATAATTCGATTCCAGGTCTAGTGCTTGTCCATGTCGTATATGGTCTTCCGATCACAACACTCATGTTCCGCAATTTCTATGTGGGCATCCCTGATGAAATGATTGAATCGGCCAAAATGGATGGCGCAGGGTTTATCGGGATTTTCAGACATATGATTCTTCCGCTTTCGATCACAGGGTTTGTCGTGGTCGCCATTTGGCAGTTCACGAATGTGTGGAATGAGTTTTTATTTGCGGTCACGATGACCACTGCGGAGCATCAGCCGGTGATGGTCGCCTTGCAAAATCTATCAGGCAGTCAAATTGTGCAATGGAACGTCCAAATGGCAGGAGCTATATTGGCTGCACTGCCGACACTTTTGGTCTATATTCTGCTCGGAAAATACTTTGTGAAAGGGCTTCTCGCAGGCTCTGTCAAAGGATAAAAAAAATTTCATGTTATCGTTTTCATTAGGGGTGTTGAAAGGATTGACTTCTCTTTAGATAGCGTCATAATAAAAGTTGAGACTTGCTAGTTTTCAATGCTTGGCAAGGATTATCAAAGGGTAGGAAAGGGAGGAGTCATCCTGAATGAAGCAGTCACCAATTTTTTTACTGCCTGAATTGAAGGAGAGAATATGGGGAGGTACAGCCTTAAGGGATCAATTTGGCTATGATATTCCTTCTGATCAAACGGGAGAATGCTGGGCAATATCTGCTCATCCAAACGGACCAAGTGTCGTGCAAGACGGTCCATATAAAGGGAAAACGTTGATCGAACTATGGGACAATCACAGAGAATTGTTCGGGGGAATAGAAGGCGATCGCTTCCCGCTGTTAACAAAAATTTTAGATGCAAACCAAGACTTGTCCGTTCAAGTTCATCCAGATGATGATTATGCTGAAAGACATGAAAATGGAGAGCTTGGAAAAACAGAGTGCTGGTATATCATTGACTGCAAAGAAGGAGCAGAAATGATCTATGGGCACAATGCAAGAACAAGAACTGAGCTTGTGACCATGATGAACAGCGGAGATTGGGAAGGTCTTTTGCGGCGAGTGAAGATTAAGCCTGGTGATTTTTATTATGTGCCAAGTGGTACCATTCATGCGCTATGCGAAGGAACGCTTGTCCTCGAAACGCAGCAAAGCTCAGATACAACCTATCGGGTATATGATTATGAACGAAAAGACCAAGATGGCAATGAACGTGAACTTCATTTTGCGCAAGCCATTGATGTCACAACGGTTCCTCATGTAGACGGTTATGCAGATGAATCAGTCGAAACACGTCGAGGAGTGACCATTAGAACATTTGTAGAAGCAGAATATTTCTCTGTGTATAAATGGGAAATTGATCAAAAAGTAGAGCTTTCGCAAGATTATTCATTTTTACTGTGCAGTGTCATTAATGGAGAAGGGTCTTTAGAGCATGACGGGAACACATATCCACTGCCAAAAGGAGCCCATTTTATCCTGCCAGCTGAAACAGGGAGCTTCTCGATTGAAGGATCTTGTGAACTGATTGTGTCACATATATAAAGGAAAAGAGGACTTCAAGAGGGTCCTCTATTTTTCTATTGCATAAATGACTTGAAAGAAGACTTGTTTTTGTCGATAAAGAGATTAGTAGACTATTATGCAAAGTTAAGAGAGGGACAGGGAACGTGAAAAAAACCATCAAGATTATGTTACTCGCAGCTGCCTTTTGTATGACATTACACACGGGCAAAGAAGCGCAAGCAGCCTCCTATGTCGATCAATCCATTTATACGATTAGCACCTCAAAAGTATTTACGACAGAATCAGAAGTGAAAAAAGCAGTAGAAACACTGAAAAAAGATAAAAAGTGGACAGCAAGTTATCAAACCTCAGGGAATACGGCGACCTATCAGCTCACTGCCTCAGGATATGACTCACAAGATGCAGCGAATGCAAGTGCTGCGGCGTTAAAAAAAGAGGTGGGCATAAATGGCACTGTGTCTCCAGTTGGTGACCGCCTTCCTTTACAAAAGGTCGTATCTGACCCGATCAACGATGAAAGTCAGGCGAAAAAATTCTCGCTAGAGTTAGCAAAAACATCAGGGCTAAAGAGCTCCTATGAAGTCATCAATCAAAGCAGACCTTCTTATCAGGTCATATCAGGAACCATTGATTCTGAAACGAAAGTCAAAACCATTCAAACAGAACTACAAAAACAGGCCGGAGTCACCAGTACATACCAAACCGAAAACAAAGCTGGCACCGTGTATCAGCTGATCTCAGGCGGTATTGTTGGACAAAGTAAGGCGAATATCATTCTGCAAGGTTTTCAAAAGGAATCTGGCTTAAAAGCAGTGCTCCAAACGATGGTAGCAGGGAAGCCGTATTACATCGTCACATCAGCTGCACAAACGAACCAATCTAAAGCCCAAACACTTCTGACCCAGCTGCAAAAAGAAGCAAAAATCAGCGGGAAGATTCAGAAGGCAGGAGCCGCTAAAAATGTCTATAGCATGGAATCAGGCTATTTCAAAGACAATAAACAAGCAGCCTCAGCTGCGGCTCAAATTAAGAAACAAACCGGTGCTGCAGGTACTGTGCAGCGAGTAGGGAAAACAAAAAATTATATCGTGAAGCTCAATCAATTGAACGATACAGCTTACGCAAAAACGGTTGCTTTTTTCAAGAAAAAGAAATGGCGCTATACATCCAAAAAAATCTCTTCTATACAGCCATATCAAGTAGTGACTGGGAACCTTTTAGGAGATGATCAAGCGAAAAAAGCGACGACCTTCTTCCAAAAGAAAAAGGTATCTGCGACAACGAAAAAAACAGGCAAGGCATCTGATAGCACGTATCGACTCGTCGTCAATCAAGCAACTGACCAAGCAAAAGTAAACAAAGGTGCCGCATACTTAAAGGCGCAAAAAATCACAAGCAGCATCACGACAGGTAAGGGACAAGCCGTCAGCCGAGCGTATAGTCTCAAGACAACACCTGTATATGATCAAAGTAAAGTCAAGCAGGCGCAAGAAATCATCAAGAAAAACGGGGTAGCCAGCAGTACAAAAACGCTGACAGAAGCTGTCAAGCAATACCGTATCACGACAGAGGCGACTGTGAATCAGACAAAACTGAATCAAGCACTTAGCTATTTGACGAAACAAAAAATGAAGGCAGCTGCCCAAAAAACGGGTACAACCGATTATGGTCAATATCAAATGAAAACAGGAGTCATTGCGACTGCTGCTTTGAGAGACCAAGGCATGGCGTTTTTCAAAAAGCGGAATGAAAAAGCTGTTTATACAACAACAACGAAACCAGCCTACAAAATCATCATTACGCAGCAATTTACAGGATTACCAGATACGAATGCGGCCATTGCTTTTGTGAAAAGCCAATATGGCTGGACAGCCACAGCCACTAAAATCAAAAATGGCCCAATGGTCATGCAAACGAATTATAACCTGACTGTTAATGAGATGGTGAACAAACAAATGAAGGTGTCACCACAGACAGATGGTGCGGCCTATGTCTATGCGACATATGTGGACCCAGCTACGTCAACAGTGAATACGGACGGGTTAAATGTTCGTTCTACACCTGATTCAAGCTCTGCAAGCAACATCGTGGCACAGCTCAACAAAGGAACAAAAGTGAAACAGCTCGGGAAAGAAGGCAATTGGATCAAGATTAGCCTTGGCTGGAGAAATGCGAGTTCAGCAGAGGTGCAAAAATATGTAGACCCAGCCAATATTGCTGAGGGCACTCAATCATATTTTCAATTTCTCAAACTCTCTGAAGCTGCGAATCTAAATCCAACTGAAGTCAATTCGAAGATTTTAGCAGGCAAAGGAATTCTTGCCGGAAAAGGACAAGCCTTTATTACAGCTGCGAAAACGTATCATATCAACGAAATCTATCTGATTTCTCATGCACTGCTTGAAACAGGTAACGGAAGTTCGATTCTAGCGAACGGTACGAAGTTTAATGATAGGATTGTATATAACATGTATGGCATTGGCGCATATGACAGTAATCCGAATTACCTCGGTGCAAAGTATGCGTATGAACAGCAATGGTTCACGCCGGAGGCAGCCATTATTGGCGGGGCAAAATTCATTGGCAACAGCTATATCAATAACGCAACATACAAACAAGACACCATTTATAAAATGCGCTGGTCTAGTGCAGCGACTCATCAATATGCTACGGATATTGGATGGGCTTATAAGCAAGTCACTCGTATGTATAGTTTGTATAACTTACTTGATAACTATACGCTGTATTATGATATCCCGGTTTATAACAAATAAAAAAACGTCCGTGCTTCCTAATGAGAAGCCGGACGTTTTTTGCGTAAGAGCTGTTTTTCAATAAATGATAAAAGCTGTTCGCTTGATTGTCCCTTTGAGTATTGGTTCCATTCCAGAGCAAAGGCTTTTAATGTATCTTGATTGGCTGCTTCGTTTAGATGCAAAAGCTCCTTCAAGAGCATGTCTTGAGTGACGCAAGCCTTTCCGGGAATGATGTCTTCATAACGATCGACTAAGCCCCGTTTCTTTCGATAAGTCTCTAGATCATAAGTGAAGAATAAAACAGGTTTTTCAAGCAGTGCATATTCAAACACAATCGACGAATAATCCGTAATCAGCACATCGCAAGCACAGAGCAAAGGATAGAGCGGCTGATCGGATACATCAAATATCCATTCACCATCTGTTTCTGCCTTCGCTAAATGTTTAACCGCAGGATGAAGTTTGACGAGCAGGATATAGTCGCCATTCAGCTCTGTCTGCAATTGCTCCTTTGAAAAGGGCAGGACAAGACCGTCCATTGCATAATCTCGATAGGTCGGTGCATAAAGCAGTATTTTTTTTCCTTTAGGGAAATCATCCGGCTTCAAGGAAGGCGGGCGCTGATCATAGTATACATCCGTGAGTGGCACACCTGTTGGTAAAAAACGTTCGTCATTGATCCCAAACGATGACTTGAAAATCTCACGCATGTGATCTGAACCCGTGACGATAAAATCGAAAGACGCATAGACCCGCTTGAAGCGTTCAATATCACGTGCACTCCGTTCCAAATTTGACGCGTCTTCAAGGCCAAACTTTTTCAAAGCGCCATTGGCATGCCATACTTGAATACAGGTTGTCGTGGGCCTGTTTCTTAGCACACTTGTCATGAGAAAGTAATTATCCGTCACAACGACCTTGCTTTTCAGCATTGTATAAATACATTGAATGAGATGGAATGGATTTTTTTCATGAAAATAGCGAAATGACAAATGAGGCTCGTCCTTTTCTATATTGGAAGCATGTTTCGTATAGAGGACTGTCAGCTTCATCGTCATATTCGCTTGTTGTTGATAAGTATCAATAAGAGCAGCCGCATTCTCCTTGAATGAAACAAGCAGCGTCACCTGGTTTTCACGAGGTTTCACGCCGCTCATCAGCCATCCAATAAAAGAAACGAAAGCTGCATAGCATGAAATAATTATTGAGTGTATAGTCATCATTGATCAGTCTCTCATAGCTGCTTCGTCTGATCCTTTACTTGCTCAGGATAGTAACGTTTTTTCCCTTTGTTTTCTTTCAATACAGCAAAGGCGTACTTTGGAATATTCAGCATTCGTTTCCATCTCCACGGATTGACAATCAGTCTGTACAGCCATTCCGTATTGGTCTTGATCATCCAGCGAGGTGCACGCTTCACTGTTCCGCTAAATACATCGAAGCTTCCGCCTAAACCGATGCAAACAGCCTGCGGGAATAAATGGCGGTATTCATAAATAAAGTTCTCCTGGTTTGGATAACCTAAAGCAACGAACACCATATCTGCTTTCGAGCGTGCAATTTGTTTCGCCACGAAACGCTTATCAGCTTGATAGCCGTCACAGCTTCCTGCAATGACCACATTTGGATATTCCGTATCAATTCGCTGTTTGACAGCCTCAAGCACTTCTTTTTTTGCACCATATAAAAAGACACTTTTAGACTGTTTGTTTGCTAGGTCAAGCATAGACATGAAGACATCAAAGCCTGCAATTCTTGATTTCAGCGGACTTTGTGTCATGCGTGACATCAACACGACGCCCACACCATCTGGCAATACATAATCTGCAGAAGAGACTACTTGATGGTACGCATCATCCTTCATGACGGCATAGCCAATCTCTGGATTCACAGTCGCAATCATGGCGCCTCTTTTCTGAGAAATATGATGCTGGTTGATATAGCTGATAAATTCATTTAAGTCGCCGTTTACATAAGAAAGGTTAGAGACCACTTCTGTTTGCATTGTTTAGACCTCCTTTTTCATCTTGTTATTTATGAACGTTCATTGTAAATTCATTCTTCGCCTACTCATCATTTTATCACAGTTGCTCCATGAAATATTAACAATAACTTTACAATCCTTTAAATTTCATGACATTTTGATATTTTCATAAGTTCTAAAAAGCATGAAACAGTGAGTTTTCGCACTTTCACGATTTTACCCACTAAAATGGAAATAGTTTGTCTTTACATTTTCTTAACCTTTCATAGGCATTGTGATATAATAAGGTTCCGAAGAACGAAAAAAATGATCGATGATAATAGGATTACGGATAAACATTACTGCATTGAAGGCAGTCGAATAAGGATGAAGAAAGGAGTTTATGTTTGCAATGAAGAAAGTTATTACTTACGGTACATTTGATTTATTACACTGGGGTCACATTAAGCTGCTGGAGCGTGCCAAGCAGCTTGGAGATTACTTAGTAGTGGCCATCTCTACAGATGAGTTTAATTTACAAAAATCAAAAAAGGCTTATCACAGCTACGAGCATAGAAAGCTGATTTTAGAAACGATTCGTTATGTAGATGAAGTCATTCCAGAAAACAGCTGGGATCAAAAAGTCCGAGACGTGCAAGAGCACGACATCGATGTGTTTGTCATGGGAGATGACTGGGAAGGTAAATTCGATTTCTTGAAAGAGCATTGCGAAGTCGTATACTTGAAGAGAACAGAAGGCATCTCTACAACACAAATTAAGGAAGAAATTGCAGGACTTTAATAGATCGAAAAAAAGTACTTCTTATCTTTTGGTGAGAAGTGCTTTTTCATGTAAAATACAATAGAAAGTCATCATTATTTTTAAGGAGAGCTTCCTTTGTTTCAAAATTGGATGAAGAAAAAAGTTGAACACACATTGGATCAACCTGAACAACATGAAACAATGACATCAGCTGAAATGCCTGATATGGACTACTACTTTATTATGGGTGATGTGCCAAAACAGGACGAGAGCTTAACGAATTCGTTAAAAGCAAGAGTAAAGCCATTGGCTGAGAAACATAAACGTGCTACGATATTAACTTTGAATTACGATGCAAATGTGAAAGAACGGATTCACAGCATGGAGGAGACCCTTCACCCTCAAATTGACATCATGAATGTATTTGAACACTATATTCTACCGGAGAGCGGGAGTAAAAGACGCTACTCGGAGTTTATTACAGGTGAAATATCGTATTCGATCAATGAAGCAGTCATCCCAGCAGACGAAGTGACCATTCAGGTGACCAGATATGAACTGCCTTCTTCCCCCATTTGTTATATTGATCAATATAATGAAGAGCAGCAATTAGTGAAGAGGGAAGAATACAATTGGGATGGAGCTTTGCGCAGAGTACAAAGCTTTGTTCCTCATACAGGTGCTCTTTACTTGGAGGAATTGATCAAGGATGATGGTAGCATCTTTATGGAGATCATTTATTCTGGTGATGCAAAAAAGAATCCAGTTCGCCATATCAATTGGTATAAAAAAACAGGAATTCAAACATTCACAAAGAAAACAGATATAAAACAACAATGGCTATCCAGCGTTCAATCACAAAATAACCGTTTGAAGCTGATGATCACAGAGGACCGAGATCAGGATCGCCACCTGTTTAAAATAGATCAACCTGAAACAACTTATTATGCTGCATTTGTGCATGATGCCCATTATGAAGAAGATCCACATCAACTCTATTCACAATATGGAGAATTATTTAAACAAATAAGGAAACAGCAAGTGGATGCCGTCTTCTTTGGGGATACTAAGCATAAAGAAGATGTCGAGAAGGTATTGGGAGAACAAGCCTATTTTTATCTTGTGCCCTCTGACGAAATGTCTGTTTGGAATAGAGCTCTTCACCATATGCTCGAAAATCGTGAGCGTAAAGATGAACTGAGAAGGGTCATGGACCGTACGAAATGGGTCCTGCGTGATCTAAGCTCTGAACATCATGTTCTTCATCTTCAGCTTGAGATGAAAGACGAAATGAGCCGTGCGGATCATGTGCAAATAGATTTCGCAGGATATGATCGAGCCAATGGAGCTGAAATCATCTCTCAAACAATCGATGAAAACAATCAAGTCAGCTTCCCAATTGGTCATTTTCAAACAAAGAAAAACATTGACCTCAACCAAACGAAATATGTTGATTTTTACATTCGCTTTAAAACAGAAGAACTTCAAGAAGTTTTGCAGCGTCTAGAGGTAGAGGGCGAGCTACTCACCAATAAACCATCGTCGATCGATGGATGGTCGTATCAAACGAAACAAGGAAACTATTCTTGGAAAGTGAAATAACGATACAACACAACGGTAAGATTTCTGAACAGAGGAGATTAACGATTAATGATTGAAGAGGGTATTCAAAAGAAGAGTGTCGTTGAAGGGTTAAAAAATCATCATGAGAAACTAGAAATGTTCATTCGCATCGACGATGACATGCCGTTAACAGATAGAGAATTTTATTTGTTTATGAGGGAAAGGGTATCAAAACAAGAACTTTTCCTTCCGCTTGTTCATCAAGAAGAGAATCTTTTTAAATTGGTATTGAGTGAAGCAGCGTTACCGCTTGCGCTAGAGCAGGGCCAGACATATAACCTGTATGTCACGGACTATCTGAGCGCAAACAAAGAAGAGGATGAAGACGAGCTTGAGGACTCATCCTATGACTCTGATTCGGAAGAAGAGGAAGACGAAGTAAAAGAAGCGGATAATTCTGAGGTAGAAGAGAAAACGTCATACTATAAACGTCGTTTAAAAATGGAGATAGAGAAGCCAGAGCTGACTTTCTTAGAAAATAAAGACGCGATGCTATATGTCATTCCGTATCGCACAGACAAAGGGAATGCATCTTTCAAAATCAAGCGTGAGCTAAAGGTTGTGAAATTTCATCACATCGAGCTCAACAAAGAGTGTACGTTATCTTTATCTGGGTATGCAGGTGTTCTAAGTGCGGAGCATCCTTATCAGATCAAGGAAGTAAAGCTTCTGTTGAAGAAAAATGGTGAAGAACCAATTGAGCATCACTTTCCGGTAAACATGGCTCATATAAAAGATGAAGTGGCCAAGTACCGTGATGATCATCAAGCACCACAGCTGTATGAATTTTCAGCAGAAGTTCCTTTGCAGGAATTAACCTATTCCTTAAACAAACGCTTTGTATATCGCTTCTACCTTGAATTTGTTTGTGATGTGAACGGAGTAGAGGAAACATTAACAACTGCTTCTTTAGTACTTGGAGATCGCTCAAACAAACTCAAAGGTCTTGTTCAAATTCATAAAAGAAACGATGTACCTATTCGATATGAAGTGTATCGAAAGAAAAAGAGACAAACGCTTGGTATCCGAATTAATGATTACACAATGAAAACACGTGCGAAGTACTATGTCAAAAGCAAGTGGAAGAAATTTAAAAAGCAAATCGGCAAAATCAAAAAAGTCCGCAATCGTCTTGTGACAAGGACCTTCCAAACGACCTTTAAGCTAGCGAGTAAGCTGTCCGTGAAAAAGAAAACCGTTATTTTTGAAAGCTTTAATGGAAAACAATTCAGTTGTAATCCGCGTGCTATTTATGAGTATATGAAAGAAAATCACCCTGAATATACATTGATCTGGAGCGTCAAAAAAGGGCATGAAGCACCGTTTAAGGAAAAGGACATCTACCATATCAATCGTCTGTCATTCAAATGGATTTTTGCGATGGCTAGAGCCGAGTATTGGGTCGTGAACAGTCGTTTGCCGCTTTGGGTCCCAAAACCAGACCATACAACATACTTGCAAACTTGGCACGGTACGCCATTAAAACGATTGGCGATGGACATGGACGAAGTGCATATGCCTGGAACAAACACGAAGAAATACAAAAAGAATTTCACGAAAGAAGCATCGAATTGGGATTATCTCATTTCTCCTAATGCATACTCGACTGAAATCTTTACACGTGCGTTCCAATTTGAAAAGACCATGATTGAGTCAGGATATCCGAGAAACGACTTCCTTCACAATCAAAACAATGAAGAAACGATGAGGGCACTCAAACAAAAAATGAATTTGCCGCTTGATAAAAAATTGATCTTATACGCACCGACATGGAGAGACGATCAATTTTATAAAAAAGGGCAGTACAAATTTGATTTAGACCTTGATCTGTATGAGCTAAGAGCATCTATCGGAGACGAATATATCATCATTCTTCGTATGCACTATTTAGTAGCTGAAAACTTTGATTTAGGGCCATATGAAGGCTTTGCCTATGACTTCTCTCATTATGAAGACATCAGAGACCTTTATATGATTTCTGATCTGCTCATCACAGATTACTCATCCGTGTTCTTTGATTATGCAAACCTCAAACGTCCGATGCTGTTCTATGTGCCAGACATCGAAACATATCGTGATAAGCTGAGAGGCTTCTACTTCGACTTTGAACAAGAAGCACCTGGACCGCTTGTGAAAGAGACAGCAAGTGTCATTGACTGGGTAAGAGAAACAGAACAACCAACCTTTGCATTACCAGCTTCATTTGCACCGTTTTATGAAAAATTCTGCTATTTAGAGAGCGGAGAGTCTTCAAAACGGGTCGTAGAGACCGTTCTGAAATATTAATATTAAAAGATGAAGGGCATAAATCAGTTAACATACGATCGTTGTATGTTTATCTGTTTTATGCCTTTTTGTTACTTTAGTTTTAGAACTTTAAGCCTGAAAATATCTATTTTTCATAGTTAAATAGAGCTTTTTTTATCGAATTATGTTGAAATATAAAAGATTTAAAGGCTTTAGAATCAAAAATATGTTGTTTTTAACGCATCATAAACCTATAATTGTTGTTATAGTTAAAAAATTGTTTAAATATGTTGTGTTTGCCAATATTGATTGTCAATTGAAAGTGCAGGGGATTTGATTGTCAAAAAGAATTTTATTAATTACTCAAAATTTCTACCCTGAAATAGGTAGCGCTGGTAATAGACTCAAGAATATATTTTTGATGCTGCACAGAAAAGGTTACGATGTCAAAGTTTTAACAACTGATCCAACTTATCCAGAGAAGAATTTTTATGACCATCATGACCTTTGGGATGAAGAGGAATTAAATAACCAGGATGAAAGATTTATAAGAGTAAAAGTAAAGAATAAGAATTATGCATTTAATTTTTTAAATAGGCTGTTCTATTATTTAGAGATAATGTTTAGAATGATCATATTTATTTTTAAGGATAAAAATAAATATGATCTAATTTATGTTACAACTCCGCCCATATTTGTTGCCTTTGCTGGAATAATTGCTAAATTTAGATACAAAACAAAAATGATATTGGATATAAGAGACTTGTGGCCAGACTCATTAAAAGGAGTGGGTATATTTAAGAATCCAATGATCATTGGATTTTTTAAACTTGCAGAAAAATATGTTTACTCCAAGTCTGATCATATTATCATCAACAGTCAAGGTTTCCAAAAACACTTACAAGATCAAGAGGATAAATTGACTTTTATACCTAACTCTGCAAGACGTGAAGAGCTGCCAAAAAGTATAGCCAAAATGTCCAAAGAGTTTAAGGTGGTATTGGCAGGGAATTTGGGTTTGGCTCAAGATGTAAACGTCTTTCGAGATATTGTGATTAGATTAAAAGATTATAATATAAAATTTATAATTCTAGGATATGGTGTAAATAAAAAAGAATTAGAGAGAGAGATACTAGAAAGAGAATTGAATCAAGTTGAATTTATTATGCCAGTATCGAGAAAAGAGTGTCTTAAAATAATGGCAAATTGTGATATTGGAATAGCAACATTGAATCATTCAATCATTTTTGAAACGGTTCTGCCAGGACGTATTGTAGATTATTTGAGCTGTCAGTTACCTGTAGTGGCTTCACTTTCTGGGTATTCAAAAAAATTGATTGAGCAAGAAAACGTAGGTTTAGTAGCTAAAACAAAAACGAGCGATGAAATGGTTTCTCTTATTTTACGTCTATATCATCATCCGGAGTTGGTTCAAGAAATGAAAACAAATTGTGAGAATTTTATTGAGAAGAATTTTTTATGGGATAATAATATTATAATTTTAGATGATGTAATCAAAAATACTATAAAAAAGGTTAATGAAGCATGAAAAAAAATATATGTATGTTTGTATGGAATCACTTTACCAACGATGCTAGGGTTTTGAGAGAGTGTACTGCCCTGTCAGAAGACGGATGTGATGTAGACCTAATCTGTATACACGATCCATCAATGGCTGAATTAAAGACATATGAAGAAATAAATGAACGATTCCGTGTCCACAGGGTGAAAAGGTACCCACAATGGTTAATTCTATTTCAATCCATGATGAAATTGTTAAAAGAGAAAAAATATCTTTTACTTCTTCTTATGTTAGTTTGGGTCGCGGGTGTTTTTTACTTACCGTTAATAACGATCCCTTTGACCATCCTTTTCTCAGTATTACTAATTAAAAAAGTAAGAACATTAATTATTCGAGCAAGTATTTTCTTAAGAATGATCTTAAAAGGATGGCAAAAAAATTACGATGTCTTTCATTCTAATGATTTAAATACTTTACCACAGGGTGTTATTTGTGCAAAGTTTAAACTTTTCAACAGAAAAAAGCTGATCTATGATTCACATGAAGTTCAAACAAGCAGGACTGGATATGATAGCAAACTGTACGGAAAAATGGAATCTTTTCTATTGAAGTTTGTTGATCAAATGATAGTCGAAAATCACACGAGAGCAAAATACAATGAAGATCTCTATGGTTTTTACCCTAAAGTAGTGCATAATTATCCGTTCGATCAAAAAAAAGATATAAAGAAAATTAATTTGCATGAAATTTTAAACATTCCTAAAAATGAAAAAATTCTGTTGTATCAAGGTGGAATTCAAACTGGAAGAGGTTTGGAAAATTTGGTTAAGGCAGCACCTGATTTTAAAGAAGGTATCCTTGTCTTTATTGGGGATGGCCGAATTAAAGAAAGCCTCATGCAATTGACTGAAGATATGAAGCTCACTGATAAAGTCAAATTCTTACCAAAAGTACCTTTGGAAGATCTCCCTAAGTATACAAAAAGTGCTTACTTAGGTTTTCAAGTACTGAACAACGTGTGTTTCAACCATTATTCAGCCTCTTCAAATAAACTATTTGAATATATTATGGCGGGTGTACCAGTCATAGCATGTGATTTCCCAGAAATTAAGAAAGTTGTTGCTGGTGAAAATATTGGAGTGGTAGTTGATTCTCACGATCCAAACTCAATTGCAACAGGTGTAAACAAGATAGTTTTAAATACTGATTTGCGAAATCAGTATAGTGAGAATTGTCATAAAGCAAGGCTTAAATACAATTGGGAACAAGAAAAAAAATCACTTCTAGAAGTTTATGGACAAATTCAATCATAAGGAGAGTAAAAATAATGAAACTTTGTACAGTAGGTTTGGGGTATATTGGTCTGCCAACTTCAATTATGTTTGCGAAACATGGCGTTGAGGTCGTAGGAGTAGATGTGAAACCAAGTGTGATAGATTCTTTAAATAATGGTACTATTCATATAGAAGAGCCTGGACTCCAAGAAGCTTTGACTGAAGTCATTAAACTTGAAAAATTTAAAGCTTCATTAACACCGGAGGAAGCAGATGTCTTTATCATTGCTGTCCCTACACCTAACCGTGATGACATGTATAAATCATGTGATTTAACTTACGTAGAGAGCGCAGTTGAGAAAGTAATTCCATTCCTGAAAAAAGGGAATGTTGTTATTATCGAATCTACTATTGGTCCAAGAAGTATGGATGATGTTATTAAACCATTATTTGAAGAAAAGGGTTACGTTATAGGCGAAGATATATATCTAGTACATTGTCCAGAAAGAGTTTTGCCAGGTCAAATTCTTCATGAACTAATCTTTAATAACCGAATTGTTGGCGGTATTACAGAAGCATGTACAGAGGCTGGAGCAAAAGTATACCAGACCTTTGTTCAAGGTGAAATTATTAAAACAAATGCTAAAACAGCTGAAATGTCTAAACTAATGGAAAATACATTTAGAGATGTTAACATAGCACTGGCAAATGAACTCACAAAAGTATGTAATGACCTAGACATTAATGCGCTAGATGTCATTGAAATGGCCAATAAGCATCCACGTGTTAACCTACATACACCTGGGCCTGGTGTTGGCGGACATTGTTTAGCTGTAGATCCGTATTTCATTGTAGCAAAGGCTCCTGAAACAGCGAAAATGATTAACTTATCACGCTCTATCAATACATCTATGCCGTATTATGTTGTCGAAAATGTTGAGAAACTCATGCAAAAAGTAGAAGGAAATAAGATCACTATTTTCGGACTTACGTACAAAGGTAATGTAGACGATATTCGAGAAAGCCCAGCAATGGAAATCTATCATTTGTTAAAAAATCAGAATAAATATGAAATCGATGCATATGATCCGCATGTGGATCAGGAGTTTGTCATCAATAACTTAGAAGATGCAGTTAATCAATCTGATTTAATTTTGGTTCTAACAGACCATCAAGAGTTTAAAGAATTTGATTTTGAAAGATTAGATGGTATGAACAATAAATTGATTTTTGATACAAAAAATGTTCTTCAAAATCGTCATGAAAGCTTCACCTATATAAATTTTGGGAATCTTTCTTCTGAGTTGAAAAAAGAAGAAGCCATGGTTTAAAATTTGATTTTCCTTGGTGGATGTAAAGCGTGGTTTTCATAGAAAGGAGCAGCAATGGATACACCTTCAAAAGAAATTTTTAATATTTTCAAAGAAAATGCTGAACAACCAGAAAACTGGTTATTAACAAACACTAGGGGAAAAAGAGTCTTCTTTCAATTTGGTTTAGGAGAAGAGGAAAAGAAATATCTATCTTTTATAGGCAAAGAAATCATTGAAGAAAGTTCTTTGTCTAAGCAGTCCGAAAAAATAGATACTATCGTGTTGGGGAATGCAACAGAATTTATGTTGGACACAGATCGATTAGTGGACAAGGCGCTGCCGTTTTTAAAAGATGATGGTGTTTTGTTATTTTGGATTAACCATGATCAAAATTCATTGCAATTAAAGTCAATTTTAGCCCTGTTACTTTACTTGCATAAAAAAGATTACAGGATGGAACAAGTTGTCAGACCTTTATGGACAGGGTTTATCGCTATCCCAGCAATTTCTAATGAAATTGACTTTGCAGAAAATTTTCTAAGTATATTCTCACGAATAAAACAAATAGAAGATAAAAGTCAAAATGAAAATCAGGGTACTGAATTAACCTCAAAACTGTTAAAAAGATTAGTAGAGGCAAAAGAAGAAAAGTTGAATTTAGTATCTAATGAGAGAAAAATATTAGAACAAGCTAATAAGACTGAAAAAGAACTAAACCTAATAAAAAGACGTTATGAAGCTCTATCCTCATCCAAATTAGGTAGATTGACACTAGCTTACTGGAGATATAAATCTCAAAAAAGAAAGAATAGGTGAATTTGAGTGGGGAAATACCAGAACCATTTATTACTAAATCAAAAGAAAAAAACAAGTGCTATTCAAGAGCTCGCCTATTATAAGGAAATGCTAAAAGTTTTTAATCAAAATAAAGACTTTAAAGAGCTAGATAGTTTATTGGAAAAAACACCTTCTCAGAAGCTTTCTCATCATCCTTCAGATGATGGGAAAGTTTCTGAGCACGAGAGAAAAGAATATGTTCAATATATGAAAAAAAATCATAAAAAAGGCTTTTATGATTCAGTCAAACCTCAAATTGAAAACTTACCTTCTAGTAATGGAACGAAGTACTTTCAAAAAAGTAATGTTTCCATTGGAATTATTGCGGATGAATTCTTGTATAAAAGTTTAAAGGATGCAGCGAACTTTATTTATATTCATCAAGGTAATTATAAAAAAGAGGCTGAAAAGATTGATTTGTTTTTATTGTCAACCGCTTGGAAAGGGTTGGATGGGAAATGGAAAGGACTTGGCAATCCTAAAATTAAAAAGGTAAGGAACGAAATAAAGGCCATAATTCAGTTTTATAAAAGCAAAAATATTCCGGTGATTTTTTATTCAAAAGAAGATCCAGTTAATTATGAATATTATGTTGATTTGGCGCAGCAGGCGGACCATATTTTTACAACATGCAGTGAAAAATTACAGGATTACAAAAAAGATTGTCCGAATGCTACATCATATAATACACTCGAATTTGCAGTTAACCCTCTTTATCACAATCCAATTGGTACGAGAATAAATAGAAGAGAAGATATTTTATTCGCAGGTTCTTGGTATCAGAAATATCCATCGAGGCAAGAAGATACACGGGAGCTATTTGAAGGCGTGATCAATGCAGGTAGAGATTTGACTATTGTTGACAGAAACTTCGAGTTAGAATCTGACCGTCATTTTTATCCGAAAGAATATGTGCCATTTATTGTAGAATCCACCGATCATGAAACTCTGCAAAAAATACACAAATTATATGACTTCACTTTAAATCTAAATTCTGTTAAAGATAGCAACACAATGTTTGCTAATCGAGTATATGAACTTCAAGCTACAGGTACAGTTGTCATATCGAATTACAGTGTCGGGATTAATAGCAAATTTCCTAATGTGTTTTTAGCTAATACGAGTGAAGAACTGAAAGTTTATTTGCAAAAAATGTCTAAAAGAGAGATGTATCAAACCCAAATGGAAGGTGTGCGAACAGTTTTAAGGTCAGAAACCGCCTTTCATAGAGTACAGGAATTGATACAAGTAGTAAGTGATCATCAGACGAATCTTTTGAAACGAAAAGTTCTTGTTGTTGCGGAAAGTTTAGACGAACATATAATAGAAATGTTTAATAAACAATCCTATCCTGATAAGAAACTCATTTCTCAAGATGAAGTGACTGAGGAATTGTACAGAAGTTTTGATATCGTAGCTTGTTTTAGCAATAAATATGAATATGGTCAATTTTATTTAGAAGATATGATCAATGCATTCAAGTACACAAATTGTGACTATATAACAAAAGATGCCTATGAGCATAACGGTGAATTAACTAAAGGTGTAGAACATAATTATATTGAAAAAATAGAAGATCGTTTTAGAACTGTTTTTTGGAGTGACTCATTTAATTGGGAAGATATTAAATCAATATCAAATGCCACCATTCCTAATGGATATAGTGTTGATCCTCTAGAGCTATCAGTAACTTCAAATGATGTCGTGAGAAGTAAGCAAGTTCGTGAGTATGACTTATCTGTTATTATTCCTATTTATAATAATGGCCGGCACCTTCTTTATAAATGTTTCAAAAGCTTACAAAGAAGTTCTATTTTTGAACAAATGGAAATCATCTTAGTTGACGATGGTTCGACTGACAACATGACGCCTTATATAGTGCAGGCACTTGATAAACATTTTGACAATGTAAAGATGTTTATGTATCCACAAGGTGGAAGTGGCAGCGCGTCTAGACCAAGAAATAAGGGGTTGGAGTTTGCTTCTGCAAAATGGGTAACTTACTTAGACCCAGATAATGAAGCCATAACTGATGGATACAAAGAACTGCTAGATAGTTCATTAGAAGAGGATCATGATATGTTTATCGGAAACATGGTTAGACTATCAGATATAAAGGGATTGTCTTCTTATTATCCTAATATGATGTCACTTAATGACGGGATTGATTACAGACATGCTCCGCATTCAGACTTTTTAATTAAGGCTTCATTTAAAGCAATGAGTATACAGGCCTTAATAGTAAAAAGAGATTTATTATTAAAGAATCAACTTAAAATGGTTGAAGGAGCAATTGGTGAGGATACCTTATTCTTTCATGAGATGTTGATGAAGACTAAATCTTTTAAGGTGCTGAATACGCCCGTCCATATTTATTATGCTATGGTAGAAAATTCATCGATTAATCGAATTAATAAGAAGTTTTTTGAAAAGTATTTAGTGCTAGAAAAAGAAAGAATCGATTGGTTAAAGCGCGAAAATTTATTAGTGGCTTATAAAAAAGATAAATTAGAAAATTATGTAGATAATTGGTATTTAAAGAAATTTAGCAATATTGAAGATGAGGATCGAAGTGAGGCAAAAGAAATATTAAAAAACATTTTGAAATTGTATGAAGGTATGAAATGGAAAAACGATAAAATAATAGAGTTTCTAAAAGATTAAGCTTAATTCTAAACGCCTTATGTTTGACATAAGGCGTTTAATATTTGAAGCGTAAACAAAGTTTCTTGTGTATTCTTCATTTCAAGTGTTTTTCTTCATGGGCTAGCGTAGAAATCGTTTTAAAATATATGTTACCCAAATGTGACTACTTTGTATAATGGTGAAAGATGAAAAGAAACCACTTTTCTGTTACAATTATGAGCGGTACTTTTATCAATATAGGATCTATTCTATTCAATTAAAATTAAGGAAGATTAGAGTGAATGCATTGTATAAAATTCTAAAAGAGCAGTTTGGTTCAATGCCATTAATTTTAAGGTTAGCTATTTATGAAACAAAATCAAAATATCAATTGAATTATCTGGGTGTGCTGTGGCAATTACTGAACCCTTTAATTCAAATTATGGCTTATTGGTTTGTGTTCGGTTTAGGCCTTAGAGGGGCTGGAAGAACCGCGGAAATGGCAGATGGTTCTCACGTAAGTATTCCTTTTCTCATTTGGATGTTAGCTGGTTTAATCCCATGGTTTTTTATCAGCTCGACTATTACAGAGGGTGCAAATAGTGTTTTTAAGCGTATTAATTTAGTATCTAAAATGAACTTCCCTATTAGCGCGCTGCCTTCAGTAGTCATCACATCAAATTTATTCAGCTATTTTTTAATGATGGCTATTTATGTCATTATGCTCATAGCAAATGGCATATATCCGGATATCCATTGGATTCAATATATTTATTACCTTATCTGCATGATAGTGTTTATGTTTGCTTTCAGCCTATTTAATTCAACGATCAGTGTACTTGTTCGGGATTATCAACAACTATTACAATCATTAACAAGGCTGCTGATGTTTTTATTGCCTATCTTGTGGGATATTGGAGATAAATTTACTGGTAAGTATGAATGGATTGCTACTACCTTAAAATTAAATCCTCTATACTATATCATTGATGGGTTTAGGAAAAGTTTTATTAAAGGAGATTGGTTCTTTCAAGATGTCAAATATACGCTCTATTTTTGGCTGATCACATTCCTCCTTTTAATAGTTGGCTCATTGCTACATTTGAAATTTAGGGATAAATTTGTCGATTTTCTTTAAAAAGTAAGGAGATTATACGATGAAACTAAAGGTTTCGTTTCGAAACGTATCCAAGCAGTATTTTCTATATAAAAAGCAGTCAGATAAAATCAAAGGGCTGTTTTTTCCTAATAAAAATAATAAAGGTTTCTTTGCTGTTCGTAACGTTTCCTTTGACGTATATGAAGGTGAGACAATTGGTTTTGTAGGGATCAACGGTTCTGGAAAATCAACGATGTCGAATCTTTTGGCGAAAATCATACCACCAACAACTGGTGAAATTGATATGGACGGCCAGCCTTCGTTGATTGCCATTGCGGCAGGGCTGAACAATCAGTTAAGCGGTAAAGACAACATTCGTTTAAAGTGCTTAATGATGGGGCTGACGAATAAGGAGATAGACGAGCTTTATGAAAAAATCGTAGAGTTTGCGGATATTGGTGACTTTATTGATCAGCCTGTAAAGAGCTATTCAAGCGGAATGAAATCACGTCTTGGCTTTGCCATTTCAGCGCATATCGATCCAGATATTCTCATTATTGATGAAGCATTGTCTGTTGGAGACCAAACCTTCTATCAAAAATGTGTCGATCGAATTACAGAGTTTAAGGAACAAGGAAAGACGATCTTTTTTGTCAGTCACTCCATTGGCCAAATCCAAAAGATTTGCGATCGGGTTGCTTGGATGCATTATGGTGAACTGCGCATGTTTGATGATACGGATAAGGTTGTGGAAGAATACAAAGAGTTTGTCCAGTGGTTTAACAAGCTTTCCAAGAAAGAGAAGAAAGAATACCAACTGAAACACAAGGAAGGTCGAAAAGGCGTACAAAAGACAGCAAAGGTGTCTCGTTATAATGAAAACGGGAAACGACGTTCATTTTTTGGACCAGCATTTCAAGTGACCATTATAGCGGTCTTAACCATCTTGCTTGCCCTTTCTATGTTTTCGGATCGCCCGCTTCGTACGCTAGCAACATTTGGTGCAATACCATCAGATAAGACAGAGGTGCCTCAGTCAAAGAATCCTAAGACGAAGGGTGCGCCTGATATGAAAAAGGTGGATCAACAGGCCGTTGTCACGGCAGATCCAGTGACGGTTTACAAAGATCAAGCCATGAAAAAAAAGGCGGATGTCACTTTACCATTTGGACAAGAAGTACAGGCTGTGGCTGAAAATAAACAAACTGTTCAAATCAAAACAGCGTCAGAGACGTATTTTGTGAAACCTGATGCACTGCAAGCTGCAGATGAATTGAAGCCATTATCCATTGGACCAGGACAGTTCAATTCCTATGTATCACCTGCATCAGCAGGTTCATATGAGTACTTACTTTCTTTCCTTGGAAAAGAAGAATCTGTGCTTCAGCAAAGAATGCAAACGCTGAGCTCGATCAAAAGTGATCAAGGCGACACCATTGAGCGATTGACCACAGAGAAAACCGATTATGTGATTCAAAATGGTCAAGCTCACGCGATTGTGTTCCGCGAGATTATGCCAATTTCTCCTTCAACACTTGGGCTGACAGAACAAAATGTCTGGATGAATGAGAAACAGACGAAATTCGCAGTGAAGGGCGAAAATAACCTGTTTGTCATTGATAATGAACAGCATACGCTGACGATTTCAGCGATCAAATAAAAAGCTGCCGATGCCGGCAGCTTTTTTTAATTGGCTTCTTCTTTTTCAAGAAGCTGTTTCATAAATGGAATGAGTTTCTTTTTCAGATCTTCATCCTGAAGGGCAAACTCAAGAGTCGTTTCAATGAAACCTTGCTTCTCTCCGACATCATATCGTTTTCCTTCAAAATCATAGGCAAATACACGCTGGATGTCATTGAGCTTTTGGATGGCATCTGTCAGTTGAATTTCTCCGCCTGCACCAATTTCTTGTTGATCGAGGTACATAAAGATCTCTGGCGTGAATATGTAGCGGCCTAAGATGGCTAAATTCGATGGTGCTGTTCCTTGCGGCGGCTTTTCAACAAAGTTCTTCACCTGATAGCGACGTCCTTCTTGTGTAAGAGGATCAATGATCCCGTAGCGATGCGTATCGCTGTCTGCTACCTGCTGAACGCCGATCACAGATGAAAGGGTTTTTTCATATTCATCCATCAGCTGGCGAAGCCCAGGTGTTTCGGCTTGAACAATGTCATCACCTAGTAAAACAGCAAAAGGTTCATCACCGATGAAGTTACGTGCGCACCAAACGGCGTGTCCAAGTCCCTTCGGTTCCTTTTGACGTATGTAATGAATGTCAGCAATATTAGAGGACTTTCTCACCTTTTCTAAAAGCTCGCTCTTCCCTTTTTCCTCAAGGTTCCGCTCAAGCTCTGGTGCAAAATCGAAATGGTCCTCAATGGCTCTTTTTCCTTTTCCAGTGACGATAATAATGTCTTCAATTCCTGATTCAACAGCTTCTTCAATAATATATTGAATGGTTGGTTTATCAACGATTGGTAGCATTTCTTTAGGCATGGCCTTTGTGGCAGGGAGGAAACGTGTCCCGAGACCTGCAGCTGGTATAATGGCTTTACGTACTTTTTTCAATGAACTTTGCACCTTCCTTACATAGATAACCGATTTAATCATTCAATGTGTGTTCTTGGTCGTCTTATTAAAGTGTAACTTACAAATCATAGGAAAGACAAATGATTTCACTAAAATGAACTTTAGTAATTCATATTTTATATGTTAAATGTAAAGGAAAAAGAAATATAACGTTAATTCAATGTTAAATTTCTTTTTTTATATCATTAAATTTATCCTCCAAATTGTGTATAATTGAAAGTACTATACTAGGAAAGAGGCATAAACAAGTGAAAAAACTAAATGTAATGACTATTTTCGGTACTAGACCTGAAGCAATCAAAATGGCTCCACTTGTCCTTGAACTTAATAAACATCCACAAATAAATTCAATTGTCACTGTAACAGCTCAGCATAGAGAAATGCTTGACCAAGTCCTTGAAGCTTTTTCTATTACGCCAGATCATGATCTAAACATCATGAAACAGCGTCAAACATTATCAGAAATCACATCAAATGCACTGTTGAAGCTAGATCAGTTATTCCAAGAGGAAAAGCCTGATATTGTCCTTGTTCATGGTGACACAACGACAACCTTTGCGGGAAGTCTGGCTGCTTTTTATCACCAAATTTCAGTTGGTCATGTTGAGGCAGGCCTAAGAACACACAATAAGTATTCACCATTCCCAGAGGAATTGAACCGTCAAATGACAGGCACCATTGCCGATATTCATTTTTCACCTACAAATGAGGCGAAGCAGAATCTTTTGGTAGAAAATAAAAAAGAAGAGACCATATGTGTGACAGGGAATACCGCCATTGACGCTCTGCAAACAACGGTCACAGAACAGTATCAACATCCTATTTTAGAGAAAATAGGCACAGATAAAATGATTTTGTTAACAGCTCATCGCAGGGAGAATCTTGGCCAACCGATGAAAAACATGTTTAGAGCGATTAGACGTGTTGTAGAAGAGTTCGAAGATGTACAAGTCGTATACCCTGTTCATTTAAATCCTGCCGTTCGTGATGCGGCTCAGACGGAATTCAGTAATCTCGATCGTGTGCACTTAATTGAACCGCTTGAAGTGGTTGATTTCCATAACTTTGCGGCAGCTTCACACTTTATTTTAACGGATTCTGGCGGCGTGCAAGAGGAGGCTCCTTCTTTAGGGAAGCCAGTATTGGTGCTGCGTGATACAACGGAACGCCCAGAAGGCGTCAAAGCTGGCACGCTCAAGCTTGCTGGGACAGATGAGGATACCATTTACCAGATGGCAAAAGAGCTGCTAGAAGACCAGCAAGAGTACGACAAAATGTCGAAGGCTTCTAACCCTTATGGTGATGGACAAGCGTCGAAACGAATCGTTCAAGAGCTCCTTCATCGTTTTGGATTAAGTGAAGAAAAGCCAGCCCCATTTCAATCATAAAAAAAGAAGACTACATTCCTGTAGTCTTCTCAGCGTGTAGACAAACCCTCGCATTCGGTGTCAGTCCTGCGCGCCGGTGCTCACGAATGTCAAATTCGCTCCGCTCCGGTGCTCGTCCTTCCTAGACTTCAAAGGTTTTCAATCACGCTGAAAAGAAGACAAAGGGCTAAAATAAAGATCATTTTAGCCCTTTGTCAACAATCTGAGAAGACTACATTCCTGTAGTCTTCTTTTTTACTGTTCCAAACTTTCCTTCAATTCCTTCTTCACTTTCGCTAAACTACTGTCATCAAGCTGGTAGTAATAAATGTTATTGATTCGTGTGCCTGTGCCTTTCAACTCGTGCTGTTTCACACGCTTTCTAGCATCACGATAATCATTCATCATCGTCCACATATCGTCAAATGACATGTTTGTTTTCATGTTATTTTCTACAACTTTGAACATATCGCCGAATTTCGTAATGGATGAAATGTTGGCACCTTTTGCAATGATGCCTTCAATCACTTGACGCTGTCTTTGCTGACGTCCGAAGTCACCTTTTGGATCTTGCTTTCTCATTCTTGTATAGGCAAGGGCTTGATCACCATTCAGGTTAATCTCTCCTGTACCAAAAGAATGACCGTCATAGCTGAAAGCAAACGTGCTATTCACCGTGATGCCGCCAAGTGTATCGACAATATCTTTAAAGCTCTCCATATTGACTTTGACAAAATAATCAACAGGTACATCAAGCAGTTCTTCTACTGTATCAGCTGCCATTTGTGTGCCGCCGAATGCATAGGAGTGGTTGATTTTATCCATTGTGCCTTTTCCGACAATCTTAGTATACGTATCACGCGGAATACTTACCATCTCGGTTGTTTTGGTTTTCGGATTCACTGTCATGTATATTAATGTATCTGCACGGCCGCGGTCATTCTTTCTTTCATCGACACCCATCACTAAAATGGAGATCGGGTCTTTTTTACTTAAATCGATATCTTTGTCACGCTTATCTGACTTCTTTAAGTTCTCCTGAATGCCTGCGACGGTTGATGCTGCTGTGTTCCAAAGATGATATGCGTATCCGCCAGTTGCTAATACGAATAAGCCAATAATCGATAAAACAATCCAAAGAACCTTTTTCTTCTTTCTTTTTCTCTCAGCTCTCATAATGTCCCTCACCTTTTCTATGATTCTTCCATGATTATAGGTTTACGAATCTTGATAAACAAGTTATTTTTTTACTCTGAACCTAGATATAGACGTTGTAACAAAAAAAAGGTTTCAAAAAACCTTAAATTTACCTTAAAATATTAAGTTATAAGACGATACAAAGACATGAGGTGAAAAAAATGAAGAAAATCGTCGTTTTACCGTTCTTAATACTACTACTAGGTATCGTGCTCACAGCATGTGGAACGGCTGAGCAGTCCTCAGGAGAAAACAAGACAAGCAGTTCAACTCCTCAGGTGCTGGAAGAAAAAGCTGAATTTATTGGAATGGCTGATGCACATACAGTCGAAGTGAAAAAAGTGAATACGACATTAAGCTATGAGTTTACGGATAATTTTAAAGATGTGTTAAATGAATTTAAACCAGGTGACAAAGTAGAAATCTCTTACTTTATCAATGACAGTGGTCAAAAGGAAATTCAGAAGATAGAAAAACAGAAGTAAAAAAGATGGGCGGGATGAACAAAATTGAAGAAAACAGGCATTACACTAATCGTTCTCATGACACTGACTCTACTAGTTGCACCCTTTCAGTCTGCCACGGCTAGCTCGACAATTTCAGTGAAATTGTCTAATTATATCGGAAACAAAAAAAGTATGGATCTATCTACAACTGGAGAATACAAGCTTTCAGGATCTAATGTCGCTGTTACGAAAAGATATGATGGCAAAAATCGATATGAAGTAGCCAATAGCATCGCATCTGCTGGCTGGTCAAATCCTTCAACCGTTGTGATTGTCAGCCGAGACGCATTTGATCATGCCATTTCTGTATCGCCGCTTGCATACAAGCTTGGTGCGCCCATTTTGTACACGAATATTGAAAAGCTGACCAAAACAACAGAAAACCAGCTGAAGAAAATGAAGCCGGATAACATCCTGATTGTCGGTAATACGAAAAGTATTTCAACAGCTGCTGAGAAATCCATTAAAAAGTATGGCAAAGTCAGACGTATTAGTGGAAAAGACAAGTTTGAAATATCCCAAAAAATTGCTAAAGAAATGGGCAACTATAAGCAAGCCGTCGTTGTTGGCGGGAACTCGTTTATGAATGGGATTGCGATCGCATCCTATGCATCGAGAAAGGGATACCCAATCCTGTTAACAAAAAAAGATTCCATTCCGTCTTATAAAATGCCAAGTAAAGTCATCATCATCGGCAGTACGAAAAGTACTGGACAAAAAGTAGAGAATCAAATCAAAAAAACCTCACAGGTGACACGAATCAGCGGTGCCAATCGCTACGAATTATCTGTGAATATTATCAAGAAACTAAATATCAATGCAGATAAAGTCTATTTGGCAAAAGCCGCTAGCTATATTTATGCCATGCCGATGTCGCAATTGGCTGCAAAATCCAACAGTACCGTTGTGTATGTGAAACCGGATTCTGTCACAGCGTCATTAAAAGCACTGCTGAAAGAAAAAGGTACATATGCTTACCACCTTGCTGGTAGCACAAGTGCGATTAAAGATAGCTTGAAAAATTCATTAGCCAAACAAGTCTATCTGAAAAAAAATCAAAACTACCAATTGAATATTTCTAACGGAAAAATTTCATTAAAAGGTATAAAGACGTATAACACATTAAGAGTTGTTCCTGAGAAATATTCAACGAAAAATGTCCTTCAAATTGCAGGAAAGCCTTACTTAGGTAATGTAAACTTTGCAATTGAATCAGGTAATATCAGGCCGACTCTCGAAAATATTCCATTTGAAGACTATCTAAAAGGTGTTGTGCCTAATGAAATGCCTGCAAGCTGGCATGTTGAAGCATTAAAAGCACAGGCAGTTGCCGCTAGAACGTATTCAGTGAAAAGTATTGGAAAAGTCGTACCTGATACAACAGCCTTCCAAGTATATGGAGGATATAACTGGTACACGAATTCGACAAAAGCTGTCGATGCCACAAAAGGAAAGGTTCTGAAATATAACAATCAACTCATTTCAGCAACCTATTATTCTAGTAACGGCGGTTATACAGAGGCAAGTGAAGAAGTGTGGGCAAATGCACTGCCGTACTTAGTGGCCAAAAAGGACACAAAAGATCCGGTCAATGCTTGGACACTTAAACTCTCTAAAAAACAATTAGGCACTACATTAACTGCAAGTACAGCAGCATCTCAGTGGTCTAAGGCAAAAGAGACAAATACAGCCGACCTTGCTGGTCTCAAATCATGGCTTTTGAAAAACAAAGAAACAGCTGCATCTGATATGAAAATCGCAACAATCTCAAGCCTTACGTTTTCAGGGAAAACAAAAGGCCAGCGTGCAAAGACGGTATCCATCAAGTTGACATACCATCTGAAAAACAAGACAGGCACGTATACAGTGAACAAAAGCACAACGGCAAGTATGAAGATGACAGAGTTTAGATCAGTCATGGGCGCAACAAAGGTCAAAAGCACGTTTGCGTCAGTGAAAAACAATACAAATGACTTCACGATTTCAGGAAAAGGGTATGGTCACGGCATTGGCATGAGCCAATACGGAGCCAAAGCTAGAGCTGAATCTGGAAACTCATACTCTTCCATACTTTCGTTCTACTATCCAGGTACGAAACTAACAAACTATTAAAAGATAAAAGGAGGACTCAGAAGATGCGCTCAATCATGAAAACAGCCATCCTCAGCCTCATCGCCATTTTCGTTATCGTTCCAACAGCTTCGGCAGATAATTCAGTCTCACGAATTGACGGTGGGAGCCGGTATGCTGTAGCGGCAAACGTAGCGAAAAAAGGATGGGGAACTGCAAGTACAGTCGTTTTAGTAGGAAAAACTGCGTATGCAGATGCAACGGCAGGGATTCCACTCGCACATCAAAAAAATGGACCAGTTCTTTACACAAACAGTACAAGTCTTTCGGGCGATACGAAAAAAGCTTTAACGGCATTAAAGACAAAGACGGTCATTGTCTTAGGCAGCACATCAAGTGTGTCAAACAACGTGGTCAACCAAGTAAAGAAAATGGGCATTTCCACACAACGTATTTCTGGGAAAAACCGATATGAACTATCTGCGAATATCGCGAAAAAAATGAAAACGCCAGCAGGTGTCGTTGTCGTTGAAGGTTCCTTCTATGCGCATGGGATTGCGATTGCACCTGTAGCGGCACAAAAAGGATTCCCAATTCTATACACAGATAAAAAGGGACTTCGTTCTGAAATCGCTTCTGTTGCAAAAGCAAGCAATGTCAAACAAACCATTGTAGTAGGCGGAGAGAATTACGTCACAAAAGCAGCTTACAATCAGTTGAAATCTCCAACGCGCATCAAAGGCTCTACTCGTTATGATGTCGCTGCGAATATTGTGAAGAAATACAATATGAGTATAAATAACACGTATGTATCAAGAGGATTTGGCTATGCCACTTCATCATCTGCGGCAGGAATTGCGGCGAAGCAAAACAAAGCATTGCTTCTAACGAATGAAAAGACGGTACCAAAAGTAACAAGAGCGACGATTAGCAGTAAAAAAATCACCAAATTTACTGTCGTAGGCAGTACAAATACGGTGACACCAACTGTCGTGAATCAATTGAAAAACCCTGTCATCGGGAAAAAAGTATTCATTGACCCAGGTCATGGCGCTCATGATTCAGGAGCTGTAGGCTACGGATTATATGAAAAGAACTTGAATTTAGATGTAGCAAAGCGTTTAAATACGAAATTAAACAACGCTGGTGCACTTGTTACCATGTCAAGAACATCAGACACATTTGATAGTCTTCAAACACGAGTGAGCAAAGGCGCGAATGCAACAGCAGATATCTTCATTAGTGTCCATGCCAACTCAAATGATAACAGCAGTGCAAACGGAACAGAAACGTATTATGACAAAACATATGCGGCTGCAAACAGCCTGAAGCTGGCGCAAAACATCCAGCCTAAAATGGTCAGTGCTCTAGGCACAAGAGACCGTGGTGTGAAAACAGCTGGCTTCTATGTCATTAAGTACTCTAAGATGCCAAGTGTTCTCTTAGAAACTGGTTTCGTTTCCAGTCCAGTTGATTCAAATATTTTGAAATCTGCCACGTATAAAGATCGATTAGCATCGGGTATTTCAAGCGGCGTGTCAGGCTATTTTAGATAAGAACACATACATGAGGGGTGCCTAAGAAACTCCTCTAGGCTGCTCGAGAACGTCTCTCGGCAGCCTTTTTTCAAAAGTCCATGAAGTGCTTCCAGGGTGAAGGGTTCAAACCAAGGAGGTTGACTTCATGCGTTTTTCTATCAAATGTCTTGTACTTATTGGTATTTCACTATGTTTGTATGCACCATCTGTATTTGCGCAGCACACAGTATCGAGGATTGAAGGAAATAATCGGTATGAGGTGGCAGTGAATGCCGCGAAAAGGGGCTGGCCTGAAGCATCTATTGTTGTTCTAGTGGGCGGTGATGCTTATGCAGATGCCCTGAGTGCTGTGCCTTATGCCTTTGAGCAAGGTGCACCTGTCCTATTAACGAATACTGGCAGTCTTTCAGGTGCAACAAAGTCAGGTCTACAGCAGTTGAAAACGAAACGGGTCATCATTCTTGGCGGGACCGCGAGTATATCTGAAAAAGTCGTGACGCAGCTAAAAGCGATGAATCTAGCAGTATCACGTATTCAAGGAAAGAATCGCTATGAATTGGCTGCAAATGTTGCAAAGCAAATGAAGAGTGCTGGTGCAGCCGTGGTTGTGAATGGTTCTGCTTATGCAGATGCTGTGGCGATTGCTCCGTACGCTGCAAAACAAGGCTATCCCATTTTATTAACAGATGCTAAAGGACTGCGGCAGGAAACAGCCCATCTATTAAAAAGCAAAGCGATCAAGCGAACCATTGTGATCGGCGGAGAAGCAAGCGTCAGTAAAACAGCCTATCAACAGCTTCCGTCACCAGTAAGAATCAGCGGAGCCAATCGGTATGAGGTGGCTGCCCGTATTGCGAAAACATATCCAATGAAGACAAGCCAAACGTATATGAGTAATGGCTATGCCTATGCAGATGCCGCAGCTGCGGCAAGTATAGCAGCCAAACAGGGACAAATGCTTCTACTCACAGACGCTCAAACGGTACCAGGTGCCATCAAAAGCATCATTGGGACAAAAAAGTTGGCAACATTTTCTGTCGTAGGCGGAACATCAACCATTCGTACCAATGTCATCACGCAGCTGAAAAATGCGGTGTTAGGCGAAACGATTTTTATTGATCCAGGTCATGGTGCGCAGGATGCAGGAGCGGTAGGGAATGGTCTGCTTGAAAAAAACGTCAATTTAGAAGTGGCGTTAAAGCTGCAAACGAGGCTCAATCAAGCGGGTGCTCTCACTGTCATGTCTAGAACATCTGATACATTCGATTCCTTGCAAACACGTGTAAGCAAAGGGGCAAAGGCCAGTGCTGATGTGTTCATCAGTATCCACGCCAATGCAAATGATCACAGCGGTGCGAATGGAACAGAGACGTATTATGATGCGACGTATGCTGCAGTCAATAGTTTAAAGCTGGCACAAAAGGTTCAGCCTCGGATGGTTAGTGCCCTTGGTACAAGAGATCGTGGTGTGAAAACAGCGGGGTTCTACGTTATCAAGTATTCCAAAATGCCAAGCATATTGCTAGAAACAGGCTTTGTGACAAGTCCAATTGATGCAAATATCTTAAAATCAACCACTGTAAAGGATCGGCTAGCTTCTGGTATCACTACTGGTGTATCTAATTACTTTGAATCAAAATAAACCGAATGAATGACATGTCAAGTTAAAAATACATTTCATTTCGGGTGATCTTTGTTATAATTGAAACATAGAGGGTGGATTTTTTACGTATTTACCTTCAGACGACAGCAAATCGACAAATCATGAAGAGGTGACAATATTGAAAAAATTAATCACAATGCCGTTTTTAGTATTGCTTCTAGGTGTAGTGCTCACAGCATGCGGCACAACAAATCAATCAAACGACAACAATACCGATAACAGCAACAAAAAAGAAACAACTGAAGCGACTGATCAAAACAAAGAAAATGCATCAGACGAAAAAACGGAAGATAAGTCTGCAAGTGAAAAAGCAGATGATCAAAGCAAAGAAACAGCTGCTAAAACAGAAGACCAAGCAGGTCAATCAGATGAAGATGCAAAAGAAAGCTCAAGTAAAGAAATCACAAAAGAAGAACCTGCAAAGGATCAATCAAAAGCTGAGTCTAAAACAAAGAAAGAATCAACAACGAATAAGAAAAATGAAGTCACCAAAGAAGGCACATATGTCGGTTTGGCTGATGGACATACAATTGCTGTCAACATTGATGGAAAAGAAGTAGCTATTCAATTCGGAAATACATTTTCTAAACAAGTAAACAGCTTAAAAGAAGAATCAAAAGTGAAAGTAACCTATACAAAAGATGCGAACGGAACACTCAGACTTAAAACAATCGAATCCGTAAAGGCAAAATAAAGAAAAGACCCGTAGACCCGCAGATTTGCGGGTCTTTTTTACGTTTAAAAGGGCATAACTTGATATAAGTGCACATTCTTAACACACTTTTACAAGACTTAACAGCCCATTTACATTTGCTTAATGTTGCTCTGCTAAACTGACTTTCATAGAACATCTCTTTACACAACAACTACTTTGAATGGTGAGGTGCAGGTCAGTGAGCGCAGAGAAAGCGATGAATCTTTATAGAGAATATGAAGTGAGACGAAATCACTCTTTTGCCTTAACAGAACATATGGTTCGTTATTTATTTGCAAAACGTTTCATAGATTTAGTGTTCTCGTTCATCGGATTGATTTTGAGTACGCCAATCATTTTGCTGTTTGCCCTTTTGATTAAGTTAGAAACACCGGGGCCAGCCTTTTATATGCAGGAAAGGGTTGGGAAAGACGGTGTTTACTTTCAATTATGGAAGCTCAGATCGATGAGAACCGATGCAGAGAGCGGAGGAGCGAAATGGGCACAAAAAAACGACCCGCGTATCACCAAAGTGGGGGCATTCATCCGTAAAACAAGAATTGATGAACTACCACAATTTATCAACGTGTTAAAAGGAGAAATGAGTATCGTAGGTCCGCGGCCGGAAAGACCGATGTTTACCGCAGAATTTAATCGCACGATTCCAGGCTTTACAAAAAGGCTGACGGTGAAGCCGGGGCTGACAGGTCTTGCTCAAGTAAATGGAGGATATGAAATGAGTCCAAGTGAAAAGTTATCACACGACTTACAGTATATTCAAAACTTGACATTTTCTCTCGACACGCAGATTATGGTAAAAACGTTAAAAGTCATTATGACTGGTGACGGAGCCAGATAAGTAAAGTAGGGAAGAGAAATGGCAAGTATGAAAAATCGCATGCTAGGCGGGGCAAAATGGACAAGCTTGTCCGCATTAATCATTACCATCATCCAAATTGCACAGTTCGCCTTTTTAGGGAACGTGATGTCACTTAAAGAGTTTGGGCTCGTTGGCATGATCACAACTGTCACAATATTTACGCAGATTTTACTTGATCTAGGCATCGGTGCAGCGATCATTCAAAAGGAACAAACGACGGAACGTCAATTATCTACATTATATTGGATCAACTTGCTCACCGGTCTTATCTTGTTTTGTTTACTTATCCTTGCAAGCCCAATGATTGCCGCCTTTTATGCCCGGCCAGAGCTAGAGGGTCTGCTCAAACTATTATCGATCATGTTTCTCATTGCGCCAATTGGCCAGCAATACCAATATATGATGCAAAAAGACTTAGCTTTTAAAACATTAAGTACCATTGAAGCCATTGCGACCATCATATCGCTGCTCGTTTTACTCGCTTTCGCTTTTTTCATCAATCCGATTGTTGCCTATGTCATCTCTCAAGTGCTGCTGCAATCTGGAAAAGGTCTATTGTATGCAGCAGCTTATTGGAAGAAGTGGCGTCCAGCACCAGTCTTTGCATTAGGGGAAGTGAAAGAATTTTTCTCATTCGGCGCCTTCCAGCTGGCATCCAGGCTGGTCAATCGAGCAGGATCGAACATTGACATGATCTTAATCGGCCGGTTTCTTGGAGCAGAGGCGTTAGGTATTTACAGCTTGGCTTATCAAATTGTGACGATCCCCGTGCTGAAAATTAATCCGATTGTGACGAGAGTGGCTTTCCCTGTTTTCGCAAAAAGTCAGCGTGATCACTCCATGCTGCGCGAGGGCTTCCTAAGTATGACGAATATGCTCGCCTTGATTAGTTTTCCGTTATTAATCGGCCTTGCTGCCGTATCAGATAGCTTTATAGAAGTTGTGTTTGGAGAGAAATGGCTAGTGGCAGTTCCAGTTCTCAATATTTTGTGCATAGTTGGACTACTGCGTGTGCTCATGAACCCAAACGGTTCAATACTCCTTGCAAAGGGGAGAGCGGACTTAGCCTTTTATTGGGATACGGGGATGCTCATCGTATATGGATGTGCGTTATATGCAGGAGTCAGCACAGGTAGTCTGTTGACGGTGGCTTGGATTTACTCAGGTGTCAGCCTGCTGAATTTCATTGTTGGCAGATGGCTCATGGCCTATGTCATTCAGCTTGATATGAAGGTGTATTTAAGATCACTCGGAAAGCCTGCTGTTATGACGCTATTGATGGCCGCCTGTGCGGTCGCTTTCCATCAAGGGATGAAGCTGACGTCAGCGGATATTTCGCTTCAATTACTACTGACTGTTTGTTTAAGTGCTGCTTTGTATGGCCTGCTGCTAGTTAAAATGTATCCACAGATTGCAGGTAAATTATTGAGAAGAGGTCGTTCATCATGAAGGTGCTATGGCTGACAAGTGTATATCCTAGTGAAAAACATCCGAGTGAGGGTGTCTTTCACGAAACACAAGTGCAGGAGCTGATCAAACAAGGAATTGAAGTGACTGTCATTTGTCCCAATCCAGTGAATCCGCCCATCTTGCGGATGCTCAAGACATCCTATCGGCAGAAACGAGATCTTCCCGAACAGGAAGTGCGGTGTGGAGTGACAGTTTACAGGCCGCCCTATACAGCGTTACCTGGGCAGCTGAAATGGGCACAGCCGAGTAAACGAATAGCGGCTTCTGTTCTGCGCGCAATGAAGCATCATCAGCTGTCACCAGATTTTATCCATGCGCACTTTGCCATGCCGTCTGGCGGAGCGGCGGCTGTGATCCAAAAAGAAGCGCATATCCCTTATCTTTTGACCTTACACGGTAGTGATGTGAACGTGTATCCGAGCTATAGCAAAGGGGCTTTCACAGCCTTTGAAACAGCGGTGAAACAGGCATCTGCTGTGCTGACAGTGAGTGAGGAGCTGGCTAAAAAGACAAATGACATGACAAAGGTGGAAGCGCAATTTCTCCCGCTCGGTATTCCGCTCAAGTCATTTTCTAAAACGGATAGAGAGCAAGAAGACATCAGAAAGCAGTTAGGTTTACCGCTTCACGAAAAGCTTGTTGTCTTCGTAGGTCGCTTAGTGAAAGAGAAAGGTTTACTTGAATTAGCTGATGCTGTCAGTGGGATGGATGGGGTGAAAGCGATCTTTGTCGGAAAGGGTCCCCTGGCAAAGGAGCTGACCGAACGGGCTGGGGAATCAATTTTACTCCCAGGGCAGGTGCCAAATGATCAGGTGAAAGACTACTTAATGGCAGCTGATCTGTTTGCACTTCCTTCCTATAGTGAAGGAATGCCGACCGTCGTTCTTGAGGCGCTCGCTTTAAAAGTACCTGTCATTGCGACACGAGCTGGTGGTCTTCCATCATTATTTTCTACCTATCAACACCTGCTCATTGAACCACGTTCAACGAGTCAGCTAAAAGAGGCCATTCACGCCTACCTATATGAAAACAAATGGAATGAGAAAGTGAAGAACGATCTTCATGAAATTGTTCATACAGAATATTCATCAACCAATAATGCGAAGTATCTCATTCAGCAATATGAAAAGGTGCTCAATCAATCAACATCCATCGTTTAAACAGGATGAAATGTGCAAAGAATGATAGATAGATAAACATCTTGAAACGGACAATATGCTTTTACTGAGAGGATGAAACATGTTGAAGAAAATTGCTGTGATTGGAACAGGATATGTCGGTTTAGTATCGGGTACTTGTTTTGCTGATATCGGAAATCGCGTCATCTGCTGTGACATCGATGAATCAAAAATCAACAGCTTAAAAAGTGGTGTCGTTCCCATTTATGAACCGGGTTTAAAGGAATTGATTGAAAAAAATACAGAAGAAGGAAGACTGTGTTTTACAACCAATATTCCTGCCGCGATCCGGGAATCAGAGATTATCTATATTGCCGTAGGGACACCGATGACACCTCAGGGGGAAGCAGATTTAACTTTCGTGAAAGCCGTCGCTCAAACGATCGGTGAACACCTGAATGGCTATAAAGTCATCGTCAATAAAAGCACCGTACCAGTTGGAACTGGCCGCCTTGTTCACGCCATTGTCGAAAAGGCGTCACGCAGTAAATATCCTTTTGACGTCGTATCCAATCCAGAGTTCCTTCGAGAAGGCTCTGCGATTCAAGACACGATGAATATGGAGCGAGCGGTGATTGGCTCAACAAGCACCCATGCATCGACCATCATCAAAAAATTGCATGATCCGTTTCAAACAGAGGTTGTAGAGACCAACTTAGAAAGTGCAGAAATGATTAAGTATGCTGCAAATGCCATGCTCGCCACAAAAATCTCATTCATTAATGACATTGCGAATATTTGCGAGCGGGTTGGCGCTGACGTCGAAAAAGTCAGTGAAGGAGTAGGATTAGACAGCCGAATTGGGCATAAATTTTTAAAAGCAGGCATTGGATTTGGGGGATCGTGTTTCCCAAAAGATACGATGGCTTTACTCAAAATTGCCGAAACAGCTGGCTATCGATTTAAGCTGATCGAATCTGTGATTGAAACGAACAACAACCAAAGAGCCCACCTTGTCAGTAAGCTCATGAGTGTATTCGGTGATATTAAAGGAAAAACCATTTCTGTCTTAGGTCTCGCATTTAAACCGAACACAAATGATATGCGTTCTGCACCGGCTTTAGATATTATCCCGATGCTCAGAGAACTTGGTGCTTTTGTGAAAGCCTATGATCCGATTGCTTCTGTGGAAGCAGAAAGAGAGCTTGGCCCGCAAGCAGTCTTCAGCAACGATCTCTATGAAACAGTGAAAGATACAGATGCTTGTCTCATCCTAACAGAATGGGATGACGTGCAGAAGATGGATAAGGAACAGATCAAGCAGCTGCTTCGTTCACCAATTTTAATTGATGGAAGGAATTTGTTTGATCCAGCAGAAATGAAAGAGAGAGGATTTATTTACCAGTCTATCGGCCGCCCAGGCGTATGGGAAACAGAATTGGTATCGAAGGCACAATAATAGGGGGAGCTTGGATGAAGAAAGTATTGGTTACTGGGGGAAGCGGATTTATTGGGTCACATACGGTAGAGGCTTTATTAGAAAAAGGCTATGAGCCCATCGTTCTTGATAACTTTTCAACTGGATCTCGGGAAAATATTGCACATCTTTCCGTTCAATGCATTGAGGCAGATGTCACAAAGATAGAAACGGTTGATTTGATCAAACAAATGGCACCGGATTATATCATTCACCTTGCAGCACAAGTGAGTGTAGCCGTTTCGGTTCAAAATTTCGTTTATGACGAAGAGGTCAATATTAAAGGATCGCTTCACGTCATGAAAGCAGCGGCTGAAGCTGGGGTGGAAAAAGTGGTGTTTGCCTCTTCAGCTGCTGTCTATGGAGACCCGGTTTATCTGCCAGTGGACACCGCTCACCGGCTACAGCCTGGTTCACCTTATGGCTTAGCGAAGCTCACAGTAGAGCGATACTTAGAATTGTCAAAATCACTCTATGATGTGGACTATTGTATTCTGCGATACAGCAATGTATATGGTCCGCGCCAAGATGCACTTGGCGAAGGCGGGGTTGTCTCTATTTTCTCTGATAAGCTTGCAAAGAATGAAGCGCCTTTTATCTTTGGAGACGGGGAGCAAACAAGAGATTTTATCTATGTAGGGGATCTAGCAGCAGCGAATGTCGCGGCTTTAACAGCCCAATCAAACGTTTGTTTAAATATCTCGTGTGGTGATTCCATCACTGTGAATGAGCTGTTTCAAACGATGAAGCGAGTGACGAGATCACATCTTGAACCGATTTATAAGCCGCAGCGTGCAGGAGATATCGTGCATAGTACATTGGCGAATGAGGAAACGAAACAAGTCTTAGCATGGGAGCCTGTCGTGACTTTACAGGAAGGTTTGGCTCGTACCATTTCCTACTATCAACAGGAAGTAAAGGCTTAATCCCTCAAATCGGATGGATGGCTTAGGAGGAAAATGGGTATGAGTGTGAAACAAACAGCATGGCAAATCATGATCGGATGTATTTTGTTTGCAGCAGGGATAGGGCTTGTACAAATGGCATCCGCGCAGCCCGTTGGGTTAAAGAAGATGGTGGCAATCCCGGTTCTGCTTGTGGTACTCACTGCAGCTCTCGTGTTGATGAAGCTATACATGAATGGTGAGCAAGTATTCATGGCAGCCATCTACCTTTTCATTGCATTGACCTTTCTCAATAACGCTTTCTTTTCTATTAGTGTCGGGTTCTTTAGTCTTTTCCTCTACCGTATCATGCTCATTGCCGTCTTTGCTTTATTGATATGGCGGATGAGAGATAAGGGGACGTACATATTGCAGTGGCAGCAGATTCGTGTAAAAGGCATTCTCGGCTTTTTTGCTGCATGGTTTCTTTATGGGCTCATCTCACTGCTTTGGGCTCATTCGGTTACAGACGGTCTGAAATATATGTCTCTGCTTGCGATGGGAATCGGGTTTGTCTTTCTTGTGGTCATGTACATTCAGCGAATGGATCAGATAGTGACCTTTTATAGTATTTGGCTTGTCATGACCGGATTTGTGATGGGGATCGGGTTCTATAATCACTTTACTTTGAACCATTTACCAAACACATCATTGTATCTTGGGCCAGTGTATAAACAGCACTATCCTACCTCTGTCTTTTATAATCAAAATGACTTTGCGACGTTTTTATCTATTAGCTTTTTCTTATATGTGGCGTGCATGCGTCAAATGAAAAATGGTTATATCAAAGCGTTTGGATTACTAGGCGCAATCTCAGCTCTGTATCTCATTTTGTTAACAGAATCCCGCGCCAGCTTGCTTGGCATATTTGCGGGAGTGGCTATTTATGTGTGGCTGCTGATGCCGCGTTTTCTAAAAAAGTGGTCACTTATCGCTGCAGGCGGACTTGGTGTCATCTGTATCGTCATCTTTTCAGCCAAGATCTTTTCGGTCTTTTATGACTTGTTTCTCGCTTCTCAGGTCGCGCATTCTTTTAGTGAACCACTCCCGTCCAACATCGCTAGGGCGAATTTGATCAAAAATGCATGGCATTTCTTTACGAATTCATACGGCTTCGGGGTCGGAGCAGGTAATGTGTCTTACTACTTAGCCCACTTTTCAATCTTTGATACAGACCAAGTCGTTGAAGTGCACAATTGGCTGCTAGAGGTGATGACGAATTTTGGCTTTGCGGTCATGCTAGGTTACATCTCAGTGTACGCCTATCTCATGTTCACACTGTACAAACAATACCAATGGGCTGACACAAGATCAGCAAAAATGATCATTGAAGGTCTGTTTGCTGCAATGCTGAGCTTTCTCGTCTCAAGTATCAGTCCTAGTTCCGTCTCGAATTTATATTTCCACTGGGTATTTTTGGGGCTGGTGATCGCAGCGGTTAATATCTTGAAAAACAAGCAACGTTTCAAGCCTTGGTAAATCGTGTGTGGTGCTGAGCTTGTATGGCTACACTAGTGAAAAAGCAAATACGTCAATGTTGGGAGAATGAACATGTCTGGTTTCATGTTAAGAATAGGGAAGCGAATCAAAAAGTATATCGTGTGGCTCGTGCTGCTGCCTGTCGTATTAGGCGCTTTTGGTTTCTTTTTTGCCAAAGGATCAATAGAACAGTCCAGTTACACAGCCGCTGTTACCCTCACGCTTGGTAAATATGATGACGGGGTGTATAACAATATGGCAGAAGTGACATCTCTATTAAAAAGCGATGCATTTCTAAATGAAGCACTCACTGATGTAAAGGAAGAAGAAAGGCAGGATGTGAAAAATCGCCTGATCCTTACCAACCAATCTGATACACAATTACAGCTGTCATTCACAGATGCCAATAAGGCTCGAGCTTTGGCTGTAGTGAAGCAGGTGTCAGATACATTTCTAAAGCAAGACAAAGCACTATTTACAAAAAGGCAGCAGGTCATTGAAAGCAGGTTATCCGCTCTTGAAGACGAATCTGTCAGCAATGATTCCAAAGTGGAGAAAGAACGATTCTTATATGAATTGGAGTCTACAAAGCTCGGAATGAAGCAGGCAAAGATTGTAGACCTGGCCCAAGTACTTGATGAAGGCAATAAAGGCATGTCGGCGAAAAAACGGGCACTGCTCGGACTTGTCATTGGCTTTAGCATCTCGCTCATGTTTGTGGTGTTACCTGAAGTGTTCAAAGAATCTTAATGATGAACTGGAGATGAGTCTTAGGTGAACAATCAACCGTTAGTATCAATCATTACACCGGCGTATAATGCGGAACGTTATTTAACGGATACAGTTCATTCCGTCCTTGCCCAAACCTATTCCAATTGGGAGCTGATCATTGCAGATGATTGTTCAACAGATGGAACAAGGAAGCGATTAGGGGAGTTAAGTCAGGCGGACGACAGAATCAACGTCATTTATTTAGAGAAAAACGGGGGAGCCGCCATTGCGAGAAACACGGCCATCAAACAGGCAAAGGGGCGTTTTATCGCTTTTTTAGACAGCGATGATAAGTGGAAAGAGACAAAGCTCGAAAAGCAGGTAGACTTTATGCTGGCGAATGATTACGCCTTTACATTCACGGCGTATGACATCATTGCAGAAAATGGAGAACCGTTACAAAAAACAGTCACTGCACCAGCTAGGTTGAACTACAATGAAGCCTTGAAAAATACCATTATCGGCTGTTTGACGGTCATGATCGATCTTCAGCAGGTGGGACATGTAGAAATGCCGAACATCCGTACAAGACAGGATTTAGCCACGTGGCTGTCTATTTTAAAAAGAGGATTTACAGCCTATGGCATGAGTGAACCGCTCAGTGAATATCGCATCGTTGGAAACTCTATCTCGAGTAACAAGTGGAAAGCGGCGAAAAAAACGTGGTTTGTCTACAGAGAAATTGAGCAGCTTCATTTTGTCAAAGCGTCTTGGTGTTTTATGCACTATGCGACAAATGCTGTGAAGAAGCGCTTATAAACAGAAGGGAAAAAAGGTGATAAAGGTGAAAGCAGACTCGATCATACATGTTATCGTAGCGACGGGAGAATGGGGACATGATGGCCTGAGGTACAGACGGCATCGCTTGGCGGAATTTCTAGCATCTGATCCAGAAACGAAAGAAGTCATCTGGGTATGCCCGTCTGCAACACGCCATACAGCTCCCTTTCAGCCCATAACGGATCGAATGAAGCAGTTGACCATTCCTGATGTACTCAAGAGCAAATTTTTTCGCTTTGGAAGATATCAAGATATGTTCTATATTCATAAATTGTCCCCTCTTCTTGAACATTTGCGGCAGGAGGAAAAGAAGGGGATAGCCGTTTGCTTATGGTATACGTTTCCTGGCTTTCCGCTCTTATCTTCTTTATTTGAATGGAAACATATTGTGTATGATTGCAGTGACCTGTGGGGGGAGCCGATAAGCGGAAAAAACAACATACTCTCATATATGAGGCAGCGTGTCATTGTAAAAGCAGAAAACCGAATCATTAAATACGCACACAGCATTACATGCTCTTCTCAATACTTACATGATCAAATCAAAAAACGTCTCATGGGCGAACCGAAAGATGTGTTCACAGTGGAAAATGGCGTTGAGTACGATGTGTTTGCAAAAAGCAATCTTTCCTGTAAGGAGGATGTGCTGGAAGGAAGAGAAGGAACCGTTCTTGGCTTTATTGGAGGAATCAAGCCGAAGCTCGATTTTGACATGATTGCGCAAGCTGCTCACATGCAGCCAGATTGGACATTTTTATTTGTCGGTCCTGATGGAACAAATGGAGATCCATCTTTTCAGCATGCACTTAAACTGCCAAATGTCATTTGGACAGGGGCTGTTGCACCAGAAGAAGTGCCTGCTTATATGAAACTAATTGATGTAGGGATGATGCCATACAAACAGTCTCCTTATAATCAAGCCGTTTTCCCGCTCAAACTATATGAATTTTTAGCTGCAGGAATACCTGTTGTTGGTTTAAATCTTCCGTCAACGGAAAGACTAAAAGAGAATGATGTGTATGAATATTTAGAGGGCGAAGATGCTGCGCTCTTCGTAGAAGCCTGCCTGAAAGTGATCAGCAAAAAAGATGACATGACCTATAGACATCTAAGACAAAGTCGGGCGAAGAAAAAAGATTGGCACGCGCTGTTCACAAACATGGTGGAATTAACGAATATTAAAGAAAACGCATAATTCATTCGGGATTGTGCGTTTTTATTTGTTTCTTCTTCACAGGGGGAGCTTGTGATCATCCTATATTCAATTGTATAATGGAAAGAGCGGCCAATATACAAAATACAGATTTCAATTTAGAAGGAGACTGACCTATGGATTACGAACGCGCCTTATTAGCGTTTTTTGTCTCTCTGGCTACAGTTTTAATTGTGACACCAATCGTCAAAAAGTTTGCAATTAAGATTGGTGCAGTGGACCAGCCGAATAAACGAAAAGTTCATGATAAAGTAATGCCTCGAATGGGTGGTTTGGCGATTTTTATTGGGGTAGCGGCTGGAGCATTAGCAGGTGGGCTGTTTCTACATAATAAAATTACAGCAATTTCAGTTGGTGCCGTACTCATTGTCATTTTAGGTATATTTGATGATAAATATAATTTAAGTGCAAAATTTAAATTTCTCGTGCAAGTTCTCGTTGCTTGTTTGATTGTGAGCACGGGCCTTAAAATGGACTTTTTCTCTGTTCCTTTTTTAATAGATCGTATTGAATTAGGCTGGATGGCATATCCCCTAACCGTGTTATGGATTGTCGGAATCACAAATGCCATCAATTTAATTGACGGCCTTGATGGACTCGCTGCTGGTATTTCGGTCATCGGTTTATCAACAATTGCAGTGATGGCATTTTCTGCTGATAAGATTCTCATTCTTTCTTTATCACTTGTCGTCATTGGCAGTACAATCGGCTTTCTATTTTACAACTTCCATCCGGCAAAGATTTTTATGGGTGATACCGGCTCGTTGTTTTTAGGTTATATGATTTCGGTGCTGTCACTTTTAGGGTTATACAAAAGTGTCACTTTGTTTAGTGTCGTTGTCCCGGTGATCATCTTAGGTGTCCCTATTTTTGATACGACCTTTGCGATCATTAGACGAATATTAAATAAACAGCCAATTTCAGCGCCTGACAAATCGCATATTCATCATAGACTGATGGCTTATGGTTTATCCCATCGAATGGCTGTCATCGTCATTTACATGATTGGTTTAGTCTTTAGCTTAAGTGCAATATTGCTGACAAGTGCAACCATTTGGTTATCACTGATCATTATTTTTTTATTGGTCATGTTTATGCAAGTCATTGCGGAAGTCACTGGTTTAGTGAACGAAGAGTTCAAACCATTTACGAAATTCTATAAACGCATGGTCAAAAGAAATTAAAAAACAGCCCGTTCTTAGGAATCGGGCTGTTTTTTTTATTGTCTTGATGAATTTGTTTGAGGGGTATCTGACGTCCCTGTACCTGTTTCACCAGAGGATGGATTGGTTTGTGAATCTGTTTCGGTTGAAGGCTCAGAAGGAAGCTTTAAATGCGTCCTTAATTCATTCTGTACATTAGCTAAATTGGTTTGATCTGGCTCAAAGTAATACGTGCGATTTGGTCCTAGATAAAGGTCTGATCCTTTAATAGACAGCGTTTCTGTGTCGTCGCCCTTAAAGCCGCTGTAGATTTGCTGAAGAGCAAGTCCTTCTGTGATACGGAAATTGGTCGTAATGTGATCACTTACTTCTTTTGCGATATTATCCACGTTTGCAATATTATTTGGCTTCGCCATTTGATCAATCATGGCTCGTAAAATTTGTTTCTGACGATCGTTACGCCCGAAATCACCACGTGGATCTTGTTTTCTCATCCGAGCATAAGCAAGTGCTTCTTCCCCGTTTAAATGCATATTCCCTTTTTTGAAGTAAATCTTTTTGGATTTTTTGACGTCACTTTTTTCATTGAAGTCAAAAGGAACATCTATATCAATTCCACCCACTTCATCAATGACATCTTTGAAGCCGTCAAAATCCACTGTTGCATATTTGTCGATCGGAATATTCAAGAATTGTTCGACAGTTTCAATCGTTTCGTCTTTTCCGCCTTTAGCAAATGCCGCATTAATCTTCTCTTTACTTTCGGTCGTGTCACTTGCAAGCTGTACCCGTGTGTCACGAGGAATACTTATCATTTTCATCGTTTTATCTTGAGGATTAATGGTTGCAACAATGAGTGAATCTGAACGGCCATGATCACCATTCGTAGCATAATCCTCAATTCCGACAAATAGAACGGAGAAAGGTTTCTTCTTAATATCAATGACAGCATCACGGAGCCTAGATTTCTCTCCGCGATCTAGTTCATCATATGTTTTGTCAGCTGCCTGAAGTGTATTCACAATTTTATACACTGCAAATCCGCCCATGCAGATGAAGAGAAGCAAAAATAAGACCAGAATACGTTTGATAATCTTTTTCTTCTTACTCTTTTTCTTTCGTACACGCACTTTTACTCGTTGTGCCATTCATCTGTCTCCTTTATCGGACCAATGTCCTTTTCTAAATAAATAAGTTCGCCTTCTTTTGTAACACTCTTTCCATTTGTAAGCTCCGTCATCCATTCAATGAACTGCTTTGTTTGTGTTTCTTCTACATACGTCTCAAAAATAACATCTTCGGCATAATGGATTTCTTTTAGCTGAAAAGATGAGGCTCTAAGCTCATTCTCTACCTTTCCAAGCCATGTATAATCTATTGTTGTGTGCATCGTACGCATTAAACAGCGTTCTACTATACCAACATGATTAATTGCTTCTGATACAGATTTTCCGTAGGCACGAATCAATCCACCGGCACCTAATTTGATACCGCCGAAATAACGAGTGACCACAACGACTGTATCTTTAAGCTTCCGTTTTTTTAGCACTTCAAGCATTGGCACTCCTGCCGTTCCGCTTGGTTCACCATCATCATTTGCTTTTTGAATCATGTCATGTTCACCAATGAGATATGCTGAACAATTATGTGTGGCATTCCAATGTTGTTTTTTAATGGCTTGTATAAATGCTTGTGCTTCTTCTTCAGAGACAGCACGCTGTATATGACAAATAAAACGTGATTTTTCAATGACGATCTCATGCTCGCCACGACTTTTTATTGTAAGATAGCGATTCAGCAAAAGACATACCCTCCTGACAAGCAAATTGTAAGGCTAGAGAAAATTTGCATTGGTTTTAGAATTTTACAGCGTATTTTGTTATGATGATAGGGGCGGAAAAAGGGTCGTCACAAAAACTTCAAGATTTATACGCATTCTTTCATTATAATTCGACATAAAATGCAGATCAATGACATTTATAATAAAAAAAGATGACATCACTGTTACGGGAGGGAAAAGCCATGACAACACCCAAAATGGATCCGAAATTATTGGATTCAATCATCATGAAAATGCTAAGTACAGTTGATGGCAGCAAGGACGAAGTATTTAGGATAGGCGAACAGTCTCGTCAACAATATGAGAGCCTAGTTGAAGAGCTTAAGCAAATCAAGCAGCAAGTAAACGAGGTAATTGATTTCGGGGATAAACTAGAAGTCCATACGAGACATGCTAGAAATCGCTTATCTGAGGTCAGCAGAAACTTCAATAAATTCAGCGAAGAAGAAATACGAGAGGCCTACGAAAAAGCACATAATCTACAAGTAGAACTCACCATGATCCAGCAGCGTGAGAAGCAGTTGAGAGAGAGAAGAGACGATCTGGAAAGACGATTATTAAGCTTACAGGACGTCATTGAACGCTCTGAAACGCTTGTGAGTCAAATTACGGTTGTTCTGAACTATCTCAACCAGGATTTACGCCAAGTGGGCGTTTTACTCGAAGATGCTCAGGCAAAACAAGATTTTGGACTAAGAATTATTGAAGCTCAAGAAGAAGAACGCAAAAGGGTATCCCGGGAAATTCACGATGGTCCCGCTCAGATGCTGGCAAACGTGATGATGCGTTCTGAATTAATTGAACGGATTTTTAGAGACCGAGGTACAGAAGAAGGCTTTAAAGAAATTAGAAGTCTCAGACAGAATGTGCGAAATGCACTATACGAAGTGAGAAGAATCATTTATGATTTAAGACCGATGGCATTAGATGATTTGGGTCTCATTCCGACGCTAAGAAAATACTTAAACACAATTGAAGAGTATGATGGGAAAACCAAGATTACGTTCCAATGCCTAGGTGATACAGAAAACGAAAGAATTGCTTCTCAATTTGAAGTGGCACTATTTAGACTAGCCCAAGAAGCTGTCACAAATTCCTTAAAACATTCTGAAGCTGAAGAAATCTCTGTAAAGGTAGAAGTAACGAAAGACTTTGTGACATTAATTATCAAAGACGATGGAAAAGGCTTTGATATGAAAGATGTTAAAACAAACAAAAACAAATCCTTCGGTTTACTTGGCATGAAAGAGCGCGTAGACTTACTAGAAGGTAAAATGACCATAGACTCAAAAATAGGTCTAGGGACATTCATCATGATTCGAGTGCCGTTAACATTGCAAAATAAAATTGTAAAATAGAGTCAAAAGACATATTGACCATAAAGTTCAGGTGTAGAACAATAAACATGGGGAGGCGTAGCTTGTGACTAAAGTAAATATTGTAATTATTGATGACCACCAATTATTCCGTGAAGGTGTCAAACGGATTTTAGATTTTGAACCTACTTTTGAAGTAGTTGCAGAAGGAGACGACGGTGACGAAGCTGCACGTATCGTAGAGCACTATCATCCGGATGTTGTCATTATGGACATTAATATGCCGAATGTAAATGGTGTAGAGGCTACAAAGCAGCTAGTAGAGCTTTATCCCGAATCAAAAGTCATTATTCTATCTATTCATGACGATGAAAACTATGTGACACATGCATTGAAAACAGGAGCGAGAGGTTACCTGTTAAAAGAAATGGATGCAGACACTCTCATTGAAGCAGTGAAAGTAGTAGCGGACGGAGGATCTTATTTACATCCGAAAGTCACTCATAACTTAGTAAATGAATTCCGACGTCTAGCAACTAGTGGCGTTTCAGCACATCCACAGCATGAGGTATATCCTGAAATTCGCAGACCACTTCATATCTTAACAAGACGTGAATGTGAAGTTCTTCAAATGTTAGCTGACGGAAAGAGCAACAGAGGAATTGGTGAATCGCTCTTTATTAGTGAGAAAACAGTCAAAAACCACGTAAGTAACATTTTGCAAAAAATGAATGTAAACGACCGTACACAAGCTGTTGTTGTAGCAATTAAAAACGGCTGGGTAGAAATGAGATAATGTTCCGGACAAGTACTCCTTTTTCGCCTGTTTTTGTTCTCTCACATTTTCAGTTTGAGAGAAATGATAGGCAGGATAAGGAGGCTTTTTCGGATATAACGGGCTTGCCTATTGATTAGGCAGGCTTTTTTGATTACTATTATAAATCTAATGAAAAACAAAGATCATTCTTTTAGAATAAAAAAGAGTAACGAATAAGGAAGGTATTTAAGAATGAAAATAGCCGTTGTAACAGACAGTACTGCTTATATACCACAAGAGCTACGTGATAAACATCAAATTCATATGATTCCCCTTAACGTCATCTTTGGCAGCGAATCGTACCGTGAAGAATTAGAGATGGATTGGAAGACGTATTATGAAGAAGTCAAAAAATATAAAGATCTTCCAACAACCTCTCAGCCTGCTTTTGGTGAACTAGTAGAATTATATGAAAAGCTAAGTGAAACATACGATGCTGTGATTAGTATTCACCTTTCAAGTGGAATTAGTGGAACATATAATAGTGCAGCCTCAGCGAACGATCTAGTTGACGGAATTGACATTTACCCGTTTGATTCAGAAACTAGCTGTATGGTGCAGGGGTTTTATGCATTAGAGGCTGTTGAAAAAATCCAAGATGGTGCTTCTCCAGAAGAGATTTTAGCACATCTAAATTATCTGAAAGAAAGCGAACGAGCCTATTTTATGGTGGACGACTTAACTCATTTGCAAAGAGGGGGCAGATTAAACGGTGCCCAGGCTTTTATTGGAAGCCTCTTAAAGGTAAAGCCTATCCTTCATTTTGACAACAAGCTAATTGTCCCTTTTGAAAAGATTCGTACACGTAAAAAAGCCATTTCACGCATTTTTGAATTATTCGATGAAGATGCATCACGTGGTGTACCGATGAGAGCTGCAATCATTCATGGAAATAGAGAAGAAGAAGCAGAAGAATTGATTGCACATTTATCAGAAAAGTACCCTCATGTCGAATTTTATAAAAGCTACTTTGGTGCTGTGATTGGTACTCATCTAGGCGAAGGATCATTAGGTCTTGGCTGGATGATTAGATAGATCTCAAAAACCCCCTTTTCTCATGGAAAAGGGGGTTTATTTTTCAATTTTGACAGTTGGACGAAAGGTCTTGTCTTTGTACATAATAGGCAAACATCAGTTGAGAGGTGTTTGGAGAAATTGAACATGGACAAAGCGATGGAACTAAGGCGACAAATGCAATCACGTCACCTACTTACCATTGAAACCCGATGCACGAAGCTTGATTTGGATTGGCTGGAGGAGAAAGGACTCGTAAATAGAACTTCTGCCATTGAGAGGAGAGCGAGCGGTTTTACATGCTACCGATGTGGTGTATCAAACAAGCGGTACTTTGCTCTCTCGCCGTGTGAAATATGCCAAAAAGAATGTGTGTACTGTAGATCATGCATCATGATGGGAAAAGTAACTGAGTGTGGCTCTCTATACGAATGGACGGGTCCACAAATGAAAGAAACATTTCAATCTGAATTAACCTGGCAGGGAGAGCTGTCTAAAGGGCAAAAGAGAGCGTCAGAAAAAATGATAGAAGCGATAAAAAACAAATCTGATCTACTAGTTTGGGCTGTTTGCGGGGCAGGGAAAACGGAGGTGCTTTTTCACGGAATTGAATACGCGTTAAATAAAGGAATGAGTGTCTGTATTGCGACGCCTAGAACAGATGTTGTGCTTGAACTCGAGCCGCGAATTAGAAAGGTATTTCAAGGGCTGAATATAGCTGTGCTTTACGGTGGGAGCCCTCAAAGATTCCAAATAGCGCCGCTTATGATCGCCACAACCCATCAGCTCATGAGATACAAAAATGCTTTTGATGTTCTCATTGTAGATGAGGTCGATGCCTTTCCTTATTCAATCGATGAACGTCTTCAATTTGCTGTTTTAAAGGCCATGAGAAAAAAAGGGGTTAGGATTTACTTAAGTGCCACACCTTCTAAAAAAATGAAAAGAGATGTTTCTCGTGGGCAACTAGAAGCGATAAAAATCCCTCTGCGTTTCCACGGGCAACCTTTACCCGTTCCGTCATTTCAATGGATTGGACATTGGAAAAAGAAATTAAACAAGAATGAGCTGCCATCTACTGTAATGAACTGGCTAGAGAAACATATTAAAAGAAAGAGAAGGGTTTTGCTTTTTGTTCCTTCTATCTCCACGATGAAGAAGGTAACGAAGATTCTTCGAGAGCATCATGTAAATGTAGAGGGTGTATCTGCTGATGATCAAGATAGGAAACAAAAGGTCCAACACTTCAGAGATTACGCATACGATGTACTGGTTACTACTACTATTCTCGAAAGAGGCGTAACCATTCAAAATGTTCAGGTAGGTGTACTAGGTGCTGAATCTACTATTTTTACAGAAAGTGCACTTGTTCAAATTTCTGGAAGGGTGGGTAGGCATCCTAAATATTCTAAAGGAGATGTTTTCTTTTTTCATTTTGGTTTAACGAGAAGGATGAAACAAGCGAAGAAGCATATCGTAAACATGAATGATACAGCTGCACAGGAGTTTTCTGAAAAATAGTGTGGGTTTAACTAAATCATGGTACATTATATTCACAATACACAAATGGCAGGAGAGACAAAATATGCTACTAAATGCAAAAGAAATACTACTCAAGGAAATCCTCTACCAATATCTCAATCAATTAAACATGATTTGTCATTGTGAAAAGTGTATAGAAGATGTATTAGCGATTTCACTAAATCAAGTGAAGCCGCAATATATAACAGATATCGATAAAATATCCTACAGTAAATCCGAGATGGTGGATAAACAGAAGAATACTGCTATGCTGGTCATTCTGACAGAAGCTGCTTCAAAGGTCACAACATTTCCGAGATGCGAAAATCGTCAACCGCTTAATAAGGAAAATAGTTGATTTGCCCAATTTGTGAGGGGCATTTTGTGGCTGCTTTTACATGGAAATCATTGCTTCTATCAAATGATGATATCTTATGTATAGCATGTAAGGATCACCTAGTGAAGATTCATAACACTATTTGTCCAAAATGTGGAAGAGGACAGTCAAATAACCAATTGTGTCGGGACTGTTCCCGATGGAATGAACGGCCCGATTTTTCTGACGTTCTTGTGAAAAATAGGTCTGTCTATGCTTACAACGACTTTATGAAAGGCGTTCTTGCTCGATTTAAATTTCGAGGTGATACTGCTTTAGCTGAGCTGTTTAAAAGAGATATACGAGCAGTGTTTAAGCGTTCTTTTTCTATTAAAGAACCTGTGCTGATTCCAATCCCTTTAAGTAAAGAAAGGTTAAAGGAAAGAGGATTTAATCAATCCGCCTTACTAGCTTCTTTGATTGGTATGCCTGTACTGCACCCACTCGTTAAAATTCATCAAAGTAAGCAGTCCAAGAAAAGTAAAAATGAACGTCTAGATCAAAAGGGATTGTTCCAATTAAAGCAGTCAGATGCAATCCTTCAAAAGGATATTGTATTAATTGATGATATCTATACCACTGGGGCGACCATCTATGATGCGGCAAAAATTTTAAAAGACGCAGGTGCCAAAAGTGTTTCCTCTTTTACGTTGATACGTAGTTAAAAATCATGATAATTAACCGATAATAAGAAAAGAAAATAACGTAAGGGGTTTTGGTTATGAATCAATTGGCAAACTGTCCACAATGTAATCAGTTATTTTTAAAAACCACCATCCAAACGGTTTGTAACAAATGCTTTGAAGAAGAAGAACGTTCTTTTGATATCGTTTATAAATTTTTGCGGAAGCAAAGTAACAGACAATCAACCATTGCTGAAATAGTAGATGCAACAGATGTTGATGAAGAATTAATTTTGAAATTTATCCGTTTGAAAAGGCTTCAAATTAGTCAATTTCCGAATATCAACTATCCTTGTGAAAGATGCGGCCAACCGATCAGGAAAAACAAGCTGTGCAGCCAATGTGAACAGGATATTCATTCGCAAATCAGCCAAATGAACCAGGAAGAGGAGCGTAAAAAGGAGATTGAATCTAGGAAAAAAGACACCTATTATGCCATTAATCCTAAAAACGACTGATTCCCTAAACTAAGTTGCAGTTTGGTCGATAAAATGGATAGAATCAAGACAGACTGTAACGGAAAGCGAGAGGAATCCCGTGAAAATTAATCGATATGGAACACAACCAGTAAATCCTTACAAGAAAACATATGAGAAACAAACGTTGCAATCGAATCAAGCAAAATCAACTGATAAAGTCGAAATTTCTAAAAAGGCAATCGAAATGCAAAAGGTGCCGAATTTAATGAAAGAACGTCAAGATAAAATAGACCAACTTAAAAAAAGCATTGAAGCCGGAACATATCAGGTAGATACAAAAGGTATTGCAGATAAAATGCTGAATTTTTATAAACAACAATAACAAAAGGAGTAGCGTGAATGTCAGTTAAAATAATTATTGAAGAGCTGCATCGTCTCTATAGATTACATGAACAGCTTCTAAAGCTGTCTAAGGATAAAACAGAAATGCTGAAAAGCAATGAGATCGATGCTCTTTCAGAGGTTCTGAATTTAGAGCAAAAATATATTCAGGCCATTTCTCAATTAGAAGAAAAGCGTATTGAAGCTACAGTTCAATTTTTACAAAGTGATCAACCGCCGACAATCACCGCATGTATCGAAAAGGCTGAAGGTACGGATCAAGAAGAGCTCATTTCGTTATATGAGAAACTAAATGACATCATGGTGGAATTGAAAGATGTAAATGAACTAAACAAACAGCTCATTCAGCAGTCACTTCAATTTATTTCACTGACATTCGATCTCGTTAACCCTAATAAAGAACATATGAATTACGGACAAAATGGTCTTGAGAGTTCAAAGCCTAAACAGCATAGGGCTTTGTTTGATTCGAAGGCGTAAACAAGGAGGATACCAATGGGTTCTACATTCATGGGACTAGAAACGGCAAAAAGAGGAATCACAGCCCAACGTGCAGGGCTTTATGTCACATCAAACAACGTGTCCAATGCAAATACAGAAGGCTACTCAAGACAAAGAGTTACCTTTAAAGCAGATAATCCTTACCCAGTAATTTCTGTTTATGATGGCAAGACGTACGGCCAAATGGGGACAGGAGTACAAGTTGGGACCGTTGAAAGAATTCGAGACAGCTTTTTAGATCTACAATACAGAGATCATAACAACAATTTGTCTTACTATTCAGCGAAGTCTGATGCCCTTTCACAAATGGAGGGGGTTATGAATGATTTGACAGATGAAGGCTTAAACAGAGCCTTTGATAATCTTTGGAAATCATTACAGGTCCTATCAGAATCGAAAAATGCTGATACTGCATCTGCACGTACAGTAGTTAAAACAAGTGCACAGGCTTTAGTAGACCAATTCCGTCTGCTCAATTCTTCTTTAACAACGATACAAAAGAATTTAAAAACAGAACTTGATTCAACAGCAAAAAATGTGAACACTCTTTTATCTCAAATAGATGAAGTGAACAAACAGATTGCAACGGTTGAGCCAAATGGATATCTTCCAAATGATCTTTATGATACGCGTGATGCGCTGGTCGATCAGTTATCCTCACTTGTTGATATTAAGGTGAGCTACAACCCATCTGGCGGAAATGCACTCAAAATTGCTGAAGGAACCGTCAACATCGACATTATCGGTGCAAATGGACAATCTGCTGGGACGATTTTGAATGGCATTACCAACGAAAAGTCTGAACTGCAAATCTCCTATGATAATACGACTGGACTTGTCAACTCACTTCAATTTGGAACAACAACCATTGCAGCAGATCAATTACAGGTGAATGGTAAAGTAAAAGCACTTGTTGAGGCGTATGGCTACATGTCAAATGGTGCTGAAAAAGGAATGTACCCAGACATGCTTGCAGAGCTAGATGAAGTAGCACAAGTATTCATGGATACATTTAACGACGTGCATAAGCAAGGGTACACGTTAAATGGGGCAAGCGGACAAGACTTTTTTGACATCGAGAATAACAATGATCTGAATAAAGGCTTGGCAGCTCGTATCAAAGTGAGTGATGTGATTTTAGCATCAACAGATAATATTGCCGCATCTCTCAATAGTACGAAGGGTGACGGTTCGAATGCTACGCAATTAGCCAATATTCAAGACTTGAAGCTGGCAATTGGTGGAAATACGACGACGATTCAGGATTACTACCAAAATGTCATTGCTGAAATGGGGATACAAGGGAAAAAGAACATGACGCTGGAAAGCAGTTCAGCGGCTCTTGTCAACTCAGCCAATGAACGTAGAATGTCGACTAGCGCTGTCTCCATCGATGAAGAAATGACGAATATGATCCAATTTCAGCATGCGTATAATGCAGCGGCAAGAATGGTGACATTACAAGATGAAGTATTAGATAAAGTAATCAACGGCATGGGTGTCGTAGGAAGGTAGGGATAACTGATGCGAGTTACGCAAGGTATGATTTCTCAAAACTCACTTCGCAATATTAGTAAGAGTTATGAAAAACTTTCTAAAATAAATGAGCAGGCACAAACAGGAAAACGTTTCACGAAAACGTCTGATGATCCCGTTGCAGCAGTAAAAAGCCTTCAATATAGTACAGCAATGTTTCGAAATGAACAATATCAGAAAAACTTAAATGAAGCACAAAACTGGATTGATACATCTGAAACAAGTGTCACTGAAATCATTGATATTATGTCAAATATTCGAGACAAAGTGCTTGATGCGGCGAATGGAACAAAGCAGCCCGAAGATTTAGAGGCTATCGGAGTGGAAATTGGTCAGATGAAGAAACAAATCATTGATGCAATGAATACTCAGATGTTAGGTAAGTTCGTATTTAATGGAACGAATACAAATGTAAAACCAGTTGTAGAGAACGCAGACGGTACGTTTACATTTAACTTTGAAAACTATACAGATGCAAATTCCGTTAAATCGAACATTTCTGATGGTATCACTTTAAATGTGAACTCAAATCCAATTTCAGCGTTTGGTGGACAGTCTGCCAGCGGTCAAAATGTCATTGAAATGCTGACGGATTTAGAAAACTCATTGAAAAATGGAACGTTCGCGAATTCTGATGATGCATTAGGAAGTATCGATCAGTTTAAAGAAGTGATGAGTGCTGAGCGCTCAGATCTTGGTGCCCGATCGAATCGGATTGACTTAGTAGGCAGTCGCTTGACTTCACAATTCGAAGTACTGAAAAATGCCAAATCAGATAATGAAGATGTAGAAAGTGAAAAAGCAATTATTGATCTTCTTCAACAAGAGGTTGTGAATAGAGCTGCTTTAGCAACGACAGCAAAAGTTATTCAGCCATCCCTTGTCGATTTCTTAAGATAATAAAAAGCATCCGTTGGGTGCTTTTTTGCATCGTGGAGGTGAACTTATGCAAATCCCTAGATTGTTAATGCAACAAACCTATGCAAAGCTGCAAATGTCGACGACTCCATCTAGACAAGAAGTAGAGCAGCCAAGAGCTGATCTTGAGATTCAGCAGCCAAGAGCTGTCATGAACATCACAAGAACACCTTCGAAATTAACCATTGATCAAACAGAGGCATTTGCCGATATGGATATCAAGTCGATTTTTAGGCGTTCTGAGGAATGGGCAGCTGAGGGGAAACGTGCTATTGGCGAAGGAATGGGCCGAAGAGCGGAAGAAGGAAGCGAACTGATTAAGATTGAGGATGGTGGTAATGCCATTGCCGAGTTTGCCAAAATCAATGGCAGTCCTCCAGCGAAGCAATTCACCATCGGTGTGATTCCTTCATTCTTTAGTGTCAAAATTCACTATCAGCCATCCGAGGTTAAAATTGATATTGAGCCTCAAAAAGCTGTCATTGAGGCAACACCTCATAAACCGATCGTTAACTACCAGCAAGGTAAAGTAAATATTGATATGTTACAATACCCAGAATTAAAAATAGAAGTTGACGAAACGGGTCAAAATGGTGATAAGGTATAGTTAAGAAAAACGAAAAAGGTCGTGAAGTATGATCATTCAAACAAAATACCATGGCGAAGTGACAATTAAAGAGGAGCAAATCATCAACTTCTCTAATGGGATACCAGGATTTCTGGATCAAAAACAGTTTGTCATTTTACCTTTATCAGAAGAGTCTCCATTTTTAGTTCTTCAATCATTGAAAAACGCAGAATTAGGCTTTATCGTCAGCAGCCCATTTTTATTCTTCAATCAATACGAATTTGATTTGGACGAGACGGTTGTAGACATTCTGGCAGTAGAAGATGCCAATGATGTGGAAGTAATGGTTATATTAACAATGGAATCCTCTATTGAAAAAACGACAGCCAATTTAAGAGCGCCTATCATTGTGAACCGGAAAAACATGAAAGCCAAGCAGGTGATTTTGCATGATTCAGCCTATCATACAAAACATTTGTTAGAGGTGGCATCCTCATGTTAGTGCTGTCTCGTAAATTAAACCAGTCGATTCAAATAGGTGATGATATTGAAGTCAAAATTATATCAATCGAAGGCGATCAAGTGAAAATCGGGATTGAGGCTCCTAAGCACATCGATATTCATAGGAAGGAAGTTTACCTGTCTATTCAAGAAGAGAATAATCGTGCTGCGAGCTTGTCCTTAGATCTTCTTTCTCAATTATCCTCACAAAAAAAGTGAGGATTTTTGTATCTGGTTCAGCTATCCTTCTCCACGTTTCTGTGTGGATGTTCACCATCTATATGAAACTTTAACAAATCGGTCCATCTATATTTAATTTGAAAATTCAAAGCCGATATAAAAGGTAGATTAAAGCACAGGAGCTGAATAACTATGTCTGTTGGTAAGTTGACATCACTTGAGCCAATTATCGATGCGTTTCAAACCCGTGTTTCTAATAATCAGAATGACAATGTAAACACTGATTTACAAGCAAATGGCAAGGTCGTTTCAAAAGAAGAAATTGAAAAAACGCTTCAAGGAGCAAACAAGCTGATTGAACCTACTCAATTTCATCTTCAATTTGAATTACATGAAAAACTCAATGAATATTATGTCAAAGTAGTAGACAACCAAACAGAAGAAGTCATTAGAGAAATTCCTTCCAAGGAATGGCTTGATTTCTATGCGGCGATGACTGAGATTGTCGGTTTATTTGTAGATAAAAGAATGTAATTGAAGGGAGAACATAAACAATGGTTAACCGGATTACTGGATTTTCAAATGTGTTTGATATTGATGAGATCGTCTCAAAGCTGATGAAAACCGAACAAGTACCACTTGATAAAATGACACGTCAGAAACAAACGCTAGAATGGCAAAGAGACAGCTATCGCGAGGTTAATTCGAAAGTCAAAGAATTAGATGATTTGATCAATAGCTTAAACTTGACGCTTCCAAGTACATATGGCGCCAAAAAAGTGACAAGCTCAAATGAATCTGCTGTTACAGCAACTGGCTCAACAAATGCTACCTCTGGCTCAATCAATGTGACCCAACTAGCGACAGCTTCCGTATTCAAATCTTCTGGTACATCTGGATTTACAGCTGCAAACGGTACGTTTACGTTTGAGGTGACGACACCAGATTCTACAAAACCCAAAACAGTGACCATTAATACCACTGATACAGATACAATTGATTCAATTGTGTCAAAATTGAACAACTCTCAACTAGGTGTCACGGCTTATAAAGGCCAAATCTTTGATGGGACGAACTACGTGGATACGATCGCTCTGACTTCGCGTACGACTGGTGAAGGTGTCAGTATTAAGGCCGCGGATGGCAATTCTGCTTCATTTTTAACGCAATTAGGATTCCAAGTGGATGGAGATAATAAATTAGTTGCGACCACTCCAGGACAGAAGGCGCAATACGAAATTAATGGTCTCAAAATGGAAAATAACAACAATACCTTTACACAGGCTGGTATTACGTATGAGCTTAAAGGAACAACGGATAAGCCTGTCAGCTTAAACGTTTCAACAGATGTCGATACAATCTTTGATAAAATTAAACAATTTGTTGATAAATACAATGAGCTTGTTGAGCAGGTTAATGGTAAAGTCAATGAAAAAAGAAATAGAGACTATCACCCATTAACGGCTGAAGAGAAAAAAGCGATGTCTGACAAAGAAGTGGAGCTATGGGAAACGACCGCGAAGTCTGGCTTGCTGAGAAGTGATTCCATTTTACGATCTGGTGCCTCTAAAATAAGAAGTGATTTTTATGCTGATATTACGACAAGTGATGCGAATAAAATTCAAATCACACAAATCGGAATTACCACTTCAGATAAATATAAAGATGGCGGAAAGCTTGTAATTAATGAAAAGAAACTAAAAGAAGCCATTGAAGCAGATCCACAAAAGGTCAGTCAAATGTTCATCTCGGGTAGTTTAAATGTGGATTCAAAAGATAAAGACAAAGCGCAGCAGCAATATAAAGAACAAGGGATCATTTATCGTGTCAAAAATTCCTTATCAGCATTCACGAAGAGCATTCAAACAAAGGCTGGCAGCACAACAATGGAATTAAAGGAATACGGACTTGGTAAGGACCTTGATTCTTTGACCAAACGAATGAGTACGTTCCAAGACCGTTTGAAGCTGGTTGAAGCCCGTTACTATACAAAGTTTAACGCCATGGATAGTGCAATTCAAAAGCTAAACAACCAATCTGGCTACCTTTCTCAACTGCTTGGACAATAATTGGAGGTTTATAACATATGGCAATACAGAACCCTTATGCCGCCTATCAGAAAAATTCTATTGAGACTGCAACACCTGCCGAGTTGACGCTTATGCTTTATGAAGGCTGCTTAAAGTTTATCAGACTAGCGAAGTATGCCATTCAAAAAGAGGATGCGGAAACGAGAAACTTGAATCTGAAAAAGGCTCAAAACATCATCCAAGAATTAAATGTCACCTTAAATCGTTCTTATGATGTATCAAAGAGTATGGCAAGTATGTATGATTACATCTATCGCAGACTCATAGAGGCCAACCTTCAAAATGACGAAGAGATGTTGAATGAAGTGGAGCAATACGTGACCGATTTCCGAGATGCTTGGAAGGAAGTCATTCAAACGGATCGAAAAGGCCGCCACCACTCTATTGGGGGATCTCTATGAGTATTGTTGACCAGCTGCATGACCAAACTTTAAAAATGGCAGCCGAAATATCGGCAAATCCACAAAGTGAAACGCTGGTTGAAGACTTTGACGCCTTTTTAATTGAGAGAGACGAATTAATGAGAGAGATACAGCATGAGCTGTCCGATCAAGAAAAAGAGAAGATCAAAGAAATCATTCAAACGGATCAGCAGATGGCGAAGCAATTAACGATTATCCAAAAAGGGATAAGAGCAGATATTCAAGCCATTCAAAGAAAGAAAACGAAACAGCTGAATTATCAAAATCCATACCAGCCCTTAACGAGTGACGGCGTATACTACGATAAACGGAAATAAATAGGTGAGACCTGTGGCGTATCGTTCAGATGACTATATTTTATTAACCACATATTATGAACTTCTTTATACGATAGAAGAGAGTCTAAAATATTTAGATGAAATTGAGAAGGACTTTGCTAAAACGGAGGGGGATCGGATCTTTAATGATCTGATCCATGCCTTTTTTCATTTAGAGACAACACATCCCCTTCTGCTTTCAATTATTGAAAATGAGCACTTTGCTAAGACGATTCGTTCGTTTGATCAAATATTTTTAAGTTTCGATATACTAGCTTTCTATACATTCCCTTCAAATCACTTCCAATCATTCCTGACATCATATTTTATACCTGAATATAGAAAGTGGATGGATGAAATACATGCCTGTATGAGGCCGTATGTCATTCATTAATTTTTGTTCAATTCAGACCATTCGGAGGAAATTATGAGACTAAAAAATCAATTTTTATTTGGGCTTATTGTCATATGTGTATTGTTTGTCAGTATTTTAGGGTTCTCAAGCTTTATCTATTACAAAACAGATCAATCCTATAAGGCGCTTCTCAACAAAGAAGTGAAGCTTTATCAGACCTCACTGGAATTAGAAGCACTTCTGCAAAAGCAGGAAGCGCAAATCAAGACATATGTGGTCGTGCAAGACGCTGAGAATTTACAAAAGATTGAGCAAACATATGAAGATATCAATAAGAAAACAAATGAAGCTTCAAAACTTAGTGCTGTTAAACAAGTTAAAAATCTGTTAGAACAAATTTCTGAACAAAATTACCTTTATTACACCTCAACCAATCGATTATTTAATTCACTGAATATGCAAAATCAAAAGGAATTCAACACCCGCCTCAGTCAAGAATTACAGCCTATCGAACAAGAAATACATACCTTTACAAAAGAATTCGCACAAACACAATTGAAACAACGAGATCAAAAAATCAACCAGCTCAATCAAGACAGCAACCAATTATTGCTCACACTCATTCTTGTCAGTGCAGCGATTGTGCTCGCCTTTTTGTTGATTGGGATCAGATTCGTTCATCGAATGACAAAACCGATTGTCTCTGTTACAAATGCCGCCAAAAGAATGGCTGATGGTGATCTCACAATTGAAGAGATTGAAGTAACCTCTAAAAATGAGATTGGCCAACTCGGCACAGCCTTTAACCAAATGACGACTCATTTGCGTCAGCTCATTTTACAGGTGCAAAACGGATCAAAGCAATTAGCTGATTCTGCTGCTCAATTTGAAGAAACCATCAGCCAAACAATATCGGCGAGTGAGCAGACATCTAGCTCGATTGAACAGGTTAGTGAAGCTTCACGTGAACAATCAGATGCGGTCGGAAAAGTCGCTTCCGCCATTCAAGAGGTATCGACTGGCATGCAAAATGCGGCTGAACACACATCCGATGTTTCGGGTCACTCAATTTCAGTGACTGAAAAGGCTGAAGAGGGTGCAGCCCTCATTCAACAGTTTGTGAAACAAATGAGCTCTATTAAGGAGTCTGTGAATGACCACCATTCCACAATGGCTAATGTACAAGCGCAGTTTACGGGCATTCAAGATCTGTTAGGTCATATCCACGCCATTGCCGACCAGACAAATTTGCTTGCGTTAAACGCAGCAATTGAAGCGGCAAGAGCAGGAGAACATGGAAGAGGCTTTGCGGTTGTAGCAGATGAAGTGAGGAAGCTGGCAGAAGAATCTAGTCAGCTGACAGATCAAATTAGTCAATTACTCGCGAACGTGAACAAAGATACTGAAAAGTCATCACAATCGATGACAAAGGTTGAACGAAATGTAGAAGAAGGTGTGAAAGTATCGCACTTGTCTGAACAGAGCTTTCATGAAATCCTGGAATCCATTCGTGATATCTCGATGAAAGCAGAGGAGCTATCAGCCACTGCAGAGCAAATTTCAGCTAGTACAGAGGAAATTTCTCAAACGGTTGGTGTCATTGAAGAAGGAGCCAAACGGAACTCCGAAGAGACGGAATACATGTCGGCAGCTGTTGAAGAATCACTAGCAGCGAACGAAGAAATGAAAGCAGCTGCGGAGGATTTGAAGTCCTTGTCTCAATCGCTGAAAACATCTATTTCATCTTTCAACATTTAAAAGCGCGCTGGTCTTTTTCGAGAATCAACCGAATATATATTCATCACCTATCAAGTAATAGTTGAAGTACCGCATAATTCGACAAATTTCAATAAAAATTCACATTTTTTTTACGTTTGAGCAGGAGAAAAGGAGGGAAAAGTAGAAATAGGTTTACATATCCTTAATTTTAAAGGAGGCGTTCTTTACATGAATTACAATGTCAGAGGAGAAAACATCGAAGTAACACCTGCACTAAGAGATCATGTCGAGAAAAAAATTGGAAAGCTGGAGCGTTATTTTGAGTCAGATGTTGATGCTTCAGTCAACGTGAACTTGAAGTTTTACAACGATCAAGAATCTAAAGTTGAGGTTACCATTCCAATGACTGATCTAGCACTTCGAGCTGAGGTGCATAATGAGGATATGTACAATGCAGTAGACCTAGCAACCAGTAAACTAGAACGTCAAATTAGAAAACACAAAACAAAAGTAAACCGTAAATTCCGCGAGCAAGGTGTGAAAAAGCACTTATTTGCTGGAGGAAACGGCACTGCCGATGTAGCGGTTCAAGATGACGAGGAAATTGATGAAACAGAAATCGTCAGACAAAAACGTTTCAACTTAAAACCGATGGATAGCGAAGAGGCCATTCTCCAAATGAACATGTTAGGTCATAGCTTCTTTGTTTTCACAAATGCTGAGACAAATTTGACCAATGTGGTTTATCGCCGAAATGACGGTAAATACGGACTCATTGAGCCAAACGCTTAACCATCAGCTTCTGTTGATCTAAAAATAACCTAAAAAAAGTAAACCCGTTCCCTTGATGAGGGGCGGGTTTTTTGTGCTAAATCATTGCAAATTCTTTGGAAATGAATGAAGGTATGGTATGATAAATGCAGGTAAATATGGACCTGTCAAACTTTTGGACATGCCGAAAAATTGCATGAAATAGAGGAGCGTTATTATATGCTTGGAATCTTAAATAAAGTGTTTGATCCTACGAAACGTACGATCAGCCGATATGAAAAAAAGGCAAATGAAATTGAAGCTCTCGCTCAAGATTTTGAGAAATTATCTGACGAGGCTTTACGAAATAAAACGATCGAATTTAAAGAAAAACTCGAAAAAGGACAATCCGTGGATGACCTGTTGGTGGAAGCATTTGCAACAGTACGCGAGGCATCTCGCCGCGTGACAGGAATGTTCCCATTTAAGGTGCAGCTCATGGGGGGGATCGCGCTTCATGAAGGCAACATCTCTGAGATGAAAACAGGTGAAGGTAAAACGTTGACATCAACGATGCCTGTTTATTTAAATGCTCTTTCTGGTAAAGGTGTCCACATTGTGACAGTCAACGAATATTTGGCAAGCCGTGATGCGGAGGAAATGGGCAAGATTTTTGAATTTCTTGGATTAACGGTGGGCTTAAACTTAAACAGTTTAGACAAAGATGAAAAAAGAGAAGCGTATGCCGCTGATATCACGTATTCAACAAACAATGAACTTGGCTTTGACTATTTACGAGATAACATGGTGCTTTACAAAGAGCAAATGGTGCAAAGACCACTTCATTATGCCGTCATCGATGAGGTTGACTCCATCTTAATTGATGAAGCGAGAACACCTCTTATTATTTCTGGACAAGCAGCGAAATCGACGAAACTTTACGTACAAGCAAATGCTTTTGTGCGTACATTAAAAATAGAAGACGATTTCACGTATGATATTAAGACAAAAAGTGTGCAGCTGACAGAAAGCGGAATGACGAAGGCGGAAAAAGCATTCGGCATCGAGAACCTGTTTGATGTCAAACATGTCGCGCTGAACCACCACATCGCTCAGGCCTTGAAGGCACATGTTGCGATGCAAAAAGACGTTGATTATGTCGTGGAAGATGGCCAAGTCGTCATTGTTGACTCCTTCACAGGACGTTTAATGAAAGGGCGCCGCTACAGTGAAGGTCTGCATCAAGCCATCGAGGCAAAAGAAGGTCTTGAAGTGCAGAATGAAAGCATGACACTTGCAACGATTACGTTCCAGAACTACTTCCGTATGTATGAAAAATTATCCGGTATGACAGGTACAGCGAAAACGGAAGAAGAGGAATTCCGTAACATTTACAACATGCAGGTTGTGACAATCCCGACCAATCAACCAGTGGTTCGTGATGACAGACCTGATTTAATTTACCGCACAATGGAGGGTAAATTTAAAGCAGTGGCTGAGGATGTTGCCCAGCGTTATATGATAGGGCAGCCAGTTCTTGTCGGAACAGTTGCTGTTGAGACATCTGAGCTTATTTCTAAGCTGCTCAAAAATAAAGGCATTCCTCATCAAGTGTTAAACGCGAAAAACCATGAGCGTGAAGCACAAATTATTGAGGAAGCTGGTCAAAAAGGTGCCGTCACGATTGCGACAAACATGGCGGGCCGTGGTACAGACATCAAGCTTGGCGAAGGTGTGAAAGAACTGGGCGGTCTGGCTGTTGTTGGGACAGAGCGTCATGAATCACGCCGTATTGATAACCAGCTTCGTGGACGTTCTGGTCGTCAAGGAGACCCAGGGATTACACAATTTTATTTATCCATGGAAGATGAATTGATGCGCCGATTCGGTGCAGAGCGGACGATGGCGATGCTTGATCGCTTTGGAATGGATGACACTACACCAATTCAAAGTAAAATGGTATCTAAAGCCGTTGAATCTTCTCAAAAACGTGTTGAGGGGAACAACTTTGATTCCCGTAAGCAGCTTCTACAATATGATGATGTGCTGCGTCAACAGCGTGAAGTGATTTACAAACAGCGCTTTGAAGTGATCGATTCGGATAACTTGAAATCGATTGTGATCAATATGATTCAATCTTCTATTGAGCGAGCTGTTGGATCTTATACGCCGAAAGAAGAGCTTCCAGAAGAGTGGAAACTAGATGGTCTTGTTGAATTAATCAACACGAACTATTTAGATGAAGGGGCCATTACGGTCAAAGATATCTTCGGTAAAGAAGCAGATGAAATTACGTCCTTCATCATGGATCGTATTAAAGAGAAATACGATGCAAAAGAAGAAACATTTGGCGATGAACAAATGCGTGAATTTGAAAAAGTCATCGTCCTTCGTGCGGTAGATTCGAAGTGGATGGATCACATTGATGCAATGGATCAGCTGCGTCAAGGAATTCATTTACGTGCGTATGCACAAACAAACCCGCTTCGTGAATACCAAATGGAAGGATTTGCGATGTTTGAGAATATGGTGGCTTCAATTGAAGATGATGTAGCCAAATATGTCCTAAAATCAGAAATCCAAAACAACCTAGAACGTGAAGAAGTTGTTCAAGGTCAAACTACTGCTCATCAGCCTCAAGAGGGCGATGAGGAGAAGACAGTGAAGAAAAAGCCGGTACGTAAAGTTGTGGACATTGGGCGTAATTCACCATGTCACTGCGGAAGCGGCAAGAAATATAAAAATTGTCATGGGAAGACAGAATAAGTAATGGAAAGAGGTGAAAACCTCTTTCTATTCATGTCAGCCCCCATACATCTATGAGGTGAAGGATATGGAATTAGTAGAAATTAGACAAGAGCTTGAAAATATGGCTAGCAGGCTAGCTGATTTTAGGGGGTCTCTTTGACTTAGAAACAAAAGAAGCCAAAATCGCAGAACTTGAAGCGACGATGTCAGAGGCTGATTTTTGGAATGATCAGCAAAAGGCGCAAGGTGTCATTAATGAAGCCAATGCACTGAAGGATTATGTGATTACATATCATGAGCTCAGTGAGTCACATGAAGAGCTGCAAATGACGCATGACTTATTAAAGGAAGATTATGACGGTGAGCTTCATGCAGATCTTGAAAAAGAGCTGAAGAACTTAACAAAACAGTTTAACGAGTTTGAGCTGCAGCTTCTCTTAAGCGAACCATACGACAAAAACAATGCCATTCTTGAGCTTCACCCCGGTGCAGGCGGTACTGAATCACAGGATTGGGGTTCTATGCTCCTGAGAATGTACACTCGCTGGGCGGAGCGCAGAGGCTTTAAAGTTGAAACGCTTGATTATCTTCCTGGCGATGAAGCAGGAATTAAGTCTGTGACATTATTGATTAAAGGGCATAACGCCTACGGTTACTTAAAAGCAGAAAAAGGTGTCCATCGTTTGGTGCGTATTTCTCCTTTTGATTCATCTGGCCGTAGACATACATCCTTCGTTTCCTGTGATGTCATGCCAGAATTCAATGAAGAAATAGATATTGATATTCGTACAGAGGACATTAAGGTTGATACGTATCGTGCAAGCGGTGCAGGTGGTCAGCACGTCAATACGACGGACTCTGCGGTTCGTATCACACACATTCCAACAAATGTCGTGGTGACATGCCAAACAGAAAGATCACAAATCAAAAATAGAGAACGTGCAATGAAAATGCTGAAATCGAAACTCTATCAAAAGCGAATCGAAGAACAGCAGGCAGAATTGGATGAAATCAGAGGAGAACAGAAAGAAATTGGCTGGGGCAGCCAAATTCGCTCTTATGTATTCCACCCATACTCTCTTGTGAAAGACCATCGAACCAATACGGAGATGGGAAATGTTCAAGCGGTCATGGATGGAGATTTAGATTCATTTATCGATGCTTATTTACGTTCGAAATTATCATAAAAACTCGGCTTCTTGCTGGGTTTTTTTAATTGTGAGAAAATAAATGAATATAAAGGAATACATACGCCATACTGACTCTATATCCTTTGTATGATGAAATTAGCAAATAAAGGGGGAAATACTTTGGGACTAAAACCATTACAAGAGACGTGGGATTTAGATGCCTTTTTTAAAGGAGGCAGTTCTTCACCAGAATTTATGACATACTTGCAGCACATTCAACAGCTACTAGATGAATTACGCCAAAAGGTGGATGCCTTCTCAAAAGAAGATACACACATTGAAAGCAGGTTAACGTCTGTCCTTGACACGTATGAAACCACATATAAAAAACTGTCTCAAGCAGGTTCATTTGTATCTTGTCTACAATCTCAAAATACGAAGGATATGAAGGCAGGTAGTCTTCGAGGTAAGATTGCCAAGCTTGAAGCCGAACTAGGAACCATTCTTGCGTTGTTTGATCAAGCGCTTGCTGCAATTCCTTCGAACAAGTGGGAAGATCTGATGAATTCAGCAGCCTTCTCAGATGTTCGCTACATATTAAATGAACGCAGAGAGCGTGTGAAGGATCAACTTCCTGTTGAACAAGAAACGTTGATTCAAAAATTAGCCGTAGATGGATACCACGCGTGGGATGAGCTCTATTCTAGCTTAGTGAACAAGATTACCATTCCATTTGAGCAAAATGGTGAAACACAGATGATTTCTGTCGGCCAAGCGGAAAATGCGATGGATGATTCAGATCGTGAAGTCAGAAAGGCCGTTTATCATAACCTAGAGAATGCATGGACACAGGATGAACATTTATTTGCAAGCACCCTCAATCATCTGGCTGGCTTTCGTTTGCAAGTGTATGAAGCAAGAGGCTGGGATCATATTTTAAAAGAGCCGCTTGATATTTGCCGGATGAAACAAGAAACCCTTGATGCGATGTGGTCTGTGATTGATGAACATAAGCAGCCGTTCATTGATTACTTACAACGTAAAGCTGACATGCTTGGTGTTCATAAGCTGAGTTGGTTTGATGTTGGGGCTCCTATTGGAAGTGAGACAAAAATCTATCCTTATCAAGAGGCAGCTGCTTTTATTGTGAAACATTTCGCTGGATTCGGAGAAGAGCTTGCAGCCTTTACTGAAAAAGCATTTAATGAAAGCTGGGTAGAAGCAGAGGATCGTCCAAACAAACGAGTGGGCGGCTTTTGTACGAATTTCCCTGACAGCGGAGAATCGCGCATTTTTATGACCTTCTCGGGAAGTCCATCCAATGTTGCGACACTAGCGCATGAGCTTGGTCATTCGTTCCATCAGGAAGTGATGCAGGATGTTCGTATTTTGAATCGTAAATATGCCATGAATGTAGCTGAAACGGCGTCGACATTCGCAGAAATGATTGTGGCTGATGCTTCATTAAAAGAAGCGACAAATGAAGAGGAGCGTCTCAGCTTGTTAGAGGATAAGCTGCAGAGAAGTGTGGCATTCTTTATGAACATTCAATCACGTTTCTTATTTGAACAGCGCTTCTATGAAGAGCGTAAACATGGAGAAGTGCCGGCTGACCGCTTGAATGAGCTGATGGTAGAAGCGCAGAAGGAAGCCTTTGGTGACTCTTTAGATGAATACCATCCGCATTTCTGGGCGTCTAAACTGCATTTCCATATCACGGGTGTGCCATTTTATAATTTCCCATACACATTTGGTTACATGTTCTCGCTAGGTATTTATGCAAAAGCATTGCAGGCTGGGGCATCGTTTGAAGAGAAATACATTGCGTTATTAAAGGATACAGCTTCAATGACAGTAGAAGATTTAGCATATAAGCATTTGGGCGTCGATCTTACCCAAAAAGCATTTTGGGAAGAAGCCATTTCTTTGGCAGTAGCAGATGCAGAAGAGTTTTTAGAAGCGACGAAAAAATGAAAAGCTCCCCATTACGGGAGCTTTCAGCGTGAAGACAAACCCTCGCATTCGGTGTCAGTCCTGCGTGCCGGTGCTCACGAATCTCAAATTCGCTCCGCGCCAGTACTCGGCCTTCCTAGACTTCAAGGGTTTTCATATCACGCTGAAAAGAAGACAAAGGGCTAAAATAAGGATCATTTTAGCCCTTTGTCAACAATCTGAAAGCTCCCCATTACGGGAGCTTTTTTGCTGGCTTTAACCATTCAATCATCCTCTGAATGATATCTTTTTGCTGCGTTAGGGCTGGAATATCAGCAGGCCGATCACCTTTTTGTTTGCCGTAGATGCCAAATTGCGCATGATTCCCGCCTTGGATCTCATGGTATACCGTTTGAGAAGGCAGCTGTTTTTTCGACTGCTTGATTTTCTCTTGTGTCGCTAGCCCATCCTTTTCACCCGAGATAGATAGTACCTTGAAGGGTGCTTGTTTCAGATCATCTGATGCTGGATAGGAAGCAAGGAAAAAGAGTCCGTCTAGCTTGCTTTGGTTTTCTTCTGCATACATAGCGGCAGCTGTCCCGCCAAGTGAATGACCGCCAATATACCAGTGTTTGATGGCTTGATGATCCTTGATGATGTCCTGTGCTTTCTTTGTATTGAAGATCGCAAAGGAAAATGGCATCTCGGGGATAAAGACAGAATAGCCTTTTTTCATTAGCGCATCTCCTATATAGGCGTAAGCAAGTGGTTCCACCTTTGCACCGGGATAGAGAATGACGCCAGTATCGCTTTTTGTAGTTTCAAATGCATAAACACCATTTTTATGTTCCACTTGCTCGATGTTCACCTGCTTTTTTAATGCTTCGGAGGGTCCATATGTAAAGCGGCTCCATGTATAGAAAGTACCAAAAGATAAGATGATTAGTGCAAGTAATGTAATGCCCGTTATTTTCAATAGTTTCTTCATCGCATGTCCCTTCTTTCTCATGTACATATTAAATATACCATCATTTACTCTCATGCCAACTGGCGAATACGCTGATCCGGCTGTGTGATAAAGTATTAATCCATTAGCACTGCATTTGGCTGTTATTTACATTCCGTATAGGAGAGCTTAAAATAGGTGTGCATTCAGAAGTAACGGAGGAAGAAAGACATGAAGCAGGGACATTCTCAATTTTTGATCGAAGCGAAAAATTATCTGTTCATTTTAATAGGATCAGCCATCGTGGCGATTGGATTTAATACGTTATTATTACCGAATCAGATTGCCGCTGGGGGCGTGAGCGGAATTAGTACCATTATGCAGTCATTCGGTTTCGAAGCGGCGTATGTGCAGTGGGGACTTAATATTCCGCTGTTTATCGCTGGTTTTTATTTATTAGGCGGTACATTTGGAGTGAAAACACTCGTTGGGTCTATTTTTTTACCTTTGATGGTGTTCTTAACAAGACATATTGCTCCTGTGACACATGAAGCACTATTAGCAGCCATTTTTGGTGGAGTGGTGATTGGAATCGGGATAGGGCTAGTGTTCCTTGGGAATGGATCAACGGGTGGAACGGCACTCGCTGCCAAAATCATTAATAAGTACACAGGACTGACGCTGGGCACATGTTTAGCGATGATGGATGGCCTGATTGTCCTCGCTGCCATGACTGTTTTTGGGATCGAAGAGGGACTGTACGCGGTCATTGGTGTATTTATTTCGAGTAAAACAATTGATGTGGTACAGGCCGGCTTCAGTCATTCGAAAATGGCGATGATCATTACAGGGCATGAGGATGAGGTCAGACAGGCGGTTTTTGATCAAATTGACCGTGGTGTGACGAAAATCTCGGCAGTCGGAGGATATACCGATCATGACCGTCCGATTCTCATGTGTGTCGTGGGACAAACACAATTCACAAAGTTGAAACAAGTCGTGAAAGCAATCGATGCATCAGCATTTGTCATCGTGATGGACGCAAAAGAGGTGCTGGGTGAGGGTTTTAAAAGGGCGTAAACAAGGATATAATAGCGATGACCAAATGATTGTAAGGGAGGGAAATAGATGAAAAAGAGCGGCTTAACACTTCTATTTGTGACAATGCTTTTTGTACTTGCGGCTTGTGGAGGAAATTCAAGCAGCAGTGACAAAGAAGGCAGTAAGAGTGCTTCTACTGTGAGCAGTGGTGAGGAAATTTATCAGCAAAACTGTATTGGCTGTCATGGAAAAGATTTATCTGGCGGAGGCGGACCAAGCCTGAAAGAAGTAGGGAAGAAATATAACGAAAGCCAAATCGCAGACATTGCACAGAACGGTAAAGGGTCTATGCCAAGCGGGATGGTAGATGAAAAACAAGCAAAAGAAGTCGCAAAATGGCTTGCAGAGAAAAAATAAAACCTTTGTCTAATCGACAAGGTTTTTTTATTTTCTATATGTAGAAAAAGACTTTTGAATAGTATGAGAGCGCATTATATTAAATTTTATTTAAAAAATAAGGGTAAAAAGACATGTTTTTCGGTTTTGGTTGTTCTATTTACCTTTTATTTATAAGTTTTGAAATATAAATGTAATACCATTGCGTCGATTCATGACGTATAATTGGAGTTGTTGAAATTTTGATGATCAATTTTTTCATCTTTTTGGATGAAAAGGACATAAATTGCTTGTACGTATCGAAGGGTATGTGCGTGACCATACATAACGTTTTTTGACGATAAGTGTCAAAACATCATGATAAGCTGTTAGTCAGCGAATAAGAAAAGATTAGGTGATTACATGATTGAAATGAAGGAAGTCTACAAGATCTATCCTAATGGCGTAAAGGCGATCAATGGAATCAATGTCTCTATCCATCCAGGAGAGTTTGTGTATGTTGTTGGTCCCAGTGGTGCTGGTAAATCCACTTTTATCAAAATGATGTATCGTGAAGAGAAGCCAACCAAAGGGAAAATTTTCATTAATAACAAAGATCTAGGCTCAATTAAGGAAAAAGAAATCCCTTATGTGAGAAGAGAAATCGGCGTGGTATTCCAAGATTTCAAACTGCTACCGACCCTTACAGTGTTTGAGAACGTGGCATTTGCCCTTGAAGTTATTGGTGAACAGCCAAGTATCATTAAGAAAAAAGTGCTTGATGTACTCGATTTGGTACAGTTGAAACACAAAGCGCGTCAATTTCCTGACCAGCTTTCTGGCGGTGAACAGCAGCGTGTATCTATTGCAAGATCGATCGTCAATAGTCCTGAGGTGGTCATTGCAGATGAGCCTACAGGAAACCTAGATCCAGATACATCAATGGAAATCATGAAGACACTGGAAGAGATTAATAACCGCGGAACAACAGTTGTCATGGCGACACACAACAAAGAGATTGTAAACAGCATCAAGAAACGCGTCATCGCAATCGAAGATGGTATGATTGTGCGTGACGAAGCAAGAGGGGAGTACGGAATTTATGATTAAAACTCTCTCGCGGCATTTACGTGAGAGCTTCCGTTCACTTGGAAGAAACACGTGGATGACATTTGCATCAATTAGTGCGGTCACTGTCACACTGATTTTAGTTGGGGTTTTTCTTGTCATTATGCTCAACTTGAATAACATGGCATCGAACGCTGAAAAAGAAGTAGAAGTAAAAGTATTAATCGATTTAACGGCGAATCAAAAGCAGCAGGATGAATTAAAAGCAGAAATTGAAAAGATTCCTGAAATCAGTGATGTGAAATACTCATCTAAGGATGACGAACTAAAAGCACTGATTAAAAGCTTTGGTGAAAATGGACAATCTATGGGACTTGTTGATCAAGAGAACCCATTAAACGATGCATTTATTGTGAAAACAACGGATCCTCACGATACACCAAAAGTAGCGAAAAAATTAGAAAACCTAAAGGGTACGTATAAAGTAACCTATGGAAAAGAAGAAGTCAGCCGACTCTTTAATGTGGTCGGAGTGGCACGTAATGTCGGCATTGCGCTCATTATTGGGCTTTTATTTACAGCGATGTTCTTGATCTCCAATACGATCAAAATTACGATTTTTGCTAGACGGAAAGAAATTGAGATTATGAAGCTAGTAGGTGCAACGAACTGGTTTATCCGCTGGCCGTTCTTCATTGAAGGATTACTGCTGGGTGTATTTGGTTCTATTATACCAATCGCTCTATTGCTTAGCACGTATCAATATGTTGTGGGCTGGGTGGCGCCGAGAGTACAAGGCTCATTTATTGCAATGCTTCCATATAATCCGTTTGTCTATCAAGTATCACTGGTCCTTCTATTGATCGGTGCAATCATTGGTGTATGGGGAAGCTTAACGTCCATCCGTAAATTCTTAAAAGTATAAATATATCTTATTTGATGGCAGCACTCGAGGATTCTATAGAAGGTGTGACCGGTTGATCCGATTCATCCGGTCGACTCTTCGTGTCGATAGTTGTCATGGGAGGGGAATGTCGTTTTGAAAAGAAAGCTGATGATGGCTGGAATGGCAGCGTTTATTGGAACAACGTGGCTATACATTCCAGGAAATGAGAATCGTGCATTCGCATACGAAGACCTAGATCAAAAACGTCAACAAATCGAAGAGAAAACATCGAAAACTGAATCAACTTTGAAGAAAAAGAAATCTGAGTTGGCAAAGCTTGAAAAGAAAGAAACAAAGTTAAAACAAGAGATTGAAAAGATTGACCAAAAGGTAAGTGCTGCAACTGAAAAGGTTGCTGAAAAAGAAAAAGAAGTCAAACAAACGAAACAAGAGATCAAGAAACTGAAAAAAGACATTCAAGTCATCAACGAGCGAATTGAAAAAAGAAAAGCGATTTTCAAAGACCGAATTCGTTCTATGCAAAAAAGCGGCGGTACAATCAACTATTTAGATGTGCTGCTAGGTGCTCGCAGCTTTAGTGATTTTGTCAGTCGTGTTGGAGCTGTCACAACCATTGTCGAAGCAGATAAAGACATGATTACAGAACATGAAAATGATTTAGAGCTGGTGGAGCAAAAAGAAGCAGAGCTAAATAATCAGCTAAGTGGACTTGAAACATCTCTGAAAGAGCTAGAAACACTGAAAAAGGATTTATCTAAGAAGCATAAAGAAAAAGAAAACATCTTAGGTGATGTCACAGATAAAAAGAATCATGCACATGATGAACTAGGCAAGCTTGAGAATGAACAAGAAATCCTAGCGAATCAAAAAGCTGCTGTGAAGTCTGAGGAAGCACGCCGTCAAAAGGAAGAAGCAAAGAAAGCTGAACAAGCAGCTGCTGAAAAAAATGCACCTGCATCTCCTAGCAGCGGTTCAGATCAAGTATCTGATACACCAGCAAGCAGCTCAGGCTTTATTAAACCAGCTGCAGGCCGATTCTCATCAGGCTTTGGCGGACGTTCTGGCGGACAGCACTACGGATTAGATATTGCAGCAAAAGGCACAGTATCTGTCGTTGCAGCAGCATCTGGAACTGTTACGAACTCAAGCTACTCAACGAGCTATGGGAATGTCGTGTTCATTACGCACAACATCAATGGACAGACCTATCAAACGGTATATGCCCACCTTTCTACAAGAAGTGTGTCGACAGGGCAGAGAGTTGAGCAAGGACAGTTCCTTGGATATATGGGGAACACAGGTCAATCGCATGGCCAGCACCTTCACTTTGAAATTCATAAAGGATTATGGAATGGTGCAAAATCAAATGCAGTCAATCCAGCGCAATATATCCGCTAACAAAAAGCCGATAACAGATGTTATCGGCTTTTTTGAGCTGTATTGACTTAAAATAATAAAAGTAATCCAGCAATAATCGGTGTTAAAAGCACAGCGGATTTCAATAAGAGCTTCGGTGCAAGGCGTGTAAATTTCGCACCAATAAATGCGCCTAATACCGTTCCAATTAAGATTTGAATCAGCAAAATAAAATCAACATAGCCTTCTGAAATATAACCAATTCCACCGCCAATGGAGATCGGGATAATGACAAGCATGGTCGTGCCAACAGCCTGTCTAATAGACAGCTTCAGCAAAATCAAAAGTCCCACTTGAATAAATGGTGCAGACCCAATACCGAACATGCCTGACAGCATACCTGATACAAGTCCTAAAATAATGCCCCTTGTCAGCAGCTGACGTGAAGAAAGCGGCTGCTGCTCTGCTTCTTCATTGAGGACAAATAGTTTGATCATCATAAAAACAGCAGATAAAAAGAGCATACCGGCTGTTAAATAGTGCAAGCTTTCCTCTGGAATAAAAGGAGCAACCTTTGCTCCCGCAAAAGAGGCAATACAAGCTAAAGCACCGACAATCAAACCAGATTTGAGCTGAATATTTCCTTCCCGGTAGTGACTGTATGCACCTGATAATGTCGTAAATGCCATAGCGGCTAAAGACGTACCTAGTGCTGTATGAATTGGTACATCAAATATTAACGTAAGCAACGCGATGACAAAACCAGCCCCGCCAGCTCCTACAAATCCTAATAAAATCCCTAAAAAAAGCATAGTTAATATAATATACATTGCAAAGACTCCTTCTCGATCATAACAGAATAAAAATTACACCTAATGAAATGATTAGTCAAGCCTTCAAGGGAGAATGTCCTTACATGAAATCCCTTCTTCTGGCATATAATAACTCAGGTCATCAGGAAGAGTTGAAGAAGGAGGCCAAATATGAAAAAACAAATCGCATCTATTATGGCAAGTATCGTTCTATTAATGAGTGCAGGGGTGATAACGCATAAAGAGAGGACTCATGCGGAGTCACCGAAAGCAGCTGCTGCAATGGCTGGACAAGCTCAATCAAGTGATCGGGCGAAAGAAAATGGAATGGAGAAAATCGAAAAAGCCTATGACCTCATTTCGAATGAATATGTAGAGGAAGTGGATCGCCAAAAGCTGCTTGAAGGCGCCATTCAAGGAATGCTATCAACTTTAAATGATCCGTATTCAGTTTACATGGACAAGCAAACTGCAAAACAATTTTCTGATTCGCTTGATTCCTCCTTTGAGGGAATTGGGGCAGAAGTGGGGGTGGATGAAGGAAAGATCATTATCGTCTCTGCCTTTAAAAAATCCCCTGCGGCCAAAGCAGGTCTTAAGCCGAAAGATGAAATCATCAGCATTGATGGTGAGCTGATGAAAGAAAAAAGCTTAAATGATGCTGTACTGAAAATACGAGGAAAAAAAGGAACGTCTGTCGCCTTGAAAATCAGACGAAATGGAATTGAAAAAGATTTAACGTTCCATATCAAACGAGAAGAAATCCCGCTAGAAACAGTGACTTCCTCTATGAAAGAGGTGAATGGTCATAAAACAGGCTATATTGCCATCTCTAGCTTCTCTGAAGATACTGCGAAGGATTTCACGTCAAGCCTGAATAAGCTCGAGAAAAAGGGCATAGAGGGTCTTGTACTGGATGTGAGAGGAAACCCTGGCGGCTATCTACAAAGTGTAGAAGATATTTTGAAGCATTTTATAACGAAGGATCAGCCATATATTCAAATCGCAGAACGGAACGGCGACCGAAAACGATATTTTTCAAAGCGGAAAGAACAGAAACCTTACCCGGTCAACGTCTTAATTGATAAAGGCAGTGCATCTGCTTCTGAGATACTTGCTGGTGCAATGAAAGAAGCCGGAAAGTATGAAGTGGTAGGGGATGTCTCCTTTGGGAAAGGAACTGTGCAGCAGGCGGTTCCAATGGGAGATGGAAGTAATATTAAATTAACGCTGTATAAATGGCTGACACCAAAAGGGAATTGGATTCACAAAAAAGGTGTCGTGCCCACTATTGCGATTCATCAGCCAGATTATTTTACTGCCGGCCCGCTTCAGCTAAAAGAACCGCTTCAGCTTGATATGAACAACGAAGAAGTCAGACAAGCGCAGACGCTGTTAAAAGGGTTGTCATTTGACCCTGGCAGAGTAGATGGATACTTTGATGAAGAAACGAAAAAAGCCGTACTTGCCTTCCAAAGCACATATAATCTGGAAAAGTCAGGTGTCATTGATTTGAAGACAGCAAAAATGATGAACAAAATGGTAGATGAAGTAAAATCCTACGAAAAAAATGATCTCCAGCTGCAGACTGCACTAAAAGCACTATATCTTAAAAAATAAAGAGGCGAAGAAAAGCCTCTTTTTTTTGGTTCATTAGTGTCACGAACTTGTAAAAATTTATTCTTAAAAATATATTATATCGAGAAATATATTCATTTATTTTACAAAAAACATAACATTCCATCGATTTTACCCGATAACATATTTATATAAGAGACTTTCTGTTGATTTAAACATGTCATGAAAATGAAACTTTTGAAAGTTGTATGTTACATAAATAATTCTTACAATAAAAAGTAGCACTCATTTTAAATATTTTATTTTTTGCGGATATTCAGCTTGAGCATTGAGCTGTACCGAGGTTTGCGCTTTTCTTAAAAGAACTAGTAAATGGGGGTACACAATTGAAAAGGGCAAGTATTGTGAGAGAGAAAAAATATTACGAGTTGGTAGAGGAGCTTAAGGGTCGTTCGAAAGATGTGACGTTTTCCGCTACAAAGGCATTAAGTCTGCTCATGCTGTTAAGCAGATACTTGGTCAATTACACAACGGTAGAATCAGTCGACGAAATCGATGAAGACTGTGCTGAGATATACTTCAATTATTTAATGGATAATCATAAGAGACTTGGTATAAACTTAACCGACATCAAGAGGTCGATGCAGCTTCTCGGCGGCATACTAGATGTAGATGTGAATCACTATTTAAAAGATTTTTCACTGTCGAATGTCACACTTTGGATGAATCAGGAGAAATAAACCTGATGTCAAGCATCGATTTATTTGATAGAATAAGAGAAAATGCTTGACTTGGGCGGTGAACGATAATGAGCTCGGAGTGGATGGGAGCCGGATTAAAAGCGGTCGGTCTGTTTTTAATCCATCCTCTTTTTTATTTCATGATATTAATCAGTCTATTGTATGGCTACATCCGCGTAAAGCGGGAGAGAAAAGCGTTTCAAACAAGAATAGAAGATGTTTACGATGAACTTAAATTTACATATTCAAAGGGATGGATTCTAGGAGTTTGCCTATCCGTCATTTCAGTAGGCTTAGGGATTGCCCTCCCGCCTGGATTCATCGTGCTGATTGCAGCAATGACCATCGTATTCTCTTTATTCTTTAAGGCGAGTGCGCTTTCGTCTGCATACACACTCGGTTTCAGTTTTATTGCGGCACTTGGACTGATGTATTTCCAAGTGAGCCATTCTTGGCTGCCGCAGCTCTCAATGATGAATGCATCAGCCGTTGTCATTTTGCTAGGGCTCCTATTAATGACCGAGGGAATTCTAGCATATCGAACGGCGCATTTACGTACATCGCCTGCAATGGTGATGAGTGCGAGAGGACTTTTGATTGGTCAGCAGCGGGCAAACCGTCTGTGGCTTTTACCGCTTGTTTTGCTGATGCCGGCAGGTGAATTGACTTCTTCTCTACCATGGTGGCCAGTGCTTCAAGTGCATGATCAAAGCTTTTCATTTATTTTGATTCCCTATATCATCGGCTTCGGCCAGCGGATTCAAGGATCACTACCAATTGTCAGTATTCAAATTACGGCACGACGTATTCTCATGCTCGGACTCGCTGTTGCCTTACTAGGTGCTGCAAGTATTTGGTTTAAGCCTATAGTCTGGGGAGCTGTATTGATAGCGATTGTAGGAAGAGCCTTTCTCTCATGGAAGCAGAGGGTCAATGATAATGCTGCCCCGTTCTATTTCTCTAAGCGTAATCAAGGGCTGATGGTGCTAGGAATCATTCCGAATACACCAGCGGCTGATTTAAAGCTTGAGATCGGAGAAGTCATTACAAAGGTAAATGGAATTGAAGTCAAAACGGTTTCAGAATTTTACGAAGCTCTTCAAACGAACCGTGCTCTGGCAAAGCTTGAGATCATTGGCTTAAATGGTCAGACAAGGTTTGAGAAACGCGCTTCTTACGAAGGAGAGCATCATCAGCTTGGCATCCTGTTTGTGAAGGATGATCCACAGCAAGAACCAACAGCGATTTCATCTTAAAAAAAGCTGCTATAGATGGCAGCTTTTTTCTTTTGGGCGTGTTTCTTTTCCATATGATTCGCCCCATTCACGCATGGCGAAGATGATGGGCTTTAATGTATCTCCAAGAGAAGTCAGGGAATATTCGACACGAGGGGGAATCTCCTCATAGACTTCTCTGTGAACAACACCGTCTTGTTCAAGCTCACGTAATTGCAGCGTGAGAACACGCTGAGAAATTCTTGGCAGAAGCCGGCGCAATTCGTTGTATCGTTTTGGACCGCAAGTCAAATGATAAAGGATGACTCCCTTCCATTTCCCTCCAATGACACTCGTTGTGACCGAAACAGGACAGCCATGATTGACAATGCTGACTGGATTGGATGGTTCACTCATCTCTACACTCCTTTCTAAGACGAAAATGGTGATAAACGAACATGATTGTACCTAACGAACAAAAATGTGCGTACTTGAATCGATGGAAGCTTTTCTTTTACCATAGAGATATCACATCACATATTCGGGCTTTTGTTTTTTTATCATAACAATTTCTATATGAAAATGGAAAGAAATTGGATTGTGAAAACACACACCCTATTTGTTCAATAGAAAGGATGAATAAAATGCAAGACAAAGAGCAACTAAAAAAAGAAATCCTTGAGGCGTTTGAGTTCCGTCATGCGACAAAAGAGTTTGATCCAACGAAAAAGATTTCAGAGGATGATTTTGCGTTTATTTTAGAAACAGGAAGACTTTCCCCAAGTTCTGTAGGATTTGAGCCTTGGAAGTTCCTCGTCGTTCAAAATGATGCTTTTAGAGAAAAATTAAAAGAGTATACATGGGGGGCGCAAAAGCAGTTTCCAACTGCTAGTCATTTTGTGATCATCTTGGCAAGAACAGATGCCCGCTATGATTCAGCATATGCAGAATATATCAACAAGCAAATCAAAGGAATGACAGACGAGACGTTTGATATGGTAAAGGGACGCTACAAAGAATTCCAAGAGAACGATCTCCATTTGCTAGAAAATGACCGTACATTATTTGATTGGGCTTCAAAACAAACGTATATCGCCCTTGGAAATATGATGACAGCTGCGGCACAAATCGGCATTGATTCATGCCCAATTGAAGGATTTAGCTACGATGAGATTCATCGTATTCTAGATGAAGAAGGGTTACTTGAGGATGGTCAGTACGACGTTTCTGTGATGGCCGCCTTCGGTTATCGTGTCACTGAGCCAAAGCGTGGAAAAACGCGCCGTCCGATGGATGAAGTTGCTGTTTGGATTCGCTAAAAGAGGTTATCTGAAAAAGGATGTTGACAATTGCGTGGTTAGTCAGTATATTTAAAAAATAAAATCTTTGATGAATATATAAATTGACTATAAACGCTTTGACTTGAGAATAGTAGATGAACATCCGTTTTTTAAGAGAGCTGCGGGTCGGTGCAACGCAGTAAAACGAATCATTGAACTCGCTCAAGGAGCGGTAAGACTGAATGAATAGTAAGTCTTTACGTGTGACCTCCGTTATCGGGTTTTAAGTTGGATTCAGCTATATCTGGATCAATAAGAGTGGTAACGCGGTTGCAAGGTCAGTCGTCTCTTCAAGGAGATGGCTGGCCTTTTTATATGCTTTTATCCTATATTTGTCTGAAGATTCAAATTTAAAGGAGCTATTGAAAATGGAAAAGGAACATGTGCAGTTAAAACGAACAATGACGTCAAGGCATATTATGATGCTTGCGCTTGGCGGTGCAATCGGTGCTGGTCTGTTTAAAGGAAGCAGTTCTGCCATTGATATTGCAGGTCCTGCTGTCATTTTGGCATATATGATTGGTGGTCTTATTTTATTATTTATTATGCAAGGACTTGCCGAAATGACCGTTGCTCGACCTGGCGCAAGAACATTCCGTGATTTAATTGAACCTGTGTTAGGAAAATATCCGGCCTATTTCTTAGATTGGATATATTGGAAAATGTGGGTGCTGAACATTGCTGCAGAAGCCATTGTGTCTGCGATCTTTATTCAGTACTGGTTCCCGCAAGTACCGATTTGGACGCTTGTGTTAATCATTTCACTTGTTGTGACATTGATCAATGTTTGTTCAGTCAAAATGTTTGCTGAGACAGAGTACTGGTTAGCTTCCATTAAAATTGCAGTCATTATTTTATTTATTATCATTGGGTTAACGATGCTGTTTGTCTCATTTGGACAGCATGCAGCACCGGGATTATCCAACTTAACCGATCACGGTGGATTTTTCCCTAATGGAACTGGCGGCTTAATTGCGGCCATGCTAGTTGTGGTGTATTCATATGGCGGAACTGAGATGATTGGGGTCACATTAGCGGAAACAAAAAACCCTGAAAAAATCATCCCAAAGGCGATTCAAAGTACATTTGTACGAATCATCGGTTTCTATGTACTTCCGTTCTTTATCATTGTCAGCTTAATCCCTTGGAATCAAGTAAACAATGAGCAAGTGAGTCCATTCGTCACAGTGTTTGCAACAATTGGTGTGCCGTATGCAAGTGACATCATGAACGGTATTATTTTACTAGCCATTTTGTCTTCTATGAACTCTGGACTGTATGCTTCATCAAGGGTCCTTTATACGCAGGCGATGGATGGGCGTATATGGAAAGGCTTCTCCAAGCTTTCAAAACAGCAGGTGCCTGTCAGAGCAATCCTTGTGTGTACATCCACATTGTATGCGGCTGTATTGATTTCTCTTTTTGTGGGAAGCCAAACCTTTAATTATTTGATGGGATCTTTAAGTTATACCGTCTTATTCATCTGGTTTATCATTGCTGTTGGCCATTTGAAATCTCGAAGCGTAGCAGAACCAGGGGGATATCGCGTCAAGCTGTATCCTTTCACAACATGGTTTTCTGTGATTGCGATCATTGCCATTTTTATCGGCGTTGTGTCAACTACTCCAATTGTACAAACGATGGTCACAATGGGCATTTATCTCATCATTACACTTTCTTTCTTCATCAACAGAAAGCGGTTTGAAACTGCCGCTTAATACAAAAAAGCGTGCTGGACCTTTTCGAGAAGGTCTCGCACGCTTTTTTTAATGCTGTTTGTAGTGCTTGAAATGAACAGGGGATTGAACCGGGTGCGGCTTTGCTTGAAGCCCGTAGCTCTCCCTGACGATATAAAGCGGCCGGTCCTTCGCTTCATCGTAAATTCGGCCAATATATTCTCCGATCATTCCCAGCATGAAGAGGGTGATGCCGCTAAAGAACAGCTGAATGACAATTAATGAACTCCAGCCAGTAATCGTGCTATTGGTAAAAAGCTTTAAGTACAAAACAAGGAACATCGAAATGAATCCAATAGCAGAAAGGGCAATGCCTGCCACACTGGCTAGCTTTAAAGGTTTATAGGAGAAAGAGGTGATTCCGTCCATCGATAGCTTGAGCATCTTTTTGAGAGGATACTTCGTTTCTCCTGCTAGCCGCTCATCTCGAACGTATTCTACGGCAATTTGTTTGAAGCCGACCCAGCTGACTAAGCCGCGAACAAATGGATTTTTCTCCCGTATTTTTCTCATTTCATGACACACCTTACGATCCATCAACCTGAAGTCGCCAGTGTCGATGGGAATGTCTACTTCGGTGATTTGACGTAGAACCCGATAGAAAAGGGAGGCGGTGTGTTTTTTGAAAAATGTTTCGCCTTTTCGCTTGGTGCGGACGGCGTATACCACTTCATAGCCTTCCTTCCATTTTGCAATCATCTCTAATATCAATTCGGGCGGATCTTGTAAATCTGCATCGATGACCACGATGGCCTGACCCTTTGCATAATCCATGCCAGCTGTAATCGCAATTTGATGCCCAAAGTTACGAGAAAAATCAATGAGTCTCACATTCGGATCAGTCTGGCAATATCCTTTTATCATTTCAGCTGTTCGATCCATACTGCCGTCATTGACGAAGAGAAGCTCATATGCTTCTCCCGTCGAATCCATAACGGTTTTAAGTCGCTGATACGATTCATGGATGACAAGTTCTTCATTATAGACTGGGACAACAATCGAATATTGTATGCTTTTTTCCATCAGCCATTTTCCTCCTTTTAATAGATGAATTAATCAACGGATAGTTCGTAAAGGGTGCCACTCTCCATTCCGCCCATTCGTCCATTTGACTGATCAGGTTGTTCAGATTGTTTGCTGTCAGTGCTGCCTGTTTGTTGCTTCGTTTTGGATGTAGAAGTGCTCTGCCATTTAGAAGTAGACACTTCTTTGCCGTTTTTCTGAATCCAGTTCAGAATGTCTGAGCTTCCGCCTCTCATACCAGAGAGATAGAAGTATTTGATTTTTCCGTCTTTGACGAGCTGTTTAAATTCGCTAAGCGTTAAAATGTTATCTGAGCCACTAAATCCACCTAGTGCCATAACCGCTTTCCCTGTCTTAATAATGTAAGGGGAAGCTGTGGTTGCATCTGTTGTACCAAACAGGAAGGCTTCCCCTGTATTGTTTTTCTCAAGGTAGCTGATCAACTTCTCATTCACCTGTGAATTCATGATGCCGCTTGAAGTTGCAAGCTGGGGACCAGCCTCTGGTAACATGCTGTTTCCTCCGTAAAGAAGAGGTGTGCTTGCCCAGAACAGTGGTGCGATGAGCATGCCAAGGATGGCGATGAGAGACGTCAGTTGTTTTAGTTTTTCTTTTCCTTTTATAAAGAGCAGGGCAAGGACGGATCCAACGCCGATGAGACCAACCGCAATGCTTAACACAAGACCAATCGTGCTCGTAAAGGTGGATAAGATAAAGATTTCAAATGCTGTTGTCACCAAAATAGCCATCGGAAGCAGCCATTTTTTAAAGCCGGTCCCTGTTTGGAATAATTGAGTCATAGAGACCCAGCCTGCTCCAGCTAATACGGCAATTGGCGGTGCCAGCATGATTAAATAATAGTGGTGGAAAAATCCAGCTACACTGAAAAATCCAGCAACGGGTATAAGCCAAGCTAACCAAAATAGCGTTTCCTTTTGTTTTGTATTGAGACGTCTTCTGTCAAAAGCTGTTGAGAAGAAGATGCCAATTGTGCCAATAAGAGCAAATGGAAGCAGCCAGCTGATTTGATCGGACAGTTCAGATTGGAACAGACGTAATGGACCTTTTGTTCCTGTACCAAACATGCCAGAGCCATTTCCCATTTTTCCGCCACCGCCATTTGGCGGTCCATCAGCACTTCCACCTCCAGAAGGCATGTCAGGTGGTGTCGTGCCATTTGTGCTACTTGGCGGTCCTTGCATAGACGGCTGTTCCTGTCCGGAAGATTGATTGGAGCTGTCTGAGCTGCTTTGATTTCCATTAGATGGCGGCTGAGGCATGGTGGATGAATCATTATCGTTTTGCTGATCATCCTGCTGTGAAGGTGGTTGACCTTCACCCTCACTTGAGCCGCCGCCCATTCCACCACCTCCGCCAGACTGTTGACCAGTCAGCCGCTGGAGACCGTTGTAGCCAAAGGCTAGTTCTAGTGCAGAATTTGATTGACTTGATCCCATATAAGGGCGATTGTCTTTTGAGATGAGATCAACGGCTATTGACCAAGAAGCAGATACACCTAAAAGAACAATCATTGAAATCATCAGTGAAAGTAATTTTCTCTTCCATGTCGTGCGATAAGCTATGATGTAAAAAAGGATGAGTGCTGGTACGATCATATAGGCTTGCAGCATCTTTGCATTAAAGCCGACGCCGATCATTGCAAATGAAGCGATCGCCCAAAGCACCTTTTGCTGTTTCACAGCCTTGAACATCATACCTGTTGCTAGTAAAAGGATAAAAACAAGTAAGCTGTCAATGTTATTTGTACGAGATACAGCGACTGCGATTGGTGTACAAGCCATGATGAGTGCAGCCAGTCTTGCAGCGGCCTGGCCGAATGTTGGTTTGACAAGTCGGTAGATTAAGTAAACAGATCCAATACCAGCCAAAGCTTGAGGCAAGATCACACTCCATCCATGTAAACCAAAAATTTTGGCACTGATCGTTTGCAGCCAGAAGGCAAGCGGGGGTTTATCCACCGTGACATACCCTGCTGGATCAAATGAAGCAAAGAAGAAATTATGCCAACTTTGCATCATACTTGTGACAGCGGCAGTATAATACGCATTCACCGTATCATCATTCCAAATGTGATAAATGTTTAAGATGGCAGATAAGATCAATATGAAAAATAAATAAATATCAAATTTCTGTAAACGTCTGATCAAAAGCATGTCACTCCTTTTTCTTAACTTGAAAAAAGTGTAACAAGCAAATATGAATAAATTGTTAATAAAAAAAGACCAATTCTTTATGTTTTAGGGGAATAAAAACAGCTCTTGTTGAAAAGAGCTGTTCAAGTTGTATACATATGCTATTGATACTGGTCTATAAGAGAAAGGAAAGGTTCCAAATGAAAGTGTGACAAGATCTGTGATTTGTTATTGAGTAGGCAAGTTTTCATTGAATGAAGCATTTGGCAGCTGAATGATGGCTGTCGTACCGAGTCCAGGCTTAGATTGAATATTAAATGTGCCATGATGTTTTTTAATAATTTGATAGACAATGGCTAGTCCAAGCCCAGAGCCGCCATCCTTTCTCGTGCGTGCCTTATTTACTCGATAAAATCGCTCAGAAACATGCGGAAGATCTTCTTTTGGAATGCCATTGCCTTCGTCCGTCACTCTCAATTCAGCAGTGTTTTGCTGAACATGTAATTCAATCGAAATTGACTTCCCAGATGGAGTGTAATGAATGGCATTGTCCAGTAAATTACGAACCACTTGTTGCAGTCGATCGCTATCACCATAAACAATACAATCCTCTTCAAGTGTCCGTTTGAGAGAAATGCCCTTTTGATTAGCGATGAATGCCATTTGATCAAGAACATCATGGATAAGCTGTGCAAACACGATTGGCTCTGTTGTTAGAGGATAAGAATCCCCCTCTAACTGCGCAAGGTCTAAAAGATCGTGAACAAGCCGGCTTAAACGTGTGGCTTCATCTTGGATGATTTGCATTCCTTTTTTTTGATCAATGACACCCTCTTCAATTCCTTCTGCATATCCTTTCATATAACTTAAAGGAGTCCTAAGTTCGTGAGAGACATTAGCAAGAAATTCTCTGCGGTGCTGTTCAACCTTTTCAAGGGTAGAAGAGAGTTTATTAAAGGAACGGCTAAGCTGGTTTAACTCATCCCCTTTTTTAGTCACAGCCATGCGTTTTGAAAAATCACCAGATTCCATTTCCATTGCAATTTCTTTCATTTTATTAATCGTCCGCACGACTTTATTGGAACTTTTATATCCGATAAAGAAAATCAGCAGAAGAATAAATAAAATGGATACGCCAAGTGTCAATCTGATTTGGACAAATGGTTCATAAACATCGGATAAGGGCATCGAGAGAAAAATTGTCCCCGATAGGTCATCTTTGTTTGAGAAAACAGGGATGGCGATACCGAGAATATCTTGGTGAAACTGTGGATGTTCTCTAATTAACACGACGGTTTCCCCTTGAAGAAGCTTTTGGCGTTCCTTGAACGTGATGAGGTTATCATTTGTGTTCGTATCAAAAGGGATACCACTTGAAAGCTCCATTGGGTCATCTGTGAAAATAATGTTCGCCTCACTTGAGTCATTTGCCCATTTGATTCTATCGGTAAAATACGTGTCTTTACCGTGTTTGTGATAGATTTCTGCCAGCTTCTTTCCTTGTAAACTTAAGGAATCAATTTGTTTATCAATATATAAGTGCTGGTATAAGTAATAGGTAAGTGCGAGAGCTGAGGCTGCAACAATTCCGGTAACTGCAAGGATTAAGAAGAGTACTTTCTTTTTAATGGATAACGGCTTCATTCCTCCTCCTCAAACTTATAGCCGACACCCCAAACGGTTTTAATAAGCCGTTCAGCTCCCTTTAATTTCAGTCGTAGCGTTTTAATATGTGTATCGACTGTTCTTAAAGAACCACTGGTCGAGTGTGTTTCCCACAATTTTTGATAGAGCTGTTCACGGGAAAAAACTTGGCCCTGATTAAGAAGAAGAAACATGAGTAAATCAAATTCTCTTCTAGTTAAATTAATGGGCTCTTGATGGAGGTAGACTTGTCTGCCATCTTGATCAATCTCCAAGTCGCCGATCTGCATTCGGCTGCGCTTTAGCGAAAGACCCCTAATTCGTCTTAAGGTCGTTTCAATTCTTGCTGCAAGCTCACGCAGACTGAAAGGCTTCATGATGTAGTCATCCGCTCCAATTTCAAGTCCTCTAATTCGATCCTCCTCATAACTTCTAGCTGTTAAAAATAAAATGGGAATTTGGGATGTTTGTCGAATACGCTGGCAGACTTCGAATCCATCCATATCAGGCATCATGATATCCAATACAACAAGGTCAACGGGTTCCCTTTTAAGCTGATGTAAGGCATCCATTCCACTGTTTGCAGTGATAATATGAAAGCCTTGTTTTTGCAAAAAGGAGCCGATTAACTCAAGCATATCTAACTCATCATCTACTATTAAAATATGCATCTGTTCTTTCATTTCTTTTCCTCCAACACGATAGCATAGGGCCCTGATGGGACATTCAGTCGTTTTTTCATCATGAATGTATGTTTATCGATGACTGATACTGAATTGTCATCTAAGTTACTCACATATATTGATTTGGTATCGGCGGTGATATAATTCGGATTTTGACCGGTTTCAATAGAAGCAAGCTGCTGATTCGTCTCTGTATCTACTTTGTATAGCGTATGGTCTCCATGACATAGTACATATAAAGTAGAGGAATCTTTCTCTGAGAAAAATGCAACTGGCATGACGCCTAGTTTGATTTCGCGCTGTTTTTTACCTGTTTTAGGGTCGTAAGCAAAAATGCTTTTATTTAAGGTGCCAGATTTACCGTGTCCGCCAATCCAAATGGAATGTCCATCAAAATGAATGCCAGAAGGTCGTTCTAGTACAGAAATCGTACGTGTATTTTTTTCTTTTTCAATATCTATGACTGAAACTGTATGACTTTCTGTGTTTAAAACAAACAAAGTTCCTGAAGAAGAAAGCGCCATAGACGAGGGTGACTTTCCGGTCTTCACAGTTGCTTTTATTTTTTTGCTCTGTGTATCAATAAAATAAACGACATTCTTCTTTGAATCCGCTACAAGTAAAGTGTGAGAAGCTGCATCATATGTAAGTGAAGTCAGCCCTTTATTCACGTCCATATAATCTGTTGCTGTCCCTTTTTTTAAATTGATTTCTATCAGGGATTGTCCTTCTTTGCTTGTCGCAATGATGACGTCTTTGTTGATTTGAATGAGATCAGTGAGTGGATGTTTTAAATCAACGGAAGAGACAATTTTATTCTTTTGTAAATCTACAATTGAAAAGGAGGCTTTTTTTAATTGAGAAATCACAGCAAACGATTGCGTGCTGCCAGGTGGCGTAAATTGCTGGTCTTTTCCGCATCCCGACAGGAAAAACAGTAGAGCTGACAAACAGATCAAATAATATTTCACACGTTCCATCCTTCCGCTCCTTTGCGTCCTCTATTTTCAAAAAGCATACCACAAAAATTGTGAAAAAAAATCGAAGTTATCATTGCTGGAAGATATGAAAAAAAGCTTTTAGATTGTGAAGTGGGACAACTTTCAGCTAAAATTCCTTTTTCGTCTTATCTTATGACCTTTTTCTATCTATAAAAGACGATTTTCACGGTTTGATTATCGTGATGTTTAAGCTTACAGTGATACAAATAATCAAAACTCCCCCGCCCTAAATAAACATAGAGCGAAGGGAGTCATTAAGCAGAATGCCCCGATGATGGAGAGGTGGATTTTGTTTTTATGCGTTGAGATAAAAGGAAACCAAGGATTCCCGCGCCCATTAATACAATAAATAGAGCTTGAAAACCACTCATAATACCAATCAATGTAGACGATATGATACTGCCAAAATATCGAAAGGTAGAGAAAATACCAGATGCCGAACCAGATAAGTTTTGATCAACGGATGTTAAAGAAGCCATCTGCATACTGGTCATACCAATTCCTGATGAAATTCCACCTGCGACTAATGTGATAATGAGAAGTGGTAAACTTGGATAACTGTTTAGTGTGATAAGCATGATGCCTGATAAAGTAAGGCAGAGAAATGAAAATCGAATCATTTTTTTGGCGCCTTTTCTCGGATGGAGCTTTGCCCCGAGCAAGCCACTTATAGACATACAAAGTGAAAAGACCGAAAGAATAATACCGCTTTGTGTATGAGAAAGTGCAAGTTGTTGTTCCATAAACAGCGGCATAATGAGAAGGATGGCGTACATGACAAAATTGCTTAGCATGATAGAAAGGTTGGCGTTTGTAAAAGCACTGTTTTTAAATAGTGACAAATCAATGATCGGATTCTTTACTTTCCGTATATGTTTGAAGAATAAAGGTATCGCGATCAATGCTAGAATCCCATAGACCAAGTATTCATTTAATACTTGGCTTTTTGTGCACAGAATGAGGGTGGCAATCCCGATGGTTAAGTACAATGAACCGACGATGTCTACACTTGCTTGTAAGCGTGTATGCTTCATTTTCGGAATGAGTAAAACGCCTGTGACAAGTGTGAGGAACAAAAATGGGATATTTACTAAGAAAATAGAATGCCAATCAAAGCTCTGAATGAGAATCGAGCCAATAAAAGGCCCAAGTGCAGCACCAATACCTGCTCCAAAACCAAAATACCCCATTGTTTTAGACAGTTTTTCAGGTGATACCGTTGCACGAATCAATGCAATGCTGTTCGGTGTTAAAATAGCTCCACCGGCTGCTTGGATTGATCGAAAGGTGATAAGAAAAGCAAGATTAGGTGCAAAAGCACATCCAATCGAGCCAATCAAAAAAAGCATCACCCCGACTAAATACATGTTGCGGTGGCCGTATATATCTCCTAGCTTTCCAGCGATAGGCTGAGTGACCGCCATGACGATAAGGTAAATCGTGACAACCCAAGTAATGTTTGAAATGGATTGTTCATAATAAGTTGATATGGATGATAGAGCGACTGCGATCATGGTTGAATTGACCGGAACTAATATAGCTCCAAGTAACAAAGAATAGATGATCAAGCTCTCTTTTTTTAACCTCAATGTGTATACCACCTTTTGTAAAAAAGAAGAATTTCACCCTTTAAGCGGGAGAAATTCCTCTCATGAAAATGTGTGTGCATGTCTCAATAAAGTCTTCTTTCTGTGTTAAAACGAATTTTAAGTCTTGTTCTAGCTGTTGAATGAAAAAACCGAAATACGTACTAATGAAAATGTCTGCATAGATTTCTTCATTTCCTTTTAATACATGATGCTGAGCACCCATCGTTTTGAAATATTGTATCAGCATTTCCCTCAGTTCTTGAGGATAAAGTTTTTCATGATCTGTTAAATCCTTAAACATAGTGGGTTCTCTCATGCTAATATAGATAAATTCTCTTTTTGAAGTCAAATCTTCAAGGAAATAGGTGCCCAGAAATTTTAAATCAGTGTATAAATCTCCTTTGAATTCTGCTTCTAGGGTTTTTGTTGGTGTTGATTTCATTTTCATAATGGCAGCAATGACGCCACGTTTGTTTTTAAAGTTACGGAAAATTGTCGCTTCACTCACATTCGCTTTTGTCGCAATTTCTTTTGTTGTTGTTTTTTGATAGCCCTTTTCAGACAATAAATCCATCGTTGCGCGAATGATTCGTTGATTGGTTGATTTTAACAAGCATACTCACCTCAGGTTATGAATGTGTTTGCAACAAAGTAAGTATACCGATAAAATACATGACCGCCAATATGATCCCAAATAATAGGTTTATGCCCTTGAATGTTGCTTTAATAACTGAATACGTCCATTCGCACCATCTACTGTCACAAGGTCACCCGTTTGGAGTTTTTCAGTGGCTATTCTTGTACCTAGAACAGCAGGCATCATATACTCTCTAGCGATAATAGCGGAATGTGACAAAATGCCTCCAGAATCGGTGATCACTGCTTTTGCGTCTCTAAATAAGCTCGTCCATAAAGGTGTGGTTGTTTTACAAACTAAAATGTCATCCTTTTGAAATTGTGAAAATTCATCGGCGCATGTAATGACTCTTACTCTTCCGGAAACAATGCCGCTTGACGCTCCAATTCCATGGATCACATCGTCTGTGTTGTTTTCATTTTCTCTTAATGAACCGAGCATTCTTTCTACTTGCTGTAATTCAGCCTCAGATGGAGTACCTGTATAAGCTGGTGGTTGAATGGCTTCATTTTCTTTCATTTCAATTTTTCTCTGCTGTATGACCGAATCGTATGTGATAGAAGTTGTGAGCGCTTTGTGTACTTCTTCATCGTAGAGATACCACAGATCTTCTTGATGAGGAATGGCTCCTTTTTGTGCAAGGAGTTCACCAATTTTTAATAGATATAGTCTAGCTTTTGCATCTAACATGGCATCAATGTAGAAGTGATGATCATCTCGGATATTGGCTGCCTGGAGCGCAAAATGATAAAGTTTCTCAAATTTTGCTTTAAACACTTCATCTTTCACTTCACTCATAAATTGCTTATAAGTCTCACGTCTTTTGATCACTGCTTGTGCAAATTCTTCATCAAAATCACATTGGTTCTGAATGTTATTTCTGAGGATATCTAAGATAAACTCAGGGTTTTCCACCCATGTCTCTTCCGTAAAGTCATGACTTTTAACAGATCGCCAGCCATAGATTTGGAGAAATTCCTCCATTTTCGAAATGAAATGTTTTCCTTTATCCGTGTGATTAAGTGCATATAATAGTTCTGGATTCGCTTCATGGTTTGTAAATGTATGAAGAAGTTCTTCATCCTGAAGGACATCCTTTGCTAGATCAGATAGCTTCTGGTCTGTTTCAAGAGATTTGTTCATCACGCCTATCATCATCTCATGTAACAAGACGACTTGTTTTTGATCACCGGTATATGTTACAAGCATGTCTTCAATCATAGCAGATAGAATGACTTGTGGTATGACGATATCAAAATGATCCTCGTACGCTTGTATATAAAAAGCCTTTAATTCTTCGAAGCCGATGATTGCTTCTTCAATGGTCATAGGTTCGTTTATTTGACGATCAAGTTTTTCATAAAATGGATAGAAGTTTTGCTCTAGAATTTCATACATACGTTCACTTAAATTGGGAAATAACTCAAATATGCTCTCATCAAAAACTTGTGCAGTTTCTGTTCCTGCTTCAGGCATAGACGGTGCAGAATACAGGTGACCTCTATAAAGCTTGATATCTTTGATGTTGAGATCAGGTACTTGATACTTTTCTCCATTTTTCTTCATCCCGCTTTTTAAAGCAGGTATGATTAAGCTTGAGAAAAGAGGACTCGTTGGGCCTGGCATATGATCGTCCATTGAAATCCAGAAATCCTGCAGCTCTTCTGGCTGAATTTGTAAAGAAGCACCTGCTGCTTCATTTGCTGTTTTTGGCAGTGAAGCGGTAATCGGTCTTGCTTGAAGCAAATAAAAAGTACCATTTGATATTCCGAATTCGATATCTACTCCATGTCCGTAAAGTGTTTCTACTTGTTTGGTGATTTGCATGATTTCTACCAATTGATCATCATGCAGGCAAAATTGGCCAGCCATTTCCTCGGATACAGGCTGTTCAATGACGCCCTCTTGGTAAGGAACAATTTGCAGTTCTTTTGTTCCCAGTGATTTTTCAATAGAAAACGTCTCTTTGTCTACAATAAACGTGTCAGGTGTCACGAGACCAGAGACGATCGCTTCTCCTAATCCGTAGCTTGCTGTCATCATGACTTCGTTTGTTTTTCCTGATACCGGATTTTCACTAAAGATGACACCGGAGACGTCAGAATGGATCAATCCTTGAACGACGACAGCCATGAGCGGTATCTCTTCCTCGTTTTCATCCATCTCTTCCTTATATTCTGTGACTCTTGCTGCAAAATAAGAAGACCAGCATTCTTTGACAGCCTGCAAAAATTCTTCATTTGTCTTGATATTTAAATAGGTCTCGTACTGTCCTGCAAATGAGGCACCTTCGAGATCTTCAGCAACAGAAGAGGATCGAACAGCAACTGAGGGATATGCCTTCAGCAATGATTGAAAGGATGAAAGTAACTCTGCTTCCATTTGTGAAGGAAACGAAGCTTTTTTGATTTTTTGTGCAAGGTTTTGTTCAGTTGAATGCAGATTGTGATATGAAAGAAAGCTTGCAAAGCTGTTGGTTTTAATAATAAATCCATCTGGGACTGGCAAGCCGTGATTGTTTAATTTGATCAAATTCACGCCTTTTGCCCCTGCGAGTGATGCGGATTCTTCAGCCGCATGAAATAACACTGAATACATGGGAATGCCCCCTTATCCAAAAAGCCAATGGTTTGTTTGTCTCTCTATTTTCAAAATGATAGTGCGCACTATCATTTTAATCATAGGATTTATTGGATGTTACTGTCAAAGACGTAAAGACCTATCTTTATAAAGGGGACGTTCTCACTAATTTTCTTCTATAGCTATAACAAAAGTCACCAAACGTGAAGAAAAAAGGTGAAATCGAAAACTGTGAATTGTTCAATATGCCAATCTTTACTATAATCAAGGGAGTAGACCATGAAGAGGGAGGGTTTTTGTGATTACAAAAGCCATATTCGCACTTGTTTTTCCTTTCCTGCTCGTTATTTTATTTTCAAAGGTGACTTATAATCATTACGTGGGCATTGCATTAACAGCAGCGCTTTTATTTGCCTCGTACATGAAAGGCTATACAGAAACCTACTTTATCGTAGGATTAGATATTATTTCTTTAGTAGCTGGAGCATTGTTTATGGCTAAGAAAGAAATCGAAAAAAGAGAGAAGGCTGAAAAACATCATTGATGTGATCGTGATAGGCCGAAAGGTGACGTTTTTAAAACAGGAGCTGTGCTTACGATTTCTAGTGAGCGCAGCTTTCTTTTTTGTGATGTTTTTCTGCTCATCGAATATCTCGCTCCAAAATGTTCCATACTGAAAGGAAGGTTTCTTAGAAGGGTTATTTGCCATGGGAGAGAGGGTATGACTGTATTGGAAATAAAAATCAAGTGAGACACGAACTTTAGTTCGTATTTTTGTGTTCTTTTATGATAATATATTCATTAGATAGATTTCGTAACGAAACGGAGGCTTTGATGTGAGTGACCGCTTTGAATTAGTTTCTAACTATCAGCCCCAAGGAGATCAGCCGAAGGCGATTGAAAAGCTTGTTGAGGGGATCCATCAGGGGAAACAGCATCAAACGCTGTTAGGTGCTACAGGTACGGGAAAGACCTTCACTGTATCAAACCTGATCAACGAAGTGAACAAGCCGACACTTGTCATTGCGCATAACAAGACACTTGCCGGTCAGTTATACAGTGAGTTTAAGGAATTCTTTCCGAATAATGCTGTCGAATATTTTGTGAGTTACTATGATTATTACCAGCCTGAGGCATATGTTCCTCAGACCGATACATTTATTGAAAAGGACGCCAGCATCAATGATGAGATAGATAAGTTGAGACACTCCGCCACATCCTCGTTATTTGAGCGGAGAGATGTCATCATCATTGCTAGTGTATCCTGTATTTATGGCTTAGGTTCGCCAGAGGAATACCGAGAGCTTGTGCTGTCTTTGCGCACTGAAATGGAAATTGAACGCAATCAGCTTCTTCGTAAGCTGGTGGATATTCAGTATTCTCGTAATGATATAGATTTTCAGCGCGGAACCTTCCGAGTACGGGGCGACGTCGTTGAAATTTTTCCTGCTTCACGAGATGAGCATTGTATCAGAGTGGAGTTTTTCGGTGATGAAATTGAACGTATTCGTGAAGTGGATGCACTGACTGGAGAAATACTTGGTGATCGTGATCATGTTGCTATTTTCCCAGCATCTCACTTCGTCACAAGAGAAGAAAAAATGGAAAAAGCAATTATCAATATTGAGCAAGAGCTTGAAGAGCAGCTCGAAAAGCTTCGTGAAAACGGAAAGTTGCTTGAAGCACAGCGCCTTGAGCAGCGGACAAGATATGATCTTGAGATGATGAGGGAGATGGGCTTTTGTTCAGGAATCGAGAACTATTCAAGACATCTGACCTTGCGCCCTCCTGGTTCAACACCCTACACACTGCTTGATTATTTCCCGGATGATTTTATGATTGTTGTCGATGAGTCACACGTGACGATTCCGCAAATCCGAGCAATGTACAACGGAGACCAAGCAAGAAAACAAGTGTTGGTTGATCACGGATTCCGTCTGCCATCAGCACTTGATAATAGACCGCTCACCTTTGATGAGTTTGAAAAGCATATCAATCATATTGTGCATGTATCTGCAACGCCAGGGCCGTACGAGCTTGAGAAAACGCCAGAGGTCGTGGAACAAATCATCCGCCCAACTGGTCTACTGGATCCGATCATTGAAGTCCGTCCGATTGAAGGACAAATCGATGATTTAATCGGAGAAATTCATGCAAGAGTTGAGAAAAATGAGCGTGTGCTTGTGACTACTTTGACGAAGAAAATGTCTGAGGATCTCACAGATTATCTAAAAGAAATTGGGATCAAGGTCAATTATCTGCATTCAGAAATTAAGACCCTTGAGCGGATTGAGATTATCCGTGATTTACGCCTCGGTAAATATGATGTACTCGTTGGAATCAACCTTCTTCGTGAAGGGCTGGATATTCCAGAGGTGTCGCTCGTGACTATTTTAGATGCGGATAAAGAAGGCTTTTTACGCTCTGAAAGATCCCTCATCCAGACGATTGGCCGGGCAGCGAGAAATGCAGAAGGCCGGGTCATTATGTATGCAGACAAAATGACGAAATCAATGGACATTGCGATTGAAGAAACGAAGCGAAGACGAGAACAGCAAGAAGCATATAACGAGAAATTTGAAATTACCCCACAAACGATTCATAAGAAAATCAGAGATGTCATTAAGGCAACGAAGATACATGAGGAATCGGAAGAATATGAAACAAAAGCAGCTCCAAAGCTGTCGAAAATGAGCAAAAAAGAACGAGAAAAAGTGATCGAAAAAGTCGAGATGGAAATGAAAGATGCAGCAAAAGCGCTTGATTTTGAAAAAGCAGCAGAATTAAGAGATCTATTGCTAGAGCTAAAAGCGGAAGGATGATTGCCTGATGGCTATGGAACGAATAGAGGTGAAAGGTGCTAGAGCCCACAACCTTAAAAATATCGATGTGAATATCCCGCGTGACCAGCTAGTGGTCATTACGGGGCTATCTGGTTCAGGAAAATCGTCGCTTGCCTTTGATACCATTTATGCAGAAGGTCAGCGCCGGTACGTTGAATCTCTTTCAGCATATGCGCGCCAGTTTCTCGGACAAATGGATAAACCAGATGTAGATGCCATTGAAGGTCTTTCTCCGGCGATTAGTATTGACCAAAAAACAACAAGCCGGAACCCTAGATCAACGGTTGGAACTGTCACTGAAATCTATGATTACTTACGTCTATTATATGCTAGAGTCGGAAAACCTATTTGTCCTATACACGGGATTGAAATTACATCACAAACGATTGAGCAAATGACAGATCGCATTTTAGAATATCCAGAAAGAACGAAATTGCAAGTGCTTGCGCCGGTCGTATCTGGCCGCAAAGGAACACATGTCAAAGTACTTGATCAAATTCGGAAGCAGGGCTATGTTCGAGTGAGAGTCGATGGAGAGATGGAAGACCTTTCAGAAGATATCGAGCTCGAAAAGAATAAAAAACATTCCATTGAAGTCGTAATTGACCGGATTGTGGTGAAGGAAGGCGTAGCAGCTAGGCTGTCTGATTCCCTTGAATCGGCACTTCGTCTAGGTGAAGGCCGGGTCATGATTGATGTGATTGGACAAGAAGAGCTGTTATTCAGTGAACATCATGCTTGTCCGCACTGCGGATTCTCTATTGGTGAGCTTGAGCCGAGAATGTTTTCATTTAATAGTCCTTTTGGTGCCTGTCCGAGCTGTGATGGGCTTGGCTCTAAACTTGAAGTTGACCCTGAGCTTGTCATTCCTAACAAGGATTTGACGTTACGACAGCATGCCATTGCCCCATGGGAGCCGCAGAGCTCACAATACTATCCGCAGCTTCTTGAGGCTGTATGTACGCACTATGGAATCGACATGGACATTCCAGTCAAAGATATACCGTCGCATTTATTCGATAAAATTTTATATGGCAGCGGCTCTGAGTTGATTTATTTTAAATATGAAAATGATTTTGGTCAGGTACGTGAAAATGAAATTGAGTTTGAAGGTGTCCTTCGTAACATTGAACGACGTTATAAAGAAACAAGCTCTGATTATATCCGTGAACAAATGGAAAAATATATGGCCAATCAGCCTTGTCCGACATGTAAAGGGTATCGTTTGAAAAAAGAAACGCTTGCGGTTCTCATCAATGGCCAGCACATCGGAGAAATTACCGATTTGTCTGTCTCTGATGCACTTGATCTCTATGAAAAAATCGAGTTATCTGAAAAAGATTTGCAGATTGCTCAGCTCATTTTACGTGAAATCAAAGAGCGCTTGTCCTTCTTAAATAATGTGGGATTAGATTACCTCACATTGAGCCGCTCGGCTGGCACACTATCCGGCGGAGAGGCGCAGCGGATTCGTCTGGCGACTCAAATCGGTTCAAGGCTGACAGGTGTTCTTTATATATTAGATGAACCATCTATTGGTCTGCATCAGCGTGATAATGACCGGTTGATCGGGACATTGAAAAACATGCGAGACATCGGGAACACGCTGATTGTCGTGGAGCATGATGAAGATACAATGCTTGCCGCTGATTATTTGATTGATATTGGACCGGGAGCAGGCGTTCATGGAGGAGAAGTGATTTCGGCTGGAACGCCAGAAGAAGTCATGAAGGACCCGAAATCTTTGACAGGCCAATATTTATCTGGTGATAAATTTATCCCGCTTCCAATTGAAAGAAGAAAGCCTGACGGCCGCTACATCGAAATTAAAGGTGCAAAAGAAAACAACCTGAAAAACGTCAATGCGAAGTTCCCTTTAGGCGTCTTTACAGCTGTGACGGGTGTGTCTGGCTCAGGGAAAAGTACGCTTGTGAATGAAATTCTATTGAAATCACTTGCGCAAAAACTGCATCGAGCGAAGGCGAAGCCAGGACAGCACAAAGAAATCAAAGGAATGGATCATTTAGATAAGGTCATTGATATTGATCAATCTCCAATTGGCCGTACACCAAGATCCAACCCTGCCACGTATACCGGTGTATTTGATGACGTGCGGGATGTCTTTGCACAAACCAATGAAGCAAAGGTCCGTGGCTATAAAAAAGGCAGGTTCAGCTTTAACGTCAAAGGCGGCCGCTGTGAGGCGTGTCGTGGAGATGGAATCATAAAAATTGAAATGCACTTTTTACCTGATGTGTATGTACCTTGTGAAGTGTGTCACGGGAAACGTTATAACCGCGAGACACTAGAGGTCACGTACAAAGGGAAAAATATTGCCGATGTTCTTGAAATGACTGTGGAGGACGCACTTCAATTTTTCGAGAATATCCCGAAAATTAAGCGTAAACTTCAAACGATCTTTGATGTTGGGCTAGGGTATATTACCCTTGGACAGCCTGCGACGACATTGTCTGGGGGAGAGGCGCAGCGTGTGAAATTGGCATCTGAGCTTCACCGCCGTTCAAACGGAAGGTCTCTTTATATTTTAGACGAGCCTACAACTGGTCTTCATGTGGATGATATTGCCCGTTTATTAAAAGTGCTTCAGCGTTTGGTCGAAAATGGGGATACGGTTTTGGTCATTGAGCACAACCTTGATATTATCAAGGCCGCTGATTACCTCGTTGATCTAGGGCCAGAAGGCGGTGCAGGCGGCGGAACGATTATTGCCTCTGGAACACCTGAGCACATTGCAAAAGAAAAAGCTTCTTACACAGGTCTATACTTGAAGCCTATTTTAGAACGTGACCGCGAACGAATGAAACAGTTGGTCAAAGAAACGGAACGTGTAACATCGTCATAAGGAAAACCCCTCTTTATCGAGGGGTTTTCCTTTTATTGCGCATCTTCCTTCGGCATTAAATTACTGAGGTGCGTTAAATCCTTCAAGATATGGGTGCTGCTGCTGTCGAGCAGTACTTTTAAATAACGGATATCACCATATTTCGGATGAGACGGATGAATTGTCTCCAGCTCCTTGATCATATCGCTGTTCATGCTTTTCTGTTTCTGTATAAGGTCTAAAAGCGTTTGGGCCGTGTGGTTAGAATTATGATGATCTGTCAAAATAATTACCCCCTATAATGATAATCACCATCTTTTCAACATATTTTAAAGGGTAATCCGTGAAGAATCTACACTTAGGGGGAAAAAGAAATAATTTGTGTCTAAGGTCATATGTAAATCGAATGATTTTGAAACTTTTTATACGCAATTAACGTATGAGTTAGAAAGGAATTTTCGTCATGAAGGAGCGAATATATATGAATAGAGATCAGTCGATCATTGCATCTATTTGTTATTTTAGTGTATTTTTTATGCCGTTTATCTTACCGATTGTGGCATATTTTGTAGTAGACCAAAAGGAAACGAAACGGCATGCGATGAGGGCATTTTGGTCACATCTGCTGCCAATTGCAACGGGCATTATTTTGGTTTTTGGGTCTATCCCATTTTTACTTGCGACGCAGGCGAGTGACTCTCTCATTCCAGTCATGACGATGTTTATTTTGTCCTTTTTAGTAGCTATTGGCTTTTTGATCTCTGTTATTTGGAATATCATTCAAGGTATTAAAGTACTTCAATCTATCAAATCGTAGGAGGGCTTTGTATGAATGAAAAAGAACGAATTTTAAAATTAGTAGAAGACGGGACATTATCAGCAAAAGAAGCGATTACGCTTTTAGAAAAGCTAGAAGAAAGTCAGCCTGTATCATTAGAGAAGTCTACAGCTGATCATACCTTTCATGAAGAAAAAGCTGGAGCAGAAAGTAAAGAAAACGCCAACGAGAATCTTGGTGCAAAGCTGTTTGGCTGGTTAGATTCTGCGGTGAAAAAGGTAAAAGACGTGGATCTTGATTTGAACTTTGGACAGTCAGTCGATGTTGATCACATTTTTCAGTTCAAAGATGCTTCACTCTCTCATTTAGATATTCAATTGGCTAACGGCAGTCTCAATGTGATGCCTTGGGACGATAGAGATATTCGAGCGGAGTGCCATGCGAAAATCTACCGCGCAGAAGATGGAGAGCAGGCAAGACAGCAATTTCTCAATCAATTGGACTGCGGGCTTGAAGGCGATAAATTTTTTATTCGGACCGAAAAAAAGACGATGAAAGTCAATGTCACTTTATACGTACCGCGTATCCAATACGATAAGATCAAGGTCAAGCTGTTTAATGGACCGATTCGCGGGGAAAAGCTAATGACAAAAGAACTTGCTGCGAAAACCACAAATGGCGTTGTCTCATTTGCCTCGTTACAGGCAGAAAAAGTCGGAATTGAAACAGCAAACGGACAAATTAAACTGGCTGATCACGAGTGTGGTATGATTGAAGTAGAAACCATCAATGGGCTCATTGACCTGCGTGGGAAAAGTGAATCAATTGATGCCCAGAGCTTTAACGGGAACATTGCTGTCCAGCTGTCGGATGAAAAATGCCGTTCGATCTATGCCAAGACCACGACAGGTAGTGTGGACGTTCAGATCCCGCGTGCATGTGCAGTGACCGCTGAGCTGAAAAGCAATCTCGGGTCTATCACTCACGATTTGCTTGATGCAGATATGGTTAAAGAGAAAAATGAAACGTTACAAAAAGAAAAAATGATCAAAGCCAATCAACAGGCAGTGCACAGTATATCCATTTTTGCAGAAACAAAAACAGGTTCAATACAAGTAAAGCACCAATCAGACAAGGAGTGATTCTACATGAAGAAGCTTTATCGTTCAGCAACAGATAAAAAAATAGCGGGTGTTGTTGGTGGACTTGCCGAATACTTAAAAGTTGATGCATCCCTGCTTCGCATTTTAACGGTGATTATCGGATTTATGACAGCATTTATGCCAATCTTCCTGGTTTACTTCATTTGGTATTTTGTTGTTCCGGAAGAAGGCACTAACTAAATGCTTAGATATATTGTCAGTATTTTAGTAAATGCATTACTTTTAATCGTTATTGCTGGATATTTTGATTCGGGCATTCTGCCAGGGCTCGGAAGCGTGTATATTGAAGGATTTGGCGCAGCCATTGTGGCAAGTATCATTCTGTCCTTGCTCAATATTTTAGTGAAGCCCTTTTTGATCATTTTAACGTTGCCAGTGACTATACTCTCACTAGGATTGTTCTTATTTGTCATTAATGCCATCACACTGATGATGACATCGAGCTTTATGGGCGATAGTTTTAACATCGATGGGTTTGGAACGGCCATTTGGATGGCTGTCATTTTATCCATTTTCCATCTGCTGATACAAAAAGGAATCGTGGAGCCGTTAGCGAAAAAAAGCTAACGGTTTTTTTGTGCAAAATTGTAACGTTTCCCGGTTCCATCTGTCATAAAAACCACCTTCAGGAGACACAATATCCGAAGGGAGGTGGTGCACGATGGTGAACGTGAGCAGACAAATAGCGCTTTTATGTTTTTTTATCATTCTTTTTTGTTTTAATCAGCCTGCTTCAGCAGGGCCACTTATTCAAACGCAAGTGAATATACCGGACAAGCCTTTTTCACCGTTTATTTTTGACCAATTTCATGTGGCCGTTCGTCCAGTTCAAGGAAAAAGCCGTGATCTTCAGTTTCGGGCATCTATTAGTCAGTCAGAACAAATTTTGTCTGCAAACTTGTACTATAAACAAAGTGATGAACTGGGGTACCGATTGATTCCAATGGAACGGTTACCTGGAATGAAGCCAGAATTCACAGCAAAAATTCCCCCAGATCAATTATGGAATTCAACGGTTCATTACTATACAGAGTTCCTTACGCAGAAATCTGTGATCAAAACGGCGGAACAATCTGTTCACTTAAACGGATTTGAAGAGGATCTCTCACATATTCCGGATTTACTCATCACGGAGATTGTCGTCAATTCAAAAAACCGAAAAGGCAAAGATGCATTTGAATTTATAGAAGTTTATAACACAACACATGCTCCTATCTCTTTTCAACATTATCAGCTGCGCTACCGCAATCCTGCACAAGGCACCGAGATGGATGATGTTTATTCATTTCACACAAACCCAGTCACCATTTCACCTGGAAAGCCTTATGTTTTCTGGTTAAGAAAAAAAGGGCAGGAGCATTTAACAGTAGCGGACTTTAATGGTATGTACAAAAGCCAATTAAAAGAGGGAGAGCATCTATCAGTGATCGAGAGCAAAGGGCTGTCCAATTCCAAATCTCGTCTTGTCTCGATCACAACAAATATAGGTGAGGAGATTTCTTCAGCAGCATTTCGTTTAAAGCCATCATGGTTTAGCGAGCATAAATCCTTACTGTTCAAGTATCCGATGGATGGTACGCCGCAAATGAAGCTGATCTCAAAAATTGAGGAAGAGCCAACACCAGGACAAGTGATAAAAGCACAAATTCCATCTGAAAAAAAAGAAATTTCTCAAGATATTCATAAACCTGTCATTGAAGATATGACGGACAAGAAGCCGGTGAAACCAACTGAAAGTATAGAGATTAAAGCAGATGTACAGGATGATCAGTTCGTCAAAACCGTCAAGCTGCGTTATCGAACGAATCGGAAGGATGATTTTAAAGAGATTCTGCTTCAAAAAGATCATAATGACCGGCTATTTCATCATATTATTTATTCGCCTGAGCTGATTGGTAAAGAACAGTTGGAATATCAGCTTGAAGCGTCAGACGGCGAAAATCAAGCAATGACGATGAAGAAAACGATTGATGTAGAGCAGGTCAGCAAAGCCCACGGTCTGCGATTCAATGTAGAAGAGGGAGATACGGTTTCAGGTATATTCTCATTAAAGGCAACATCTGATCAGAAAAAAAACATCCAATTGATGATAGATGGAAAGCGAAGTCGACAAGCATTTTCTGCCCTTGAAGCAGATCCATATATTGCATTTGATGTCAAAGGGACAAATTTATATTTTAAAAATGGTGTGTCCATAGGTAAGCACTTACTTTCTATTTTTGATGATTCGACAAAAGTGTATCGTACCTATACAATGCCAATACCAGAAGCAGAGATGAATCAGACAGGTCCACAAACGATTTCTATTCATGCTGGAACGAAATCTTCTCCGGTTGACCGGTTGCCTGGGGAGAATCACGATGATTTTGAATTGAAAAATGTCAGGATGATTTTATCGAATGGAACTCAAATTGCTCCAGTGAATTCCAAGCCGCAAAAAGAATGGAAGATGGGAGATGGTGGTAACGCCAAAAAGGTAAGAACCTTTCAATTTGAAATTCCAAAAGAGGCTTATGTGTCAACCTATATTCAGTGGGATACAAGAAGGCTGAAAGAAGGAACGCATTTTATTGAGGCCAAAACCGCAGACGAGCATGCATCTGTACGTGTGAAAGTCGATAACACAGGTCCGAAAATCAAGACCAACATACAAGCAAATGAACAATATAAAGGAGCCTTTACGTTAAAGGCAAAGGTAACGGATCGTTGGAGTGACATAGAGGACATGAAGGCATTTTTAGATAGTAAACCGATTTCTTTGCCTTATCAGACGTCCTCTAGTGAATTAGACCCTGGGGAGCACACGTTTACGATCAAAGCAAAAGATGCCGCAGGAAACATGTCTACTTTGAAAAAAGAATTCAAGACGGTACATGAACACCCTGAGATACCAGAACGAGTGTCAGATAAGACAAAAGTGGAATCGTCTAAGCAAACCGTGTTAACCAAGGACCCAACAAATGATAAGTTAGATTATTCATTTTATCGTGCCTACCAATATACATCGCTGCATCCATCAATGAAGATTTTTAAATATGCAGCTGAGACTGAACCGCCAAAGAGTTTTAACCAAACGGGGGAAATGAGCTTTTCTGATCAAGAAAGGAATCGCATTGCATTTGCTGATGGTAAGGCAGTCGAAACGAAGGATTTACAGCGCTTTCCCTATCATCGTTTTCAAATCAAGGTGCATCATCATGTACGTGAAAAGGATGTCGTAGAAGCTGTGTGGAAAGGAAGTTCATTGTCAGGAAGAAAGGTGACAATGTACGCATGGAATCATCAGCAGGAAAAGTGGGATAAAATCACTCATCACTTTGCAAAAGATCAAAAAGAATTTTACCTTAAAGGACTGCTGTCGGTCAGACAGTACATGAAGAATCAAACGTTTGATTTACTTGTGCAGGATGAAATCAGCAAAGCGCAAAAGCCATATAAGATGGTGTGGATGTCTGACACACAATATTATGCAAAGAGCTATCCTCATATCTTTAAACAAATGGTCGAATGGATCAGAGATCAAAGAGATAAGTTAAACATTCAATATGTGTTCCATACTGGCGATATTGTGGATGATTCAAAGGGTAAGCAATGGAATCGTGCCGATACATTTATGCGTGTGTTAGACGATCATCATATCCCATATGGTGTCTTAGCAGGAAATCATGATGTCAGACACAAGGACGGTTTTTATGCGGAATATGGTAGATATTTCGGAGCGAAACGCTTTGCAGAAAAACCTTACTATGGTGAATCCTATCAAAACAATCGAGGTCATTATGATCTCATCTCTGCCGGTGGTAATGATTATATGATGGTGTACATGGGATGGGGGATTAAGCAAAATGAAATCGATTGGTTAAACCGTGTGATTTCTGAGCATCCAGATCGTATCGTCATTTTAAACTTTCACGAGTATTTGTTAGTGAGTGGCAACAGAAGTCCGATAGGCGACCTCATCTTCCACCAAGTGGTGAAACGTCATCCGAATATTGTGGCAGTATTTAGCGGCCACTACCACGGAGCGAGCAGGAAAGTAGATGAGCTTGATGATGATCATGATGGCAAAGTGGACCGGAAAGTATATCAAATACTTGCTGATTATCAGTCAGGTCCTGAGGGCGGTCAAGGATTTATGAGGTTGATTACAGCGGATCAAGAAAAAAATCAACTTCATTTTACAACATACTCACCTTACATGAATCAAGAGCATTTCTATGATCCTAAAACGTATGGAGATCAGGATGAGTTTTCAATTGATGTGGATTTGACGCCGAAAATGAAATCCGTCAAAACCAATTATTTTGAACTTAATGTATATACAAACGTCCTTCTAGGAGAAGCACGAGGCGTAAAAAGTGGCAAAAAAGCAAGCTTTGAGTGGAAAGGCTTAAAGCCAAATCAAGACTACTATTGGTATACTGTTGCAAAAGATCGTTTTCAAGGGAAAGCTGTCTCACCTATATGGAAAATTCATACAAAAAATGATGACGAAACAATATTTCTTCGGAAATAAAAAAACTGTGCTTCGATGTAGGAGCACAGTTTATCTTTCCATTGTATGAATGAGCTTGTAACGATCCCCTCTATAAACGGAAAGAACATACTCGAATGGAAGGTCGTTTTGAAAATAAGTTGTTCTTGCAATTGATAGCACAGGCGAGCCGGTTGAAATAGACAGCACGTGAGCTTCTTCCTCTGAAGCAACATTGGCTTCAAGTTCCTGTTTTGCATGGGCAATTGCAAGACCAGTGTGATTTTCCATATATTCATATAAAGAGCCAGTTAAATGTTCCTTTGTTAAATCTCCTGCAAATGTTTCGGGCATATAGCTCGTTTCAATCGCCATTGGCTCATCATTTGCAAGACGTATTCGTTTTAGTTCATATACAGCATCGTTATTTGAAAGTTGTAAGACTGGTAGCAAGTGCGCAGGACATGCAGTTTTTTTGAAATCAATCAGATGGCTTGAAGCTTTGAGCCCCCGTTGGCGCATATCTTCTGTAAAGCCTGTTAAGCCTTGAAGCGGTTGTTCAAACTTTTTTCGGCTAACAAAGGTGCCTTTTCCTTTTTGGCGATACAAATATCCTTCGTTCACAAGGTTCGATAAAGCTTGTCTGACAGTCATTCGACTAATACCAAAGCGTTCGGCATATTCTCTTTCAGAAGGAATGAGTGTATCAGGTGCTAATGTTCCATCCTCAATCTGCTTTTTTAAATTCTCCATAATCTGATGGTACATCGGAATAGGTGACTGCTTATCAATAAACATGTGAAAATCCTCTCGTGTTTAGCGTAGTGAACCAGCTTCTCGATCAATGAAAATCGTCACATCTTGATGAAGTTTCAGGGCAGATGCAGGGAAGTCTGGGTGAATCTCCGTCTGTTCTAAATATTGTATCACTTTCGCTTTTGATTTTCCTGATGCAAGAAGGAGAATTTTTTTGCTTGAAAGAATGCTCGCAATTCCCATTGTGATGGCATGTGTAGGTACCTCATCAATAGAAGAAAAGTATCTTGCATTTGCTTGACGGGTGTTTTCATCTAATTTGACAACATGAGTCTTTGAGTCGAAAGAGGTACCTGGTTCGTTAAAACCAATATGTCCATTTTGTCCGATTCCAAGAAGCTGAAGGTCGATGCCTCCTACATTTTGAATGAGCTGATCATATCTTAAGCATTCTTCTTCCAAATTAGATGCAGCGCCATTTGGCAGGAAATACTGATCCTGAGGGAGATCAATATGATCAAATAAATGACGTTTCATGTAGGTCATATAACTGTTTTTATGATCGGGATGAAGTCCTGCGTACTCATCCAAATTGACTGTTCTTGTTTGTTTGAAAGACAATTCCTTCGCTTGATGCAGTTGAATTAATTCTTTGTAGGTATCGATAGGCGTACCACCAGTTGCTAGGCCGAGCACTGCATCTGGTTTAGATGCAATTGTGCGCGCAATGAGGGCAGCTGCTTCTTTTCCTAATTGATCTTTATTTTCAAATTCGATGATGTTCATCAGTGGTTGGCCTCCTTTTTTTCAAAGACGATTTGCCCGCGGCAGATCGTCATCATCAGTTCGCCAAATTGGTCCCAAATGACCAAGTCTGCCAGTTTTCCAACTTCAATAGAACCGAGCTGATGATCAAGCCCTAGCTGAGTAGCTGCATTGGTTGAGGTCATCTTAGCAATCTCGGTCCACTCACAATGTGTGATCTGTCGCATCCGTTTGACTCCATCTTTCATTCGTAAAATTGATCCTGCAAGTGTACCGTCGGCCAGCAATGCCTTTTCACCACTGACGGTAACAGTCTGACCGCCAAACTCGTATGTTCCATCCCCTAGACCTTTTGCACGCATTGAGTCTGTGATCATCATCAAACGATCACTTCCTTTTGCCTGATACGCAAGCTTTATAGAAAGAGGATGTGAATGAATGCCATCTGTGATCAGCTCAGTATGAAGGTTCTCGTTTGTAAGAGCAGCACCTACAGCGTTTGGCTCACGATGCTGAAACGAACTCATTGCATTATAAAGGTGCGTCACATGGCGTGCACCATGCTTTGCTGCTAATTCAATCATGTCATGATGAGCATTCGTATGTCCAATAGAAGGAATGATATTTTTTTTTTGCAACAGGGAAAGAAAAGCAAATTCATGGTCTTCCTCAGGTGCAAACGTGACAACTTGAATGAGCTGTTCAGATGCATGTAACCATTTCTCAAAAAGCGGGAGATCAGGCTGTTTAATCCATTGAGCAGGTTGTGCACCTGCTTTATTTTTAGAAATAAATGGACCTTCGAGGTGGATACCTAAACATTGTGCCTGACTTCCTGCTTGTTCCTCATTATACTGTTTCCAATGAGCGACATTTTTAAGTGCTTGCTCAATCTCTTCATGGTTTTGTGTAATGGTTGTTGCTAAAAAGCTTGTCGTTCCTTCTGACGGTAAGTTGTCAGCAAGTGTATTCATGGCTTCTGGTGTCGCATCCATCATGTCTGCACCATAGCCGCCATGGATGTGAATATCGATCATTCCGGGAAGTAAATAAAAGTTTTCCCGGGAAATATATACTTTTTCATAATTTTCTGTCGGTTGTGATGTTGAAATATAGTCAATCTTGCCATCGCGTAAACCGACAAACCCATGTTTAATGATCTGTGACTTTGTCACAATATGAATATTGGAGAGCAATAAAGAGCTGCTCATGGTTGTGCCCCCTTATTCGTTATCTTTATCTTTAGTTTACCCTTTTTAAGTATAGTAGTCTATACCAGTTAAGGAGGGAAGACAGGGTCGGGATAAAATACTGTTTTGGGTTCATCATTGAAAGTGATAAAATAGAGCTGTATTTCTGAAACGCCTGTGATAAAAGGAGGAAGAAGCGTGCCGAAAGTTCGTACGAAGGACATAATGGAACAATTTCATCTTGAACTGGTAAGTGGGGAAGAAGGGATTAATCGTCCCATTACAATCAGTGATCTTTCCAGACCAGGTATTGAAATGGCTGGATATTTTACATATTACCCAAAAGAAAGAGTTCAACTTTTAGGGAAAACAGAGCTTTCCTTTTTTGAACAACTCCCAGAACGTGAACGAAAGCAGAGAATGATGTCTCTTTGTACAGATATTACCCCTGCTATTATTTTGTCCCGAGATCGTGAAGTGCCTAAGGAATTAATTGAAGCATCGAATGAAAATGGGGTTCCGGTATTACGATCAAGTTTAAAAACGACAAGACTTTCGAGTCGATTAACCAACTTTTTAGAAAGTAAGCTTGCACCAACGACCGCTATTCATGGCGTGCTCGTAGATGTATATGGTGTAGGTGTTTTGTTAATTGGGAAAAGCGGAGTAGGAAAAAGTGAAACAGCCTTAGAACTAGTGAAGAGGGGACACAGACTGGTCGCAGACGATTGCGTAGAAATCCGCCAAGAGGATCAGGATACGTTAGTTGGAAGCGCACCAGAGCTGATTGAACACCTTCTAGAAATTCGGGGCTTAGGCATTATTAACGTGATGACCTTATTTGGCGCAGGCGCCGTCAGAAGCTATAAGAGAATTACGATTGTGATGAACCTTGAGCTTTGGGAACAAGGCAAACAGTATGATCGTTTAGGGCTTGAAGAAGAGAAAATGCGGATCATTGATACAGATGTACCGAAGCTGACCATCCCTGTACGTCCAGGACGAAATTTAGCGGTCATTATTGAGGTAGCTGCGATGAACTTCAGATTGAAACGAATGGGGCATAATGCAGCGGAACAATTTACAAGTAAACTTGCCGATGTCATTGAAGACAATGGCCAGGATGAATAGGAGTTGTCTATATGAACGAAGCAATTCAACCAATTGATCCGATTGCTTTTCAGCTCGGGCCTATATCGGTTCATTGGTATGGTGTCATTATAGGGGTCGGAGCCTTGCTTGGACTCTGGCTCGCACTGAGAGAGTGTGAAAAAAGAGGAATCAATAAAGATATGTTTATTGACTTAATCTTATTTGCGATTCCAATAGCCATTATTTGTGCACGAATTTATTATGTGTCCTTTGAATGGGACTACTATCAGCAGCACCCAAATGAAATCATTAAGATTTGGAATGGCGGAATTGCAATACATGGCGGACTGATAGGTGCTGTGCTGACAGCCATTGTATTTACAAAAGTGAGAAAGGTATCCTTTTGGAAAATCGCCGATGTGGCAGCACCTAGTATTTTACTAGGGCAGGCTATCGGGCGTTGGGGCAACTTTATTAATCAGGAAGCTCATGGTGAGGCTGTCTCAAGAGCCTTTTTAGAAAATTTGCATCTGCCTGAGTTTATGATTAATCAAATGTATATTGATGGGACCTATTATCACCCAACGTTTTTATACGAATCATTATGGAATCTTGCTGGCGTTGTGATTTTGATTTTATTACGCAGAGCATCGCTCCGTAGAGGCGAAATTTTCTTGTCTTATTTAATTTGGTATTCAATTGGTCGTTTCTTCATTGAAGGAATGAGAACGGACAGCTTAATGCTGACAGAGCATCTTCGAATTGCACAGATGATTTCGATTGCGATATTTGTAGTGGCTGTTCTGCTGATTGCCTTTAGAAGAATCAAAGGCTACGCATCTATTCCGTACAAAGAGAACAACTCATCGAATTAAGCAGGGGGGATCAGTGAAGATGGGGGAGACATGGAAAAACGGCTTAAAAGCAGGGCTATCGACAACTTGGACACTTGGAAAAGTCATCTTTCCAGTTACCATTCTCGTCAGTATCTTGCAGCATACGCCTGTTATGGATTGGATCATTCAATTCATACGGCCATTTATGGGGTTGTTTGGTCTTTCAGGAGAAGCGGCGATTCCGCTTGTATTAGGTAATATGCTGAACTTGTATGCGGGTATTGCTGCTATCTTGACATTAGAGCTTCCTGTGAAGGAAGTGTTCATTTTAGCGGTGATGCTATCCTTTTGTCATAACCTGATGATTGAATCGACAGTGGCGGCAAAGGTTGGATTGAGGGTGTCTGTGATTTTGTTAGTCAGAATCAGTCTTGCTGTTGTTTCAGCTATTGTCATTCATCTCGTTTGGCAGGGCGGCCAAGAAACTGCGCAATATGGCTTGCTTACGGCGGCTCAAACGGCTGATGTGCCTTCAAGCTGGTACATGATCGTTCTCCTTGCCTTACAGAAAGCCGTTCTCGGTGTGCTCCAGCTGGCTTGTATTGTCATCCCTCTCATGATCATCATTCAATTCATGAGAGATTTGGGGTGGCTGCATACTTTGTCTAAGTGGCTGTCTCCTTTTACTAGAATGCTTGGAATGAAAGAAAATACGTCTATGACGATGGTAGCTGGATTAACCATTGGCCTAGCTTATGGAGCAGGAGTGATGATGAAGGCAGTGGAAGAAGACGGCGTGAGTAAAAAAGATTTAACCCTTGCCTTCATTTTCCTTGTTGCTTGTCATGCGGTGGTTGAAGATACCCTGATTTTTATTCCACTTGGCATTCCAGTATGGCCGCTTCTAGTCATCCGCCTGATTTCTGCAATTTTATTGACAGCTGCCATTAGCTATATTTGGCGAAAACGGGAACATGCAGCTGTTAGAAAGGAAGCCATATGAACGAATTAACGATCAACACAGTGCTCTTTGATTTAGATGGCACATTAATCAATACAAATGAATTAATTATTGCTTCATTTCAGCATACGCTGGATCATTATTACCCTGGCCAGTACAGCCGTGAGGATATCCTTCATTTCATTGGTCCCTCATTGTTTGATACATTTTCTGCGATGGACCCAGACCTGACGGATGACATGATTCAGATGTATCGAACGTTTAATCATGAACAGCATGATTTGCTTGTGACTGAGTATGAGACGGTTATAGATACATTGAAAGTACTGCAGGATCAAGGATTTAAGCTCGGCATTGTCACAACGAAGATACGTGATACCGTTTTAATGGGATTGAAGCTGACAGGTTTAGAGCCGTTCTTTGAGGTTATTGTCACACTGGATGATGTACAAAACGAGAAGCCGCATCCGGAACCTGTCCAGCTGGCATTATCCAAGCTTGGTAGTGATCCACATGAAGCGGTCATGGTCGGCGATAATTATCACGACATTTTGTCTGGTCAAGCAGCAGGGACAAAAACGGCAGGTGTCGCTTGGTCTATTAAGGGAGAAGAGGCCCTTTTAAAGCATCGCCCTGATTTCATGCTGAAGAAAATGAGTGATCTTTTGGCGATTGTTGGAGCTGATTAAGTTGAGAAAAACAGATCGTTATCCTGTAAAAGGGGTCAATTCGCTTAGACAAGTCTATCGGACGGTCCCCTTTCTCAAAGTTGTGAAAAACTTTATCTTTATTCAATTGGCAAGGTACACGCCCTTTATGGGAATGAAAAACTGGATTTATCGGACTTTCCTTCGTATGAAAGTCGGTGAGGATACGGCGTTTGCCTTAATGGTCATGGTTGATTTGATGTTTCCTGAGAAAATCACTGTCGGTCGAAATAGTGTGATCGGCTATAACACGACGATCTTGTCCCATGAGTATTTGATTAAAGAGTACAGACTTGGGGAAGTCTATATTGGTGATGAAGTCTTAATTGGAGCAAATTCAACCATTCTGCCTGGAGTGACGATTGGCGATGGTGCAATCGTATCGGCGGGTACACTTGTTCATAAGGATGTTCCGGCAGGCTCCTTTGTTGGAGGAAATCCAATGCGCATGATTTATACGAAAGAACAAATGGAAGCACGTCAATCTACGTCTGCTGAGTAGCCCGGCAGACTTTTTTGTTGACATTCTGACTTGGTGTAACTATAATGATTACAACAGAGGTGAGAAAACATGAAAATCAGCAGCAGATTTACTGTCGCTGTCCATATTCTGGCCTTGCTATCACTTGAAAAAGGATCATTACAGACATCGGAGGATATCGCAGGAAGTGTGAATACAAACCCAGTGGTCATCCGCCGCATTATGAGTAAATTAAAAAAAGCAGGCCTAATTTCAACAAGTCTTGGCAAAGGTGGTTCTCAGTTGAACCGCAGTGAAGACGACATCACACTGCTCGATGTGTATAAAGCGGTGGAAGTCGTGGATGAGGGGGAATTGTTTCAAATCCATGAAAGCCCAAATCCTGACTGTCCGATCGGTGCAAATATTCAAGCGGTACTCGAATTGATTTTGTGCCGCGCCCAAAGTGCGATGGAGCAAGTGCTTGCTGAGATCAAATTAAGTGAACTAACGCAGGTGTTAATCAAAAAAATTGGATGATCTATTCAATTTTTTTTACCTCTGTTGTAACTGAATCAGTTACATCTTTCTTTATTATCAACATAAAACCATATTGTAGGAGGAGTTAACATGAAAATTGGAATCATTGGCGCAACAGGTAAAGCAGGACAAGAAATTTTAAAAGAGGTTCAATCAAGAGGACATGAAGTGACGGCAATCGTCCGAGATGCACAAAAGGTGACAGATTCATCACTAGCTGTTCTTGAAAAGGACGTGTTTCACTTGCAAGCAGAAGACATCAAAGGCTTTGATGTCATTGTGAATGCATTTGGCGCACCTGCTGGAAAAGAGCACCTTCATGTAGAAGCAGGAAAAAAACTGATTGATATTCTAAAAGAGGCGCCTGAGACTCGTTTAATCGTTGTGGGCGGAGCAGGCAGTCTATTTGTAGATGAGGCCAAAACAACAAGACTTGTTGACACTCCAGAGTTTCCAAAAGAATACATCGCCACTGCTTCACAGCAAGGAGAAAACCTAAAAGATCTTCAACAGACAGAGGGATTAAAATGGACCTTCCTCAGCCCAGCAGCATTCTTTGATCCAGCTGGCAAACGTACAGGCTCTTACGTGAAAGGGAAAGATCATCTGATTGTCAATTCTAAAGGGGACAGCTATGTGAGCTATGCTGACTACGCCGTTGCACTGGTTGATGAAGTGGAGCAGGCAGCCCATGTTGGAGAACGTTTTACCGTTGTATCCGAAGCCGAATAAGCAGTTTCATGGCGTTAAAAATGATAAATGGGGGTCTAATGTATGAATGAGCAAGAATTGTCTCTCATTTATGTATGGGATGCGTATTGCGGCTGGTGCTATGGATTTTCAAACAGTATCCGCACTTTGCATGAAAATCATCCGGAGATACCACTAACACTTGCGTCGGGCGGTTTATTTGTAGGAGACAGAAGCCTTCCCATAAAGGATTATCCACACATTCCAGAAGCAAATCAGCGCATTAGTCAGCTGACTGGAGTCGAATTTGGAGAACGTTATGAGGAGCTGCTAGCAAACGGAACGTTTGTTTTAGACTCTGAGGCTGCGGCCATTGGGTTTTCAGCATTAAAATTCATCGCGCCAGAGCGCGCATTGTACTTGGCTTCATCGATGCAAAAGGTTTTTTATCAAGACGGAAAAAGCCTGAGTGATGAAGAAACTTATCGGGACATCGCTAGGGCACATCATCTTGATCCTGACGCAGTGATTGAGCGCATGAAAACAAAAGAAGCGATTGATGATGCGTATGCCGACTTTGCGAAGGTTCATCAACTTCCTGTGAATGGCTACCCTACACTTTTGTTGAAAAAAGGGAATGAATACTTCAGCCTAGGCGGAGGTGCGATGACGGCTGAAAAGCTTGAGGCACGCCTGAAGGAATTGCTAGAAAAATAAATCAAGAAAAAGAACCTCTATCCGCATAGAGGTTCTTTTTACGCTTTAATGATAATCGCTTGATTGCCCATCTGTTCCCAAGAATCTTCAAACCGATCACGATCGACTTTCTGATTTTTTTGTCCGTAAGGGTTATTCAAGTAGACGTGCTCCTCGTCGTAGCCTGTGACGACAACGCTATGCACATTAAAGCTCACATCTATTTTGCCATTCGGCGTATTCCATGTTTCGATGTTATCCGTTTTATCAAAGGTGGATGTCGTAATCACCCAGACAGGATAACCCTTTTCAAGTGATTGATAGATGGCTTTTTTGACAGGCTTTCCAGTTAAGTCGACAACTTGATCGCCCGCGTATTTTTTCGCAAGCTGATAAATCGGTTCATGGTAAACACCAAGACCTGGCCCATTCTCCATATCGCCTACAAACCCATCATGTGGGTCTCCTTTTAAGCCATTCTCATAATTTAGTGGAACGCGCTTGATTTCATTTGCCAATGTGTTTTTTGTCACTCGCTCATAGCCGCTGTAATGAAGCAGCATCGCTAAGCTTGTGACTTCACAGCCGTTATAAAGCTTTGGTGCATCCATTTGATTATAGAGGATGACATCCATGGCTTTTTTGCTTCCTTTTAAAGACTTGTGTGTGGCATCCGTTTTTTTCGTTGAACGTGTCTCTTCTGCCGCAAGTGCGGTATCGTTTTCTTTTTCTTTTGCTGCTTCGTGTGGCGAAGCTGTTTTCTTGACTTGGTCGAATTGTGAAACATAAATAAAGCCGAAATAAACAAGACATGCGCACAACAAAGTTAAGGTTATTGTCTGGATGAGCTTCACTGTAATCTCCTGTGTTATTCAATATTTTTAAGTATTATAGCATGTTCCTTCATTGAATATGTAGAAAAGGTTCAGGTGTCACTTGAATGTAATAATTCCACAAATTTTTAATGAAAATCGAGAGAAAATAAAAATGATTGATTTAATCACTTTATTCTGTTAGCATATTATCATATTAGCGAACTAAAGGATTCGGAATTTTTCGTTTTAATGTGTTGGAGGTGCGGAAGAACATGTTTATGTTTGAGAAACCATATGGTATGCGGGATTCATTGCCAGGATTGTATGAGACGAAGAAAAGAGTGAGACATTCATTAACAGAGGTCATAAATGGTTGGGGTTACCGTTTGATGGAGACACCAACGCTTGAATTTTACGATACAGTCGGTGTTCAATCGGCGATTACAGATACACAGCTATTTAAGCTCCTTGATCAAAACGGTCAAACCCTTGTGCTGAGACCTGATATGACGGGACCGATTGCGAGAGTGGCGGCTTCAAAGCTTCATGAGCAGGCGTATCCACTTCGGGTTGGTTATGCAGCCAATGTGTTCCGGGCTCAGGAAAGAGAAGGCGGAAGACCATCTGAATTTGAGCAGGTCGGAATTGAATTGATTGGTGATGGTTCAATTAGTGCAGATGCTGAAGTCATCGCGCTTGTCGTGTTTGCGTTAAAAAATGCCGGGCTCCAATCATTCAAGATAGCGATCGGGCATGTCGCTTTAGCAGAGACGTTATTTGTAGATGTACTGGGAAATACAGAGCGTGCAAACGTCCTTCGGCGATTTTTATATGAAAAGAATTATGTTGGATACCGGCAGCATGTGAAGCAATTACCGCTTTCCTCCATCGATAAAATGAGGTTGTTACAGCTTTTAGATTTACGCGGCGGCAAGGAAGTCACAGAGCGGGCAGATGAAATCGTGGTTTCACAAGAGGGAAAAGAGGTGCTCGCTGAGTTAAAGGCACTTTGGGAGACACTTGAAGATTACGGCTGTACAGAATATATCCGTTTAGACTTAAGCATGGTGAGTCATATGAGCTATTACACGGGCATTTTGTTTGAAGTATTTGCAGATCATGTTGGGTCTGTCATTGGAAGTGGCGGTAGATATGATCAATTACTTGCTCATTTTGATGCACCTGCACCAGCTACAGGGTTCGGTCTTCGATTAGACCGCCTTCTTGAAGCACTCGATGTAAAAGAAATGAATGAGCCGCAGGAGGCTGTGATTTTCAGTAAAGAACAAAGACTAGAAGCATTTGCTTTTGCAGAAAAAGAGCGTTCAAAAGGCAAAAAAATGGTCCTTCAAGACTTAGCGGGTATTGAGAATATTGACGCGATGACCAAGGCATTTGAGCAAGTGACTTATTTTATCGGCGCTAGAAAGGAAGAGCAGAATGGGTAAAGTGTTGACGATGGCGATGCCAAAGGGTCGGATATTTGAAGAAGCGGCAGGGTTGCTAAGGCAGGCGGGGTATCAGCTGCCGGAGGAATTCGAGGATTCAAGAAAATTAATCATTGATGTACCGGAAGAAAACCTCCGCTTTATCTTAGCCAAGCCAATGGATGTGACGACCTACGTAGAGCACGGTGTGGCGGATGTTGGTATTGCAGGGAAGGATGTCATGCTCGAAGAAGCTCGTGATGTATACGAAGTGCTCGATTTAAACATCAGCAAATGTTATTTAGCCGTTGCCGGATTACCGGGAGCCAGCTGGGGCGGTGTCGCACCGCGTGTGGCAACAAAGTACCCAAATGTAGCATCGTCCTATTTTAGAGAACAAGGTGAGCAGGTGGAGATCATTAAACTGAATGGTTCCATTGAGTTAGCACCGCTCATCGGACTCGCCGATCGAATTGTTGACATTGTCTCCACAGGTCAAACACTAAAGGAAAATGGACTTGTCGAAACTGAGCATATTTGTGATATTACGTCACGCTTTATTGTCAATCCTGTGAGTTACCGAATGAAGGATGCTGTCATTGATGAAATGGCGCAACGTCTTGCCAGAATCATTGAAAGAGAAGGGGAGGAATCATCATGAACATCACCTACATACAAGAAGGTGAGACAAACACTCTCTCACTCAAGCGGTCTTTAGATACAGGAACGGAAGAGCAGCGTCAGATTGTTCAGCGTATTATTCAGGAAGTGAGAAAAAATGGCGATGAAGCCGTACGATCTTTTACGAAGCAATTTGATGGTGTGTTCGTTGAAGATCCGCTTGTCACGGAAGATGAAATCGCAAAAGCCTACGAACGATTGGAGCCGGAGATGATTCAGATTATCCAAAAGGCTATCCGTCATATTCGAACATACCACGAGCGTCAGCTGACATCCTCTTGGTTTTATCACCAACAGGACGGCTCAATGCTCGGACAAAAGATGACGCCGCTCGATGCGGTCGGTGTGTATGTCCCCGGCGGAACAGCCGCCTACCCTTCATCGGTTTTAATGAATGTGATTCCGGCACTTGTCGCTGGCGTTGAACGAATTGTTCTTGTAACACCACCAGGGAAAGATGGCTGTCTGTCTGACGCTGTACTGGTTGCCGCGAAGGAATTGGGTATTTCAGAAATGTATAAAATGGGCGGTGCGCAGGCGATTGCGGCTCTTGCATATGGAACTGACAACATCCAGCCTGTTGATAAAATCACAGGTCCAGGAAACATTTATGTAGCACTTGCAAAGCGAGAAGTATTTGGTCAGGTTGATATCGATATGATTGCGGGTCCAAGTGAAATTGCTGTCCTAGCAGACGAAACGGCACTTGCACATGAGGTGGCGGCCGATTTGCTTTCGCAGGCAGAGCATGATGCGTTAGCATCCAGTATTTTGGTGACACCGTCTAAGACACTTGCTGAAAAAGTGCAGGCTGAGGTGCAAGCACAGCTGGATACTTTGCCAAGAAAATCAATCGCAGCACAATCCATACAAGATCATGGCCGTATTTACGTGACAGAATCAATTGACCGTGCAGTAGACGTCGTGAACCAATTAGCGCCAGAGCACTTAGAAGTGCTGACAGCGTATCCAGAATCACTTCTTGGTCAAATCAAGCATGCAGGGGCGATTTTCTTAGGACGTTATAGTCCAGAGCCGGTGGGAGATTATTTCGCAGGACCGAATCACGTGCTGCCAACAAACGGAACAGCGCGATTCTCCAGCCCGCTTGGTGTGACCGATTTTCAAAAGAAAACGAGCATTATTTCATATAGTCAAGAAGCCTTTGAGGCACACAGGGAAAGCATTGCGGCTTTTGCAAGGTTAGAAGGGCTTGAAGCGCATGCAAGGTCCATTGAAGCGAGAAAGCGGGAGGAATCAAAATGAGACAGGCGGAAACTGCGAGACAAACAAATGAAACGAACATTTCGTTAGCATTAGAGATTGATGGAGAAGGAAAAGCGGATATTCAGACAGACGTCCCTTTTATGACGCACATGCTTGATTTATTTACGAAGCATGGACACTTTAATTTGACCGTAGATGCGAAAGGAGATACGGATGTTGATGATCACCACACAACAGAAGATATCGGCATCGTGCTTGGACAAATGTTTAAGGAAGCGTTAGGTGATAAAAAAGGAATCAAGCGGTATGGTTCTAGCTTTGTTCCGATGGATGAAACGCTTGCCCAGGTAGTAGTCGACTTAAGCAACCGTCCTCATTTGGAAATGAGAGCCGCCTTCCCAAGTCAAAAGGTCGGAACCTTTGATACAGAGCTGGTGCATGAGTTTCTTTGGAAATTTGCCCTTGAAGCCCGTATGAACCTTCATGTGATCGTTCACTACGGAACCAATACTCACCATATGATTGAAGCAATTTTTAAAGCGATGGCACGTGCCCTAGATGAAGCAACAACCATTGATCCACGCGTGAAAGGGATTCCTTCGACAAAGGGGATGCTCTAATGATCGGAGTCATTGATTATGGAATGGGAAATTTGTTTAGTGTATCAAAAGCGCTGGAACGAGCTGGCGCCCCTTATATCGTTTCCTCTGAAGTGGAGGAGCTCAAAAAGGCAGATGCTTATATTTTGCCGGGGGTGGGGTCGTTTCGTGATGCGATGGGGCTGCTAAGACAGACAGGGCTAGAGGCGTTTATCCACCAAGTCGTGCAGGAAGGAAAGCTGTTATTTGGCATTTGCCTTGGCATGCAGCTGTTGTTTGAAGAAAGTGAAGAGGCAGGGAAAACAAAAGGGTTGGGCTTGTTAAAAGGACGTGTCGTTCTTTTAAAGGACCGTGATCAGGACGGACAAAGGCTGAAGGTGCCTCATATGGGCTGGAATGAGCTCACATTTCATCAGCCGTCCCCATTATTTGACGGTGTGCCGGAAGGATTTGCGTACTTTGTTCACTCTTATTATGTGAGTGACATGAATCCAGAAGAGCAATTGGCAAGTGCGGCCTATGGCGTGCAAGTACCAGCAGTTGTTGGAAAGGGGAATGTGCTTGGGGCACAGTTTCACCCTGAAAAAAGCAGCACAACGGGAATGGCACTGCTGAAGCAGTTTATTCAATTAGCAAACGAACAGAGGGTGAGCAAATGAGTGAATTTACACTTTATCCAGCGATTGATATGAGAAATGGCAAATGTGTACGACTTGTGCAAGGAGACTATGATCAAGAAACCATTTATGGAGATTCACCGCTAGATATGGCCGCGCGGTTTGCAAATGAAGGAGCGAAGTGGATTCATCTCGTTGATCTAGATGGTGCAAAAGCTGGAAAGCGCGTCAATCATGAGCATGTGCTGGCGATTGCTTCCTCCTTAGATGTGAATGTACAAATAGGCGGCGGCATTCGGACAGAAGAAGACGTTGCATTTTATTTGAGCAATGGCGTATCTAGAGTCATCCTTGGCAGCTCTGCTGTTTCTAACCCGGCTTTTGTAAAAAAAATGCTTGCACAATATGGTGAGAAAATAGCGATTGGCATTGATGCACGAAATGGCTTTGTATCGACTGAGGGCTGGCTTGAAACGTCGAAAGTGAAGGCAGAGGAACTCGGTAAGGAACTGGCAAAGGAAGGCGCAGAGGTCTTTATTTTCACCGATATTCAAATGGATGGTATGCTCTCTGGTCCCAATGTGGAAAGTACGGTCCGATTAGCAGAAGCGACTGGTAAACAAGTCATCGCTTCAGGTGGAGTCAGTGCTGTCGCTGATATTCAAAAGCTGTCAGTGCAAAAGCATGCCGGTGTTTCTGGTGCGATCATTGGCAAGGCGCTTTACACGAAGCAGTTTACTCTAGCAGAAGCGTTTGAAGGGCTGGACAGCGTATGATGACAAAACGTATCATCCCATGTCTCGACGTGAAGGAAGGACGTGTTGTCAAAGGTATACAATTTCTAGGCTTAAAGGATGCTGGTGATCCTGTAGAATTAGCGCAGATCTATGATGAGGAAGGCGCGGATGAACTTGTCTTTCTCGATATTTCAGCCTCTCATGAAGGACGAAAAACGATGGTGGATGTGGTCAAGCAAGTAGCGTCTACTCTTGCTATACCGTTTACGGTGGGCGGCGGGATTAACCACCTTGATGACATGAAGCGTATATTAAGAGCGGGTGCAGACAAAGTATCGGTGAACACAGCGGCTGTTTTAAGACCAGAGCTGATTTCAGAAGGAGCCGATTTTTTTGGTTCTCAATGCATCGTCGTCGCGATCGATGCGAAATACGATGAAGAGAAAAAAGCATACATGGTCTATACCCACGGAGGACGCCGTAAAACGGAAATAGAAGTAAGCGACTGGGCGAAAGAAGCCGTGCTGAGAGGAGCAGGAGAGATCTTGCTGACAAGCATGGATGCTGATGGTGAGAAAACAGGCTTTGATCATCGTCTGACGAAGCTTGTGTCAGAAGCAGTCACAGTGCCAGTCATTGCCTCTGGAGGTGCGGGCAATGCCCAGCATATGCTGGAGGCTTTTACAAAAGGAGAAGCTGATGCAGCATTAGCAGCCTCCATATTCCATTATAAAGAGACCTCGATTCAAGAGGTGAAGACATACTTGAGAGAACACGGGGTGAAGGTCAGATGAAACAGGCAAACCAATTAACCTTTAATGAGGCAGGCCTGATTCCTGCGATTGTACAGGATGCTCAGAGTAAGGAAGTACTGACGCTGGCGTATATGAATCAAGAATCCTATGAAAAAACGTTGGAAACAGGCGAAACATGGTTTTTTAGCCGTTCGCGAAACGAGCTTTGGCACAAAGGCGCCACATCTGGACATACCCAGCAAGTCAATTCCATTCGCTACGACTGTGATAAGGACGCTCTGCTTGTACTCGTGACACCAAGTGGCCCAGCATGCCATACTGGCAGCTACAGCTGTTTTTCGGAAGAAGGTGTGAAGCCCCAAAGCGAAGAACGGGACCGCTTTGCCATTTTAAATGAACTTGAACAGGTCATTGCAAAGCGTCAGGCAGAAATGCCAGAAGGAGCTTATACAACCTATCTATTTGAAAAAGGGGTCGATAAAATCCTGAAAAAAGTGGGGGAAGAAGCTTCTGAGGTCATCATCGCAGCGAAAAACCGTGATCAGGAAGAGTTGAAATGGGAAACAGCCGACCTCCTGTATCACCTTCTTGTATTATTACGTGAGCAGCAACTGCCGCTTGATGATGTATTAAAGGTATTGAAAAAGCGTCATCAAGGTGAATGAAAAGCTGGGGACACCCCTGGCTTTTTGCTTTTGTATGAAAAACAAATCCTTCCTTTCCTTTTGTTCTATGTGACGACTCGTGAAGTATGTTATACTACACACGGTACACTGTTCGAAATGGAGGGTATCGGTGAGCAAATACACTTCTCAAAATAAGCACACACAAGTCGTCCAGCTATTCCAAGATGGGCATTACTTTTTTCATAAAGGTCTGAAAGCATATAGAGAAAGAAATCTATCAAGGGCAGTTAAGCTGATACAGAGGGCCATCGTACTTGAGCCTGAAAATGTAGACATGCTGTCACAGCTTGCTATTATTTATACTGAAATGGGTCATTACCAACAATCAAATGAACTGCTTGATTTCATCCTCGAACACGTCGATGAAAACATGTCAGAGTGTCACTATTTTAAAGCAAATAATTATGCCAATCTCGGACTGTTTCAAGAGGCTTATAAGTCAGCTACTGCTTATGCCGCTTTGGAAGAGGATGGGGAATTTGCGGATGAAAATGATGATCTTCTCGACCTGCTCGATATGAGTGATGAAGAGGACGAAGATTTTCCTTATGATCAGGATGACCTGATTGTGAAGCAGGATCAAGCAAATTATTTGTTAGAGAGCGGCAGGCTTGACGAAGCCATTGAGATGCTAGAACAGATGATTGTTGAGTATCCAGAATTTTGGTCAGCGTATAATAATCTCGCTTTGGCCTATTTTTATTTTGGTCAAATCCATCAGGCGAAAGAGATGTTGAACCGGGTCCTTCATGAAAATCCCGGTAATCTGCATGCCCTTTGCAACCAGCTTGTCTTCTATCATTATGAAAAAGAAGAAGAGAAGGTCAACGTGTTAGCGAAGCAATTAACGCACGTGTATCCAATATTAAGTGAACAGCGTTATAAGCTTGGTGCGACATTTGCCCTCGTTGGAGAATTTGAATGGGCCTTTAAATGGCTTTATTCTTTATATAAAACAGGCTTTCAGGGAGATAGTACATTTTTATACTGGCTTGCCAGTGCAGCCTATCAAACGGGCCACAAAACGCTGGCGCAAACCGTTTGGGATAAGATGGTAGAACAAGATATAGATGCAGATGAAATCAAGCCGTGGCAGGATAAACCAGAGGAGACTGAACCAATGGTCTCAATTGAGGAACGGCTAACTGCGTACTATGTCAGTAAACAAAAAGGTGAACGTGATGTTCTGCAATCTGTCCTTGATGCCCGCGCAGCGAAAACAGCCTTTGAACAGCAATTCATTGAGCTGCTTTTATATGAAGATCAAATGGAAGAACGTTCATTTTCAGAAGATGCACTCTTCGCAAAACAGGCGGCATCCGCTTTGGAAGAAGCCGCGCAGCCTGATAACCATATGCCATATTTTTGGTTATTCCATATTATTCAGCAGGCACGTGCTTCTGGTGTAGATAAGAAAAATGCGCCTGCATGGGCAGCAGCTTCTTATTATCTATGGATGAATGAACAAGAAGAATCAACCGTCAGTAAAAAAGAGGTAGCGTCCTCTTTTCAGATCAGCGTTCAGACATTGTCTAAATACGAGGATGTCATTTGTACGTTCATGGACTAATAGGTAAATAGATTCAGAGAATAGCAGCATGACCCAAACGGTCATGCTTTTTTCTTGGATAAAAAGGTGGGATTTGCAAGGATTTGGCGAAGTATGACAATCACGACATGTTTTTGAAACATAAATGTAATAAAAATATTAGCTCATTTTGTCGATGTCTCATGTATAATGAAAATCGTGGATTAAAACAAAGACATATATTTAGATATTTTACTATACATAATGAAACACCTAGTGATAGAAACAATCTGGTCAACATCTGACTGATAAATCAGGAAGAAAGACATAGAGAGCACAGATTGGTCGCAGAGAATTTGCTGCTTTCTCATGTCGCTTGGAAATTGTCAAAGGAGGAACTATTCGTGAAAAAGTTTATTACTTTCGGTTTAGCTTCGGTCATTGGAGCGAGCGGTTTATTTATCCCATTTACTCATGAAGCAAACGCACAGAACTTTGAACAAAAGAAACAAGAACTAGATAGCAAGCAATCTGAGGTAAACAAGAACCTTCAAAAGAAAAAAGAAGAGCTTTCAAAGCTTGAAGCAAAACAAGAGGCACTTGCACTAAAGCTAAAAGAAATTGACGAGAAAGCTTTAAAAACAAGTGATCAAATCGAAGAAAAACAAGCAGAAAATGAAAAAACAAAAAAAGAAATCAAAGCACTGAAAAAAGAAATTGCTGATACAGAAAAACGTATTGAAGAAAGAAACGAATTCTTGAAAAAGCGTGTACGTGCGCTTCAAGAAAGCGGCGGTTCTACGAAATACATAGATGTATTACTAGGAGCAAAAAGCTTTAGCGATTTCATTAGCCGTGCAGGTGCAGTATCTACACTGATCAACGCAGACAGCGAAATCATTAAAGAGCAAGAAAAAGACAAAGCTGAACTTCAAAAGTCTGAAAACGAATTAAACACAAAGCTTGAAGATGTTCAAAAGACACTTGCAAAGCTTGAAACACTTCAAACGGACTTGAATAAACAGCTTGATGAAAAAGACAAGCTATTCAAGCAAGTGAAAAAACAAAAAGGAAGTGCTTTTTCTGAAATCAGCGAGTTAAACAGTGAGGCTAACAGCATTGCATCTGAAAAAGACGCAACAATTGCTGCTCAAAAACAAGCTGAAAAAGACGCAAGAGAAGCAGCTCAAAAAGCAAAAGAAGAAAAAGCACAAAGACAAGAGCAGCGTCAAGCTAGTGTTCAAACGGAAGACAACAGCTCAAATAACGACAACAGTCCATCTTCAAATAACAGTGGGTCATCTAATAACAACAACAGCAGTTCACCAAGCAAGAAGCCATCTTCTGGCGGTGGATCACCTGTTAGCAATAACGTAGGCGGAATTGAAGGTGCTATCAGCACCGGCTCTACCATTGTTGGTCAATCTCCATATAAATGGGGTGGCGGCAGATCACAAGCCGATATTAACGCACGTCGTTTTGACTGTTCTTCATTCGTTCGCTGGGCATTCGCATCAGCAGGCATCAACCTTGGACCAGTTGGCGGTACAACAACAGATACGCTTGTAGGTAAAGGAAGAGCTGTAAGTGCATCTGACATGAAACGCGGAGACCTTGTGTTCTTTGATACGTATAAAGTAAATGGACACGTTGGTATTTACTTAGGAAACGGTACATTCTTGAACGATAACAGCTCTCGCGGTGTTTCAGTTGACTCAATGAGCAACGTATACTGGAAAAAAGCGTTCAATGGCGTTGTAAGAAGAGTCGTTGAATAAATCACTACTTTGTATATAACCGTAAACAGGCTTCCTTAAACAGCAGTTTAAGGAAGCTTTTTCTTTTTTTGAAGATATGAGCAAATGATTCGCTTATTCCCCGCAGATTTAATAGGATATGGGTAAGGAATAAAAGCTAACAATGGAAAGGATGCTTTCTGTCATGAATGGAAGCATCACCCAAGGGCATTCTAATAGGAAATGCTAGCAGCAATTGAAGAGGGAGTGACAGTTGTGTCAGAAGAAAAAATCTACGATACGATCATCATTGGAGCGGGACCTGCCGGAATGACAGCCGCTGTTTATACATCACGGGGAAATCTTTCAACACTGATGATTGAAAGAGGAATTCCAGGCGGACAAATGGCAAATACGGAAGATGTTGAGAACTATCCTGGCTTTGAAAGCATTTTAGGGCCGGAACTTTCAAATAAAATGTTTGAGCATGCGAAGAAATTCGGTGCTGAGTATGCATATGGCGATATTAAAGAAATTGTGGACGGTGAAGAGTACAAAATCGTCAAAGCCGGTTCAAAAGAATACAAAGGACGATCTGTCATCATTGCGGCAGGTGCTGAATACAAAAAAATCGGTGCACCAGGTGAAAAAGAACTTGGCGGCCGTGGTGTATCATACTGTGCAGTATGTGATGGTGCCTTCTTTAAAAACAAAGAGCTTGTGGTGATTGGCGGCGGAGACTCTGCTGTAGAAGAGGGTGTTTATCTTACACGCTTTGCATCAAAAGTAACGATTGTCCATAGACGCGACAAACTTCGTGCCCAAAGCATCTTACAAGCACGTGCCTTTGATAATGAAAAAATCGACTTCATGTGGAATAAAACCGTAAAACAGATCAATGAAGAAAACGGAAAAGTTGGCAGTGTGACATTCATTGATACCGTGACAGGTGAAGAAGAAGACTTCAAAACAGACGGCGTCTTTATCTATATCGGTATGCTGCCACTCTCTAAACCATTTGAAAACCTAGGAATTACAAATAAAGAAGGCTATATTGAGACAAACGAAAGAATGGAAACAAGAGTTGAAGGCATTTTCGCAGCGGGTGACATTCGTGAAAAAACACTTCGTCAAATTGTCACAGCAACAGGTGACGGAAGTATTGCAGCACAGAGCGCACAGCATTATGTAGAAGAGCTTGCCGAAAAGCTAAAAGCAACGAAATAAACGGCTGTCGTAAATCCTTAATATAGCGTCACGGGCTTTTAACTGGAATGTAACACGGGTGAAACAATTATCCGTTATGATAAAACTAGTAATTGACCCCCTTTTATAAGGAATACATGTTTGGCACGGATGTGAATCCGTGTCCTTTTTTTTGCATAAAATCAGAAATTCACGAGATGTTCACAAATGACGCATGGAGAACCGTTAAATGTTGTAAAATAAGGAGTAGAGAAATTGGACGTCACATCCTTCATACGAAAACCTGTCTGTTTTCGGTGAAGAACGGGCATGTTCATTGTGGGAGTCAGGATGAACCTGTATAATAAGAAAAAGACATATAAGAGTAGGTGACAGCTGATGCAACGAGTAACCAATTGTGTGCTGCATCACGAAGATCAAGTTCTCTTGCTGCAAAAGCCAAGACGCGGCTGGTGGGTAGCGCCTGGCGGCAAAATGGAAAGCGGAGAATCGGTCAAGGATTCAGTCATTCGAGAATATAGAGAAGAAACAGGCATTTATATTTTAAATCCGCAGCTAAAAGGTGTTTTTACCTTTATCATAAAAGAAGGCGATCAAATCGTTCAAGAGTGGATGATGTTCACCTTTATGGCAGATTCATTTACCGGGAAAAACGTGACAGAGTCAGAGGAAGGCATTTTAAAATGGCATGACGTACAGGATGTGCCTAGTTTGCCGATGGCTCCTGGAGACTCACATATTCTTGACTTCATGCTAAAGGGAAAAGGACTTCTCCATGGTACTTTTACGTATACACCAGATTTTGAGCTGATTGCTTATCGGTTAGATCCTCAAGGAGACTAATACATGAACCGTTTTCATAAAGAAGGAGAGGGAGCAGGCATGAATACGCACAAACAAGATGATATTCAGCTTGTGATTATTACAGGAATGTCAGGTGCAGGGAAAACCGTTGTCATTCAAAGCTTTGAAGACTTAGGTTACTTCTGTGTGGATAACTTACCGCCATCACTTTTACCGAAGTTTCTAGAGCTCATGAAGGAATCGAATTCAAAAATGAGCAAGGTTGCCCTTGTGATGGATTTGCGCGGACGCGAATTCTTTGATAGCTTAGTTGCTGCCTTAGATGAAATGAATGATATCAGCTGGATCACACCAAGGATTCTGTTTTTAGATGCAAATGATAAGGTGCTTGTTTCGAGATACAAAGAAACGAGACGTTCGCATCCCCTTGCGACAACAGGACTGCCGCTCGAAGGTATTGCAATGGAGCGCGAGCTGTTAGAGGAGTTAAAAGGCCGATCTCAAATGATTTTAGATACATCGGATCTGAAACCAAAACAGCTTAGAGAAAAAATTGTCACACACTTTGCCACCAATCAAGGGCAAGTGTTTACAGTGAATGTGATGTCATTTGGATTTAAATATGGTCTACCGATTGATGCTGATCTTGTATTTGACGTGAGATTTCTACCAAACCCTTACTATATTGAGAGCATGCGTCCACAGACTGGAAACGATGAAGAAGTGCGCTCCTATGTGATGAAATGGAGTGAAACGCAAAGATTCACAGAGAAATTAATCGATCTTCTCAGCTTTATGCTTCCGTCCTATAAACGAGAAGGGAAAAGCCAGCTTGTGATCGCCATTGGCTGTACAGGCGGCCAGCATCGATCTGTGACGCTAGCGAACTATTTATCCGAGTATTTTAAAAACGATTACTATACACATGTCACTCACCGGGACATTGAAAAGAGAAGCAGAAAATAGATGACGACACTACCAAAGGTTGTCATTCTTGGTGGCGGTACTGGCTTATCTGTTTTGCTCAGAGGGCTAAAAACAAAGCCAGTGGATATTACCGCCATTGTAACGGTTGCTGATGATGGGGGCAGCTCAGGCAGATTGCGTCATGATTTGAATATTCCGCCTCCAGGCGATATTCGAAATGTACTGGCGGCACTTTCTGATGTTGAACCGCTTGTAGAAGATTTATTTCAGCACCGTTTTAACAAAGGAAATGACTTAACAGGCCACTCACTTGGAAACCTCATTCTTGCGGCTATGACAAATATAACCGGTGATTTTTTTCATGCCGTCACAGAAATGAGTAAGGTCTTAAATGTGAGAGGAAAAGTATTGCCAGCAGCGAATTCAAGTGTTGTTCTTCATGCTGAATTAGAAAATGGGCAAGTGGTGACAGGAGAATCAAAAATCCCTACCTATGGAGAAAAGATTAAACGAGTGTTCCTCACACCAAATACGATTGAGCCGCTCCAAGAATCCATTCAAGTCATCCGTGAAGCTGATTTGATCGTCATTGGGCCTGGCAGCTTGTATACGAGTATTTTGCCGAACTTGCTTGTACCGCACATTGGAGAAGAAGTGATTCGTTCTAAGGCGAAAAAAGTGTATATTTGCAATGTCATGACGCAGCCGGGGGAAACGCTTTCCTATAGTGCGGCTGATCATGTGCAGGCATTAAACGATCATATGGATCGACCGTTCATTGATATCATTTTTGTGAACAATAAAGAAATTCCAGAAGAAATCAAAGCAAAATATGCAGAAGAACAGGCGCAGCCTGTACAGTTCGACACCGATGTACTCAAAGCAATGGGACTGGAAGTCATCCCTGGAGAAATCATTACATATGACCAACATGTGATTCGTCACGACACGCTCAAAGTGGCCTCACTGCTCGTCGACCTGCTGAATCAGAAAAAATAGGAATGGGGGTGGCAAGGATGTCATTTGCATCCGAAACAAAAAAAGAGCTGACTAATCTGGACGTGAAGGACTGCTGCTCAAAAGCAGAGCTTTCTGCCCTCATCCGTATGAACGGTTCATTATCTTTCTCAAATCGAAAATTGATTTTAGATATACAGACAGAGAACGCAGCCATTGCAAGACGTATTTATACGCTGCTCAAAAAGAAATATGATGTGACAGTCGAGCTGCTCGTACGTAAGAAAATGAGATTAAAAAAGAATAATGTGTATATTGTCAGACTGGTAGAACGAGCGAAAACCATTTTAGAGGATTTGAAAATATTAGGTGAACAATTTGTATTTGAGCGCAATATTTCAGAAGAACTTGTGAAGAAAAGATGCTGCAAGCGTTCCTATATGAGAGGTGCTTTTTTAGCAGGTGGCTCTGTGAATAACCCAGAAACGTCTTCCTATCACCTTGAGATTTTTTCACTATATAAAGAACATAACGATGCCCTTTGTGAGCTGATGAATCAATTCCATCTCAACAGTAAAACTCTTGAACGCAAAAAAGGGTATATCACATACATGAAGGAAGCGGAGAAAATTACGGAATTCTTAAGTGTTGTGGGTGCTCATAACTCATTGCTTCGTTTTGAAGATGTGCGAATTGTCCGAGATATGAGGAATTCCGTGAACCGGCTCGTCAATTGTGAAACAGCAAACTTGAATAAAACGATCGGTGCATCACTGCGTCAAGTCGAAAACATTCAATTCATTGATGAAAAAATTGGACTTGATGCCCTGCCGGATAAACTGCGTGAAATTGCGAAACTTCGAATCGACTATCAAGAAGTCACGCTAAAGGAACTTGGCGAAATGGTGGAAAGCGGCAAAATCAGCAAATCAGGCATTAACCACCGCTTAAGAAAGCTAGATCAAATTGCAGAACAATTACGAAACGGACAAGCTGTTACACTTAAATAGGGAAATAAAAAAGGGAGGCAGATCATATGGTGGAAAAAACGGTCACAATCCAGCTGAAAACAGGTTTACAGGCACGTCCAGCTGCTTTGTTCGTACAAGAAGCCAATCGCTTTGGTGCTGATATTTTTCTAGAGAAAGATGGAAAGAAGGTCAATGCGAAGAGCATTATGGGTCTCATGAGTCTTGCGATCAGCTCTGGGGTCACTGTCAAACTGATTGCAGATGGTGCAGATGAACAGGAAGCCATTGATGCGTTAACGGATTTTATCAATCAAGAAAACTGAGTCTCTTCATAGGCTCAGTTTTTTTTAGGAGGGAATGTGGATGATTCAATCAGCCTTTTTACAGAAGATCGGATACGAAGGCCAGTCCATCACCTTTGATCACTTGCCTGCTTTATTAAAAAAGATGGCGTATACGTTTCCATTCGAAAACAGATCTGTGCTGAACAAACAATCCTACGACTTGGATCAAGAAGGGTTGAAGCAGCATCTTCTTGAAGGAAAGAGAGGAGGTCTTTGTTATGATCTCAATCCTCTCTTATCTTATGTGTTAAAAGAGGCAGGACTCGCTGTACAGCTCGTTCAAGGGACAGTGTATAACAATGAAGCGGACACGTGGGCAATTGATGGCACGCATGTAGCCATAGTCCTGAAACATCAAAACGAACGCTTCCTCATTGATGCAGGTTTCGGAGCCAATTTACCTCTTCAGCCTGTACCCTTTACAGGAGAATGGGTGGAAGCATCGTCTATTCATTTTCGCGTCAAAGCAGAGGAAACCGAAAAAGGGACACACTTGCTCCAATTAGATAGGGGAGAAGGTGCTGAAACAGGCTATGCTTTTACATTAAAAGAAGTCGATGAGCACACTTTGGTCCAAATGAGGCAGGAGATTTATGAAAATGAAGCATCCCCTTTTAACAAAAGACCGCTTGCTTCAAAGCTGACGCCAACAGGACGTGTGGTCGTCACGGAGGATCATGTCACCACACATGAACAAGAAGAAGTGTCGAAAAAGCCGCTCCCGCAGCCTTTTGAGGATTACGTGAAAACCCTTATACCGTGAACAACATCAAAAGACAGCCCGTTTGACCTAGGGCTGTCTTTTTCATTGATTAACGAATACGTGTAAATGTCGCATAGTGGTCTGTTGTTTTGTAGATGAGCCAGTCACTTGAATACACGAGGCGGTCAGCATTACGGAAGCCGGAGACGTAGTTGATATCTGCCTCACGCCATGTTCGGCCGCTGGCTGAAGGAAGACGTCCCTCCCGGTTAGAGAAAACATCTCCACCGATGCTTTTGCCTGGCGCAACCTCCGCTAGATTTCCCTTCGATGCAACCCATCCAAGAGCACTTGCTTGTGATTTTGTGATGTAATTATCAGGTAGTCGCTTGTAGCGAATTAAATAGTCTGCCACTCCATCAAACGTATTAATGACGGCAAGGGTTCGCAAATCTGGTGCAAGTTGAATGGAAGCCGCTTCATTCGTGGTTGTTGGTGTAAGAGGTGTTTCTGCTTGAGCTTGCTGCGGGATAAATCCAGAAAACAGAATAGCAGCGATCAGAGCGAACATAGTAAAAATCGAACTTATTTTTTTCATCTTCATCCTCCTATAAAGGAAATCGGATGCTGTCCTCTTGTTGCTTGTCTACCCCATATTATAGCACCCGAACATGAAGGAAATGTAAAGAATCAGGATCTTTGCTAAAATGAGGCTTTTTTCCCGAATCCATTCTGATGAAATAAATAAAAAGACGCAGTTCCCTGCGCCTTTTCCCATTAAGTTGTGGCAAGCTCCTTCACAACATCAACAGGGGCCTTTCCATCAATTCCATGAATCACATTATGAATGGCTCGTTTGAGCATGAGATCTCTTGTTGTTTCAGTAGCTGAACCGATGTGAGGGGCAAGAGTAACCTGGTTCATCTCCTTGAATGGATGATCTTCTTGAAGCGGTTCTTGCTCATACACATCAAGACCTGCCCCTTTGATCCATCCCTCCTGAAGCGCCTGAATCAGACTTTGCTCATCCACTGTTTTTCCGCGGGAGATGTTCACGAATAAAGCTGTCTGCTTCATTAACTTAAATTCTCGTTCTCCCATCATATGATACGTTTCTTCGGTTAGCGGTGTGATCAAGACAATGATATCGGCTTGCTTCAGCAGGTCATCAAGTGCGCAATACACAGCGCCATACGTCGATTCAGCCTTTTCATTCCGACTCCGGTTATGATAGAGGACGTTCATATCAAAACCAAGTGCTGCCCGTTTGGCTACTTGCTCCCCGATACGGCCCATGCCAATAATGCCGAGCGTTTGATGATGAACATCGATGCCAAATATATCTTCTTCCTGTACAAATTTCGTCCATTTCCCCTCGCGTATAAAACGATCAAGCTCGGCAATTCTTCTCGCAGAGGAGAGAATGAGCGAAAAGGCAAGATCAGCGACGGTATGATCAAGTGTATAAGGAGTGTGCGTGCCGAGCACCCCTCTATGTTTCATGGCTTCTATATCAAAGTTGTCATAGCCGACAGAGTTATTGCTCACCACCTTGAGTTTTGGTGCGTGATCTAATAGCTCCTGATCGATTTTCGTTCCAGACGTCAAAAGGCCATCAGCATGTTGTAGCTTCTCAAATAAAATATCTCTTGGAATGGGGGCCTTGGATTGCCACACCTCGTATGTACAATGTTCCTTTAGCATCTCCTCAAAAGAGGCAGGTAAGGGTTTGGCGACAAAAATATGTGGCTTTATCATCAACTCGCTCCTTTCAAATGGTTGGTCATCTTTCTCCTTTTATTATAAAGCAACCATTTTGGCAGTACACGTTTGAATATGAGCTACTCAATATTTAATATACTGAAATAATGGGAAAGAAGACGTTTTTTTAGTGAAAGATTAAATTCATCAGCCATCTGACGTCTTTTTATTATGTAGAAAAATGAGTAATTAGTAGATGTGGCATAGAAAAACGCCGGATGTTTTGAGAGATAATCTGACAAACTGGAAAATAGATCGAGGCTTTTTGATAGAAAATTTATTATATTTGAAGTGTATTAAACGGGACGGCCATTTTCTACTAAACCTTTTCATCGTCTTTTGTTGAAATGAGAGCCATTATTTGAAAGCAAAAGCCGCATATCCCCTGTGCTGAAGCGGAATAAAGGGCAAAATAGAGAAAATGCTTACATTTTTTCTCATTGTTTTCTCATTTTTTTCTTTTTTTTCTATCATTTTTCTTCTCTATGCTTGAGAGCACACAAGGGAAAAGGAGGACAGGCAAGGCGTTACAGCTTAAAAAAAGATGGGAGATGGCAACATGGGATCAAAATTAGAACAGATTCTTCAGCACAATGCAGAGTTTGTGAATGAGAGACATTATGAGCCTTACAAAGCGGGGAAATTTCCTGAAAAGAAACTGGTCATTTTAACTTGTATGGATACACGTCTTTTGGAACTATTACCGCAATCCATGGGGCTGCGTAACGGTGATGCCAAAATTATTAAAAATGCTGGAGCCATCGTCACACATCCATTTGGCAGTGTCATGCGGAGTATTTTACTAGCCATTTATGAGCTGAAAGCAGAGGAAGTATGCATTGTCGGCCATCATGAATGCGGAATGGCAGGCCTTGCGGCAGACCCTTTACTTGAAAAGGCAAAAGCACGGGGAATTGAGGAAAAGTGTTTGAGCATTGTGAAAAGTGCAGGTGTCGATTTAAAGGGCTGGCTGACAGGCTTTGATTCAGTGGAAGAGAGCGTATCTCAAAGTGTGAAATTGGTCAAAGAGCACCCGCTCATGCCAAGTGATGTGGCTGTTCATGGACTGGTGATTCATCCAGCAACAGGAAAGCTAGATGTCGTTGTAAAAGACAAACAGATCGATCCACAGTATACCTAAATCATCTACACATACTTGAAGGAGGCCAACACATACCATGCGTTTTTATGGAAGATTTGAAGGTTATGATACATCAAAGTTTAGACGTGATTTAATCGCTGGGCTTGTCGTGGGCGTTGTGGCAATTCCTTTAGGCATGGCATTTGCCATTGCATCTGGTGTCGGACCAGAATATGGATTATACACAGTCATCGTTGCCGGCATTTTGATTTCATTGTTCGGTGGTTCAAAGTATCAGATCGGCGGGCCGACCGGGGCGTTTGTTCCGATTTTATTCGGAATTGTCAGCCAGTACGGTATTGAAAACTTGCTCATTGCCGGTTTTATGGCAGGCTGTATGCTTGTATTGTTCGGAATATTCAAACTAGGGAAGCTCATGAAATTTATTCCTCGTCCGGTTATCATCGGCTTTACTGCTGGCATTGCTGTCATTATTTTTTCAGGGCAGATTGCCAACTTCCTCGGATTAAAGGGTGTTGAAAAGCATGAAAGCTTTTTCCTCAATATGAGAGAAATCGTGGTCCATCTCGGTACCACAAATAGTCTCGCTATCATCACAGCCGTCATCGGGCTCATCGTGATTTTGATGGCGCAAAAATACATTCCCAAAATACCTGGTGCTCTATTAGGTCTACTCGTTTCAACATTTGTAGCCGTTCTCTTTTTTCAAGGACAAGTTGAAACCATCGGCTCTGCATATGGCGAAATCCCTCGCCAACTGCCAAGCTTCGCTTTTCCTGAATTAACGATTGAAAAAATAATATACCTACTGCCTCCAGCAATTGTCATTGCGCTTTTAGGCGGCGTGGAGTCGATCTTGTCAGCAATGGTCGCTGATCATATGAAAGGCTCTAAGCATGACAGCAACAAGGAGCTTGTCGGGCAAGGAATCGCCAATATGGCGGCACCGCTCTTCGGAGGGATTCCAGCGACTGGAGCGATTGCACGTACGGCAACGAACATCAAAAATGGCGGAGCAAGTCCGATTTCAGGTGTTGTGCATGGCGTCGTTGTATTGCTCATCTTAATGCTATTTGCGCCATATGCATCCATGATTCCACTTGCTGCCATGGCACCAATTTTAATGTTTGTTGCTTGGAATATGAGTGAGAAAAAAGAGTTTATGAATATTGTGAAAGTGAGAAATGCGGATTCACTTGTACTTGTCGTGACCTTCCTCTTAACGGTCATAGGTGATTTGATTATTGGGGTCACCGCGGGCCTCATTTTAGCATTTATCGCCTTTATCAAAAAAATGAGCCAGACGACCAACATTCATGCAAATGTTGCGGTTCCCCAAATAGAAACGGAAGCCACTTTAGAAAAACACGCCGATCAGAAAGGAATTAGTATGTATTCCATTGAAGGACCACTGTTCTTCGGTACAACAGATTCATTGGAAAATTCGATTTTGGATCATGTCCAGACAAAGCCGAAAACGCTCATCCTGCTCATGAATAAAGTCAATTATATGGATACATCAGCAGAAGCGGTCCTGATGAATATCTCCAATCGTTTAAAGCATCATAATGGAAAACTGATGATTGTCGGACTTCAATCACAGCCAAAGGAACTTTTGCATCGTACTGGCCTTTTCCATCATATTGGAAAGCAGCATTTCTTTGAACGAACGGATGATATTTCACCACAGCATCTATAAGGGAATAAAAAAAGCACGTGACAGTTTGGTCACGTGCTTTTTGCCTGTTCTATCTCAGTAGAAAAACGTTTTGTGAGTTTCTGTTGATGAGAGGCGAAAACCTCTTCTAATGTCACATCATAAAGATCAGCTAAAACGAGTAGATTCGCTAACACATCACCCATTTCTTCGATAAGGTCTTTCTTTAACTCTAGTGTTTCTTGTATTTTTTCATCAGGCCGATCACGCCCAATTTCTACGGCTCTAACCGCACGAGCGAGTTCTCCCGTTTCTTCCATAAGGAAGCCTAACCGAATAAACGGCCCGTATTTTCTCCAATTTCTCATTTCGTAAAACTCCTTGATCCACTTCTCTATCTCAGTTGTTTGCATTTTCTTTATACAGCTCCTTATATGGTGTTCATTTTTTCATTTTACACTATATATAGACGAATCGGCTGTTTCTTTACAATTAATTATAGTAGAATGAGTGAGTGAAGAAATCATAGAGAGAGATGGAGCTGTTTTGATGAAAACGATTTGTGTGTTTGCTGGTTCGAATCCAGGTGTGAATGACATCTACAAACAAAAGGCTGTCGAGCTAGGTGCTTATATGGCAGAGCAAGGAATCCGTCTAATATACGGCGGCTCACGAATTGGACTAATGGGAGCCATTGCAGATGAGGTATTGAAAAATGGCGGGCAAGTCATTGGGGTCATGCCAAAAGGGCTTTTTAGAGGAGAGGTTGTGCATCAAGAGCTAACAGAATTAATAGAAGTAAAAGGGATGCATGAACGAAAAGCGAAAATGAGTGAGCTGGCCGATGGATTTATTGCCATGCCAGGCGGCTTTGGTACATATGAAGAATTATTTGAGGTGTTATGCTGGGCGCAAATTGGGATTCACCAAAAGCCAATCGGATTGTATCAAGTGAATGACTATTTCAAGCCGCTCATTGACATGGTGAAGTTCAGTGTACAGGAAGGTTTTTCGAATGAATCGCATCTTCAATTATTGCATTCTTCCGCAGAGCCGGAAGAATTGATTTCACAGATGGCATCTTATCAAACACCAACTCTTCAGCAGAAATGGACGGAGCTGTCTTAATAACAAAAAACCGTCTGTTCAAAGGAGCAGACGGTTTGTTTTGTCATTATTTTTGTTCTTCTGCATTACGTGTCAAGACTTTGTCAATGAGTCCGTATTGAAGAGCTTCTTCTGCTGTTTTGAAGTTGTCACGATCTGTATCGCGCTCAATCACTTCAATTGGCTGACCAGTACGTTCAGCAAGTACTTGGTTCAGTTTATCGCGTAAAGAAAGGATTCGTTTTGCCGCAATTTCAATTTCTGTCGCTTGACCTTGGGCACCGCCTAGTGGTTGATGAATCATCACTTCACTGTTTGGAAGGGCATAACGCTTACCTTTTTCACCAGCAGCAAGTAGGAACGCACCCATTGATGCAGCCATACCAATACAAATAGTTGATACCTTTGGTTTAATAAATTGCATCGTATCGTAAATGGCCATACCAGCTGTGATAGAACCGCCAGGGCTGTTAATGTAGATAGAGATATCTTTCTCTGGATCTTCAGCTTCTAAGAAAAGCAGCTGTGACACGATGGAGTTGGCAACATTGTCATCGATCGCAGAACCAAGCATGATAATACGGTCTTTTAAAAGACGAGAATAGATGTCGTAAGCTCTTTCCCCACGATTTGTTTGTTCAATGACTGTAGGTATTAAATTCATAATGTTCCTCCTTCACCTTTTAGGTAAGTATGTAACTCAATGATACATTTTTGGTCAATAAAGGTCAAACAAAACGCTGACCTAAAATCAAATCCCTCTATCCATTTTCCCCAAAGTTCTTGCACTTCAAACCATCATATGAGTATATGTATTTGAAAGAAGAAAATACATTGGCAGGTCTGATGATTCATTATTGCATTCTTGCAGCATTTCCCTTATAATTTGATATGCTGACGTTCAAAAAACATATCGTGCGCTCGTAGCTCAGTTGGATAGAGCGGTGGTTTCCGGTACCACGTCTGCCGGGGGTTCGAATCCCTCCGAGCGCGTCTTGACCTTGTTCACCATAGATAAAGGTCTCATGAAACCCTCTCCATTTGGAGAGGGTTTTTTGTGTTGAATCATATCAATCATCATTTCTAAAACTTTTCATCTAAGATTGCCTATTTATGCTATAATTAATAATCATTCTCAATTAAAGGTGGTTTCGCAAGTGAAAAAAATGATATGGTTGATCAGTCTGCTGGCATTATTTTTAGTGGCATGCGGGCAGAAAGAGAATAAAGAGCAAGCAGCAAATACACGTACATATACAACCGAAACGGGTGAAAAGATCACCATTCCTGCCAAGCCGAAGCGTATTGTTGTGTTAACGGCGCAGCTTGGAAATTTCAAAAAGCTTGGTGTGACACCAGTTGGGATGACGGATGTGTATCCTAAATCATCCTTTTTAGATGAAACAGGTGTGAAGCGGGTGCCTATCGAAAATGTGGAGGCGATTGCAAAGATGAAGCCTGATTTGATTATTGCTTATTCACAAAACGCACAGGTTGAAAAATATAAAAAGATTGCAAAAACGATCACATTTACGACAAGTGAACACAGCTTCAAAGAGATGCATATTGAAATCGGAAAGATTCTTGGAAAAGAAGCGTTAGCCAAAAAACAAATACAAGAAATGGATCAGCAGTTAAAGAAAGATGGGGAAGAGGTGAAAGCGAAAATTGGAGCTGACAAGACGTTCTCCATTATGGATGTCCAGCCAAAGCAAGTATACTTATTTGGTACAGACTTTGGCCGCGGAGGGGAAGTCATCTATCAAGGCTACGGATTCAGCTTGCCTGAGAAGGCAGAAAAAGCACTTCCGAAAGAAGGCTATCTCGGCATTTCATTAGAAGAAATGAACCAGTATACAGGTGACTATTTACTTGTCCCAACAAAGGATGGAAAAGCGCCAAACCTTGATATCACGAACAGCGGTGTATGGAAGAAGAATCAAGCGGTGAAACAAGGGCATGTCCTGCATTACTCGATCAATGAATTTATCTATGCAGATCCGATCTCGGTTGAAAAACAGTCTGCTGCATTCAAAAAAATGCTGCTCAAATCATAATGTCAAAAAGACAAAGCGCTCATTAGGAGGCTTTGTCTTTTTTTCTTCTATTCTCACAAAATACTAGTCATAAGACTCATTTCTTCCCTTTTCAGGCGTATTGATTGAGCCTGATGGCTGTCTATGATTAACATGGAAGAGAATTGACAATGAGGAGGGATTTCTTGTGGCGAAGATTTTATTGATTACGTTCCCAGCTGAAGGACATGTGAACCCCATGTTAGGGATCATAAAGGCATTGACGGATCGAGGTGATGAAGTTCATGCGGTCACAACTGAACATTATCAGGAACGAATCAAACGCTTAGGCGCTCACGTACATATACATCCAGACTATATTCGCACATTAAGTGTGGAAGAAAGCGATTTAGATTCCATGCAGCCATTCTTTCATGCCATGCTGCAAACGTCATATGATATTTTAGAGGTGGTGGAGACACTTTCTCAGCAGCATTCATTTGATTTGGTCTACTTCGATATGTTTGGAGCAGGGGAGCTTGTTCGAGATTACTTGCACATTCCGAGCATCGGGTCCAACCCATCTTTTGTGCTGCAAGAGGCGCATTTTGATACACCGCTATATCGAAAGGATGAAAAGGCCGCTCATTTGTTAGAAAAAATAAATGAACGTTTTGGGGTACAGCCAACACGTTTAATGCAATTCATGAAAAACCGCGGAGAACTGAATATGGTGTATACAAGCGAATATTTTCAGCCGTCTGTCGATGCATTAAATGATTCGTATGTCTTCATCGGGCCGAGCTTTCTAAAACGAGCAGATCAGCACCAATTCCCAATTGAAGCACTTGAGCAAGAAAAAGTCGTCTTTATTTCGATGGGTACAGTTCTTGGGGATACAGAAGCATTTTTTAATCTGTGTATTGATGCCTTTGCAGACTTTGATGGAAAAGTGGTCCTCGCAACAGGTGAAAAAATTGATAGGTCTCTCTTAAAAGAGGCGCCTTCTCATTTTCTGATTGAGCCTTATGTACCGCAGCTTGAAGTGCTCGAACTGACAGATGTGTTTGTGACCCACGGCGGCATGAACAGTGTCAATGAAGGCATTCATTATCACGTTCCGTTGGTCGTCATTCCGGTCGACAAAGATCAGCCGATGGTGGCACAAAGGCTGACGGAATTATCTGCTGCCCGCGCACTTGATAAAGATCAGCTGACGGCAAAGCAGCTAAGAGAAACCGTGGAGACTGTTCTGGAAAGTAACACGTATCGTGATGGGATCGAAAAAATTGAAGAAAGCTTCCAAACAGCAGGAGGAACAGAAAAAGCATTACGTGTGATTGATCAATTTATGCAAGCGAAACAGACTCAATAGATGAAAGTTTTTCAAAGGCGTCTGATCTATTCAAATAGGACTCCCACTTGACAAAAAATAACCAATCTTTTATCGTATACGTAACAAACAACGGAAGGGTGACCCAATGCAATGAAGTACTAATCCTATGACCTGTAAGCAAAATGAAAAAACGAAGGCAGTGAGCAAACGACTGATTTGCCATGTTTGCTACGTTTTCATTTTTTAGCTTCGGAATAGGATGGTACAGCTTGGGAATCAAAGAATGAGGTGATTGATACGTAGGATGTGTGTGTTCAGGTAACGAACGGCACGTCATTCTGTATCAATACGCTTATTTTTGTACACCATTTTGCCTCCTATTCTGAGAATGGGAGGCTTTTTCATGTCTCCTGATACGAAAGGAGAGGATTGGATGTTACTGAAAGCCAATCAGTTAAAGGTATTTCGAAAGGATCGGTTATTATTTGATATTGAGGAGCTTGCTATCCATCAAGGTGATCGCATTGGTCTAGTGGGGGCAAATGGCAGTGGGAAAACGACTTTATTGCATGTGCTGGTAGGTCAAGAAAAACCAGACAGTGGAACGTTTGCTGCCACAACGACCTGTACGCTGCTTCCGCAGCTGAAAACAGCTGATGGCAGACAGAGTGGTGGAGAGATGACCCAGACCTATATTGAAAGGGTCTTAAGCCGTCCGTCTGCCCTTTTATTAGCAGATGAACCGACGACTCATTTAGATACAGAGCACATTGAGTGGCTAGAAGAGAAGCTGCGTGATTATCAAGGTGCCCTCATTGTCGTTTCACATGATCGTGCTTTTTTAGATGCGTTATGTACGGAGATTTGGGAGCTGGATAATGGGGTGCTCAAGCAATACAAAGGCAACTACACGCATTTTTCACAGCAAAAAGAGCTGGCGCATCGTCAGCAGGTGGAAGCGTACGAGGCTTATACACAAAAGAAAAAACAGTTAGAGCATGCGCTGGAAAAGAAAAAGAAAAAAGCGGACAAAGCCACAAAACCATCCCAAAAGCTGAAATCCTCAGGGCCTAAAATTGCAAAGCCTTACTATGCAAATAAGCAAAAAAAGCTGCAAAAAACAGCCAAATCCATTGAAACAAGAATGGAGAAATTAGAAAAGGTGGAAAGAGTAAAGGACGTCCAGCCCATTCAAATGACTCAGCATACGATGAAGGAAGTAGCAAGCCGTACCATTCTGCGAGTGAAAAATGTAGATGGCAAGGCGGGCGATAAAATGCTTTGGAAGCAGGCGAATGTGGAAGTGAGAGGCGGAGACAAAGTCGCCATCATCGGAAAGAACGGGAGCGGCAAAACGACATTTCTCAGAATGCTTGTGAATGGACATCCCGGTGTTTCTCGTTCAGAAGCAGTCAAATTAGATTATTTTAGTCAGGATCTTTCAGAACTGAAGGTAGATGAATCGATTTTACAAAATGTGCTTAAAGAGGCCGTTCAAGATGAGACAGTGGTTCGGACGGTTTTAGCGAGACTTGGGTTTCGGGGAGATGATGTGTATAAGCTTGCTAGCGTGTTAAGCGGGGGAGAACGGGTGAAGACCATGCTTGCGTCATTGCTCGTCAGTGATGCCAATGTCCTCATGCTGGATGAACCGACGAACTTTTTAGATCTGGCGGCAGTTGAAGCGCTAGAAGGACTATTAAAGGATTACCCAGGTACAGTTGTATTTGTTTCCCACGACCGCAGGCTCATTGAAAAAGTCGCCACTCGTATTCTGCATGTTCACGAAGAACGCATTGAAGGGTTTGATGGCACATATGAAGAGTATAGGCAAAAGGAAGAAAAACCATATGTTACAAAGAGAGAAGAGGAGCTTCTGTTAATTGATATGCAGTTGTCTGAAGTGCTCAGCCGTTTAAGTATTGAGCCTTCTCAGGAGCTGGAAGAGACATTTCAAGCATTATTGAAAAGAAAGAAGTCTTTGGAGTCTTAAAAAGAAATCCCTGTGTTTACTGCACAGGGGTTTGCAGCATGTAGACAAACCTTCGCATTCGTTGTCAGTCCTGCGTGCCGGTGCTCACGAATATTTCATTCGCTCCGCTCCGGTACTCGTCCTTCCTAGACTTCAAGGGCTTTCTATCACGCTGAAAAGAAACAAAGTGCTAAAATAAAGATCATTTTAGCACTTTGTCAACAATCTGAAACCCCTGTGTTTACTGCACAGGGGTTTGTTCAATTCGTTCCTTTTTTAATTGTTCTAGTTCACTGACTGTGACCAGCTGGTAGCCTTGTTTGGTGAGCTCATGTATGATCTTCACTGCTGCCCGAGCTGAGCTGTCATAAATATCGTGCATTAATACGGTTCTGCCATCTGCTGCATGTGAGAGAACGTGGCTTGTGATCTGCTGGCTATTGCGAATTTTCCAATCCTCAGGATCCACATCCCACAAAGATACTTTCATATCAACCGCTTGATTGATGTCTTGATTTGTTCCTCCATATGGCGGTCTAAAGTGCGTAGGTGTATAACCGCTAGCTTTCTCAATCAGTTGCTGCGTGTCCTCTACCTGTTTCACCGCTTGCTTGAGAGGCAGTCTTGTTAATAAAGGATGGTTGTAAGAATGGTTTCCGATCTCATTTCCGCCTTTTAGAATGTCGGCAAGCATTCCAGGATAGTACTGGACCCTGCTGCCTAATACGAAAAAGGTGGCGTGTCCTTTATTTGCCTTCAGCGCATCTAAGATTTTTGTCGTTGTCGCTGGATTTGGACCATCATCAAATGTGAGTGCGATGGCTTTTTTGTTCGGATCAAGCTTTGATTTTTGCGGCAGCTTCACCGCTTTTCTTTTTGGGGGCGGTTCTTTGATTTCATTTTTATTTTTGGTTTTATTCATATATTCTGGCTTCAATATATCTTTCAGCAAAGTCTTTTTGATCGCGAGCGTTTGCGAACCAAGATCCTCTGCGGCTACTTGAGAAGCTGGGAAATAAAACTCTACATATTTCTCTTTCAAGGCAAATTGACTAAAGTTTTGAGCAGTAGGGGCTGTTCCTTTCTGAAGGAGAGGTTGATCCTTAGACAAGGTTTTGTCCTTTCGAAGCTCCGTGTATGTAATATAGGATAATTTCTTTAAATAATTGGTTTTAGGCAGAAATAAATCTTTTGTGTCAAGAAAGGTTTTTTTCTGAAAATCAAAGTTGATCGTGAGATGATTAGTGGTCCCACTTTGCTGACCTGTATAGGTATAGGTTGTAAAGTGAATGGCAACGGATTGCTTCGCATAATGCACCATATCATAATCAATATTCAGTTCAAAGCGTTTATTTTCATCAATATCCTTTGCTTCACTGAATGTCTTTTTGAAATGCTCTAATGCTGAATTGGCATAGCTTTGAATCTTGTCATCTAGCTCTTTTTGGTGGAAAAGAGGATAGTTGACTGCATATCTCATAAATTTCCCGTCATTTACGAGAGTGACAATTTCGACATTTTTATAGTTCGTATCCTGCTTCACATTCTTCTTCTCTGTACCGCTTGCTTGTTGATTTTGAAAGAAAGCAACTGCTCCAATGATGATCGCAAGCGCAAATAGGATGATACTCCATGTTCCCTTTACTGACACAACTTTCAAATCTCCTCTCATGACGGGTCATTCTTTATCAGTTTGACATCTGTTTGTAATATTTTTATAACATTTGACTTACTTTTGTAATTTTAGGTGATTTTCATGCGGAATGTCAACTATTTTCCTATTAAACTATCGGAAAAAATGATAGGTCTTTCAGAGCGAAAATAAGTGTAGGAAAAGAATCATCCCATCTCGTTGTGTCTCATTCATACCTTTAATAATTAAAAAAAGGGGCGTACATTGATTTTTCAGAGGCTGGCGGCTATAATTTTGATGATTATGATTCTCATTTTCAAACCGACTTTTAATGAAGAAAAGGATGACACCGATTTTGCAGGATAAGCGAACACCTCAACAAAAACGATCATCACATATTCTGTTCTTTTTGATATTTTTTCTCGCAGTCATTGGTTTGCTTACTGCTATGTTTTTTGCTGTTTCTTACGGTGCAAAAACATTGTCTCTGCAAACGGTTTGGACAGCTGTATTTGACTATCAGTCAGATGTCACAGAGCAGCAGATCATCCATGAATTAAGACTTCCGCGTGTTCTAGGGGCAGCACTTGTTGGAGCGGCCTTTGCTGTAGCGGGCGCTCTCATGCAGGGCATCACAAGAAACCCGCTGGCAGATGCGGGGATTTTGGGCATTAATGGCGGTGCGATGTTTGTTGTCGCTCTCTGTTTTGCTTTTTTCCCAGGCATGCCTTATTCAGCACTCATGTTCCTTTCTTTTATCGGTGCTGTACTGAGTACGCTGCTAATCTTTGCGATTGGGGCGGCTGGTGGTGTATTGACACCGCTGCGCCTGACCGTTGCAGGAGCAGTTGTCGCCGCATTGCTTCATGCGCTCAGCTCTGGAATCGCCATTTATTTTGATCTGAGTCAGGATCTGGCTTTTTGGTATGCAGGCGGTGTGGCTGGTGTGAAATGGCCGCAACTGACGATTCTCGCCCCGGTCATTCTGATTGTGATCGTATGGGCGATGTTATTAGGTCGTTCACTGTCGTTACTATCGCTCGGTGAAGATGTAGCGGCGAATTTAGGTGTGAAAACACGACAAGTGCGAATACTAGGAATGGCAGCTGCTGTCTTATTAGCAGGGGTTTCTGTATCAGCAGTTGGGTCCATTGGGTTTGTTGGGCTCGTTATCCCGCATATTGCACGAAAGCTGGTTGGTGTAAACTATCGTTTCGTCATTCCGATGTCAGCGATTTTAGGGGCTATGCTGCTTGTCTTTGCGGATCTTGCCAGCCGCACAGTGAATCCGCCAAGAGAGCTTGCCATTGGCGTGATGGTGGCACTTGTCGGTGTTCCTTTCTTCTTATACATTGCCAGAAAAGAAGGGAGGAACCTGTCATGAAGGAGAAACAGCGTGCTCTTGTCGTGACAGTCGCCTTACTTTGTCTGAGTGCTGCTGTGGTGCTGTATAGTTTAAATACCGGCACGCTGAAACTCAGTCCCATCGTTGTTGTCAAAACCTTATTTGGTTTTGGAGATTTCCAAAGTGTAACGGTGCTGTTTGATTATCGTCTCCCGCGAATTGTGGTGACGATTCTAGCGGGAATTGGTCTTGGCATCGCAGGCGGCATTTTGCAGAGTTTATCTCGCAATCCACTGGCCGATCCTGGGATTATTGGACTGAATGCAGGGGCAGCATTTGGCTTAATTATTTTTGTGACGTATTTCCACGCACTTGAAGGCAATCCGTCTCTTCTTATTCCGCTCTTTACATTTGGTGGTGGACTGCTCGCGGCAGCAGTCATCGTGCTCCTTGCATATGACCGGCATGAAGGGCTTGTTCCCATCCGGCTGATTCTAGTAGGAATCGCGGTTGCTGCGGGGTTTAGTGCATTGACTTTATATTTGTCATTGAAGCTGGATGAAGATACATACACGTTTGCTTCAAGATGGCTTGTGGGCAATGTATGGGGAAGAGACTGGATTCATGTGTTAGCGCTTCTGCCTTGGATTGTATGCCTTGTGCCGCTTACGCTGATGCAGGCAAGCACACTTAATGCATTGACGTTAGGAGATGCTGTCGCCTCAAGTGTAGGTGTACGTGTCCAGCGTAAACGCCTCTTTTTGCTTACCTTAGCTGTTGGCCTCGCTAGTGCAAGTGTCTCGATGACAGGCGGAATTGGCTTTATTGGCCTCGTCGCCCCGCATTTGGCTAGGCGGCTTGTCGGGTCACTGCATCAGTATTTTTTACCGGTTAGTGCGCTGCTTGGCATGTTGATTTTGGTCAGTGCCGATACAATCGGACGTTCCATATTTGCCCCAAATGCCATACCGGCGGGTGTGGTTGTGGCCTTTATCGGAGCCCCTTATTTTCTCTATTTATTGACAAAAACGAAATAAAAAATGAAAGAGGAACCCATCATGAAAAAATTACTTGTGTTTGGTTTAACGATCTGTTTCTTGATTCTTGCCGCTTGCGGACAACAGGAAACAAAAAATACGACAAATCAAAATGATCATGGAACACCTAAGATTGCTTCCTTGTCTATTCATTTAACAAATGACTTATTGGCACTTGGTATCAAGCCCGCTGGCTCTGTCGTAGGGGGAGACTTAAAAGATTTCCTTCCACATGCGAAAAAGCAGCTGAGTCATACGAAGAAGCTAGGCATTGCAGCAGATCCAGATATGGAGTCACTGCTTGCTTTAAAACCAGATGTCATTTATGTCGATGAAGAACTAGCTGGACAAGACTTATCGAAATACAAGAAAATCGCCAAAACCGAAGTGTTTAATTTAAATGACGGCACGTGGCGGGATCATTTGAAAAAAATCGGTAAGCTCGTCAATAAAGAAAAAGAAGCCGATCAATATATCAAGGAGTACAAACAAGAAGCAAAAGAAGTGAAATCACTCATCCAACATAAGATTGGAAACGGAAAAGTGATGGCGATCCGTGTGACTGCAAAGGAGCTTCGAGTATTTAGCATGAAGCGTCCAATGGGTCCTATTTTATACGATGATCTAGGGCTGACACCTGTTGATGGTGTGAAAAAGCTGGATAGCAAACGGCCATTCGAAGTGATTTCTCAAGAGGTTCTTCCTGACTATGATGCAGATGCTATTTTTGTCGTCGTTAACCGTGATGATAAAGCGCAACAGGCATTCAAACAGTTAGAACAGACACCGATCTGGAAAGGCCTAAAAGCCGTGAAGAAAAACCAAGTCTATCCGATTGCTGATCAGCCATGGCTCGATTACTCAGCACTAGGCAATAAAATGGCATTGGATGAAGCAAAAGAGATGTTTTCTAAATAAAAAGCACATGAATCAAGGCATCATTCCGCACATAGGAATGATGTCTCTTTTTTTGATTCGTTCTTCTATTCATTCGCTTGTTGCATACATATGAGAGGGAACGAGCAGTATCGCCCACGTGAAGGGGAAAGGGAGGGTATACAGTTGGAGGTTCAAAAAATTAGTGCAGGTACGATTGCAAGGCTTGTGTTGCTTTTATTGGCGCTTGTTAACAGTGCTCTAACCGCTGCGGGAAAAAGCCCAATTCCTATTGATGAAGAAGGCGTTCAGCAATTCATCACGTTAGCTTTTCTCGGGATTACATCACTATGGGCCTATTGGAAAAACAATGATATTACGAAAAAAGCACGAACAAAAAAAGAAGAATAAGAGAAAACAGAGCCTTTTCATGATAAAAGGCTCTGTTTCATCGAAGCGTCAAACGCCTCTCCCCGCAATTTGATTCTTCCTGAAAGGCTTACGACCGGCGTTCTCTCATGTTGGTGAGGAATGCTTTCACTTCCTCAATGCTTAAGCCAATAGCTTTCGCTTCACTCATAAGATGCTTCCACTCTGACATATTCGAATCGGTCAGCTTTCTATGGGTGACATGTAACGTCTTTTCTTCCTGCTCCTTTCGATAGGTTTGGAGCAGCTGATATAACCCTTCTTTAGGCATGCCGGATTGGACGGCATTGACTATATGCTCCCGCCATTCCTGTTCAGCCCCCTCAGAGTAATGAAACATCATCGTCTCTGCATCAAACAGCTCTTGTAAATCAATCTCTAGTGAAGAGGATATCTTTTTTAAAAACTGGACAGATGGATTCCGGTGGACACCACGCTCAATTTTACTCAAATACGACTTAGAAACATGGGCATCTTCAGCCAACTGCTGAATCGAGTATCCTTTCCTCTTTCGGTAAATGCGTATCACCTTGCCTATCATTCGATAAATGATCTCCCTTCTCCCTGGCGAATAGTTCTGCGAGCTTTTCGTTCATTATAAGAAATAAATTGTTCTTTATAAAATTCAAAAACGTAAGAAACAGGAAGCAAACAAAAGAAAACGAACGATTTCGTTCTTTAAAAAGAACTATAAGACCTATTATGACATTTTTCTTTGCGGGTATTATCTTTTATAATCCAATCATTAACAAAAAGAAACCATATATAACCTTTTTGTGATGAACTCGGGAGGTATCTATGAATGAGAATATAGGTTTTAAGCAGCTGTTTTCTGTCATTAAAGAGAAAATGGCCCTTCTGATCCTGATTGTCCTGATCGTAACGGGCATTTCAGCCTACTATCAGTTCTATGTCTCGACTCCTGTATATCAGGCAACCACTCAAATTCTTGTTCATAAACGCAGCAATGACGCACAAGCGAATTTAAACGATATTCAGATGAACCTTCAATATACACGTACCTTTCAAGTCCTATTAAAAAGTCCGATCGTCACTGAAAAAGTAAAAGAAACTCTCAATCTCACAGAATCAGCTGAAGGATTAAAACACAAAATTGCCACAAGTACAGAAAATGAGTCTGAGGTCATAAATATTTCTGTACAAGATGAGGATCGCGCGAAGGCAGTAGCGATTGCGAATACCGCAACAGAGGTGCTGCAAGAAGAAATCAAAAAAACCATGAATATGGATCGCATTAATGTTTTGTCTGAAGCTAAGCTGTCCAACACGATTCTCATGAATTCAAGGAAATTCGTTCATATCGTTCTGGCACTAGGCGCCTCTTTATTAGGGGGAATGACACTCATTTTCTTAATGAATTTACTCGATGATACTGTAAAACGAACACATCAAATAAGAGAAGAGATCGGATTGCCGTCGCTCGGCAGTGTCTATCAGATGCAAGCAGACAGGAGGGCAAAAAAAGACAAGCAGTCCGTCATAACGGGAGGACAGAACATTGATCTTTAAGAGGAAGAAAAGAGAAAAGAGAGATTTATCCTGTATTTCTGTATTAAATCCTCATTCTGTCATTGCGGAACAATTCCGTACGATCCGAACGAACATCGAATTCACATCGATCCAAACAAGGTTGAAGTCCATATTGGTGACATCCTCCTTGCCAAAGGAAGGGAAATCATTTACGGCTGCAAACTTAGCAGCTGTTTTTGCACAACAGAAAAAGCGGGTCCTGCTTATGGATGCTGATTTGCGAAAGCCAGCCGTTCATGAATATTTTGACCTGAGTCATCACACAGGTTTAACCAACGTGCTATTAAATAACTGCAGCTTGGAGGAAGCCATTTTACCTACACCGATTGAGCATTTAGAGCTGCTTCCGAGCGGAACCATTCCGCCGAATCCAGCTGAGCTGCTCTCCTCTTCTGTGATGAAGCAGCTATTTTATGAGATTGAACAGCAATATGACATGGTGATCGTTGATTCTGCACCGCTTCTGCCTGTTGCCGATGCTAAAATCCTGGCGAACCGTACGGATGGAAGCATTCTCGTTGTATTAAGCGGCAAAACAAAGATTGCCGCCGTAAAGAAGTCAAAAGAAGTATTAGAAGGAACAACAGGCAAACTGCTTGGCGCTATGCTCAATGGAAAGAAAGAAAAAAAGGGCAGGCTGTATATGTATTAAAAAGATTGATAGGTGATGTCTCCTAATCTTTAACAACGGAGGCACTCGATCCTGCTGTGGGCATAACCGGTGCCTTAGATGCTCGTCATCAATAGTGGGGTGTGAGGACGGGTTTGATGCCCATTTTACGTAAGAATAGTGATGTTAAAAGGGGGAGGAGCGTTGACTTACGCCCAAAGATTATCAATCATCGTGGCACTAGATTCATATCTCATCTTAATTGCCGTCTTCTTTGGCTTTCAATTTGTCCAAGAGGCAGCGTTAACCGTATATACATTTGAAATGCTCGTCATTTCTTCACTCAGTCTGCTCATTGGGCACCATGTATTTGCCTACATTTTTCATGTGTACAAGCAAGTATGGGCATATACAGGGGTGAGAGAGCTATTTTCTTTAATGAAGACCTTTGTGTGTTCTTTTTTATTTTCGATGACGATGCTGTACTTTTTCGTGCAGACATGGCCATTTCGATTTTTATTCATCGTTTGGCTTTTCCATGTCTTGTTCATCGGGGCATCTCGTATGGCATCTAGACTATTTCATGATGGCGCAAAGCGGTTGCAGGTAGAGAAGGAGCGGGCATTAATCATTGGTGCTGGATCAGCCGGGACCATTATTGTTCGTCAGCTTCAGCAGTCGAGTGATGTACATATTGAGCCAGTCGCCTTCATCGATGATGACAAGACGAAGCATAAGCTTGAAATCATGGGTCTGCCCGTTCTTGGGGGAAAAGAACATATTCAAACAGCTGTCGTGATGATGGATATTCAAAAGATCATCATCGCCATTCCGTCCAAAAGCAGCCACACCTTAAAAGGACTGTATAAGGAATGTGTAGCGACTGGCGTCAAAACACAGATTATGCCGGAAATGGAGCAGATTTTAAAAGGAACCCATGCGCTGAATCAATTACGGGATGTACAGCCAGAGGATTTACTAGGAAGAGAGCCGATTCAATTAGATACAAGTCGTCTATCTGTTCACTTAAAGGGAAAAACGATCATGGTGACAGGGGCAGGCGGGTCCATTGGGTCAGAAATCTGTCGTCAAATTTGTGTGTTTGCCCCTCAAGCGATTGTGCTTGTGGGACATGGAGAATTTAGCATTCATTCTATTTTACTAGAGCTGAAAGGATTATATGAGGGCAGCATCAGCCTCTATCCACAAATTGCGGATATTCAAGATAAACAGAAAATGAGTGAAATCGTTGGTCATTTTCAGCCGGATATGATTTATCATGCTGCCGCACATAAGCATGTCCCGCTCATGGAGATTAGTCCAAAAGAAGCGGTGAAAAACAATATTATCGGGACAAAAAATGTCGCAGAAGCCGCACATGAGCACGGAATCGAAACCTTCGTCCTCATTTCATCTGACAAAGCGGTCAACCCTGCCAATGTGATGGGAGCCACAAAGCGGTTTGCTGAAATGCTGATCATGCAAATGGGGGCAAGCAGTGAGACGAAGTTTGTGGCCGTTCGATTTGGGAATGTACTCGGAAGCAGGGGGAGCGTCATACCAATCTTTAAAAAACAAATCGAAAAAGGTGGACCGGTGACGGTCACGCATCCAGCCATGACAAGATATTTTATGACCATCCCAGAAGCATCAAGGCTTGTCATTCAGGCAGGCGCACTTGCAGAAGGAAGACAGATCTTTGTTTTAGATATGGGGGAGCCAGTGAAAATTGTCGACCTCGCAGAAAACCTCATTCACCTCTCAGGCTACACCACAGACCAGATTCCGATTACCTTCACGGGCATTCGACCCGGAGAGAAAATGTACGAGGAGTTACTCAACCAGCATGAAAAAGCACAGGAGCAAATTTTTCCGAAAATTCATATCGGTCATGCGTTGGATGGTGATCCATATGTGCTGAACCGCTTTATCCATGAATTTGACATGATGAGTGACGAGCAAATGAGACAAGCGTTATTTGCTGCCATTGAGTCGCATGATTTGTTGTCTGAACAGATGAAAAGAGAGGAGGAGACGCTTGCCAATGAAGAAAAAAGTCTTGTTTTGCGCAACGGTTGATTATCATTTTAAGGCATTCCACCTTCCGTATTTTCGGTGGTTTCAGGAACAAGGATGGGAAGTGCACACAGCGGCAAATGGTCAGCTGGAGCTGCCGCATGTGGATCAAGCTCATTTCATTCCGATTCAGCGCTCCCCTTTTCATTTACGCAACCGGCTTGCGTATGTGGAGCTGAAGAAGCTGCTAGAGAAAGAGCATTACGACTTGATCCATTGTCACACACCGATGGGAAGTGTCATTGGCAGGCTTGCAGCCAAAAGCACGCGCAAAAAAGGGACAAAGGTTCTTTACACCGCACATGGGTTTCACTTTTGGAAAGGGGCGCCGCTTCAAAACTGGCTGCTTTATTATCCAATTGAGAGATGGTTCATTCGATATACAGATGCTCTTATCACCATTAATGGAGAAGATTATGAAAGAGCGGATCGTCTATCAAAAGAGCGGGCATCTGTGCATTATGTTCCAGGTATGGGTGTGGATATGAAGCGGTTTGCACCTGTCGATGACAAAGAAAAGAAGCGCCTTCGCACAACCTATGGCTTTACCCCACAAGATTTTATCGTGCTGTGTGCTGGCGAATTGAACGCCAATAAAAATCAAAGGATGCTCATCAAAGCATGTGCACAGTTGAAGAGGAAAATACCGAATGTGAAGATCGTGTTTGCCGGAGAAGGGGCAAGTAGGCCGTTCTATGAAAAGCTGGTACGCCAGTTGAATCTTGAGCAGCATGTCCACTTTGCTGGTTTTTGCAAACAAATCGAGGAATGGATGCATGTGAGTGATGTATGTGTGTCAACCAGTCTGAGAGAAGGGCTCGGCATGAACCTTCTTGAAGCGATGTCTGCTGAGAAACCGGTCATTGCAACTGAAAATAGAGGACACTGTGAGCTTGTCAAACATGGAGTGAACGGCTTTTTAATCAAACCACAAGATGTGAATGGTTTAGCAGATTATTTGCAGCAGCTTTATCACAAAAAGGAACAGCTGCACCTCATGGGAAAAGCGGGGCGTTCCATGGCTCATGCATTTGCACAGGAGCAGACGGCGAGTGCCATGGAAGAGATTTATACGGCCTATATGGGTCATGCAGAGAAGGTGATGCAGCATGCGTAAGCCGAAGGTGTCTATCATCATGGGCGTCTACAATTGCCAAGAGACAGTAGAAGAAAGCATTGAATCCATTCTTCATCAAACCTATAAAAACTGGGAGCTCATCATATGTGATGACGCATCAACAGATGGCACTTATGAGAAAGTGCTCCCTTATACAAAGCATGAACCTGAAAGAATTCGTCTCATCCGAAATACACACAATGAAAGACTTGCCGCCAGTCTGAATCACTGTCTAGCTGAAGCGAGTGGAGAATTGATCGCCAGACAGGATGGTGATGATCTGTCGGTGTCGACACGTTTAGAAAAACAGGTTTATTTCCTCGAAACACATCCTGAATATGATGTGGTCGGTACGGCGATGACGGTTTTTGATGAGTCTGGAACGAAGGGCGTGCGTGCACTTGTCTCAGAGCCTAATCGAAAGGTGCTGGCAAGAGGCACTCCTTTTTGTCACGGAACTATTATGATGAGAGCTTCTGCATATAAGGATTTAAATGGATATCGCTCTGTGAAAACAACAAGGCGTATGGAAGATATCGATCTGTGGATTCGCTTTTTTGCTGCTGGAAGGAAAGGCTTTAACTTGCAAGAACCGTTATACCTTGTGAGAGAGGATGAAGCGGCCTTTCAGCGCCGGAAGTTCAGATATTCCATGGATAATGCGTGGCTCGTTTTAAAAGCATGCTGGCTATTAAAGTTGTCGCCGTTTGATTATCTATTTGCTCTCAAGCCGGTGGCCCGCGCCTGTTTGTCACCGAAGATCATGAGGCTTTATCACCAGCGGAAGCTGGAGGCGTCTATGCTGAAAAGGAGGACGATCCGAGATGAGTGAGCCAAAGCGTGTACTCCATATTGTGGGCGGGATGAACCGCGGCGGAGCAGAAACGATGATCATGAACATCTATCGTGCACTCGACAGAAATGTCCTTCAATTTGATTTCATTACCCACCGACAGGACGTCTGTGATTATGATGAGGAAATTCGTCGGCTTGGGGGACGCATCTTTTACGTCCCAAGTATTGGTGCGTCCTCTCCTTTGGTTTTTGTGAAAACACTGACAAAGACAATGAAGCGAAATGGACCTTATCAGGCAGTGCATGCACATACGGATTTTCAAACAGGTTTTTCCGCACTTGCTGCTAAACTGGCGGGCGTTAAGGTGCGCATTTGTCATTCACATAATACGGCTTGGAAACAGTCGCCAACCTGGCTTGACCACTTGATGCTCAAAGGGTTTCGTCAGCTGATCTTTGCCTTTTCTACACAGCTCGTCGCATGCGGCGAAGATGCCGGTGTTTTTTTATTCGGGCAGAAAAAAATGAAAAATGGACGAGTTGAGGTTTTGCCAAATGGGATTGATTTGAACCTTTTCTTTCAGCCTGGGCCAGAAGAAAAGGTGGAGATGAAAAAGCAGCTTCATCTTCACGAAAAGAAGCTGGTCATTGGTCATATTGGGCGATTTCATGAGCAAAAAAACCATGTTTTTTTCATTGAACTGGCACAGACTTTAAAGAAGCAGGGGGTCTCATTTCAGCTTGTCCTCGTAGGAGATGGACCACTGAGACAAGTGGTAGAATCGTATGCGAAAAAAGCAGGATTAATGGAGGACATTGTCTTTACGGGTGTCGTGTCTGAGGTTCCGCAGTATATGAAAGCATTTGATGTGTTTGTGATGCCCTCCTTGTTTGAAGGCCTTCCGCTTGTATTAGTGGAAGCACAGGCATCTGGCTTGCCTTGTGTGATTTCAGATCATATTACAGAGGAGGTTGATCTAGGCTGCGGGCTCGTTAAACGGAAGTCACTGCGGGATTCAGCGCATGAATGGATGAAGGCTGTTCTTGAAGCATATCATGCAGAACCTCCTCTTCAAGAGACCATTACCTCTCAGCTTGAGCAAAGAGGATTTGATGTGAAACAGAATATCACACGTGTGATGAATGTATATGGATTGTAAGGAAGGATTGGCAGATGGCGGTATATTTGGTGAACATGATCATGGTCTATTTATGGTCGAGCTTTGCTGCATTTTACGGCAGGCGTGATGATACCATTCAAAGCGGATGGCGGCCTAACAAGCTTCTGGTGTTTTTTCCGTTTTTATTTCTTTGTATTGTAGCTGGTATTCGGTACAAAGTGGGAACCGATTTTGTGACCTATGGACAGATGTATGAGTTCTCCATCAACTATGAAAAGCCTTGGCATATATTTGGATTCGGTGTGGACAAAGCCGCAACCGATCCGGGGTTTACGTTCATCTTATGGATGCTCAATCAACTATCACATGAGCCGCAAATGATGTATATCTCGGTCGGGGTCATCACCTATTTTTTTATTATCAAGACGCTGGTGCGATATGGGCGGCCCTTTGAGCTCAGTATGCTGCTTTTTCTCGGCACCTTTCATTATTACGCTTCATTTAATGGGATGCGTCAGTATATGGTGGCTGCGGTTCTTTTTTATGCCATCCGGCTCGTTATCAATGGTGAATGGAAATTGTATTTTCCGCTCGTTCTTGTGAGTTCGTTGTTTCATTCATCGGCTCTCATCATGATTCCAGTATATTTTATCGTGAGAACAAAGGCTTGGTCATGGATGATGCTTGTCTTATGCATGATTTTCTTAGGCTTAACTGCTCTTTATGACCGTTTTATCTCCGTGTTTGTGGTGATGCTTCAGGGGAGTTCTTATGGTCATTATGAGGAATGGCTTACAACGAATACGAATGGAATGAATGTGACAAAAATCGGTGTATTGATTCTGCCGCTTCTGCTTGCTTTCTTTTATCGAAAACGACTTCGTGAGCTGACACCTGAAAGTGATTACGTTGTGAATTTTTGCTTGCTTGGTTTCTTGTTTGGCATTCTTGCAACAAAGGATGTCATTTATGCAAGATTTCATATTTATTTTGGTTTATATCAGCTCATTTTACTGCCATATTTCACACGCATTTTTGATCAGCGGTCTAATGTTTTTATGTATGTAGGGATTGCTGTTTGCTATATTTTGTACAGCATCATGCTGATGCCGTTCGATTCTTCTGTTTTACCGTATAGAACGATTTTCACAAAGTAGATTTGAAGAAAGGTGGGGCATGCTGTAATGCCAGCTATCAGTCTATTGGTCGCAGTCTACAATACGAGTCAATATGTGGAGCAATGCCTTCAATCGATTGCAGATCAAAGCTTTTCAGATATAGAGGTCATTCTCGTCAATGATGGATCTACAGATCACAGCGGAGCATTGCTTGAAGCGTTTGCTGAGCGTGATGAGCGTTTTCGGGTGATTCATCAAACCAATCAAGGGTTAGGGGCTGTGAGAAACCGGGGCATAGAAGAAGCAAAAGGGACGTATCTCGCCTTTGTTGATTCAGATGATATTCTTGCTCCTCATTACTGTGAAGCCTTGTATAAAAAAGCCGAAATGACCGGGGCAGATCTTGTTGTAAGTGAGTATTGGATTCAATTTGAACAGTCAAAACGAACAATACCGACGACTCTTTTAGCCCATCGATCAGCTGATAAAACGAGTTTAATAGAAGCACTATTACATGGAGATATCACTGGATTTTCATGGAATAAGCTGTATCGGCGTGCTTTTATCGAAGAACATCACATCCATTTTCCGTTGCGGGGTGAGCTTGAGAACATTGAAGATCAGCATGTGACGCTGCGTTGTTTTTCTTTATCACGTGTCATTGCCTTTGTTCATGAGCCTCTATATTATTACCGGGTTCATCTGTCATCGATTGTGCAGCGATACCAAAAGCAGTATTTTCAGCATGGACTGACCTTTTATGAAGCGCAGCGCTTGTTTTTAAAAGAGCATGATGAACTGCCTCCGTATGAGAAGGCCTTAGATTTTTTTATGGTCAATCATACGCTTCACTGTATGCTCAATGAATGGAAGAGCCAGAATTCACTCTCTTTTCAAGAAAAGCTTGATCACATGAGGGAAATGGTGACACACGAGACCTTTCAGCGTGCAGTCAAACAAGTGGAACCATCCAAGCTCACCATGCGGAAGCGAATGATTCTATTTCTTGCAAGGTGTCAGTGGGTTTATCCGCTCTCTGCCGCCACTTCAAGTTATCAAAAATGGATCGAATATCAAACAAGGAAATAGGGGTGAAAAGATTGACATTGCAGCAATTGAAGGCACACGCCGCAGAGTGGCTGCTTTTAAAAGTCAAATATCCGCTTGAATATAGGCTGAGCCGCCACAAGCTGCCAGAGATGAGCCATCAGAAAAAAATCATTCTCACGCTGCTGCCAGCGCATGATAATTTGGGGGACCATGCCATTGCCTATGCGAGCTATTGTTTTTTAAAGAAGCACTTTCCGGCCTATGAAATCATAGAAGTGGACATGAAAGAGATGTATCGCCTCGCACGCCCGCTAAAGCGAATGCGGCACCCGGAAGACATCGTCTGTATCATCGGTGGGGGCAATATGGGGGATTTATACCGATACGAAGAATGGACAAGGCAATTTATCATGAACACCTTCAAGTCCTATCCCGTGATTCAGCTGCCCGCTACTGTTCATTTCACCAAAACAAAAAGAGGGAAAAGAGAAGAACGTCGTGCTATTCGAACGTATAAACATCACCCAAGACTGCTCCTTATGGCAAGAGATCAAACAACCTATGAATGGATGAAACATCATTTTCCTGATAAAGATGTGTGGAAACAGCCTGATATGGTGCTGACATTAGACGAGTCATCAAAGGATCAAAAGCGTGAAGGGGTACTGCTTTGTCTTCGTGAGGATAAGGAAGCGTATCTCGCCCAAAAGGAGCGGCAGCAACTTCAGCAGCATGTCAAAGAGACGTATGATCAAGTCGGTTTCATTACGACGACAATTGGCAAACGAGTCGATCGAACCACCCGCTTAGCGGAATTATCAGCCTTGTGGACCGAGTTAAGGCAAGCACAAGTCGTCGTGACAGACCGTTTACATGGCATGATCTTTTGTGCGATTACACATACACCATGTGTTGTCCTCAGATCGTTTGATCATAAGGTGATGGAAGGGTATGAATGGGTGTCGCATCTTCCATTTTTAACCCTTTTAAAAGAACCAAATGAGGCAGCTGTGAAAGAGGCGATGATTCAGCTTATGAAAACAAGCGGTCAAAAGGGAGAGGAAGCTGGATGAAGACCGTTAGACGCTGCGTGAAAACACAATGAATCGTGCGTTTCTTTATAATGTCAGTGCGAACTTAATGACGTTTGTCTTGATGATGCTCATGTCTGTTTGTTTAACGCCTTACATTGTTCATACGCTTGGTGTAGAAGCATTTGGCTTAATTCATCTTACGCAAAATATGATCAACTATTTATCAGTCATTACGGCTTCATTAAGTGCTGTTGTTGTGCGTTTTTTTTCTGTGGCGGCTCATAAGGGAGAAATGGAAAAGGCGCAGCGCTATCTCGCTTCCTATTTCGTGAGTTCGATTTTTTTATCAATCAGTCTCTTTTTGCTTTGCATTGTATTGTCTCAGCAGATGGTTGATTGGCTACATGTGCCTGTTCATCTCGTCAAAGACACACAGATCGCCTTTATTTTAGGGGGTCTTTTATTTATGCTCAATTTCGTCATGTCCGGCATTGGGGCTGCGCCGTTTTATGCGAACAAGTTATATGTATCTAGTGCTGGTCAGGCCATTCAGATGTTTTGCAGGGCGCTTGTCATTGTCCTGTTGTTTACATTGACAACACCAACCATTTGGCATATACCGCTTGCGGCCGTCATTGGGAGCTTAGCAGCTATGGGGGTCGGCATCTATTATTTTAAGAAACTCATTCCTTGGTTTTCGTTTAAGTGGCAGCATGTCTCTTTCTCTTCTAGTCTCACTCTTGTTCGATCAGGGGTATGGCATTCATTTGAGCAGATGGGGATTTTGTTGTTTTTACAAATTGATTTATTGATGACCAACTTGCTGATGGGTGCAGAAGCGACTGGCCAGTATGCCGCCATTTTACAATTCCCATTATTATTGCGCACGCTTGCAGGTACACTTGCGGTTGTGTTTGCGCCAACGATTACGAAATTCTATTCGAATCAGGACAAGCAGGGACTCGTTCAATATGCCGCCAGCGCTATTAAGTGGAGTGGTTTATTTGTTGCGTTTCCAGCCGCACTCCTAGGAGGTCTCGCCGGTCCACTTATGCTTCTATGGCTTGGACCAGCCTTTGAGGAGCTGAAATGGCTTCTTATGATTCATGCTGCTTATTTATGTTTGACGTTGATGTTTTTACCACTGACATATGTGCCGACTGCCTTTAATCGATTGAAAGTACCAGCAGTTGCCACGCTGATATTAGGCGCTTCTAATGTGCTTTTAGCCTATGGATTGACCCATATGCTTCAGCTTGGTTTATATGGCATTGCATCAGCAGGTGCCATTGTTTTATTGATCAAAAATATCGTGTTTCTCCCATTTTATACGTCCAAGATTACGAAACAGAAACGCACAATCTTTTACAAACATACATTGGTTCCGCTAGTGGGAGCTCTATTGATTTGGGGCGTCTGCGCAGGAATTCAGTTTGTATATGACGTGACCTCATGGTGGGAGCTATTTTGTATTGGTGGACTTTGTTTCATTGTCTACATGGGCTACTTGTATCAATTTGCAGGAACAAAACAAGAGCGGATGCAGCTGGTGCGTAAGGTAAAACAAGCTGCCGCTGAACGAGCGGTCTCCCGCTAGTGTGAAAAGGAGATGCAATGATGAAAAGAATGATAGATGTGATCGTGGCATTGATTCTGCTTATCGCAGGCAGCCTTCTTTTTCTTCTCGTCTATGGACTCATTAGATGGAAAATTGGTGCGCCTGTGGTGTTTCGACAGGAACGACCCGGTCTATATGGCCAGCCTTTTATGCTATATAAATTTCGGACAATGACCGATGAACGCGACGAACAGGGCGTGCTGCTACCAGATCATCTTCGATTAACAAAAACCGGCGCTTTGATTCGCAAGCTCAGTCTCGATGAATTGCCGCAGCTAGTCAATGTGCTAAAAGGAGAGCTCAGTCTCGTTGGGCCAAGACCTCTTTTGATGGAGTATTTACCAATGTATACAGAGCAGCAAGCAAGGCGTCATCTTGTGAAGCCTGGCATCACTGGGTGGGCACAGGTGAACGGAAGAAACACGCTTTCCTGGGAGGAGAAATTCACTTATGACCTCTGGTATGTCGAGCATCAATCGCTTTGGCTTGATATGAAAATTTTATGGATGACCTTGCTGAAGGTCATCAAAACAGAGGGGGTGCAGCAGCCGCATCATGCCACAGCTGAAAAATTCAAAGGAACCGATATGTAATCAACAAACCATTGGTGTTATTGGGGCTGGCGGGCATAGCAAAGTCATTCAGGACTTGGTTTTTGCGCATCCTGATTACTCATTGTGTGCCGTATTAGATGATCAATTTGAAGAGACAGTCTCTCAGAGCGGCATTCTGTATGGACCGATCTCCATGAGTCAGCAGCTGAGAGAGAAAATGCCTCATACGAAATGGCTAATTGCCATTGGACAAAATGAGATCAGACAGATGGTAAAGGAACGTTTGCCGTTTGAAAACATGGCGTTTGCCACACTCATTCATCCAGAGGCTGTTATTAGTCCAACAGCTGTGATCGGTAGGGGAACTGTGGTGATGGCAAGGGCTGTTGTGCAAGCAGATGCAGTCGTCGGTGAACATGCGATTATCAACACAGGGTCTATCGTAGAGCACGATTGCTTACTCGAATCGTTTGTACACCTCTCACCAGGAGCAGTCCTTACAGGCTGTGTTTCCGCGCGCGAGGGTGCCCATATTGGAGCAGGTGCCGTTGTGACACCCGGAACATCTATTGGAAGCTGGACAGTCATTGGCGCAGGAGCGGCCGTGACCAGAGATATACAGGATCAGAAGGTTGCTGTAGGAGTTCCTGCAATTGAGATCAAAGATCGGAGAGAAGGTGGGAAATCATGAAAGAAAGAAAACGAATCTACTTATCTCCTCCTCATATGAGCGGAAAGGAGTATATGAAAATAGAGGAAGCCTTTAATAGCAATTGGATTGCGCCGCTAGGACCACTTGTCAATGAATTTGAGCAAGTGGTCGCAGACTATGCAGGGGTGAAGAGAGGAGCGGCTTTATCTTCAGGAACAGCAGCGATTCACCTCGCCTTAAAGCTCATTGGCGTTCAAAAGGGGGATGTTGTTTTTTGCTCCACCCTCACATTTGTTGCAAGTGCAAACCCTATTTTATATGAACAAGCGACGCCCGTTTTTATTGATTCTGAAAGGGAGACATGGAATATGTGCCCGCTTGCTTTAGAGAAAGCCTTTGTCGAAGCAAAACGTCTTGGGGAAAAACCCCGCGCGGTCATTGTCGTTCATTTATACGGACAAAGCGCGAAAATGGACGACATCGTGGCGTTGTGTGAAGCGTATGATGTGCCGATCATTGAAGATGCGGCTGAATCGTTAGGCGCTCTGTATAAAGGTAGAAAAAGCGGCTCAATGGGCAGGTTTGGCGTCTATTCGTTTAATGGAAATAAAATCATTACAACTTCTGGAGGCGGAATGCTTGTGAGTGATGATGAAGATGCGATCGAACGCTGCCGCTTCCTCGCTTCACAGGCAAGAGAACGTGCCATGCACTACGAGCATCAAGAGATGGGATACAACTATCGCATGAGCAATCTGCTAGCAGGTGTAGGGATTGCCCAAATGGATGTATTGGACGAGCGAGTTGAACAAAAGCGCCACATTTTCCAGCGTTATCAGGACGCTTTATCCGAAGTAGAAGGTCTTCATTTTATGCCAGAATATCAAGGAACCAAGTCCAACCGCTGGCTAACGACATTGACCATTGATCATAATGCGCAGATTTCGCCAGTAGACATCATGGCTGCGTTAGAAAAAGAACAGATCGAAGCACGGCGTGTATGGAAGCCGCTTCACCAGCAGCCGCTCTTTCGCGATTATCCATTTTATACAGCCGCTAAAGGGACACCTGAATCTGAGTTATTATTTGAGACGGGTCTTTGTCTCCCATCTGGAACAAGCATGACAGATGCAGAACAGGATCGTATCATTGACACACTACATGACGTCCTGCGAGAAAAAACATTCACCTCTTCACAGGCTGCTCGTTCATAAGCAGCCTGCCTCTCTTTTTATCAAATTCCTCAACTTATGGAATATAAAGGAAAATATATTGTCATTTCGTTTCAAATATGATATTGACAACGGTGTACTTCCTCCTTAAAATGAAAATGATTATCAGCATCAATTAGGAGGAGCAACATATGACTATTTGGAAAAATATTCCGAAGATTAAAATAAATATCGTATTTACTTTCCTACTCATCTTTTTATTAGTAGGCTGCTCTCAAGCAAACAATGGAGCGGGTGGAAAGAAGGATCATCCTGACATGATCACAATGGCTTGGCCAAGAGATATTGGCGAAATGAATCCGCACATCTACAATCCATCACAATTGTTTGCACAATCGATGATTTATGAGCCATTGGTCAGCTATCAAAAGAATGGAAAATTGAAACCTGAATTAGCGAAGTCATGGGATGTTTCAAAGGATGGCAAGGTGTATACATTCCATTTAAGAGACGGAGTGACATTCTCCGATGGCTCTGATTTTAACGCGGGGATTGTCAAAAAGAACTTTGATACGATTTTAAAAAACAAAGATTTACATAGCTGGTTAGGTGTCATTAAGAAAATCAAAAAAACAGAAGCTGTGGACAAAAATACGTTTAAACTCACATTAACAGCGCCTTATTATCCAACTGTTCAAGAATTAGCAGTCGTCCGTCCGGTTCGTTTCTTAGGCGAAGCAGGTTTTCCTAAAAACGGAGATACGTCAAAAGGAATTGAAAAACCAGTAGGCACAGGCCCTTGGGTATTAAAAACGTATAAAAAAGATGACTATGCGATTTTCGAACGAAATGATCATTATTGGGGAGAGAAACCAAAGGTCAAGGAAATCAAGGTGAAGGTCATCCCAGATGCTGAAACGAGAGTGATGGCATTTGAAAAAGGCGATGTGGATTTACTTTATGGAGAAGGAACCATTAGCCTTGATGCTTACAAACAACTAGAGGCAAGTGGCAAGTATGAAACGAACATGTCAGAGCCTGTTGCAACGAGACAGCTTGTGATGAATACAAAAGTGGATCAGCTTTCAGATGAGAAAGTGCGTCACGCCCTTCAGTATGCCTTCAATAAGAAATCAATGGTAGAAGGTGTAACCTCTGGCTTAGAAGATGAAGCAGATCACATTTTGCCGACAAACATGCCCTATACGTCTAATATTAAGGTGAAGTCTTTCCAATATGATGTGGACAAAGCTAAAGCATTGCTAGACGAAGCGGGCTGGACACTTCCAAAAGGGAAATCCGTTCGTGAAAAAGATGGAAAAGCTCTTGAATTTAGTATGATGTATGATTCAGCAGAATCGATTCAAAAAGCGATGGCCGAGACGCTGCAGGCAGAGTGGAAAGCCATTGGTGTTGGCGTCAAACTTGAAGGCGTAGAGCTTGCGACACAGGTTCAACGATTTAAAGCCAATAAATTTGATATGAACTTCTTTAGCAACTACGGAGCGCCGTATGATCCGCATACATTTATGAACGTCGTCTCATCAGATGGTTTTGGCTTCAAAGAAGCCATCTCAGCATATCCAAATAAGGAAAAGCTAATCAAAGAAATGAATGAAATTCCATCAACAACAAATGAAAACAAACGCAAAGCACTTTATTCGTCAGTCTTATCTTCTTTGCAGGATCAAGGGGCGATTGTGCCAATCTCTTATTTTAAAAAGACAGCCGTTTATCAAAAAGATGTGAAGGACTTTGAGTTCCCTGCGAATCGAGATGAACATCCTTTCACAGGCATCAAACTCAAGTAACAGAAGGAAGGTAAGGAAATGGGCCGCTATATCATCAAACGAATGCTCTCAATCATCCCTGTATTTCTATTAGCCACACTTTTCACAACTGGTATGATTCACCTTTCGCCAGTTGATCCGGCTGAGGCATATTTAGCAGCGGCTCATATCCAACCCAATGATGAAATATTAGCGCAAAAACGAAGTGAATTCGGCTTAGATGAACCGTTTTATATGCAGTATCTTCATACCATTGAAAAAGTCATTCGCCTTGATTTTGGCCGATCGTATATGTCGAATCAGCCTGTGCTTGATGAGGTCATCTATAGGTTACCGGCGACCATTCAATTGGCGTTCACCAGTCTGCTGCTCGCGATTTGTGTCAGCATTCCGCTAGGCTTTTTCAGCGGCATGAGAAAAAATGGCGTCGTTGATCATGTGAGCCGGCTCATTTCTTTCTTAGGAGCATCTATCCCGACATTTGTCTTGGGGTATTTGCTCATCTTCTTTTTTTCCGTGAAACTCGATCTCTTACCGGTTGAAGGTGTCGGGACATGGGAGCATCTCGTCCTGCCATCGATCACACTGGCAGTGCCTTTAATTGCGATGTATACGAGATTACTACGGTCAAGTGTGAGTGAGGCGCTTCAAGAGCCTTTCGTTCAATATGCGAGAATCAGAGGATTAAAGGAACAGTCGATCATGTTCAAGCATGTATTTAGAATCGCGATTTCGCCGATGCTGACAGGACTTGGTGTGAACCTTGGCAAATTGCTGACAGGAACCATTATTGTAGAGGCGGTTTTTTCATGGCCTGGGTTTGGGCGCTTTTTTATTGAAGCGATCTTTAACCGGGATTTGCCGGTCATTCAATTCTATGTGTTGATGGCAGCATGTATCTTTATCTTGAGCAGTTTGATTGTTGACTTGCTTCAGCTGATCATTGACCCTCGTATTTCTAGAAAGGAAGGCCGCCAGCAATGATGACAAAAGTACAACATTTCTTCTATCATCAAAAGATGATCTCGATCTGCGTTTTGCTGCTCGGTCTCCTGCTGATTGTGACAGTATGTGCACCATGGATTGCTCCACATGATCCGGCGGCTGTCAATCTTGCCATGAAGCTAAAGGGCTCTTCGTGGGAGTATCCTCTTGGAACGGATCAATTAGGAAGATGCAATTTATCTCGTATTCTATATGGTGCTCGTATTTCACTAGGCTGTGCGTTATTAATCTTTCTCTCTTCTTTATTGATTGGATTAATCGTTGGCTTGTTTGCTGGCTATAAAGGGGGCTGGATTGATCACGTCTTAATGAGAATCTGCGACGGGGTCATGGCTTTCCCGAACTTGGTGCTGATCCTTGGGCTAGTGGGTATTTTTGGCCCGGGGCTATCTCAAGTAGTGCTTGCCTTGATGCTTGTGCAATGGGTGTATTACGCCCGCGTCTTCCGAGGGATGGTGCTCAGTTTAAAAGAACAGAATTTTATTGCAGCTGCGAAGATCAGTGGAACTTCACACTGGAACATCATGAGAAAGCATATGATTCCAAATGTTCTGCCACCTTTAGCAGTGATTGGCACACTCGAAATGGGCTGGGCGATTATGGACATTTCTGCGATGTCTTTTCTCGGCTTGGGGGTTCAGCCTCCTATGCCTGAATGGGGAGCGATGATCCATGAAGGGAAGTCGTACATTCAAACAAATCCTCAGTTGATGCTTTACCCAGGTCTTGTGATCATGGCTGTGGTGGTTCTATTTAATTTACTAGGAGAAGCCCTTTCAGAAAAATATGGCATCAAACGTCGTGTTTAAAGGAATGAGCAATTTGGAAGAGTCCATTTTACAAATAGAGAACCTGCATGTGCATACGAAAACGTCTCAAGGGACAACCCCTCTCATTCAGGAAGTAGCGTTTGAAGTAGGGCGCGGTCAAATCGTTGGATTAATTGGCGAAAGCGGCTGCGGGAAAACGGTGACAAGTATGTCGATCTTAAATATGCTCGACCGGAAAACAACTGAAGTCACTGGCAGTATCACATTACAGGGGCGAGAATTGGTCGGTGTAAGTGAAAAGAATATGCAATCCATTCGGGGTAAAGAGATCTCGTATATTATGCAAAATCCAATGAACAGTTTTACGCCGGTATGGACGATCGGTCATCAGTTGATTGAAACCATTCGCCGGCATACAGCTGTCAGTAAAAGGCAGGCACGGGCGCAAGCGATCGATGCGTTAAAGCAAATGAATCTGCCTCAACCAGACCAACTGTTAAACAAATATCCCTTTGAATTAAGCGGCGGCATGCTGCAGCGTGTCATGATTGCCATGGCTGCCTGTATGCATCCGCCTCTCATCATCGCAGATGAACCAACAACCGCTTTAGATGTACACAATCAGAAGCTGGTGCTCCAGCATCTGAACCAAATTCGTCATGACTATGGAACGGCCATTTTGCTGATTACCCATGATCTTGGTGTCATTGCAGAAATGGCAGATCAGGTTGTGGTCATGAGACAAGGAGAAATGGTTGAAAAGGCAGAGGTTCTTGCGCTTTTTGAAAATCCAAAGCATGATTATACAAAGAAACTATTAGCAGCTCGTCCATCCATTCCAGCTGTATGCCCGATTTGAGGTGAGAAGGCCCTTGCATTTATTAGAAGTGAAAGCAGTCAGTCATGCATACACCAACCGATCGTTTCTTATGAGAAAAAAAGGAGCAGCTCCTGTCCTGAAAAGCGTCCATTTGACCATTGAAGAAGGTACTTGTCTTGGGTTACTAGGGCAAAGCGGCGCAGGGAAAAGTACACTTGGCAACATCATACTTGGACTAGAGAAGCCGAGTGCCGGTCAGGTTCTTTTTGAAGGTCAGGATGTATATCGTGCAGATCAACGAACACGTAAACACTTTCGCCGGCATGTGCAAGCGGTGTTTCAAGATTCATATTCGGCAGTGAATCCAAGGTGGACAGTCGAACAAATTTTATCTGAGCCGCTTGAAAACTATGAAACAATGACCCGTAATGAACGCAAGAAAGTGCTGATCCACTGGCTGGAAAGAGTAGGGCTCAGTGAAAAGGATTTGTCTAAGTATCCGCATCAATTCAGTGGCGGCCAGCTGCAAAGGATCAACATCGCAAGAGCATTATTGCTACAGCCGAAGCTTATTGTGCTCGATGAATCCGTCAGCAGCTTAGATATGGTCACACAGGCTGTCATTTTAGATTTATTAGTAGAATTAAAGAAAGAGCTAGGGCTGGCTTACTTATTTATTACACATGATATGACAGCAGCCTATCAATTGAGTGATCAATTGGCGATTCTTGATCAAGGAGAGCTTGTCGCCCAATTTCAATCAAAGGATGATTTCTTTTTATCAGAAAAGGAAGCTGTTGTGAAAATGAGAGATGCGATGCTCGCAGACCATCCTTTGTCACGAACGATTGGCAGACCGGTTCGTTCCATTTGATTCATTCAATCAACGCCTCTTTTAGGAGAGGTTCAGCGTGTAGACAAACCCTCGCATTCGGTGTCAGTCCTGCGCGCCGGTGCTCGTCCTTCCTAGACTTCAAAGGTTTTCAATCACGCTGAAAAGAAGACAAAGGGCTAAAATAAAGATCATTTTAGCCCTTTGTCAACGATCAACGCCTCTTTTAGGAGAGGCTATTTTTCATGAAAGGCAGGTGGCATCGTGAATCATCGAGCGTATTTAGCTTTGGCCATTCCTTTAACAATTTCAACGATGACCACTCCATTGCTCGGAGCTGTCGATACAGCAGTTGTCGGTCAGCTCGCCAATCCCGCTTATATTGGAGGCGTCGCAGTCGGCAGTCTCATTTTCAGTACATTATATTGGCTATTTGGTTTTTTGCGGGTGAGTACATCAGCCTTTGCCGCCCAGGCCAATGGAGCACAGAACGAGGAGCAGGGCGTTCTTGCTTTTCTAAGGCCTTTTTTGATCGCCATCATGGTCGGGCTTTGTTTTATTGCTCTCCAATGGCCCATTATTCAATCCGCTTTTCTAGTGATCTCTCCCGCTGCTGATGTCCGTCAATTTGCCGCAGACTATTTTTATATTCGCATTTGGGGTGCTCCTTTTACCTTGATGAATTATGTGATACTGGGCTGGCTGATGGGGATGGCAAAAATGAAAGAAGCCCTTTCTTTACAAATTTTGATCAATGTCATGAATATGGCTCTCGCATTTCTGCTTGTTCATGTGTTTTCCTTTGCAGTGAAAGGGGTTGCGGCTGCGACATTGATTTCTGAATTAACCGCTTTTGTGCTAGGGGCATGGATCATCATGAAGCATTCGTCAAACGGGTTCAGGATGCCTTCTGTTAAGAAGATCATGGACACTCAGGCAGTGCAGAAAATGTTTCATGTCAATAAAGATTTGTTTATTCGGACGATCTGTCTGCTTGTGGTCATTAACATGTTCACTGCAAAAGGTGCTTCTTTTGGAACAGAGCTGCTTGCGGCTAACGCGATCTTATTTCAAATACACTACATCATGGCTTATTTGTTCGATGGTTTTGCCAATGCGTCCAGCATTCTTGTTGGCAGATCAGTTGGTGCAAATGACCGGACTCTTTATGAAAAAACATTGACCCTATCGAGGCAGTGGGCACTTGTCATGGCATGTGTTATTGCGGCGAGTTATTTTCTATTAAAAGAGCCGATTTTGAGCTTGTTTACGAATCTCCCTCAGCTGCTTGACGTCACATTGCGTTATGCAGATTGGCTTGTTCTTTATCCATTTGCTGCTTGTTTTGGACTGGTGATTTATGGTGTATTTACAGGTGCGACAGAAATTGCCCCTGTCAGAAATTCGATGCTTTTTGCGATGATTTTGTTTGTGGTTGTCCAAGCAGCGGTCACGCCGATTTGGCACAATCACGGACTATGGTTTGCCTTTATCATCTATACGATAGGACGGTCTGGCTTTTTGATGATGTACAAATCAAAGCTGGATCAGAAATTGTTCATACATGACAAACACCCTTTGCAATCGTGACAAAGGGTGCTCCTTTTCGTGCATTCATTTGTTTTCTTTTTTCACCTTTTGATAGGCTTCATCAAGATGCTGAATTCGCTTCAATACGACAGCATTTTTGGTGAGCTGGTCCTGAACAAGTGTAGAAACCACTGAGCGGTAGTATGCATTCATTGCATGAACCTTGTCTTCATTTTGATTCATGGCGATATGCTGTTTCAAGTTGTCGACAAAGTATGGAACGGAAAAAAGTTCAGACATGGAAATCACTCCTATTTCGTATATACGGTCCGTCAATCTTCATGTAAAATGATGAGAGGGAGGGGAGACAATGAGCCTTAAACTGCAACAAGAACAGGTATTAAAGCAGGTGCTCACACAAGAACTCAGGCAGGCCATTACACTGCTGCAATTGAATTGCGCAGAGCTGGGCGAGTATCTTGACCAGTTAGCGCTTGAGAACCCTCTGATTGAGCGGAAAGACACGGACAGCTATCAACCAGTTTATCATAAAAGATCACAAGATCGAATGACAGAGCCGTATCGTACGCATCAAAAAGAAAGCCTGCAAATGGTTTTGAAAAGACAGGCAATCGATTTCACCTTAAATGAAAAGCATCAAAGAATCTTTCACTTTATGATTGAGTCCATTGATTCAAATGGCTATTTAAATGAACCGGTTGATGCAATGGCCGCTGTTTTAGACGTTTCAGCGGAAGAAGTAGAAGCCGTTCTTCATCAGCTTCAATCATTAGAGCCTGCCGGTATTGGCGCAAGGTCATTGCAAGAGTGCATCCTGCTTCAGCTCAGAAGAAAAAGGGAGCGCTGGTATGAAGCTGAATTGATCATCGAAGAGCATTTTTTTCTTTTTGCAAGGAAGGCTTGGAAAGAGATTGCGGCGAAAACAGGCATTTCAATGAAAACACTTCAAGCGATACAAGATGAGGTCTCACTGCTTGAACCAAGACCTGGCCTTCATTTCTCATCCGAGGAACAGCATGTGTATATAGAGCCCGATGTGTATATCACTGTGATGCAGGATCACATCACATTTGAGCTGAATCAGCGTGCTTTTCCTGACGTAGAGATGAATGAAGGATATTTCGCTATGATTCAAGACCAAAAGCGGCATGAAGCATATGCGTATTTAAAGGAAAAAGAGCAGCAGTACAATTGGCTTGTTCAAGCGTTGAAGCAGAGAAAACAAACGATGACCCATGTCGTTCGTGAGATTATCTTACATCAGACTGATTTTTTCCTTACAGGCAAACATAAAATGAAACCGCTTACGATGAAGCGGATAGCAGATATATTGCAAGTACATGAGTCGACAGTCAGCCGGACTGTAAAAGGGAAAATGGTGCAAACCCCTTATGGTTTAATGGAAATGAAGCAATTTTTCCAAGCAAAACTAGAAGGACATTCGCTAGAAGAGGCGTCCAGCTACACAGTCAAGACGCACATCGCAGAGCTGATCCAGACGGAAAATAAGAAAAAACCGTATTCGGATCAGCAAATCATGACTCAGCTTCAGCAAACCTTCGGCATCCGCGTCTCGCGCAGAACCATTGCCAAATATCGTGAACAAATGAATCTTCCGTCATCCACGCTGCGGAAACGCTATGATTAAAAAGGAGCACATGCTAGAAAAATGGCATGTGCTTCTTTTTTGCTGAGAGGAAGGCAGCCCGAAGATTTCTTGAAAATTGAGGAGGGGAGACGTGTGATCGGAAATTTTGGGGTAAAGTATATATAGGGCATGAGCCGATAAGGATTGACAACAGTGATGAGGTGAGACCAATTGAAATATAAACAAATCAAACCAAAAAAAATATATGAAGAAATTGCGGATGCATTAGTTGAATCCATTCGTACAGGTGAGCTTCTTCCTGGGGAGAAATTAGATTCGGTTCAAGCGCTCTCTGAAAACTTTCAAGTCAGCCGTTCTGCTGTGAGAGAGGCGCTATCCGCTCTGAAAGCGATCGGATTAATAGAAATGAAGCAAGGGGAAGGCACCTATGTGAAGCAGTTCGATCCTGATCAACTCACATTTAGTTTATCTCCCGCATTTTTGATGAAGCAGCATGATGTAGTGCAGCTCCTTGAAGTAAGGTCAATCATTGAAACGGGTGTTGTCAAAAAGGCGGCGCTGCTTCGAACAGACGATGACCTCCATCACCTGCGTGATGCTCTCGAACAAATGAAGCTGGCAGAAGCGCATGAAGAAATTGGTGAAGAGGCAGATCTCACATTCCATCTAGCCTTAGCCAAAGCCTCGCAGAATGATTTACTAAAGGCATTAATGAATCAGGTCTCAGCATTGTTAGTAGAAACGATGCGTGAAACAAGAAAAGTGGTGCTGTTTTCAAGGAAAGCCTCGATTCGGCAGCTTTACAACGAACATGAACAAATTTATCAAGCTGTCGTTGCCAAGCGGCCAGAGGAAGCGGAGAGAGCGATGCTCACACATTTGAAAAATGTAGAAAGACTGCTGAGTGATGTACTGCAAAAAACGGTAGGACAGTCAGATACAGAGTAAGCTGTGCCGAATGAGGGCACAGCTCTATTATTGACGAGAAATATGTAGCTTTTTCATTCGATATTGCAGACTTTGCCTGCTCATGCCCAAAATCTTTGCAGTCTGTGAAATATTGTCGTCCATTTTTTCTAAGTAATGGACGATGTATTGTTTTTCAAATTGCTCCATTTGGGTTTGAAAATCAGTCGTATGTTCTGGACTTGTGTAGACAAATGTGTCAGCTGCCGCTGTTTTCTGCAATGGATTCGCCTGCAATTGTGCAGCAGGACGACCTTCCCCATGCTTGAACCGGAAATGATAGGGAAGGTGATGCAAGCTTAAGTAAGCTTCATCCATCATCATATTCATCCCCGCCTCAATCACATGCTCCAGCTCTCTTACATTGCCTGGCCAATCATAGGCTTGAAAAAGGGCAAGCACCTCTTCGTCAGCCGCCTTCACATTCATTTGAAACAGCTCATTATATTTTTGAATAAAATGACTGACAAACGTAGGAATGTCTTCTTTTCGCTCAGAAAGTGGCGGGATAAATAAGGTGACGATGCCTAATCGATAAAATAAATCTTTTCGCATGCGTCCACCTGCGATCGCATCCACAGGGTCCTCATTCATATTAGCAATGACTCTTACATCAACGGCGATTTCTTTTGTGCTGCCTAACCTTCTCACACTTTTCTCCTGCAATACGCGCAGTAGTTTCGCTTGAAGAGCAGGATTTAAGGAATTGATCTCATCTAAAAGCAGTGTCCCTCCCTGTGCCTGTTCGAATAAACCGGGCTGATCCGTTGCACCTGTAAAAGCACCTTTTTGCGTACCGAAAAGCAGGCTTTCAATGAGGTTATCAGGCAGTGCCGCACAATTCTGGGTAATAAATGGTCCAGATGAACGGCTGCTGCCGTTATGAATGCTTTGAGCAAAGAGTTCTTTTCCTGTCCCTGTTTCACCAACTATGAGCACATAGGAAGAGGTGCGTGTAGCTCGCTTCGCATGCTCAATCACTTCTGAAAATACAGGGCTTTTTCCAATGATTGAATCAAATGTAAAGCGTGTGTTTCCTTTTTTCTTCATATTGTGGTGAATCAGCCGTTCCAGCTTGGTCACATCATTCGAAATTTCAACCGCTCCTTGAATGAGACCGTCTCGAACGAGCGGATATGTATGGTTAATCGTTGTGATTTCTTTTCCGTTGTAATTATGATACGTCTGTTTTGCATGAACGGTTTGTTTTCCGATACGCAGCGCTTGGACAAGTGTACTGTGCATCTCGTCTTGAAAGGCGAAGAAGTCGAGTACATTTTTATGGAGGACATCAGAGCGTTTCAAAGATTCAATTTCCATCATTTTTTTATTATAAACAACAGTATTGCCATTCTCGTCAATGGCGTGAACCCCGACATCAATTAAATCGAGCATTTGTTTATACAGATCAATCTCATTTTCCAGCTTTTCCGCATGATGATCTTTTTTCACTTGCGCCACCTCCAGACCTTAACTCCATTTTACATGAAAAATTTTGCGGTTTCCTCTAAAAAATTCGGCATATGCAAAAATATTTTGCGTGAGAAATCTGATCAAACCTAATGATGAAGCGATCAGAAAGTTGGCACGATCCTTGCATAACATATGAGTGAAGATGAACCGAGTGAAAAGAAGCAAGCTTATAGAAGGAGGATCATACAATGACACAGACAAATGAATTGATTCAACAAACAGAGCAATACGGTGCGGCAAACTACCATCCGCTGCCAATTGTCATTTCAGAGGCTGAGGGAGTTTGGGTGACTGACCCTGAAGGCAATCGATACATGGATATGCTGAGTGCTTATTCCGCAGTGAACCAAGGACATCGCCATCCCCGCATTATTGATGCGCTCAAAAAACAGGCAGACCGCGTGACGCTCACCTCGAGAGCCTTTCATAATGATCAGCTTGGTCCTTGGTATGAGAAAATTTGCAAACTAACAAATAAAGACATGGCACTGCCGATGAATACAGGAGCGGAGGCTGTGGAGACGGCTGTAAAAGCAGCGAGACGCTGGGGATATGACGTCAAAGGAATCGAAGAGAATCGTGCGGAAATCATAGCTTGTGTCGGAAATTTTCATGGCCGAACGATGACGGCTGTGTCTCTTTCTTCTGAAGCAGAATATCAAAGAGGTTTCGGGCCGATGCTTCCGGGGATCAAGCTGATTTCTTACGGAGATATTGAGGCGTTACGTGAAGCCATTACGCCACAAACAGCGGCTTTTCTCATTGAGCCGATTCAAGGGGAAGCGGGCATTGTCATGCCGCCAGAGGGCTTCTTGAAAGAAGCGAAGGCGCTATGTGAAAAGGAAAATGTATTATTCATTGCAGATGAAATTCAAGTGGGATTAGCGCGGACAGGCAAGATGTTTGCCTGCGACTGGGAGGAAATTGAGCCTGATATGCTGATCCTCGGCAAAGCATTAGGTGGCGGCGTATTCCCGATCTCATGTGTCGTGGCAAACCGCGATATTTTAGGCGTATTTAACCCCGGGTCTCATGGGTCTACCTTTGGTGGAAATCCTCTTGCGTGTGCGGTGTCGCTTGCTGCACTGAATGTCTTAATCGACGAGAAGCTTGCAGAGCGTTCCATGGAGCTTGGCGAATACTTAAAAGACAAACTGTCACGTATTCAAAGCCCTATCATTCAGGAAGTACGCGGACGCGGGTTATTTATCGGTATGGAGCTGACAGAGGCAGCTAGACCCTATTGTGAGAAGCTCAAACAAGCAGGACTGTTATGTAAAGAAACCCATGAGACAGTCATCCGATTTGCACCGCCGCTTACCATTTCAAAAGAAGATTTAGACTGGGCGATCGGTCATATTGAAGCATTATTTCAAGCATAAATGTAAAAAGGGAGAAGCCTTCAAATTCTCCCTTTCTCTTTCAACGAGCGGCGAATTTTGTCAAAGGATGATGAATAGAAGAGTGAAAGTGGGGAAGCGGATTTGAAGCAAGATCAGCATAATGAACTAGAGCGTTCCATGAAAAGCAGACATCTCTTTATGATTGCCTTAGGCGGCGTCATCGGTACAGGTCTTTTCCTTGGGTCAGGACTCATTATCCACCAGGCAGGGCCCGGGGGAGCCATTCTTTCGTTTATCATTGGCGGACTATTAATGTATTTGGTGATGCTGTGTCTCGGTGAATTAGCAGTGGCAATGCCAACAGCCGGTTCCTTTCAAGAGTATGCGACCAAATATATTGGTCCGTCCACAGGCTTTATGATCGGCTGGCTTTATTGGTTTAGCTGGGCGTGTACGATTGGACTTGAGTTTACGTCGGCAGGTATTTTACTCCAAAGGTGGTTCCCAGATATCCCTGTTTGGCTTTGGTGCCTTGCATTTAGTGTAATTTTATTTGCCATTAATGCCATCTCAGCACGCAGCTTCGCTGAAACGGAGTTTTGGTTTTCGGCCATCAAGGTCGCTGCCATCTTATTGTTCATTATCATTGGAATTGGCGCAATTTTCGGAATGAATCTAAAAGATGGAGAACCAGCCCCTCTATTTCGTCATTTGACGGATCATGGCGGACTTTTTCCTAATGGTGTTTTTGCTATTTTATTAACCATGGTCACGGTCAATTTCTCCTTTCAAGGAACAGAGCTTGTAGGGATCGCAGCAGGAGAGAGTGAAAGCCCTGAAAAAACATTGCCTCGATCCATACGGAATATTATTTGGAGAACGATGGTCTTTTTCGTCTTATCCATTGCGGTTCTTGCCGCACTTCTTCCTTGGCAGACAGCAGGTTCTATTGATAGCCCGTTTGTTGTTGTGCTGGACAAGGTCGGCATACCATACGCCGCAGACATCATGAATTTTATTATCATCACAGCCGTCTTATCTGTAGCGAACTCTGGATTATACGCATCATCACGTATGCTTTGGGCACTTTCTAAAGATGGAAAAGGCCCTGCCTTTACGAAAAGGTTGTCCAAGCGTAAAATTCCAATCAACGCACTATTGGTAACAATGGGGGTATCGGCTCTATCTCTGCTCACAAGTGTTGTGGCACCAAAAACGGTCTATGTTTGGCTTATATCGATTTCTGGTATGGTCCTTGTGGTTGTCTGGATGTCGATTTGTTTATCTCAGTATTTCTTTAGAAGACACTTCACAAAAGAGGGCGGAGATGTAAAGGATCTCGTCTTCCGTACACCACTATATCCATTTGTGCCATTGGCAGGCTTTATCGCATTTGGCATCGTCCTCATCAGTTTATTCTTTATTGAGGATCAGCGAATTGGTCTTTATTGCGGTATTCCGTTCATGGCCGCCTGCTACATCATTTATTATCTCAAAATCAAACCGAAGGAAGATGCGAAACGGTTGGCCGAAGAGGAAGGGTCGATATCTAAAACATAAGCAGGCTGATGCATCAGCCTGCACCTTTTCAATGACAAATTCATTATATATAGGAGAAAAATAAATATTTTCATTGTAAGAACCTTGATGACAAGCAGGTTATCGGTGAAAATGTGTCTATTTTTTGTCTAAATGTGTTTGTAAGAGTTGAAAATGCAAGATTATCCTGTTAAAATAATTAAAGAAAGCAGGGATTGATTTTTTTTGGCTGTGGCGGGACGTTTTTTGTCACAGTGGGACGTTTTGAGTCCAACGTGAAAAGAAAGGGTCGTTAGCCATGAATCGTTTATTGGAAGCTCAAAAAAAATTATTGCCAGATCTTCTCATAGTGATGCAAAAACGCTACGACATTTTGCAGTACATCAGGTTAGCTGAACCAATTGGCCGCAGAAGTCTTGCGACGAGTCTTGGACTCAGTGAGCGCATCTTAAGGGCTGAAGTTCAGTTCTTAAAAGAACAAAACCTGCTGGATGTCAAAACGAGCGGTATGATGCTGACAAGTGAAGGTCATGCTTTGCTAGACATGCTAGAAGGAATGATGAAGGACGTTTTAGGTTTAACCTTTTTGGAAAATACATTAATGAGGAAGTTAGGCCTAGAAGAAGTGATCATCGTTTCTGGTAACAGTGACGAATCCCCGTGGGTGAAGCAAGAAATGGGAAGAGCTGCTGTCCAATGTATGAAAAAAAGGTTTACTGGAAATAATATCGTCGCCGTCACTGGCGGAACGACGATGGAAGCCGTTGCCGAAATGATGACCCCTGATACCAAAAATCGCGACATGATGTTTGTCCCTGCGAGAGGCGGTCTTGGGGAAAATGTAAAAAATCAGGCAAATACCATTTGTGCCCACATGGCTGAAAAAGCTTCCGGTACTTACAAGCTGCTGTTTGTTCCAGGACAGCTATCAGAAGGTGCTTACTCTTCAATTATCGAAGAGCCATCAGTCAAAGAAGTGCTTCAAACGATTAAATCATCTACGATGCTCATTCATGGAATCGGTGAAGCAAAAACAATGGCGATGAGACGAAACACACCATCTGATGATTTAAAAAAGATTGATGAGCATGACGCAGTGACCGAGGCCTTTGGCTATTACTTTAATCGTGATGGTGAGGTCGTACACAAAGTTCACTCCGTCGGCATGCAGCTAGATGATCTAGAAAGCATTCCACATATCATTGCTGTTGCAGGTGGATCATCAAAGGCAGGGGCCATTGAAGCTTATTTCAAAAAACCCCGCCGAACGGTTCTTGTCACAGACGAAGGAGCCGCAAAAGAGTTATTAAGGGAGTCAATTGATCCCTCAATATAAAACATTCTGTTACCTATAAAAGGAGGAAACATCATGGCAGTAAAAGTCGGTATTAACGGATTTGGACGTATTGGACGTAACGTATTTCGTGCAGCATTAAACAATCCTGAAGTTGAGGTAGTAGCGGTTAACGATCTAACAGACGCTAACATGCTTGCACACCTTTTACAATATGACTCTGTTCACGGAAAACTCGATGCAAAGGTTTCTGTAGACGGTACAAACTTAGTAGTGAACGGTAAAACAATCGAAGTATCAGCTGAGCGTGACCCTGCAAAATTAAGCTGGGGTAAACAAGGCGTAGAAATCGTTGTTGAATCTACTGGGTTCTTCACTAAACGTGCAGACGCTGCAAAACACTTAGAAGCTGGCGCTAAAAAAGTCATCATCTCTGCTCCTGCTAACGAAGAAGATATCACAATCGTTATGGGTGTAAACGAAGACAAATATGATGCAGCTAGCCACGATGTTATCTCTAATGCATCTTGTACGACTAACTGCTTAGCTCCATTTGCAAAAGTACTTAACGATAAATTTGGTATCAAACGCGGTATGATGACAACTGTTCACTCATACACAAACGACCAGCAAATTCTTGATCTTCCGCACAAAGACTATCGTCGTGCTCGTGCAGCTGCGGAAAACATCATCCCAACTTCTACAGGTGCTGCGAAAGCCGTTTCACTTGTATTGCCTGAACTAAAAGGTAAATTGAACGGTGGCGCAATGCGTGTTCCAACACCTAACGTTTCTTTAGTTGATCTTGTTGCTGAATTAAACCAAGATGTAACAGCTGAAGACGTAAATGCAGCACTTAAAGAAGCAGCTGAAGGAGAACTTAACGGAATTCTTGGCTACAGCGAAGAGCCATTAGTATCTGGTGACTACAATGGTAATGCAAACTCTTCTACAATTGATGCTCTTTCTACAATGGTCATGGAAGGCAGCATGGTGAAAGTCATCTCTTGGTACGATAACGAGAGTGGATATTCTCACCGCGTAGTTGATCTTGCAGCTTACATTGCAAAACAAGGTCTTTAATTTCTCACGCTGAAGGAACTCACTTGGTTCTTTCCTAGAGACACGATATAATGAAGACGGACAAGGGAAGGGGAAGCATCCCTTTCCCTTTTTCTCTGCTTTTATCCGTTCTGCACGATTTCTCGTTTTGATGAGGGCAAAATGGGAAAAGGATAAAGAGAGACTTGTCCAATGCGTAAGGAAACCAGAATAAAGGAGGATCTCCTGACGAGCATGAATAAAAAATCAGTAAAAGACATTGACGTAAAAGGTAAAGTTGTGTTCTGCCGCGTAGATTTTAACGTTCCAATGAAAGACGGAAAAGTGACGGATGATACTCGTATTCGCGCAGCATTACCAACGATTGAGTATTTAACAGGACAAGGCGCAAAGGTACTGCTAGCTAGTCATTTGGGTCGTCCGAAGGGTCAAGTTACTGAAGAACTGCGTTTGACTCCTGTGGCTAAGCGTCTGCAAGAGCTTCTTGGACAAGAAGTGAAAAAAGCGGATGAAGCTTACGGCGAAAACGTGAAAAAGCAAATCTCTGACTTAAAAGAAGGAGACGTGCTAGTGCTTGAAAACGTTCGTTTCTATCCTGGTGAAGAAAAGAACGATCCTGAATTATCAAAAGCGTTTGCTGATTTAGCGGATGTGTATGTCAATGATGCATTTGGTGCTGCACACCGTGCACATGCATCGACAGCTGGTATTGCAGCATATCTTCCGGCTGTTTCGGGCTTCCTCATGCAAAAAGAGCTTGAGGTTTTAGGAAAGGCAGTTTCCAACCCTGATCGCCCATTTACAGCGATTATCGGTGGCGCAAAAGTAAAGGATAAAATCGGTGTTATTGAAAGTCTTCTTGATAAAGTGGACAACCTGATCATCGGTGGTGGACTTGCTTATACATTTGTGAAAGCACTCGGCCACGAAGTAGGGAAATCTCTATTAGAAGAAGACAAAGTAGATTTAGCGAAATCCTTTATGGACCGTGCAAAAGAAAAAGGCGTGAACTTCCTGATTCCAACAGATGTTCTAGTAGCCGACGACTTTTCAAATGATGCGAATACAAGCATTGTGCCAATCTCTGAAATTCCAAGTGATCTAGAAGCACTTGATATTGGGACAGAGACAAGAGACAAGTATGCTGACGTCATTAAAAACAGCAAACTTGTTGTCTGGAACGGACCAATGGGTGTATTTGAAATCGATGCATTCGCCGAAGGAACAAAAGCAATTGCAGAAGCACTGGCAGAAGCAAAAGATACATATTCTGTCATTGGCGGTGGAGATTCAGCAGCAGCTGTTGAGAAATTTGGTCTTGCCGATCAGATGAGCCATATTTCGACAGGCGGCGGCGCTTCACTTGAGTTCATGGAAGGCAAAGAACTTCCAGGTGTTACTGCATTAAACGATAAATAAGACAAAACTGCTATAAGGAAGTGTCAATCATGAGAAAACCAATTATAGCTGGGAACTGGAAAATGAACAAAACACTTGGCGAAGCGGTTAGCTTCGTTGAAGAAGTGAAATCATCTATTCCATCTCCTGACAAAGTGGAATCCATTGTCTGTGCGCCAGCACTTTTCCTAGAAAAGCTAAACAGCCTTTCAAACGGAACAGACCTTAAAATTGGTGCGCAAAATATGCACTTTGAAGAAAACGGTGCATTCACTGGTGAAATCAGCCCTGCTGCTCTAACAGACCTTGGCATCGGCTACTCAGTGATTGGACATTCAGAGCGCCGCGAATTCTTCGCTGAAACAGATGAAACAGTGAACAAAAAAGCACATGCAGCATTCAAGCATGGCATCGTTCCAATTATCTGTGTAGGTGAAACGCTTGAAGAGCGTGAAGCCGGCAAAACAAATGAACTTGTCGCTGATCAAGTGAAGAAAGCACTAGCTGGTTTAACGAAGCAGCAAGTGGCTGAATCTGTGATTGCGTATGAGCCAATTTGGGCCATCGGTACAGGGAAATCTTCTACAGCGAAAGATGCAAACGATGTTTGTGCACACATCCGCCAAACCGTTGCAAGTGAATTTGGTCAAGAAGCGGCAGACAGCCTTCGCATTCAATATGGCGGAAGCGTGAAGCCGGCGAATATTAAAGAATATATGGCAGAATCCGATATTGACGGTGCTTTGGTAGGTGGCGCAAGCCTAGAACCTCAGTCTTTCGTTCAATTATTGGAGGAAGGTCAATATGAGTAAGAAACCAGCTGCATTAATCATCTTAGACGGGTTCGGTTTAAGAGGCGAAACAGTCGGAAACGCTGTTGCACAAGCGAAGAAACCGAACTTTGACCGCTACTGGAACGAATTCCCGCATCAAACCTTAACGGCTTCAGGTGAGGCAGTAGGTCTCCCGCAAGGTCAAATGGGGAACTCTGAAGTTGGGCATTTGAACATCGGTGCAGGACGCATTGTATATCAAAGCTTAACAAGAGTGAATGTTGCCATTCGTGATGGGGAATTTGAGAAAAATGAAACGTTCCTAGAGGCAATGACATATGCAAAAGAGAATGACAAGGCCCTTCACTTATTTGGTCTATTGTCAGATGGCGGAGTGCACAGTCACATCCAGCATCTATTTGCACTGCTGAAACTAGCGAAAAAAGAAGGCTTAACAAAAGTATACATTCATGGCTTCTTGGACGGACGTGATGTTGGTCAGAAGACAGCCAAAGTGTACTTAAAACAGCTTGAAGAACAAATCAAAGAAATTGGTGTCGGTGAAATTGCAACACTCTCTGGACGCTACTACTCAATGGACCGTGACAAACGCTGGGATCGTGTGGAAAAAGCTTATCGCGCGATGGCGTATGGTGAAGGCCCAAGTTATCAAAACATTTATGATGTCGTTGATGACTCATATGAAAATGGAATCTACGATGAATTCGTTATTCCATCTGTCATAACAAGAGAAAATGGTGAACCTGTTGCAAAAGTAAACGACGGCGACTCTGTGATTTTCTATAACTTCCGTCCAGACCGTGCAATCCAAATTTCGAACACATTCACAAATGAAGATTTCCGCTCATTTGACCGCGGAGAAGCACATCCGAAGCATTTACACTTCGTCTGCTTCACACACTTCAGTGAAACGGTTGATGGCTATGTGGCCTTCAAACCAGTGAATTTGGATAACACAGTAGGAGAAGTAATTTCTCAAAATGGATTGAAACAGCTGCGAATTGCTGAAACAGAGAAATATCCTCATGTCACGTTCTTTATGAGTGGTGGACGTGAAGAAGAATTTCCTGGTGAAGACCGCATCTTGATCAAATCACCAAATGTGGCAACCTATGACCTAAAGCCGGAAATGAGCGCTTATGAGGTAAAGGATGCACTTGTTGAAGACATCAATGCCGACAAGCATGATGCGATCATTCTGAACTTTGCTAACCCGGATATGGTTGGACATTCAGGAATGCTCGAGCCAACAATTAAAGCCATTGAAGCAGTAGATGAGTGCTTAGGAGCTGTAGTCGACGCAATCCTAGCTAAAGGCGGACATGCCATCATCACGGCAGACCACGGTAACGCAGACGTGCTAATTACCGAAGAAGGAAAGCCACATACTGCACATACGACAAACCCTGTTCCAGTAATCGTGACGAAAAAAGGTGCGACACTTAGAGAAGGCGGCATTTTAGCCGATCTATCTCCAACGCTTTTAGACTTACTTGGTCTTGAAAAACCAAAAGAGATGACAGGAACATCATTGATTCAAAAATAACAAAATTGATTCAAAAGGAGAGAAATAACGATGCCATACATTGTTGACGTATACGCACGCGAAGTATTAGACTCTCGCGGTAATCCAACAGTTGAAGTAGAAGTTTACACAGAATCTGGCGGCTTTGGCCGTGCATTAGTTCCAAGTGGTGCTTCTACTGGTGAATATGAAGCAGTAGAACTACGTGACGGAGATAAAGACCGTTACCTTGGTAAAGGTGTTCTGACAGCTGTAAACAACGTAAACGAAATCATTGCACCAGAGCTTTTAGGCTTTGATGTAACAGAACAAGTAGCGATTGACAAAATGTTAATCGAACTTGATGGAACAGAAAACAAAGGGAAATTAGGCGCAAACGCAATCCTTGGCGTATCTATTGCTGTAGCACGTGCGGCTGCTGATTTCTTACAAATTCCACTTTACCAATACCTTGGTGGATTCAACTCCAAAACGCTTCCAGTGCCAATGATGAACATCGTCAATGGCGGAGAGCATGCGGATAACAACGTAGACATTCAAGAATTCATGATTATGCCTGTAGGTGCGCCGAACTTCCGTGAAGCACTTCGTATGGGCGCACAAATCTTCCATAGCCTGAAATCTGTTTTAAGCGCAAAAGGCTTAAACACAGCTGTAGGTGACGAAGGTGGATTTGCTCCAAACCTTGGTTCTAACGAAGAAGCACTTCAAACAATCGTAGAAGCGATTGAAAAAGCTGGCTTCAAACCAGGTGAAGAAGTGAAACTTGCAATGGATGCTGCATCTTCTGAGTTCTATAACAAAGAAGACGGTAAATATCATTTATCAGGCGAAGGTGTTGTAAAAACATCTGCTGAAATGGTTGACTGGTATGAAGATATGGTTTCGAAATACCCAATCATCTCAATCGAAGACGGCCTTGATGAAAACGACTGGGAAGGTCATAAACTATTAACTGAGCGCCTTGGCAGCAAGGTTCAGCTAGTAGGAGACGACTTATTCGTAACAAATACGAAGAAGCTTTCTGAAGGTATCAAAAATGGTGTCGGTAACTCAATCCTAATCAAAGTAAACCAAATCGGTACATTGACTGAAACATTTGATGCAATCGAAATGGCAAAACGCGCAGGATACACAGCTGTGATCTCTCACCGTTCTGGTGAAACAGAAGACAGCACAATTGCGGACATCGCAGTTGCAACCAACGCTGGACAAATCAAAACAGGTGCTCCGTCTCGTACGGACCGTGTGGCGAAATACAACCAATTACTTCGCATCGAAGATCAATTGGCTGAAACAGCACAATACCACGGCATTGCAACATTCTATAACTTGAATAAATAATGTCAGCAACGCGCTGCGTGCCCCTCTTTCATGAGAGCGGGCCGCAGCGTTTTTTTATGTTGATGCAGATCACAAGCTGGCTTCTTCTAGTCAGCTTTGTTTCATTTGTCACATCCTATTTTTGTAAAAAATCATCCTTCTGTCAGAGATGAAGTCAGGAGGACCCCAATTTATAAGAAATAGATCATGAAAACTCTACTAAAAATATGAGCTGAAATGAACTTATGCTTTCTGTAAGGGGATGGTATCATTTTACATATATTAGGGGGTGATGAGATGCTGAATCCTTTTAGCCTTCGTTTTCCAGTAGGTGTGTATATGTATGTACTTCATCTATTGGCGGCCTATGATGAAAGGAAGCAACGAATTCTGACTTCTAAGAACGTACAGAAAAATGCATTTTGGATTTATGTCCTTGCCGCTATTTTAGGCATTGTGACAGTTGCAGCATTGATTTGGGCATGCAGAACATTTGGAAAAGGCTCTAAATTTTTAGGAGAGTTTAAGTTTTTAGGCATGTACATTAAAATCAAATGCGGTTTCTAACAGATGATGAGAACAGATGCAATGTCATCTGTTCTATCTGAAACAAACGGAGGAACATGATGCTGACATTACAATTAAAAGAAAAAACGTATAGCCGCACCTTCTCTCTCCGCAATATTCAGATGAATGTGGAGAAAGGACGTATGATGCTTCTTTTGGGGCATAATGGTGCGGGAAAAACAACGATGATCCAATCCATGTTTGGGCTGACGCCATTTACAGGGCACGTATCCTTAAATGGTGAACAGATGAACTTCCATTCCTCCGCTCATATATCCCTTTTAAAAAAACATGTTTCCTATATTCCTGACGACCATGCTTTGTTCGATTATTTAACGCCGAGAGAATATTTTCATTTACTTCAGCTGCCAAATGAGCAAGATGTCGCGCGAGAAGAGACATTCATCGATCTTTTTGAGCTGAGTCCGTATATGGATCAGCCAATCGCTCAGCTGTCCCATGGCAATCAAAAGAAAACTCAGATCATTTCACAGCTCCTCAGGCCTTGTGATTATTATGTGTTCGACGAGCCAACGAATGGACTTGATCCAGATATGATGATCATCTTAAGAAAGGTGCTCATGAAGCTGAGAGATCAAGGTGCTGGTATCCTCATTTCAACCCATCATTTGAGCTTTGGTGAGACATTGTATGATCACCTCATGATCTTAAGAAATGGTGACATAAAGCTGGATATGTCTCGTCAAGAAACAAGTCAGACATTTCCTCATCAGGCACTTGAGGACATTTATAAAGAAGTGAATCGAGATTACTATATGCAGGTGGAGAGGTTACTCAATGATTTGGACACGACACGTTCTTCATAAAATAGAATGGGGTATGCTGGCAACGAAAGGAAAGCAGCTCGGTAAAAAGTATCCTTTACAGCTTCTCACAGCAGCCGCTTTTTTCTTGTTGATGTATGCCATGTACGTCGTTATGAGCCTGCGCTTTTTCATGCAGACAGAGGATAGCGAGCCAACTGCTTTATACCTCCAGTTTATCAAAATGTCACTCTTACTTTTGAGTGCAGGCATTGTCTTTTCCCGCAATAAAATGAAGCGTCAGGAATATCAATTCTTTTTTCTGAACAGTGCGATGCAGAGTGTGTCTTTTGTCATTTGTGTATATGCTCTTCCGATGCTGTTTTGTTTTATCATGCTTGGCCTGCTTTTTTTACCAATCGTATTAGGGCTTCTCATTAGCGGCGTGACACTGTCCATCTATTGGGTCATGATTGTATCAATCACATGCTGTGTATTGGCTCTGTATGCCCTTGCTTCTTGGATGATGGTTCGAATAGGTGTGAGTCATGTCGTATCAAAAACAAAAGAGCATTTGCTGCTGCAAACGATCGGGTTTTTGACGCTCAACGTTTTGGTGTTTCTTCTTTTTCAAAAAGCGGTTGAGATCATCCACGTATGGCCGTCTGTCTATCTCGTGTTTCTTGTGATCTTACTATGTGCGGGATGGCTATGGCTGAAGGGCTTGGCGGCTTGTTATGTCAATCGGATGTTTTTGCAACTGAAAGTAGAAGTGAAGTCGTTTTCTTACCAAAAAATCAGAACGCATTCTTCATTTTTGACTCATTTGCGGCAGGAGTTTGTTTATTTTAGCCGATCAGCTGTTTTTAAAGAACAGGGCATTTTGTTTCTATTTCTTGTTTGCATGACGGTGGGACTGCCATTTGTTTTTTCTCCGGCAGAAACTGGCTGGCTTTATGCCTTTATTGTGCAGTTTGCGCTAAAGGAGATATTGGTGATGCTTCCGCTGATGATCGGCAGGGAATATCATTTGAATCAGCGAGCCATCTTTATGTTCGATACATCTAAAGGCACTTATTTATCGTCGAGAATGTTATTTTATTACGCAATTAATTTGCTGACATACTTTGTGTATATTGGGTTAGCTTATTTGGTGACAGGTATTGAAAGTGAAGGTCATGGTCTGGCGAGTTTGTCTATTTTATTGATCACAGTGATGGCTGCATGTGTAGGGTTTGTCGTGAAAATTAATGAGTTTAATAAGCTGTTTGTGATCCTGATGATGATTGCTGTATTCAGCTTTATAGATATGCTTTTATTAGAGTGGCTTTCAGCAGATTTCCATCTTCTCGCAGTGGCCTATCTGATTGGATCGCTCGCATTCTTCAGCTGTATATATGCTGTCATGTTAAAGAGGCCAGTGTTGCGATGATGGAGCTTTTGATTAGTTTGATAGCGGTTGTGCTCGTTCATGAACTCGGTCACATGCTAATGGTCATGGTGTGTAACAAAATCGAAAATAGACCACTTTTTGATTTTGTGGTGATGGTAGATTGGAAGCACATGTCGGTCGTTCATGAAAAATTTGCCCGGCCGAGCTTCAATCTGATGGTGGCACTTGCAGGTCCATTGTTTCCTGTGATCTGCTCGGGTGTGCTTTTTTTCATGTGGAAGCATCCTTTGAGTCATCCATTGCTGTTTTTTTCTTTACTGAACACTGTGATGCTGCATCCATCTTGCCCAGACGGGAAAAATGTGACTGCCAGCTTAAAAGAGATGAAAGGAGAGAAATAGATGATCAAAGTATTTCATTCTTTTTCTAGTGGCTTAACGCTCGCGATGCTGTATGTATTCGCTGTGTTTATGACCCCAGTATTTTTACTGCTGCTAGAGGTTAATCATGTTGAATCAAGTCCGACTGTGTTTGGCATGCCATTTTATATCATGAAAATCGAAAAGTATCAATTCAGCTCAGAGGCGACCCTTTTTGGATGCGCGGTCTGCTTTCTAGCTGGCGCTGCACTCTATTTTTTGATTCAATATGTGATTCATGTCGTAAAAAAGCGCAGATCATAAAAAAGCAGGCTGAACAAGAAATCAGTCTGCTTGAAAAGCGAGCGAAAGCCGCACCATATCCATACACTGAATACCATTTTCATAGATCGGTTCATCATAATGCTTAAGAAAGAAATTGTGATCAATGGATGTTAGGCGAAAGCCACATTTTTGATAAAGTGCCAGCTGGTGAATGCTAGAGTTTCCTGTGCCGATTTCAATCGTGTGAAAACCGGCCGCTTTGGCTTCAGCAATGGCATGATGAATCAGCTGTTTCCCAATTCCCTTTCCTTGCCATGACTCCTTCACAGCGACATTCATAATCTCAACCGTGTGCTGAGATCGTGATGAAAGAACATAGACACCGATCATGTCCTGTTCATGAAAGGCGACATAACAAGAGCCGGATTGTACATAGGCAAGAACCTTTTCCTTTGAAGGGTCAGCTAATAGTAAAAGATCCATAGGTAAAGATTGGTGACGAGACAATGGCTGAATCTGTATCACTTCATGTCATCCTCTCTATTCCTTAATATACCCTTGTTTCACACCCCAATCGTATTGATCCTGCACCCACTGAGAGGGCGGATGATGTGTGACATTCGGGTCTTTTTTGACTTTAGGTGTTCTCGTCGTTTGAGAAGCTGACTGCTTATTCGCTTGAGCAGTTGCTTTCGCTGTTGCCAGCTCTTTTTGAAGCTGATTGATTTCTACCTCAAGAGCTTTACGCTGTTTGACTTCTTTTTGATAGGCCTCCTTTTTTTCCTTCAGCTTTTTTGTGACTGTGGACAATTTCTTTTTTTGATCATCGATTTCATGCTTCATATCCGTTCCTTCTGACTTTAACTTCACCAGCAGCTGATCGTTCGTTTTGGTTTCTTGCTGATGTTTTTCTTCTGCTACGGTGATGGTCTGCTGCTGCCAAACAATCCAGCCAGCTGCGCCTAAAATAGCGACAGACAGAAGGATGATGGTGATTGTTTTCTTCATGTGTTATTCCCCTTTCTCTAAACCTCTATTAACATCGGTTACAGCCAATCAGGTTTTAACATATCAAGGGAATATTCACATCAGTTTGGCAGACACTATGAAAAAAAGGAGGGTGTCTGTTGATTTCCTTTATGATTCATGTCGTTGTGTCGCTATTTGCTGTGTCGAACCCAATTGGAAACGTGCCTCTTTTCATCACCTTAACAGAAGGCTATACAGAAAAAGAACGCTCTCAAACGGCCAAAAAAGCCATTGTTGTATCTTTTATTATTTTGGTTGCCTTTCTACTGGCAGGCAGGATCATTTTCAAGTTGTTTGGGATCGATATTCATGCACTCCGCATCGCCGGAGGTATTTTTATTTTTGGTATCGCTTACAATTTACTGAATGCAAAAGAGTCACATGTTCAAAACCCTCATTCGGACGAAAAGGCAGAAAGCATAGAGAAGGCAGATGTCTCCGTTACTCCGCTCGCGATCCCAATCATTGCAGGCCCCGGTACAATCGCCACAGTGATGAGTTTAACCCCAGGAAGTGAGGCAGGGCTTCATATTCTTGCGATCCTTTTGGGTATTGTGATCGTTCTTGCCATGACGTATTATGCCTTTCATTATTCAAGTTTCATTATGCGAAAAATGGGGAAAACAGAGATGAACGTCGTGACGCGATTGATGGGTTTGATTCTTGCTGTAGTGGCAGTAGAGATGATTGGCGCAGGCTTAAAAGGGATGTTTCCAATGTTTATGTCATAAGTGTATATAAAAAAGCTGTTTTTTTCTACAATGAAGTAAAATAAAACAGCTTTTTTAAGGTTTTGGCACATGCTTAAACACTTCTTCACTTTCGAAGAATTCAATTAAGCGGCTAATCCAATCATAGTAATCAAGACTTTCCTTAATTTCTGAAAGAAGCAGATTGATTTTATCCTCTGTCTCTTCCGGTAAATCATCCTGTTCAAGCAGCTCCAGCAATTCCTTACACGTTTTTTTATGTGCCTTACGATTTTTGCTGACAACTCGTGACCAATTGGCTGAAAACAATGAAATAAACGTCTGGTAGTGATCTTGTTCAACGTCATACAGATCTTTACGTATCCCTTTTTCATAAACCTTTTCTGCAATATTCAAATCGAGCATCTCTCGAACGACTTGACTCATTCTCGTTTTGCTCATACCGGTCGCCTCTGATAGCTCTCCCAGTGTCATTGGTTTACGGTTCATGTGAATGATACCAAGCACTCTACCCACTGTAGAAGAAAGACCAAAGGCATTCATGTTCTCGGCAGCTTTTTCAATATAATGATCCTGTGCTTTTTGAATGGCGCCTAACGCTAGCTTGTCCACTCCCCGCTTCATCCCTTCATGACTGACAATTTGTAACACAATATATCATATACCTGTTTGTTAATGAAAACAATAAATATTGAGTATTTGCTAGTAATTTGAAGGAAAAAGGAGGGATCTCTACATATCAGCCCGTTAACTGAAAATTTTTAATAAATGTTATGCAATACAAACATATCGTAAACTTTTTATTTTATAAAGTTTGCACTATAATTAATAAGGTGTAAATTTTCTGAAAATATATATCCGACTAATTGGAGGTGTCTCATTTGCTGAAACTAGAGAATGTATCTAAGACGTATAGAGGCGGAAAGAAAGCTGTCAAACATATTGATTTAGAAATAGCAAAAGGAGAATTTGTTTGTTTTATTGGACCGAGTGGCTGTGGCAAAACGACAACGATGAAGATGATCAATCGACTCATTGAACCTTCCTCAGGAAACATTCTGATCGAGGGACAAAACATTATGAAGAAGGACCCTGTCCAATTAAGAAGAGAAATTGGTTATGTGATTCAGCAAATTGGACTTTTCCCTCATATGACCATCGCACAAAACATTTCACTTGTTCCGAAGCTATTAAAATGGCCGGAAGAAAAACGAAAAGAACGAGCGCGAGAACTGCTCAAGCTAGTCGACATGGGGCCGGAGTATCTAGAACGTTACCCGCATGAACTAAGTGGAGGACAGCAGCAGCGAATTGGCGTTCTTCGCGCACTAGCAGCGGAACCCCCTCTTATCCTCATGGATGAACCATTTGGTGCACTTGATCCAATTACACGAGATTCACTGCAAGAAGAATTTAAGAAACTACAAAAAACATTAAATAAAACAATCGTATTCGTCACACATGACATGGATGAAGCGATCAAACTCGCTGACCGAATTGTGATTTTAAAAGATGGGGAGATTGTCCAAGTAGGCACGCCAGATGATATTTTGCGTAACCCTGCCAATGAGTTCGTAGAAGAGTTCATCGGGAAAGAACGTCTGCTTCAATCAAATCCAAACATGGAACGTGTAGAACAGATGATGAACACATCGCCAGTGACAATTACAGTCGAACAAACGTTGACTGATGCCATTTACATCATGAGAGAAAAGCGGGTCGATTCTTTGCTTGTTGTGGATGAAAATCATGTGTTAAAAGGTTATATCGATATCGAAACGATCGATGCGAACCGTAGAAAAGCAGCCTTCGTTGGTGAGATCTTAAATACAGAGTTCTATACAGTACAAGAAGGTGCACTTCTAAGAGACACCGTCCGGAAGATTTTAATACGTGGCATTAAATATGTACCGGTTGTGGATGCAGAGGGGCATTTAAAAGGCATTGTGACACGTGCAAGTCTTGTTGATGTTGTGTACGACTCCATTTGGGGAGAAGATACACCGGCTGTCACTGAAATGAACTAAGGAGGTGTACACATGGATCAAATCATCGATTTTCTAGAGAAAAATGGTGGGGAACTCCTCATAAAAATGTGGGAGCATTTATATATTTCTTTAATTGCCGTCGTACTAGGCATTATTGTCGCCGTTCCTTTAGGCGTGATACTCACACGAATGAAAAAAGGCGCAGGTTTTGTCATCGGTGTCGTGAATATCTTTCAAACACTCCCTAGTTTAGCGATTCTTGCATTTTTTATTCCTATTTTGGGGGTAGGGAAAATACCTGCGATCGTTGCTCTATTCTTCTATTCCGTTTTGCCTATTTTGAGAAATACGTATGCTGGAGTTCAAGGTGTGAACAAAAACTTGCTTGAATCTGGTAAAGGGATCGGCATGACGACATGGGAACAAATTCGTCTTGTTGAACTCCCGCTTGCCGTGCCGATTATTATGGCGGGTGTTAGGACGTCAACGATTTACTTAATTGGCTGGACAACACTTGCTGCTTTTATCGGTGGAGGCGGTCTTGGTGACTATATTTTAATTGGACTTCAATTATACCAGCCGGAATACATTATTGCTGGTGCCATTCCAGTCACCATTTTAGCGGTCATCATCGATCTTACATTGATGAGGCTTGAGAAAAAAGTAACACCAGACGGCTTAAAAGGATTGAAGGAAGTTTCATAAGGAGTTGGCTCATGTGAAGAAGAATCGAAAAACAAAATGGATCAGTGCGCTGCTTGCTGGCTGCTTGCTATTGATTAGTGGCTGTTCACTTCCTGGACTAGCCAGCTCCTCAGGGGGCACGCTGAGAATTGGCGCGCAAAACTTTACCGAATCAGAAATCATGGCCTATATGGTTGGGGATATCATTGAGCATTACACAGATAAGAAGACAACCATTGTAAAAAATCTTGGCTCCAATACCGTACAGCAAAAGGCGATGGAAAATGGTGATGTCGACATTTCTGCTACAAGATATACAGGCACGGATTTGACAAGTACGCTCGGAATGGAGGCGGAAAAAGATCCGAAGCGTGCGATGGACATCGTCCAGAAAGAATTCAAAAAACGCTACGATTACAAATGGTTTGATTCCTATGGATTTGATAATACGTATGCCTTTGCCGTGACGCAAAAGATGGCAAAGGAAAACAATTTAGAAACGGTCTCTGATTTGAAAAAGAATGCGAAAAATTACCGTTTCGGTGTCGATAATATTTGGCTCAAAAAGAAAGGCGACGGCTACGAAGGTTTTGTGAAAACATACGGAATCGAATTTGGAAACACATTCCCGATGCAAATTGGTTTAGTCTATGATGCATTGAAAAATGAAAAAATGGATATTGTGCTTGCCTATTCAACAGATGGACGAATCAAAGCTTATAATCTCAAAATCTTAAAAGATGACAAACGATTCTTCCCGCCATATGATGCATCGCCAGTTGTCCCGGAGAAGGTATTAAAAGAAAATCCAGGGCTGGAGAAGGTGATCAACAGGCTGATTGGAAAAATCGATACAGAACAAATGCAAGAGCTTAACTATCAAGTCGACGGGGAGCTTCAAGAACCAGCAACCGTTGCGAAGAATTTCCTGAAAAAACACAATTACTTTGAGTAAGATTGGGAGGTGTCAGGGCTGATGGACACACTGCAGCAATTATGGACGTATTATCAGCAGAACGGTTCATATGTGTTAGAAGAATTTTATCGGCATTTTCTCATGTCAGCGTATGGGGTGTTGTTTGCGGCGATTGTCGGAATTCCAGTAGGCATCTTTGTGGCACATTATCGCAAGCTGAGCAATTGGGTGTTCGCCATTACAAATGTCATTCAAACCATACCAGCGTTAGCGATGCTTTCAGTGTTGATGCTTGTATTAGGACTTGGCGCAAATACAGTGATTCTATCACTTTTTCTATATTCGCTTCTGCCTATCATCCGAAACACATACACAGGGATTGTCAGCATTGAACACGCCTATTTAGAATCGGGTAAAGCAATGGGCATGACGAAATGGCAAGTGCTGAGAATGGTTGAATTACCGCTTGCTTTATCGGTGATTATGGCTGGTTTAAGAACCGCACTGGTCATCGCAATCGGCATTACAGCGATTGGGACATTCGTTGGTGCGGGAGGACTTGGTGATATCATCATCAGAGGATCAAACGCCACAAACGGAACAGCCATCATTTTAGCAGGTGCTATTCCAACTGCGCTCATGGCCATTATTGCCGACCTTGTCATGGGCTGGCTTGAACGCTATTTAAGCCCAACAAACAAGAAAAAAGAGAGAAAAGCGTTAGCTGAAAAAAACATCACATCTGCTTAAACGGTTGAATAGACAAAACCTCCCTTACATCTGTAAGGGAGGCTGTTTTATGATCATCAGGCGGCTCACATGGAGAAATTTTATGATTCAAGTGTGATCCATTCAGTGGACCACTTTGAAATTTCCTCAAAAACGGGTGCAAGTGAACGTCCCATATCTGTTAATGAATACTCTATACGTACGGGTGTTTCAGCAAAAACCTCCCGTTTTACAATGCCTGCTGCCTCTAGCTCTTTTAATCTCTCAGATAATACTCTTCCGCTTAAATTTGTCAGAGCCGCCTCAATTTCACTAAAGCGCTGCTGACCTGAGAGAAGCTGAAAAACAATCAGTGCAACCCAACGTTTACTTAATAACTCAACTGCTTTTTCAAACCGCGGGCACATGTCAGATTGATTCATCTTTCTTCACTCCAATCTGATCCCATTATACCGTAATTCTGTCATAAATCAGCGCAAAAAGCTTGTCTATGATCAAAACATTTATGATGATGAACGGCTGTTTAACATAAACAACAGATAGCGGTTTAGATCCTCTATTTCTTTTTTAGAAAGGGTAGACCATATGTTTCCATCAAATATTTCGAGATCACCAAGTTCATATTGCTCTGCGGCTTCCTTCATTTTGGATAAAGCCATTTCCTCTTCCTTTATCAGATGGACAGGAGATGCTTCTTCAATATAACCAGCTGCCTGCATCATTTCCTCATAAGGTACCTTTAATGCACCTGCTAGTTTCTTAATCGTAGGAGGTTTGGGAATGCCGCGTTTCCCGTTTTCAATTCGAGAAATACCGGCAGCGCTGACCTCTGAATACATGGCTAATTGGTTCACTGATAGCTTCTTTTTTTCACGCAATGCTCTTAAATATGCACCAAAGTTCATCAACTCAAAACCTCACATGGTTAAAGATTAGGTCATTCTATTTTACCTGATTTGTTGACTATTGGCAACAAGTATACCATGAAAATATTGACATTAGTTAATGGTAGATGTATCTTATGTTTATGCCCCGCTATTTGTTCGCCTTTTTTTGGTTGATGAGTGTGAGAAAGTATTCATTCAGCTGGCTGATGTCTTGTGCAGTGAGCGTTTCCCATTGGTCTCCATCAAAAATGGGGAGATGTTCTACATCCTTTTGAAGCGCCGTCTGATAGATTTTCAACATGGACTCATATTTAGGTTTCATTTCATGAACTTTTTCCTGTTCAATATGACCGGCAAGCAGCATTAAATCCTCATAAGGCACCTTCAAGGCGTGTGCTAATTTTTTTATGGTTAAAGGCTTGGGCACACCGCGCTTCCCATTTTCAATACGAGAAATACCAGCAGCGCTTACACCCGAATACATGGCGAGTTGATTGACAGACATTTTTCTATTTTCTCTTAAAATGCGTAATTGTTCACCAAAGTGATTCATGACATCGAACCTCACATTTCAGTATATGACTTATTTTAGTATGATCATTGACCAAAGGAAATAGCAGAGGCGCAAAAGTGTTGACATAAGTTAATGGATCTGTTTGTTGTGAGAGCCCTACATTCTGTACATATTGATCCTATAGGAGGTTGTAATGATGGTCGAAAAGATTCAGATCAGGCGAGCTTTTGTCATGCAGTATATGATCGAAAACGATATGTCTTTAAATCAGCTCGCAGATGAAATTGGCATCTCTCCTGCCACACTCAGCAGGGTATTAAATGGTCACAGGAAACCAGGACAGCTGGTCATTGGCAAAATGATTCATTACTTTGATAAAAAATTTGAAGATCTATTTTACTATGAAGATGTTGACAAAAGTCAATGAATGGAATCATCATATCATTATGAAGGAGGTAATGGCCTTGAAAAGAACTGGGATGGTCAGACACATTGATTCTCTTGGCAGAATTGTGCTGCCTTCAGAAATGCGAAAGGTACTCAATATCAAAGAAGAGCAGCTTTTAGAAATTTTCATAGAAGATCAAACCATCATGCTGAAAAAATATGATGCAGATAAGAGCTGCCTCTTAACTGGACAAGTAACGAAATACAACAAAAGCTATGGAAATGGCAAAGTGATGCTGAGTCCTGAAGGGGCTGAACGTTTGTTAGTAGAATTAAAACAGCTATTAAAAGAAGAAGCAACTCGTTAAAATGGTTTTTTAACTCAAAATCGCATATAAAAAATGCTGCATGTAACCCATTTGAACGAAATTGAATCAAAATAACAAATAAAGTCGACAATATATAGGAAATCTTTATTTTGATGTTTCGTGACATGCACCTTGTTTTCATGTAAAATAAAGTTATGTGTACCAGTTTGTCTGGAGGTGTTTTCATGCACGCATTTGTTATTACATTACTCGTAATTGTCAGTATCGCACTTATCATCGTTGTATTATTACAATCAAGTAAAAGTGCTGGACTGTCAGGCGCTATTTCAGGTGGAGCCGAGCAACTTTTCGGTAAGCAAAAAGCGAGAGGCCTTGACTTGATTCTTCACCGATTAACGGTTATTTTGTCAGTGCTGTTCTTCATCTTAACACTTGCATTGGCATATTTAGGCGTGTAAGGCGCGAGTAACAGAAGGTCTGAACTTTTTTCAGACCTTTTTTTATTATCAGCACTCTTTTGTGTTTGTTTCATACATACAAGTGGAAAATATAAACCATAACAGAAGGAAAGGAAGTCACATCATGAAAGTTGTTACACCAAAACCATTTACGTTTAAAGGTGGAGAAAAGGCGGTGCTTCTTCTTCACGGTTTTACTGGGAATACAGCAGATGTTCGAATGCTTGGCCGTTACCTGAATGAAAGAGGTTATACATGCCATGCACCTCAATACAAAGGACACGGTGTGCCGCCAGAAGAGCTTGTCCATACAGGTCCGATAGATTGGTGGAAAGATGTAGAAGAAGGCTATCAATTTTTAAAAGATGAGGGCTATGAGGAGATTGCTGTTTGCGGACTATCCCTCGGAGGAGTTTTTTCATTGAAATTAGGTTACACTGTACCTGTAAAGGGAATTGTACCTATGTGTGCACCTATGTACATAAAAAGTGAAGAAGTCATGTACCAGGGTGTACTAGATTATGCCCGTAACTATAAAAAATTCGAGGGTAAGTCAGAGGACCAAATTGAACAGGAAATGGAAGAGTTCAAGAAAACACCAATGGGTACGCTCAAGGGCCTGCAAGAGCTGATTGCAGATGTAAGAAACAATGTTGACATGATTTATTCACCTACTTTTGTTGTTCAGGCACGTCATGATCATATGATTAATACAGACAGTGCAAATATCATTTATAACGAAGTAGAGACAGATCAAAAACAGTTGAAATGGTATGAAGAATCAGGCCATGTCATCACGCTTGATAAAGAGCGGGAGAAGGTTCATCAGGATGTATATGCATTCTTAGAATCACTTGATTGGTCAATTTAAATATATAGGGGGTTAGAGTGTGCAAAAAGAAGAATTTATGGATGAATTACTCGCGTTTATGCAAGAAGAGGCGTACAAACCATTAACAGTACAAGAATTAGAAGTCATGATGGAGATTACAAATCCGGATGATTATAAAGAGCTCATTAAAGCACTTGTGATATTAGAGGACCAGGGGCTTATCGTCCGTACCCGCAGTGATCGCTACGGTGTACCGGAAAAAATGAATTTGGTGAAAGGAAAGCTTTCCGCTCATGCGAAAGGATTTGCCTTTGTGACACCTGAAGAGTTTGGACAGGATGATATTTTCATTCCGCCAACAGAGCTTGGAACAGCGATGAATGGTGATACGGTCATGGTTCGTGTCAGCCATAAATCCAATGGCACCAAAAAAGAAGGGACAGTCATCCGAATTCTGGAGCGTAATATTCAGTCGGTTGTCGGTACCTATACAGAAACAAAAAGCTTTGGTTTTGTCATTCCTGATGATAAAAAGATCACACACGATATCTTTATCCCGAAATCCGCCAAAAACGGAGCGGTAGAAGGGCATAAGGTCGTTGTGACGCTGACAAGCTATCCGGAAGGAAGAATGAGTGCAGAGGGCGAAGTGACTGAAATTTTAGGTCATAAAAATGACCCAGGCATTGATATTCTGTCGATCATTCATAAACACGGCCTGCCAGGTGAGTTCCCAGAAGAGGCGCTCCAGCAGGCGGTAGACACACCCGAAACAATCGATGAAAAAGATCTGGAAGGTAGACGTGATCTGCGCAACGAAACAATTGTGACAATTGACGGTGCAGATGCGAAGGACTTAGATGATGCAGTCACTGTGCAAAAGCTGGATGATGGTAAATATAAGCTAGGGGTGCATATTGCAGACGTCTCCCATTATGTCACTGAAAATTCCCCGATTGATCAAGAAGCATATGAGCGCGGGACGAGTGTGTATCTTGTAGACCGCGTGATTCCGATGATTCCACATCGTCTATCAAACGGCATTTGTTCATTAAATCCGAAGGTCGATCGTCTCACACTGTCTTGTGAAATGGTCATTGATCGAGATGGGAAGGTCGTCAAACACGAAATTTTCCAAAGTGTGATCAAAACGACAGAGAGAATGACGTATTCAGATGTGAACAAGATTTTAGTGGACCAAGATGAAGAGCTCATAGACAAATACGAGCCGCTTGTTCCGATGTTCCAAGAGATGGAGAAGCTTGCAGAAATCCTTCGTGACAAGCGGATGGATCGTGGGGCTGTAGACTTTGACTTCAAGGAAGCGAAAGTGCTTGTTGATGATGAAGGAGCGGCAAAGGATGTTATCATTCGAGAGCGTTCAGTCGCTGAGAAATTAATTGAAGAATTCATGCTTGTCGCAAACGAGACGGTCGCAGAGCACTTCCACTGGATGAATGTACCGTTCATTTACCGAATTCACGAAGAACCAAATCCTGAGAAGCTTCAGCGCTTTTTAGAGTTCGTCACGACTTTTGGTTACATTGTGAAAGGAACGTCGACGAACATTCACCCGCGTGCACTTCAAAGTGTGCTGGATGCCGTCCGAGATCAGCCAGAAGAAGTAGTGATTCAAACCGTCATGCTTCGTTCTATGAAACAGGCAAAGTATGATCCAGAAAGCATCGGGCATTTTGGGTTATCAACGGAATTCTATACGCACTTCACATCACCGATCCGCCGTTATCCTGATTTAATCGTGCATAGACTGATCAGAACCTATTTGATTCAGAAAAAGACAGATGAAGCAACCCTTGAAAAATGGGGACAGCTGCTGCCAGAAATAGCAGATCATGCGTCAACGATGGAGCGCCGGTCAGTCGATGCAGAGCGTGAAACAGATGACCTGAAAAAGGCAGAGTTTATGCTTGATAAAATCGGCGAAGAATTTGATGGCATGATTAGTTCCGTCACGAATTTTGGACTATTCGTTGAACTGCCGAATACGATAGAAGGTCTCGTCCATGTCAGCTACATGACAGACGACTACTATCGCTTTGATGAACAGCATTTTGCCATGATCGGTGAGCGGACAGGAAATGTATATCGCATCGGTGACGAAATCACTGTCAAAGTGGTGAATGTTAATAAAGATGAGCATTCCATTGATTTTGAAATTGTCGGGATGAAAGGCACTCGTCGTAAATTGCCAAAAGATTTCAAGTTCAAAAAACGGACAGATCCACCAGGAAAAAAAGGGAGCGTGGGTCAGAAGGCGTCTGGAGATAAGGCAAAAGACGATAAAGGCGGCGACTGGTTCACAGGTCGAAAAAAGAAGAAAAAGAAAAAACGCGTATTTGATAACGCACCGAAACAAAAGCGGAAAAAGAAAAAGTAACGTGCTAAAAAAGCAAATAGGGCATCACGCTCTATTTGCTTTTTGACCACATGGCGTCAGCATTGTCGAAAGCTGGATTGTTTGATAAAATAATCCGTACGATTTGGATCGTGTTTGTGTCAAAAGGAGGGTGTACGCCAATGCCAAAGGGAGAGGGAAAGGTTGTTTCCCAAAACAAAAAAGCAAATCATGACTATTTTATAGAAGAAACATTTGAAGCCGGCCTTGTGTTACAAGGAACTGAAATCAAATCAATTCGTGCAGGAAAAGTGAATTTAAAAGATTCTTTCGCCAAAATCGAACGAGGAGAAGTGTTTCTTCACAACATGCACGTGAGCCCATACGAGCAGGGGAACCGTTATAACCATGACCCGCTTAGAACAAGGAAGCTGCTGCTTCATCGCAAGCAAATCAGCAAATTGATTGGTGCCACAAAAGAAGAGGGCTACTCACTTGTTCCTATTAAATTATATTTGAAGAATGGCTTTGCTAAAGTGCTGATCGGAATCGGTAAAGGGAAAAAGAAATACGATAAACGTGAAGATCTGAAGAAAAAAGATGCAAAACGTGAAATCGACCGTGCCTTCCGTGATCGACAAAAGCAATTCTAGTCCGGGGGGGCAGATTGCTTGCTGTGAGCGGAAGCATTATGCTACAATATGATATGCAGTAAACAATCATCGTGTTTTTTACAGAAACCACCAGTTGTTTCAAGCGATGAGGTTGTTATAATAGTTATATACGGAAGCAGTTAAGCTGAACGTTTCCATCCCGTATATCCCTTTTACAAGGGGACGTTACGGATTCGACAGGGGCGGTTCGAGCTTGAGCTGCGAGCCGAGAGGCGATCTCGTTAACACGCACTAAATGTAACTGGCAAAACTAAAAGTTTTAACCAAAACTTAGCACTAGCTGCCTAATAAGCGCAGCGAGCTCTTCCTGACATCGCCTATGTGTCTGTGAGGAGCCCAATGAAGTAGGCTACGCTTACGTTCCCGTCTGAGGACGTAAGAAGAGATCCATCAGACTAGCTCTCCAAGCGCCCGTCAGCAGGCATGCGGATGAGTGAATACGTAAATATGTTGACTACGCTCGTAGACGCTTAAGTAATCGATGTCTCTGGACGTGGGTTCGACTCCCACCGTCTCCATCAAAACTTTTAGAATGCAGTCGTATCAAGGGTTTGAAAGCCCTTGGTGCGGGACTGGCAACATTTTGGCAACATTTTAGAAAATTTCTTATTTATGAGTTTCTGCAACATCTCTGAGTGTCCTAAACAATTGGCTAGAACCAAAGGATGTGTGAATAACACTCTTTTTGACATTAGATTCTATTAAATATGTAGCATTTTCAAAAACTCTATAATATAAAAAAGACGCTATTTTCAGCGTCTTTTTTTATATTCCTAAATTGCCATTCAAATATTGATATGAGAAAAATTCTGATGGTGTACTTGTTTTTGGGTATTAAGAATTACATATCTGATTAGATAAGTGGGCTGTTATGAGTCTGATTTTTAAAAAATCTACTTATCTAGTGAATATTATCCTGTTTTTTTATAATAGTTATGTTAAAATAAACTATAGTTGTTTAAAATTAACATTTGTGGGAGGCATTTGTCGCGGTGGCGATGAATGCATTTTTTAAGAAGATTTCAATTTTGACAGTAATTATTTTTACGATTAGTTCATTATCAACTCTAACTAGTTTTGCAGAGTCAAATAATGAGAAACAGCCTGTTTTAGAGGGAGTTTTAGTAGAAGAAACAGTAGAGGGCATAAATTCAAATGATGTTCAACTGAGTAAGAATGTTTTATCTGAGGAATTCGATCTTGAAGAAGAGGTTAGAAATATGCCTTCGATAGATGAAATGACGAAAGATGAGAGAAAACTTTTTGATGAAATAGTAGAAGAACAAACAGAACTTTCAAATGTTAATGAGAAAGAAATATTTAAAAAAGAATTAACAAATTTCTTCGATAAAGAGTCTGATACATATAATGATTTGTCAGCAGCACAAGAAGAGTTAGTGGAAGAAATGAACGATTCAGCTCTAGTAGATAATGATTATTTTGCTTTTGCTAAAGATATATTTGTTTCTTCCTTTGGAGTTAAAGAAATTCAAGCTGCTAAGAAGAAAAAATCATCAGGTATAAAAGTCGGTGTAACTGTTAGGTTTGCAGGTGCAGTTTTCAATGCTGTGATTGGTTTTGCTGTCGGGGGTGGTGTAGGTGCTATACAATCATTTATTATTAAAAAAGGAAAAGCGGAAGCTAAAAGAATATTTACTAAAACCGTGACAAGTAGATTAAAGGCGTGGGGAGCTAAAAAATTAGCGATTTCTATTGGTGTTGCTGTCGCGATTGCTCTGAATTATTTGGATATCGGAACTCAAATTGCTAAACAGTTGGATAAGAGGGATAAACGCCCTAATAATGGTTGGGTGGATATATATTAGGAGGAATTTTGTGAAAAGTATTATGAAGTATGCTGTTATGATTTTGTTTATCAGTGTATTTTTTTATTATTACAATATGTTTGTACCTAAAAATTTTCTGTATATTATTATTGCATTTCCTATTTGTTTTTTTGCTATTAGCATAATTGATAAGTTATTTACTAATAAGTGATTTTTGAAAATAAGCAAGCTCTAAGCTTGCTTATTTGTCATATACCTTTCCTCGAAGAAGTCTGTAAAAGCCTAACAAACAAAGGACACACCACAATCACTGCAATCATCATCAAAAATCCATCCGACACAAGCTCCACAAAAGTTGATTGAATCACATAAACTGCAATCAGCAGTAAATAACTCACCAAAAATATCAACCCAGATCTTCTCTTCTCAAATGGCTTCTCCAAAAGAATCAGCATAAACAAACCTGCCATGATGATCAAAAAAGTCATATTCCTTCTGAGCCTCCTCTTCATAGATCCCCACATTGTACAGATATTTCTTCTGTCACAACATGCTTCTCCGTCAAATTGAGTAAAAAGTATTGAAAATAAGAGGCGTCATCATAAGGAAAACGACCAAAACTTTACAAAAAATCTCCAACCAAATCAAAATCACACCTTCCCATTTTTGACTTCCTCATATATAGTAAGATGAGACTAGTTCTAAATAACTGAAATTGGGGCGTTTACATGGATTCGATTGTTTTACATTTTATTGTGATCATGAGTGTTTCTGGCATTCTGTCCGTGATATTATCAATCATTGCTCATGCAAATCGCCATCGTTATATTGGCTGTCAATTGTTTATGTACATGTCTGGAGCAACTGCGATTTATATTTTTGGGCATACGTTTGAATTATTGGCGCGTACCCCTGAAGAAGTCATGTTCTGGGTTTGTTTTCAATACATAGGTCTTCCGTTTATCGCACCATTCAGCCTCATGATTGTGCTGCAATTTACGGGTTTCCATCAATATTTAACAAAGCGCCGCGTGCTTCTCATCTTACTGATTCCAGTTCTCACAACCATAATGGTATTCACCAACTCTTTTCATTCACTCTTTTACCGAAGCATCACGATGAATACAGTAGACGGATTTTTATTGGCTGATTTTACGATTGGCTATTGGTATATCATTCATGGGGTCTACACATTTGGCTGTTCGATGCTTGCTATTTTTATGCTGGTTTGGTTTTTACGTGTCACAAAAAAAGAATATTTAAAGCAGATCCTCATTTTGCTAGTGGGGATGTTACTGCCAATCACGACATCTTTTATCTATTTGTTAGGCGTTACACCTCTTCATATTGACCCGGTCCCTGTGGTGATGTTTTTAACCAATGCGCTCTACTTATGGGCGATTATGTCGTTCCAGCTCTTTAAGCTCTCTCCCATTGCGATGGAGCGTGTGTTTGAGCATATGTCTGAGGGGGTTCTCATTTTAGATCGATATCGGACACTCATTGATTACAACCCCGCTGCTGCATCGATCATTCCGGCACTTGCGAATAAGAAGGGAATTGGCTATAAAATCGACGATGTTTTCTCAGAAATCATCAAAGAGTCAGCGTTCATTCAGTGGCTGCGTTCTCCGCAGGATCATTCGCAATATGATTTAATGTTGAAAAGGGAAAAAGATCATTCCAGCTATTATCACTTGACTGCTACGTCGCTATTTAATAGAAGAGGAGAGATCGAGGGCAGGCAAATTGTGATCAGTGATGTAACAGAGCAGCGTTTGCTGCAGGAAGAGCTGGAGCGTCGTGCATATATCGATGGATTGACGAATATCTTCAATCGTTCTTCTTTCATCGAACGAACGCAGATGATCTTGGAAGAGGATGCGCAGGATACGGCTGTTATGCTGTTTGATATTGATTTCTTTAAACAAATTAATGACACACACGGACATCATATTGGAGACGAGGCGCTGCGTCATGTTGTCACCATTTGTCAGCAGCATTTACAGATGGACGATTTATTCGGACGATACGGCGGAGAAGAGTTTGCCATTTGTCTGCCGCATCATTCATTTGAAGAGGCATGTCATATCGCGGAGCGAATGAGACATTCGTTTGAGATGAGTTTCTTTGAGAATGATGAGGAAAAAGTGCGAGTGACAGCGAGCTTTGGAATTGCTCATACAGCTTATGATCCCAATGTATTAGAAACTCTTCTATATGAAGCGGACCAAGCCTTGTATATGTCAAAACGCCAAGGACGGAACCGGATTTATGCGTCAACTGGAGCGGACTATATGCTGTATCAAGAGCACGATCAGCCGCCAGCTTCTCATTGACTGTTGTCCTGACATTCGATATGATAAACATAACATTTGAACGGTTTCCTAAAGGGGAGTAGCTTTTACGGTTTGGTCGTCATTACAGAAACACACGTTGTTTCTCGGCCATTCCGGCATGAACATGTTAGCCAGACCTTTGCCTATGACACATGAGGCAAAGGTCTGGCTTTTTTTAAAGTCCTTTTGCATCAGTGTTTTAGGGGAGCAGAACAAATGAATGCTTTCAACACAATAGATGAAAGGATGATCGATCTTGAAAAAATATGTGATGGCTTTCCTATTTTCTGGTACGCTTGTGTTAAGTGGATGTTCCGGCTTGCTTGATCAGGTCAACGATACGACGACATATGTCACAGAGGCAAATGACTATGTAACTGACATTCAGCAGTTTACGGAGGACTTTCCAAAGCTCGCTGAAGAAGCTGTACAAAATACCGCCAAAAAAGCAGAATTGACGCAGCAGCTTGAATCATTGAAGGCCGACATTCAAAACTTTAATGAACTAACTGCTCCAAAAATAGCGGAAGATCTGCATGCACAAATCATTGAAAAAAATAAGGTGCTGTCTGAGGACATTCAAGTCTATTTACAGCAATTGAAAGCTGACAATATCGATGTTGCCGCCATTTTAGAGGACCAGCAAGGGTTGATCAAGCAGCTTCAGCAGTCCGTCAGCCTTCTACAGGATATTGAACAATTAACAAACTAGGACAAACACTGCTCTTAGACGGGCATTCAGCATATCTTTGCCTTTTCCGGTGGAGATATGCTTTAATTTAATTAAAGACAAGTCATAATAGAAAAAAGGTGATCACATGACAGAACATGAAGAAAGACACATTGCTTCGCCTAGAGCCCAGAAGGAAAAAGATCAATTAATCAATCGCTTGAAACGAGTGGAAGGACAAGTACGTGGGATTCAGCAAATGATTGAAAATGATCGTTACTGTATAGATGTCGTCAATCAAATTTCTGCTGTCAATGCAGCATTAAAAAAGGTCAGTCTTCAATTGATGGAAAAGCATACACATCACTGCGTAGCGGATGCCATTAAGAGCGGCAACGGGGATGAAGCCATTGAAGAATTGATGAACGTCTTTACGAAACTGACAAAATCGTAGCAAATAAAGCATCATTTATGTTTACAATGATACCCTACTAGGGTATAGTAAGGTGTAGAAAATGATTGATGGAGGCGATGAGAAGTGGAACAAGCAACACTTCAAGTGCAGGGCATGTCTTGCGGACATTGCGTGAAAGCAGTCGAAGGAAATGTAGGAGAATTAGCAGGTGTTGAATCTGTGAAAGTTCATTTAGACAAGGGACAGGTGGAGGTTTCTTTTCATCCTGATCAAGTCACGTTACACCGAATCTCTGATGTGATTGAAGAACAGGGATATGATGTTGTATAAATGATATACGTGCTGCATGTGACAGCGCGTATTTTTTTCAAAAAAAGATACCCCCATGGAGTATGTGGAGAGGTGAGATGAATGAAAAAGGAAATCGATTTTCAAATTACAGGAATGACCTGTGCTGCCTGTGCAGGACGCATTGAAAAGGGTTTGAACAAGCTGGAAGGTGTGGATGAAGCCAATGTGAATTTAGCACTTGAAACATCTCATATCGTATATGAAACGGAGCAACTATCACCAGATGATCTGACGAAAAAAATTCAATCTCTTGGCTACGATGTTGTGATGGAGCAAGCAGAGTTTGATATAGAGGGAATGACCTGTGCGGCTTGTGCAAACCGAATCGAGAAAAAAATCAACCGGTTGGACGGTGTCGATCACGGATCTGTGAACTTTGCGCTTGAGACACTACAGGTCACATATCATCCGGGACAAACGTCTACAAGCGATATAAAAGATGCCGTTCAGTCCATTGGGTATTCACTAATGGAACCAGCTGAAGATCTAGCAGAGGAAGGGAAAAAAGATCATCGCCAAGCAGCGATAGAGAAGCAAACGGCACGCTTTTTATTCTCGATGATCTTGTCACTGCCCCTCCTTTGGGCAATGGTCAGCCATTTTTCTTTCACGTCTTTTATTTGGCTGCCAGAAGCGTTCATGAATCCATGGGTTCAGCTGGCATTAGCAGCGCCCGTTCAATTCATTGTCGGCTGGCCCTTTTATGTAGGTGCGTATAAGGCTTTAAGAAATAAAAGTGCCAATATGGATGTCCTTGTGGCACTTGGGACATCAGCTGCGTTTTTCTATAGTTTATATGAAAGCATTCAGTCAGCGGTTCAAGGCACACATGAGGCAGCACTCTATTATGAAACAAGTGCTGTACTCATTACGTTAATTGTGCTCGGAAAATTAATGGAAGCAAGAGCAAAAGGGAGATCATCAGAAGCGATTCAAAAGCTGATGGGCTTACAAGCGAAAGAAGCTGTCATCCAGCGAGATGGGAAACAAATGACTGTTCCTATTTCTGATGTGAAAGTGGATGATCTTGTGTTTGTCAAACCGGGTGAGAAAGTGCCGGTAGATGGAGAGATCATGGAGGGGACAACCGCAATAGACGAATCCATGATTACAGGAGAAAGTCTGCCTGTTGATAAAACCGCAGGAGATGCGGTCATTGGGGCAACCATCAATAAAAATGGGTTTATCAAAGTGAAAGCGACAAAAGTCGGGAAAGAGACGGCTCTGTCACAGATTATTCGAGTCGTAGAACAAGCGCAGGGTTCAAAAGCACCCATTCAAAGAATGGCAGATCAAATATCAGGGATATTTGTTCCCATTGTTGTAGCAATTGCTGTGCTCACCTTCCTTATATGGTTTTTCTTTGTTGATCCTGGGAATGTGACTTCAGCACTTGAAACCTTTATAGCGGTCATCGTCATTGCGTGTCCTTGTGCACTCGGTCTTGCTACACCAACCTCTATTATGGCTGGCAGCGGCCGTGCGGCTGAATCAGGCATTCTGTTTAAAGGCGGAGAGCATTTAGAAGTGACCCAATCACTGGACACGGTGGTTTTAGATAAAACAGGGACTGTGACAAAAGGGGAGCCGAGTCTTACAGATGTAGTGGCATATGCAAATTGGACAGAAGATACGCTGCTTCAGCTAGTAGGGTCGGCAGAACAGCAGTCGGAACATCCACTTGCCCGAGCGATTACAGACGGAATGAAGGAACGAGGTCTTGAAGCGGCCGAGGTAGAAAACTTCCAAGCAGATCCTGGTCATGGCATTGAAGCAAAGGCCGCCGGGCGCAAGCTTTTGATTGGGACGCGGAAGCTATTACAGAAACACGATATCCAATATGATCAAGTTGAACCGTCCATAACAACGCTGGAGGAACAAGGGAAAACGGCTATGCTCGTTGCTATTGACGGCGAAGTCGCCGGCATTGTAGCGGTGGCAGATACGATCAAATCATCCTCTCCTCAAGCCATCGCCCGGTTGAAAGAGCAAGGGATTCACGTTGTCATGATGACAGGGGATAACAAGCGCACAGCAGAGGCGATCGCAAGACAGGCGGGTATTGAGCATGTCATCGCTGAAGTTCTGCCTGAGGAGAAGGCTGCTCACATTGCAGCGCTTCAAGAACAAGGAAAGAAAGTCGCCATGGTCGGAGACGGCATTAATGATGCCCCAGCCCTTGCGACAGCGAATATTGGGATGGCGGTTGGAACAGGTACAGACGTTGCCATGGAAGCGGCAGATATCACGCTCATGACAGGAGACCTCCATGCCATTGCAGATGCGCTTGCGTTTAGCAAAAAAACGATGAGAAATATTAAGCAAAATCTATTTTGGGCGCTTGCCTATAATTGTATTGGGATACCAGTAGCCGCATTTGGATTCCTTGCCCCATGGCTTGCAGGAGCGGCAATGGCCTTTAGCTCCGTGTCGGTTGTGCTGAATGCGCTCAGATTGCAGCGGTTGAAACCTGTAAGAGAGGGAGTGGCAGAATGAAGCTGAATGTCAAATGGATTTGGACATTGAGTGCATTAATCTATGTTACTTTCGTACTCATTGGATATGCCATATATGATGAATTTTATGCAAATCAAGTTAAGCCAAGTGAACAGATGCAAAATCATTAAGACTTCGCCAAAAGCGGTAGACAAACCCTCGTATTCTTTGTCAGGTCTGCGCGCCAGTGCTCACGAATGTCAATTCGCTCCGCGCTGGTGCTCGCCCTTTCTAGACTTCAAGGGTTTTCCATTACTCTGAAAAGAAGACAAAATGCTAAAATAAAGATCATTTTAGCATTTTGTCAATAGTCTAAGACTTCGCAAAAAGCGAAGTCTTTTTTTTACAATTTTGTGGATAAACCCACCTTTTTAAACATTTTTCATAAAAAATTCATTTGTTTTTGTTCCTTTTTGTCGTTTTTTGTAGGTTCGTCGTTAAGATGCGATTAAGCAACAAAGAAAGCGTTATCAAAAAAAGGGGGTTCACGTATGAAAAAGTTAGGGTTAGCTTCTCAAATACTCATTGCACTTGTTCTGGGTGTTATCGTAGGAGCGCTGTTTTATCAAAATGAAACCGTTATTAATGTGTTAACGCCAATTGGCGATATATTCATTCATTTAATTAAAATGATCGTTCTTCCAATTGTCATTGCTGCATTGATTGTAGCGGTAGCTGGTGTAGGGGATATGAAAACCATTGGAAGACTTGGTGGGAAAACGATCCTTTACTTTGAGATTGTCACAACGATTGCATTAGCAGTTGGGCTGCTTGCAGCGAACGTCTTCCATCCTGGTACAGGAATTGATATGAGCAACATGGAAAAGGGAGATATCTCAAAATATGAAGAGACGTCTAAGGCTTCTTCCGAAAAAGCTAGTTTCTCTGAAACAATTGTTCATCTTGTGCCAACAAACGTTTTCCAATCAATCGCAGAAGGTGATCTATTACCAACCATCTTCTTTACAGTCTTATTCGGATTAGGAATTGCCGCAGTAGGAGACAAAGGAAAACCAGTGTTAGGGTTCTTTGAGGGCATACTCGAAGCCATGTTCTGGGTGACCAATAAAGTGATGAAGTTTGCACCATTTGGTGTATTCGCACTCATCAGTGTGACGGTGATCAAATTCGGGGTCGGAGCGCTCCTCCCACTAGGTAAACTTGTACTTGTCGTTTACGGCACAATGGCATTCTTCGTTATTGTCGTACTTGGCATTATTGCAAAAATGGCTGGGACAAGCGTCTTTACACTATTTAGAGTGTTAAAAGAAGAAATCATTCTTGCATTCTCAACTGCAAGCTCAGAGGCTGTACTGCCTAGATTAATGGACAAAATGGAGAAGTTCGGCTGCCCGAAAGCGATCACGTCGTTCGTTATCCCAACAGGCTACACCTTTAACCTGGATGGAAGTGCGATCTATCAATCCATTGCCGCCATATTTGTTGCACAAATGTACGGCATGCCGCTTTCCATTTATGAGCAAATTACGTTACTATTAATCTTAATGCTCACATCAAAAGGTATGGCTGGTGTACCAGGTGCATCTATCGTTGTTGTCATCACGACACTTGGTGCAATGGGACTTCCGCTTGAAGGACTTGCCTTCATCGTTGGGATCGACCGTATTCTTGATATGGTTCGTACAACAGTTAACGTATTTGGTAACTCACTTGCAGCGATTGTTATGTCTAAGTGGGAAAAAGTATTTGATCAAGAGAAATCGAAAAAGTATATTGAGGAATTAAAGCAACAAACAAAAGCAGCGTAAAAAAGGAGATCTTTTCAAATGACGAAGCTACAGGATAAGCAAGTTCGAATCGAACGAGACTTTCTAGGTGAAAAGGAAGTAGACACTCAAGCATATTACGGAATTCAAACATTACGTGCAGTGGAGAACTTTCCAATTACAGGCTACCATGTTCATGAGGAACTCATTAAAGCACTAGGGATTGTCAAAAAGGCAGCCGCACTTGCAAATATGGATACACAGCGACTATATGCTGGTCTTGGAGAAAAAATTGTTCAAGCGGCAGATGAAGTGATTGAAGGAAAATGGAACAACCAATTTATTGTCGATCCAATTCAAGGCGGGGCTGGCACTTCAATGAATATGAATGCCAATGAAGTCATTGCAAACAGAGCGCTTGAACTACTAGGAAAGGAAAAAGGCGCTTATACTGAGCTAAGTCCAAACACGCATGTGAACATGTCGCAGTCAACAAACGACGTTTTCCCAACAGCGATTCATATTTCAACATTGAATATGATTGAAAAGTTACTTTATACGATGGAAAACATGCATCAAGTCATGACTGAAAAAGCGCAGGAATTTGATCATGTCATCAAAATGGGACGTACGCATCTTCAGGACGCTGTTCCAATCAGACTTGGGCAAGAGTTTAGTGCCTATGCAAAGGTTCTCGCTCGTGATATTAAACGTATCAAGCAGTCTAGACAGCATTTATATGAAGTCAATATGGGTGCAACAGCAGTCGGAACTGGACTGAATGCAGATCCTAAATACATTCGTCAAGTGGTCGGCTATCTATCTGATATCAGTGGATTACCATTAGTTGGAGCTGAAGACTTAGTCGATGCAACGCAAAATACGGATGCTTATACAGAAGTATCTGCTGCGTTAAAAGTATGTATGATGAATATGTCCAAAATGGCTAATGATATTCGTTTGATGGCTTCAGGTCCAAGAGCAGGCTTTGGTGAGCTTCATTTGCCGCCTAGACAGCCAGGTTCATCGATCATGCCTGGGAAAGTCAACCCAGTGATGCCAGAGGTCATGAACCAAGTGGCGTTCCAAGTCATAGGGAATGATCATACAATCTGTCTCGCATCAGAGGCTGGTCAGCTTGAGCTGAACGTGATGGAACCAGTCCTTGTGTTCAACTTGCTTCAATCTCTCAGCATCATGAAAAATGTATTTGAGTCCTTCGTAGACAACTGCTTGCGTGACCTAAAAGCAGATGAAGCTAGATTAAAAGAATATGTAGAAAAAAGTGCTGGTGTCATGACGGCGGTCAATCCGCACATTGGTTATGAAGCTGCTGCACGAATTGCCAGAGAAGCGATTCTTACAGGCGTATCTGTACGTGAGCTTTGTCTGCAAAATGATGTTTTATCAGAGGAAGAGCTTGATGTCATCTTAAATCCTTTTGAAATGACAAAACCAGGTATTGCTGGCGCATCACTTTTAGAAAAGGATCGTTTAGAAGATTAAGCTGCATTATGATAAGCGCACACCGACAAAGTTCCGGTGTGCGCTTTTTCATGGGCTGTTTGTTTTTCTCAAGCTCACATAGTATACTATCGTCAATTATTAGGGATGTGACTGCATTTGAATCTACTGAAAAAATGGCTGAATACAGAGCCTTATTTAATTGTCATGCTCATTGTACTAACACCGATTGGTGGAGAGTTAAAATTTTATCCGTTTGAGGACAGCTTTCGGGTCAGCTTTGGAACCGTTGTCTTTTTCTTTATCCTGCTTCAAATGAAAAAATTCCCGGCATGGGCAAGCGGAATCATCGCGGGGGGATCTGTATTTGCATTTCGGGTGCTGCTTGATACAGCCGTGTCAGGTCACCTGCCGCTTGAAGAGGCGGTTTCATTAAGGTTTCCTTCCATGCTTTATTATGTGGTCTATGGCACGCTTTTTTATTTATTGCGGGTCAGACGTTTCCGTGACAAACCTTGGCTGATTGGAGCGACAGGCATCATCATGGAACTGTGCGCAAGCGTTGTTGAGATGGTTGCGCTTCGGGGAGCCATTGATGAAATTTTAACGGTGCGGACGCTATTTCAACTATTTGTTTTAGCGATTTTTAGAAGCTTTTTCGTGTTGGCTTGTTATACAATGATTCGGTTATACGAAGAACAGGCGAGAGAACGTCAAATGAAAAAAGAAAAGGAACATCTGCTCATGCTGCTTTCGAACCTTTACACGGAATCTACATACTTTTATAAGACACTTGCACACGCTGAGCACATTACAGCTACTTCCTATCAATTGTATCAATCCCTTCACCACGCAAAAGATGCGGAATCATTAGATTTGAAAAAGCTTGGAAAAACAGCCCTGCAAATTGCAGGAGAGGTGCATGAAATTAAAAAGGATAATCAGCGGATTTTTTCTGCTTTATCAAAGCTGATTCATGAGGAGAAATTTCAGGAGTATGCAAGTCCCGCCCATATTGCAGGTCTTGTGATTCGTATCCATGAAAATTACGCAGAATCACTTAAAAAAAACATCGTCTTTCATTATGATGAAGAAGGGCAGCATCCCGCCTATCATGTGTATACCATTCTATCTTTGTTAAATAACATAGTATCCAATGCCGTTGAAGCCATTCCAGTCGATGGAGAGGTGTCACTATCCATTTCACGGGTAGAGAAAGATGTGATCTTTCAAATCAGCGACAACGGGCCTGGCATTAAAGAGCGTAACCATCATGTTATTTTTAAACCGGGCTTCACTTTAAAATACGACCAGGCTGGGAATCCATCAAGCGGCATCGGTCTTTCCTATGTGAAGGATACAGCAGAGAAACTTGGCGGAAGTGTTGAGATGAAGAGTATCCCAAATAAACAAACGATTTTCACTTTAACGATACCAGTTGATCAAGTCAGTAGAAAAGAGGGGATTGGGAGATGAGATTTTTTATTGTCGATGATGATGAAGCCGTTCGTTCTTCACTGGCTCAGCTCATTGAAGATGAAGAACTTGGCATTGTGGCTGGAGAAGCAGAAGATGGCGCAGAATTAACAGCCAGCTACTTAAATGATTTGCACATTGATATCTTATGTATTGATCTTCTGATGCCGGAAAGGGACGGGCTTGAAACGATTCGAGCAATCAAGGATGAGTTTCATGGGAAATACTTAATGCTTTCACAGGTAGAAACAAAGGAATTAATTGGACAGGCCTATACGCTTGGTGTCGAGTATTATGTGACAAAGCCGATCAATCGTGTAGAAGTCTTAAGTGTGCTCCACCTCATGATTGAACGTCTTCATTTAGAGCACTCGATTGAAAATATTCAGCACTCACTCAAATCGGTGATGCAGTTCCAGCAGCGAGGCCAAACGAAAACGAAGCAGCGGGGGAAAAGTCTTGCAGAGGCAGGTCAGTTCTTACTGGCGGAGCTTGGGATTGTCGGCGAGAAGGGGTCTAAAGATTTATTAGATATGATTCTCTTTACTGATCAGTATCTAGCGCTGCATGTCGATCAGCACGATTCCTTTCCTTCTTTGAAGGTCATTTTCACCGGGATCACGGAGGATAAATTAAATGAGCCTTACACATCAGCAGACATCGCAAGAGAAGCGAAGGCAGCGGAACAAAGGGTAAGGCGTGCGATCAACCAATCATTGAAACACATTGCATCACTCGGGTTAACGGATTATTCCCATCCAACGTTTGAAAACTATGCATCAAAATTTTTCGATTTCACCATTGTGCGAAAGAAAATGAGTGAATTGACAAAAGAGACAAGTGGGAGAGAAGAACATACCCGCATCAATGTGAAGAAATTTGTGCAGGTGCTCTACTACGAAGCAAAGCGTATTTTTATGGAAGATTAAAAAAGACACGCTCTCCTATTGCGGAGGCATGTCTTTTTTTGTGATGGATTGCAGGTGCATCTGCAACACGGAGCGCATGAGCTGAGGCGGTAGACGGTGAGGCTGCAAGATTCCATTCAAAGCAAGCCCATTGACGACCGCATAAAGCCGCTCAGTTTCTAGTAAAAGATCGATATGATCTAGCAGAAGCCTATCCTCTTTCAATTTCATTAAACAAAATTGAACCGTTTGGAAAAGCTCGTCATACATTTCTGCGTTGAGCGGCTGTAAATCTGGTTCAGTGAATGATTTAATGGTAAAAGCCTGCCACACCTCCATTTCAAATCTTCGTTCTTCATCAAGTGGAAGGACTTGCTCCAATAAAGTGAGGACATTTTCTTTAGTCGAACCGTTTAATGAAAGCCCTGCCATTCGCTCCTTGACTCTTTCCTGAATCAGATTCATAGAGAATAGAAATAACTCCTGCTGTGTGGCAAAATAATGCCGCATAGAGCCGGCAGAAATCCCAGCTTCAACAGCTATTTTCCGTACAGAAGCGTTCTCTAATCCCTCCTGTTTAATCACTCTCATCGCAGCTTGAGCGACCTTTTGTTTTTGTTTTTGGTGATCGACGATTTTTGGCATACATTGATTTTAGCACAGCTATTGTTTTTTTAATACGACTGTGTTAAATTTTATTTAATACAATTGTATTAAAAAGGGTGTGGGAATCTTGATTGGGTTATTGATTGTGGCATGTGAGATTGGCTTTTGGTTGTTTATTCTAATGGGTTTAACGCTACGTTATGTGTTTAGACAGAAAAAGTGGGGAGCTTTTTTCCTGATCTGTACGCCGATTTTGGATCTGGTCCTTCTTGCGGCTACTTATATGGATTTGAGGCAAGGGGCGATGGCGAGTGTCATCCACGGACTTGCGGCTGTTTATATTGGCGTGAGTCTGGCCTTTGGGCATCAAATGGTGAAATGGGCAGATGCCCGGTTTGCTTATCGATTTGCAGGAGGCCCGAAGCCAAAGGGAAAACCAAAGTACGGTAAGGAGAGGTCTGTGTATGAAATGGTTGGCTGGGCGAGGCATTTAGCTGCTTGGGTCATCGGAGCCGGTTTACTATTTGGGCTCACCTATCTCATCCAAGCACCAGAGCGAACAGAATCACTGATGCAGCTCGCTAATGTGTGGGGGATGGTTTTAGCCATTGATTTCCTCATTAGCATCAGTTATGTGATTTGGCCGAAAAAACATCCACAAAATATGGCAGGCTAACAAAAAGACAGGCGGACTCACTCCACCTGTCTTTTCTTATGATGACAACCCTTTGTAAATGGTGTCAATATTCCATTTCATCATCTTATAGTAGCTGTCTCCATCTTCACCTTTCTTTCCAATGGAGTCCGTGAATACTTTTCCTTTAATCGGAACCCCAGTTTCTTCAGAAAGGCTTTCAAGGCTGCGTTTATCTACACTTGTTTCAAGAAAGAGAGCAGGAACTTGATGATCTTTGACAAAATGAATGATGCGTTTCATTTGCCCAGGTGTTCCTTCGTTTTCTGTATTGATCTCCCAAATATAGCCCGCTTTCAGTCCATACGCATCTGCAAAATACTTGAATGCCCCCTCACTTGTGACAAGGAGCTTTTTGTCTTTTGGTAGCTGATCAAACTTGTCTTTTGCTTCATGATGAAGAGCTTGAAGCTTCTTGATGTAGGCGTCTGCATTTTTTTCGTAATCTTCTTTATGTTCGGGGTCCGCTTGAATGAGCGCATTCCGGGCGTTTTGGGCATAAATAATGCCATTCTCAACATTCAGCCAAGCGTGGGGGTCCTGCTGACTTTCCAGCCCTTTTGAAGATAAATGCTTTACTTTGACGCTCTTACTCAATTCGGCTACAGGTGCATCATTCCCATTCTTGCCGCTCGATTCAAGCAGCTTTTGAAACCAGCCGTTTCCTGTTTCAAGGTTTAAGCCATTATAGAGAACAAGGTCTGCATCCGTCGTATGCTGAACATCCTTTGGCAGTGGGTCAAATTCATGTGGGTCTGTACCAATGGGAACAATGCTGTGAATAGAGACATGCTGGCCGCCTACTTCCTTCACGATGTCATAAAGAATAGAGTAGGTCGTGACAACTTTTAATTTGCCATCATCTTTGCCGGAATTATTTTGTTGAGTAGAACAACCTGCGATGACCATAAGGGCAATGAATACTGCGGTCAAACGGATTACAAATACCTTCTTCATATAGGTCCTCCTTTTACATAGACGCTTCCTTTTTTAACTGCGCTCGTTTTTGTTTTGATTTTAATGATCTCCATAAAATTCCTTGCTTTGGTGAAAAGATAAAGGCACTGCCGAATAAAATAGTCGCGACTAGCACGATGGAAGCACCAGACGACAAGTTATACGTAAAACTCAGCCCAAGTCCCACGATGGCGGAAATGGCACCGAAAAATGCAGATAAATAAATCATGATCCATAGCCGGTCTGTCAAAAGATAAGCGGTGGCGGCCGGCGTAATAAGCATCGCAACGACAAGAATAATACCAACGGTTTGCAGCGACGCGACGGTTACAAGGGTCAATAATGTCATAAGAAAATAATGGATCATTCGATTCGGTAAACCGTAAACAGAAGAAATCACCGGATCAAACGAACTAATGAGGAGTTCTTTGTAGAACACGATGACGGCCAGTAAAATAAAAATGCCGATTCCGAGCGTAATCCACATATCAGAGGAACGGACAGCTAGTACGTTTCCAAACAAGATATGATATAAATCACTGGAACTTTTCAAAAATGTAATTAAAATGATCCCAATTGAAAAAAAGGCGGTGAATACAATGCCGATGGCCGAATCATTTTTGATGCGGCTGTTTTGACTGACATATCCGATGCCAATCGCTGTTAGCACACCAGTTAAGACGGCTCCGAAAAAAAAGTTAATTCCTAGCATATAGGAGATGGCGACACCGGGCAGCACAGCGTGTGAAATGGCATCTCCCATCAGTGCCATGCCGCGTAAAATGATAAAGCAGCCAATGACACCGCAAATGATGCCCACCATGACGGAAGTAAATAACGCTTTTTGTAAAAACGCATATTCAAAGAGTCCGGTTAAAAATTCCATTACACGTCTCCTCCTACTGATTTTAAGAATGGTAGCTGCGTTTCATATGCCTCCAGCATCACCTCTGGACGAAGGATGTCGTGCACTGGTCCTGCTTTGATCAATTTTTTATTTAAAAGAACGAGATGGCTGAAGTAATCATCGGCCTTACTTAAATCATGGTGGACGACCAAAATGGTTTTCCCATCATCTCGTAATTCCTTCAAAATGCGAATCATCGTTTCTTCACTTGCCATATCAATCCCGACAAAAGGTTCATCTAAACAAAAGAGCTGTGCGTTTTGAGCAAGTGCTCTTGCAAGGAAGACACGCTGCTGCTGACCGCCGGATAATTCACCGATCTGTCTTTTGGCAAAGTCCTGCATCCCGACTTTTTCTAAGCAATGGTATGCATAGGCTCGGTCTTCTTTTTTAGGTCGTTTCATTAGTCCAAGCTTCGGATATGTTCCAAGTAGAACGGTATCCAGTACGTGAATAGGAAACGTCCAGTCTAGATCATTTCTCTGCGGTACATATGCGATCTGTTTTCTGACTTGTTTAAAGGGCTGTTCAAAAAAGTGAATATCCCCTTGATCTTTTTCAATTAAATCCAAACATGCTTTCAATAAAGTAGATTTACCGGCACCATTTGGACCAATGATTCCTGTCATCGTCCCTTCCTGTATGGAAAGAGAGATGTTTTCTAATGCATCCTGTCCGTGATATGAGACATATAGACGGTCGATTGTTAAAGCATTTGACATCTCTTGCGGCCCCTTTCGATCATCATTGCATTTCCTAAAGATATATGCACACATTAAATAATTTTGACTAAAGGATGAAATGATTCTCTTGCGCTAATTTGTTTCCTTAGGGAAACTTTTATCTTATTCTAAGCGTAAGTCCTTCTTTTGTAAAGAGAAATACTGTTTTCTTATTATGTGAGAGATCAAACGATCGTTTTCATGGTATGCGAGAAGCGGGGGACATGAGCATGGCTTATTGAAAATCAAAGTGACAGCATTGGACACAAAAAAACCATTCATTTGCTCATAAATGATTGACAGTTTATAAGATCTCCTCATATAATAAGGGTAATTCAATATATGAATATGTGCTCATATATAATATCTACAGCAGCTGATAGGTTTGATTGAATCAGGGAAGGCTACTTATATAGAAAAAGGTGAGAACATGAAGAAAATGAAGGATGAATACGTATTAAGCGGTCTTGATTGCGGAAACTGTGCACGTAAAATTGAAACAGGTGTCAGCAAAATGGATGGAGTTGAGGCATGCTCGATTAATTTTGCGACAGGTACATTAACTGTGACACATGCAGATACACAAGAAACCATGTCAAAGCGCATTGAAAAAACCGTTCAGTCCATTGAACCTCATGTGAGTGTATCACCTAAAGAAGAAGGGCATCACCACGATCATGATCATGGGACAAAGAATTTGAAAACGATTGTGCTGAAATTAATTGGCGGTGCAGTCATTGGAACAGCAGCTTATTTTATACCTGAAGATGGTTTACTGAAGTTCATCATGTTTTTCGCAGCGTATTTACTAGTCGGCGGTGATGTCGTCTTTAAAGCGCTGAAAAATATCGTGCGCGGCCAAGTATTTGATGAGAACTTTTTAATGACCATTGCAACGGTTGGTGCTTTTGTCATTCAGCAATATCCTGAGGCACTGGCTGTCATGCTGTTTTACCAAGTTGGAGAGCTCTTCCAAGGGGCGGCAGTGAACCGTTCAAGACGATCAATTAGTGAATTAATGAATATCCGCCCTGAATATGCGAATCTCAAAATGGGACTTGAAACGAAAAAAGTGAAGCCGGAAGAAGTAAGAGTTGGTGATCGCATCGTCGTCAAACCGGGTGAAAAAATTCCGCTGGATGGACTTGTCATTGAAGGTTATTCACTCGTGGATACCTCTGCACTAACAGGGGAATCTGTTCCTCGAGATGTAGAAGCAGGGAAAGAAGTTTTAGCAGGATTTGTGAATCAAAACGGGATTCTTGAAATTGAAGTACAAAAAGAGCTAAGCGAATCGGCTGTCACGAAGATTTTAGATTTGGTCGAGAATGCGAGCAGCCGAAAAGCACAAACAGAAAACTTTATCACCAAGTTTGCAAAATATTATACCCCTGCTGTCGTCGTGCTTGCCTTATTGCTTGCCTTTGTGCCGCCGATTTTCATTCCATCAGCACAATTGTCTGAATGGGTTTACCGGGCACTTGTCTTTCTCGTGATCTCTTGTCCTTGTGCACTTGTTGTGTCCATCCCATTAGGATTCTTTGGGGGAATCGGGGCAGCATCTAAACGAGGCATCCTTGTGAAAGGCAGTAACTATTTAGAAGCATTGAACGCTGTGCGTTATGCTGTGTTTGATAAAACAGGCACCCTCACAAAAGGGAACTTTACGGTGACCAATATCGCAACAGCCAATGACAAATGGTCAGAAGGGGAGCTGCTTTCTTTTGCGGCTCTAGCAGAAGCACATTCCTCGCATCCTATTGCTGAATCAATTAAAGCTGCATACGGTTCGCCGCTTGATGAGAGCCAGATCGAAGCATATGAGGATATTGCTGGACACGGAATTAAAGCCACGATTAGCGGTGTCCATGTATTAGCGGGAAATCACCGCTTGATGGAACGAGAAAGCATTGCGTATGAAAAAGAAAAACGTAGCGGCACCGTTGTATACATGGCCATAAACGGCGAGTTTGCTGGATCTATCTTGATTGCAGATGAATTAAAGGATGATGCGATCGAAGCTGTCTCTGCTTTAAAAGCGTCTGGGATTAAAACAGTCATGCTCACTGGTGACGCCAAACAAGTAGGGACTGCGGTCGCCCAGCAAATTGGTATTGACGAAGTGCATACTGAATTATTGCCACAGGATAAAGTAACGAAATTAGAAGAAATCGATCAGAAAAAAGCCCCTCAAGAAAAATTATTGTTTGTTGGGGACGGCATTAATGATACTCCGGTATTAGCAAGAGCAGATATAGGGATTGCGATGGGCGGACTTGGTTCAGATGCAGCTGTAGAAGCGGCTGATATCGTCATCATGACGGATCAGCCATCAAAGGTAGCAGAAGCCATCGCTGTCGCTAAAAGAACGCGAGCCATCGTTTGGCAGAATATCGCATTTGCTCTTGGCGTCAAAGCAGTTTTCCTCTTACTTGGTGCATTCGGTATTGCAACCATGTGGGAAGCAGTCTTCTCGGATGTAGGTGTAACCGTACTGGCTGTTCTAAATGCAATGAGGGTCATGAAATGAAATTGTAAGGAAAAATTCATGAATAGCGTCTTTCATAATGGACCCCCTCTTGTTAAAATAGAAGAAGTTGGATAATGGCATTTCCTTGAGCTATTATCCTTTTTCTTATTTTAAGGAATGAAAAAGATAAGGTAGGTGCTTTTGTGAGTAAAAAAAATAATCAATCTTCATCCATCAAGTTTGCTGTTATTTTAACCATCATTGCAGCTCTTCTCATCGGTATTTTCGTTGTCATTGGGGGAGGCAACAGCCAAGAAGCACAAACAGTTGACGGGACACCTTCTATTAAAGGACAGCCTGTCATGGGAGATAAAAAGGCAAAAGTGCAAATTGTCGAGTTTGGGGACTACAAATGTCCATCATGTAAATCATTTGAAACCGACATTTTCCCAAAGCTGAAAGCAGACTACATAGATAAAGGCGATGTATCTTTCTCGTTTATTAACTTACCACTTCCTGTTCATGGAGATGGTGCGGTGTTAGCAGCACTCGCTTCTGAAGAAGTGTGGAAAGAAGACCCAAAGAACTTCTGGGCATTTCATGAAGCTGTCTATGATGCACAGCCAGATAGTGAAGCAGAATGGGTCACACCTGCTAAGCTGACTGAACTAGCGAAAAAGACAACAAAAATTGATACGGACAAGCTAAAAGACAACTTATCGAAGAAAACGTATCAACCACAGCTGAACACGGATGATCAGTTGGTAAACCAGTTCAAAGTAAATGCCACACCAACTATTATTATTAACGATAAACAAGTCCAAAACTTTTATGACTATGATGAAATCAAGGAATTAATCGATCAAGAGCTCAAAGGGAAAAAATCATGAAGAATAAGCTGATTTACTTATACAGCGCTTGGATCGTCTCTATTGTTGCGACGATGAGCAGCCTGTATTTAAGTGAAGTAAAGAAGTTTATCCCGTGCGATCTGTGCTGGTTTCAGCGCATTTTCATGTACCCGCTCGTGCTTTTACTTGGAATTGCTACATTCCGCGGCGATGTCAAAGTGAAATATTATGTTCTGCCTTTGGCTGCGATTGGTGCTTGTTTTTCCATCTATCATTATATGGAACAAAAGATACCTGGTTTTGCATCTATTCGCCCTTGCCTTAGCGGCATTCCTTGTTCCTTTGATTATCTGAATTGGTTTGGTTTTATCACCATTCCACTACTAGCCCTTATTGCATTTATTCTCATCATCATCAGTATGCTGCTGTTAAATGCAAAAGAAGATTGAGTGAAAAAGCCTGCTTTTGAAGCAGGTTTTTTTATTTTTGCAAAAAGATAAAATTTAAGGAAAATTTGTATTGCTTTTCGCCTGTGTCAGATATACATTAAGGGTGTAGTGTTAGATGATCAGACAATGGTAAGGAGATAAGCGGAAAATGGCATGGGAAGTCTTAAGTATCATTGGTATTGTCGCATTCGCCATTAGTGGCGCGATTGTGGCAATGGAGGAAGAGTACGATATTCTTGGTGTGTACATTTTAGGGGTTGTGACAGCATTTGGCGGTGGAGCGATTCGGAATCTATTAATCGGTCTTCCGGTGTCGGCTTTATGGTCACAGGGCAAGATGTTTACGATTGCCCTTGTATCCATTACGATTGTGTTTCTATTTCCAAAGCTTTTGCTCAAGCACTGGAGCACATGGGGGAATTTCTCGGATGCGATCGGGTTAGCAGCGTTTGCGATTCAAGGCGCATTATTTGCTGTGCAAAGAGAGCTCCCGCTCAGTGCGGTCATTGTGGCAGCCATTTTGACTGGAAGCGGCGGCGGGATTGTGCGTGATCTCCTGGCAGGGCGCAAGCCGCTTGTTTTAAAAGCGGAGATTTACGCAGTATGGGCAGCACTTGGCGGCTTATTTGTAGGACTTGGTTTAGCCCAAGGAGAGCTCGCACTGTATTTGCTGTTTCTCATCCTCGTCACATGCCGGGTTTGTTCCTACTTATTCAAATGGCGGCTTCCCGCTAGGTCTTATTTTTTAAATAAAGGGTGAAACAAGAAAGAGCGATGTCGCTCTTTTTTTTGTTCATTGTGTTTTATGCAAGCTGGATGTCAGCAGATGATGGAGTTTTCGTGTAAAATAGAAGCAGGGTCTTTGTTCATCTTTGGAACAATACATGTGATAAAAATTTTGTCAGTCGGCTGAATATTTGGATTCAGTCTTTTTTTGCCTAGATGGATTGTTATGTGTTGGTTTCACTTTTTGCGGAATACTAAAGAAGCACTCATGATGGGACGGATGGATCAAAATGAAAATGAACACATCTTTGCACGTAAGCAAAACATGACGAAAAAATGAAATAGGAGGGACATGTACTAGTGGAAATTTTTTTAGCAGTGCTTGTATTACTAGCACTCATTGCATCATCTAATATTATCAATCGATTCGTACCATTTATCCCAGTTCCGTTAATTCAGATTGGACTCGGAATTTTAATTGCCGCTTTTCCTTCAGGTTTACATATTTCTTTAAATCCTGAACTATTCTTCGTTTTATTCATTGCGCCGCTGTTATTTAATGATGGGAAGCGTACGCCAAGGGACGAGCTATGGAAATTAAGAGCGCCTATTCTTCTCTTAGCACTTGGTTTAGTGTTTGCGACAGTGATTGTAGCAGGATATACCATTCATTGGATGATTCCAAGCATTCCGCTTCCAGCCGCATTTGCGCTTGCAGCGATTCTTTCACCAACAGATGTGGTCGCAGTAAGTGCCTTATCCAGCCGTGTGAATATGCCAAAAGGCATCATGAGGCTGCTGGAAGGCGAAGGGCTGATGAACGATGCATCAGGACTTGTTGCCTTTAAATTTGCCATTGCTGCAACGGTTACTGGGGCTTTTTCAATTGCTGAGGCATCCTTTAGTTTTGTCCTTATTGCCGCTGGTGGATTATTGACTGGATTTATTCTATCCTTTTTTATCATTCGTTTCCGCTATTTCCTCCGCCGTTTAGGAATGGACGATGTCACAATGCACATCATCCTGCAAATCCTCACGCCATTTGTGATTTATCTAGCTGCTGAAGAAATCGGCGTATCCGGCATTTTAGCGGTTGTTGCTGGTGGTGTGACGCATGCAATTGAGCAAGATCGAATGGAAGGAAATTTAGCAAAACTGCAAATTGCTTCTTCAAACACATGGAATATTATTTTATTTATTTTAAACGGCCTTGTTTTCGTTTTACTAGGATTACAGATTCCTGATGTATCCACAGTTATTTTCCAAGATGAAGCATTTAATAATATGCAGGTCATCAGTTACATTTTAATCATTACACTCTGTCTCATGGTTCTAAGATTCTTATGGGTATGGCTGTTCTGGGCAGGTAACTGGAGTGTAACGAAAAAGCAGAATGTGAAAAAACCGAAGCTGCGGGCTTCGATGCTGATGACATTCTCTGGTGTTCGTGGTGCTGTCACTTTAGCCGGTGCCTTCTCAATACCATTTACGCTTGCGGACGGATCACCGTTCCCCGAGCGGCATTTGATTATTTTCCTCGCAGCAGGCGTGATTTTATGTACACTCATTTTAGCTAGTGTATTATTGCCTCTTTTATCTGAGAAAAAAGACAAGCAAATCGATGTGGACTTAGATACAAAGATTCAACACGCGAAACGGAAGTTACTTAGAAGTGCCATTAAAACCTTAAGAGAGGGAATGAATGAGGACAATAGGGAAGTGTCACTTACACTCATCAATGATTACCGGATGAAGCTGAGAAATATTCAGCGTGAACCGTACCAATTTGGGATGAGAAAACAGGAACGAAAAATCAGATTGCATGGCATTAAAGCAGAGCAAATGAAGCTTCAGCAATTAATTGATGAAGAAAAATTAGATAAAGAAGAAGCCTATGAGCTACAGGAGAGATTTCATGAGCTGGAAATGCTGTATTCCAACTCCTTTAAAATTCGTTTTTCAAAAGTGAAGTTTCTGCGCTTGCTTCAATGGCTCCAATTATGGCGGCCGGATGAGCGCGTTTCAAGCGGTATTTTAGAAAACGAGGGATCGTACAAACAAATCCGTAAGAAAACCGCTGAAGCTGCAGTAGATTCGATCAAACAGCATATGACAGATGAAAATAAACAAACATGTCATCAAGTCATTGGTTTTTACAATCAAGTGATTTTCCGCTGTGAACACGGTCCATCTTTCTTTCAGCAAAAAGATCGTGCCTTTGACCGGAAGAAAAAGGAGCTCAACTTCCAAGCTGTACAGACAATTCGTAATGAAATTCAAACCTTATATGAAGATGGCGAAATCAATCGTGATATTGCCCATCATTTAAGGGAGTATATCAATGACATGGAAGCAGTCTTGCTAACCAATACGTGATGTTGTCATCTTCTCCCCTATGTTTTATGATGAAGAAAGAGAATGCGCAGGGGGAGATCAATGATGGCGTATTATGGAGCAATTGAAGCTGGAGGTACAAAGTTTTGTTGTGCAATTGGCAACGAGCATGGGGAAATTGTAGAGGAATGGACCATTCCCACAGAGCACCCGGAAAAAACATTACAAACACTCATTCCATTTTTTCGAAAACATGCAATTGAAGCGTTAGGGGTCGGCTCTTTTGGTCCGATCTGTGTCCAAAAGGACGATCCTTTTTACGGTTATATCATGAACACGCCGAAATCTGAATGGAAGCATTACCCGTTCATCCCAGAGCTAGAGAAACAATTAGGAGTACCTGTCTCTTTTACAACAGATGTAAATGCGGCGGCATTAGGTGAATTGACAAAAGGGGCAGCCAAAGGGCTGAACAGTTGTATGTATATCACGGTCGGCACGGGGATTGGTGCCGGGGCTGTTGTGAAAAATGAGCTTCTTCATGGTCATTCACATCCAGAAATGGGACATATCCTGATAAGGCAGCATGAATCAGACCAGTTTGCAGGTGTCTGCCCAGCCCATGGTTCTTGCTTAGAAGGGCTGGCAGCTGGACCAGCGATTGAGAAAAGGTGGGGAAAACCGGCCAAAGAGCTTGCTCAGGAAGAATCTGTTTGGGCACTTGAAGCGGATTATTTGGCACAGGCTTTGATGCAATACACGCTCATTTTAAGCCCAGAACGCATCATTATGGGCGGAGGCGTGATGAAGCAAAAGCAGCTATTTCCGCTGATTCGAGAGAAGCTTGCTGCATATGTAAATGATTATGTAGACATGCCGCCGCTTGATACATACATTGTCTCTCCTGGACTTGAGGACAAGGCTGGCATGACAGGCGCTTTGCTTTTAGCCATCGAAGCGAAGAGAAACGTCTGATAATAGAGTTTTGAAGCGCAACATGAGATAATGAAATAGATGGAATCTATGAAAAGGTGGTTGTTAACATGGTCAAAAGCTTGAATGATACCGTAACACTGAATAACGGAGTGGAAATGCCTTGGTTTGGTTTAGGTGTATTCAAAGTGGAGGACGGCAATCAAGTGGTAGATGCCGTAAAAGCAGCCATACGAAACGGATATCGCAGCATTGATACGGCTGCTGTTTATAAAAATGAGACAGGCGTAGGGAAAGCCATTAAAGAATCTGGCGTGAAACGAGAAGATTTATTCATTACGTCTAAAGTATGGAACACAGATCAAGGCTATGACAAGGCGCTAGCTGCATTTGATGCAAGTTTAAATCGTTTAGGTCTTGATTACTTAGATCTCTATTTGATTCATTGGCCTGGACCAAATGCAGATACATTTAAAGACACATGGCGTGCGCTTGAAAAGCTTTATAAAGATGGTAAAGTCAGAGCCATTGGCGTCAGCAACTTCTACGTTCAGCATTTAGAAGAGCTGTTAAAAGAAGCTGAGGTTGTTCCAGCTGTGAACCAAGTTGAGTTTCATCCGAAACTGACACTTGTCGAGTTACGTCAATACGCAAAAGAAAAAGGCATTCAAATTGAAGCGTGGTCTCCGCTTATGCAAGGGAAGCTGCTAGATCATGACGTATTGAAGGATATTGCTGCACGCTACAACAAATCTGTTGCTCAAGTCATCTTGCGCTGGGATCTGCAAAGCGGCGTCGTGACGATTCCAAAATCGATCAATGAAGAACGCATTAAACAAAACGCAGACATTTTTGACTTCGAGCTTTCTCAAGAAGACATGGAAAAAATCGATGCATTAAATAATAATGAGCGCGTCGGCTCGAATCCAGAGACGATGACGGTTGGGTTTGAATAAATGAAAAAATCCTCTTTCTCTTTTGAGAAAGGGGATTTTTTACGTGCTGCTTCGGCGCACAGCCAGCAGCATGATAAAAGACAAGATCACAATACAAATCGTCCAAGCCCAAGCAAGTTCCATTCGTCCAGAATCGATGGCCACATAGATAGCGGTTGGGAGTGTTTGAGTTTTTCCTGGGATGTTGCCGGCAAACATTAAGGTCGCCCCAAATTCTCCAAGAGCCCGCGCAAAACTAAGAACGCTACCTGACAGCAGGGAAGGCAGGGCAAGTGGTACGGTGATATAGGCAAAGACTTGGAATGAATGAGCACCGTCTACTTTTGCAGCACCTTCAATGTCTGACTCAATTGTAGAAAACCCCGCTTTTGCTGATTGATACATGAGCGGGAAAGCCACAACCGTTGATGCAATAACTGCCGCCCACCATGTGAAGATGACAGGCTGATGGAAGATCCATTCAATGGCGCTTCCAATCACACTATGCTTTCCGAACATGACAATCAATAAAAACCCTACGACCGTTGGTGGGAGGACAAGCGGCATCATGAGGAGCGTTTCAACGATCATTTTCCCCTTAAAAGATGTTCGTGCCATCCAAAAGCCAATCGTTGTGCCAAAAACAGTAGCCAATAGTCCGCTGACGATGGCAACTTGAATCGAAAGCCAAATAGGAGATAAAAAGTCTTCAGTCAGCATAGGCATTATTTCACTTGAAAGCCGTACTTTTTAAAAATTGATGCGGCTGTATCTGATTGGAGATATTGAAAAAATGCCTTGGCTTCCTCTAAATGTTCTGTCCCTTTTACAATCCCTACAGGATAAATGATGGGAGAATGCATGTCCGGTTTTGCCTCATCCACAATCTTTACTTTTTTGGAAACGAGGGCGTCTGTCTTATACACAACACCTGCTTCCACATTTCCTGTTTCCACGTAGCTTAGAACTTGACGCACATCTTTGCCGTAGACAGCGTTCTTTTTCACTTGATCCCATATGTTCAGCTTTGTGAAAATCTCTTTTCCGTATGTACCAGCAGGAACAGATTCAGGTGTACCAAGAGCAATCTTTCCTTTTAAGTGCTGGACGTCTTGAAAGCTTTTGATAGAGGAAGAGCTCTCTTTTGGCACAATGAGGACAAGCTCATTTTGTATGGCATCCTTTATATGATCCTGATCGATGTCTCCAGATTGGACAAGTTCATCGAAGGGCTCCTCAGCCGCAGAGAAAAAGAGATCCGCTTTTGCTCCTTGAGCGATTTGCTGCTTCAGTGCGCCTGATGACCCGAAATTATTCGTTAATGTCACGTTCGGATGCTGATCGTTAAAGGCGGATTCAATTTCCTTTAGTGCATCTTGAAGGCTTGCAGCTGCTGAAATTACAAGCTCCATCTTTTTGCTCTTATTTGATGACTTCATCTCTGTTTGACATCCGGTCAGGAGCAAACATATGGTGATGAAGGCTAAGAATGTATACTTCATGTTCACACCTCTCATCATTCAATATATCGTGTATCTCTTATTATAATCAAACTTAACTGACCATTCATAGACTTTCAGCGTGTAGGCAAGCCCTCGCATTCTGTGCCAGTCCTGTGTGCCGGTGCTCACGAATCCCAAATTCGCTGCGCTCCGGTACTCGCCTTTCCTAGACTGCAAAGGTTTTCTATCACGCTTAAAAGAAGACAAAGGGCTAAAATGATCTTTATTTTAGCCCTTTGTCAACAATCTGAAAGCCGCCATCTGGCGGCTTTTAATGCTGATAAAAACGAAGTAAATTCCCATTGATGACTTTGTCTGATAAGGACAGCTCTTTATTGGCTTTTTCTATATACGGCTGACACACATCATCTTGTTCAACAGGCTCTTTTGTTTTTTGGTCATAGCAGGTGTTCTTTGTATAGAGATAATCATCTGTAATGAAGTTTCCATTTCTCAGAACAGCGAAAGGCGTCCGTTCGTTTGAAAATAAGTCATTTCCAAATTGAATGGCATCCTTGGATTCTATACCGAGCAAGTGAAGGAGTGTTGGCTTCACGTCCATTTGGCCGGCTGTTTCAGAAATTGTTTGCGGTGCTTGATCCGTGACACCAGGAATGTAAATTAAAAATGGTACCCGCTGTAGTTTGACAGCATCAAATGGTGTGATTTCATCCTTTTTGAGGAGATCCGCCATTGCCTCATGATGTGCCTCTGAGATGCCATAATGATCACCCATGAGGACGAACATCGTATTTTCATACAGTCCTTCTTCTTTCATGCGGTTAAAAAATGTTTTAATGGCTTCGTCTTGATAGCGAACGGTCGTCACGTAGCGGTTTAAAATGGCGCTAGACGAATCATATTCATCAATAAATTGATCCTTTGGGTCGATTTCAAATGGAAAGTGGTTAGTCAATGTAATGAACGTGCTGTAATAAGGAGTCTTCAACTTCTTTAAATAATCAATGGATTGATCAAAAAAGTCGATATCCTTTAAGCCCCAGCCAGTCGAATTCTGTTCATTGACATCAAACGAATCGACATCATAAAAGCGATCAATCCCAAGCGATTCATACATTACATCACGATTCCAAAACGTTTTATTATTCGCATGAAATTGAACGGATTGATAGTTCTCTTTTTTCAATTGCTTGTATAACGTGTCATATTCGTTGTCACTCGCTGTGAAAAAGACAGCGCCGCTGCTAGATGGATAGAGGGAATTTGCGACAATAAATTCTGAATCCGATGTCTTCCCTTGCTCTGTCTGCTGATAAAATTCATCAAAATAAAAACTCTTTTTGGCCAGTTGATTTAAAAAGGGTGTGATGTATTGTCCATTCACTTTTTGGTCAACGACAAATTGCTGCGTAGATTCAAGTGAAATGAACACGACGTTCCTGTCTTTAGCAAGTCCAAAGTAGTCTTCGTTTGGTGCACTGTAATCAGCCTTTGTGTAGTTTGCAACTGTTGAAAGTGTATCTTCGTCTGCAAAGGCTTTTTGTCCAATACGAGCCGTTTGGGCAGCGCCGTCATACAGGTGGAATTGGAAAAGCCCAAGGTTTCGTACGATGACTTCTCGATCATAAGAGCTTGTCAGAAATCGAGGATGATCCATCATGGCTGAGCTGACATGAAATAATAGAAAGCTGCAGCATACCGCATAATACGTTTTGATCGTTTTGAATGACGCTTTTGGAGCCAATGGTTTACGTTTTAACAGCCACGCCAGTACCACGAAATCAATGAGCATTAGCACAAACAGCGGGTGGAACAATTCAGTCATACTACTGCCCATATCTCCCATGTTCTTGGCTTGAAATAACACGGGTATCGTAATGAAATCAATATAAAATCCGTAAAAGATTGTATTTGATATGAGAATCGCCGTCAGTATAAAATTTGCGGTCAATAAAAAAACCTTTTGTTTGGTTTCATTTAAAAAAAGAGCTATCCCAAACAAAGGGAGCAAAAAGCTAAGTGGATTGATCAAAAGCAGCCATTCGTGAAACAGATTGGCCGTTCGTATATGAAATCCGAATTGATAAATGATGTATGTTTTCATCCACATAAAGAGGATGGAGTACACTAAAAACCAGTGATCTTTGAAAAACGCTTTCATTTATGTAGCTCCTCACCATTCTGTATTCAGCTGCAAGGCAAAAACACTTATCTTAAAACTACTAAAAAAATGAGGAATGATCAATTCATATCCTGTCTTTTTTGCAAAACTCTTTTTTCATTCTCTTAGAACTGGAATGGGACGGGTATACCGCAAATGACGGCGATGTAATAGCAGGTGACGATTGTGAGAGCAGCTAGTACGACTTGTTCACCTGTGCTGCCTGTTTTGACATAGAAGGGGAGACGTACTTTCATGGTAGCTGGGAACAAAAATTTAATGCCGTTCACTGTTCCTGCATCAAGGATGAGGTGGCTTGCCATCCCAACTAGTAAACCGATACTAAGGCTGTCATTTGGAATGTATGTGGTCGCAATAAAATAAATGATCAGCAGAAATAATAAACTGTGTGTAAAGGTGCGATGACCGAAAACATGACTAATTAGTGTCGAGAGCAGGGGGAATTTCCTGCCGATTTTACTTTTTGTATGACAAATATCTGGGATAAGGGCACCTACAGATCCAGCAGCAGCCATAATGACTGGGTCGAGTCCGTAGTAGTAGGCGACGGCTGTGGAGGCGGCAATTCCGCCCATGATATGTGTTTTTCCTGTCATGATGCGTACTCCTGTTCTATCTTTAGTTCAAGTACTCACTATATCAAGGGTGAATTCATTCATCAAGGCTTATTTTTAAAGAAAAAAGGACAAAATGGTTGGCTGATTGGAAAAACATTCTATAATAAGAGGGAAGTCATGTTGATACTAACGATAAGGATGCGATTCGGATGAGTAATGCAGACATTTTAAAAGAAATTGTTCTTGTACATTATGAAGTTAGCCGTAAATTAAACCGCAAGTTACTTGAGTTAGAAAAAGACATCACGCCTCCGCAGATATATGCTCTTTCTATTTTGATACAAGGCAAAGTGTCACATGCCGAAGAGCTAAAGCAAAGACTTTCTTTAAACCCAGGTGCCGCCTCGATTTCACTCAATAAATTATGTGAGCAGGGCTATATTCAGAGAGAACGGGACAAGGAAGATCATTCACTTGTCCGGTTAGAAGCCACGGAAAAAGGGCTGGCTATTTACGAAAAGCATACACGCCTTTTTGGAAAGGTGATTCAGCATATGATGTCAGACTTCACAAAGGAAGACTTGCAGACCTTTTTGACTTATTTGCAAAAAATGAGACAGACCTTTCATGATGAATGAGCCACTTCTCCTTGTATAATGCTGAGCGCTGTAGCACAAATTAAACAGGCAAACGCATTTTATGAAAAGGGGGGAAGCAGCGATGTCATTTTTCCAAAAGGATAAAAAGGCAAAAAGTGAAAAAGACCATCAGCAGGTAGATCAGCTGTTAGAAGAAGCAAGTAAAGAACTAGCAGGCGATCCGCTTCAGGAAGCTGTACAGAAGAAGAAAAACAATCATCAATAAGCAGGTAAAAGGCAGAGAATCACTCCTCTGTCTTTTTTCTATGTTTTTCCCTTTGACAGATGTGAGAATGTTTGATAACCTTCGTGTAGTAAAAATGAATAGAAATCCTCACGCTATGTCTCAGTGAGGTAGAGGTTGCGCGGATGATGAGTCACTCATGGGAGAGATGGAATCGTTGATCATGAGAAAAAAGGCATCAGCGCCGAAGTGTAGAGAGAGCTCCAACTTTCTTTATGCTGGGTCTGCATTGAATAAATGCAGGACTGCCACGTCTAAAAAGCGTGGAGGGCTATCCGGAGATCAAGGTGTATGTTTTGAAAAGCATGGACTTTTGTTCAGGCTTTTTTTTATGTTCTGAGTGATAAAGATAAGGGTATGCTGTTAAGAAAGTGACCCATAATGAACATAAAGAATGCAAGTCATTGCTTCACAAATATATCAATGAAGATACTACCGGGTCTGGTCCAAAGTGAATAAAACGGAGGTACGGAAATGGAACAGACAAAAAAATGGGGTTTTTGGTTATTGACGGCATTTGTCGTCGGAAATATGGTAGGTTCAGGCATCTTTATGCTGCCAAGTACGCTTGCCCAGCACGCAAGTCCTTTAGGTGTGACGATGGCATGGCTTGTCACAGGTGGCGGTGTGTTGATGATTGCACTTGTATTTGGGCATTTGTCTATTCATAAGCCGCAGCTGACGGCTGGACCACAAAGCTATGCAAGGGCGCTTTTTAAAGATCCGAAAAAAGGAAAAGCAGCCGGTTTTACAATGGTATGGGGATATTGGGTGGCAAGCTGGATTAGTAACGTCGCGATTATTACGAGCCTTGCCGGCTATTTAACAACCTTTTTCCCGATTTTAACCGTCAAGACCGTGATCTTTACCTTTGGGAAAGAAGCGATCACACTTGGTCAGCTCATGACCTTTATCGTATGTACCATCCTTCTATGGGGAACACATACCATTTTAATCACAAGCTTAAGTGCTGCAAGTAAATTAAACTTTATTACGACCTTTTCAAAGGTGCTCGGATTCGTCCTTTTTATTGTAGCGGGCTTATTTGCATTCCAAACGGCATTATTTGAGCATTATTACTTCCCGGTTGCATCAGGGGGCGAAGGAGTGCTCGGACTTGGAGGCCAAATTCATCATGCGGCCATTTCCACCCTATGGGCATTTATCGGAATCGAATCTGCGGTTATTTTATCAGGGAGAGCGTCTTCACAGCGTGATGTGAAACGTGCAACGATTACGGGTCTTTTAATCGCACTTTCGATCTACATGATTATTACCCTGATTACAATGGGCGTTCTGCCGCACGATCAATTGCAAGGCTCAGACAAACCATTCGTGGACGTGCTTCAGCTTATTATTGGGCCGGCTGGCGGGATTGTCATGGCACTGCTTGCGATCATTTGTTTATTTGGTTCAATGCTTGGCTGGATCTTACTCGGTTCAGAGGTACCTTATCAAGCAGCAAAGGCTGGCGACTTCCCAGCAGTGTTTGCAAAAACAAACAAAAAAGGCAGTCCTGTCTTCGCTTTGACTGTCACAAATATCATGTCACAGCTGTTTATTTTCTCAGTCATGTCACGCACGATTAATGAAGCCTTTACCTTTTTAACAACATCAGCGACACTTGCGTATCTCATTCCGTATATCGTGTCTTCGATCTACAGCTTTAAGGTCATCATGCAAGGTGACACGTATGAGCTTCAAAAAGGTAATCGAACAAGAGACGGGATCATCGCGCTTGTTGCTATGGGGTATTCTGCTTGGGTCATTATTTCAGGAACAGCTGATTTGAAAACATTTGGTCTCGGAATAGGCCTGTTCTTAGTTGGTATTCTGCTTTATCCATTCATGTCAAAAGGATTTGCCAAAGGAACAGAATAAGGAAGACGTTTCTCCAAAAATGGAGAAACGTTTTTTTATGATGTGGATGTTAATCGGTCCACAATAAACTCTAGCTGTCCTTCTAGTGATACTGGGTCATTAAAGAAGTAACCGACCGGGTCTATTTCAAATACATGTTTATTTTGAACAGCAGGAAGTGAAGTCCAAATGCTGCTTTTATACACATGGTCACCATTACTTTTTGAGCCGCTCCATGGGCTGGTGAAAATATAATCGCCTGCAAACTCTGGCAGCTTCTCAAGAGAAATATTTGCATAGCCGACACCACTGTCGATGGCTTCTTTTTGGACGGCTTTCGGTGCTTTTAATTTCAGCTCGTCATAAATAATTTCACCGCCGCGTGCAAAGGTGTTACCGAAAATATAAATGCCTTTATCGAATGGTGATACGATCGAAACGGTTTTGTTTCCTACAGCTTTTGTTACTTTTGGTTTCACTTCAGCAATTTTGGCATTCCATTTTGTGATCCAATCTGCTGCTTTTTTCGGTGTGCCTGTCATTTTTCCGAATTCTTTTAGTTGATCTTTAAAAGAATATTGATTGTATTTAATCGCAACTGTTGAGGCAATTTTTTGATATTGATCAAATTTTTCATCTTCTCCCCAAGCAATAATCAGATCTGGCTTCAAAGCTGCTACTTTTTCAACAGAGGGAGTCTTTCCAAGATTTTTGACCCCATCTGTTTTTCCTTGATAGAAAGGATTTTTAAAGATGGACGCAGTTGCAGCAATTGGCGTCTTACCAAGTGTGATAAGGTCCCCATAGTAGCTATCTGCAAGTAGCACAATTCGTTTCGGATCTTGAGGGAGTTTGACCTCGCCCTTTGCATCCTGATAAGTAATCGTGTCATTTTTTTTGGCTGTAGATTTTTTATTTGAAGTGCTGCCGCAAGCAGCTGTAAAAAGCATGAGGATGGTTAAGGAAATCAAAAGAAATCCAGTTCGTTTTTTCACAAAAGATCTCTCCTATTCAATCATTTTTGATAATGATTCTCAATTTCAATTATATCGTAACACGATGGAAGCAAAAATACATCGGCTATTTAGTACCTATATCAAAATGAAGAAATTCTCCTATTTTTTCAATGAAAATAAAGAAAATTATCAGAACAATGATTTCAAAAAGAAAAGAAAGTGATATACTAGACTTCGAGATTGATAATCATTATCACTGATAAGGAATAGATATGAACGGAAAGGAAGAGACTGGTTTTGGGCTCACAATCGAATAAACAGCTGCCAGCCAAAGACGATGTGATCGAAATTGTCACGAAGCCCTTTGGAACAGCAGTTGTTGTCATCATAGGAATCATCGCTTTAGCATTTGGTGTTTTTTTATCGGTATCATTAGGAGCGGCGAACATTCATTTGCACACTGTGTGGGATGCCGTCTTTCATTTTGATCCACAACAAACTTCACATCAAATCATCCGGGAATTAAGGTTGCCTCGTACAATTGGAGCAGCACTCGTCGGTGCCTTTTTAGCCGTATCGGGGGCTATTATGCAAGGCATGACAAGAAATGCGCTTGCGTCTCCTGAAATTATGGGTGTGACAAATGGCTCTGCATTTGCGATTGCCATTGCGTTTGCTTTTTTCCCAGGACAATCTTCTTTTACATTAATTCTTTGGTCATTTGTTGGTGCAGCACTCGCTGCCTCTATTGTGTTTGGTGTCGGTACTCTTTCAAAGGGTGGATTGACCCCAGTGAAGCTCGCACTAGCTGGTACGGCTGTTGGGGCACTTTTAAGCTCCATCTCCTCAGCAATTGCCATCCGGTTTGACGTCGCTCAAGATATGAGCTTTTGGTATGCTGGCGGTGTGGCAGGTGTGAATTGGAGCAATATTCACATCATTATTCCGGTTGCGATTGCAGGACTGATCATCGCAATGATTCTTGCCCGCTCAATCACTGTTCTCAGCTTAGGGGATGAATTGGCAAAAGGACTTGGACAGTACACGAAAACTGTCAAGGTACTTGGAATATTGGTCGTCATTCTACTAACAGGTGCTGCCGTGTCAGTGGCCGGTTCTATTGGTTTTATCGGGCTTGTGATTCCTCATGTCACTCGTTTCTTGGTCGGAGTTGACTATCGATGGATTATCCCATGCTCAGCTATTTTAGGGGCGGTTCTGTTAATTTATGCAGACATTGCTGCAAGGCTGGTCAATGCCCCATTTGAAACGCCAGTCGGTGCCATTACTGCAATTATAGGCGTTCCTTTCTTCTTATATTTAGCTAGACGTGAAAGGAGCGGGATTTAGATGGAAATGGTGCAGCAGGCAAAGAAAAAGAAATACAAACGAACGATGCTCATGATCTTTTTGGCGATCGTGGCTGTGTTCCTTATTAGTTTAAATACCGGAGAAATTCGCATTTCTCCGATGGATACATTGAAAACATTTTTTGGATTCGGAAGTGAAATGGATGAGCTTGTATTATTCGAGTTCAGACTTCCAAGAATGGTCATCGCTTTACTTGTTGGCGCATCTATTGCTGTATCAGGAGCGATTTGGCAAGGTGTTTCTCAAAACGGTTTAGCCGATCCCGGCATTCTTGGTGTCAATGCGGGCGCAGGCTTTGCAGTGGTTTTGTTTATTTTTGCTTTCCAAGGCTCTATGTCAAACTTAGGTGATTTTACGATCTTTGTACTGCCGCTCTTCGCTTTTGTAGGTGCAGGCTTTGCTGCATTTCTCATCTATGTGTTAGCGTGGAAAAAGGGCATCACACCTGTTCGTTTGATCTTAACTGGTATTGGCGTCAATGCTGCATTTTCAGCAGCGATTGTGGTGATTCAATTAAAAATGAGCCCAAATGATTTTAACCAAGCCATTGTGTGGTTATCTGGCAGCATTTGGGGCTCAAGCTGGACGTATGTCCTGGCTGTCCTGCCATGGATGCTGATTTTCCTTGTATTAGCGATTGTAAGAGCACGCTACTTAAATATCATGAATTTGGGTGACCAGCTTTCCTACGGCTTAGGGATTTCGGTTCATAAAGAAAGAAGCTTTTTTATGCTGGTTGCTGTTGCATTAGCAGGTGCTAGTGTCGCTGTTGCAGGAAGTATTTCTTTCTTAGGATTAGCTGCGCCACACTTGGCGAGAAAGCTTGTTGGACCGAAGCATCAAGCAATGATCCCAGCCTCCGCTCTGATTGGCGCGCTACTATTATTACTGGCAGATACACTTGGCCGCGTCATACTTGCACCATCAGAGGTGCCAGTTGGTCTTGTCGTTTCGGCTTTAGGCGCACCTTACTTCATTTACTTATTGATGAAAACGAACTAATAAGGAAGGAGAGTACAACATATGAAATCGCTCGAAACAGAAAATCTTTGTATTGGCTATAATGACCGTTTGATTGTAGACGATTTAAATATCAGTATCCCAAAAGGCAAGGTGACGACATTGATTGGACCGAATGGGTGCGGGAAATCAACGATTTTAAAAACAATGTCCCGTATCATGAAGTCCAATCAAGGAGCTGTTTACTTAAATGGCCAGGCCATCCATCAAACGCCAACAAAAGAAATTTCAAAACAAATGGCGATCTTACCGCAGACTCCCGAAGCTCCAAGCGGGCTGACAGTCTACGAGCTAGTGTCATATGGACGTTTCCCACATCAAAATGGATTTGGACGCTTATCAAATGAAGATAAACGAATCATCAGATGGGCGCTTGAGGAAACTGGGATGATCGCTTTTCATGACCGGCCAATTGAAGCACTCTCAGGTGGACAGCGTCAGCGTGTATGGATTGCGATGGCACTTGCTCAGGAAACAGAGCTGCTCCTATTAGATGAACCTACGACATATTTAGATCTTGCGCATCAGCTTGAGATTCTTCAGCTATTAGAACGCTTAAACAGAGAGCAGGGCCGAACTGTGCTGATGGTCATTCATGATTTGAATCATGCAGCGCGCTTTTCACATTACATGATCGCCCTCAATCAAGGAAAAGTCATAAAAGATGGTACACCTCATGAGGTCATGACCAAAGAGGTACTCGGTCAGGTGTTCCACATTGATGCAGAAATTGTTCTTGATCCTAGAACAAATAAGCCGATCTGTTTAACATATGACTTAATGAATCATGAAAGAAAGCTAGAAGCTGTGAATGGATAATAGATGGACAAGGAACTCGGTGTGGCTACCGGGTTTTTTTGTGTTCCCCGAAAATACCTAGTGCTTCCATTTTCTCCAGTTGATATTTTTTCGCTTTTATGCAGAAAAGAGGTACTTTTTTACTTTAGACAATGGTAATATACGGTTAGAGATCATAGCTGGAAAGGAAAGAGATGCGTGGAAACAGCAAAAATATTGATTGCAGATGACGAAGAAGCAATTGTAAAAATGGTTGAACGCGTATTAAAAAAAGAAGGATTTCAACATATTTATAAAGCCTACCATGCAGATGAAGCATTAGATATAGTCAAAAACGAGGACATCCACCTCTTACTTCTAGATGTGATGATGCCCGGTAAATCTGGCTTTGACGTGCTTCCTGAAATGAGAAAATATACGAAAGCACCCATTTTCTATTTAACTGCAAGAACGTCTGATGTAGATAAACTGACTGGCTTTGCGCAAGGCGCAGACGATTACATCACAAAGCCATTTAACCCGTTAGAGCTAGTGGCTAGAATTAAGGCCCACTTAAACCGAACATATATCTCCTTACAGGAAGAGCAAGAAGAGGCTCAAAACCAATATGAATATGCCCATTTCTCCTATCATCCTCATGCAGCCGAACTGAAAGTGAGAGGAGAGATGACGGCATGCTCAGCTCAGCTTCTATCCTTGCTGAAGTACTTTTGTGATCATCCGAATGTGGTTCTTTCAAAAGATCAAATCTATGAGAAAGTATGGGGCGTCCCGTCGTATGGTGATAACAACACCGTCATGGTTCATATTCGAAAGCTGAGAGAAAAGATTGAATTAGATCCAAGTCAGCCTGAATATATTGTGACCATCCGTGGTATGGGATATAAATTTATTCCGCACCCTGTGAAGGTTCTTAATTAATTCATGAATTTACGAACAAAACTTTTCTTTCACTTTGTCGGACAGATGTTTATCGTTATTGCGATTCTGCTGATCGGGAATACGTTCTCTGAAAATCTATATTATAAAAAACACTATGAGAATATGACCGAAACTGGTTTAACAAAGGCTGATGGGGATACACTCATGAGCTGGCTCTATTTTAACGAGGATGGCAAAATGGAAGCCGAAGATCAACTCAAGCAAGCAGTGAAAAAACGTGACGGTTGGCTACAAGTGATTGATTCAAAAAAACATAACGTATATAGCTATCACCTTCCTAAAAATATTCCAACATCCTATCAAAAGGATGAAATGATCAAGATCTTTGAAAAAAGACAATTTAAAGATTATAAGATGTACTTCTGGCCAATTGAGATTGATCAAGAAAGCTTTATCGTGTTATATGGGTTCAAAACGAACAGCACAAAGGTAGCCAATTATCTTAAGCAGCATGAGAAAAATCTGGCTGCACTTTCTCAATATTCGCTTGAAACGAAAGAATTCTTGAAAAGAATGAATGGATCGGTGCACCTGTTCAATGAAGAAGGAAAATACTTAAAAGGCATTCGAGCCAAAAACGATTTGAAGCATAACATAACAGATGTTGAATTGCTTAAGTACCAATCGAAGCCTTGGGAGTTTAGAAGTGACCTATCTTATATCAGAGTGAATAAAAATCTATATTTGATCGTTTCGGTACCAAACAAAGTATATAGCCCAGACGAATTGTATGATAAAGAGACAGATGCTTTAAATCAATATAGAACCATCTTGATTGCAGGTCTTGCACTCACTATTATTATCGTCATGACATTATGGTACTCGTATCGCTATGGGCTGCCGATTTATCACATTATTCGCTGGCTGATTTTTTTATCAAGAAATAAATTGCAGGAACCCACAAACAGAAAAGGGATTCCAGTTAGTAAAAATAAAAAGGGCCGTATTAAGCGGGAATACCGGTTGTTTGAGGATATCCTCAAAACAATGGATCAGCTCACGAATACCTTAAAAGAGAATGAAGCAAACCGCAGAAAAATTCAAACCACAAGAGAAGAATGGATTGCAGGATTGTCTCACGATTTGAAAACGCCCCTTAGTACGATTTACGGCTATGGACTGATGCTTGAATCCAATCAATATCAATGGTCCAAGGAAGAAGTCATGGAAATGGGACAGGTCATCCGTGAAAAATCAGAGTACATGTCGACCTTAATTGAGGATTTAAACCTCACGTATCGACTAAAAAATAGCGCATTGCCTATTAATCGAAAACCTGTCGAGCTCGGTGAATTCTTAGCATCCATTATGGACGAGTTTTCAAGGAGCTCATTTTCAGAAGATTTCCCATCCTCCTTCGAAGATCAAACTGATGGTGTCATGTTTGAAATCGACAAAGCCTGGTTCAGACGAGTGATTGAAAACCTGCTAGCGAATGCAGTCAAGCATAACCAAAAAGGAACTCATATTACAGCTACCTTATCTGAAACAAATGAGGAAGTTCGGATCGAAATGAAAGACAACGGATGCGGAATGGAACAAGAAACGGTTGACCATTTATTTAACCGCTACTACAGAGGAACAAATACGAACGATCCAACGAATGGAACAGGACTCGGGCTGGCGATTGCAAAAGAGCTCGTCTTGCTGCATGACGGTGATATTCAAGTTGAAAGTGAACTAGGTGAAGGAACAACTATTGCGATTGTCCTAAAAAAATCAACACCTGTAAAATAGCCAAAAAACGATTTTCCTTTCAAAAGGAGATCGTTTTTTCCTGTTTTAGGATTGAAATCAACTTTGTAAACGATTACAATAAAATTGTTAACGTGAACAAATTATGTTTGATTCTATAAGAGAGATGGGGGAGTTTCATGAAAGCCTTTTTAGATGAGCAGTTTTTACTAAACAGTCAAACGGCGGAAAAGCTATACCATGAGTTTGCAAAAGACCTTCCGATTATAGATTACCATTGTCATTTAAGTCCAAAAGAAATCTATGAAAATAAAACATTCCAAAATATAACCGAAGCATGGCTTTATGGAGATCATTACAAATGGCGTGCCATGAGAGCAAATGGCATAGCCGAAACGCACGTAACAGGTAATGCATCAGACCATGAGAAATTTTTAGCGTGGGCAAAGACCGTTCCAATGACTATAGGAAATCCGCTCTATCACTGGACCCATTTAGAACTCAGGCGATATTTTGATGTTGAGGAACTTTTGAATGAGGAGAACGCAGACATCATCTGGAAAAAAGTAAATGAAAAGCTGCAGGGAGAGGGTTTTGGTGCGAGAGACTTCATTGTGAAATCGAATGTTGAAACGGTTGTGACAACAGATGATCCGGTCGATACGCTTCACTATCATCAGAAACTGCGGGAAGAAGGATTCTCTGTGCAAGTGCTGCCAGGGTTTAGGCCTGATAAGGCACTCGATATAACGAATGATCTGTTTGTCGAGTATGTTCAACAGCTGGCAGAGGTTTCCGCTATCACAATACAATCCTATCAAGACTTTTTAAAAGCGCTTCGTGTGAGAATTGATTTCTTCCATGAACAGGGCTGTTTGATCTCAGATCATGCCATCAATGAAATGACGTATGAAGAAACGACAGAGGAAGAAGTCGAAATCATCTTTCACAAAAGGTTGTCTGGGCATCCATTGACGGAAGAAGAGAAGATCAAATTTAAAACGCAGACATTCATTGTGCTAGGTCAGGCATACTGTGAGCGGGACTGGGCGATGCAGCTTCATATCAATGCGCTTAGAAACAACAATACGAAAATGTTTGAGCGGCTTGGACCTGATACGGGATATGATGCGATGAATGATGAGGACATTGCCAAGCCGCTTTGCCGCATATTAGATCGCTTAGAACAAGAACACGCACTACCAAAAACCATCCTCTACTCCTTGAATCCTAGGGATAATGTGGTGATTTCAACATTGGCTGGAAGCTTTCAAGATGGGAAGACACCTGGGAAGATGCAGCACGGCACAGCCTGGTGGTTTAATGATACGAAGCAAGGAATGACAGAGCAGATGATGGCTCTTTCCAGTATTGGACTGATCAGCCGTTTCATTGGTATGCTGACAGATTCACGAAGCTTTCTGTCATATACAAGACATGAATATTTCCGAAGACTGCTTTGTGATATCATCGGAGATTGGGTAGAAAAAGGAGAAGCACCACTTGATCTCGAACTGCTCGGAGGAATCGTGAAAGGAATCAGCTATGAAAATGCCAAGCAGTATTTTCAATTTGACCGGGCAAAGCAGTTCCAGCATCAAAGCAAGATTACATGAAGAAAAAGGCGAGAAAATGAAAGCGGTTTTATGATAAGATGGTAAAAAATCATAAAAGGCGGAATAGCATGACAGTCACAATCAAAGACATAGCAAAATTGGCAAATGTCTCTCATACCACGGTATCAAGGGCTTTAAATAACAGTCCTTTTATTAAAGAGAAGACAAAACAAAAGATTTTGTCGATTGCAAAACAACTGAATTATTCACCGAATGTCCATGCCAGAGGCCTTGTATCACAAAAATCATTTACAATCGGTCTATTCTTTACGAGTTTAACAGAAGGCACATCCTCAAGTTTCTTTGTGGATGCGTTAAAAGGCGTCAACAGTGTCATGACAGAGCACTATAATCTGTTTGTACGAGGAATTGACGACTTTCACGATTACACGACCATTCATAAACAACGCTATGATGGCATTTTGCTCATGAGTCAAAGCGAGCACGATGAAGCGTTTATCCATCATGTGAAAAAACAGGGCATTCCCATCATTGTGCTGAATCGCCGTGTGGAAAGTAATGAAGTAATGAATATATTAGCTGATGATAGTCAAGGGGCATACCAAGCAGCGGACTATTTCATTCAGCACGGTCATGAACAAATCGCTATCATTGAAGGGAAAGAAGGCTTTAAATCGACTCAGGAAAGAAAAGCTGGCTTTTTGCAAGCGTTAATTGATCATCATGTGCCCATGAAGAAAGAATACATGATCACAGGCGACTATCACATGAAAAGCGGCTATGATTCAATGGAAACATTGCTCTCTCTTGATGATCCGCCAACAGCGCTTTTTTGCTCAAACGATGACATGGCCATTGGTGCAATGAATGCTTTATATGCAAAAGGCAAAACGTGTCCAGGCGATATCTCTATTATCGGTTTTGATGATATTGCATTTTCATCCTATACCACGCCTGCACTCACAACAGTGAAAAAGCCGATTGAAAAAATGTGTGCACTTGGAGCAGAAGCCATCCTTTCAGTCATAAACGGTGAAGAGCAAGAAGAAGATCATATGGAAAAAGTGTATGTACACACAGAACTAATGATCAGAGATTCAGTTAAAAAGGTGCAGTAATCAGCACCTTTTTAGGAAGAAATGTTCACGTGTGCATAAACATACAGGGAGGGGAAACCATTTGAAACGACTATCTAAAGCTATATACCCGGCGGCTGAGTATCCGGAAACGATTTTGCAAATCGGTGAAGGGAATTTTATGCGTGGATTTATCAATTGGCACATCCAAAAGCTGAACGACTGCACAGATTTTAAAGGAAGAGCCGTTGTTGTTCCTCCTCGAAAAGGGTCAGTTACAGCTTTAAATGAACAAGATGGTTTGTACACCTTATGTATTCAGGGCTATCATAACCAGAAAGAAATGAATGAACGCATGGTCATCCAATCGATTAGCAGAGGAATCAGTACGTATACCGATTACGAAGGCTTTTTACATGTAGCTGAAAGCCCGGATTTGCGCTTCGTCTTCTCCAACACGACAGAGGCAGGGCTTGTGCTCAGAAAAGAGGATCGCTTGGAGGATCGGCCACAGGCGAGTTTTCCAGGAAAGCTAACGGCCTTTTTGTATCAAAGGTTTAAAGCGTTTTCTGGAGATGAGCAAAAGGGGCTGATTATCCTGCCTTGTGAATTGGTCGAGCACAATGGTGATCGATTAAAAGAATATGTGATCGGCATGGCAGCTGAGTGGGATCTTCCGCCAGCCTTTATAACTTGGATAAAGGAAGCCAACACGTTCTGTAATACGCTTGTGGATCGGATTGTACCTGGATTTTCTCAGGAAGCGGCTGAAGCCGTACAAAGGGAAGAGGGGTATAAGGACGAATTGCTTGTCACGGCAGAATATTATCACCTGTTTGTCATTGAAGCCCCTGCCTTTGTGGAAAAAGAGCTTCCCTTTCAAGAAGCAGGACTGAATGTGCTTTTTGTAGAGGATATTGCGCCTTACAGAATGAGCAAGGTCCGCATTCTAAATGGGGCACATACAGCGATGGTGCCGATTGCGTATTCTTGTGGTTTAGAGACCGTAAAAGAGGCTGTGGAAGATGAGCATGTTGGTCCGTTCATCCGACATATGCTGGAGGAGGAAGTACTGCCAGGGCTGAAGCTTCCTGAAGATGAGCTGGTTCTTTATACACAATCTGTTTGGGACCGCTTTTGCAATCCATTTGTGAAGCATCAATTACTGGATATTGCTTTGAATGGTGTATCTAAATTTCAAACGCGTATTCTCCCGTCCTTGCTTGATTATGTCGTGCTAAAGAAACAGTTACCAATGAAGCTCATCTTTTCACTGAGCAGTCTCATTTATTTTTACAGAGCAAGCCCAGATAAGGTAAAGGATGATGAGACTGTGATGACATTGATGAAGGAAGCCTGGGAAGAGGAGAACCATTCCAATGACACGATTGCAGTCCACATTCTTTCAAACGAGCAATTATGGGGAAGGGATTTAACCGATATAGAAGGATTGAGCCACGCGGTAGCCGATCAGCTTACCTTCATACAGGAGCATGGGATGAGAGCAGCTGTTCACCGAATGCTCCATCATCAATATGAAAGTCAGGGGGAGAAGGCATGAAAGACTTTATTGTGATTCACCCTTCAGATAATGTAGGGATCGCTTTAAAAGTGCTTGAGCAAGGTGAGGAGCTACAGCATCAAGGACATCCCGTTGTCTTAAAAGAGACCGTCGCAAAAGGTCATAAATTTGCTTTGGCTGATATTAAACAACGAGAGAATATCATCAAATATGGTTATCCGATTGGTCATGCAACGAATGCGATTTCTGCCGGAGAATGGGTGCATACGCATAACATTAAAACCAATCTATCAGGCAAGCTCGATTACGAATATCGGCCTTCTTTAACAGAAAACCCCTATGAAAAAACGAATCTTACATTTAAAGGCTATAAACGAAAAAATGGCGAAAGTGGCATACGCAATGAGCTTTGGATCGTCCCAACCGTCGGCTGCGTTAATGGTATTGCCGATCAAATCATCCAAATATTCACTGCTGAAATGGGCGGAAACATTCACCCTTTTGAAACAGCTCTTGTATTAAAGCACAATTATGGGTGCTCACAGCTTGGGGACGATCATGAAAATACAAAAACCATTTTACAAAATGCCGTGAAGCATCCAAATGCAGGAGGGGTACTCGTTCTAGGGCTTGGTTGTGAAAACAATGATATTGAAGATTTTCAATCGACATTGGGTGAGTATGACCGTGCGAGGGTGAAATTTTTAAGAAGCCAAGAAGTAGGGGATGAAATTGAGACGGGAGTTGCATTACTCAAGGAAATTTATGACGCGGCGAAAGAAGATCAGCGTGAAGAGATCCCGTTATCTGAGCTGAAGATCGGCTTGAAGTGCGGAGGATCAGATGGGTTCTCAGGTATTACTGCAAATCCGCTTTTGGGCAGGCTGTCCGATTTTATTGTGGCCCAAGGCGGAACGACGGTGTTAACAGAAGTGCCCGAAATGTTTGGTGCTGAAACAATCTTAATGGAGCGAGCGGAATCAGAAGAGACATTCGACAATATTGTGCAAATGATCAATGATTTTAAACAATACTTTCTGGATCATCGACAGCCAGTATATGAAAATCCTTCCCCGGGAAATAAAGCAGGTGGAATTTCGACATTAGAAGATAAATCTCTCGGCTGTACACAAAAAGCAGGTACTTCTGATATCAAAGATGTATTGAAATACGGAGAACTGCTGAAACGAAAAGGACTGAATTTATTAAGTGCGCCTGGTAATGATTTGGTTGCTTCATCCGCCCTTGCAGCATCTGGCTGTCAGCTGGTGCTCTTTACAACAGGCAGAGGTACACCGTTTGGCACATTTGTCCCAACGATGAAGGTATCAACCAATACAGCCTTATATGAAACAAAAAAACACTGGATTGACTTTAATGCTGGGGAATTGCTTGAGGATGTACCAGAAGATGTTGTGTTAGAAAAATTCATTTCAACAGTTATTGATGTGGCGAGTGGAAAGCTATTAAATCATGAAAAAAACAATTTTAGAGAGCTGGCTATTTTTAAAACTGGTGTCACACTTTAAGGCGATTGGGGGATGAGAAAATGTCTAAAAAACGGGATTTGATGTATATCACAGCAGGAACGGTACTAACAGGAATCGGACTCGCACGTTTAGCAAAGCAAGGGAAGAAAGACAAAGTAGTAAACGGTATGGATCATGTGTTAAAGCAGATAAAAGCGCCAATGTTCCCCGATCGTGAATTCAATGTGATTCATTATGGTGCAGACGAAAAAGGGATTGAGCTTTCTACAAATGCTATTCAGTCTGCAATCGACGATGCACATCGTTTGAAAGGGGGGCGTGTGCTGATTCCTGAAGGGACGTTTTTGACAGGAGCTCTTGAATTGAAAAGCAATGTAGAGCTTCATCTCCATGAGAACGCCTATGTGACATTTAGCCAAGATCCACGCGATTACCTTCCACTCGTACTGACAAGATATGAAGGAATAGAGCTTTATAATTATTCTCCGCTCATTTATGCTCACCATGCAGAAAACATCGCCATTACAGGAGCTGGAACGCTTGACGGGAGAGGTGATGAGCATCATTGGTGGCCTTGGAAGTATGGAACGAATGGTCAGCCCTCTCAGGATCAAGATCGACAGCTTCTGTTTGAAATGGCTGAAAAGAGAATACCGGTGGAGGAAAGAGTTTTTGGAGAAGGTCATTATTTAAGATCGAGCTTTATACAGCCATACCAATGTCAACAAGTTCTCATTGAAGGAGTAACAGTAAAGGATTCACCAATGTGGCAAATTCATCCGGTGTTAAGTGAAAACGTCATCGTCCGCGGGGTCAATATCATCGGGCATGGACCAAACACAGACGGTGTGAATCCAGAGTCTTGTCGGAATGTGCTCATTGAAGATTGTTATTTTGATAATGGAGATGATTGTATTGCCATTAAATCTGGCAGAAACGAGGACGGACGTAGAATCGGGGTCCCATCTGAAAATATTGTCATTCGTAGAAATGAAATGCGTGATGGACACGGCGGAGTGACGATCGGGAGCGAGATCTCTGGCGGGGTCAGGTATGTATACGCAGAGGATAATTTAATGGATAGTCCAAACCTTGACCGGGCACTGCGCATTAAAACCAACTCTGTCCGAGGCGGTACCATTGAACACATTTATTTTAAAAACAATACAGTCAAAAGCTTAAAGCATGAAGTTGTCTGTATCGACATGATGTATGAGGAAGGAGATGCTGGTCCTCACCGTCCTGTTGTACGTCATATTGAAGTAGAAGGACTAAAAAGCATTGGCGGACGATATGGTGTGAAAATAGCCGCATACTCACATTCCCCTGTCACACATTTCAAAATGAAAGATTGTGTGATAGATGATGTGACGTATCCACTTTCTTTAGAGCATGCAGTCTCTCCTTCTTTTCAGAAAGTCGTCATCAATGGGGAACAAATCAACCGTTAGAAGAGTGAAAAACAGTCTTTTTAGAGGCTGTTTTTCTTTTATAACGTCAGAAAAGACGCTTTTAGAAATCACATATACAACCTATCTGCACTGTAGTATAATATTCCCGAAATTAGAAAAGAATTGACGAAAGAGATTTCGTCAAGCAGTACATAAAGCAGGGGGTTCATTCATGAAAAAGTTAACAGCCATTTGGCTATCTTTATTGCTAGTGATGGGTGTTTTAGCAGGATGTGCAGGTGCTGAAACAGATCACAAATCAACGGGTTCACAAAATAAAGAAACAGCAGCTGCGGCATTTCCTGTATCGATTAAAGATGCAGCTGGCAAAACAGTTGAAATCAAAGAACAGCCCAAACGAATTGTTTCTTTAATTCCAAGTAATACAGAGGTTGCCTATGCACTTGGTCTTGGAGACAAAATCGTCGGACGATCAGATTTTGACAATTATCCAAAGGAAGTAGAAAAGGTAGAGAAGATTGGTGGTCTTGAATTCAATGTAGAGAAGGTCATTTCATTAAAACCTGACCTTGTATTAGCACATGCATCACAGATGGGATCAAAAGATGGATTTAAACAGCTTGAAGATGCAGGTATTCAAGTGCTGACTGTAAATGATGCCACTTCCTTTAAGGATGTGTACAAATCGATCAATATGATCGGTGAAGCAACAGGTGCAAAAGAAGCATCAACAAAGCTTGTAGACGAGATGAAAGCAAAATTGAATAACATCAAGAAACAAGCAGAGGCGATCTCTAAAGACAAACAAAGAACAGTCTTTGTTGAAGTGTCAGGTGCTCCTGAAATCTATACAACAGGTCAACATACATTTATGGACGAAATGCTTTCTGTCATTCATGCAAAAAATGCCGCGGCCGACCAAACTGGCTGGGTGCAAATGACGGAAGAATCGATTATCAAACGAAATCCTGATGTCATTGTCACAATTGATGGTTCCAGCTTAACTGATCTGAAAAAAAGAGACGGCTGGAATACGATCAAAGCAGTCAAAGAAAAACAAGTCTTTCAATTGAATACGGATCTCGCATCAAGACCGGGACCGCGATTGGTTGAAGGAGTCGAGGCTCTTGCGAAAAGCATTTATCCTGACACGTTCAAATAAATATATCATCGCATACACACTAAGTGCTTTACTTCTTGTGGTAAGCATTGGAATGGGAATCTCATTTGGCAGTTTAGGGATTCCCATTCCTTCTATTCTTCGTATATTTGTTCATGAACTATTTGGTGTCCAGGTCGGAACCATTGATACCATTGATCGCAATATTATGATGAACATCCGACTGCCGAGAGTGATATTAGCGGCATTAGTCGGGGCAGCGCTGGCGTTATCTGGTGCAGCCTTTCAAGGTTTATTAAAAAATCCTCTCGCTGATCCTTATACGCTAGGGGTTTCTCAAGGGGCATCTGTTGGAGCCGTTGCGACTTTATTTTTTAGCTGGCAGCTCCCCTTGTTGGGCAGTTTTACACTGCCTTTTTTCAGTATGACAACAGCGCTTGTAACACTATGTCTCGTCCTCTTTTTTGCACGTCTTGTTCATCGGGGGATGAGCATCTCCTCTTTAATCTTGACAGGAGTGATTTTTAGCTCTTTTTTGGGAGCGCTTATTTCATTAATGATCGCTTTAACGGGTGATGATCTAAAAGAGATTATTCATTGGCTTCTTGGCAGTGTGTCCATGAGGGGTTGGCGTTATATCGCCCTTTTCCTCCCTTTCTTTCTCGTTGGTACCTTTGCGCTCATGTTGATGGGGCGAGATTTGAATGTCATGACATATGGCGAAGAAAAGGCAAAGCTATTAGGGGTTCATGTGAAACGGAGCAAATATGTGGTTCTGCTTGCTGGTTCAATTTTGACTGGAAGTGCGGTAGCAGTATCAGGAACGATCGGATTTGTGGGACTTGTGATCCCGCATTTTATCCGTCTTTTAGCGATCACGGATCATCGGCATCTGCTGCCTTTGTCTATGCTGAATGGCGCTTCCTTTCTCGTTTTAGCAGATGTGTTATCCCGTACCATCATTGAGCCGACTGAATTGCCTATTGGCATCATTACTGCGTTAATTGGTGCACCTGTATTTGGCATCATCCTCATTCGCAGATATAGAGGAGGAACGCATCTATGATTCAAGTGAAGGATGTCAGAGGTGGATATGGTGAGAAAGAGGTCATTCGTGGCATCAGTTTTAATGTGAAGCAAGGAGAATTTCTCGGTATACTTGGACCAAATGGGAGCGGCAAGACGACCTTGCTCAAAATGATAGCAGGTATTTTAGCACCAGAGAGCGGTCAAGTATGTCTGAGCGGTCATCCAATTCAATCCTACCGCTCAAAGGTGCTTGCGCAAAAACTAGCTGTTTTACCGCAGAAAACCGAGCAGGCCTTCTCGTTTACAGTCGAAGAAACTGTTCAATTTGGGCGTTATCCTTATCAAAAAGGATGGCTGCAATCTGTCACGAAAGAAGATGTGCAGGTCGTAAGCAGAGTGATGGAACAAACGGATGTTGCTCAATTTAAGAATCAATCCATCCATGAGTTAAGTGGGGGAGAACAGCAGCGTGTGTATTTGGCCCAGGCGTTAGCTCAGCAGCCTGAATATTTATTACTGGATGAACCAACAAGTTTTCTTGATTTAGCCTATCAAAAAGAATTGCTTGATTTAATTAAAGAAGAGACCACTTCCTCTAGATTAACGGTGGTTGGTGTGTTTCATGATGTAAACATCGCCAGTCTTTATTGCGATCGGCTTCTGTTGCTCCATGAAGGAAAGGCTGAAATGTTAGGACAACCGCATCATGTCTTGACGACAGAGCGGATCAACCGTGTGTATGAAACAAGTGTTACACCGCTTCAGCATCCACTGCGAGCAAACCCACAGCTGATGATTGAACCTGCTGCCACTTCTAAAGCATCAAGTGTGAAGTTAGCGGATGGCTGGAGAGCACATGGCTCAAAAGGAATGACGTTTTCCATCAAACAGCCGCTTCGTATACTTTCTTCACATGAGAAAAGCGGAGGCTTCTTTTGGAAAAGATCACTCGTAACGGGAAATGAGACCCTTCATGAAATGCTAGATGGTTGTGAGGACAGCTTGTTTCTCGGCCAATCTGACGGACCAAAGCAATACGCCGCAGAAGACAATGAAGAGGATATGGTTCTTTACGGGATGCGTCAGCAAGAAGAGCTGACTGTTTGGCTTGTGCTGAAAGGGTCTTTATCAGATGGAGCGTCTATTCAGCTGATGGGCCAGCTTATGCAGAACATTCAACAAAAGACGAGCATCCCCATCCATCATCTTTGTATCGCTTCTGCCTATGCGAAAGAGAAGGAACCTGATGTGATTTTACTCGAAAGATTACGAAAGAAAGTGCACCGGCTTCTTCATACATTGGCTGCAATTAAAAAGTGAACTGACTCGTTCACTTTTTTGCGTTTCAGTCATCGTTTCGTATTCTAATCGACAGAACATGAAAATCACAGTGTTTCATAGTAAAAACAAATACATCCTATCCACTTCAAGGGTATACTAAGAGGACAAAGTAATGAACAAGGGGGAAACCGATGAAACTTTATACAAAAACCGGGGATCAAGGCCAAACAGGCTTGATTGGCGGGAGAGCCGATAAAGATGACATAAGAGTAGAAGCGTACGGTACGTTAGATGAGGCGAATAGCTTCATTGGACTTGCGCATGCAAACTTACGACAGCATGGCGAATTGTTTCAAGATATTTTGTCAGAGCTGATCGTCATTCAGCATGAGCTGTTTGACTGCGGCGGTGATTTAGCAGCGGTGAAACCACGTAAAGAAGGCAAATTAACAGAAGAATCGGTGGCAATCCTTGAGCAAAGAATGGATGTATATGTAGAGGAAGCCTCACCGCTCACCAAGTTTATTTTACCGGGTGGCCAGGAAGGCGCTGCTTTCTTACATGTGGCGCGGACAGTCGTCAGAAGAGCAGAGCGGCATATTGTGACGCTGGCGAAACAAGAGGAGATTCCAGCAGTTACGCTCACATATGTGAACCGGCTTTCTGACTATTTGTTTGCAGCAGCACGTATTGTCAATCATCGGCTCGATGAAGCTGATGTTGAATATGAACGAAGTGCAGACGTGTTTCGCAGTGTGTAGACACTATCGCAGTTGCGTACAGAGGCTGTCGAGAAAATCTCGACAGCTTTATTCATTATATTGTGACTTTTCCTTGATACGATGACCTAAATAAAAATCAACGAAATGTGATTGTTTGAGTGTGTATTCCATGGACTTAATGAGCGTCACATATAAGATTATGACGATATAAGTAAGTACTGTCTCATATGAAACGTAGTAGAGAATTTGAAATCGAGAAATAACTTTTCAGACATCCCTTTCCCTCTGTATGCTTAGAAGCGATCGAGCTTGCTATTCATTGTCTAACCCTTGCTCAAATTCGCACTGCCATTTATTTCGTATACAAATGCTTCATTAGCTCCCTGTTTTTTTGAACAAACAAGTCATTGTGCGAGGAAACCATCCCATGCGCGCTGGCATCAGGCATCACATATTGTTTTGCTTGGTTCACCGCATTCGCGGCATCTTGAAATGCTCCTGCAATCAAATGTAATTTTCCTTCATGATGCAAAATATCACCTGCTGCATAAATGCCCTGAATCGACGTTTCACTCCTCGGAGTTCCGGCGATCCAGTAATCCTTCTGTTCCAGCTGAATCGCACTGTTCGCCAGCAATTCTTTGTCTCGCTCGTAGCCATGATTGATAATGACCTCATCTACGGCCAGCTCAAATAAGGCCTCGTCCTTATTATTTTTCAGCACGACCGTTTCGATCCGCTCATGATCTGCCGCCGCGACTAGCTTTTCAATCGATGTATGAAGCAGGCATTGGACAGAGCTGTTTCTAAGGCGCGATATTTCGGCTTCATGTCCTTTCAGGGCATCCTTCCGATAGGTCAAATATACCTGCTTGGCAATCGGCTCCAGCTCATTCGCCCAGTCAATGGCTGAATTACCGCCACCTGAGATCAACACAGTCTTCTCTTTAAAGCGTGCAAGCGATTTGACCGTATAATGCAAATTTCTGACCTCGAATCGTTCTGCTCCCTCGATGTCCAATTTAATCGGCTTGAGAATTCCTCCTCCAACAGCCAAAATGACGGTCTTGGAGCAATGTGTTTGGTTGGTGGCCGTATGTAGAACATAGTTGCCTGCTTCATCTTTAGAAATGGAGGTGACCTTTTCTCCAAGAACAACCTTCGGGTGGAATGTCATTCCTTGGGCGACAATTTGTTCGATCAGTTGCGAGCCTGGAACAGGCGTCAAGCCTCCTATATCCCAGATCATCTTTTCCGGATAAACATGGACCTTCCCGCCAAGGAATGGCTGGAATTCAATCAGTTTTGTTTTCATTTCACGCAAGCCGCTATAAAAGGCGGAAAACAATCCAGCAGGGCCACCGCCAACAATCGTTACATCATATATTTCCTTGTCATTCATCGTACATTTCGCCTCACTTCTTTTGACTTCATTTATTTTCTTTTTTTAAAATTGCAGATAAGCCGTGTAGCTGGAGAAGAAAATCGTCTTCCTGATCATTTCCATCTAATATCAATGAATAATGAAATGATTTTTTTCCCCGAATCGAATTGAACAAGTGACTGCTACACAGCTCCATCGCTGATTGATTTCAATCCATAAAAAACCGATATGAGGATGTTCTTACTAAAAAGAAGGCCAAGCCAAAAGATTTGAATCCATCTCTTGCTCAACAACTGAAGCATTTCCGCTCTCATCCATTACTTATCTAGGTGCTGCTGCAAGCTTTTCAAAAACTTGATTCGGCTGTAAGCAGGTCCACCCTCCAAAAGCGGATCAACTACGTTGACATAGACCTGTTCCTTTTTAAAGGCCGTTATATTTTGGATAACGGGATTCCTTTTCAGGTCATCAAATGCATTTTGTGCCTCTTGATTTTCATTCGTAGAAAATTGTACAAATAAATAATCCGGATTCATTTCCCCCAACTGCTCGACAGAGATTGCTTCTTGCGTTTTTGCCAGACTAATCTGTTGAGGGACCTCCAGACCCAACTCGTTATACAAGATCGGATTAAAGTAAACATCCTCCGGGTATACGAAGGCTTGTGCTCCCCGAATTCGAATTGCGGCTATTTTTTTCCCTTGGAGTTTCTCTTTTAACGATGCCTTTACAGCTTTGATATCTGTTTTGTATTGTGCAAGGATTTTATCTGCTTCAGCCTGTTTCCCTGTTAATTCTCCCATTAGCTCTAAATTGGCCTCCCAATTGGTCGCAATATGGGATATCAAAATTGTCGGAGCAATTTTCTCTAATTTATCCTGCACCACTTGTTGAAACTTGGAGGAGCCTAAAATAACGTCAGGCTTCAATTTCATTATTTTCTCAAAATTCGGCTGCTGTTTCTCACCGATTGATTCCGAATTGTTTGTTATTGAAGCAAATATTTCTGGAAACTTCCCTCCTACAGATATTGCTCCTGTAGGATGAACATCAAGGACAACCGCATCTTCCATGGCTTCCATCGCCCCAGTAATGACAATCTTTTCGACCTTTTTCGGGACGGTATACTTTTCTCCAAGGTATTCTACTGTTCTTGTGTCTGAATTTTCTTCCGTGTTGCTTCCCGAGGCTGTGTTTGATTGCTTCGATTTGTCTCCTCCTCCGCATGCAGCCATAACAAGCATGAATAATGTAATCAAGACCATGAGTATTAACTTTTTATTCATCTTTCCAGTACTCCTCTCAAATCGTATATTGTCGTTATTTAATCCCCATATGCTCACGCAAGGTATTGCCTGTATATTCGCTCCTATACAAGCCATGTTGGGTGAGCATAGGTACCAACTCGTCAAAAAATAATTCCAGTGATTGTACCGAGCCCGGAAGAGCAATGAATCCGTCCATTGCACCCGCTTCAAACCACGTAGTAATTTCTCTTTGTGCATCTTCAACCGTTCCCACGACCACCCAATGCGCCGATCCGATGACCTCCGGCCTGAATAGCAGCTCTTTTACAGTAGGCTGCTGTTGTACAATCAGACTGCGCAGCAAATCAGCATGTGTCTGACTACGTACCGGATGATTGATCCCTTGCAGCAAATCGGCAGTAACGGGTTGATCCAAGGGCAGGTGACTAATATCGAGACCGAGAATCGATTGAATCGATGCATAGCGATGTGCAGTGCTCAGATGGGTATGCGCCTTCCGATATAATTCACGCGCCTCGTCACGCGTCTTTCCTAAGAAGAAATACAAACCGGGCAGAACACGAACCGCATCTGGCTGGCGGCCATGCCTTCTTGCTCGCATTCTTAGGTCTTGCCGTAATTCGATGCCTGAGGTGATATCAGGGGTCGCTGCAAAAATAGCATCCGCAGTCGAAGCGGCAAAATTTCGTCCCGTTTCCGAAGCACCAGCCTGAAACAAGGGGATCGATCCCGACTTATGGGTCGGCAAATTGAGCGGTCCCTTAATATTGAAGAAATCACCGTCATGATGAATGGGGGAAATCTTCTCCTTGTCGGCAAATTGTCCCGTTGTTCGGTTGATGAGCAATGCCTCATACGGATAACTCTCCCAAAGCTTGCGTACAACATCCGTAAATTCCATCGCTTTCGCATACCGCTCTTCTGACGACGGCATGGGTGCATTACTGAAATTATCGGCACCGTCGATAGAAGTGACAATATTCCAGCCAGCACGTCCGTTACTGATCCAATGCAAAGACTGAAGCTGTCTAGCCACCACATAGGGCGGATTGAACGTAGTTGAGGCAGTTGTCACGAGTCCGATTCGATCCGTCTCACTAGCAATCGAGGCAAGCAAAACGATTGGATCAAGGCCCCCAAAGCCAGGCGATTGATCCAATACCTCTGTGTTGAGAAGCAACGCATCAGGCTTAAAAAGAAAGTCAAGTTTAGCCTTTTCCGCTCTCTTCGCTAGCATGACGTAAAAGTTGCTCGAGTATAAGTGTTCTACCATGCTGTCAGGCTGCTGCCAACCTGTCCCTTTCAACCAGGTTGTTGACAGGGACAACCCGATGCAAAGCTGTCTTTTTTCAGTCAAGTCTTCACCTCCTTGCTGTTGCAGAGCACTGTGTATATCACTCTGCAACAATTGAAAATGATAATCATTATCAATAGATAGTATAGCAAGGACCTCATGAAATGCGAATACACAAATGACGAATATAACATGCATTATTATCTAATCTGGTCTGACTGAATAATGGTGAACCTGATGGACTTCAATGGCTGAGGCATTCATGCTGTTCGCTCCGTAGAAGGATGGGGCTCCAATAAAGTCCTTTGGTTAACCGTCGCAGAAGGGGATGATTCCAATCAAGGTTGAACGAATGAGTTAGGCTGCATTGATTGTAGAAAACAACGTTTTGAGGTGAAATATAAGGCTCCTACAGATGATGATCTAATTTTGAGATGTATGCGCTGGGAGACACACCAAATTTCTTTTTAAATACTCTGCTAAAATATAGCGGGTTGGGGTAGCCGACAGTCACAGCAACATCGCGGATTGGAATGTTTCCTGCCTTAAGTATTTCACGCGCTCTTTCCATACGATACTGGATCACATAGTCAATTGGGTGAAGTCCGGTATATTTGTGAAAAAAGTATGAGAAGCTTTTTGGATTCATATCATACAATTCAGCTAGATCATGGAGTGTCAATGGATTCATATATTGCCCTCTAATGTAAGCAACGGCTTCCTCAATGACCCTTTTGTTTGGAGAGCTATCTCTATCTCGCTGCTTACAGCCCATCAGAACTTGATACATGATGCGTAGAGATAACTCTTTGACACGAAGCTTTCCCATTCCGCCAGGTGTATGAACATTCTGATGGAGCATGGTCAGCAATTCTATTACTCTCGGATTTGCTCCCGGTTCTAGCTTAAAAGGTTTATTACATTCAGATGCCTTATCACGGTCCAAGCTATAGAAAAGTGAATGGTACTCGTACTCTGACTGGCCGATAACTTGCAAGGCAAGCTGACTCTTTGGCGTTACATGTAATACTGAACCTGGTTGCAGCTCGTAGGCCATTCCATTGACACTCATTCTAGCTTCCCCACGAATGGTAAAAAGAAAGCCATGATTTTCCGCCTTAAACTCACGTAATGTACTATTAGGCTGGATGACTAAACGATAAACATCTTGTATGTCAAAAGAACCTCTAGCAAATAGGTTGGCTAATTTATCTCCATCTGTCAATGTACTGCACCTGCTTCCTCTTTACGTATTTTTTATATAGTAATTCCCCCTGTATTTTATCATACGATTAGCACCCTCAAGAGATAGAAATAGTGAAAGACGATGCTTATGATCAATCAATAAAATGGGATAGTGAAAAATATGATTCAAACATCAAAATCTTCATAAATATGCTATAGAACATAGCTTAGATCCCTTTGAGAAGAGTCATTTCAACAGAATCGATGGGGCATCTTTAAGTTCCTTGTTACCAGGGCTTACAGTGAACGTAAAATGAATCTATTTAAGGTCGTTAACTACTTTCAACTTGTAAAAAAGCTTCTCTACAAGCTGAGTGCTTTTTTAATTAGATTCAAAGGCAAGTCTGAGCATAGTTACGACTCTGGTCGCAATCAAAGATCAATCTGCGACACGTTTTGCTGGCTTTCTTTTTTGACTATAGTAAAAGCAAGGAGCAAGAAAGGAGGCATGAAGATGAAAATAACAGGTAAAACAATCATCGGTTCGATTCTTATGTTTGTTGGTTTATCCATCTTCTTTGGTGGTTCACTCGGAGGGCTGATCCCAACTCTAATTGGGGCGTGGCTCATCTATGTAGGTGTAAAAAAATATGATAAAGGCAGTAAAACCACAGGCGTCATTTTAGCTGTCATCGGTGTGCTACTCGTCGTGCAATCTCTGCCATTTTTACTCGGAATCGCATTTGCTGGAGCACTTCTCTATTTTGGCTGGACGATGCTAAATGGTGAATCTGCTAAAGAATCATCAGGCAGATCATATAGGGAGCCAAACACGGCACCGCACATGGAAGAACCCATCAACACGTCATTTGATCAAGAATGGGAAGATTTTTTAAAGAAAAAATAAAGGGAGGAATATCAAATGGTATTAAGAAGAGTAAGAGATATGTTTGTTGCAACCGTCAATGAAGGCTTAGATAAATTGGAGAATCCACGTGTGATGCTGAATCAATACGTTCGTGATATGGAGGACGATATTGCCAAAGCGAAACATGCGATCATCAAACAACAAACAATTCAGCAAGGCTTCCTGCGTCAAGCAAGTGAGACAGAAGCATTTGCTGATAAGCGAAAGAAGCAGGCTGAGCTGGCATTTCATGCGGGAGAGGAAGAGCTTGCACGAAAAGCGCTCACTGAAATGAAGTATTTTGAAGATAAGCATAAGGAGTATCAGGATGCCTACCAGCAATCTGTGAAACAATTGAAAGAGCTGAAAGAACAATTGCAGCATTTAGAAACGAAGCTGCGTGATATTAAAGACAAGAAGCAAGCGCTCATTGCAAGAGCCAATGCCGCACAAGCAAAGCAGCATATGAACGAATCCATTAATAAAGTAGACAGTGAAAGTGCATATAAGGAATTTCTTCGAATGGAGAATCGTATAGAAGAAATGGAGACAAAAGCAGGCAGCTATGCACAATTTACAGAGCAAGGTGCATATGCTCATCTAGATTATGCCGATGAGGTTGAAAAAGAATGGCAGAAGCTCAAGTTGGAGAAGAAGCCTGAACAGCAGCAAGCAAAATAAGGAATATGTGTCAAGTCGGAAGAAAAGTAGGTTTTTTCTTCCGATATTTGATTTCTTTCTGGTTCGCTTTTCCTTATAATAAAAAGGTCAAAAGATAAAGGGATGATATGAATGAAGCGGTTAATCGGTCTAATTTGTATACTTGTAGGAGTTCTTTTAATGATTGGGATGCTTTTCAAAAATGGAGATCTCTTTCATTTGAGTTTCTCCCGTGAAAAAGCGGTGACAACAGCTTCAGCGAAAAAAGATGAGGTTGATCAATTGGATATCTCTCTTTCTCTATTTCGCGTGAAGGTGGTGCCTGAGAATCGTTCTGATATTTCCGTGTCTGTTGTCAATGGAAAAGGAAAGATGTATGCGGAGCAAACAGGCGGTACATTCAAAATCCGTGCTGAAAATAAAGGATTCTTGTTTTTCTCTCGCTTTGAAAAGGGAGAACTCTTAGTGAAGATTCCAACAGATTATCATAAAAATGTGAAGATTACGGGTGGAAGTGGTGTGAGTGAGGTAGATGGCGAAGGGAAGCTGTCTCTTCAAGATGTGACGCTCAAATCAACGAGCGGACGCCTGACAGCTGAGAACTTCTCAGCAAAGCGTGTTGAAATCAATACCACATCCGGCAGATTGGCGGTATCTCATATCGATGCCGAGGATAGTGATATCAGTACAACATCAGGTCGTGCGGATATTAAAAATGTCAAAGGGCAGCTGCAATTGGGTATGACAAGCGGTAGGTTGACTGCCAGCTTTGATACAATTGATGCACCTGTCTCCTTTCAAATGACATCTGGCAGTGCGAAGTTTAACTTACCAGATGAAGGGGACTTCAAGGTTCAAACAAGGAAAACGACTGGAAGTATCGATCATTCTTACAACTTTGATCAGGTCGATAATGAAGGACGAGGCTTTATGGGCACGAGAGGAAAAGGAACGCACTTAGTCGATATTGAAATGACAAGTGGCAACTTAAAACTACGGTAATGAACGTGAGAGAGGAAGGAGGCGAGTCAACTGCGTTTTTCAAGAAATCAAATCTTAGGCATCATTGTTGTGATTTTTGGTATTAATCTATTTCTCAAAATTATTGGGATCGGAGCAGATTTGTTTTGGCCTGTGTTTTTTGCTCTAGCTGGCTATTGGCTGCACTCACGATCCAAACGTTGGCTCGGTTCAGTTTCCTATATTTTTGCCGGCTTTCTCTTCTTGAAGTTTCTGCTCAATATCACTTTTAGTTTAACAGGATATTTATTTGCTGCCTTTTTGATCTATGCTGGTTATCGATTATTGAAGAACAAACCCGTTTTTGATGTCGATAAAAAGGAATCATCAAAGAAGGAAAAACCTTCACTGAAAGTCAATCTTGAAAAAAAGAGCGACCAAAAGAAAACAAAAAGCCAGACAAAGCCAAACAAAGAGCATGACTTTTTTATCGGTGAAGTCAGGCTGATGAAAAAGCCGTTTCAATTAAGTGATTTGACGATTTCAGGCTTTATTGGTGATGTCAAAATCGACTTATCAAAGGCCATCATCGCGGAAGAAGAAAGCACGATCGTGATTAGTGGACTCATCGGAGATGTAGATATTTACGTACCGCAGGATATTGAAGTATGTGTGAGTGCTTCTGCTGCCATTGGTGATATGAAAATCATTGATGAAAAAAGAAGCGGGTTCGGCAGTAAGGTCTATGTGATGACCAATGATTACGATGAGAGTAAGCGAAAAGTGAAAATCTCCATTTCTCTACTGATTGGGGATGTGGATGTGAGGTACTTATGAAAAAACTGCACTTAGGCATCCAGTGGCAATCGGTTCGTCTCGCAGTAGGGATCTCGCTCGGTGTTGTCATCATGACGACGCTGCCGATGTTTTTATATTATCAGCTTGACCCCATGATCCTGCTGTCTACGCGGTGGTTCGGCATCCCGTTTTTTTGTATTTTACTCATCATTAGTCTCGCCATTGGCGTTTCAGCGGGCCATGTGTTTGGCTACCAGCATAAGAAGCGTCTGGATCAGCTTGTGGAGTCGATTTTGAAGTTTGAAAATGGGAATTTTGCGTATAGGCTGCCATCTCTAGGTGATGATGAAATTGGCTTAGCGGCCGATCAATTAAATGAGATGGCGAAACGGATTGAGGGGCAAGTAGCCTCCTTACAAAAGCTCTCAAATGAGCGGGCTGAATGGCAGGTTCAAATGAAGAAATCGGTTGTTTCAGGAGAGCGTCAGCGTCTAGCACGTGAACTACATGATGCGGTCAGCCAGCAGTTATTTGCGATTTCCATGATGACCTCTGCCATTCTTGAAGGAATGAAGGAACAGGACGAAAAGGTTTTAAAGCAAATGCGTCTTGTCGAACGAATGGCTGGCGATGCACAAAATGAGATGCGCGCACTACTTCTGCATCTAAGGCCGATCACGCTTGAAGGAAAAGACTTGAAAAAAGGCTTGATTGAGCTGCTAAATGAATTCCAGGCAAAGCAGCCGATTGATATTGATTGGGAAATCGAAGATGATGTCCCGTTATCTAAAGGGGTGGAAGATCACCTATTCCGAATTGTGCAAGAAGCCCTTTCAAATGTGTTTAGGCATGCAAAGGCGACAAAGGTAACCGTGCGACTGCTCATTAGAAATCGGCAAGTGCAGCTGAAGATTATCGACAACGGTATTGGTTTTCAAACGGATCATGTGAAGACGACGGCCTCCTACGGACTTGAATCGATTCGAGAAAGAACAAGTGAAGTGGGCGGTGTCGCAGAGATTATGTCATTTGAGGGAAAAGGAACACAAATTGATGTGAAGGTTCCCATTTTTGATGAAGGAAAAGGAGAGAACGTTCGATGATTCGAGTGCTTTTAATCGACGATCACGAAATGGTGAGAATGGGGCTTGCCGCCTTTTTAGAGGCACAGGCTGATATTGAAGTCATCGGTGAAGCGTCAGATGGACAAAAAGGTGTAGAGCTAGCGGTTGAACTAAAGCCAGATGTGATTTTAATGGATCTTGTGATGGAAGGGATGGATGGTATCGAAGCAACGAAAAGAATTTGTCAGGAAATCGAAGATGCCAAAATTATCGTTCTGACGAGCTTTATTGATGATGATAAAGTCTATCCAGTCATTGAAGCTGGTGCTTTGAGCTACTTATTAAAGACATCCAAGGCAGGAGAAATTGCTGATGCTATTAGGTCTGCGAGTATCGGCGAACCAAGACTTGAATCAAAAGTGGCTGGAAAGGTCATGAATAAACTCCGTCATTCATCAAATGGGTCAATCCTGCACGATTCATTAACAGCAAGGGAAATGGAAATATTGAAGCTGATTGCGGATGGGAAATCGAATAAGGTCATTGCCGAGGAATTATTTATTACAATTAAAACGGTGAAGACGCATATTACCAACATTCTTTCAAAACTCGATGTAGAAGATCGCACACAAGCGGCTGTGTATGCACATCGCCATAAGCTGATTCAATAAAAAAACAGCTTTCAAATGAAAGCTGCTAGAACATGCGTAAAATTAGTCCTTCTGTCCTGTGATCGGACGTTCGGATAGTTGATGGAGTTCAGGAACTGGAAAAGCCTCCTGCTCCACGGCCGATTTGTCTTCCAGGGTTTTCTTCATTTCGGATAATAGCTTTACGCTCTCCTTTGCCACTGCTGCTTTTTTCTCCTGCAAATCAATGATCTGTGAAAGTCCGACGAATAATCCGCCTCCAATCAGAAGGAGCGCAGGGGTTTGTCCATAATAAATCACGATCAATAATGTGCTCGAAAAGCTGTCGGCTTCAATGAAGAAATCTTCTTTTGACTGCATGAATACAACGATTAACAGAAGTATTCCTAAAATCAAAAATAGAATGCCGGCCGAAAGTAAAGCTCGTTTCATGATTGACACCCTTTTTTTCTTACCATTTTAACATACTCTATAAGGATTGTGTTGCGCCCTTAGTCCCGAAGTCACGGATTTTCACATTTGCCTTGTAATGAATATCCGATTCACTAAAAATCTCATCCCAATGCTTTGCTTCTTTTCGAAAGTCCTTCGGGTATGCAATACTCGCTTTTTGATAAAATCCACAAATATCTGCTTTGAACTCGTGCTGTAATACTTCGGTGAAATTCTTCACGTTGTTCTCTATCTTCTGTTGAACAATTTTCTCTACCTTTCTCAGGTATTTTTCATCAAAGGCATTTTCACGCTTATTCCAATCCTCTGACAACCTTCCCTCTATCTCAACCGTCACATCAAATTGATATCTTCCGCTGGCTGATTTAGTTGTTCGAACCTTTTGCTTTAGTTTAAACAACTCATATGAATAGATATTATTTTTATCGTCTTTGAATTCAATTACTCCACCCTTTGCTTTACCGGTTAATAGATTATAGGCCTGTACATCGAGAAGAGAGAGATTCGTTAAAAAGCGTTTGTTTTTAATAATAGAAGCTCCGTCAATCATTAATTTTCCTTTGTCTTGAGAGACCCTTGGGATAGCAAATGATACATTGTTTTGCATGGCTGATGAAATATCCCCGAGAGATACAGGGGGAAATAATTGAATAGATGACTTTGTGTTCTGAGCAATATCATATAGGGTCGATGATGCTGGTTGCCCATCATCATTGATTTTAAGCAGTTCACCAGGTTTTTCAGAGGTCATGAATACTAGGCTGCCTCTGCGAGTTTCATTATCCCGAATAAATTGGTTAATCACCAAATCAAAATCGTTTTCATTAATGAGCTCTTGAGAAAACAGATAAATTCTCAGCTGCTGTGCGAAAATGCGGTGACTTTTGAGCGTAGTGGATCGAAAGATTTGGTGTACAGAATTACCGTTTGTTTCAATGATTTTGGTCGGGTCTTTCACACTAGCTTGCTGGTCAATTTTTTGAGGCACGAGTACTTGCAAGGATAGCTTTAATTTATGATCATGATCACCTTTGTCAAGTGCATAGCCGATGGCCATGTTCAGTTCTTCAATATTTGTACTGTCCCAGCAGCCGCATAACAAGATAAGGGGCAAGAGGGTGAGGACCGCTCTCTTTTTCATGTTGATTTTCTCCTCCTTTTCAGAACCACAATAACGAATAAGAGAAAGGGGAGTATTCCGAACAAAAGGAAAAATAGATTGTTCACATATATTAAATAATTTCGCACTGTATCGACATCCTTTGGGAAAATGGCCGCAAAATAGATCACAATTGTCATCAGCGCGAGCACCATTATTTTAGGAAGCTTGGTTAGTTTTGAGACACCGATTGCTGCAAAGAATGTATAACCAACAAAGCTTGTATAAAGCTGGACAAGCCATACGATCAGTAAAAATGATTCAAATCGTTCAATAAAAATACCTTGGATATCAAAGGATTGAAACAAAGCGATGGTTGGCCAAGTCAACGTCGCCGTTTCTTTTACAGTGAGCGCACCAACGACAAGCACATAGGTGAAGATATAAATGATCGAAGGTATCAAAAAGCCGACTGTACTGTATGCAAAGGTGTGTTTTTGAGTTTTCATATATGCGGGCATAAACAGCATCATCTCGATCCCTACAAAAGATATTGCCGACGCATTGAGTGATTTCATGACAGGGGAGAAGCCTTCTCCTAATACGGGCCGGAGATTATCTAGCTTAAACTCTTGTAGACTGAATCCATAGGCGACAAATAAGATGATAAGTGTGACGATGAGAAAAAAAGGACACAGCCTGGCAAAATCACCAATCCCACCAATTACAAGATAAAAGCCGACCAAAATAAAGCTAAGCATTGTGACAGTTGTTGGCGTGTTTTGAAGCAGGAAGAACTTCACCATTTCCGACATGGCCCGTACTTCATAACTGGCGACGCCAAGAAAATAAATAATGATCAACAGGTTGGCAATAGAGCCAATCCATTTCCCAAGCCCTTCCTTCGTATAATCATAGTAAGAGGAGAAAGGAACCTTTTTCATCATGAGCACGTTCACAAAAATAAACACAATGTAAACGGAACTCATCAGTAAGAGTGCAATCCAGCCGTCAGGTGTAGATGCAGCCTGAGCCATCGCTCTTGGCATGATCACCATACTTGCGCCTAGTGTGGTATTGGCAATAATGGCACTTGCCTGATAGCTTGTAATTGACTCTTTATGATTGACCATGTCGTTCTCCTTTCTTTTGATTTTTCAAAGGCAATCGAATGATGGAATTGTCTTCGTTTTTATAGCTGAACACAAAATCCGGCGAGAAGTACGGTGTGCCAAAGCTTTTTTGGCGAGTCAAATGTGTAAGTAGTACGAGCATGAACAGCACAAGCCCGTATAAGCCAAATGCAGCCGCCGTAAACATGGATACAAAGCGAAGCACGCGGAATGACATGCCCATCCCGTATTGAGGAACGGTAAAGGATGCAAGTGCAATAACACTCACGATAATCACCATGATCGAACTCACAATATGAGCTTGTACGGCAGCCTGTCCAATGACCACTCCGCCCACAAGTCCGATCGTTTGACCAAGTGGATTTGGCAGCCTTAAGCCAGCTTCCCGTAATAGCTCAATGGTCATCTCCATAATGAGTGCCTCCACAATAGGTGGAAAGGGGACATTCTCCCTTGTGCTTGAGATCGAAATGGCCAAAGTAGTTGGCAGAAGCCCTTGATGGAAGGACACGAGAGCAATATAAATTGCTGATAAAAACAGCGTGAGAAAGATCGAGGTAAATCGCAGCAAACGAATAAGAGAGGCGGCGATCCATCTTTCATAATAATCATCAGGTGATTGCATAATCGTCGCAAGGGAAGCAGGCACAATTAATATAAAAGGCGAATGATCGACAAAAATGGCGACTCGCCCATTGTTCAAAGCAGAGGCGACTTTATCAGGCCGTTCTGTGTTTTGAATTTGCGGAAAAGGAGAATACACATTGTCTTCAATGAGCTCCTCAAGAACACCAGAGTCTTGTATATCATCAATGGTGACTTGTTTGAGCCGTTTTTTTACCTCTTTTAAAACAGAGGTTTCAACGATACCGTCAATGTACATGATGGTCACTTGGGTGTATTTCTTTTCCCCGATCTTCATGTTAACTGTTTTGAGGTCAGGGTTTTTCAAGCGCTGTCGCACGAGAGCCAAGTTCGTGTTTAAATCTTCAATGAAGCCAACTTTTGGCCCTCTTACGACTGTTTCAGATGTAGAATCCCCTAAACTGCGTTTCTTCGTTCCCTTCGTCTCTAAAATATAAGCATGTTGAAATCCGTTAATCAGTACCACACAATGTCCTTGAAAAATCGCATCGATTATTTCTTCAAATGTCTTCACCGTACGGGTTGTCATCATCGATAAATTGGATTCCATCTTCTCTTTTGTCAGAGAGGTATGATCTTGCAGCAGCAGCTTTAAGAAGGTTTGAATGTGCATGGTTTCGTTCATTTCTTTAATGTATAAATAATAAACAACCTGTCCGTGAGGTAACGTTTTTTTCTCATGGATCAAATCGTCCATATCCTTTAACTGCGGGAGAATGACGGAGAGATTATCGTATAAGTGCTCTTTCAATGGAGTTTGATTCAAAAGGATCACCCGCCTTAACATCTTTTTCTTAGCATTACCTGCTTGAAAAAACAATATTCTGTGTTACATTATTTTGTGGTAAAAGAAAGAATGAGGGTTTTGGAGGAAACAAGATGGCACAAATTCGTTTAGCAGGAACAAAAGAGGAGATTGACCGTATTCTACAGTCGTTTGACAAGCATTACGAGGTGACGTATACGTCAAAGGATTACGGAAAAACGAACCCAAAATACAAATATTCGAAAGATGTTCGCGTTTATATTGAACTAAAATTAAAATAAAGATAAAATTTTAATTGAAAACGCTTAAAGGATTTTCGTTTTTTGTATAGAATAGAGTTGAGTGATGAAGCTATGGAGGGATACATAATGACGGAATTTAGAATCGAAAAAGACACAATGGGCGAAATCAAGGTGCCAAAGGACAAGTTCTGGGGTGCACAAACACAACGAAGCAAAGAAAATTTCAAAATCGGTTCTGAGAAAATGCCAAAGGAAGTTGTGAATGCGTTTGCAATTTTGAAACGTAGCACAGCGATTGCCAACGAACGTCTTGGCAACCTTGAAAGTGAAAAAGCAGAAGCGATTGCTGCTGTATGTGATGACATCATCAGCGGAAAGTATGACGAGCATTTCCCGCTTGTTGTTTGGCAGACAGGTAGTGGAACGCAAAGTAACATGAACATGAACGAAGTCGTTGCAAATAGAGCAACTGCTTACTTGAAGGATAAAAATAGTGAATTCAGCATTCATCCGAATGATGACGTAAACCGCAGCCAAAGCTCAAATGATACATTCCCAACTGCTATGCACGTAGCAGCTGTTTTAGCTGTGTACAAAAAATTAGTACCTGCGATTGATCAGTTAAGAGCAACTCTTGATGAGAAAGCAAAGGCGTATCAAGAGATCGTCAAAATCGGTCGTACGCACCTGCAAGATGCAACACCACTTACAGTTGGTCAAGAAATTAGCGGCTGGGTTTACATGCTGGATCGTTCGAAAGAAATGATTCTAGAATCAACTGAGAAAATGAGAGAGCTTGCGATTGGCGGAACCGCTGTTGGTACAGGGATTAACGCACATCCTGAGTTTGGTAAATATGTCGCTGAAGAAATCAGCCAGCTGACAGGTCAAACATTCAATTCTTCACCAAATAAATTCCATGCGCTAACAAGCCATGATGAAATTACGTATGCACACGGTGCCTTAAAAGCACTTGCGGCTGATTTAATGAAAATTGCCAATGATGTGAGATGGCTTGCAAGTGGTCCTCGCTGCGGAATTGGCGAATTAATCATTCCTGAAAATGAGCCAGGAAGCTCTATTATGCCAGGAAAAGTCAACCCAACCCAAAGTGAAGCTTTAACAATGGTTGCAGCGCAAATCATGGGAAATGATGCAACAATCGGTTTTGCAGCAAGCCAAGGAAACTTTGAGCTTAATGTATTTAAGCCGGTCATCATCTATAACTTCCTGCAATCAGTTGAGTTACTTGCTGACGGTATGAACTCATTCCATGACAAATGTGCAATTGGAATCGAACCAAACCTAGAAACAATCGAGAAAAACCTGAATAATTCATTGATGCTTGTGACGGCACTTAACCCGCACATCGGGTATGAAAATGCAGCGAAAATAGCCAAACTTGCGCACAAAGAAGGATTAACATTAAAAGAAGCAGCACTTCAATTAGAGCTCTTAACAGAAGAGCAGTTTGAACAGTTTGTCAAACCAGAAGAAATGGTGACACCGAAAGCAAAATAAGGAACCAGGGGCGGCTGCCCCTGGTTTTTATTTGAACAAAAATATAGAGGTGAATGTTTGTTGAGAACGTTAAAAACAAGATTTATCAGATGGTTACGTACACGTGATGTAGAATTTTTTCAAGTGATCTCGCACGACTCTAAAGAGTCGGCCTTTTTGTTATATCTTGATCAAAGGCGGTCGCAGGATGGTAATCATATTGATGTATTTTTGATCTCTCATTTTGACCTGTCAGAAGAAACATATGAAGATGTTTTAAGTTTCAATAATGATATGCTTGGCTCTAAGCCGAATTGTTCGTATTGTATGGACACAATATCAGTGGAAGAAGAATTTGAATTTGATTTTCCTTGTGACATGCTTGCCATTCAAAGATATGTAGATAACCTACTAAAAAGAGTTCAAGCCAACAAACTTCCTGCACTGACAGAAAAGGATTTTAATTATTTATCACAACAATAAACCCAGGGGCTGCCCTGGGTTTTACAAGTGATCCTCTTTCAAAATGCGCAAAAGTGATTCAGAGATGGCTTGAAGCGGCACGTGCAATTTCAGTTGATACAGCATGCCTTTGACGATAACTTGTCTTGGCTTTTGTTTGTTGAACTCATTTTCTAAAATGCCAAGCGCTTCAAATAAATCAGGCTCGTCTTTCACTTCATAGTGTTCTTCTGCAAGCTCTCTTAATTCTTTTAACAGAGATTCTGTCAGCGGGTCGAATGACCGTTCATAAATAGGACCAAACCAATCACTCGCTTGATCTACGGAAATGAGCGGAACATCGTTTCTCTTCATCATGCCGCCCATCAAATCATCAATACGGTGAATCATGGTTGTGGCAAGCTCCTCAGCCTCTAGCTGAAAATCATATAAAATCGCAAGCTCAAAATAAACGTGACTCATGCCCTCTATCGTCAAACAAAGATCAGCCATATAAGGAATAGCAGCGTCTCCATACACCTGTTTAATGTTATCAATGTGAAGCTGGATGGTCGCAAGCCTAATTTGTTTCGCGAGCTGCTGCGTTTCTTCATTCAATGGAAGCGCTCTATCGCTCAGCTGCATTTTAATAAAATCTTTTTGCTGCAAAATATTATCGTAATAGACAGTGAGCTGTTTACGATAGGCTTCTTTTGGTGTGCCGCCCTCTGTTTGAACCTCGTGAATGCGGGTAAATACCTTATCGTAATAGTAATGCAAGATCGAAATGAGCAGTGCTTCCTTTGATTTAAAATAAAGGTAAAAAGCACCCTTTGATATATGGCAATCATCCGCAATTTCCTGAACAGACGTTGTATTGTAGCCTTTACTGGCAAATAATTTCATGCCGGCCTCAATAATCATTTTTTCTTTCTTTTTCAATATGGATGTCATCCTTTCTTACCGAGAGACAAATGTCTTAGGGAACGTACGCAAAGAGATGTGACTTATCGGTCATAAACGACGAAAGTTTTCAAAAATTAATCAGATTGTAACTTGTTTTTTACAGTGTAATTCTTTATATTATAAAGTAAGGTGACCAACTGGTCAAAATATGTGAAAGGATGATGTTCTATGAGAGAAATCGATGATATGATTAGACGCTTGCGAACAAAAGGGATTCAAGTAGAAAAAGTCAAAATGCCGAAAGAAACCACAATTGAAAAGAAATGGATGTATCAAGCTGGCAAGAAGATCAAAGCCACATACCGTGATTTCAATGGGTATTCATTCATCTAAAAAAAGACTGCGGTCAAAAACCTACAGTCTCTTCTTTGGAACAGTGATCGTATAACGTACACCTAGATCATCATTTTCAATAGATATGGACGCTTGATGCATTGAAAGGATTCTTTTGACAATGCTTAATCCAATACCGAATTCGCCCTTTTTTCCCTTACTAAAAGGTTCGTATAGGTTGGATAGCATATGTTCTTCAATTGGAGGACCGTCATTCCGAATGACAATGCGGACTTGTTCCTCTTCCTGCTTCATATGAATATCAATTTTACTTTTCGCGTAGCGAAGTTGATTTTCTAGTACATTTTCAAATAATTTGCTCCATTGTTCTGGATCGCCTTCAAGTGTAGCCTCATCATCTAAGTCCACGTTCCACTGCAATTCATTTTTCGACCAGCGTATTCGGTCGACCACTTCCAGCATCGTATTACTCACGAGGAAGGAAGAATGTGCAGGGTGTTGTTTTGATAAATAATCAAGCTTTGTTAAGTACAGCAAATCCTTGATTTTCTTCTCAAGCTTTTCCGCTTCACCTTCGATGACTTCTACCGTTTGTTCAAGATCTCCTTTGGGAAAAATACCATCTTTAATGGACTGCGTATAGCCGCGGATGACCATGACAGGTGTCTTTAAGTCATGTGATATATTTTGCAAAAGTGTTCGTTCCGTTTCATCCTTTTGAATGAGTTTTTGCCTCATTTCTTCAATGGTGTGACCGAGCTTGCCGATCTCATCTTGCCGGTCAACGATCACAGGGTCGTCCCAGTCCTCTTGTGCAATCCGCTTCACGTGCTTTTCAAACGCAACGATCGGACGCGATAAGTAGCGTGCAAGCCAAATAGATGGAATCCAGCTCAGTAAAATAACGGTGCCTAAGATAAATATCAGCTGTTTAAACAGCGTAAAGGACAAGTCGTCTCGATAAGAATCTGGTGCATAGGACAGGAGAATATATTGTGTATTGCCTGTTGATACCTTTTTGATCACAAAAAAGATATGCTGGCCATTGACCTCTTCAGAATAGCGTTTTGTTGCGCTTTTTTGCTTTTTCACAAAGGATTGGACCTTCTCAATAAACGCATGCGGGAAAAACTGCGCCATCTGGTTTAATTCATCAGACGGGATCAGAATGTGCTGAACCGAGCGATTTTCTGGAGTCGACTTTGGCGAGCCGTCTCGGTTCAACGGGTATTCTGTTAGCACTTGCTGTTCATTTTCAATATTTTTATAAATTTCATTCGTGAAGAAATTGCGTAATGTGTTTGAAAATAAAATGATCAGGACAATCGAAATCGTTAGCAAAATACCGGAGATCACGACCCAAATTTGAAAAGCGAGTGGTTTGTTCTTCATCCCTTTAGCATCCTATAGCCAAATCCATAGATGGTCTCGACTTTTAAGTCAGGCATTTTTTTGCGCAGCCGTCTGACAAGGTCATCGACAACACGATCTGTCCCGAAGTAATCGTGTCCCCAAATCTTGACGAGTATATCTTCTCGTGAAAAAGCATGTCCTTGATGATGTGTAAATAAGAGCAGCAAATCAAATTCCTTAGAAGTTAAGTTAATGAGCTGATCCCCTTCATACACCTCTCTTACATCCTCATGAATAACATAGGAGGAAACGGGAGTGATACTTTGCTGCTGCGGGGTACCGCTGTTTTTATACACAAGCTCCAGCAGTTTTTGCACCCGGATAATCAGTTCACGCGGAAGAAATGGTTTCGCAATATAATCACTGCTCCCTAGCTCTAAGCCGAGGACACGATCAATATCTGCATCACGTGCTGAAATGAAAATAACCGGTACGTCAGGTGACGCGGCCTTGATTTCTTTAATGAGTGTGTAGCCGTCTGTATCAGGCAGCATGATATCTAAGATCCATAGATGCGGCGGATTGTTCATTGCCTCACGTGCCGCTTCTCCGGTTAAAAAAGAGGAGACATTCCAATTTTCACTTTCTAAATATTTGGTTAATAGTTCATTTAAGTTTTGTTCATCTTCAACTAAATATATGGTGTACGACAAAGTCTTCCACATCCTCTCAACGTCATTATAACGGGATACAAAGGCGGCATGTCAACAATCACACGCTTTTTTCACAATTTCACATATTCTTCTCATCATTATCCCATAATGTTTGATTATGATAAGCTCAAGGGAAAAAAGGGCATAGACAAAAAGCTGATAAATAGGTGCTTTTCACCAATGTGCGCACCTTGCTTTTTTTCTATGAATAAGTATTATATAATTTGACATATTGCCATAAAGTATTTTCAATGATTTTGCCATTAAGAGGACATGAGTCCTATCTACACATATGAATGAAGCATGTCATGAAAATGATGCAAAGGAGTGCAAGCGATGGATTTCCGAAGAGAAGATGAAGAGAAAAAGATGAATCATCAAGAAGACGCACATCAAGAAGAAACACATCAAGAGAATGAACAACAAATAGACGAACCACAAAAAGAGAAAGAACTCGTTTTTCACCATCATGAAAACGAAACATCTGCATCTCAGGAGAGTGTGACAAACAAATCTCCTCAAATGATGGATGACCGTGCTTCTAAAAAAGAGAAAAAACGGAAGGCAGCATGGCTGAGCCCGATTCTTGGAGGGATTATTGGCGGAGGTCTTGTGCTTGGCATTACGCCGCTTTTGCCGCAGTCACAGGATACAGCCGCAAACACTCAAACCCAAACAGCGTCAAGTGAACCAGCAACCTCTGATAATTTCTCAACAAAACAAATCACAAATGCTACGAATGTAGCTGATATGGTAGAAGATTTAGAGCCGACTATTGTAGGGGTTTCAAACTATCAATCTACACAAAATTCGTTCGGTCTTAGCGGTGATTCAACAGAAGCTGAAGCTGGAACGGGTTCAGGTGTCATCTTCAAAAAGGATGGCAAGAAGGCGTACATTATTACAAATAACCACGTAGTCGAGGGTGCCAATAAATTAAAGGTCACGCTTTATGATGGGAAAACAAAAGAAGCGAAGCTAGTTGGTAGTGACGTCATGACAGATTTAGCCGTTGTCGAGATTAACGCTGACGGTATTGATAAAGTGGCAAGCTTTGGTGACTCTTCTAAGCTTCGTGCTGGAGACAAAGTAATCGCCATTGGAAATCCGCTCGGTGCGCAGTTCTCAGGTACTGTGACAGAAGGGATTATTAGTGGTGTTGACCGTACCGTTGAAGCGAATACGTCATCTGGTACTGTTGAGATGAATGTGCTGCAAACAGATGCAGCGATCAACCCAGGGAACAGTGGAGGTCCACTGATCAATACGAATGGTCAAGTCATTGGTATCAACAGCTTGAAAATCAGCGAAAGCGGTGTGGAATCACTCGGATTCGCGATCCCAAGTAACGATGTGAAACCGATTGTAGATGAGTTATTGAAAAATGGAAAAGTCGAACGTCCTTACCTTGGCGTACAAATGATTGACCTTGAGCAAGTGCCTGAAACGTATCAGGAAAATACGCTCGGATTATTTGATAAACAAATCGGCAAAGGCATTTACGTAAAAGATGTATCAAAAGGATCACCTGCACAAAAGGCAGGCTTGAAATCTGGAGATGTGATCATCAAGTTTAAAGGGAAAGACGTGGCGAACAGCTCTCAGCTGAAAGAAATTCTTTACAAAGAAACAAAGATTGGCGATAAAGCCACAATGACCGTTATCCGTGATGGGAAGAACAAAAACCTAGATATTACCCTTGGACAGTCTGATAACGAATAAATGAAAACAGGTGGATGAAAGGTCCACCTGTTTTTTTGTGCTTATTTTTTTGATGAGAGTGTACGTAAGATGATTTTTTCCCACAAGTTCCAAGGCAAGAGTTGCTTTGCTATGAATGAAAGTCGAACGCCTTTCCCAACAAGATATCTTAGTTGTTTTAGCTGTTTCTTCTCTGCAAGTGTGACAACGAGATCCGCGACTTCACGAGGATCTCCGTAGTTTGATTTCTGGGCATCGATGTAGCCCATCATCTTTTGATAGATGCTTGTGTATTTAGAATCTTTTGCTGGCTGAATCATCTGTTCGTTCATGGAGGTGTTCCAAATATTTGTTTGGAAAGAGCCTGGCTCGATCAAGGCCGCCTGTATCCCAAACGAAGCCAGTTCAATCCGCAAGCTCTCAGTATAGCCCTCTAAAGCAAACTTGGACGATACATACGGAGAGAGCGCGGGCATTCCCATTAACCCGCTGATGCTGCTCATATTGAATATCTTTGCACCACTTGTCATGAACGGAAGAACCGCTTGTGTCATTGCCATTACACCAAAGACATTCACCTCGAACTGCTCGCGGTACGTGTCAATAGGAACCTCTTCAGCAAAACCAGCATAGGCTGTCCCTGCATTGTTCACAAGCAAGGTGATGGGTGCATAGGCATCTAGCTTTTTCTTAAATGCTTGAATCGACTGCGTGTCCGTCACATCTAATGCTTCAATATGTATAGATTCGAATAAAGAGGCTTGCTTCATTTCTTCGGCGAGTTTTTTGGCATTGGCTTCCTGCCTGACACCAGCAATCACTGTATAACCTTGCTTGGCGAGGCGCATCGTGATGAGTTTTCCAAAGCCGCTATTGGCACCAGTCACAATGGCTGTTTTTTTCATCATCTGGTTCTCCTTTTGGCGTATATGTTTTGTTTTCATTTACCATAACACAGTGTTTAGTTGAATAACGAAAAGAAGCTTGGAGAAGAATAAAAAACGATGATGTGAAATAGGAGGAAACACATGATGTGTTGGAAGAAGGCGGGACTAATAGGAGTGCTGCTCTTTATGCTGTCCGGCTGTCAATCAATCGAACCGTTACAACATACAAATGAAGCAGAAGCAGAGAGTCTGTCAGCTGTTCAAATGAAGGAACTGCCATTTCAGCATCTGCACTTCCAAGTACAATATGGACAAAAAAACGAGCTATACGAAGCTACCTACCGTCAGGCGAGCGGCAAAGAAGAAGCGCTCATTCGCGATCATATGAATGGTGTCCGCTATGAGGGAGAAGAAGCTCTGCGAGAGATGAAAATGAAGTTAAATGATATGTCTATTCCTAGTGCAAAGCTGAATGAGACGTATGTAAATGAACTGTTAGCTGCTTTTAATTTAGATGACGATTATCAGCGGATTCAGGTCGATATAAAGCTCGAAGATGGGACAAAACGTACATTCCAAAAAAAGAAGTAAACGAGACTTTCTCAATTTTTAATTGAAAATGATTTTCAAGATCACTTAAATCTGATACACTAAATTGAGATAAGTGATCTTTTACGTCTATACATAGACGATATTCAATATAAAAATTTGGATGAGAAAAGGAGCGTTTGAGCGGAATGAGTGCCATTTCTACTGAAGGTTTAAGCTTAGGCTACGGAGAAACAATGATCATAGATGAACTAAATGTATCAATCCCTAAGGGTGAAATCACAGTATTTATTGGCAGCAATGGATGCGGTAAATCCACGCTACTTCGCTCTTTGGCCCGTCTTATGAAGCCAATGGGTGGTTCTGTCCTGCTTGAAGGTCATTCCATTGCAAAATTACCAACAAAGGAAGTAGCGAAACAGCTCGCCATTCTTCCACAAGGACCAGAAGCGCCAGAAGGATTAACCGTGCATCAGCTAGTGAAGCAAGGTAGATATCCTTATCAAAATTGGCTGAAGCAGTGGTCGAAGCAAGACGAAGAAGCGGTGAATCGCGCACTGAAGTCAACAAAGATGGAAGACCTCGCTGATCGAACGGTTGATTCATTATCAGGTGGACAAAGACAGCGTGCATGGATTGCGATGACGTTAGCGCAGGAGACAGATATTATCTTGTTAGATGAGCCGACGACGTATTTAGACATGACGCATCAAATTGAAATCCTTGACCTTCTTTTTGACTTAAATGAAAAGGAGCAGCGCACGATTGTGATGGTTCTTCATGACCTCAATCTCGCATGCAGATATGCGCATCACCTTGTTGCCATTAAAGACAAGTCGATTTATGCAGAAGGAAGACCGGAAACCGTCATTAACTGTGATCTCGTGAAAAATGTCTTTGATATGAACTGCCAAGTGACAACAGATCCTTTATTCGGAACACCATTATGTATTCCGCACGGCAGAGGACGTTGTATTGTACAGCAGGCACAAGCCGAGACATTTCTTGCTGCAAGATAATCGTATGTCAAAAGCCTGACATCTGTTACGCACAGAGTCAGGCTTTTTTCTTAAAAAGGGGGCGGAAAATGAATGGGAAATGAATTAGACGAAAAGCTTGAAGGCTTGCTTGATAAATATACAGAGCTGCTGCTTGGTGAAACGACCGAAGCACTGAAAAAAGATGTGAAACAGTGGGTGATCTACTCACACATTGCAAAAAGCATGCCGCCTTTAGCAAAGCATTTTAACGAAACGTATCCAGAGGCAAAAGAGGAGATCAAAGAAACCATTCAGCGGATCAAGCAACTGAATGAAGCACATCGAGCTAAAAAAGATTGTTAAAAACCTGCCAGCTTTATACTAGCAGGTTTTTTCTTTATGACATCTGTGATGAACCGTATGGAGATTGATCTGTCAGTGTTTGCTGGAATTTCTGGTGTGCCTGCTGGAGTTTTTGCTGGTCAGCCGCTTCAACAGAATACCAGCCATATCTGAACATGACATCATATAAATGTCTTTGTGTTTTCTGTGTTTCAAGCGCAATTCGCTGAATATCTTGGTAAAGAGATTCATGACTGAATTCATTGAGCGCTGTGTTATATCCACTTGTCATATATTTCTCAGTCGACAGCAGATCTGTGATAAAATCACGATCATTCATGTTTGTTGTCGCGGGAACCGGGGTTTGTGGATTCCCGATTTTTTGTTGGTTTTGTTGTTCCATGTTTTTTTCCTCCTATTGCATAAAGCCAGTAGACTGGCCTTGCCCTGAGCTGCCTAAATGCTGAAGAATTTGTGTGTAATGCTGATGGTGCATTTGGCCCACTTGGTTTAATTCTTGTTTCAATGTTTGGTCCTGGCAATGCTCGGCCATAAAGTGAGCCTTTTTCATAGCGATCAAGTTCCAATTCAGCATATCCTCTAAGTACAAGGAATCCTTTACTGAAATGACTTGCGGGGGCATATTCATTTGCTGATTGTTCAAGGTGTGTTCCTCCTTACAATTTTGTTTCCTTACTGATTCTTTTTATATTGCTGATTTTGACTGGTCTTTTTTCCGCCTAGGTCTGCTTCCTGTGATGGACCTGCGTTTCCTTTTACACTTGCAGCACTTACGCCTGCTTTCGATGGATTTTTCTTCAAACGAGACATGTGGACATCACCTCCATTCTTACATTTCCCCCTCGTCTTTAATTCATACGCTGTAATGTCAAGCACAAGAGAATGTGTAAATTTTTGAAATCTGCTATTGAACTGTTTCCGAAAATCTTTTAAGATAAAGGAAGAGGTATTGCTTTTTTTTGGACAAAAAATGAATGACTGTTCATTCAAAATGTTTAGGGGGATATTTATGGGCAAACATATTCGCAAGGCGGCTGTCATTGGTTCAGGTGTCATGGGCTCAGGCATTGCTGCGCATCTAGCCAATATCGGGATACCAGTAACATTGCTAGATATTGTGCCAAATGAACTGACAAAGGAAGAAACGGCAAAAAAGCGCACGCTTGATCACCCTAGTGTTCGGAATAGATTAAGTCAAGAAGCGATGAAAAAGTTGTTAAAGCAAAAGCCAGCACCTCTTACTTCAGCAAAAAACCTATCATACATCACACCCGGAAATCTCACAGATCACCTTTCCTTATTATACGAAGCTGACTGGATCATCGAAGTCGTCACTGAAAAGCTCAGCATTAAACAACACGTATTCTCTCTCATTGATGAGCACCGCAAAGAAGGCAGTATCGTATCAAGCAATACTTCTGGTATTTCTGTTGAAAAAATGGCAGAAGGCCGATCAGATGATTTTAAACGCCACTTCTTAGGCACTCATTTTTTTAACCCAGCTCGATATTTAAAGCTCTTAGAAATGATTCCTATTCAAGAAACAGATCCAGAAGTACTTACATTTATGAAAACGTTTGGTGAGGATGCTCTCGGAAAGGGCGTTGTTGAAGCGAAAGATACGCCGAACTTTATTGCCAACCGTATTGGTACTTATGGACTACTTGTCACAGTGCGTGAAATGCTTGAGAACAAATACACAATCGGAGAAGTGGATTCTGTCACAGGTCCCCTCATTGGCAGACCGAAAAGTGCGACCTTCCGTACACTTGATGTGGTCGGACTCGACACGTTTTCTCATGTTGCCCGCAACGTATATGAACAGGTAGAAGGAAAGGAGAAGGATATTTTCCAGCTGCCTGAGTTCATTGAAAGAATGCTTGAAAAAGGGTGGATTGGCAGCAAGGCAGGGCAAGGATTTTATCAAAAAAATGGGAAGACCATTTTAGAGCTTGATCCTGTGACACTCACATATGGAGAACGGACGAAGCTGAAGGACCCAGGCATTGAGATGGCGAAGCAGCAAAAGGGAACAAAAGCAAAATTGAAAGCGCTTATTTATCAAGATGGGCGTGCAGGGCAATTGCTCTGGAACATGACGGCACCAGTACTTCTTTATTCAGCCCAACTCAAAGGCGAGATTGCGGATGATATCCAGTCCATCGATAACGCCATGAAATGGGGATTTGGCTGGCAGCATGGCCCATTCGAGCTATGGGATGCGATTGGTGTCAAAAAAGCTGCCAGTCGAATGGAAGCAGAAGGTCACAGCATCCCAGCATGGGTGCAAGATATGCTGTCAGAAGGACATGAAACATTCTATCAAGAGAATGCCGAAGGAGAGCGTGCTTTTTATCAAAATGGGGCTTATGAACAGGAGAAAGGAAACGAAAAGAATATTTCTCTAGCTAGATTGAAAAAGAAACAAGGTGTCATTTTCAAAAATACAGGTGCAAGCTTAATGGATATCGGTGATGATGTCGCCTTGCTTGAATTCCACTCTAAAAGCAATGCCATTGGGCTTGATGTCATTGATATGATCAATCGCGCTGTAGATGAAACGGAAAAGAATTATAAAGGGCTTGTCATCGGAAACCAAGGGAAGAACTTCTGTGTTGGCGCAAATCTTGCCCTGATTTTAATGGAAGCGCAGGACGATAATTTCTTTGAAATTGACTTTGTCATTCGCAGGTTCCAGCAGGCGATGATGAAGGTGAAATATAGCGAGCGTCCAGTCGTTACTGCACCGTTTGGCATGACGTTAGGAGGAGGGACGGAGCTTTGTCTCCCGGCAGCGGCTATACAAGCGTCCAGTGAAACGTATATGGGACTTGTGGAAGCAGGGGTCGGACTGATTCCGGGCGGCGGAGGAAACAAAGAGTTATATCTTCGCCATCTGCAAGGAGCATCTAAACCGTCGCAGACCGCTATACAAGATGCAACGCTGCAAACTTTTGAAACGATTGCGATGGCAAAAGTTTCGACTTCAGCTGAGGAAGCGCGTGATATGAAGATGCTGCGCGTGAATGATCGGATTAGCATGAACGGTGATCATTTAATCTATAATGCGAAACAACTGGTTCTTTCTCTTGATGAAGCAGGCTACCGTGCGCCGCTCAAGCAAAAGGTACCCGTCATGGGAGAAACAGGCTATGCAGCGATGATATTGGCTGCTGAAAATATGAGATTGTCTGGATACATTTCAGAGCACGACATGACCATTGCGAAAAAGTTAGCTCATGTCATTTCTGGCGGTAAGTTGCCATTTGGTACAGAGGTGGATGAACAATACTTATTAGAGCTTGAAAGAGAAGCCTTTTTAAGTCTTGTAGGAGAAGTGAAATCACAGGCACGCATGCAGCACATGCTCGTCAAAGGAAAACCTTTACGTAACTAGGGGGGAGTCAAAATGAGAGAAGCAGTCATTGTGGCTGGCGCAAGAACACCAGTAGGGAAGGCCAAAAAAGGATCGTTAAAACATGTCAGGCCTGATGATATGGGCGCATTGTGTGTCAAAGAAACGCTAAAGCGCGCGGGTGATTACGACGGGCAGATCGATGATTTGATTATCGGATGTGCGACGCCAGAAGCAGAGCAAGGGTTAAATGTGGCCCGGAATATTGGGGCATTAGCTGGGCTGCCTTATACGGTACCTGCCATCACCATTAACCGCTACTGTTCGTCTGGTCTTCAGTCTATCGCTTATGCGGGTGAACGAATCATGCTTGGTCAGGCAGAAACGATTTTAGCCGGAGGAGTCGAATCGATGTCGCAAGTCCCTATGATGGGTCATTCCATTCGTCCGAATGCTCTGTTGGCAGAGCAAGCGCCTGAATACTACATGAGCATGGGTCACACGGCGGAGCAAGTGGCGCAAAAGTATCAGGTCACACGTCAAGATCAAGACGCCTTTGCGGTGAGAAGTCATCAAAAGGCAGCAAAGGCATTGCAGGAAGGAAAATTTTCAGATGAAATTGTGCCCGTTGATGTAACGGAAAGACGGGTAGGAGAGCAATATCAATTAGAAGAACATCCATTTACGTTCTCACAGGATGAAGGCGTGAGAGCTGGCACAACAGAGGAAATTCTCTCAACCTTACGACCTGCTTTCTCAACAAAAGGCACAGTGACCGCAGGAAACTCTTCACAAACAAGTGATGGCGCGGCATGTGTGATGATGATGGATCGCGCGAAAGCATCTTCTCTTTCACTTCAGCCACTTGCCAAGTTTAGAGCGTTTGCAGTTGGCGGTGTACCGCCTGAGGTGATGGGAATAGGTCCAGTTGAAGCCATTCCGCGTGCGCTGAAAATCGCTGGGCTTGAGCTGAAGGATATTGGGCTATTTGAATTAAACGAAGCCTTTGCTTCTCAGGCGATTCAAGTCATTCGTCATTTAGGGATCGATGAAGAGAAGGTGAATGTCAATGGAGGGGCGATTGCGTTAGGGCATCCGCTCGGCTGTACAGGAACGAAACTAACGCTGTCACTGATTCATGAAATGAAACGGAGAAACGAGCAATTTGGCATTGTGACAATGTGTATCGGCGGGGGCATGGGAGCAGCAGGCATTTTTGAATTGATCTAAAGGGGGAAATCAGGATGAAAGCAATGGAAGATGTAAAAAAGGGTGGAAGCTTTTTAATTGATGAGACGAATTATGAGCATATCTTTACACCAGAGGATTTCTCTGATGAGCATCAAATGATTGGAAAGACAACAGAGGATTATATTTTACAAGATGTTGTTCCGTATATAGATCAAATTGAAAATCATGAATTCGAGCATTCTGTCCGCCTTCTAAAAAAGGCTGGGGAGCTTGGACTGCTTGGAGCTGACGTGCCTGAGGAATTCGGCGGACTTGGGTTAGATAAAATCAGTTCAGCCATCATTACTGAAAAATTCGCCAGAGCAGGTAGCTTCTCACTTTCCTATGGCGCTCATGTTGGCATTGGTTCTCTGCCAATCGTGCTGTTCGGAAATCAAGCGCAAAAGGAAACGTACCTACCTGGACTCGCCTCTGGCGAGACCATTGCAGCGTACGCACTAACAGAGCCAGGATCCGGCTCTGACGCTCTTGGGGCAAAAACAACCGCGGTCCTGAATGATGCTGGAACCCATTATGTCCTCAATGGAGAAAAGCAGTGGATCACGAACTCCGCATTTGCAGATGTCTTTGTTGTGTATGCGAAGATTGACGGTGAACACTTCTCTGCTTTTATCGTAGAAAAGGATTTTCCAGGTGTCAAAACTGGACCTGAGGAGAAAAAGATGGGCATTAAGGGATCATCGACGAGAACGTTAATTTTGGAAGATGCCCAAGTGCCGAAGGAGAATTTGCTTGGTGAAGCAGGCAGAGGACATGTGATAGCCTTCAACATTTTGAATATCGGACGCTACAAGCTGGCTGTCGGCACAATCGGTGCATCAAAACGGGTCATTCAATTATCGGCGGAGTATGCGAACCAGCGTAAGCAGTTCAAAACACCAATTTCTCAATTTAGCTTAATTGGAGAAAAAGCAGCCAATATGTCAGCAAAGCTTTATGCGATGGAAAGTGCTGTTTACCGCACAGTCGGGCTATTTGAACAGCGGATGGGTCTATTAAGTGAAGAAGAGCAAAAGGACGGGAAACAAATTGCTCAATCCATTGCTGAATATGCAATTGAATGTTCTCTCTGTAAAGTGCTTGGCTCTGAAACATTAGATTATATCGTGGATGAAGGTGTGCAAATTCACGGCGGTTACGGATTCATGCAAGAATACGAGGTGGAAAGAGCCTATCGTGATTCAAGAATTAACCGTATTTTTGAAGGTACAAATGAAATCAACCGTTTGCTTGTACCAGGCACATTCTTGAAGAAAGCGATGAAAGGGGAGCTTCCGCTTCTTCAAAAAGCGCAAACCTTGCAGGAAGAGCTGATGATGATGATGCCGGAAGAACCAGGTGATCAGCCGCTCGATCAAGAAAAATATTTGCTCGTCCATGCGAAAAAGATCGCCTTGATGGTGGCAGGTATGGCAGCGATGAAATACGGGAAAGCATTAGACAAAGAGCAAGAAATTCTTGTGAATATAGCGGATATCGTCAATGAGATTTTCGCTGCTGAATCAGCGATCCTGCGTACAGAAAAAGCACTCGCTCTATCAGGCGCAGAAAAGAACGCTCAAAAGCTCGCCTACACACAAATTTTCACGCAGGAAGCCTTTTTCAAGATTGAAGCCCATGCAAAAGAATCCTTGATCGCGATGGAAGAAGGGGATTCACTGCGCATGAGCCTATCAGCTCTCCGCAAACTGACAAGATTCACGCCGATCAATGTCATCGCCAAAAAGCGTGAGGTGGCTAAACGGATCTTCGAAGCAGAGAAATATATTGTATAAGAACGATTCGAAAGGTGCGGATATCACTCCGCACCTTTTTGTAAGCATACATTTAGGTTTTTAAAATATTTTGTGATAAAATGTTGTCACAATTTGCAGGAGGTGAAAATGGTGGCTTTAGATTTTTACGAATACCCATCTTGCGGTACATGCCGAAAAGCAAAAAAGTGGCTTCAAGAACACAATAAAGACATCAACAGCATACATATCGTCGAAGAGACGCCTGATAAAGAAACCCTAAAAGCCCTTTACGAAAAAAGTGGTTTAGAGCTGAAGAAATTCTTTAATACAAGCGGACAGAAATACCGGGAGCTACAACTGAAAGATCAACTTCCTGCAATGTCAGAGGACGAGCAGCTAGAATTACTCGCGTCTAACGGAATGCTAATCAAGCGTCCGATTACAACAGACGGTAAAAGAGTCACGGTTGGATTTAATGAAGATACATTTAAAAGCGTCTGGAAATGATGTAACTTTCATTCAGATTGTGGTATCTTCAATATAGACGGAAAGAAAAGACTGGAGGGGTATTGAATGAGCACACCAAAAGATTTACGTTATTCAGAAGAACATGAATGGGTCAAAGTAGAAGGAGATAAGGTGCGTATCGGTATTACGCATTTTGCTCAATCTGAGTTAGGCGATATCGTGTTCGTTGAGCTTCCTGAAGTAGGAGACAAAATCACAGCGGACGAGCCTTTCGGAAGTGTAGAATCAGTCAAAACTGTTTCTGAACTTTATGCACCGATCAACGGCACAATCGTTGAAGTGAACGATGAGTTGGATGACAGCCCGGAATTCGTGAATGACTCTCCATACGAAAAAGCATGGATGATTGTTGTAGAACCAGCTGATGCATCTGAAATCGAGAACTTAATGACAGCTGAACAATACGAAGAAATGACAAAAGAAGACTAATTTATGTGAAATTGGACACTCTACCTTTATGGGGGGTGTCCAATTTGTCTTTTCAAAAAGAACAGGTGGATATAACAGAACATGTCACTGGGCGATTCAAAGAAAGCGGCATGGTGCTTTACCATCAAAATGAAGAGATTGGCACGATGATTAGTGAAAATCAATATGAGTTGAAATCGGGTTATTCCTATGATCAAAATCGTTTTTATCGTCTGTCAGATACATTGACCCACGGGACAGAACAATATGTAGACTGTGACGATGAAAATGGCTGGTGCTAATCACAGTTAAGGCTGCAGTGAGTGAGTGCTGCAGTCTTTTTGTCGACCAAGTGCCCGATCTTTACAAGCTGAATGAAAGATTGTAATCTAAGGAAGAAGTGAATCAACGTCAAAAGGGCCGGGTGATCGTGATGAACGTCGAGATAGAGAAGGTCATCATTGTAGAAGGTAAATCAGACAAACAAAAGCTAAAAGAAGTCATTAGTGAACCTGTTACCATCATTTGCACCAATGGCACGATCAGTACATCGAAGCTGGATCAGCTCGTGGACGATTTATTGGGAAAAGACGTTTACATATTAGCAGACAGTGACGATGCTGGCGACAAACTGAGGAAGCAATTTCGAAAAGAATTCCCTGAAGCACTTCATCTGTTTGTCGACAGAACGTACCGTGAAGTGGCCGCTTCACCGTCAGCCCACATTGCATCTATCATATTAGCTGCAAACATTGATGTTCATTCGAAATATTTATGAGGGTGGACGTATATGAAAGAGATTGAAGAACATGAATTCAAAGAGATAGAGGACGATTTATTTCTTTTGTACTTATATACACCGTTTTGCGGAACATGCCAACTGGCAAAGAAAATGCTCACAGTGGTAGATGCCATGCAGCCGGATGTTCCATTTTATGAGAACAATTTAAACTATTCACCAGAATTTGCGAAAGCATTTGAAATCGAAAGTGTACCTTGCTTTCTACTGTTTAAAAAAGGTGAAATTATACAAAAAGGCTATGCCTTTCACTCAGTTCCATATCTTCATGAAATGATTGAAACCGCTAAATAAAGCGGTTTTTTGTCATATTTCAAGCAATTCATTTGAAAATTTGTCGAGCTATTTATAAAGGACAAGCCGATGTTTGTAGAGAAATGTTATGTATAACCAAATGACAGGGAGGTTATACATGTGGAAAAAGTGAAAGCCCATGGAAACGCAGGGCAGCGATTATTGCTAAAGCCGCTACTCTCCTCCTCATCCTTGAAGATTACATTTGAGGCGGAAACAGACTCTTGTACATTGATTGTGGATGAACGTGGTGAAGTGAAGAAACTACCTGCAATTGAGTTATCGGATCTCATTTTTTATGGTGAGAGGAAAGAAATTCTTCAATTATTAGATGGAGACATGTCCTTGCAGCAGCTCATTGGCAGGGGACAAGTCAAGGTCAAAGGCTCATTCCGTGCACTTCTTAGACTAGAGGCTGTGCTTTGGCTGACGAACGGTTTTTTTCGAAAAATGATAACGTAGTCGTTTACTTGGAAATTAGCGATTTACAGCGTTGACATATCTCGGGTAGCATGATATTCTACGTTAGTAAAAACATGAACATCACATAAAACAACATATTTTCTCTTATTAAGAGAGGTGGAGGGACGTGCCCTATGAAACCCGGCAACCGTCAGCATAGCTGAAATTGGTGCCAATTCACTCAAAGCCGCAACGCTTTGAAAGATGAGAGAAAGGCGTATTTGAAATAAAAGGCCTTTCTGCTTGCGTTGCAGTTAGGTCTTTTTTACTGACCTGGCAACAGGCTAGAGTCATGACAGCACGAAGAATAAATGAACGTATGTGATGGCAACCTATAGATTCAGCAAGAAAGCAGGTGAGCAGACTGTGATCCATTTACAGAATGTATCAAAAACGTACCACTCAAAAAGCGGAAATGTTGATGCCGTGAAAGACGTCAACTTGGATATTGGTAAAGGTGAAATATTCGGAATTATCGGGTATAGCGGTGCCGGAAAAAGCTCGCTTATTCGCCTATTAAACGGTCTGGAGCTGCCAACAGAAGGAATTGTTGAAGTGGCAGGCAACCGGATCAATGAAGTATCGAATGCGAAACTTCGGAAAGCAAGACAAGAAATCAGCATGATTTTCCAGCACTTTAACCTACTTTGGTCAAGAACAGTGAGACAAAATATTATGTTCCCGCTTGAGATCGCAGGTGTACCTACATCGAAACGGAGAGAGCGTGCGAATGAACTGATTAAATTAGTCGGTTTAGAAGGAAAAGAAAATGCGTATCCGTCTCAGCTTAGCGGCGGACAAAAGCAGCGTGTGGGGATTGCGAGAGCATTAGCAAATGATCCAAAGGTTCTTCTTTGTGACGAAGCAACATCAGCGCTTGATCCGCAAACAACGGATTCTATCCTTGATCTTTTAGCGGATATCAATAAACGTTTAGGGCTGACAATTGTGCTCATCACACACGAAATGCACGTCATTCGCAAAATTTGTCATCGCGTCGCGGTCATGGAAAATGGACGCATTGTCGAAGAAGGCGAAGTATTACGCGTCTTCAGACAGCCGAAGGAAGAGATGACGAAGCGATTTGTACAGCAGCTTGCTGAACCAGAGGAAGCGAAAGAAACAATCGAGCACGTCTTAGAGCGTGTAAAAGAAGGTCAGGTCGTACGGTTGTCCTTTATTGGCGATTCTGCCGAGCAACCGCTGATCACTGAAATCATTCGATCCTTCAATGTCGATGTAAACATCCTTCAAGGAAAGATTTCTCAAACGCAGGAAGGCGCGTTTGGAACACTCTTTATCCATATAAATGGAGAAGAGACCGAGGTAGAAAAAGCCATCGCCTATATCCAAAGCAAACAGGTTGAAATTGAGGTGATGACACATGTTTGAGAAATGGTTTCCGAACGTTGATCTAGACGTCATCTGGAGTGCAACAGGTGAAACAGTGTATATGACACTCATTTCATTGGCATTTGCTTTTGCAATCGGGATTATCCTAGGACTCCTGCTCTTCCTTACAGGAAAAGGCGGTCTTTGGGAAAATAAACCGATCAATGCTGTCATCGGTGCAGTCGTCAACATTTTCAGATCGATTCCTTTTATCATTTTAATTATTCTTTTATTAGGGTTCACGAAATTCTTAATGCATACAATTCTAGGTCCAAATGCAGCACTCCCTGCCCTTGTCATTGGGTCAGCTCCATTCTATGCACGTCTTGTCGAAATTGCACTGCGTGAAGTAGACAAAGGAGTCATTGAAGCAGCACGATCAATGGGAGCTAAAACGTCTACGATTATTTTCAAAGTATTGCTGCCAGAATCATTGCCAGCCCTCATTTCAGGTATTACCGTAACAGCTATTGCTCTAATTGGCTCTACTGCGATCGCAGGTGCAATTGGAGCAGGCGGACTTGGTGACCTTGCTTATGTGGAAGGATACCAATCTGGTAATACAGATGTCACACTTGTAGCTACTGTGTTTATTCTCATCATCGTCTTTATTATTCAAATAATCGGTGATTTGATTACAAATAAAATTGATAAACGTTAAGGGAGGATTTATTCATGAAGAAATTGATTTTAAGTGCACTATTTCTAGCATTTGCAGGCATCTTAGCTGCATGCGGTTCATCTAATAACGCAAGTGATAGCAAAACCATTACGGTTGCCGCTTCAAAAACACCCCATGCCGAGATTCTTGAAGAAGCAAAACCACTTCTAAAAGAAAAAGGCTACGATCTAAAAGTGAAAGTACTTAGTGATTATAAAATGTACAACAAAGCGTTAGCTGAAAAAGAAGTGGATGCAAACTTTTTCCAACATATCCCTTACTTAAACGAAGAAAATAAATCAAACAAAGATTATAACCTAGTAAGTGCTGGTGCTGTTCACCTTGAGCCTTTTGGTATCTACTCTAAGAAATACAAATCAGTCAAAGAGATTCCAAACGGCGGAACGATCATCATGACAAACAACGTAGCTGAACAAGGCCGTATGCTTGCACTATTGCAAAATGCTGGTGTCATTAAGATTGATCCTAAAGTTGATACAATCAACGCAACAGTAAAGAACATTAAAGAAAACCCGAAGAACCTAAAGTTCAAAAAAATCGCTCCTGAACTAACAGCGAAAGCTTATGAAAACAGTGAAGGCGATGCCGTGTTTATTAACGTCAACTATGCGATTCAAAATAAATTGAATCCGAAAAAAGATTCAATTGAACTTGAGCAAACAAAGAACAACCCATATGCAAACATCGTGGCGGTTCGCAAAGGTGAAGAAAAATCAGATAAGATCAAGACATTAATGGAAGTTCTTCACTCTGATAAAATCAAAGAATTCATCGACAAAAAATATGACGGTGCTGTACTACCGGTATCTGAATAACAATGTGTTAACCTCGCTTTCATCAAAGCGAGGTTTTTTTGTGTATTTTTTCAAATCTCGCTCATAATAAAAACGTACAAATGACCTGAAGGGATGGAATCAAGATGAACGAACAGCATATGAGCGGATCCATGCAGCAATCACTGACTGATTATAAAACGGCAATGGGTGAATTTCAGAAGAAAATGCCGGTGTTTGGGAAGAAATTTAATGAATTTACGGAGCAGTGCTTCCAAAGCGATTCATTAACGCAAAAAGAAAAACAAATGATTGCCCTTGGCATTAGCATTCATGCACAGGATGAATACTGCATGATTTATCATACAAAGGGAGCGCTCGATCAAGGGGCGACAGAAGAGAATTTACTAGAGGTCGTTAGTGTGGCGGCAGCGTTCGGAGGCGGGGCAGCCCTTAGCCAAGGAATCACTGTCGTTCAGCAATGTATTGATGAATTTGGAGGACAGACGCATTAATAGAAGGAAAACATGGTATCTTTCCATCTCGGAGAGTTGAGTGCTTCTCATCCGAGTGTGTGAGAAAATATGCCAGCATAACGCGTTATATCCCTTTTGAGTGAAGCAGCATTCCTTTGATATAATAAAGCTACACTAAAAGAAGGGAATGGTTTATTATTTGTTCGGACCAGAGTACACTGGGATTGGATTATACCGCCGAGATGGAAAAGGCCATGCATAAATCTCATGGCATGAGCTATGCAGAGTACGAAAGAGACCATGACTTACGGATGAAAGTGGAATATAAACGAGAGCAGTCCTATCGAGATGAGAAAAGGCAGCTCGCAAAAATGAATATACGAGGCTATTGATAGCTAAGGGGCGGGGAGAACAGTTTCCCGTCCTTTCTTTATGGAAACAGTCTTTTCGACATAAATCCTTTTATCTACCTGCATTTTTTGTTAGAATTTTGAGAGCATCCTCTCACGCATATCGTGAATGTGTTGTATTCAGTTTTAATTTGTTATAAAATTAGAATGAGAATAAATTGAGAATAATGATTATTTTGGAGGTATCGATATATGACTGCTTCGACATTAACAATTAAGGACTTGCACGTTGAGATTGAAGGGAAAGAAATCTTAAAGGGTGTAAACCTCGAGATAAAAGGTGGAGAATTCCACGCAGTAATGGGACCAAACGGTACAGGTAAATCTACTTTATCTGCTGCCATTATGGGTCACCCGAAATATGAAGTCACAAAAGGTAGCATCTTGCTTGATGGCGAAGATGTACTTGAAATGGAAGTAGATGAGCGCGCTCAAGCAGGTCTTTTCCTTGCGATGCAATACCCATCTGAAATCAGCGGTGTGACAAATGCTGACTTCCTTCGTTCTGCTATTAACGCACGCAGAGAAGAAGGCGATGAAATCTCTCTTATGAAATTCATCCGCAAAATGGACGAAAACATGGAGTTCCTTGAAATGGACCCAGATATGGCACAGCGCTACCTAAACGAAGGATTCTCAGGCGGGGAGAAAAAACGCAACGAAATTCTTCAATTAATGATGATTGAACCAAAGATCGCCATCCTTGACGAAATCGATTCTGGTCTTGATATCGATGCCTTGAAAGTTGTTTCTAAAGGAATTAATCAAATGCGCGGCGAAAGCTTCGGCTGCTTAATGATCACTCACTATCAGCGTCTACTGAACTACATCACACCAGATCATGTCCATGTGATGATGCAAGGACGTATCGTGAAATCTGGCGGACCAGAACTTGCACAGCGTTTAGAAGCAGAAGGCTATGACTGGATTAAAAAAGAGTTAGGAATTGAAGACGAAACTGTTGGTCAAGAAGCGTAAGCGTTAGGAGGATTATTGATGACATTAGAAACGAAATTATCAGTAGATCAAGATTATGTCAAAAGCTTCTCCGAGAAGCATCAGGAACCGGCATGGATGAGTTCCCTTCGCTTACAGGCTCTTGAAAAAGCAGAAGATCTCCCAATGCCAAAGCCTGACAAAACGAACATTTCAAAATGGAATTTAACCAATTTCAAACAGCATACAGTCGAAAGTGCGCCATTTGCATCATTAGAAGAGCTTCCAGAAGAAGTGAAATCGCTGATTGATCTAGAGGACACGGATAAGACGGTCTACATTCAGCGTGATCAAACGCCAGCATACTTGTCTCTTTCAGCTGAAGCAAAAGACAAAGGCGTGATCTTCACTGATATTCATACAGCGATCCGCGAACATTCAGATTTAGTGGAAAAATATTTCATGACAGACGCGGTGAAAGTGGATGAGCATAAACTAACAGCTTTACACGCTGCTTTAGTTAATGGTGGAGCTTTCCTCTATGTACCGAAAAATGTAGAGCTTGAAGCACCAATTCAAGCAGTCTACCTTCATGAAAATGACGAAACCACGTTGTTCAACCATGTCATTGTCGTAGCGGACGATCATAGTGCTGTCACATATGTAGAAAACTACATTAGTACTGCAAAGCCGGAAGAAGCGATCTTCAACATCGTTTCTGAAGTATTTACAGGAGCAAATGCTCGCATCACATACGGTGCAGTAGATAACCTTGCAGAAGGTGTCACAGTGTATGTGAACAGACGCGGTATGGCAAATGGCCGTGACAGTAAAATCGAATGGGCGCTTGGCCTTATGAATGATGGAGACGTAGTGTCTGAAAACATCACAAAGCTCATAGGCGATGGCACATTCGGTGATACGAAATCAGTTGTTGTTGGCCGCGGGAATCAAACGGAAAACTTTACAACAAGCATCATCCACTTCGGTAAAAACTCTGAAGGGTATATCTTGAAGCATGGTGTGATGAAGGATCAAGCATCCTCTATCTTTAACGGAATTGGTAAAATCGAGCATGGTGCAACGAAGTCAAATGCAGAACAGGAATCACGTGTCCTCATGTTGAGTGAGAAAGCACGCGGTGACGCAAACCCAATTCTTTTAATCGATGAAGATGATGTAACAGCAGGGCACGCTGCTTCTGTTGGACGTGTAGATCCAATTCAATTGTATTACCTCATGAGCCGAGGGGTTTCCAAAGAAGATGCAGAAAGACTTGTCATTTATGGCTTCTTAAATCCAGTTGTCAAAGAACTGCCGATTGAAGGAGTTAAAAAGCAGCTCGTTTCTGTGATTGAAAGGAAAGTAAAATAATGAATATCAAAGACGTTCGTGAGCAGTTTCCAATCCTTCATCAGCAAGTGAACGGACATGATTTGGTGTATTTGGACAGTGCGGCGACTTCTCAAAAACCAAGAGTGGTCATTGATGCAATGAATGAGTATTACCGGTCTTACAACTCGAACGTCCACCGGGGTGTTCATACCCTTGGAACAAAAGCAACGGACGCATACGAGGGTGCCAGAGAGAAAGTTCGTGCATTCATCCGTGCTTCATCTGTCCAGGAGATTATTTTTACTAGAGGTACAACAACAGCACTGAACACAGTGGCGATCAGCTATGCAAGAGCAAACCTCAAAGAAGGCGATGAGATTGTCATTACGCACATGGAGCATCATGCGAATATCATCCCTTGGCAGCAAGCAGCAAAAGCAACTGGCGCCACATTAAAATATATTCCGTTACAGGAAGACGGCACGCTATCGCTTGAAGATGTGAAGCAAACGATCACACATCAAACGAAAATCGTCGCTGTCACACATGTCTCAAACGTACTAGGAACCATCAACCCGATTAAAGAGATCACCAAAATTGCGCACGATCATGGTGCCATTATTGTCGTCGATGGTGCGCAAAGTACCCCGCACATGCAAATTGATGTTCAGGATCTAGATTGTGACTTTTTCGCATTCTCTGGGCATAAAATGTGTGGACCGACTGGTATCGGTGTGCTTTACGGGAAGAAGGACCTTTTGAATAATATGGAGCCTGCTGAGTTTGGCGGTGAAATGATCGACTTTGTGGATCTATATGATTCCACTTGGAAAGAGCTGCCGTGGAAATTTGAAGCGGGAACACCGATTATTGCAGGAGCAGTCGGACTAGGAAAAGCGATTGATTTCTTAAATGAAATCGGTATGGAGGAAGTCAGCCGTTACGAGCATCAGCTTGCCACTTACGCGCTTGAGCGCTTTAAGGAGCTTGAAGGTGCGACTGTTTATGGACCGCAGCACCGGGCTGGACTTGTGACGTTTAACTTAGACGACGTCCATCCGCATGATGCGTCAACTGTTCTGGATACAGAAGGTGTCGCCATTCGTGCTGGACATCACTGTGCACAGCCGCTCATGAAATGGCTTGGTGTATCAGCGACTGCAAGAGCAAGCTTCTATCTGTATAATACAGAAGAAGAGATTGACGAGCTCATTGCAGCGCTCCGTAAGACAAAGGAGTATTTTACGAATGTCTTTTAATGTAAACTTAGACACACTGTACAGACAAGTGATTATGGATCATTATAAAAATCCGAGAAACAAAGGTGTGTTAAACGACAGCATTGTCGTCGATATGAACAACCCAACGTGTGGTGACCGCATTCGTCTTACGATGAAAATCGAGGACGAAAAAGTCACTGATGCGAAATTTGAAGGAGAAGGATGCTCTATTTCGATGGCATCTGCCTCTATGATGACGCAGGCGATTAAAGGGAAAGATATTGAAACAGCTTTGAAAATGTCTCAGATTTTCTCCGATATGATGCTAGGAAAAGAATACGACGATTCCATTGATCTTGGTGACATTGAGGCGCTGCAGGGAGTGGCAAAATTCCCAGCCCGCATCAAATGTGCAACATTATCCTGGAAGGCGCTTGAAAAAGGCGCATCTGCCGAAGATAACGGCAAATCATAAGATTGGAGTGAAAATGGATGGCTAAAAAAATGCCAGATGTTGGTGAATATAAATACGGCTTTTCTGATAAAGACGTTTCCATTTTCCGTTCAGAGCGCGGACTGACAAAAGAGATCGTTGAAGAAATTTCTCGTATGAAAGATGAGCCTCAGTGGATGCTCGACTTCCGTTTGAAATCTCTTGAGCACTTTTACAACATGCCGATGCCACAATGGGGCGGAGATTTAAATGCATTAAACTTTGATGAAATTACGTACTACGTAAAGCCATCAGAGCGTTCAGAGCGTTCTTGGGATGAAGTACCAGAAGAAATCAAACAAACCTTTGATAAGCTTGGTATCCCTGAAGCAGAGCAAAAGTACTTAGCAGGTGTATCTGCTCAGTATGAATCTGAAGTGGTGTACCACAATATGAAACAAGACCTTGAAGACTTAGGGATTGTGTTTAAAGATACAGACAGCGCATTAAAAGAGAACGAAGACATCTTCCGTGAGCACTGGGCAAAAGTCATTCCTCCGACTGACAACAAATTTGCTGCGCTTAACTCGGCTGTATGGTCTGGTGGTTCCTTTATCTACGTACCAAAAGGGATAAAAGTAGATACACCACTTCAAGCATACTTCCGTATTAACTCTGAAAACATGGGTCAGTTCGAGCGTACACTGATCATCGTGGACGAAGGCGCACATGTGCATTATGTAGAAGGCTGTACAGCACCAGTGTACACAACAAACTCACTTCACAGTGCGGTAGTTGAAATCATCGTGAAAAAAGGCGGCTACTGCCGTTATACAACGATTCAAAACTGGGCAAACAACGTCTTCAACCTTGTGACAAAACGTACGGTATGTGAAGAGAATGCGACAATGGAATGGATTGATGGTAACATCGGTTCTAAGCTGACAATGAAATACCCAGCGGTTATCCTAAAAGGTGAAGGCGCTCGTGGTATGACATTAAGTATTGCCCTAGCAGGTAAAGGTCAGCACCAAGATGCAGGTGCAAAAATGATTCACCTTGCACCAAACACATCTTCAACGATCGTATCGAAATCGATTTCCAAACAAGGCGGGAAAGTCACATACCGCGGAATCGTTCACTTCGGACGCAAAGCAGAGGGTGCACGCTCAAACATCGAGTGTGACACACTCATCATGGATAACAAATCAACATCTGATACAATCCCTTACAATGAAATCTTAAACGACAACATTTCATTAGAGCACGAAGCAAAGGTATCAAAAGTATCAGAAGAACAACTTTTCTACTTGATGAGCCGCGGAATTTCTGAAGAAGAAGCAACAGAAATGATCGTCATGGGCTTCATCGAGCCATTCACAAAAGAACTACCAATGGAATACGCAGTTGAAATGAACCGCTTGATTAAGTTTGAGATGGAAGGTTCTATTGGTTAATAAAAAACATTGATACACAACGCTTTTTGAAGGCATTTAATTTCGAGTGATACCACTTGTTAATTAAAGGCCTTCATGGCGTTGTGTTTTTTAGTGAATGGGGAAAAGTATACAGTGTGAATCCTCAACAAATGGCTTTAGTTCGAGAAGCCAGGTCCATCCCTCCAAATAAACATAAATACTTGCAATATTTAAATTAGTACTATATAGTACTAATTATGACAAAGGTAAAATTAATGAATCAAAAACGTGTAATTGAAGTAGCTGCAACATTATTTTTAGAAAAAGGGTTTGCTTATACAAGCATGGATGAATTGGTACGTGTAAGCAAAGTATCAAAGTCTAATGTGTATTATCACTTTTCTAATAAGGAAGAATTATTAGAAGGGGTCGTTGATTATTGGATTGACATGTATCAATCTGCAATGGATGACGTACTGTCTCAGACCCAATTTTCAGTTGAAGATCGAATTCAACTGTTTTTAAAGCAATTATCACAAGGAGTTCAGTCGAGAGAGTATAAGGGGAGCTGTCCATTTATTACTCTTTATATTCAAAGCCCTGCAAAGGCCACACAAATAAAAGAAAAAATAGGTCTTTTTTTCACAGGATTACAAGAGAAAGTTTCTCTATTACTGAAACAAGGGGTAGAGAAGGGGGAATTCATACATACGATTCAGATTGATGAGGTGGCATCACTTTTTATGACAAATCTTGAAGGAGCGTTATTTCTTTCAGAAACATTGAAGGATGCCACTGTCATCACAAAGACAGCAGATCATTTATTTAACTTGCTTCGATAAAAGAAGCATTTTTTTTACATCAAATTAGTACTGTTTAGTACTAAAAAGGAGCCTTCATATGAAAACAGTATTTTTAATTGGTGGAACGGGCTTTATTGGGAAGCAATTAGTCGAAGAATTAGTGAAAGAGGATGTGAACATTCTTCTTTTAGTAAGGTCGAAAAGCAAAGCAACACGCATTTTTCAAGAAAGAGGCATTTTAAAAGAGGCAGTGATGCACTTTGTTGAAGGTGATTTGACGAAAGTTGATTTGGGTCTAAGTGCTGAAGATCAGGAGAGGGTATTGAAAACGGATGTGATCATTCATGCAGGTGGACCCATGGATATTCAAGCAACCAGTAAAGAGGCAGCTTCTGTCTTTTTAAATGGCGCCAAATACATTAGTGAGTTAGCTAAAAGTATTCATCAATCGAAGGGCTTGCAGCAATTTATCCATGTTGTCGGTTATATGAGCCCCTTTGATGATCAAAATAGCAAGATTGCAATTGACGTGTTTGAAGAAGGAAACGATTATTTGAAAATAAAAAATCCTTATGAGAGGACAAAATTTTTAGCAGATCTTTATATCCGTCAACAGGCATCAGCTGTAGGTTATCCGCTTTCTGTCATTAATCCGCCAACTGTCGTTGGTAGTAGTAAAACAGGGAGTACAGAGCAAATTGCAGGATTGGGTTTGCTTGTAAAGAGTATGCGAAGAGGGCTCATGCCGGTGATTCCTGGAGGTAAGGACTATCGGTTACCACTTATTTCAAACGATGAGTTTGCGAAGTTTATTGTACAGGTTTTCAAGTTGGAGCAGCCGGCTATTCAAACATATACACTTGTTGAAGACAAAGAGCACGATCAGAACATTGCTGAGTTATTAAGTATGATGTCGGAAAGTATGAATATGAAGGCACCAAAAATCTCTGTCCCAATGCCACTTATGAAAGGAATAATGAAAAGTGGAGTAAGTAAAATAACAAAAATTCCTTCCGATGGACTGAATTTTATGACAAAACGAACATTTTCAAATGCTTCAACGAAAAAAATGATGGGAGGAGAGTGGTTTAAGAAGACGAGTGTCATGAAGTTTTTACCTGCCGTAGTAGCTGATCTGGATTATCGAATGATGTATCAAAATGGCCAGTATCATTATTTATTTAAACGAACATTATGCGATCATAATACCCTTTACCAATTACAAGGAGAGGGCAAACCGTTTATTTTATTACATGGGTTATTGAGCGATGGAGAGGATTTATTTCCTTTAGCACAAGCGCTTCATGAAAAAACGGGTCAACCTGTATGGATCTTGGATCTTCCAGGCTTGGGACGTTCTCCTTTTAAACGAGAGAAAAATCTTCTAGATATCTATTTGAATGTAGTGAAAAAGTTATTGGAGAAAGCTGTGAATGGTGCACATCTAATTGGCCATTCATTCGGTGCATTTATTCTTCTGAAAGCTTTGGCACAAGATTACATAGATGATAAGAAGTATTCAATCACTTTACTTCAGCCGCCTGTTGCTAAAAAAAATGCTAAATCGCTACCTCAATTGATGAACAAATGGTCATTAAAATTGGCAACTCCTCATTTGATAGAGCGTTATTTATTAAGACATGGTTTGTTTGAAAGGACGGAGAGCATCCCTGAATATTATATTGAAAAATTAAGTAACAGTTTTACTTCTCCTAGAATTTTAAATACGACGGTTCAGCTTAACGATTTATTACTGAAAAACGATCAAGGAGATTTCAATGAAGCAACAAAGTATAAACTTCACATGATTTGGGGGAATTATGACAAAGGCTATTCTGCTCCAACGCATCTTGGTCAGGTTGATTTTGTTCCATATGGCCATCATTTTCCTCTTAGCCATCCGAGTGAAACGGCAGCATTAGTCATAAAAAATAGCATACTAGCAGATGAGAGTGTGGGTAAATAAAAAGTGTGTAGTAAGATCTTGGGGCAGTTGTATTTTCTTAGATTGATGGTGATGTGGGCACACCTACAAATAAGCTTGAGATGGAAGGTTTAATCGGTTAAATTTTAAAAAACTATATTTATCAAGGATTGAATAGTGTAGAAGGCGAACTTTTGAAGTTCGTCTTCTTCTATTTTTCAGTAATATCTAGATAAATGCCCACTGTTGTTTGAATAGATTTATGCCCCAAAGCACTTAGAAACAAAATAAAATTATTCCTCATTAAAGAAGTAGTATTACGCATGTGTATGTTTTAAAACCATGTGTACCTTTATATTTTGTACATTTTACTGTGTCTTGAAAAGTTTCCTTAAGCACACCAGTCATGAGGAGACGAACGCACTGTGAAAATAGAAAATTGTAACCAATGGGATTACTTATGATGAGATTTTAAAGGCTTCTGTTTGTTCGTGTGGAATTTTAAAGCTGAATTTGGTTTTAGCGGTTTGAGGTAGTTTGTGGTAACAAAAATGACATTGAATAGAGGATGCATTTTCGCAATGATAGTTTAATAAGTTGCGCGGTAGAGTAAAGAATCGGGAATTACAAAATAGTTTCAGTAGGCTTTTTCAAAAACGATAATATGAAATACATAAATATTTCATATTATCGTTGACGAAGTAATCTCGATATGCTTTAATTTGTAATATAGAAATATTTCAAAAAATCACATCTGTGATTAGGGGCGATTTATTTGGAGAAAAGAAAATTAAATGAATTTGTAACGTTCGTTCCTGGTATTAATCCAACAAGAGCACAAAAGCAGTTTGAAACTCAAAAAATAAATTATTATGACCAAGCGTCTTTTGAAGCTGATTATCATCGTGAGGACGTAGCTGTTGAAGAAAAGGCAAAACCTTTATTTCAAAGTAACCTATCGTTAAATGAAGGTGATGTTGTTATCAGTAACTCATTGCAGCTAGCAACAATTGTCGGAAAAAATAATGTTGGTAAAGTGTTGTCTCTCAACTTCACAAAAATAGAGTTTGATAGCGAACAACTTGATAAGAGATATTTTCTTTTCTTGTTTAATGCTTACAAAGATGTGAAGCAGCAAAAAGAAAGGGGGTCACAGGGGACTGGCCCTATTCTAAGAATTCCGCTTCGTGCGCTTGGGGAAATTATCGTTCCTGTTGCTCCGATCGAGGAACAGAAGAAAATAGGCGCTATATACGTAGAAACACTGAAGCTGCAAAATAAGTTAAGCCAATATGCAGACTTGATTGGGCAGTTTACGAGCTCGGTAATAGAAGGAACATTAAAGGGGGAGTAATGAAATGAAAAGTCAATCGGAATTAGCATTTGAAAATGAAGTTATCGATTATTTGACCAAAATCGGTGGAGTAAAACAATGGGATTACAAAAAAGACATTAAAACAACTGAACAACTTTGGGATAACTTTAAAATAATCCTAGAACAAAACAATAGCGCACGATTAGATGAGCCCTTGTCTGTTACTGAATTTAACCAAGTGAAGAAAATCATCACTAGTATCGAATCACCTTACCAGGCCGGACAGTTTTTGTATGGCGTTAATGGTGTTTCTGAAATTGAAGTTGACCTTGATAATGGTAGACATGTGTTCTTGACAGTATTCGACCAAGCCCAAGTCGGTGGCGGGAATACCGTTTATCAAGTAGTAAATCAAATTAAGCGGCCAAAAGTTGTTGATGGTAAGCCGACTCGCAGGTTTGATGTGACTTTGCTCATTAATGGTTTGCCGATTATTCAAATTGAATTAAAGAAAGCACTTCATAGCGCTACGGAATCTTTAAATCAGATGGAACAGTATATAGCTGAAAAACAATTCAGCGGTATCTTTTCAACTTTGCAGATTTTAATCGCGATGACACCGTTTGATATTCGTTATATGGCAAATACCCCACTCGAAAACTTTAACCGAGCTTTTGCTTTCAACTGGCAAAATGAAGATGATGCTCGCCCTATTCGATCATGGAAGACGTTTGCGGATAAAGTGTTGTCCATTCCAATGGCTCATGATTTGGCAACACGTTACATGGTACTAGATGGTACAAAAAATAAAGAAAGTATCAAAGTCATGCGTCCCTATCAAGTCTATGCCACAAAGCGTGTACTTGATAAAGTTAGAAAGTTTGACTTTAAATATGATGGTGGTAAATTAGGATACATTTGGCACACGACAGGCTCAGGTAAAACAATCACAAGTTTTAAGACAGCGTGGCTGGCAAGCCGCCTATCAAATGTAGATAAAGTGATCTTCTTGGTTGACCGGATCGCACTTACCAACCAAACAGCAGATGCTTATAAAGCCTATGATCCTGTTGCTGGTTTTGAAGGGAAAACTGGTGTTGTGGGTGACACAGCCAATATCTCAGACCTTCATCGCAAACTAACGAAGAAAAGCGATAAGAACATCATTGTGACAAGTATCCAAAAAATGTCACGTTATGTAGTGCGGGACAGCTTCAAGCCACTTAATGAAAATATTCTTTTTATTGTGGATGAAGCCCACCGATCAACTGGCAGTGGTACTGAAAATGAAGGGATGCTTGAATCGATTCGAAAAGCAGTTCCTAATTCTGCTTGGATTGGTTATACTGGTACACCAAAATTCCCTGAAACACGAGAAATCTTTGGTGAACTATTACACGCATATACCATTAAAGAAGCGATTGCGGATAAAAATGTATTAGGGTTTAACGTTGAATTTAAGGAAACGATCGAAGCTCCCGAAGATCCTACCGAAGATGATATTGATGATAATATTCGTGGTAGTGTTTATGACTATAGTCCAGAACATGTGAACTTAGTAGTGAAAGACATCTTCGATAACTGGAAGAAACGTTCAAATGAGCGTAAATATAATGCCTTGTTTACAGTTCACGTTGGTGGTAATAAAGCAAGTACACCAAGAGCGATGGATTATTTCGATAAGTTTGCAGAAGAGAATGCGAATCGTCCAGCAGATCAACGATTAAAAGTTGCGGTGAGTTTCTCGGCAGATACATCCAATAGTGTTCATCAACTGAAAACGAACGAGAACTTGCACAGAGCTATCAAAGCCTATAACGCAACGTTTGGTACAGCTTTTGATATGACGACAGTTAAAGCCTACACAGAAGACTTAGCAAGACGTTTGAACAAGACAACTGATGATGGCAACTATTTAGATTTAGTCATTGTTGTGGATCAACTTTTGACCGGTTTTGATGCACCTGAGATGAATACGCTCTATATTGATCGAACGCTTAAGGGTGGGAACTTGATTCAAGCATACTCACGTACAAATAGAATACATAACCTTGTCGATAAGCCTTGGGGAAATGTCGTGAATTATCGTTGGCCGGAGCAAAACGAGTATGAAATGAATAAGGCTTTTGCTATTTATTCAAATCGTGCATCTGCCGACGAACAGCTTCCACTTGAAGAATTGAAGAAAGGCAACGAAGAGTCTGGTATTACTTCTAAACCATTTAGCAAGGTCCAAGCTGAGATGCAAGAAGTCATCAAGAAGCTTTCCACGCTCACAGACGATTTTATACAATTACCACCAAGTGAAAAAGCACAGGATGAAGTTTTTGAGAATCTGAAAGAGTATAATCGTTTGTTAAGTCAGTTGAAACAATATACCGAAGACGATGATAAAAATCCTATTTCCGTCTATGATAATCCCGAAGAGTTTTATGAACGTCTTGGTATTACTGAAGAGCAGGAAGTTATTTTAACAACTGTCATTGCTGGTGAGTTGAAAGAACGACGTGCAAAGCGAGAAGACATTGATATTTCTCAAGTCAATCTCTCTATGGTTCATATTCACGATGTGACCATCAACTATGATTATTTGATTGATTTGATCGCCCGGATGGCTGATGAAGTGCATGCGAACGAAATGTCGAAAGCGGAAAGTACACGTGATGAAATCCAAGTTGAAATCGCCAAGTCTGACAATGAAAAAGAAAAATCTAAGGTGAGTCATTTTGTATCTAAGATTTTCTCAAAAGAGTTTGAATTTGATCATTATCCAGCACCTCGAAGTGTTGAAAAAATGAACCAAGCTATGGATAAAGCACAAAAGGATACGAATATCCAACTTCTAACGAACTTCATCCGTACTTGGGGACTTGATAACAGCACAAAACCTAAGGAACTTGAAAACTTGATTAAAAAACACCGATTAGGTCAAGAAGATATGGATAAACAAGGGGAGTTAACCGCAATCTTGAATGACGCAAGGGCTGATTATAAAGAAATTGCAGTTGAAGAGATTGCAGCTTTAAGTTGGGTTCGGTATCGAATTGAATTTCGTAAAGCATTTTACGAAATGGCCGACGAAATTAAGAAGGGGGAATAGTCAAGTGATAAAATTATACAGACTACAAAAAGGAGATCAGAAATGAGCGATAAAATAACAAAATCACCTCAAATCAGATTCACAGGATTTACCGATGCTTGGGAACAGCGAACATTCTCTGAATTAGTTAATCGTGTATCAAAATCTAGTGAAGTGGATGAATTGCCACGAGTTGAATATGAGGATATTGTTTCAGGTCAAGGGGAACTAAATAAAGATATTTTTACCAAAGAAAGTGATAAAAAAGGTATTGAGTTTGAATTCGGAGATACATTATTTGGAAAATTGCGTCCGTATCTTCAAAATTGGCTATTAGCTGATTTTAAGGGTATTGCCGTAGGTGATTGGTGGGTTTTACGTCCTAACGAAATGGATAGCAAATTCATTTATAGTTTAATTCAAAGTAGCAAGTACCAAATTGTAGCCAATCTATCAACTGGCTCAAAAATGCCACGTTCAGACTGGAATGTTGTGTCACAAACTGAATTTTCTGTGCCTACAGATAAGGGAGAACAAGCGAAAATTGGACAGCTTTTCAACCAACTAAACCACCTCCTCACCCTTCATCAGCGTGAGTTGGGACTGTTAAAGGATACGAAAAAAAGTCTACTTCAGAAAATGTTTCCGAAAGATGGAGCCAATATTCCAGAAATTCGCTTTGCAGGATTTACTGATGCTTGGGAACAGCGTAAGTTAGAAAGTATTTGCGGAAAAATCAGAAATGCTTTTGTTGGTGTAGCAACGCCATATTATGTGGAAGGTGGTCATTTTTATTTAGAATCAAATAATGTTAAGGACGGACAGATAAATAGAAATAAACAAGTGTTCATCAATGATGAATTTTACAAAAAGCAAAAAAATAACTGGCTTCATACTGGTGACATAGTTATGGTTCAATCTGGACATGTTGGACATACAGCAGTGATTCCTGAAGAATTAGATAATACTGCTGCTCATGCTTTGATTATATTTTCAAACTACCGAGAAAAAGTTGATCCATACTTCTTAAATTATCAGTTTCAAACCCATAATTCAAAAAAGAAATTGGGTAACATCACAACTGGTAATACTATAAAGCATATTTTGGCATCCGAGATGAAAAATTTTCAAGTTGATATTCCAAAATACGAAGAACAAAAAAAGATTGGTAACTTTTTTAAACAACTGGATGACACTATCACTCTTCATCAGCGTGAGTTAAATTCACTTGAAAATTTGAAGAAAACACTGCTTCAACAAATGTTTATATAAGAAAAGGAGATGACACAAATGAGTAATGCAAAAGATATTACATCAAAACTATGGGGAATGGCTAACAAACTACGTGGGACAATGGATGCAAGTGAGTACAAGAACTATATTTTGCCATTTATGTTCTATCGCTACTTATCAGAAAATCAAGATGAATACTTAAAAATCAATGATCTGGAAGAGTTCTACGAAGTGACAGATGAAACTGAAAAAGAAGATTATCTTGAGGAAATTAGTAAAGGTATCGGATATGCGATTGATCCTGCCTACACTTGGGACAAAATCGTATCAAAAATTGAAAATCATAAAATCAAAGCTAGTGACTTCCAAGATATGTTTGACTCATTCAATACAAATGCAAAACGTAACGCGATTGCAGAAGCTGATTTTGCTAATGTATTTTCAGATGTTAACCTTGGGGATACACGTCTAGGTTCAAGTACAAATGAACGTGCAAAGGCTTTGAATGATATCGTGTTGATAATTAACGAGTTCACTTTCAAAGACGATTCAGGGCACGACATTTTGGGTGACGTTTATGAATACTTAATTGGACAATTTGCTGCAAATGCTGGTAAAAAAGGCGGGGAATTTTATACACCTCATGAAGTTAGTCAAATCCTAGCAAAGATTGTGACGAATGATGCAGATGGATCTGACGGTCAATTCCGTGTTTATGACCCTACAATGGGATCAGGTTCACTTCTTCTAACAGTCCAAAAAGAATTGCCAAATGGTGATGAAGAAGGAAGCGTTGAGTTTTACGGTCAAGAGTTAAATACGACGACTTATAATTTAGCTCGCATGAACTTAATGATGCATGGGGTTAACTATCGCAATATGGAGTTGAAACGAGCAGACACACTTGATGCTGACTGGCCATTTGCTGAAAAAGATGGCACACAAATTCCTTTGAAGTTCGACGCTGTCGTATCAAATCCCCCATACTCTCATAAATGGGATACAAAAGACGTTGATCGAGAAAAGGATACACGTTTCAAGGGTTATGGTGTAGCACCTGCATCTAAAGCAGATTATGCTTTTGTACTGCATGGACTTTATCATTTAGACAAAACTGGAACAATGGCTATCGTATTGCCGCACGGGGTACTATTCCGAGGTGCTTCTGAAGGTAAAATCCGCAAAAATATCATCGATAATAATCTATTAGATACTGTTATTGGATTACCTGCTAACTTGTTTTATGGCACAAGCATCCCAACCTGTGTCTTGGTATTTAAAGGTCGTGAAGCTCGCAAGAATAAAGACATATTATTTATTGATGCTTCAAATGAGTTTGTAAAAGGAAAGAACCAAAACAAACTCTCCCCTGAAAACATCGACAAAATTATTGAAACATACAGTAACCGTAAAGACGTTGAAAAATATGCTCATGTGGCATCTTTGGATGAAATCAAAGAAAATGATTACAATTTAAACATTCCACGTTATGTCGACACGTTTGAAGAAGAAGAAGTAATTCCACTTTCTCAAGTGGCTCAAGAGTTGGTAGAAGTTAAAGCAGAAATCGCGAATTCATATGATAATTTGTTTGGGTTATTGAATGAGCTGGAAGGGACAACAGATGAAGCCAAAGAAGAACTGAGTAAATTTATCAATCTTTTAGGTAAATAATAGTTTGAGAAAAGTGCTAAGGATTTAAAAACTTGGCTCTTTTTGGCTTTTAATAAATACGTTCTTGAATAACAATTATTTTATGTGGCTTCAGTATATATCAAATTCGTATGCAACAACCGTGAACAATTTAAAATAATAATCTCTTTTAAAACATTTGAAGAAATGACTTTATATCAAAGATTTGACCGGTTTTATTGTTAATTAGTTCGTGCCGTTACGAGCAACATTAATCAAGTTTCGAGATGGAAGGTTCAATCGTAAATCAATATCGAAAAAGGCGAACTACTTTCAGTTCGCCTTTTTCTTACTCTTTTTAGCTGCCATGTCAGTTATTTCGCCACATGGAATGTATTTGATTTTGGTTTGTCATGTACTTTTCCATACGTCAGCTGCCGCCAGATAAACTCCATCGGTCCGTACTTAAACCGCTTTAACCAAAACGTACTGAAAAGCACAAGGAAGGCATACACGCCAATTCCAATGAAGAACGTACCAGCCGGCTGAAGGTGATCGACAAGCCCCGCTCCATACTTTAGAAATAGCATGGTTCCAATGATCGAGTGAAGCAAATAACAGGTCAGGGACATCCGTCCGACTTTTGTAAAGACCATTAAAGCACCTCGCAGCTGAGGAACGTGCAGAAATAGCATCGCAAGTGAACTCATATAGAACATACTGCCAGTTAATCCGCCGTTTTGTTCAAGGGCAGAGATAGTGTCCATCCAGAGCGTATTTTCAAAAGGATTGACCGCCGTAATGATCGTACTGCCTTGTGTGATGAGAAAAGCGATTGTACAAATGATCCAAATGCGATTCCAAATCGCTTTTTTCGCCTCCATGTTTTTAAAAAACTCCATTTTTACAAAATAAACACCAAGTAAAAACATGAAGAACATGGAATAGACCGTGAAAAATGAGCTGGAAGCCATCGTCACCATATCGGCCCATCGATCACCAATGGATGCTAGATAAGTCAGGCTGTTGTGGCTAGACAGCTCGAAATCAGCAAAATCCGGCTTGCCTGATGATCTCGTACTGATGGTATTGAGCAGCATTGTGAATAAAGGCGTGAGCAATTGAATCACAAAGAGTGTGATCAGCCAGTACAGGATGGTTTTGGCTGTGCGTTTGTAAAAGAAAAGCAATAAAAAGCCAGCGACTGCATAATAGGCCAAAATATCACCAATCCAAACAAAGGTGACATGCAGAAGGCCGAATCCTAAGAGAATCGTTAATCTGCGAGCAAACAGCTTGTTCGGACTGTCCACCTTCTGAGCAGCTCGATCCATAAAAATCATAAACCCAACCCCGAATAGAAAGGAAAATAACGTAATGAACTTCCCTGAAGCAAACCAATTCACCAAGTTGTGAAATACATCATTTGATTCCATTTCGAACCCCTTTGCCGAATCCACGATCAAAAAGTAATTGACCAGAATAATTCCCATTAAGGCGAATCCCCTTACGATGTCTAAGAAATGAACCCGATCCCGCAGACTCATCGGTTGTCCGTGTGCTACTTTGTTTGCATTCATATCCATGCTCCTTTTCCTGTTATGATAGATGTGATTCGGATCTGATCATTGATCCTTACAATGAATCAATATAAAGACCAATTCTTAACAATTTATGAAGAAGCAATTTTTGGGAAATAAATGTGACAAATTGATGGCAGACCTTCACTTTCATATCCTGTTAAGATTTATACCGTATTCTTTTCAAGTAGCTAGATGATATATAGTAAAGACATAAAAGAAAGTACATCACTTATCATGAGGTGAGATAGACATGACCCATCGAATATTAGTCGTAGAGGATGATCAGGATATTGGAGACCTTTTGCAGGAATCCCTGACACGTGCAGGATATGAGGTGCTAAGAGCGATGAATGGCGAGCAAGCATTGCAGCTTGTGAACGATTCGCTCGATTTGGTGATGTTGGATGTGATGATGCCAGGCATCTCAGGCATCGAAACGTGCCAGCAGATGAGAGCCTCTTCTAACGTCCCCATTCTATTTCTGACAGCCAAATCAAGTACATTCGATAAAACCGAAGGCTTACTTGCCGGCGGGGATGATTATATGACAAAACCTTTTTCAGAAGAGGAGCTTCATGCTAGAGTCATTGCACAATTACGCAGGTATACCGTCTATCAGGAAAAGAAGGAACAGGATGAGACTTTTCTTGTTGGGGGCAAGCTAAGAGTGAGTGAAGAATTTAACGAAGTATGGAAAGAAAATCAGCAAATCAAGCTGTCTGATTTAGAATATCGTATGTTGAAGCTGCTCATGAGCAGGCGAAACAAAATATTTTCTGCGCAAAATATTTATGAGAGCGTGTGGGGACAGCCATATTTCTATTGTTCCAACAATACGGTGATGGTGCATATTCGAAAGCTGCGTGCCAAAATTGAAGATGATCCGGCTCGTCCCGTGTATATCAAAACGGAATGGGGAAGAGGCTATCGATTTGGCACATCGTAAATATTCGCTGACCAAAAAGCTGGCATTGCTCATTTTGGTGGCTGCCGTTGTGAGTGGAACTGTCTTTTTGACGCTGCAAAAGATGACCGATCACCTGATCGAAGGATATTTGAGTTCGGATGAGTATTATCAGGAAGAGTCAGCCAAGTACATTCAAAAATTCAGCCGCTACGTGTCAGAGAATGAGCTGTCTTCAACTGATCGAAAAGCGTTTGGTGAGTGGGTGAAAAAAGAAAATTACATTAATCTCACCATCTTCAAGGATCAAGTGCTACAATATGATTCCATTTATTCCGCTGCCGATGAATCGGCATATGGAAAAGAAAAGGTGAACCAGTACGCTCAGCATCATTCGTATCCGGTTCAGTTCAGCGACGGTGAAGGCCGTGTTATGGTGGACGGCTTTTACTCATCTCGATATCACGATCTTGCCTTTACACTTGAACTGCTCGGGGCGACGCTTATTTTTCTCATCATTGTTCTTCTTGGCATTCGCAAAAGTTTACGCTACCTGCAAACGATTCACCAAGAAATCCATATTCTTGAAGGTGGCGAGCTGGACTATGAGATGACGGTAAAAGGGCATGATGAATTAGCCATGATTGCCAAAAGTATTGAGGATCTTCGTAAAGCTTTTCTGGACAAGCTTCAAGCCATCGACGAGTTGCAAGGAGAGAGCCGCAGCTTGGTGACCGAAATGTCACACGATATGAGAACACCGCTGACATCGCTGATGATGAACCTGGAGTTTGCGAAAAAAGCGGAGACTGGAGCGGATACCCGCAAAGATCAATATATAGCCAATGCCTATGGAAAAGCACTGCAATTAAAAAACTTGTCTGACAATCTGTTTGCCTATTTTCTGCTTGATAAAGAGCATGAATCTGAGCTTGAGACCGTTGCAGTCAAAGAGGTGATTTATGATCTTCTATCAGATCAGGTCGCTTTGCTGCATCAGGAGAATTTCACGGTCCATATTTTAGGCGAAATGCCGGACAGCTATATCAACGTGAATATCGAGGAGCTTGGCCGAGTGTTTGATAATGTGATGTCAAACTTACGTAAATACGCAGATCCAAAAAAGGACATCAATATGACGTTTTTATCCGATCAAGAAATCTTTGAGATCCATGTGAGCAATGCGATAAAAGAGATGAATGTCACGCCGGAAAGCAATGGACTCGGTGAACGAAGTATTGCGCGAATGATGTCTCGCATGCAGGGACAGTTTGAAAGTAAAGAAAGAAACGCTACTTACTACATCGTGCTGCGTTTTTGGAACATCAAAATGTAGACGACAAATCAATATACTGGAATGGAGAGACTATCCAATGAAACGATTCAACAATTTCCAAAAGGTACCTGATCTCTTGCAAGCCCTTCTGAATATCTGTCTGTTCTTTCTGGCAATCGCTTTAAGCGTTCTTTTGATCAGTGAAACTTGGTACATTGTACAATTTGTCTACAAGACATTGTTTAACAAAGGAGAAAGCTATTATGGCATGCTGGGAGAACTGCTGATCTTCTTTATGTACTTTGAGTTTATTGCCTTAATTATTAAATACTTTAAATCAAACTTTCATTTCCCACTTCGGTATTTCATTTATATTGGCATCACAGCTGTCATCCGTTTGATTATCATCGATCATGAACAAGCTGTATCGACGTTCTGGTGGGCGCTGGCCATTCTTGCCATGACCTGTGCACTCTTTATCGCCAATAAAAGACATTCTGCTCAAGATCATGAGGAAGTGAAGTAAAGAAAAAAGACGAATGGTTACCGTTCGTCTTTTTTTAGTTTGATCGAGGTGGATGACTCATGAACAATCATGAGTCATCTGTCTATTAATGAACGGTTAAAAATTGAGGAAAAGCTCAATGAAATTGATGAAGTTCAACCTGATCCAATTGATCACTCATCGTATTGCACACCTCTTCATTTATAAACATCGCGCTAATGCTTGCTTACAGGATTTTTTAAGAGCTCTGAAAAAGTGTTTAGCATGAAAGAAAGTTTTAATCTAATCTTGAAATAATACTCAATGTTGAGTATCGTTTAAATAGATATTGCTTAGGAGGAATCTGATGACGGACTTATATATATTAGGATTAATATCGATGAAACCGATGTCAGGGTATGATGTTGAGCAGAATTTAAAAAATACAATGGTCGATAGATGGGGAGGAATTCTAGTTGGCTCAATCTATTATGCGTTAAATAAACTAGAAAAAGGAAACTATATAAAAGTTTGTGAAACTAGGACGGTAGGGAAAAAGAGTACTAAAATTTACGATATTACAGAAATTGGAAAAAAACGCAAGAAAGAATGTGTGATGAAATGTCTTGTGGAATCTCAAAATACTTATCCAACTCAACTTTTTGCTGGACTAATGTTTGCTGACGAAATCGAAAAACAAGAAGCTGTTAAATCATTAAATCTTCAAATTGAAGCGCAAAAAAGACATTTAGCAGAAATAAAAAAGGGTGAAGAAGAAAAAGAGAAACAAATGAATCTATCTCCTTTAACAAGACTAACGTTTGATTACATTTATGAAATGGAAGAAATGAAAATGAAGTATCTTTATGAAGCTATTCATTTAATGAAGACGGGGGAGTTAACCGATGAATAAAATCGATCATATTGTTATCAATGTTGATGATAAATATCAAAAAGACAAAAAAATGATAGATATGATACAACAAAATGGTTTTCCGTATGCACCTAAAAAAGGTAAAAGAACAAAGGGCTTTAAAATAAGCAATCTTTGGATTGGAAAGGAGTATCTTGAATTAGTGAATATCACACAGAAGGATGGCGGTGGCTGGAAAAAAGATTGGACAGATTTGTATCATCGAGGCACAAGAGGAGCCATATGCTTAATGATTGATGTATCAGATATTGATTCTTTACATCAATCGCTTTTAGACAAAGCATTTGATGTACAAACGCCAGAAAGAATTGAATATAAATTATTTGGACTACTTAAAATTTCATCACTATGGAGAAACATGTACTTACCTTATTTTGAAAAAGAGGCCTTTCAAATTGGATTTCAGCAATTAGATAACGAAGATATTTCTGAAAAATTTCAAAAGAAAATGACTCCCAATAGTATCAGTCATAAGATAATGGGGATGACCAAAATGATAATCAATGGCAAGTGGACTGAATTAGACTACAATATGATTGAGAATACCTTTCGTAATACTCAAAAAGAAGGCAATGCATTAAAAATAAAACTTAATAATGGAAACGATATAATCTTTGTTGAAAACAATGATTTTTCCCTTCACGTAGAAATGGATAGTCAAAGTTTGCAATCTAAGTCTATAACAAAAATAGAAAATGTATATTTAGTAAACAATTAGATTCAATACATACAGATCATCATAAAAAATGATTGTTGTTCTGAAATTCATCAGCCTATGGCTTATTGTTGTGACCGCCGAGTAAAATGAACATCATTAACTGGAAAAAAGTATGTCATCATCAATGGATTTGTTCATGAAGAATTATCGTTGAATGCAGACTTAGAAATTGATGCTGAAAATTAAAAAAGCTTTCTAGAAATATTGTCATTGCACTGCCCCAAAAAGCATGAAAAACTATGAAATAAATTACGTCTTCCCTATACCCGAAGCAAAAAAAGCGTTAAAACAAATTGTTGCCATTATTCAAAGCAAGACCTTCCCTTTCGGGAGATTACTTAATAGGATGTAGTCATGAGAATGGCCGGTATCGCTTGCCATTCTCGTTTCTGTTTGAAGGAGTGAAAAAAATTGAAAGATACCGAGTTAGAACCGTTCTCATTTACGAGTATGCAGCAGGCAGCCCCTGTTCATATTCCAGAAAGACAATTGATTCAATCACATGACGGCATGAGCCTTGCTTATTATCCGTTTTTATCAGAGAAGAAGGCACAGGCGAATGTGATATTGATCCATGGCGGAGGCGCCCACAGTTTGGCTGGTTATGAGCATATCGCCCATACGCTACAACATGATTTTCATGTGAATACGTTTTTACTCGATCTAAGAGGTCACGGCCATTCTCATGGAAGGAAAGGTGATACACCCAAAGTCACGGATGTGTGGCAAGATATCTCGCAGGTTGTAAATGCCATCAAACAGAAGTATAAAGGAGTCATTTATCTTTGCGGTCATTCATCTGGAGCGGGTTTGCTGCTCAACTATATGTCTTGGTCTCAAAAAAGAGAGGTAGACGGTTACTTCTTTATCGCACCTGAATTTGGCTACAAATCAGACACTGCGAAGCTTAATCAAATCCCTTTTGCAACGGTTCAAGTATGGAAATTTGTCCTGTCTGCGATGACAAAAGAAAGGCTGATGAGTCATTCAGAAGCCGTACGTTTCCACTATCCAGCATGGGCCGTAGCGCAAGATCCACTTCTTTTGACCGCAATCACTGTCAATATGTCTCTTGCTTTAACCCCATCTGCACCTAAAAAACAATTTGCGATGATGGATCAGCCTTATGGTATGTTTGTAGGAAGTGAAGATGAGCTATTTGAAGTAGAAAAATTTCTTCCATATCATGCGCTGCCGAATAATCAGATTAAAAAACAATCAGTCTATCAAGTGTTAGCAGGGCATACCCATTTGTCAATTTTACTAGAAGCGGGAAAACAGATTGGCTGCACCATCCAAATGTGGAAAAATTCCATTTAATATGTACAACTAGTCAACACTCTCCCATTTTCTTAAAAATTTACATTGACACCATCCTTTTCTATGATAAAATCATAGTGTGATAATGAGAATCGTTATCAAACGATATAACTACATATAGAATGGATAGGTGAGGTACATGTTCAGAAAATCTTTTTGGTCGTTGTTAGTTGTGCTCTCCATCGTTTTACTTGCAGCTTGCGGCAGCAATAGCAGTGAAGGCAAGTCAGATAGTAAAGAGAAAACGAGAACCGTTGAAAGCGCTATCGGTTCAACTGAAATAAAAGGATCGCCTAAACGTGTGGTGACGCTGTACCAAGGAGCTACAGATGCAGCAGTCGCTATGGGTATTAAACCAGTTGGTGTTGTAGAATCATGGCTTGAAACACCTACTTATAAATATTTAAGAGATGATTTAAAGGATGTTAAAATTGTTGGGCAGGAAACACAGCCAAACTTAGAGGAAATTGAAAAGCTTAAGCCAGATTTGATCATTGCATCAAAAGTTCGTCATGAACAAATTTTTGATCAGCTCAAAGAAATCGCTCCAACTGTTGCAACAGAAACAGTATTTACTTTTAAAGATACAGTGAAATTAATGGGTGAAGCATTAAACCAACAAGACAAATCGAAAGAATTGCTAACGAAGTGGGATGATCGCGTCGCTGACTTCAAAGAAAAGGCGAAAAAAGACATCAAAAACTGGCCAATGAATGTGGCAGTTGTCAACTTCCGTGCAGATCATGCAAGAATCTATCAAACTGGTTTCGCAGGGTCGATTTTAACAGAGCTTGGCTTTGAAGGTCCTAAGAATATCAAAGATAAAAAACAAGATATCGTGACACTAACAGACAAAGAGAGCATTCCACAGATGAATGCAGATGTGATCTATTACTTCATGGATGATCAGGATAAGGCAGTTGAAAAAGCATATAAAGAGTGGACAAGTCATCCTTTATGGAAGCAGCTTGACGCAGTCAAAGCGAAACAAGTGCATAAAGTCGATGAAATCACTTGGAACATGGCAGGCGGTATCATTGCTGCAAATATGATGCTTGATGATATTTACGATCGTCTAGGAATTGATAAATAAGACATACCAGAGGAGAAAATGTGAAAACACCATTTTCTCCTTTTTTCCATAACAGATTGAAAGCGGGAATCAGATGAGAAGTTTATTAAAAAAGGATTCGAGTAAGGCACTGCTATTTGCTGGATTCATTGTGTTGATGTTGGTCTTTTTTATGCTCAGTATTTCCCTTGGGCAAACCTCGATTTCCCTCAAAGCCACCATCCATGCTTTTCTTCATTTTGATGAATCAGATCCAAACAGTGTCATTGTCATGACATCCAGATTATCAAGAGCTTTAATCGCAACGGTCGTTGGATCAAGTCTAGCCATTTCAGGTGCACTGATGCAGGCCTTGACGAGAAATCCGCTTGCTGCGCCTGATTTATTAGGAATTAATGCAGGTGGACTATTTTTTATCGTTATTTCGATTGTCTTCTTTTCAACAGAGTCGTTAACAGGCTATATGTGGACAGCCTTTTTAGGTGCTGCGATTGCAGGAATGCTCGTTTTTCTATTGGGCTCCATTGGGAGAGATGGACTGACGCCGGTCAAAATCGTGCTCGCAGGTGCTGCCATATCCGCACTGTTTGCATCCTTTACTCAAGGACTTTTAATCGTGAATGAACAGTCGATTCAAAGTATCCTGTTTTGGATGGCTGGTTCCGTGTCAGGAAGAAGTATTGATATGTTGCTTCCTGTTTTGCCTTATATAGTAGGGGCAACTGTTGTCGCGCTGCTTCTTGGGCGCTCGATTAATGTCCTTTTATCAGGAGATGATATTGCCAAAGGGCTTGGTCAGCGTACGCTACTACTGAAAATCACGATGGGGGTACTTGTCGTGTTTTTAGCAGGAGGTTCCGTCGCTGTTGCAGGCTCGATTGGATTTGTTGGTTTTCTTGTTCCACATATTGTGAAAAAGCTTGTCGGACCTGACCACCGCTGGGTACTGCCGTATTGTGCCGTCGTAGGGGCGTCGCTTTTACTTGTCGCAGATCTTGCGGCTCGTTTTCTGATTATGCCGCAAGAAGTGCCGATTGGTGTCATGACGGCGGTAGCAGGAGCGCCTCTATTTGTTTATCTCGTACGCAGGGGGTTGAAGACAGGTGGCTAAAACATATACAGTGCGATCAAAGGGTGGACGCATTTCATTTCAATTTTCAAAGCGGACTTTTTTCATTTTACTTTTATTGACGGCCATTGCCTTTGGTTTATTTATTCTCAGTCTCTGTATGGGCAGCAGGTTCATTCAGCCGATGGATGTGCTGCTTCATTTAATCGGTCAAGGAGAGGGAAATCATTTTGTATTAAATACACTGAGAATCCCAAGAACGCTGCTTGCTGTCTTAGTTGGGGCCGCGCTTGCTGTATCGGGGCTTATTTTACAAGGGTTAATTCGAAACCCGCTTGCATCGCCTGATATTATTGGAATTACGAGTGGTGCTTCGTTTGGTGCGATTATGTTCATCGTCTTTTGGATGGGCACCGTGCCAATTGCTTATCAGTCATTATGGGCAATTGCAGGTGCTTTTGTGGTATCGTGTTTGATCTATTTGCTTTCATGGAAAAAAGGGGTCAAACCCATCACGCTTGTCCTGATGGGAATCGGTATTTCCGCCATTATGAAGGCGTGTGTGACGTTTACGCTTGTTCTCAGTGATACGATGACAACGACAAAGTCATACATATGGCTGACGGGCAGTTTATATGGTTCTACGATGAAGGACGTCACCGCGATGCTTCCTTGGGTGATGATCATTTTACCGATCGTCATGGTGTTAGCAAGAACGATGAATGTGAAGGAGCTTGGAGATGACCTTGCAACAGGTCTTGGGGTAAAAGTACAGGCAAAGCGGTTATTCTTTCTGCTGATGAGTGTGACATTAGCTGGTATTGCGGTGGCATTTGCAGGCGGCATTGAATTTGTCGGACTCATGGCACCGCATGTCGCAAGGATGATCATCGGCCGTTCTTTCATTGCGCTTGTCCCAGCCTCTGCGCTTGTTGGGAGTATTCTAGTGATGCTGGCAGATCTTGTTGCTAGAACCGCGTTTCTACCGTTAGATATACCAGCAGGTGTATTTACGGCGGCAATTGGTGCACCGTTCTTTATTTATTTGTTATATCAACAGCGAAATCGATAAACGAAAGATGGGGGTTTTGATATGAGGCCAGAGTGGGTTGAGAGAGAATTACTTGATTTCGGGGTACACATCACAAAGGGACCAATGACATCTGATCGCACACTTGCTGCGCTTTTTTCAGAAGAATCCGTCACGCGTTTATTGGAAGCTGAAAAGTCAGCCATGCACGCACCAAATCTAGCAGTGGCGGCCTCTATGTTTTCAAAGCGCTATGCATACTTAGCTGTTAGTTCCACTTTGTATTTGATGACGATGTATGATGGCGTCTATCAGTTTTCACCAGCGGCCTGTGCATTTAGAGAGGATCGTAAAATCGAAATTGATGAGACGTCGTGTTCATTGGTTCAGCTGGATGGAGATCGTCATGAGTGGAGAGAGCAGGTTGTACGCACGCTGTTTACGCAGTGTGTCACACCGCTTTTAGACGTGCTGAACCGCACATCAAGACTTCCATATTCTATTTTGTGGGAGAACGTAGCGGTTCGTATCAACTCTCTTTACCGCAGCATGATACGGGAAGCTGAAGAGACTGCGGTGAAACAGCGCGTTCAGGAGGATTATCTTTTTCTGAAGCAAGCGGCTGGGGATGTATTTGGAGCTCAGCAAAATCCTTTTCAACACAGTTTAAACTTAGACGACAGTTTACTGGAAACATCTAATCGAAAGACATGTTGTATGTATTATAAGCTGGAGAAAAAATCGGAGAGTCTTGATTATTGTCTCGTCTGTCCGCTTGAAAAAAAGAAAGGCACTGCTTGTTCATAGCAGTGCCTTTTTGTTTTATTCCCAAATCGCGCTTGCCCATTCAGGGTGATCGATGAAAGGATTGCGGTTGTGCTGATATGTTTGATAAATGATCTCGTTGCGATTCCGTTCGATTTGATCGACTGGATCTTGCTTGTGCCATTTCAGAAGCACGGACATTTTGCCGTGAAGAGGGGAGCTTCCATTATTCACTTTGTTGTTCAACTCTAAATCTGGAAAGCGATCATCACCTTCGTATCGAACTGCCATATAAAAGAGCATTCTCGCCACATCCCCTTTGACCCGGCTGTGAGGTTCGAAGGAGTCGCTATCGTAGAAGTTGCCAGGCGCTCCTTTGTATTCATTTCCACCTATGTCGAAATCTAAATTTCCGCGTGTGCTATTCGTTTGCACATCTGTCGCACGAAGGTGATGGAGATCTGTCCCAGGTCCTTGGCTTGTCCCAAAATTGCCATGAGACTTTGCCCACACATGCTCTCTATTCCACTGGCCGACATTTCCACCACTCGCTTGCTTTGAGCGGGAGACTCCGCTATAGAGCAAAAGAACATTGTCTGGATGATTTGGATCTTCGTCTGTATTCTTTAATGCATTCCATACCTCATTGTAGGATAGCTGCGTATGATCATCGATAATATCGTGTAAAGCTTTCTTAAGAGCGGGTCCTGATTTGCCAGTAGCAGATTGGTAATAGGAATCGATTTGATTTGTGGCGGTTGTTTGCGCTTGTTGAGCAGATGTTTCGGTTTGAAGCTGTAACGGGGAAAAGGTGATCGTTTGGCTCGGTTCATTTAGAGAGAATCCTTGAGCATTCGCAGCTGGAGGCAGCGGGGTGGCTAACGTCCCGAAAATCATGATCCCGGCGGCCACAGTTCCAAACAATGTTCTTTTCATTCTATTTCCTCCTTGATAGAGAATGTATTCTCTTTATTTCTATCATATTGTCATGAAGAAATAAATGGATTTATCGTAAATTTTATGTAATCAATTCGTGAGAAAAGAGATTGCTATTTTAGAAGTATTGCTGTATAAGTGGGCATATAAGCATGGACAGCAAGGGAGAGGATGGATAACGTGAAAGAACTGCAAACACCTTCGAGAACCATTATGACACCAGGACCTGTTGAAGTAGACCCGAGAGTGCTACGTGTGATGAGTACACCGATTCTCGGTCAATTTGATCCTGCATTTACACAGATTATGAATGAAACCATGACCTTATTGCGGTCACTTTTTCAAACAGAAAATGAATGGGCTTATCCGATTGATGGTACGTCACGTTCAGGGCTTGAAGCTGTGCTTGCCAGTGTGATCGAGCCTGGAGATCTAATGCTTGTTCCTATCTTTGGACGCTTCGGTCATTTGCTCATTGAAATAGGGCAGCGCTATGGTGCTGAGGTACATACAATGGAATGTGAATGGGGAACCGTTTTTGAACCTGGCGACATCATCCATGAAATGAAACGAGTCAAGCCTAAAATCGTCGCGATGGTCCATGGTGAAACATCCACCGGGAGATTGCAGCCATTGCAGCAAATTGGTGAAGCGTGCCGAGCGCTTGATGCTCTTTTCATTGTAGACGCTGTGGCAACAATTGGCGGGGTCGAGGTCAAGGTGGACGAATGGAAGATTGATGCGGCGGTTGGCGGTACACAGAAATGCTTGTCTGTTCCATCAGGCATGTCTCCTATCACATATAATGACCGGGTGGCGGCTGTCGTTGAATCGAGAAAGAAAGTAGAAAAGGGGATTGCGACACAGGACGAACTGCAAGAACAGATGGATATTTCTCCAATCAAAAGCAATTACTTTGATCTAAGCCAGCTGCAAGATTATTGGAGCCCAAGGCGATTAAATCATCATACGGAAGCGACAACCATGCTTTATGCACTTAGAGAAGGGGTTCGACTTGTGCTGGAAGAAGGGCTAGATGAACGTTTTCAGCGTCACTTGTTTCATGAAAAAGCTTTAATGAAAGGTCTTGAAGCGATGGGGCTTGAATTATTTGGTGATCCGGGTTGTAAAATGCCGGTTGTGACATGTGTTTTGATCCCAAGTGGTATTGATGGCGAAGCGGTACGTGCCGATCTGCTCCATCATTTTGGAATTGAAATTGCGAGTTCATTTGGACCGCTTGCGGGGCGTATATGGAGAATCGGCACAATGGGCTATAGCTGCCGAAAGGAAAACGTTCTGTTTGTTTTAGCAGGACTTGAAGCGATGTTGATCAAATACGGCGCGGCCATTACATGCGGAGCAGGGCTACAGGCGGCTCTTTCTATCTATGAACAAGCTGAATAAAGTGATTTCCCATACTCGCATCTGCGGGTATTTTTTATTTGGAAAAGAACCCTAATTTTTGAAAAACTAGACTAATAGGCGACGATATCGCTATACTGGAGAAGTTCTTATCATTTTTGTCAGCATTTTCATTTATTTTGCAGAAAGAGGTTTTTTGATATGAAAAAGATGGGCAGATTATACATTTTGATGCTCAATATTTTTATTGCCATGCTTGGCTTTGGCCTCATTGTTCCTGTCATGCCAAGTTACATTGAAGCCTTTGGTGCAACAGGAAAAACACTTGGTTTTCTCGTTGCTGCAACGGGTCTTACACAATTTGCATTATCACCAATCGCCGGTGTACTGACCGATCGATTTGGACGGAGAAAATTGATTATTGCTGGGATTGCTGGCTTCACCATTGCCCAATTTATTTTTGCGTTTGCCGATCAGCTTTGGATGCTGTTTGTGTCTCGGTTTTTAGGCGGAGCTGCAGGGGCGTTGCTGATGCCGGCTATGTTTGCATACATCGCCGATATCACAAGTGAAAAGGACCGGGGGAAAGGGATGGGCCTATTTAGTGCAGCGATGACACTAGGTTTTGTCATTGGACCAGGCGTAGGCGGATATTTGGTTGAGTTCGGGATCGCTTTTCCTTTTCTTATCGCAGGTTCTTTTGCAGCACTGTCTACCTTGTTATCCATCCTGTTTTTACCTGAAACACTAACAAAGGAAAAGCAGGAAGAAGCGCGGTTGAACAAAGACATTCATTTCAATCCTTTTGTACAGATGACTCATGCTTTAAAGACATCCTATGGCTTTTTGTTTATATTGGCCTTTGTCCTCAATTTTGGCATCATTCATTTTGAATCGATTTTCGGTCTATATGTAGACCAAAAACACGGATTTACACCGAAAGATATAGCGTTTGTGATTACGGTGGCCGGACTTGCAGGAGTACTTGTCCAAGGTGCGTTAGTGAATACCTGTGTGAAACGATTTGGCGAGATGCGTGTCGTGCGTTATGCGCTGCTAGGTGCGGCTATCATGCTGATTGCCTGCCGTTTTGCGCCGTCTTTTTGGTTGATCTTTACAGGTTCGATTTTATTTTTGTCGGCTACCTCTTTTGTTCGTCCAGCCCTCAATACATTACTGTCTAAGATGGCGGGGAATCAGCAAGGGGTAGCAGGCGGTCTCAATACATCCTTTATGAGTCTTGCCAATATCGTCGGACCGAGTCTTGCGGGCATTTTATTTGATGTGAATATTGAGCTTCCTTTTATGTTTGGGACACTTGTGCTTTGCGCCAGTTTTATTGCATCTATCGTATGGGCGAAAAAAGTAGAACATACTCATGCGATGCCAAGAAGATTGTAGTTGATCTACAGTCTTTTTTATTGAATAAAGTCTATTTAGAAAAATTCCAATGAGAACTAGTATATATTTGATCTAGGTAAAAATAAGAGTAATCTATAAACGTTTGTGAATAAAATACTGAATTATACATTTTGTGCAAAAAATGATTGATAGGGATTTTCTGCAATGGTAACATCAATCTCGACAGCATGAGGCAACTGAAAAATCAAGAAAAAAGGGGATTGAGAGAATGAAGAAGTTTATTTTTGCCATGATCTTTTTTGTCGTCACCCTATTTAGTGCAGCGGTGCCACCAGCAGTTCATGCGGCAGAGATTGATCATGACAAAGTGGTTGGTTTTAGGGAAGTCAATCCAACAACGGTTACCCAAAAAGCTGCGAAAAAGTTTCAGCCTTATCTGAAAGTATGGCATGGGTGTGTGCCATTTCCAGCTGTAGATGCTGCTGGAAACACAAGCAGAGGATTAAACATAAGCGGTTCACATAATGGAGGCTGCAGCAACAATATTGGTCAAGTATATTCACGTTCAGATTGGTACAATGGCAGCTGGGCGATGATGTATGCTTGGTATTTCCCAAAAGATAATCCTTCTCCAGGCTTTGGTCATCGTCATGATTGGGAATCCATTGTTGTTTGGATTGATAACCCAGCTGTTGCCAACCCGCGTGTATATTCCATTGCCTATTCTGGTCATGGGCAGTATAAAAAAGTAGCACCAAGTGCGGCAAGTATTTTAGGGACAAATCCATTGGTAGGCTATGATAGCAACTGGCCATTGAATCACGAGTTAAACGTAAGCGGCAATGTGAGCGGAAAAGGAATGCAGCCTTTAATTGGCTGGGATGATTTGACGCCTGCTGCAAGACACGCATTGAATACAACAAACTTTGGAAGTGCAAACGTACCGTTCAAAGACAGTAACTTTAAAAACAATTTAGCAAAAGCTTGGTACCGATAACTTTAACGTCCTAAAACAACGATAGAAAACGCAGATTGTTGACAAAGGGCTAAAATGATCATTATTTTAGCCCTTTGTCTGCTTTTTTTCAGCGTGATAGAAAACCTTTGCAGTCTAGGAAGGACGAGTACCGGAGCGAATTTGAGATTCGTGAGCACCGACACGCAGGACTGACACCGAATGCGAGGGTTTGTCTACACCCTGAACCGATCATATAAAAACGATCGGTTTTTTTAAAACAAGCTAGCATCATCTCTCATATTTAACGACAGGGGATTTTTCCTTATGAAGCGCACGAATCAAAGCATCATCTACATGTAAATGCTCTTTCACTAATTGAGGAGGGGTTAAGGCCATCCACTGATTCAAAGAGATATCTGCGAACCGATCACTTTTAAAAATTTCTAGAAACCAAAGGCTCGTTTGGCCGATATTTTGTATGTAGTGCCCCATACCAAAAGGAACATAGCCGACATCACCTGCTCTGTAATTAAAGGTGCGAGCAGTCCCGCCCGCTCCAAAGACCGTCATTTTGGCTGTACCGGTTAAATAGTATTGCCACTCGTCATTATTAGGGTGCCAGTGCATTTCTCTCATGCCTCCAGGTTTCACTTCAACAAGCGCAGCCGCAATGGTTTTAGAAACCGGGAAATTGCGTGAATCGACGATTCGTACTGTTCCGCCAGACGTCGTGATTGGCTTTTGACGAAGAAGCCGGTACGTAAAGGGAGGTTCTATACTGCCATATGGATCAGGTACTTTCTGACTTTCCAATGATGCCGGCGGAGAGCCTTGAAACATATAGCGCTGCTTATTCGGAATGTGGTCGAACTGTTTCTCTGAAACGCCAAAATTGGCGGAAAGAATGTCTTTCGGTGTATGGGCAAACCAGTCTGTGATGGTGAACGTATCAAATTCAGAAAAAGTGCCATCATCAAAAACTAGAAGAAACTCACAGCCACCCTCAAGACCTTGAATGGAGTGCGGAATGCCAGGCGGAAAATACCACAAATCTCCTTCTTCTACATCAGCGATCATATTTCGTCCTTCTGCATCTACAGATGTGATCCGGGCTTTGCCTAAAATCATATACGCCCATTCCGCCTGCTTATGCCAATGAAGCTCACGAACGCCTCCGCGTGTAAGCCGCATGTTTACACCAGCAACAGTTGTTGAAACAGGCAGCTCTCGCTCCGTGATTTCCCTCGACCAGCCGCCATAATTCAAGTGCATATGCGTATCTGAATATGAAAATTTTAAGTTAGGGATCGTCCCGGCATCGGTTTTAGGAGGAACCAGCATATCTGGATTCTCCATATCTCGAAGGACGTCTCGCGGTCCTAAATCGGTTGCACCGGCGCCATCTTCTCGAATCGGCTGCGGGATGTGACGAAGCTCCTCATCCATTTGTCACCACTCCTCGTGTCTCACTTTTTCTCCTCCAAACTATATGAAGCTCCGAAAAAAAAGATTCAATAAGAATGGGAGGAGAGATACATTTGAATGCGTAAAGCTAAGCGAAGCCGCAATGTTGCGTCAGGGTCTTTTAGGTTGATTCGAAGCAATTCCTCGCACTTTTCCAGTCGATAAATCACAGTGTTGCGATGAACATATAAACGCTTGGCTGTTTCTGAAATGTGGCAATGTGTTTCTAAATATACAGATAAGGTGTGGAGAATACTTTGGTCGACTATTGATGGTTCATATAATGGGTGAAGGTGCAGTTGGTGGAACGTGACTAAATCCTTTCTTGGAATCAGCTTCAATAAATCTGGCACGTCCTTTGCCTGATAGAACTGAATATATTCAGTCTGCGATGAGAGCTGGCCTGCTTGAAAAGCATCCAATGCCTCCCTATAGCCCTCATGCAGATGAGTGATGAGATGTCCCGTCAGGCTCACACCAAAGGAAATGGTACCATTCACATATTTTTTCACGAGCAGCTGCAATTGTTTTAAAAAAGAGATGAGCATGCCGCTTACCTCAGACCAGCTGCCTGTCTCTTCCATCAATAGAATACCCATATCACCTTTGACAAACAGAAAGGCGGGAAATGGACAGCTTGGAAGTGCGCTTTCAAGCAAATCAACCACTTGATCTAAAACGATTTGCTGCTCAATGACACACGTGGAATCACTACTCTGATCAAACTGACAGACCATACATAAATAGGTGCTTCCTGTGCTTAATCCAAACGACTGTGCAAGGCGGACAACGTCTTGCTCGGAAGACATCACACCTTCTATCCATCTGCGAAACCCTTCATTTCGGGCTCGCTTGGCCGTTTGTTCGATGGCGTGTTGCTTCATTCGTGCAATAGACAATTCATTTACTGCTTGTTCAATCATCACATGCAGTTCTTTTTCCTGTGGTGGAATGAAGGAAGGAATCACTAAATAATCACATGTTTGTTCGGTGATATAAATGGGAAAGACGGAAAAGGTTTGCTTAGCATGTACCATAGAAAAATAATGGCTTGTCGTGCTCTGAAAAAAGTGAAGGACTTGGATCAACTCTGGACTTGTCATCATTGTGTGTGTGGTGTAGAGAATGCGTCCATGACGATTCAGTAAATAGGCAGGTTTGTGAATACTTTGGGTCATTATTTTAAATGCTTCAACATGATTATCGGCCATGTTCATATCCACTCAATCTCCTTTATTGAGAGCCAAAGCTGTTGGTGAAGATGAATAAAAAAATGGACAAACGCTGTCAACATCTCTGATATGCATTATGTTATCAGCTAAAATCATTTTACATAGAAAGTTGTCAACTAATATCACAAGCAAACAGGGTGGGCTGGACACAATCGCATGCCATCAGTCATCTTCATTCAGAATTACGGGCAAATGTGATATGTTGTAGACAGAAGAATTTCTTTCAGAAATATGGGTATCCCAAGAGACAAAGGCTTTGATGTGAGAAAGCCGCCTATACCCGTAAGTGGCAAGAGGTGAGATACATGATTTATATCGGATTAACTGGCTGGGGGGATCATGACAGTCTTTACCCGCCGAAAATAGGAAGCGCTCAAAAGCTGTTTCACTACGCGTCAACGTTCCCTATTGTGGAACTGGATGCAAGCTTTTATGCTGTTCAGCCTGAGCGCAATCATGAAAAATGGATAAAGGATACACCGGACACCTTTCAATTTGTCGTGAAAGCATACCAAGGAATGACCGGACATCAAAGAGGCGAGATTCCTTTTGCTTCGAAGGAAGAAATGTTTGACGCTTTTATCCTCTCAATGACTCCGCTCATTCGAGAAGGGAAGCTGGCCATGGTCCTGTTTCAATTTCCACCATGGTTTGATTGCAAAAAAGAGCATGTCCAATATTTAAGATGGTGTAAGGAAAAGATGGGTGACATTCCGTGTGCCCTCGAATTCCGAAACCGGACATGGTTTTCAAACGAATTTTATAAGCAAACCTTGTCCTTTATGGAGAATGAAGGGTGGATTCATTCCGTCTGTGATGAACCACAAGTCGGAGAAGGATCCATTCCGCCAGTCATACATGCCACACACCGTGATAAAACATTAGTCCGTTTTCACGGAAGAAATAAACAGGGCTGGCTTCACCCGGCAGACCATGAGAACTGGCGAGAAGTACGTTACTTATATTTATATAATGAAGCTGAATTAAAGGAATGGAAAAAGAATCTCGACATCCTGCATCAACAATCGAAAGATGTATATGTCGTGTTTAATAATAACTCCGGCGGAGATGCAGCGGCGAATGGCCAGCAAATGATTGATTTGCTGGATATTACCTATTCAAGCTTATCTCCGAAGCAGTTAGATTTATTTAGTTAAATGAGAGCTGCGGCTTTCAAGCTGAATGAAACGGTTCAGTGACAACTTGAGGGAGAGATCAACATGCTGCAGAAGCTATGGTTATATCATACAAACGACTTGCACAGCCACTTTGAGAACTGGCCAAAAATCGCAGCTTATATTGAAGAAAAGCGTCAAGTTCACGATCAGATGCTTTTGTTTGATATTGGCGACCATATGGACCGAGTGAACCTAGTGTCAGAAGCTGATTATGGAAAGGTAAACGTCAAGCTCCTCAATCAACTTAGCTATGATGGGGTCACAATTGGGAATAATGAAGGCATTACGCTGCCTCATGATCAACTGGATCAATTATACAAAGAGGCTCAATTTCCAGTGATTCTGTCTAATTTATTTGAGAAAGGGAAAAGACCATCGTGGGCAAAGCCTTATCATATGATCACAATGAAAAATGGCCTGAAGATATGCCTCTTAGGGGTAACGATTGCTTATACACCTGTATATGAAAAGCTTGGCTGGGACATTACAGACCCGTTTGACAGCATACGGGACATGCTGCAAGAAGTACAAGGACAGGCTGATGTGATTGTGCTCCTTTCCCATCTTGGTATCATCCATGATCGGGAGGTAGCTCATGATTTTCCCGAAATCGACATCATCCTAGGCTCACACACGCATCACCTGTTAGAACATGGTGAGATGGACAATGGTGTACTTCTTGCATGTGCTGAAAAGTATGGGCATTACATTGGCTGTGTAGAGCTGACCATTGACACAACGCGCAACGAGCTCATAGAGAAAAAAGCGACAGTGCAATCAGTGGATCAGCTCATTAGTGAATCGGATGAAGCCATCACAACCTTACAGCAAGCTGAAAGAAGAGCAAAATCACTCATGCAGGAAAAAGTGACATCGATCGAGACGAAGCTTGAAACAAAGTGGTTCGATGAATCTCCGCTTCCTCAGCTGTTAACAGATGCCATTAAAGAATGGTGCGGGGCAGATATCGGCATGATGAATGCAGGCATGTTGCTTGATTCATTAGAGGCTGGTGTTGTGACAAGAGAAGAAATCCACCGAATATGTCCGCATCCAATTAATCCAATTCGGGTGACGCTTACCGGTAAACAGCTGCTAGAAACCGTTCGACGGGCATGTGAAGAAAAAATGGAACAGCTGCGCATCAAAGGCTTCGGCTTTAGAGGTGAGTTGATGGGGAAAATGCTATACAGCGGACTCACCTATACATTAGAAGAAGGCGAAGCCAGACGGGTGAAAGAAGTCTTTGTCCATGGTCAATTAATCAAAGAGGATGATTCATATACGATTGGCACAGTAGATATGTATACACTCGGCTCCCTGTTTCCTCATATACGTGACCATGAACATATTGAATATTTCATGCCGGAATTTTTACGTGATGTGCTGAGCTGGCGCTTGAAGGAAGCAAGATGAAATCCGCTTCAGCCTAACAACACTCGCCCTCCCTTCACATAGATTGTGATGAAGGGAGTGAAGGGATTTGGTGAATTTAACACCGATTACAATTGATGGCCATTCCTTTACAGCCGTCACCGTCAAACTGCCGAAGACCAATTTTATGGCAGTGACAAACGAGCATGGTTATATTATGTGCGGTGCACTTGATGTCGGGCTCTTAAATGAAAAGCTTGCAGATAGAGGAATCATCGCAGGAAGAGCGGTCGGTGTGAGAACCATCGAGCAATTGCTTGATGCACCTTTAGAATCTGTGACATACGCCGCAGAAGCGCTAGGCATTCCAGCTGGAACAATCGGCAGAGACGCATTATTAAAAATGGTGAAATAAAATGGAGAGATGATTCCTATCCCCCCGCCTGTCTGCATACACTTGTAATGGAGAAGGGGGGATTTTTTATTGAGAATGAACCGCCGTTATCGCCCCTACAAAAAGGGCCCTTTGCCGTTTCGTTACGTCATGCTACTTGCCATATTATTTTTTGTGCTCTCAACGGTCATTAGTCTATTCTTCATTAACCGTTCTATTAAACCAACTCTGATTCACATTGCTGAACTAGAAACAGAGCGAATCGCCAATCATCTGATTCAATATTCTGTTCAAGATTTTGCAGACGATCAGGAGAATATGAAGGATATGGTGGTGATGAATACAAGCGAGAACGGAAAAGTGACGACGATCGATTTCAATGCGCAAGCAACATCGAAAGCAATGGCTGACCTATCACGTCACCTTCAAAAAAATTTAGAGGACATTGAAAAGGGGAATTTTCAAAAGGAAGCGAAAGAGGCATTAAAAGATCAAACAGATGGCCATGACGGCATTATATACAATATTCCACTTGGGCAAGCGTCCGGAAATGCACTGATCGCAAACCTAGGACCAAAAGTGCCTGTACGATTTAGTGTCATTGGTGACCCGCATACGGATGTTGAAAAAAACATCAAGCCTTATGGCATTAACAATGCCTTGATTGATATTAGTGTTCTGATTGAAGTGAAGGTGAGAGTCATCATTCCGTTTGCATCTGAAACGATCGTCGTCAAAAATTCCGTACCTGTCTCCATCCAAGCCGTTCAAGGGGACGTGCCAGATTATTATAATGGCAGCGGGACGAACTCAGGCGCTCCATCGATTGTTCTCCCAGAGAAAAAGGAGAAGGAAGAGTAACAGCCCAATGAAAGAATTGGGCTGTTTTAGCATGACAAGCATCTCTATTTTTCAGTGTGGGTATGAAAGTGATTAAGACATAACATGATGTTTTACTTTAATCTTTCATTCACAAGCTGAACAGAGCAATGGGAAAAAATGATTGGAGTGCTTGATTTAATTGTGAAAATAAGATAGTATACTTTCGAATGAACGTTCATTCGAAAGGAGATAAATGATGACGCCAAATAAACAACAAAGTATTTTAGATGCAGCTTTAAAGCTGTTTGCAAATCGTGGATATGATGGAATTACTATTCCAATGATTGCTAGAGAGGCAAAAGTAGGGACAGGTACACTCTATCATTACTTTAAAAGTAAAGAAGAGCTGATTAACTATTTATTTCAAAGTTCAGTTGAAAAGTTTAAAAACACCATGCTAGGTAACTTTACTTCTTCTGCAGGTGATGTTCGTGAACAATTCCGCTACCTTTTTTTTCAAATGGTTCAATTCTCCAAAGAAAATCATGCATTGCTATTTATTGATTCCCATGTAAACCAGTATTACCTTAATGAAAAAAGCAACAAACTATTTAATGATTTCTTAGAGTTATTGAAAGAACTTCTGGAAAATGCAAAGGATCGAGGGTTTATATGTAATCTTCCTTCTGATGCTCTCATTGCTATTGTTTATGGTGCATTTGTAAGGTTGTATAAAATTATTGAGGCCGGACAGCTGGAAGAAAGTGAGGAACTGATCAGTCATTTTGAAGAGCGGTGCTGGAAAGCTATTAGAATCTAAAGGATTCTAATTCCACCTCAATTCGAATGAATATTCATTCGAAAATGATAAGAAGGGAAGATACTGTATGAAAAGGTTAAATAGATTTAGAATCGCTTCTCTTATATTGTGGATAACGGTTTCAATTATATCGATTATCACTATGCCTAATATAGATGAACTTGTAAGAGAAAAGGGGCAAATTGAAATTCCGCCTGAAGCTCAAAGTGAGTTAGCTAAAGAGATGATCAATAAGATAGATCAAAATAAAAGTGATTCTTATCAAATGATTGCTATTTTCAATAGTGGTAGTAAACAAGCACTTACTAAAGCACAAAATAAAGAAATAGAAAAGACGGTAAGAAACGTTAAAAGTAACATAAAGGATCTTGGAATAACAGAAATTATTTCTCATCTAGATAATGAGGATACTAGAAAACAATTAGTATCTAAAGACAAAACAACGATATTAATGACAATATGGGTAGATAAAAATCAAGGAACAATAACCGAAGTAGAAAACAAACTAAACTCTCTCATAGATAAGAAAGATACGAAAACGTATTTAACAGGAAGTGACCTTGTCTTAAATGATTTTCTCGATTCTACCCAAAAAGGGGTTAAAAAAACAGAAGTCATTGCCATTATTTTTATCATAGCTGTTTTAATGGTTGTCTTTCGTTCACCGATCGTACCATTGATTTCTCTTCTGACTGTTGGGGTTGCGTATCTTGTTTCTATGGGAATTGTTGCAAACTTAGTAGATGTGTTTAATTATCCCTTCTCAAATTTCACTCAAGTCTTTCTTATCGTAATACTTTTCGGAATTGGGACTGACTATAATATTCTAATTTATACACGTTTTAAAGAAGAATTAAGTGCAAATGAAGATATCTTGCTTGCAATAAAATCTACATTTAAATCAGCTGGTAAAACGGTTTTATATAGTGGATTTGCAGTGTTGATTGGTTTTATCACGTTAATATTAGCTGAATTTAAACTATATCAATCTTCATCAGCTGTAGCCATTGGAATAGGAATACTGCTTCTGGTGTTAATGACATTGAATCCGGTCTTCATGATTCTATTGGGGAAAAAGATGTTTTGGCCATCTAAACATTTTGAGGAACATGGCAATAGCCGTGTTTGGGGCTTTTTATCGAAACATTCAGTGGCACGGCCTATAGTAGCTCTTATTTTTATCATGATTTTATGTGTGCCTTCTTTCCTTCATGATAATGGGAAACTGAACTATAATGACCTACTTGAAATAAATGATTCCTATCAATCTAAAAAAGGGATTAACACTATAGAAGAACATTTCTCTCCCGGTTTTTCATCGCCTACTACATTGGCAATACAATCAGATGAGAAAATGGATGACCAATCATCATTACAAGCACTAGATGAATTAATTGAAGCAGTTTCAAAAATAGAAGGAGTAGCAGAAGTTTATGGACCAACCCGACCTGCTGGAAAGAAAATAAAAGATCTATATATCAAGGATCAAAGTGAAGATCTCACAAAAGGGTTGGAGAAAACAAATGATGGAGTAAACGATATAAACAATGGATTAATAAATGCTGAGAATGATTTGGACAAAAGAAATACAAGTGATCTAGATAATGTACAAAAGCTCATTGATGGGACGAGCAGTGTGAAGGATGGCGTCAATAAACTAGAGGGGGCATTGAATCAATTAACTGGTGGAATGGAATCAGGTACTGCAAGTGCGGCAGAAATAGAAGAGGGTTTAGTAATAGTCAGTAAAAATTTACATCAACTTTCAAAGGCAACATCACAATTAAATACAAGTTATTCTAAATTAGAGGAAGGATTAAGCTCTTTTAGCGACAATTTTCAACATTTAGATCAAGGAATTAAAGGGGCGAAACAAGGATATGAGCAAATAGAAATATCAATGGAAAACTTGATTCAATCTCGACCTGATTTAGCAAGTGATCCGAATGTGAAGCAGACATTAGGAATTGCTAGAAGCGGTAAAGAGCAGCTCGCCTTATTATTAGAGAAACTAGAAAAATCAACCCCGCAATACAATTCAGCAATGTCTTCTTTTAGTGAAGCAAATACTTCTCTAGCAAAGGTGAATGAAGGTATCAAAAAGACGGAAACAGGTGTCAATAAACTTAAGAAAGGCTCATCACAATTACGTAATGGATTAAAAGAAGGGACTAGTGGATCACGTATCATTTTAAACAATACGTCTAAGATGAAGTCTGGGTTAACAGAAATTAATAATGGACAAAAAGATTTATTGACTGGACTCAACAAATTAGAAGATAAAATCGAAAAACTACAATCTGGTCTTTCAAAAAGTACAGAAGGATTAGACGAAGTCAGTTCAGGCCTTAACGAGGCACAAACCCACCTAAGTGGGTTAAGTCAATCAAAGGCTGCAGAAACATTCTATATCCCTCAGAATGTATTAAAGAGTGACGAATATCAAAAAGTATTAGATCAATATATGGGGAACGATAGAAAAACGGCACAAATGACGATCATTTTAGATGTAAACCCTTATTCGCAAGAAGCGATGTCGATTATTGAGAAAATCCACAGTCAAGTGAATACCAGTATAAGTAAAATGAAATTAAACGATGTAAAAACAGCTTTAGGTGGTAAATCATCTCAAAATCTAGATCTAAAAGAAGTATCAAGCAAAGATTTTATGCGTACGGCATTGTTGATGATTATTGGTATTGGACTCATTCTTATTTTGATAACAAGGTCCTTTTGGCAGCCTATTTTCATCATCTTTTCATTGCTTTTAGCGTATAAGACTTCACTTGGTATAAGTCAATGGATTAGTCAATATATGATAGGGATAGATGAGTTAAGTTGGAATGTCCCGTTCTTTAGTTTTATTATGATTGTTGCACTCGGAGTAGACTATAGTATCTTTTTAATGATGCGTTACAGAGAATTAGAACCTCATTCTTTGTCTTCAATTGTAGGTGCCGCAAGATCTATTGGTGGAGTTGTTTTATCAGCTGCTGTTATTTTAGGAGGTACTTTCGCAGCGTTAATTCCTTCGGGTATCATCACATTGATACAGGTTGCTATAGTTGTCATCATTGGTCTAATTTTACTTAGCCTCATTATGATGCCCATTTTCATCCCATCATTAATGGCAATAACGCACAAGATTAAGTTTAGGAAGGAGAGCTAGCTACTCTTTAATTAAAATCAAAGACCATCCAGGATAGAGGATGGTCTTTGTTCATCATTATCGTTTCCGCTCAGCTCTTTCCCACGCGCGCAGATGAGGATATGGATCAAATGACCATTCGGTTCGTCCGTTGTCCTTATACATGCCATAGTGAAGGTGTGGAGGAAACTTTCCTGCTGTGCCGGGAGGGCCGTAACCGGAGCTTCCGACAGACCCAATGACCTGACCAGGTTCCACAATTTGGCCTGTCTTCAGTCCTTTTGCAAAGCCATTTAAATGAGCGAAATAATGATAATGATTATGAATATCTCGTATGCCAATCCGCCAGCCGCCAAAGCGGTTCCAGCCTTTCATTTCAATAACGCCATATGATGTCGCACGAACAGGAAGACCATAATGAGCAAATAAATCAGTGCCCTCATGGATTCTTCTGCCTCCAAAGCCTCTTGCATCTCCCCATGTACTCCGGTAGCTGTAATCAGCTCCGACTGGAAGAGGAAATGCATGCTTTCCGAGGTCAAGATGGCCGTAATGCTTATATAGCTTCATAAAGGATGAAATGATTCCAACGGTTTGATCACGTCCATAATAGTCCCATAAGGCAATTTTTAATTGGTCGATGCTGCTGCCATAGTGAAGCAAGTATTGAGCAAACGTAAACAGTACATCTTCATCGTTATCGATTTCAGCTTTTCCATCCCCGTTGCCATCAAGCCCAATGCCGTCGAACACTTTAATGCTTAAGGGAGAGGTATCCTGCTTATTCGGGTTTTCTGGTCCAATCCACATTTCCCGGGGAATGTAGATGCCAATGACGCCTTTTTGTTTCGGTAAATCTCTTCTGCTTTTTCGAATATTGTGTTCATACTGATCAACAGCAGCAAGTACATACCATGGGACCTGTGTCGTGATGGCGACTTTTTCGTATAGTGCCATTCGCTGCTTCAACTCATCTGGCTGCTTGCTCGCCCCTTGTGCATGAACAGGTAAAGGTATCATTGAAAGAGCGATGATGATGGCTAAAACCACTTTCACAAACGTCCATCTCCTTTCTTCGAGCATCATCTTCTACCGTTTAGTGTGGTTAGATCGCTATATTTCATAAGAAGAAAATGTTAGTAATTTTCTTCTGATTTTTTAGGAGGCTTTTGGGTATTTTTGTAGCTCATTCTCTTGTTGTTCAATCTGTACTATGTTAAAGTGTCTAAAGAAAAGGCTTTAGGCCGAAGATTCAATTTTTTGTAGCTGCTGGTGGCTGCATCCATCGTATATAGCAGGAAGATTTTTGTATATGCACCTTTAACGAATTCATATGGAGATGATGGAATTGGCAAAGAAGGAAGAGCACGTAAGAAAACCGGACTGGCTTAAAATTAAGTTGAATACGAATGAAAACTATACCGGTTTGAAAAAAATGATGCGGGAAAACAACCTGAATACTGTTTGTGAGGAAGCGAAATGTCCGAATATTCATGAATGCTGGGCAGTGAGAAGAACCGCTACATTTATGATCCTTGGTTCTGTTTGTACGCGCGCATGCCGTTTCTGTGCGGTGAAAACTGGACTTCCAACTGAGCTTGACCTGCAAGAGCCAGAACGCGTTGCAGATTCAGTGGCTTTGATGAATTTAAAGCACGCCGTTATAACAGCGGTTGCAAGGGATGACCAAAAAGATGGCGGAGCAGGCGTATTTGCTGAAACCGTGCGTGCCATTAGAAGAAAAAGTCCATTCACCACAATTGAAGTTCTCCCTTCAGATATGGGTGGCAATTATGATAACTTGAAAACGTTGATGGATACACGTCCTGACATTTTAAATCACAATATTGAAACAGTACGCAGGTTAACACCAAGGGTTCGTGCACGTGCTACATATGATCGTTCATTAGAATTCTTGCGTCGTGCAAAAGAAATGCAGCCTGACATTCCAACGAAATCAAGCATTATGATTGGACTCGGTGAAACAAAGGAAGAAATCATTGAAGTCATGGATGATCTTCTTGCTAATAACGTCGACATCATGGCGATTGGTCAGTATTTACAGCCTTCGAAAAAGCATTTGAAAGTTCAAAAATACTACCATCCAGATGAGTTTGCAGAGCTTAAGGAAATTGCAATGTCAAAAGGCTTTAGCCATTGTGAAGCTGGGCCGCTTGTCCGCTCTTCCTACCATGCAGACGAACAAGTAAACGAAGCGTCTAAAAAGCGTCAGGCGCAAGCATAACAAAGAAAACGCCAGAGCTCTCTGGCGTTTTTTCTCGTATTAATTTTGGCCGTAAGGGGCGTTTCTTCTCATGGTGCGGTCGGAATTCGTCATGCCATTTGCATCTTCTTGATTTGAAATATCCCCACCTTGAGGGGAATATTTCATTTGTTGAATCGTTTTTGTTAAAATTTGATCAAAATCACGTGAATTGGTTTGAAGACGTGAAAAATTGGCAATGGATTGAAAGTGCTCTGGGTTATCAGAGACGTATACATGATAATAACGAGGGAGAACGGAAACCGCCGTTTTCTTCACTTGATCGGCAGATTCATCTCTGTTTTTGTTTCCTGTACGATACACAATGAGTGCATCCTCATCTGTGACAAGTGTCGCTGCATCTTTGATGTTTGGCAGCTGTACAGCTAAACTTGTAATGACGTGGGCAAGGTGCTCGCGATTTAAAGCAGGTGTTTTTTCTTTCTGATCCGTTACTTGCTGCCGCTGATAACGAACATATCCTGCTCTATTTGTGTCTGCTTCTGGCATGTTAGAATTATTTCCTTCATGGCGATCAGACAACCGGATGGTTTTACTTGAAGAATCTTCATCCATCTGCTTGTTCATACCTGATTGAAAGCCGCACCCGCCTAAAAGCATGCAGAGGAGAATAGTGGCTGTCAGTTGTTTCATCATAAATGTGACCTCCTTTTTTCTTTAGCTTCGACTAAAACGGAAAAAACATGCTTTAGCAATTGATGGAGTTCTTCCAATGAATTATCATTAAAGATGGATCGTTTAAAAAGAGGTGAGAAGATGATCGTTATTCAGAATGCTACCTTTGATCTTGTGAGAGATATCAAAGACGGCTTTGATGAGGAAGCGTTTAAAGCAAGGTACTCAGATATTTTAAATAAGTATGATTATATTGTGGGTGATTGGGGCTACAATCAGCTTAGGCTGAAAGGGTTCTTTGATGACCAAAACCAAAAGGCCACATTTGATACAAAAATCAGCACACTCGATGAATACATTTATGAATACTGTAACTTTGGCTGTGCCTATTTTGTCTTAAAACGAATCAGAAAATAACGCAAAGGGGAGCGTCATGATGTATTTCGTAGACAGAAAGAAGATTGAAGAGACATTACGTTTTTTCGAAGAGCAATATGATTTGATGCGCAGTCATCAAACATGGACAAGTCCTCTAGAGAAAAAAGCGCTGGAACGAATCGTTCACCTGCTCGTCGAATGTATTCTTGATACGGGGAATGACATGATTGATGGCTTTATTATGCGTGATCCAGGAAGCTATGATGACATCATGGATATTCTTGTCGACGAAAAGGTCGTACCAAAAGAGGAAGGCAGCCAGCTGAAAAAGCTTGTCTCGTGCCGCAAAACGCTTGTTCAGCAATATCAGGAAGTGGATCATCACGACTTATTGCAGGTAATCAGCGAGGTAGAACAGGCGCTTCAAGTATTTCCGAACAGAATCCGCACCTATTTGGAACAGGAGCTTGGACCAGTATCAGCATTTAAATAAACCATTGGAGTTGTGAGCATCATGAAATACAAAGGCTATTTAATTGATTTAGACGGGACGATGTATAAAGGAACAGAAAAGATTGAAGAGGCTGGACAATTTGTTCACAAGTTAAATGAGTTGAACATCCCTTATTTGTTTGTCACGAATAACTCTTCACGCACCCCGAAGCAGGTAGCGGAAAAACTTGTTTCTTTCAATATTCCAGCAACGGAAGAACAAGTCTTTACAACAAGTATGGCGACGGCAAACTATATTGCGGAACAAAAGAAAGATGCGTCTGTTTACGTCATCGGCGAAGAAGGGATCAAGCAGGCCATTGAAGAAAAAGGGCTGACGTTTGGTCAGGAAGATGCTGATTTCGTTGTTGTTGGAATTGATCGAGGCATTACATATGAAAAATTAGCAGTAGGTGCAATTGCCATCCGTCAAGGAGCACAATTCGTTTCGACAAATGGCGATATCGCCATTCCAACGGAAAGAGGGCTGTTGCCAGGGAACGGCTCGTTAACATCTGTCCTGACAGTCACTACAACGGTGCAGCCAACGTTTATTGGAAAGCCAGAATCGATCATCATGGAACAAGCCATGCGGGTGCTCGGGACAGATGTATCTGAGACGCTCATGGTCGGTGATAACTATGATACCGATATTATGGCAGGGATGAATGCAGGAATGGATACATTGCTCGTTCATACAGGCGTGACCACAAAAGAGCTGCTTCAGCAGTATGACAAGCAGCCAACCTATGTCATAGATTCTTTATCCGAGTGGATCGAGCGATTATCATAATCAAAAAAGGGGACAAGCGTTAGACGCGCGTCCTCTTTTTTTGGTTTATTCCGCATTTCTCGCACTATGTGCCAATCTGCTTGATGCTGCTGCAGCAATGGCACCGACAATGTCATCTAAAAAGGTGTGACACTCGCCTGTGGATTTATCGTTGAGTTTTCCGAGAATTCCTGGTTTTTCTTTATCGATATATCCGTAATTTGTAAAGCCGATCGATCCATAAATATTGACGATGGCGAAGGACAAAATTTCATCGACGCCATACAAGCTTTCGTCTGTTTCAAGAATCGATTGCAGCGGCTCGGTCAGCTTCTTTTGCTCCGCTAGAACATCTAGTTCAACACCTGTTAAAATAGCATTTTGGACTTCACGTTTTGCGATGACACGCTCCACATTGTGGATGCACTCTGTCATGTCTAAGCCAGGATGATACTTTTCCTGTAAAAAGTAGACAAGGTCTGCTATATCTTGAATGGTTACGCCTCGCTCTTGTAAACGGCGTCTTGCTGTTTTTTCTACTTCGTTCATCTCATGATGATGCGGCATGTATTCCTCACCCAATCCTCGTAATTTGTCCACAACGTTGTGAAAAGCTTCGGATAGTAAATAGTATTCATAAATCCCTCAACCTGCGACTACGATATGATATGAGACTGATCATATGAACGCAGGTGAAAACATGAAAGAAACCATTTATCACACATTTGGTATTGATGTTCGTCAATTTATGCCATATGGGAGCTATCAGAGCTTTCAAACGGCGAAGGCTCTCTTCCTCATTGTTCCAGTCTCTCATTTGCGAGAAGAAGAACTCACAGAGCTTTATCATATCAGTCAGTATTTACTGAATAACGGTGACCCATACGTCGCTGTATTTGAATTAACGAATGAAGAGAAACCGACCTTTACTCATGGGAAGGAGCTGTACGCTTTATTAAAGGCAGCACCGCCGATCACAAGCCGATCGTTTCAGCCTGCGTCAGAGCTGGCGGCTTTTCATGTAAGGGGAAGAGGATTTCCGTATGAGGTATCTGAAACAAAACGGGTGGGGGCCTGGAAGGAATTATGGGCAAAACGGTTAGATCAACTGGAAGGCTTTTGGGTGCAGCAAATGCATCAAAAACCGCTTGAACGGTTTGAAAAAAAATTCATTGAATCCTTTCCGTATTATCTTGGGTTAACGGAAAATGCCATTCAATATTTAGTTGATACAGAGCTGGATGATGAACCGAAAGAATGTGACTCAGGCACTGTCTGTCATCAGCGTTTTTCACGTATGACATGGCCGCATGAGCAGCCGCTTCGTTTACCTGTTGATTGGGTCTTTGATCATCCAACCCGGGATATTGCCGAATATTTAAGAGAAACCTTTGTCCAGCATAAGGAAGATTTAATTGAAGAAGGATTTTCCTTTCTGCAGCAATATGAGCAAGTTACACCCCTTTCATCCTTTTCAAAGCGATTGTTATATAGCCGCCTTTTGTTCCCGCTTCATTATTTTGAAATTGTAGAAGGCTACTACATGTCGGGAGAAAATGAAAAATCATATTATGAAGAGCGGTTAGATTACGTCTTAAATGATGCCAACCGCTATGAATATTTTCTCAAGGTTTTTCAAGAAATGAGTGCCATGCGTAGCGGAGGGAATCTCATTCCCCCCGTTGCATGGATTCATCAATCCGCTGATTTGAAGTTTCAGTGAACAAACGAAACGTCTCTTTTCTCTAGAGGCGTTTTTCGTTATGCTTAAAGAAATGAACCAAAGGAGTGTTCTTCTTGACGAAACCATATGTCTATATCACAAGAAAGCTAGATGAAGCATCACTTACACCATTAAAAGAAGTCGCTCATATTGAGATGTGGCCGAGCGAAGATGAGCCATGTCCAAGAGAAGAGTTAGAAAAACAATCTGCTAAGGCTGATGGGCTTCTCACAATGCTGTCAGATCAAGTGGACGAGGCACTTTTATCAAATGCCCCGAATGTAAAAGTGGTCGCGAACCTTGCTGTTGGTTATGACAATATTGATCTTGGGGCAGCTAAAAAGCATGGTATCACAGTGTGTAATACACCAGACGTATTAACAGAATCCACAGCTGATCTAGCCTTCGCCCTGCTGATGGCATCAGCTAGACGGATTGTTGAGGCGAGTGACTGGATTAAAGAAGGAAAATGGACAGGCTGGGGACCGCTTCTTCTTGCCGGTGCCGATGTTCATCACAAAACCCTTGGGATTGTCGGAATGGGCAGCATTGGAACAGCGCTTGCCAAGCGGGCAGCGGGCTTTGATATGAAGGTGCTTTACCATAACCGTTCAAGAAAGCCGAAGGCAGAGGCTCAACTAGGTGTGACCTATGCCACCTTTGATGAACTGCTCACGCAGTCTGATTTCATCGTCTGTCTAACCCCTTTAACTCCGGAAACGAAAGATATGTTTAATGAAAAAGCATTTGATCTGATGAAAAACTCTGCTTATTTTATTAACGTATCAAGAGGACAGACTGTAGATGAGGATGCTTTATATGAGGCTGTTACTACAGGGAAAATTGCAGGAGCAGGCCTCGATGTATTTAGACAAGAGCCTGTCAGCCCGGCTCATCCGTTAACGACATTACCTAACGTGACGGTTCTCCCTCATATCGGAAGTGCAAGTGTTGAAACGAGAAAAACGATGATGCGTTTATGTGCTGAAAATATTGCGCTTGTCTTACAAGGTCAGCAGGCCAAAACGCCGGTTCATCCATAATGTAAGGCTTCCCGACTTTCGGGAGCTTTTCTTACAAAAATATTTTGAAAATATAGAATCTTGATATTAATAGCTGTTAAGCGGTTTCATTCTTACATTCTTATATTTTATTACCTTGTCAAAATGAGGATACCCCTTTATAATGTGTGTACATTGAATGTCTGTGTTAGGTTAACAAATGTCTTTTTAGAGAGGACATTTACGGAGAAAGGTGGAATTTCAGGTGAAGGCAATTCGAGTTGGACTACTAGGATTAGGAACAGTGGGGAGCGGTGTCGTTAAGATTATCCAAGATCATCAGGATAAATTAATGCACCAAATCGGCTGTCCGGTATTAATACAAAAAGTGCTTGTGAGCAATCCCGATAAAAAAAGAGATGTGGATGTAGCAAGAGAAGTCTTCACAACTGAAGTGTACGATGTGATTAAAGATCCAGAGGTCGACGTCATTATTGAAGTGATGGGCGGCATTGAAGATACAAAACAATATTTAATAGATGCGTTAAACGAGAAGAAACATGTCATTACAGCCAATAAAGACTTAATGGCGCTTTATGGAACGGAGCTTTTACATGTTGCGAAAGAAAATGGCTGTGATCTTTATTATGAAGCAAGTGTCGCTGGAGGGATTCCGATTCTGCGTACACTGGAGGAAGGATTAGCCTCTGACCGAATCACAAAGATGATGGGCATCGTGAACGGCACAACGAATTTTATTTTAACGAAAATGAATGTCAATAAAAGCGCATATGAAGATGTATTAAAAGAAGCGCAAGATCTCGGCTTTGCAGAAGCAGATCCAACAGCTGATGTAGAAGGACTGGATGCGGCAAGAAAAATGGCCATTCTTGCAAGACTCGGCTTTTCGATGAATGTTGATTTAGAAGATGTGAAGGTCAAAGGCATCTCTGACATCTCTGATGAGGACATTAATTTTAGCAAACGATTTGGCTATACAATGAAGCTGATCGGTATTGCCCAAAGAGACGGAGAGAAAGTGGAGGTCAGTGTACAGCCAACCTTACTCCCTGATCATCATCCGCTATCATCCGTCAACAATGAATTCAATGCTGTGTATGTCTACGGAAGTGCTGTGGGAGAAACGATGTTTTACGGACCTGGAGCAGGAAGTCTGCCAACGGCAACAGCTGTGGTTTCTGACTTAGTCGCAGTGATGAAAAACATGCGTCTTGGCGTGAATGGAAGCCGATTTATCGCAGCGCAATTTGAGAAGAAAATCAAATCATCATCGGAAGTCTTTGCTCAGCAATTCTTAAGAATTCATGTCAGAGATCAAGTCGGGGCATTCTCCCGGATTACATCTATTTTTTCTGAAAGAGGCATCAGCTTTGAAAAAATCCTTCAGCTTCCTGTGAAAGGGCAAGATGAGCTGGCTGAAATTGTGATTATTACACATCAGACTTCAGAAGAAGATTTCTCTAATATCCTGCAAAAATTAAACGATCTCGACGTGGTGGTTCAAGTGAAGAGCACGTACCGAGTAGAAGGGAACGGTTTAAGCTGATGAAGTGGAATGGACTCATTGAAGAATTCCAAGAATTCTTACCAGTAAACGAACATACACCCAAACTAACATTAAATGAGGGGAATACACCGCTGATCCACCTCGCCAAGCTTTCTGAAAAGCTGGGAATTGAGCTGCATGTGAAAACAGAGGGTGTCAATCCAACGGGCTCTTTTAAAGATCGAGGAATGGTCATGGCCGTCGCAAAGGCAAAAGAAGAAGGCAATGATACGATCATGTGTGCATCGACAGGAAATACTTCAGCAGCGGCTGCGGCTTATGCAGCTCGCGCTGATATGAAATGTATTGTCATCATTCCAGATGGGAAAATTGCCTTCGGTAAGCTCGCACAGGCTGTGATGTACGGAGCAGAGATCATTGCCATTGACGGCAACTTTGATGATGCGCTTAAAATTGTTCGCAGCATCTGTGAAAAAGCGCCGATTGCACTCGTAAACTCTGTCAATCCTTACCGAATTGAAGGACAAAAGACAGCGGCATTTGAAATCTGTGAGCAGCTAGGCTCTGCGCCAGATGTATTGGCGATTCCTGTTGGAAATGCAGGGAATATCACAGCCTACTGGAAAGGCTTCAAGGAATATCATCAGCAAAAAGGAACTGGTCTGCCTGTTATGCGCGGTTTTGAAGCAGAAGGTGCAGCAGCGATCGTTCGAAATGAAGTAATTGAGCAACCAGAAACAGTAGCAACAGCCATTCGTATCGGAAATCCAGCGAGCTGGAAGCAAGCTGTGGCAGCTGCCGATGAATCAAATGGAAAAATTGATGAAGTGACAGACGAGGAAATTCTTCATGCGTATCAATTGATTGCACGTGAAGAAGGGGTGTTTGCAGAGCCAGGCTCATGTGCATCCATTGCGGGCGTACTCAAGCAGGTGAAATCTGGAGAAATCAAGCCAGGCAGTAAAGTCGTCGCTGTATTAACAGGCAACGGGCTGAAAGATCCGAATACGGCCATTGATATTTCACACATCAAACCGGTCACACTCGATGCAGATGAAGATCTAATTCTCGAACATTTAGAAAAGGCCGCACGCGTATGAGTGAAGCCTCCATGCTTTTTTCAATCACAGTACCGGGAAGCACTGCCAACTTAGGACCAGGCTTTGATTCAGTCGGAATGGCGCTCAGCCGCTATTTAAAGCTATCGGTCTATGACTATGATAGCTGGCTGTTTGAAGCAGAAACAGATGTCGTGTCTGGTATTCCATCAGGCACCGATAACCTGATTTATCAAACAGCCAAAAAGGTCGCAGATGACTTTGGAAAAACACTCCCGCCTGTTCATGTCAAAGTGTGGAGTGATATTCCATTGGCTAGGGGGCTAGGCAGCAGTGCTGCCGCTATCGTGGCCGCCATTGAGCTTGCCAATCAGCTGCTTGAATTGAATATGTCAGATGATCAGAAGCTCTTTTTTGCAAGTGAGGTAGAAGGTCATCCAGATAATGCTGGTGCTTCGCTATTTGGTGGTTTACTAATCGGCCTTCATGAAGAAGAGAAGACACATGCCGTCAAAGTGCAGCATGTGGATATAGATGTAGTGGTCGTTATTCCTTTTTATGAAGTGTTGACAAAGGATGCCCGTGATGTCCTGCCAGAGGATCTTTCCTATAAGCATGCCGTCAGTGCGAGTGCTGTGAGTAACGTCCTTGTCGCCGCCTTAATGACGCAGAACTGGCCACTTGTAGGGGAAATGATGAATAAAGATTTGTTTCATCAGCCTTATCGCACCATGCTTGTCCCAGAGCTGTCGAAGGTGGAGCATGTCGCTTCACTAAAAGGAGCGTATGGAACTGCATTAAGCGGTGCTGGGCCGACAATCCTTACCATCGTTGAAAAAGGGAAGGGAGACGCGCTGAAAGAGCAGCTTGCCCAAAACTTCCCGCATTGCGAAGTAGATGTGCTGACGGTGCCAGTAGAAGGCGTCGTTGTCGAACATCATTCTGTCAATCAAGTGTAGAACGTGCGGTGAATACGCACGTTCTTTTTTTATACTTGTTTTTAAGGGCAGAAGCAGGGATTATTATTTAGAGGATCGAACTATTTTTTATACATAAGGGGGAGATACATTCATGAAGAAATTGATAACTGCTGAAGATTTAACGAAGATTGTTTCTGTTTCTCATCCGGTCTATTCGCCAGATGGAAAAAGGACGGTCTTTACAAAAGTCACTGTGAATGAGAAAAAGGATGATTACAATATCCATTTATGGGTTCGAGAAGAAGAAACAGAGGAGCTGTTTCAATGGACATTTGAGGATGGTAAGCATCATCAGCCAGCTTGGTCAAAAGATGGAAAGCAGCTTGCGTTTATTTTGCAGAAGCCAAAGGAAGTCCCTCAGCTCGCTCTCATCCAGAGTCAAGGAGGAGGCGTGCGTACCTTAACGAATATTCCATATGGGGTATCTCATCCTGTATTTTCTCCAGATGGATCTTTCATTTATGCGGCTGTGTCATTAAAACAATCAGAATCTGTTCATGATGAAAAAAAGGAGGAGCGAGATGACTTTGCTCCGGCGGTATATGATGATTTGACGTATAAAGCAGATGGAAGAGGCTTTTTAGATGGGCGTTTAACGCAAATCGTGCAAGTGGATGTCCGTTCAGGAGAGGTAGAGCCTGTCACGAGTGAGCAGCATCATCATGTGAATCATGTAGTATCTCCGTGCGGGAAGTGGCTTGCCTATATTCAATCAAATCCTCAGACGTTTTACATAAGTGATGTATGTCTTCTCTCATTAGAGGATGGTACGTCCAAGAAAATCACACAATCAACAGGCGCTTATTCCACCGTATCATTTTCTCCAAACGGAGAAAGCCTGTTATACATTGGACATGAGCGCGAATTTCAAAATGCAACGTTCCCGTCATTATGGCTGTATGATCTGAAGGAAGAAAAGACCGTTCAGCTATCAGAAATGCTCGATATGTATGTGGGCAACTGTATGGCAGGGGATAGTGTCATGGGTGAAGCCAATCAGCTTCCCCAATGGACAAAAGATAGTCAGGGGTTTTATGCGCTTGTCTCTGATCAAGGAAGTACAGGGATTTATTATTTCTCCATTGAAGGTTTAGCCTATCCTGTTCGACTAGAGGCAGAACATATCACGAACTTCAGCCTTCATCCTGATGAATCAAAATTGCTGCTTAGCCGGCTGTCACCCGTTTCACCAAGTGAGTTGTATGAGCTGACATTAGGGGAATCATTACTAAAGCAAATCACGTTCGAGCATGACGCCTTTCTTAAGGAGCATGTCCTATCAGTACCGGAGCCATTTTCGTTTCAGTCGAAAGAGGGCGACGATGTACATGGGTGGTTCATGAAGCCTTCTCAGATGGAAGATGGGAAGAAATATCCCCTCATTCTAGAAATTCATGGCGGACCGCATGCGATGTATGGTCACACGTATTTTCATGAATTTCAAATGCTCGCCTCTGAAGGCTATGCGATTGTGTACGTCAATCCTCATGGCAGTCATGGGTACGGACAGATGTTTACCGATCGTGTGAGAGGAAGCTATGGTGACGTTGATTATGAGGATGTCATGCTGGCTGTTGATCATGTGCTGGAAGCCTATGATTTCATTGATGAAATGAGGCTTGGAGTGACAGGCGGGAGCTATGGTGGTTTTATGACCAACTGGATTGTCGGACAGTCAGACCGCTTTCGTGCAGCCATCACACAGCGGTCCATCTCGAACTGGATTAGTTTTTATGGCATCAGTGATATTGGCTATTTCTTTACAAGGTGGCAGATTGATGGGGATATTTATGATTCGGTTGATAAGCTATGGGATCGTTCGCCGCTCAAGTATGTGAAACAGGTGAACACGCCGCTTCTCATCTTGCACAGCGATGAAGATTATCGCTGCCCAGTCGATCAAGCAGAGCAGCTTTTTGTGGCATTGAAGGAGCTTGGAAAAGACACAAGGCTGGTCAAATTCCCGAAAGCATCACATGATTTATCAAGAAGCGGTCATCCGGGGCAGCGTATTCAAAGACTGACCTTTATTCAAGAATGGTTTAGAGAAAAGTTATCCTAATGAAAAAAACGACCCAAATCGGGTCGTTTTCATGTCATATATGAATTAGAAAACCTGTTCAACTTCTACAACGCCAGGCACTTCTTCTAATAATGCGCGCTCAATACCGGCTTTCAATGTAATGGTTGAACTTGGGCAGCTGCCGCATGCACCAAGAAGACGTAATTTGACAATACCATCTTCAATGTCTACAAGCTCACAGTCTCCACCATCACGTAATAGAAATGGACGAAGTTTGTCTAGTACTTCCTGTACTTGGTCTTTCATTTCGACTTCAGTCATTAGATACAATCGCTCCTTTCACAACATATCACCATTATATTCATCTGGACGATAAAAATCTATTGATTGGTTTCAAAGTTTCCTTCTCATTATAGCACAATCTCATCTTGAAACAAAAAGTGATTTTGACTTTTTTCATACAGAAAGTTCAGCTAAAATAAAGGAAGAATAGGGGGCTTGTCAAATGAACCAAACCGTTGATCTTTATGTATATGGAAGAGATGTACTGTGCGCTAGCTGCGTGAATCTGCCTTCTTCAAAAGATACATTTGAGTGGTTAGATGCAGCGTTAAAACGAAAATATCCGAATCAGCCGTTTCGCATCACATATATTGATATTGAGCACCCGCCAGAAAACGAATGCCAAAAGGAATTGTCTGAACGAATTCTTGATGATGAATTCTTTTATCCACTTGTCCTAGTGGAGGATCAAATTGTTGGAGAGGGCAATCCAAAATTAAAAGACATTTATCAAGAAATGGAGAAATACGGGTACAAAGAGAGCAGTGAATAAGCTGTTCTTTTTTTGAGAAAACAGATAGAACATGCGTTCCTTTTTGTGTTGAAAAAGAACGTTTGTTCGTATATAATGGAATAAAAGGAGCGTGAGCATCATGAATTATTTACTGAAACAATCTCTTCATCAGCAAATACCGATTGATATGATTTATATGAAGAAAAACGGAGAGTGCACAAAGAGAAAAATTATAGTACACCGTCAATCGGAACAGCTCATCCAAGCGTATTGTTTATCGAAGAAGACAATGAGAACTTTTCGTAAAGACTGCATCCTTGCCCTTGCTCCGATCAAATTGACCAATCCATCGGCACATGCCGTTTCATAGAAAAAAGCTCCTTCGTCAGGAAGGAGCTTTGAGAAAAAATTCACATGAGTTTAGCCATTGTGATGCTTGTACATCCAAAGAAGTCCAGATTTTAGGAGTCTTGGCACACGGCCAACAAGTGGACGATCCGCAACTAAGCCAAAGCCGGCTTTTTTCCCTAAAGAGCCTAGTACCCCTTTTAGCTTAAACTGAGGATAAGCTTCAGGAAGCGGCTCGTTTTTCCAGCGTTTTTGTAGAGTTTGGACAATTTGTTCTGCCTGCGCCTCGGCAAGCTGTGCACTTGGGGCATGCGGTAGACTTGCGCAATCACCCACGACATATACATGCTCATCTCCAGGGAGATTGTGATGAGGAGTTAATACGACGCGGCCTTGTGCGTCTTTTTCAACATCCATGTCTCTTATCACTTTGCTTGGCTGAATGCCTGCTGTCCACACAATGACTTCTGCTTCAATCGCGTCGTCATGGTTGTAAACAACGCCTTCTTCAACCTTCGTTATATTGGCGCAGTTAATGATCTGTACATCATTTTCTTCAAACCATTTCTGCACATATAAACTTAATCTTTTTGGGAAGCTTGATAGAATCAGTTCTCCACGGTCAAAAAGAATAATGTTTAAATCGGTGCGGCTTTCTCGCAATTCACTGGCTAGCTCTACCCCGCTAAGTCCAGCCCCGACAATGCCAACTGTTGCGCCTGCACTCAAATTGTTTAATTTGTTATACGTATGCCTTGATTGATCAATGGTTTGAATGCTGTATGTATGTTCTTTTGCACCAGGGACATTATGGTACTTGTCCTCACAGCCAAGTCCAATGACCGTGTCATCATATGGAATGGGTTCACGGTCGCTGAATAAGATCTGTTTGTTTTCAATATCAATTTTTTCTACTTCCCCGTATTGAATATCCAGCTTCGGATGCTCTGGAAAAGATACTCGAATGTGATGATCAGAGATCGTTCCAGCAGCAAGTGCATAATATTCTGTTTTTAAACAGTGGTAAGGATTTCGATCAATTAATGTGATAGTAACATCATCAGGTAATTGATTTGGCAATAAGCGGTGGAGAACCCGCATATTCCCGTAACCTCCGCCGATCAAGACTAAATTTTTCATGACGATTCTCCTTTTCCCCCTAGACATTGAAAAACACTTATACTAAAAAACTTTAAGTTAAAATACCAAATAAAATTATATCGAATTTACTGTGAAACCACAATAATTGTTTCAAAATAACCTACATATTCATCAGTTAGTCCTAAATAGTAAAACATTTTACGAGGAATAGGCGTAACGTTGTAGAAGAAGCTCATGTTTTGACTAATAGAAGGAATTTCGGTAGGATGTAAAGGCGATGTGAGGTGAAGCACAGTGTTTCCATTGATCGAATTTTGTGTAAGTAATCTTGCACAAGGGTCTCAAGAAGCAAAAGAGAAGCTTGAAAAAGACCCAAACCTAGACGTTATGGAATACGGCTGTTTAAGCTACTGCGGCAAATGTATGGACTCCCCATTTGCGCTTGTAAATGGAGAATTTGTTTCAGGAGAAAATGCAGAGCAGCTAGTTGAGCGTATTTATGCTTTTATAGAGGAAAATGACATGTTTTAAATGCACCGCATGGGTCATGAGGTGCATTTTTTTCACACTTCCCGCTTCCATTTTTAAGGAGAATGAATAGAAAGCGCATTCAATATGTTATGCTAATAAAATATCATCAAAATGAAGCATCACACGAGAGAAAAAGAGGCATATGCATAATAAAAGCCCTTTGCCATGGCAGCAAAGAGCTTCTATGTATGAAAAACGGGGGATGATAAGATTGTCTCCTGAATCGACTCCTTTTATACTATAAAGAAACAACATTTTTGGAGGACGCTCATGACATCATTTCAATTCACGAAAATGCACGGATTAGGAAATAATTATATATATGTCAATCAGATGAAGGAACAGCTTCCAGAAGAGCAGCTATCAGAGATAGCGATCCGCGTGTCTTCTGTTTATACAGGAATCGGTTCAGACGGGATGATTCTCATTTGCCCATCAGATGTTGCAGCTGTGAAAATGCGCATTTTCAATAATGATGGATCAGAGGGGAAAAACTGTGGTAACGGGCTGCGCTGCGTCGCAAAATATGTGTATGAGCATCAAATTATGACAGACACGACGTTCCAGATTGAGACATTGTCAGGACTCGTTGAAGCTACTGTCCATATCAAAGATGATCACGTTCAGTTAGTCACAGTAGATATGGGAAAACCACGTTTCGAAAAAGAAGCGATGCCGATGCTTGGTGAACCGGCCAGCACAACCATCAATGAGGCACTTGATTTTGGCACGGCGACTTTAAATGGAACGGCTGTTTCAATGGGTAACCCGCACATCGTTTTCTATTTAGAGGACATTGAGAAAGCTCCGCTCGATACACTTGGACCAATCATTGAAAAGCATGACATGTTCCCAGAAGGCGTCAATGTAGAATTTGTTGAACGCGTCAGTGAAACGGAACTGCATTTTCGCGTGTGGGAAAGAGGATCAGGGATTACGCAAGCGTGCGGAACAGGAGCATGTGCTGCGGCTGTATCAACGATTGTGAATGGACATGCGAAAAAAGAAACGGACATGACCGTTCATCTAGCTGGCGGAGACCTTATCATTCGCTGGAAAGACAATGACCATGTGCTGATGACAGGACCTGCTGAAACAATTTGTGACGGCATATTCTATATCTAAACCATTTATTTGAGAAAAGGCATCATCACGTTTATAATTGAAAAGAAACATCCAGTCAAAAGGAGGGATGATCGTGAGTACACCAGTAACGATTACAGAAGCTGCTGCATTGCAGATTAAAGATATGATGAAAGAACACGAAGAAGAAAATGCGTTCCTGCGAGTGGGCGTAAAAGGCGGCGGCTGCAGCGGTCTTTCATACGGAATGGGTTTTGACCATGAAGTCTCAGAGAAAGACACGCAGTTTGAACAGCACGGCATAAAGGTCCTTGTCGACTCCGAAAGCCTTGATATCATGAACGGCACCATCATTGATTTCAAACAATCACTAATGGGCGGCGGTTTCACCATCGACAATCCGAACGCCATTGCGTCATGTGGATGTGGTTCTTCTTTCAGAACAGCCACGAATACCGGTTCGCCGGAAGAGTGTTAATCATGTGATCTTGAATAAAAAGATAAGCCTTCTTTTTCGTTTTTTTGTTAAATAAAACGATCGAGAAGGCTTTTTTGTCTGATTGAGAAAGACGGGGTAAAGAAAAAAAGACACTCATCCAGCGCCTCTTTCTCCATCATTCTTCTTCTGTTTTTAAAAGTTCTTTATCAAGGATATAAACCAACTCCTGTGTACTAGACAAATAGATCACCACTTCTTTATTGACATCTTCCACGTGGACTTCAGCCTCAACTCGAATCTTTACTGGTTCTCGGCGATACATCACTTCAAATGTACCAATTTCTTTCGTTTCATTGTCTTTTTTCATTTTCTTAACTTCGGTATGTATGTGTTTAATTTGTTGATCACTCAAACCGGAATCTACAATCGAAGTGGAAACATGTTTTAAAAAAGTCTCTAGATTGTCAAAGTCAATATTCAACCCTGCTGCGAATTCAGCATCGCGTTTGTTAAATTCTTTTGCAAACAGTTCAACCGAGCCACCAATGATGAGTAACAAGCTAAAACTGATCATTAAACGCTTAAACATCTTTCCACCTATCTTTCATCATGATCTTCCTCACTTCTTATATATCGGTTCAGCAAATGAAACCTTCATTGATTTATTCGCCTCAAGATTACTTCGTAAATCGCTCAATTTTGTTACAGCTTGCCCGAACAACTGGCTATTTCCACTCGAAAAGAGTATCATGAGAACCAAACATAAACTGTAGTCAGAAAAGAGGTTGCTGAGGTTTGAGTGAACAAATCAATTGCAGGAACTGTCATGAACTGATTCCGTATCGTTCCAAAACGTGTCCATCTTGCGGGATTGAGAAGCCGCTTCCGAAAAAGGAACGTGTGAAGGATCGGGTGATTTTGGTTGTGGCAGGGATTGTTGTGGTGCTGCTTGCTGCAATGGTACTTGGGATGGCGAATGCCTATATTGGGATTTTTAAATAAACGAAAAAGGAGTTCCGCGAGTGGAACTCCTTTTTTTGATCCGTCCTTATTTGTTTTCAAATAAGCTTGTGGAATGAAGAGGCTGTACACGGGCTTTCGGGTCCATGTAGGCTTTCGCATTGTTGACAGCAGTTGGTGCTTCACCAAATCCGCTTGCAATCAATTTGACTTTTCCTTCATACGTACAGATGTCTCCTGCTGCATAGAAGCCTTCAATGTTCGTTTCCATTGTGGATTTGACCACGATGGAGTTCTTTTCGATTTCAAGGCCCCATTGTTTAATTGGTCCAAGGGAAGAAACAAAACCGAAGTTGACGATCACATCGTCCACATCAAGCACTTGTTTTTTGTCTCCTTTGACTTCTTCGAGCACGATCTGTTCAATGCGGTCTTCACCAATGAGCTCAGTAGGCACAAATGGTGTCAGCACATTGACTTTCGAGTTGTGCAGGTTCTCTACACTGTGCTCATGTGCGCGGAATTTATCACGGCGGTGAATAATGGATACTTCTTTTGCAATTGGCTCAAGCATCAGTGCCCAGTCCACCGCAGAGTCTCCACCACCAAGCACAGCGACACGTCTGCCAGCAAATTGGTTCAAGTCATTAATGAAGTAATGCAGGTTGCTTCCTTCAAATGATTCTGCTGCACTTAGTTCAAGCTTTCTCGGTTGGAATGCACCGTTACCAGCTGTAATGATGATCGTCTTAGAATAATGAACCTCTTGATTTGTGACAAGTTTAAAAATACCGTCTGCCTGTTTTTCAACCGTTTCAACTGCTTGTTCTAAGCAAATGGTTTGATCAAATTTATCCATTTGTTCCTTTAAATTATCAACTAATTCTTGTGCGCGGATTTTTGGGAAACCAGCCACATCATAAATATATTTTTCAGGGTAAAGAGCGGATAGTTGACCGCCGAGCTGAGGAAGGCTTTCAATGATTTTCACACTTGCCTGTCTCATGCCTCCGTAAAACGCAGTAAACAATCCAACTGGGCCGCCCCCGATAACGGTAATGTCATATACCTTAGAATCTTCTTGCATTCCTGTAATCCTCCCAAATGAAAATTGTTATCACTATATCATATCATACCACATATGACCGTTTGACTTGTTTTGAAAAACTTGTCGTTTTTTGATGCCGGTGCTCTGAATACGAGGAAAAAGTGAGAAAGACCGTTTATCATAAGGATTTTCAGTTTAAAGCCTTGAAAAAAGGAGCAGAACTCGCTATTATTGTTAAGGGAACTAAATATTAATTTTTTATGAATTTTTGTCGGATACGGTCAAATGCTTTCGTTTTTTGTAGGTGAAAGTTCAGATTTTCACATACTTATTTTTTGTTTAAATTTCATAAAATGCCGCAAAGCGGTTGAGAATAACGATATGTAATTCTTTATCCGTTTTACAGCAAATTTAAAAAAGGTGGATGTGATTCCAGTGAATAAACCGAAAATCGTTGTATTAGGTGCAGGTTATGGCGGATTAATGACTGTAACAAGATTAACAAAACAGCTTGGCACAAATGATGCGGACATTACTCTTGTGAACAAGCATAATTATCATTACGAAACAACATGGCTACATGAAGCAAGTGCAGGTACACTTCATCATGATCGCTGTCGTTATCAAATCAAAGATGTGATTAACAGTTCCCGTGTCAACTTTGTACAAGCAACAGTTGAAAGCATTGATAAGGAAGCGAAGAAAGTTGTGACATCAGATGGCGAACTTTCTTATGACTACCTTGTTGTCGCACTTGGTGCTGTTCCTGAAACATTTGGCATCGCAGGACTGAAAGAATATGCATTCTCCATCTCTAACATCAACTCTGCTCGTCAGCTTCGTGAGCACATTGAGCTTCAATTTGCGACGTATAATACTGAAGCTGAAAAACGCCCAGAGCGTTTGACAATCGTTGTCGGCGGTGCAGGCTTCACAGGTATTGAGTTCCTTGGTGAGCTTGGAAACCGTGTGCCTGAGCTGTGCAAAGAGTATGATATTGATCAAAAAGACGTGCGTATTATCTGTGTAGAAGCTGCGCCAACAGCTCTTCCAGGATTCGATCCTGAATTGATCGACTATGCGATGAACTACCTTCAAGGTAAAGGTGTTGAGTTCAAAATCGGTACAGCGATCAAAGAATGTACGCCTGAAGGCATCATTGTTGGAAAAGACGATGATACGGAAGAAATCAAAGCTGAAACTGTTGTTTGGGCTGCAGGTGTACGCGGTAACCCAATCGTTGAAGCAGCTGGATTTGAAAACATGCGTGGTCGCGTAAAAGTTTCTCCAGATCTTCGTGTACCAGAAAATGATGATGTATTCATCATTGGTGACTGTTCATTGATCATCAACGAAGAAATCAACCGTCCATACCCACCAACAGCACAAATTGCAATGCAGCAAGGTGAAACAGTAGCGAAAAACCTTGCAGCACTAGTAAAAGGTGGATCTCTTGAAAGCTTTAAGCCAGACATCAAAGGAACAGTTGCTTCTCTTGGTGAACACGACGCTGTAGGTGTTGCGTTTGGTAAAAAACTTCAAGGGACAAAAGCTTCTGCAATGAAGAAAATCATCGACAACCGTTCTTTATTCATGGTTGGCGGACCAGGACTTGTTCTGAAAAAAGGAAAATTCAAGTTCTTCTAAACCGTAATAGACGAAAACGTGTATCCTCGTGATACACGTTTTTTTATGAAATACGGAATATTTTCTCACTTGGTACTGGACAGAAAAATGTGTTATGATAAATTATCAGAAAATTTAGACTAAGGAGTGAGCCATATGAAGGCACAAACAAAAGAAAAGACGTCAGCCTGTCAATATTGTTCAGGAAAAGGATATTTTCAGCTACTGCTTGGCGGCTCTGAAACATGTGAGGAATGTAAAGGGACAGGAAAGCAGCATTAATCTATCTGCTTTTTCCATTGATTGACTTCATCTCTATTTCCAAGTTAAACTAATGATGGGATATTTGGGGGTGGAGATGAAGTGATCAGTTTACCAGTCGTTATCATTTCAGTTATTTTATTTTTCGTGTTATTTTTTGGCATTGGCTTTTTGCTGAATATGCTGCTAAGAATGTCATGGATTATGGCAATTTTATATCCAATTGTATGCCTTTTCATTATCAATAATCAAAAGATGGTGACATATGTAAGAGAGCCAGGTATCGCTTTTTCAGGGATAGGAGACCGCATCGTCTCACTTGCTGTGGCAGATATCATCATTTTATTAAGCGGCTTAATTGGTGCGATTGCATCAGGTTTTGTCATCAATGCACTTCGAAAAAGAGGATATCAAATGTTTTAACTCACTTGTTTACACGCAAGTGGGTTTTTTTGTTTCTCCTTTGCATAGTTTCCATTTCGTTTGGAAACAAATAGATGGGTAGAGGAGTGACAAATAAAGATGAAAACATGGATGAAACGCTTGTTCATGACAGCCCTTTTCGTGCTTGCATTGATGACAAGCTTTACGGGCATATCTGGAGTAGAACCAAGTGATCTCGCTGCATGGGTGAAAGAGACCGATGCCGGCAAGCAAGTATCTTCTTTTTTTCAACAACAAAAAAGACAAACGATGGTGGTCAAAAGCGATGACTTGCGAGCTGCTTCTCTCGAAGAAGCGTTTAATTGGAATGAATATCCGAAGCAAAAGGTCGTTGCCACAGGCTATACAGCAGGTGTGGAATCAACAGGTAAAACAAAGGAACATCATGCATATGGCATTACATATTCAGGCGTCAAAGTGAAACGTGATTTATATTCAACAGTGGCAGCAGACCCAGCTGTCTTTCCAATTGGAACCGTGCTGTTTATCCCAAACTATGGCTATGGTGTGGTCGCAGATACCGGTAAAGCCATTAAAGGTCATAAGCTTGATTTATACTATGAAACCGTTGACGATGTGTATAGAGAATGGGGTAAAAAAGTGCTGGATGTCTATATTATCAAAAAGGGCGAAGGGACTTTAACGGAAAAAGAGTTAAATCAGCTGAATGAAGCGGAATCGATGCAAGTTTTCCGTCAGCAGTTTCAAGCCAATAAAGAATGAAAAAGCTTTGGGCCATTTGAGGTCCAAAGCTTTTTCGTTTTTACATGAAGTAATAATCTAAGAGGAGTGTCAGCAAGATTCCTGTTAAGCCGCCGAAGAAGACTTCAATCGGCTTATGCCCAAGAAGCTCTTTCAATTTCTTTTGTTTCTCTTTTTCTTCCGCACTTGGGAAATTCTTTGCTTCGGCAACAAAATGGTTAAAATCTGTCACCAGTTTGTTGAGAACAGTGGCCTGTTCTCCTGCCTGTCTGCGAACACCTGTCGCATCAAACATCGTAATAATGGCAAAGATGGCGGAAATGGCAAAAATAGATGTTCCTAACCCGTGCTCTAAAGCCACTGCTGTTGAGAGAGCTGTTACGGCTGCGGAGTGTGAACTTGGCATTCCGCCTGTGCTTGTAATGAGCGACCAATCAAGTCGTCTAGAAAAAATAAATTGAATGGGTACTTTTACAAATTGTGCAAATAAGATGGCTGCAAGGCTGGCAAGCAGCGGGAAATTCGTCAGTACGCTCATGAACAAGAAACATCCTCTCTGTAAGAAAAAATATCGTGCGAAATGATTGACTGTTTACCCTAGTAAGATGAAAAAAATAATAGCAGTAATAAATGTTGCCAAGTCCATGTTCATTATAACATTAAAGAAAGTAGATGTGGAACGAGGAGAACATGGACAGGCTGCTAGGAAGGGCACCACTTTTTCATGATGCCCTTCCGCGTGTGAAAATATAAATGTTCATGAAATGAAGACAGACTGGCAATGATCGTATAGGCACGCAAATTTTGATATAATAGAAGTTCCAATGTAAAAATGGAGTTCATTGAAGGAGCGTGTGATAAATATGTTTTTCTCGACAAATGAATTGCAACATAAAGATACACTGGCCATCGGACTTTTTCAAAAGAGCCAATTATCAGGAAAAGCAAAAGAAATGGATGAATTACTTGAAGGAAGAATCACCGAATTATTAAAAGAAGGTGATATTTCATCAAAAAGAAATCAGCTTTCGAAATTTTTCCCATCCCCTGAAACAGGCATCAAACGCATTTATTTTGTCGGGCTTGGGAAGGAATCAGATTACACATTTGAAGAGGCAAAAGAAGCCTTTGCGCATTTATTTAAAAAGCTTCATCAAGATAAAAAGCAATCGGTTTCGATCTTGCTGGATACGTTTATAGGAAAGGATCTGTCTGCTCATGATGCAGCCCATGCCCTTTCTGAAAGCTGCCTCTTAGCTACATATGAATTACAAGATTTTAAACATAAAACGAATGAACCGGATCGATTTATCGAATTTGTTTATGCAACGACGGATCATGACACCGTTGAAATTCAGGCTAGTCTGAAAGTGGGCGAAGTCTACGGACAATCGGTCAATTCGGCTCGTACACTTGTGAATATGCCGCCGAACATGCTCACGTCCTCTGACCTTGCTTCCTATGCGGCAGAGCTTGCTTACAAGTACGAATTTGAGATTGAAATCTTAGATAAAGAGCAAATGGAAGAGCTTGGGATGGGCGGTATTTTAGCCGTCAATAGAGGCTCAACAGAACCACCAAAGCTCATTGTGTTGAAATATCAAGGCAAGGAAGAATGGACAGATGTCATCGGCCTCGTCGGTAAAGGCATCACGTATGATACAGGTGGATATTCATTAAAGCCAAGAGCAAGTATGGTGGGGATGAAAACAGATATGGGCGGCTCAGCCTCTGTTTTAGGCGCGATGGAAATCATCGGCGAGCTTCGCCCAGAGCAAAATGTGATTGCTGTCATTGCCTCAACAGATAATATGATCTCGGCAGACGCAATGAAGCCGGATGATGTAATTGTGTCACTGAGCGGTAAAACAATCGAAGTGCTCAATACGGATGCAGAAGGACGTCTTGTTTTAGCAGACGGTGTGACATATGCGAAGCAGCATGGTGCCTCTGTTCTTGTAGACGTTGCAACATTAACAGGCGGGGTCATTGTGGCGCTTGGAAATGAGACAACAGGTGTCATGACCAATAACAATGAACTGTACGCCCAGTTTAAAGAAGCATCAGAAGAATGCGGTGAAATGATTTGGCAGCTGCCGATCACTGAAAAAGATAAAAAACGAGTACGAAACAGCAAAATGGCTGATCTCAATAACTCTCCAGGTCGAGATGGTCATGCGATCATGGCAGGTGCTTTCATTGGTGAATTCGCTGAGGACACCCCTTGGGTTCACTTAGATATTGCAGGTACAGCGACAACAGAAAAACCTTCATGCTTTGGACCAACAGGGGCAACAGGCGTGATGGTGAGATCATTGGCGACATTTGTGGAACGATTCGAAGCAAAGAAATAAAGGTTAGGGCTCTGCCAGCTGGCGGGGCTTTTTTTATGTAGGACATACGCCATTTGACGAAGTATTTTTTCTGTGGTAACATACGTTGGTACTTTAATTATCTACTACATTAGTAAACTAAAGGATTTCGGGGGTTTCACCATGAATGCAGTTGTTTTAGCGGTTGTTTTAATGTTGATATTAAGCTTACTGCGAGTCAATGTGGTTATTGCGCTGGCACTTGGCGCTTTAGCGGGTGGGCTTGCAGGTGGATTAGGTCTTGGAGGAACAGTTGAAGCCTTTACTGACGGGCTCGGTGGAAATGCGACAGTTGCGATTAGTTATGCGCTTTTAGGGGCCTTTGCTGCGGCGCTGACGAAAACGGGTCTTCCAGATGCCATGGTTGAAGGAGCAGTGAAGCTTCTAGGAAAAGAAGGAGACTCAAGAAGAAAAACATTATCAAAAGTGCTCATCATTCTTGTCATTTTGATCGTATCCTGTTTTTCACAAAACGTCGTTCCTGTTCACATTGCCTTTATTCCGGTCTTAATCCCGCCATTATTAAAGGTGTTTAACGAGCTTCAAATTGACCGCAGACTGCTAGCATGTGTCATGACCTTCGGACTCACTGCACCATATATTTTACTTCCAGTCGGTTTTGGACAGATTTTCCACGGAATGCTCCGTGACAATATGAAGGATGCAGGTCTAGCTGTGAATTTAGCAGATATTCCATATGCAATGCTGATCCCTGTTGGGGGTATGGTGCTAGGATTGATCGTCTCTCTTTTCGTGTATCGTAAGCCAAAAATATATGAGGATCGCGATATTACAGATGTAGAGAAATCAGCGTATACGAAAAAAAGTCTATTCTTTGCTGGTCTTGCCATCCTCGTGTCATTGATTGTCCAGCTTTATCTGTCTCAAAGCCTTGGCGTGGAAGGTATGATCTTCGGTGCACTTGCAGGACTGCTTGTCTTGTTTGTGACCGGAATGATGAAACGCGATGAAGCAGATCAACTGATTACATCTGGAATGAACATGATGGCATTTATCGGTTTTGTCATGCTTGTTGCGGCTGGATTTGCCAACGTTTTAACCAAAACAGGAGACATTGAAACGCTTGTTAAAGCATCTTCACAATTTATCGGCAACAGCCAGAGCCTTGCGGCAATTTTAATGCTGCTTGTGGGTCTGCTTGTGACAATGGGGATTGGATCATCATTTGCAACGATTCCGATTATTACGACCATCTTTGTTCCACTTTGTTTACACCTAGGGTTTAGTCCAATGGCGACCATTGCAATTATTGGTTCAGCTGCGGCTGTTGGGGATGCAGGTTCTCCAGCAAGTGACAGTACGCTTGGACCGACATCTGGTTTGAATATAGATGGACAGCATCACCACATTTGGGGTACATGTGTCCCGACTTTTATCTATTATAATATCCCGCTTGTTCTGTTCGGCTGGCTGGCAGCTATCATCCTTTAACATAAAAAGCTTGTAGAGAAAACAATGTTTTTTTCTATAAGCTTTTTTGTTTTGTGCTGTTTCTCTCTATTTATCAGATGTCTGTGAAGCAATCTGATTTTCCGCTGTTCGAATGTCAATAAAAAATAGGACAAAAGTAAAACTAAAAGGCATGAGTCCGATACAATATCGAACCCATGCCTCGAAAGCTGTCTCATAAAAAACCCGTGTCTAAGTTTAGGGGGTCACTTCAAACCAAGACAGGCTCTTTTTCTTTGATTAAATAAATATAAGAAACAAATTCAGCTTTCTACAATCGTACGTTCCTCGATAATGAGGAATCTTTTTTCATATTTATGACGCAGCTTGTTGTTTTCGAAAGGATGTGGCTTTTGAAACAGAGCGATAAATTTTAGGTGCCAGCATCGCAAGTAAAATGGTAAAAGCGTAATCTTTCACCATAAACCAAATCATGAAGAACCACGTGGTTTGATAGGAAATCGGTACATTCAGCCACACATTTAACGCAAGGTACGTATAAGTCGTCCCGATCACATATATTACGGTCGTTCCAGCAATGGCTGCAAGCAAAAAATGGCCAAAGCCAGGGTGTTTTCTTTTCTCTAAAATGAATCCAGCTAGCCAGGCAGCAGGAATATACGATAATACAAAACCACCGCTTTTGCCTAAAATGACCCCAAAGCCCGCTGAGAACTGTGCGAATACAGGTGCACCAGCAATTCCGACCAAGGCATATACAATCATAGCCAATGCGCCAAGCCGTCTGCCGAGCAAAAGACCAGCAAGTATACAAAAAAATGGCTGCATTGTGAGTGGAATTCCGCCGACCTGCAAAAACGGCACAATGGATGTGATATTGGCTCCAATAGCCATGAGTGCAGCAAACATTCCGACTAGCACAAAATCAGCGGTTCTTGTTTTCTGTTGCATGATGTTTCCCCCTGTCTTATCTGTACAAATAGATTAAGGGGATGAGGAGTATTTGTCAACCTGTTTTCGTTATTGGTTAACAATAAAACCCGCCCATCAAAAGGGCGGGTCTGTATTAAGCTTCTGTCATAGAAGACGCATCGATCGCTTGATGAACAGGCACATAATCATAGCTGAGATCACGAGCGACGGCTTCATATGTGATATGTCCGTTCATAACATTGACACCTTCTGCGATGGCTTTGTTTTCTTGAATGGCTTTTGCAGCGCCTTTATTAGCAATTTGCAGTGCGTATGGAACGGTTACATTCGTTAAAGCCACAGTCGATGTCCGTGGAACTGCTCCAGGCATATTGGCGACTGCATAATGTAAAATACCGTGTTTTTCATAAGTAGGCTGATCATGTGTTGTGATATGATCTATTGTTTCGACAATGCCGCCTTGGTCAATCGCTACGTCTACTATGACGGAACCAGGCTTCATTTGCTTCACCATTTCTTCTGTCACAAGCGTCGGTGCTTTGGCACCTGGGATCAGAACGGCACAAATGAGAAGGTCTGCCTCACTAACTGAATCTGCAATGTTGACAGGATTGGACATTAACGTTTTCATTTGATGACCAAACTGATCTTCCAGCTGACGTAATCGTTCCGCGTTTACATCAATGAGTGTCACATCTGCGCCAAGTCCGATGGCCATTTTTGCTGCATTTGTTCCAACAACACCGCCGCCTATAATAGTGACCTTCCCTCTTGATACCCCTGGCACGCCTGCGAGCAAAATACCTTTCCCGCCTTTTGGCTTTTCTAAAAATTGTGCACCGATTTGAGCGGCCATTCTACCTGCCACTTCAGACATAGGGGTTAACAGGGGAAGTGATTTTCCGTCCGTTACCGTTTCATAAGCAATGGCTGTGACACCTTTTTGTTTCAATGCTTCAGCCAAGGAGGGCTCTGCGGCAAGATGCAGGTACGTAAATAAGATGAGTCCTTCTCTGAAATATGGATATTCCTCAGGTAATGGTTCTTTTACCTTCATAATCATATCAGAAGATGCCCACACATCTTTCGCTTGATCAAGAATCTCTGCACCAACAGATACATAATCGTCATCAGTGAATCCGCTTCCAGAACCAGCGTTTGTTTCAATTAAAATCTGGTGTCCAGCTGAAAGCAATTGAGAAGCTGCTCCTGGTGTTAATGCCACTCGGTTTTCATTGTTCTTAATTTCTTTCGGAATGCCGATGATCATGTTTATTCCTCCTATGCTTATCTATTGATATTGTATGTCTAGTGTATCCTGAAAGTTTAGAAAATTCTTCGGTTGAAATAAAAAATAAAAAAACGCCTCTTTGTGAAATTTCACAAACGGACGTTTTTTAGCTTCATATCAAGATAAATGGTCATTTTCTCATTCATGTTTTTTAAATCAATTTCTGCAATGTCTGTAATCCGCTTTAGTCTGTAATTCAATGTATTGATATGAATGTTTAATTGCTTTGCGGCGATATTGGCATTGCTGTCACAATCAATAAACCGTTCAAGGGTTTCGACTAGGTTGGAATGATGCCTTAGGTCGTAATCCTCTAGCTTCGATAAAGAGTAACTGGAGTAAGACGAGCCCTTTCGCTTTTCAGCAAGCACATCTAAATATTGATAGATGCCGAGTTCAGAAAAACTGTTTAAACGTTCCGTTTCAACAGGAAAGCGTTCTTTTGTTTTTAATACAGCCAGTGCTTCTTTATAGGATGGCTGAATCTGAGAGATATGATCGTAAATTCCGCCAATCGCCGCCTGAACGTGATGGATATGATAGCGGTCAGACAGCTGCTTTAGCATGCCGCTTGTGAATTGTTTAATATCTTGCAGCGGATGCTCTGTTTTTGGCGAGACAAGAATAATGAATTCGTGAAAATCAACAGTCGTTAATAGTACCTGCACTTGCTGCGTTGTTTCAAGCAGATAGGACAGCTTTTTTTCCGTCTCCTCTGTGAGTTCGTCACGAAGGCGAAAGATGATAATGGCGTACGTGTCTGGACATCTCATGCCAAGTCTCAAAAATAGGTCAAGCATCTCATCCTTTTCATGAATATGGCCTGTGAGCATCTTCCAAAAAAGCTCTTGATTGCGTACTTCTGTTTTCGTTTTTCGAATTTGTAAATTGAGTAATTTGTTTTTAACGGCGTTTGCTGCCATTTTGAGAAGGTCCATTTCTTCTTCTGAAAAAGGCTGCGTGGATTCAATGGCCCAGATAAATCCGAGCACCTCTTTGTCTTTCCATATCGAAATAGCGACCCTGCTAGATAAACCCACTTCTGCAATTTGAGGTACACGAAGCGGTTCATCTGTTTTAAGGAGTGTAGGAATGATGCCGTCCTTCCAAAGCCGATTAATGACTTTTTCCGGTACACGGCGGGAGATAATGGTTGAAGTTCTGGCGGGATCAGTGAAATCATTGTGTGTGCTATATGCCAATAATCGATGATGAGTATCTTCTATAGTAATAGGGCAATTGAGCACATCACTAATTTGGTCTGCCACATCCTCTAAACGATCAAGACTATACTTAAACGGATCTGTCTTTTTTGTCATAAAAACCCCTGCTTTTTCGAATATTTCACGTACTTACATTATGAAGAGAATGAGGTACGTAAATCAATAAAAAAATGTCATAAACTTAAAAAAACAGAAAGCGATAGATCTGAGTGATTTGGTCATAAATGGATACCGAAAAGAAATAGTACAATAATAATGTAGTAAAAAATCAATAGGTGAAAAGATTCATTGGGGCATGTGCGTACTTATTAAGAATATATGACCAAAAAAATGTTAAATACTAGATAAAAAGCGAAAAAACAGTAATTCCATAGACTCATTTTGTAAAATAAAAACAGATTTGTTTGACTGTGTATCATTTCTGTTTTTATAATAATAACGTCAAAAAATAAGTGGATTAGCCCATTATATGGCGGCTATGCACGGGAGGTAATGAGGAATATGTCAGGAATTATTCGCGTAACCCCAGAAGAACTAAGAGCGACCGCTAAGCAATATGGTGTTGAAAGTCAAGAAGTGTTAAACCAAGTTGATCGTCTAAATAGAATGATCTCTGATTTAAAAGGAATGTGGGAAGGTGCTTCTAGTGAAGCATTTGCTGATCAATACGAACAGCTAAAGCCTTCATTCATCAAAATGTCTGATCTATTAACAGATGTCAGCAATCAGCTTGATCAAACTGCAAATACACTTGAAAGCACTGACCAAGACATCGCAAGCCAAATCCGCGGCTAATCAAAGTGATTTCCTTTCTAAGTGTGAAAAGCAGAAAAAGCGCCGAGTCTGTCAATTGATGCCGGCGCTCTTTCTATTTTGTGAGGTGGAAATTTGTGTATATCGATATTACCATCGACTTAAAAAATTACGATGGCAGTGTGTTTGATTTGAGACTATCAAATTATTTACATATTAAGCAAGTCATCCATATCGCCTGGCAGGCAAAACAAATCTCACTTCCTAAGCGAGAAGGTGGATGGGTACGTGTAGTCAATAAGAAAGCTGTGTTTTCAGGCGAATATAAGCTGTCAGACTGTGGGATCACCACAGGGGACAGGCTGGAAATACTATGAAAGGACTTTTGTAAATGGCAGATAAAAAGAGTTCCTATTTAGAAGAACAATTAGAAGCAGTCATGAAAAAAGAGGAAGGCACCTACACCTTCATTTTTCAAAGAGAGACAATTAAACTCTTAGACGGTTTAGAAGCGGCACCGATCAAAGACATCAACCCTTCATTTAAAAAAGACATTCAATTAACCGAAGGTGAGGTCATGATCTCAATTGAACCGCCTCCTGCCTATCAGGAATTTCGTTTCATCCATGCAAAGGATGAAAAAAGCAAATGGATTTTTTCATACCAGCTTGTCGATGCAGTTTGCAAACACGACGTGAAGCGGCTGCATCCTATTGTTTCTCCTGAAAACATTGTTTTTCATCAAGGCTTAGCTCCTGCATTTTTGCATTACGGTGTCAAAGAAAGCATCCCGCCATATGAAACCGATGAGCATCGCCTGTTAAAAGAGGTCAAAGCCGTCATTCTTCGAGTGGTTGACCATGAGTATCAGTTTCAGGAATATTTGGCTTATCATGATACGTTGAAATTATCTGAGGTGGCAAAGGAAATCAGTGAAACGCAGTCGCTAGAAGAATTGTCCACCCTTATTCAGCAAAAGATCGAAGCGCTTGAAACGAAAGAAAAAACGCTATTAACCATTCCTAAAAAGAAATGGAAGATCGAACGATACATTGGATTGGGGCTACTTGTCCTTTTGATTCCGGCATTGGTATATACCATTTACACCTTCTTTTTCGCGATGCCGAAACAAGAAGCGTATGTCGAGGCAAACAAATATTATCTCAACAAACAGTATAGCCAAGTGGTGGATACGTTAGAAAGATATCCAGCTAATCAAATGCCAGTCTCTCTTCAATATGAACTGGCCATTTCGTATGTGCAAACGAACCAAGGCAGCCTGTTACTTGATCAGCACAAAAAAGAAATCACGGATACGTACACATTGCAGACTGATCCACAATACTTCCTTTTCTGGATTCACATTGGACAAGGCAATAGCAAGGAAGCACTTGATATTGCACGGGTACTTGGGGACGATCGATACATTTTCACTGCACTCGTTGCCTATCGAAATGAAATCCAAAATGATGATCGTCTCTCTGCTGAAGAAAAACAAAAACAGCTAGATCCAATCATTAAGGAAATGGCGAAATATGAAGAAAAAGAAACAACGGAGACAAGCACCAATGACTCCTCAGGCGCAAGCCAAACAGATGAAACAACTGAACAAAAAGAGCAATCAAAAGCCGATCAGGAGAAAAAAGAGAAAGAATCTGATTCGAAAAAGAAATCCTCTCAGACAAAAAAAGATGAGAAAAAATAATTCTTTCGATACAACTGACAGTTGGTGCTGTCCTATGAGGAGGTGGAGCGTTTGAGTCTTCTTTTGGTTTTTTATGAGGAGGATTATCAAACCGTCCGTTTAGATGAGCAGTTCAATCGAGAAGCTGTGATTGGACCTGAAATAGAGCATACCGTGACAATCTCTTCACTTTCATTTGATGAAGGAGCGATTCGTTTATCACCTGATGAATCGAATGATGGTTTTTTTATTTACCAAGGAGAAAAGAAGAAAGGCAAATTACTTCTACATGAGCCATGTGAAATTGGATCACTCACACTCATTTTACTGGATGCACATCATGATCAACACATTTATTACCTAGGAAATAGAGTAGAGGTGTCTTTTTCAAATGAGGAGAAAGATGAGATCGATGTGTGGAAAGAACAAGCTCATGCTATGTTTCGAGATGCTAAGCAATTCACTTTAGAACAAATTGAAGGAACTTGGTATGTCCTACCTCAGGAAGAGACGATTTATGTGAACGGAAAGCAAATCCACAGACCAGAAAAGATTTATGCAGGAGATGAGCTATTCTGGAACTTTCTGACGGTTACACTTAAAGATGATGATTTATTGCAAGTGACAGGATATGAACCATTTCAAACACGTTTAGAAAAAACAAGACCACCAAGCACAGAAACAAAACAAAAATACCCTTTATACAGACGAACACCGCGTTTAATTTATGATCTGCCTGATGATCGTGTTTCATTTAGTTTTCCTTCACAGGAGAGTGAAAATAACGGCAGAGGGCTTTGGCTTGTTGTCCTCCCGCCGCTTGTGATGCTCATTGTCATGGGGGTTGTTGCTCTTGTCCAGCCGCGCGGGATCTTTATTGTTGTATCGATGGCGATGTTTATCATGACGTTAATTACATCGTCCGTTCAATACTTTAAAGAGAAATCACAGCGCAAAAGACGGGAAGAGAAACGGCAGCGAGTATACTCTCTTTACTTAGAAAACAAGCGGAAAGAGCTGCAGGAGCTGTATGACCGCCAGCAATATATTCTGACGTATCATTATCCGTCCTTTGAACAAATGAAGTACTTAACGTCAGAAATTAGCGGACGTATTTGGGAAAAGACGCTTGTCAGTGACGACTTCTTGCAGCTGCGTCTTGGAACGGGTGCAGTTCCATCAAGCTATGAATTATCGGCGAGCGGCGGCGATATGGCCAATCGTGACATTGATGACTTAATGGAACAAACGCAGCACATGCAAAAAGTCTATCGTGAGGTGAAGGGTGTACCGATAACATTCGGTCTTGCTGACGGTCCAACAGGATTAATTGGAAAGCCTGCGATTGTGAAAAATGAGCTTCATCAGCTTGTTGGCCAGCTTGCTTTCTCGCACAGCTATCACGATTTGAGATTTGTTTTTATCTTTAATGAACATGAGTATGAGAATTGGGAATGGATGAAATGGCTTCCGCACTTCCAGCTGCCTCATACATACGGTAAAGGGTTTATTTACAATGAACAAACACGCGACCAGCTTTTGTCCTCAATTTATGAAATTTTACGTGAGCGTGATTTAGAAGAAGAAAAAGAGAAAAAAATCTTTACGCCTCATTTTGTGTTCATTGTGACAAATCATGAACTCATTGCTGAACATGTTATTTTAGAATATTTAGAAGGCAGCCGGACAGACCTCGGCATCTCCATTATCTTTGCCGCAGAAACAAAGGAAAGCTTAGCTGAAAATATTTCAACGCTTGTCCGTTATATTAACGAAGAAGAAGGAGATATTCTCATTCAGCACAAAAAGGCAGTACGGATTCCATTCCGGCTTGATGCACATCAACGCTCGGACAATGAGCTGTTTGCCAGAACACTGAGAACGTTAGACCATCAAGTCGGAATGACCAACTCGATCCCAGAAACGGTCTCATTCCTTGATTTGTTTCATGCCAAACAGGTAGATGACATTGGCATTCGTGAAAAGTGGCTGACATCTGAAACAGCAAAATCATTATCTGTGCCAATCGGTTATAAAGGAAAAAACGATATTGTCGACCTGAACCTGCATGAAAAAGCACATGGCCCGCACGGCTTGTTAGCTGGCACAACGGGATCAGGGAAAAGTGAATTTTTACAGACGTATATTTTATCCTTGGCTGTACACTTTCACCCGCATGAGGTTGCCTTCCTGCTGATTGATTACAAAGGAGGCGGCATGGCGCAGCCGTTCAGAAATATTCCGCATTTACTTGGCACCATCACAAATATTGAAGGCAGTAAGAACTTTAGTGAAAGAGCGCTTGCCTCGATTAAAAGTGAATTAAAGAAAAGACAGCGGTTGTTTGATCAGTATCATGTGAATCACATCAATGATTATACGAAGCTCTATAAGGAGAAAAAGGCTGAACAGGCGATGCCTCATTTGTTCTTAATCTCTGATGAGTTTGCTGAATTAAAAAGTGAAGAGCCGGATTTTATCAGAGAGCTTGTAAGTGCCGCACGTATTGGCCGAAGCCTTGGTGTCCATCTCATTTTGGCCACACAAAAGCCAGGCGGGGTCATTGACGATCAAATTTGGAGTAACTCCCGCTTTAAGGTCGCACTAAAAGTGCAAGATGCGTCAGACAGTAAGGAAATTTTGAAAAATAGTGATGCCGCGTCGATTACCGTCACTGGCCGGGGATATTTACAAGTAGGGAACAATGAAATCTATGAATTGTTCCAATCGGCTTGGAGCGGTGCACCATATATGGAAGATGGCTACGGATCAGAAGATGACATTGCCATTGTGACAGATACTGGACTCATCCCGTTATCAGGGGTAAGCACAGAGCCGGCAGTGAAAAAAGAGACAGTGACGGAAATTTCTGCTGTTGTGGATGAAATTGAACGTATGCAGCAGGAGCTTGGGATTGAGAAGCTCCCGAGTCCATGGCTTCCACCGCTTGAAGAGCGTATTCCAAAAACACGTTATGCATCGAGTGAAGAGCATGTCTTCCATTTTGCGCTTGTCGATGAGCCAGATCAGCAAAGCCAGCATCCGCTTTCTTATCAAATGATGGAAGACGGGAATATTGGAATCTTCGGTTCCTCTGGCTACGGCAAATCGCTTGCTGCCACGACACTGCTCATGAGCTTTGCGGAGAGATATTCACCTGAAGAATGGCATGCGTATATTTATGACTTCGGAAACGGGACCTTGCTTCCGCTAGCCAAACTGCCGCACACGGCTGATTATTTCTTAATGGATCAAATGAGGAAAATTCAAAAGTCGATGAAGCGTCTGCGTGAAGAGGTTGAATACCGCAAGCGGTTATTCAGACAGCAAGAAATGAGTCATATTAAAATGTACAATGCTTTGAATGAGAAAAAGCTTCCGTTCATTTTTATCGTGATCGACAACTTTGACGTTGTCAAAGACGAAATGCATGATCTCGAATCTGAATTTATCCAGCTGAGCCGTGATGGACAGTCTTTGGGCATTTACTTCTTGATCACAGCGACTCGGGTAAACGCTGTGCGCCAATCACTCATGAACAACCTGAAAACAAAGATTGTTCATTACTTGATGGATCAAGGAGAGGCGTATTCGATTATTGGCAGACCGAAATTCAGCTTAGAGCCGATTCCGGGACGAGTCATTATCAACAAGGAAGAGCTTTATTTTGCGCAAATGTTCTTACCAGTTGAAGGAGAGAACGATCTCGAATTGTTTGAGCATCTGAAACAAGAGATTCAGCTTCTTCATGAGCGCTTTCAAGAGGCTGAAAAACCAAAGCCTGTGCCAATGCTGCCTGATAAGCTGACAGTTTGGGAGCTTGAGAGTCATTTAGAAGAGCAAAAACAGCCTTACGACATTCCAGTAGGATTAGATGAAGAATCTGTGGCACCTGTTTACTTTGATTTGAAAAAGAATAAACACTGCCTCATCATCGGTCAAACGCAGCGAGGGAAAACAAATGTGACAAAACTGATGCTTGATCAGTTGTTAGAGGCAAAACCTGAAAAGCTGGCCGTCTTTGATTCAATCGATCGGGGTCTTTCCCATTATGCAAAAGAAGAGAACATCAATTACCTTGAAACAAAGGATGATATCACCGAATGGGCAGAGGAAATGGACCGCTTATTCAAGGTGCGGGAAGAGATATACGTTGAAGCTGTACGACAAGGGGAGACCGATCAGTTGTCATTTCCTCAAGTTGTACTTGTGATCGATGGCATCACACGTTTTCAGCAGACGATCGATCCGCGCTTGCAAGATCAATTGGCTGATTTCATGAAGTCATATGCACACCTAGGCTTTAGCCTGATTGCATCAGGGAATCATACCGAATTCAGTAAGGGCTATGATGCATTGACTAATGAAATCAAACAAGTTCGTCATGCCATGTTACTCATGAAAAAATCAGAGCAAAACATCATACCGCTTCCGTATGCAAGACAAGAACCAGACATTCAGCCAGGCTTCGGGTATTTGGTTGAAAACGGGAAAGAGAAGAAAATCCAGGTTCCTTTATGTGCGGTAGAAAGGAAGAGTGTTCAATGACAGAGCAGCAAAAAAGCTCCATCAAAATCGTATCCACTATGATATTGATTCTTGTTTTGCCGGTTTTATTTTTCCATCTCATTGGGGATGATCCGGCAAAACAGAAGAAGAATGCCACACGTAATATTGCTGTGGTCAATGAGGATATGGGAGCGAGCGAAAGTGAAAACACCGCTCGTTTCGGGCAGGATGTGGTTGCAGCATTATCAGAGCGTCCCGATTATACATGGACCGTAGTCAATCGGAGTGCGGCGGAAAATGGACTGAAAAACAGAAAGTACGACGCTGTCCTCTATATTCCGTCTGATTTCTCTAAAAATGTGCTGAGCTATGATAAAGACCATCCTGAAAAGGCATCCATTCAATTTTCGATTCAAGATCAGCTCAATGCAGTCAATAAAGAAAAAGTGCAAAGAGAGCTGGAAAATGCGCAAAAGAAAATGAATGAACAGATGTCGACGTTATACTGGAGTTTTGTGTCACAGGAAATCGGCAATGTCAGAGAAGAGTTTGAGCATATTGTCGGCAAAGAAGTCGAATTCCAAAACACGATGTATAACTTCTATAAGCCAAACTCGAACAAACTATCTGATGCCGTCCAGCAGCAGAAGAAACAAATCGAAGAATTAAAAAATGCGATGACCGATTCACAAAAACAGTATAAAGACGGTTTGAGTACAACAGAAGAAGCGAAGAGCCAGCTAAAGGACTTTGTGAAAGTAGTGGATCAATATCAGCAGTATCAAGACAAACAAAAGGATCTCTTGATCAAAGCGCAATCCGCAAGCAAAAAACAAATCCAGCAGGGGCTTAAGCAGCTCGCTGACATTCAAAACCAAAATGCCCGCAGCTTTAGTGATCAAATGGGCGGACTAAAAACAGACATGAATGGGGTACAAAGCCAGCTGAAAACAACAGACAGCGCCATTCAATCTGTTCAAAAGTCAAGAGAGGACGCCATTCCTAAGCAAGCAACGGGATTAACGGATCTTGTGATGGCGTCTCAGAAGGAACTGATTAAAAACTATGAAGATCGTTACTTAGAAGACTATCGAAATAAGATATCAGCCTTACAGACGAAGCTATTGGCAAAACGGCAAGAGTTGATGGATGAGCCTGAGCCTCCAGTTGACTCTGATGATGACGGGCAATCAGATCAAGATAATGAAAACCCAGAAGAGATTGGGATTAACCTAGATGAAGAAACAAATGAGCTCTCGCAAATTTCAACAGAAATGGACGATCTTGCAGATCAATTAGGAGAACAGGAGACGCCGCCTTCTACTGAAGATGGTAAAGAAGGTGAAGGCGATGAAAATCCTGCTCAGCCAGATACCGGCAGCACGAATTCATCTCAGGATGACCTTAAAGCACTCTCGACTCGTTTAGAAGAAGTGAAAAAGAAGATTCAAGAAAAAGCTACCGCTCATAATGACCAATTGAAGGACAAAGTGAGTCAGATGAGTAAAGAGCTTGAGAGCCTTACGAAAAAAGTAGAAAAGCTTGAAAAGATGTTCCTATGGTTACAAGATCGATATAATGTGATTCCAAATGAAATCAAAAATCAGGAATCCTCTATTTTAAGCAAAGTAAAAGAGCTGAAGCGCAGAAACTCTCCGATTGGTGAAGCCTTTAAGGATAACCTTTTTGAGAAAAAGTTTGAAACAAATTCAACAAAAACTAAAAAATTAATGGAGTATTCCAATCAACTCGCCCAGTTAGAGATGATGATGGTTAATGTCTATCAACCATCTAATAACTCTTCTCTACTAGACACAAAAGGAGAGGAAATCCAGTCCATCCTCTCCATCAAAAAAGAAGAAACAGAAAACTGGGACACGCTCAAAAATCAAATGCTGACGTCAAACGATGATGTGTCTACTTTTATTGATGAGATGCAGAAATTTTCAGATGGCTATGCAGAATATATCTCGACGCAGCAGGCAAGTATGGAACAGGAATTAAATACGATTTCTGAAAGTGCGGACAATGTGGCTGAGCAAATGGCTGATCAAGGAGATGCGGTGTATACGGCAGACCTTGCAGGCAGTTCCATTGTCGTTAGTGCGCAGGATTCAATCGGTCAGGAAGTGCTTCGTCTTTCTGAAAATATGAGTTCGTTAACCGACCGCCAAAAAGGGGTGGCGGATTATACGAATAACATTGAAGAGAGTGTGACTACGGTTCAAGAAAAGGCGGATACGCTGAATGAAAACTGGAGCAAGAATGTAGATTCAACGAAGCTTGTTCAGCATGATTTAAATGGTATTTTAGGAAACACATTAAGCGATCAAGTCAATAGCAACTATGTGTATAACCACTTAGCCAACCCGCTGAAAATTAGCGGGGATGTGCCGGAAGAAAAAACGCAGACTGTACCACCAGTAGTCATTTTGATCATTGTGATGATTAGCAGTTTATTGATTGGCTTTTTTAGCTCGTATTATGCGGCGGCTCCGATGCTGGTCAAAGGTGCACTGTTTGGCATTTTGAATCTTTTAGTTGGGCTCATGATCAGCTTGTTTGGACTTAACATCTACAAACTCGCAGATGATCAAGCCATTCAATGGTCGATTTTCACGATTTTGCTGTTGGTGACTTGTTCAGCCTTTATTCGCACGGCTTTCCTTTTCGGATCTATTGCCGGATGGATGGCAGCAACGGCGCTTATTTTCTTCTTTGTCGCTCCGTTAATTGATTTGGTGATGCCGAATTTCCACTTTACAAATCCGGTGACAGACGTGTATATGTCGATCCAATACGGGAATGGGGACAATCTTGGAATGGGTATCACAGGGTTAGTGATTTTAACGGTCCTCTTAATGGTCATACCACTTGTGACAAAGCTATGGAAAGATAAGACAGAGGAACGTGATGTGACACATGAGGCTTAATCTGTTCATGAAAGGGATGGCACTTTGTGTCATATCCCTTTTTCTCCTCATCCCTGCTGCTTTCGCTGCTGGTGAAGATACGGATACAAACGTCAAGCCGAATGAATATCAGGAAAAGGAACTCAATATTAACTCGAGTATATTGAGGGATCAAACGAAATACGAACAAAGCAAAACAACGACAAAAGTCAAAACAGACATTCATTTTGCTGAACCGCCTAAAACTTCGGGTGGGCATCTTTCTCCACAGCTATTCAGTGATCTGAAAGAGAACCCGCCTAAAACACCAGCTCATATGATGAAAGAGATGAACATCTCTTTTAGCGATTCGGCTGTATCAGCACCTTCTGTCGATGATCATGAGAAGCAGACATCAGCGCTGCTTCCTATCATTTTTGGTTTCTTGATTGCCTCTGGCATCGTCGTGATGATCATCCTGATTCCAAAAGTGAATGTAAAAGCTGAAAAGAAATAGCCTGTCTCTTTTAAAAGGGGCAGGCTTTTCTATATGCAGATTACTTGATGTCAAGCCGATTCACTACGTAAAATAGTGTTATCAAGGGAGGGGATTGTCATTCGAATTTCAATCGTTACAGGAGGATCAAAAGGATTTGGCCTAGCACTTGTGAACCGGCTGCTTTCACGTGGGGATCATGTGTACACTGCGGCAAGAAGTGCAGCACCAATATCCGATCCAAAGCTCACACATACACAGGTTGACCTGACAGATGAAGTAGCAGCTGCCGCATGGCTTCAAGATATTCTGTCCCCGCAAACATTGGTAGACGCTGATGACATCTTATTCGTCAATAATGCTGGAATGGTGACCCCTATCAAACGCGTTGGGCAAGGCGGACAAGAAACGCTTCATCAGCATTATACGTTGAACCTTGTCATTCCTGTTTTGCTTAGTCATGTATTTGCTGAACAGACTCAATCATTCAAAGGGAAGAAAACAATCGTTCATCTTTCTTCTGGAGCGGCTAAAAACCCATACAAAGGATGGAGTGCGTATTGCAGCTCAAAGGCGGGACTCGATATGTTTATGAGGACTTTACATGAGGAACAGCAAAACGAGGCGCATCCTATTAACACGTTTTCCTTTTCACCTGGGACGATTGATACAGATATGCAGGGAGAGATTCGGAAGTCATCAAAACAGGACTTCGAACAAATTGAACGTTTTCAGCAATTATATGAAACAGGCACACTGAAGAGTCCAAATGAAGTCGCAAGTATTTTGCTCGACCTTTTAGCGGATGATCCAGTTGGCGGATGTGTATACGATGCACGTGAATATGTGAAAAAGCAGTCATAACGACTGCTCAGCGTGAAGACAAACCCTCCCATTCGGTGTCAGTCCTGCAGGCTAGTGTTCACGAATGTTCGCTCTGCGCCAGTACTCGGCCTTTCTGGACTTCAAGGGTTTTCATATCACGCTAAAAAGAAGACAAAGAGCTAAAATAAAGTTCATTTTAGCCCTTTGTCAACAATTTTGAAGCAGTCATAACGACTGCTTTTTTCTTATGGTACAAGCAAGAACGGCTGATTTGGCATAAGCTAATCTTGAGACTCACAGGAAATATGACAGAACATTTGAGTTTCTTTTCAGAATATGTTAGGATGCTAAAAATATAGATAAGGAGGGGTCTCCATGAGAAAGGTTACATTAATGGATGTTTATACCCATCCAGTCGCTCAAAAGTATTTAAATCGTTCAGGAAAAGCCCATGCAATTGCTTGTGCTTATCACGCATTCAAGCTGGCGATGCAGGCAGGAATTAACCCAGACCTTGCTGTGAAAGCAGCGCTCTTGCATGACATCGGTCACTATGAATGGTATACTGCCGGCGGAGAATGGGATTACGAGACATATAGACGCAATGATATTCATGCCATTAAAGGAGCAGAACGGGCTCACAAACTGCTCATACGGCTCGGAGAGGAACCAAAAGCAGCCAAAGATATTGCGCTGGCGATTCTGCTTCACACGGATTCTTATTTGCCAGAGGGCGACCTGCATAAGGACACACTCCAGCAAATTGTGAAGAAAGCAGATGAAATGGATGAAGAGCCTGGTGGACACCATCACTACCGCCAAATAGATGAATCACTTGCACTTAAAAAAATTGCTGATTTGGATCAGAAGGTGCAGCAGGCACTTCAGCCCATGAAACGCTCTGTTTAGTATGGGATGTCTCCATGAATATTTCCATGCTGATCCACATACAATGTGCGAATAACGGTACGGTTAAACGCAGATGTTCCTGAAGTCGTGAGTCCCGTGTAATGTACCGTGACGGAATAAGCACCTTCTTTTTTCAATTGAACGGCTGATGAAGAGCTCGTTTTAAGTGGATGATCCTTTTGTGCATCCTTAAAGTAAACGGTCTCTACTGTTTTGCTTAACCGTTTGATCAGACGGCTCGAATGTGTTGATGCATCCCCTGATTTCGCTGCAACAATTTTGATTTCGTCATTTAATGGTGAATCAAAGGATACAAGCAGCAAATAAGGAGTCTTTTTTCCTGAATTCGATCGAATCGTCCATTCTCCAGGAACGGGTTTATTGATCTGCACATGGTGTGAATATGCGCCTTCATATGGGAAAGATGCTTCCGATGTCTTAAGGTTTGTTAAGACGTCTCCATTTGGGGCGACGATTTCCGGCTGTGCTTCCTCTCTTTCATTTAACCACTGAATCGATAAGCCATTCGTTCCTTCCTCTACATAGAATGCTTCTGTTTTATCCTTTTCACTTTCGCCACCTTTTACGTAAACATCTGTATTCAGCTCAGCAGAGACTGACTCTTGTTTCGGGTTATCATCATTTTCAGCGCTTGCGGTGCTTGCCAGCAGCTGATGTTGGAACACTGGGAACATGCTTGTGCCGTTTTTGATCGAATAGTGATCCCATTTTCCCGTTAGGATATTGTTTGCGTATGATAGCCTTGTGCTGCTTACCGTGACAGCGCCATCGTTTGCACCAAAGCTTTTTAAATACATGCCGCCTAAATAAAGCACACTGCCAAATGTTCCCCATTCCGAACCAGAATAGGTGACATATTTATTGGGAAACGTCTCTAATCGGTCAGTTTCACTTCGAAAAGCCGCCATAAGACCCGTTTGCAGAGAATAGAGTGCATCGCTTTTTTGTCCAAGTATTTGCGCAAGCCAGCTCCCGCCCTTGCTATACGCTAAATCGGCAAGCGGCGTCCCGTAATGAGGGGACCCGAGTGTGATGACCTTATCAACATATGGATGGGCATTGTAATACACAAGTGCTGACTGTGTATCTATTCCGCCTTTACTATGACCGATCACAATGAGTTTTCTTCCGAAAAAATCATAGATTTCTTTTAGCTTTTCTGCTAATAGTTTGCCATTCTTTTTCATGTCCTGATCTGGATGCAAATCTATGAATGCGCTCTCGTATCCGTTCAGAACAGCCTGTTTTGCCATATCGTTTCGATCGAACCAAGTGGAGGAAGAGCTATTAATACCATGAACAAAGACAAGAGGGGGTTTTGACTCTTCTTTTTGAACTGGCTCTTCTCCTTTAAACCACTTTCCTGGTGTTCCAGGGTCATCTCCAATTGTGCCTGCATACGCATAACTTGCAGAGGATAGAAAGAGCATGACAGCAACGATACAGATTAATTTTTTCAAAATAATTCACCTCTTCAAATGATTTAAATTGTTGGCAGCACCAATCTATTATACTTCTAAAAAATGTAAAAAAATATAATTTGTAAAAATATGGTATTAATGTTGTAGTTTTGCTGAGTGACACTCACATGGGTCATTGCATACGCTGTAGGTAAATACACAAGTAAAGGGGCAGGTAGGATGGCACAACAAGGAAGTCCACAGCTTGTTTCATTAGTTGATCCATATGTTTATCAAACATTGCAGAAAGTGGTCGGTATGAGATTGATTGTTCAAACAGTAAAAGATACTGTGCGTGGAAAATTGAAGGAAGTCATGCCGGATCATATTGTGATTGAGGCGGGGACAAAATCAGTTTTTTATGTGCGGATCCAGCAAATCGTGTCGGTGATGCCTGATCACAGTGAAAGAGTGTAACAAGCAGACGCATAGGTGTCTGCTTTTTTCATGCTTACAGAATGTATATCTGCAAATAGTGCATGATATACCAATTGTTCTTTTTTTTCATAAAATGTGGTTCTAAAACAAGAAGCAGTTGACAGAAGGTGGGTTGAATAGTAGTTTTTTAATAAGATCAATATGTAACAGGAGGAGCATCTTTGTTAAAATCTAAAGTTCATTTTTGGACATTCCAAATACTACTTGTTTTACTCATTGTGTATGTATCAACAAAGGTTTCGTTTTTATTTCAACCGATTATTTTATTTGCGTCAACACTGTTTGTCCCTATCTTGCTGGCAGGTATTCTCTTTTTCATTTTTAATCCAATTGTGCGATTCTTGTCCAAGAAGATTCCTAGGTCACTCGCCATCCTGATCATTTATCTCCTGTTCATCGGGCTCATCACATTCATCGTCAATGCTGCCGGACCTGTCATTGTCACGCAGTTAGGCGGACTTGTCAAAAGCTTCCCTGGATATGTGACGGATATGCAGAAATTTATCAACGACTTCTCACACTCTAAAACATTTACTTGGATGATGAATCAAGATTATGTGTCTGTCTCAAAGTTTGAACAGACGATCGTTTCGACATTAAAAGATTTACCGGAAAATATTGCTTCAAGCATGTCTGCGGTGTTTGGCGTGATTGCAAATATTGCCCTTGCCGTGATTACGGTTCCGTTTATTTTATTTTACATGCTGAAAGACGGACATAAGTTTCCGGACAAGCTCGTTCAATTTTTGCCAATGCCTTACCGCAAGGAAGGGCTGAAAATCTTCAAAGAATTAAACGACACGCTTGCTGCTTACATACAGGGGCAAATTGTTGTTTGTTTATTTGTCGGAGTTGCTTGTTTTATCGGTTACTTATTAATTGGTGTGAAATATGCGCTCATTCTCGGCATTATCATTGCGGTCACAAACGTGATTCCCTACCTTGGGCCATATCTTGGCGCGGCACCAGCTGTGCTCATTGCCTTTCTTGATTCGCCTGGAAAAGCGGTTGTAACAGTAATTGTTATTCTTGTCGTCCAGCAAGTCGATGGAAACGTCATTTCTCCATTGATCATTGGGAAACGTCTTAACACACATCCATTGACCATTATCCTGCTATTAATTGGGGCAGGAAGCTTTGGCGGAATACTAGGCATGATCTTTGCGGTCCCTGTCTATGCGCTGCTCAAAGCCATCACACTGAATATTGTGAGATTGGTTCAGTTGCGCCAGCGTTCTCGAAAAGAACAGCATTTAAACGTATAGGACAGATGCACAAATTTCCCCTTTTTGCATAAGATGATTTACATAAGCAGATAGGGGGGATTCTGATGCCTGCAATCGTTGGACCTATTCATATCGAGTCATTAGGAGGAAACGGTGCGGCTACTTTCGGTGATGTTCTGGCCATTGCCCCTTTGGCCGTAGACCACTCTACTGGCGGGGCGGGAGCCTTTAACTCAGGCGATTATATGTCCCTCACAAGTGATCCAAATGCCACCATGCTGTGGGACTTCACACTGTTCGGCCAGCCTCAATCATTTAATGCATAGAAGACAGCTGATGATAAGATGTATCAGCTGTCTTTTTTTATGTTGGATATACACGTATTTATGCGCTGGGCATATGATGAGGGTAGTAAAGGTGGTGGAAAGATGCCAGCTATTGTTGGGCCTATTCATATTGACCGTGTCATTGGAAACGGTTCTGCACATTTCGGTGATGTTTTTGCAATTTCTCCAAAAAGTGTCGATCACTCCGCCGGTGGTTCAGGCACTTATAATGCAGGAGATTTTGTCCAATTTTTCAACAGTCCAAACGTCACGTTTGTTTGGGATTCAAACCTCATCAGCCAGCAAAAGAGCTTTAATGCGTAGACAGCTTTGAAAGGGATCCCTTTTCAGAAGTTGTCTTTTTTTATGGTACAATGGATATGGATGTAAGAAGAAAAAGAGGTGTGAAAAGAGTCAAATGAAAATAAGAAAAGCGCACATCACAAGCGGGCCACCAAAGACCTACAATGTATATTTACATGAAAATAAAAAAGAATATAAAACGCTTGTCGCCGTACCTGATATTGAATGGAGTATTTCCATTGCGTATGAGGACGAAAAAGCGCAGCTTGAACAATCACTTGAACAATCCTTAATGGAAAGAGTAGAAACAGACGAAGCCCGTGAGCTCGCACTAAAGATTGTGCACTGGGTCACAGAAATGTAAATTCAGAAACCAGGAGTGAACACAGCGATGAAAGAAGAATCCGTAGACTTTTATTTGCAGCAAGGGATATTTGGACATGCTGAAACAAAACCCGATGAAAGAAGAATGTTTCTCGGTTCATTAAGGGAACGAGCGCTTCTCGTCCTGACAAAGGGACAGGTATCAAGAAATAAACCGTATCAAGAGGTAGAAAAAGTATTAAAGGCCAATCGGCAAGCCACTGTTCTTTTAAATGGTGAATTGTCTTATGCTTCTTATTCTCAATATGTCAAAATGGCAAATGCCAATGGATGCTCTTTTAAAGTGGTGAATCATCACGAAGCACACTCGCCTTTTGGTCTTGTCATAGAGGCGCCAAGTGCGATCAATCAAGAGCACATCTATATAGAAGATGAGCTGTTTCAAAACGCTTTTTCTCGTGAATCTGTTGAATAGGTTTCCCTAGTGAAATGAATAGGCTATAATGATTCAAAAGAGCATATGGGAGAGATGCGGATGGGCAAAGCATTGATTTGTATTGATTATACAGTTGATTTTGTTGCAGACGATGGAAAACTGACATGCGGAAAGCCTGGGCAGGCGATTGAACCTAAGATCACAGAGATCACTTCTTCGTTTATTGATGAAGGACACTTTGTCGTCTTTGCGGTCGATCATCATGAAGAAGAGGACCCTTATCATCCAGAGACAAAGTTATTTCCGCCCCATAATATTCGCGGGACAGAGGGAATTGAACTTTATGGAAAACTAAGTTCACTATTTCACACGTCAAAACATTTAAAACATGTCTACTATATGGAAAAAACAAGATACTCTGCTTTTGCAGGCACACAATTAGAAATGAAACTGCGCGAGCGTGGCATCACTGAACTTCATTTAGCCGGAGTGTGTACCGATATTTGTGTACTTCATACAGCTGTTGATGCGTACAATAAAGGCTTTGAGCTTGTGATCCACCAGAAGGCCGTGGCAAGTTTTAATGAAGCGGGGCACAAGTGGGCACTTTCTCACTTTGAGCAGACGCTTGGTGCGAAAGTGGTTAAGTAAGGGAAGGAGAATGGAAGTTGGAGCATCGGTTTATTGACGACAGTTTATCACTACATACAGATCTTTATCAAATTAACATGGCAGAAACGTATTGGAGAGACGGCATTCATGAAAAGAAGGCAGTCTTTGAACTCTTCTTTAGAAAGCTTCCATTTGACAATGGCTTCGCTGTATTTGCTGGTTTAGAGAAAGCGGTTGAATATTTATCGGACTTCTCTTTCACCGAAAGCGATCTTGCGTATTTAAAAGATGAACTCGGTTATAAAAGCGATTTCATTGAATACTTAAGCGGGTTGTCCTTTACAGGTACACTTCATTCAATGCGAGAAGGCGAAATTGTCTTTGCGAATGAGCCAATTATGCGCATCGAAGCAACACTAGTTGAAGCGCAGCTCATCGAAACGGCACTGCTCAATATTGTGAATTTCCAGACGCTGATCGCAACAAAGGCGGCTCGGATCAAGGGAATCATTGAAGATGAGACAGCATTAGAATTCGGAACAAGACGTGCGCATGAAATGGATGCAGCCATGTGGGGAGCAAGAGCGGCACTGATCGGTGGATTCCAGGCTACAAGTAATGTTCGTGCAGGGAAACGCTTCAATATCCCAGTATCAGGAACACATGCCCACGCGCTTGTACAGGCCTATCGCGACGAGTATACCGCATTTAAAAAATACGCAGAAACACATACAGACTGTGTCTTTTTAGTCGATACGTATGATACCGTCAGATCAGGCATTCCGAATGCGATTAAAGTTGCGAAAGAATTCGGAGACAAAATCAACTTCATTGGTGTCAGACTTGATAGCGGAGACCTTGCATACTTGTCTAAAAAAGCTAGAACGATGCTGGATGAAGCAGGGTTCCATGACGCAAAAATCATTGCATCAAGCGATCTGGATGAACACACGATTATGAATTTAAAAGCACAGGGCGCAAAAATTGATGTGTGGGGTGTTGGGACAAAGCTGATCACAGCATTTGATCAGCCAGCCCTCGGTGCTGTGTATAAGCTTGTGTCGATTGAAGAGAACGGCAAGATGAATGACACCATCAAAATTTCATCTAACCCAGAGAAAGTCACAACACCAGGCCGTAAACGTGTGTACCGCATTATCAATCAATTGAATCATCACTCGGAGGGCGACTACATTGCTCTTGAAGAGGAAGATGTTCAAAGCGAAGATAAGCTGAAAATGTTTCATCCTGTGCATACATTTATCAGCAAATTTGTGACAAACTTTGTGGCAAAGGATCTTCACGTCCCAATCTTCGAACAAGGAAAACTTGTGTATGATAATCCGGATATTCAAACGATTCAAGCCTATGTGCAGGACAGTCTCGGACTCTTCTGGGAGGAGTACAAACGAATCAGTAAACCAGAAGAATATCCAGTCGATTTGAGTCAAAAATGCTGGGATAATAAGATGCAATTTATCCATGATGTGAAAAATAAAATCAAAAAAGAGCTTTATGAAAGCTAAGTGTGGAAGAAAAGGAGATCATCAAGCCGGATGGTCTCTTTTTTTTCTTTTGACCGGTTCAAAATGAACCATTGGGGCAATCATTTGGTATACTGAAAGCACATCTTGTTTGTCATTGCATAAAGGAGGATTGGGGCAGTTGAGGGTGTTTGTTGCGAGACAGCCTATTTTTAACAGAAAAGAACAAGTCGTATCATATGAGCTGCTTTATAGAGATAGTGAAACCAATACATATAGCGCTGAAGATGGTGATCAAGCGACAACGGACCTCATTATTAACAGTTTTTTAAACATTGGCATCGAAACACTCACAGAAGGAAAACGATGCTACATTAATTTCACCGAAAGCTTGCTTTCGTCTGATCTGCTCACCTATTTTGATCCGCATCAGCTTGTGGTCGAGATATTAGAAAATGTACCGATTACCCCGGCACTTATTATGAGATGTAAGCAATTAAAAAAATGGGGATATACGATTGCACTCGATGATTTCTTTCTTAACGGAACGCATTTTAGTGACAAGTTGCTTGACGAACTCCTCTATTGCATTGATATTTTAAAAATTGATTTTCTGAAGACAACATCGAAAGAGCGAAGAGATATTCTGAATATATATAAAAAGTATCGACTTCGATTCCTTGCAGAAAAGGTAGAAACGCGAAAAGAATACGAAGAAGCGCTAGAAGCCGGCTTCCATCTGTTTCAAGGGTATTTCTTTAGTGAGCCGCACGTGATATCAGGACGAGCATTATCGACTAGCTTCCATGCGTACCATCAGCTTTTAAATGAGCTAAGCAAGGAACAACCGAATATCCAGACAGTGACACATTTTATTGAGAGTGACCTTTCGCTATCATACCAATTATTAAAAATGCTGAATTCAGGCGGCATGAGACGTCTTTATCAAATTAAGAGTATCCGGCAGGCGATTATCCTGCTTGGGTTTAATGAAATTCGGCGCTGGATCTTTATCCTTTCATTTAAAGAACTGAATGTCCAAGCCAACTCAAGCCAAAAAGAAATTATCAAAATGTCATTCATTCGTGCGAAAACGTGTGAACTCATTGCCAATCATACTGAAAGAGAGCATCCAGCCTCTTATATGCTGACAGGCATGTTTTCACTCATTGATACGCTTGTCAGGGCAGACATTACAGAACTTGTGAAAGAGCTGCCGCTTTCTGATGAAGTTGGCGAGGCACTTCTTGGCTATGAAAATGATTATTCTTTTGTGTTAGACGTTGCCAAACGTATTGAACGAAATGAATGGGATGATGAGATGTTAGATGGGAATCTCCCGAAGCAAGAAGCCTATGGCTGTTATATAGAAGCCATTGAATGGTGTCATAAAATGTTTGAATCTTAAGCGTGTAGATAAACCCTCGTATTCGACTGCAGGACTGCGCTCCGGTGTTCATCCTTCCTTCTTAGACTTCAAGGGTTTTCAAATCACGCTAACAAAGAAGCCGCTCACGTCAGAGCGGCTTTTCTTTGTTATCCCCACTGTAGAAGCAGAAAAAGCCTGCTCGAAGTTAGAGACAAGTAGATGCGAATGCCTTCTGGACTAAAGCGGATATCAATATTGCTTTTCACACCGATTTGCTTCAGCATTCGGATGACACTTGTCGTATCAGAGCGTTCAGCAGCCTCCATAATTCGTTGCGCAAATGAAAGCGAGCTGGAAATCTGCTGTGTAATGAGTGAAGCATCAGCAACAAGACGGGCTGATTCCTTTGCGGCTCGTTGAAACGAGTGGGCATCTACTGGAGGAAAAGTCATAGGCGTGCGCGGGTATGCACTGTTCATTGCGGGAACCTGCAAAGTAGGATAAGGAACATAGTAAAACACATGGTCACCTCTTCTCTCATTGAAGTGAAATTGGACGGATATCTGTTCTAAATGTATGTAGAAAATCAGAATAAAGAATCAAAATGATCTTTCTATCTTTGGAAATTCATCATAAAAATAGGTATTTTTGCGGTCAATTTCGGTGAATGTCGCCAAAAAATTGCGGTGTCCACAGTAGAGTCTGTCGTCTGACCTATGCCACGTAAAACCGAGGATACGGAAGGGATCGTATGTTCTATTGTGAGAGAAGTGTGACGAATGATGCCTATTCTTGTCGCGAAAATGACGCAATTCCTTTGAAATTGAGATAAAAGTATGATTTGAAAAGTCAGAAAATGATGAAAAAAGACCTATTGAATTTTGCGGTATCACGCACACATTTTGTGCATACTTTTCGGTGAAAAAATACTCAATAGCATTTACACTGTTAGTAACAGATCAAATACTTATGACCCAATCACCATACACAAATACATTGATCTTCCAAAAAAGGAGAGTGGAATCGATGGAAAAGTATGAAATCGAAGAACTTAAACAATTATTATGGAAACTTGAAAACGAAATTAGAGAAACAACGGCTTCTCTTCATAACATTAACAAAAGCATTGATCAATACGACAAATATGAATATGTGAAAATTTCTTAAAGACTTGATAACCATCAAGTCTTTTTTTTATCCAAATACATACAAAAAAAGGATATATTATTATATAATTGTTAAATAGTGATGTCAGTGGACATTTACTTATTTCTTTTTAGTAAAATAAGAGGCGAGAGGGTGAGGTACAAGACCGAGTATGCTAAACTATCTAGATAATACAAAAATCAAGCAGAATATGTCTGATTTTATTCAACGTGCAGTCAGACAGAATGATTTACAAAAGCTGCTTCTCGAATTTACAGATATAAAGAATGAATTTCCTCTTGGTCAATTGGCTTACCAGCATTATGAGGCATTTGGCGGACAAGACAAGCGAGCGATTACACAATTGGCAGCAGGGATTGAACTTCTCATATTATCAGCCGATATATTAGATGATATTGAAGATCAGGACAATGATTCGTATCCTTGGATGAAGCGTAAGAGCGGAATTGCGATTAATGCGGCGAATGTTCTTTTTACATTGAGTTTTGAGGTCTTTTCAAAGCTTGACCATGCAACAGAGCTGTTAAACAGTGTATATTCCTATTCCATTCAGTCAATGCAAGGGCAGCATATGGATATGACACTGGAGCCGGAGAATGAGCAGGATTGTTTAAATATCATGAAGTTAAAGGCAGGATCACTGTTTGTATTACCCTGTGTACTGGGGGTTATTTTGGCGACAGGTTCTTTTGAGAAGAAAGTAGAAGAGTATGCTTATTATCTAGGAATGGCAGAACAGCTTGAAAATGACTATTTAGGTCTTTTTAATAAAGATAATACTGATTTTAAAAGAATGCAAACATTACCGCTAGTATATTTAAAAAATGAATTTAATCTATCCAGTTCAGACTTGCTCAGTTATTTTCAATCAATGGATAAAAGCTTCGGTTCTGAAGAATTAAAGGATAAATTAAAAAAATCTGGTGCTCAACAATATGTATTTATTATGAGAAACCTTCTCAGAAATAAGTTTAAAGAAGCATTCAAGAAACTACATTTAGAGGCTTCAAAAAAGAAAAAACTGATACTTTTTTTAATTGGAGATGGAGAAGATGAAAATTCAGGAATTGGTTAGTTATTTAGTGGAGAATCCTTCAACATTAAATCAAATCGTTAATGGGAACGCATCATTGCTTCACGTTGATCAAGAAACTGCAAGTATTATTGTTGACGGATTCCAGAAAGAAGATGTTATTAAAGCAATCATATGGGCAACTGCTTGAGTAGATAAATATTATGAGAAAGTTTTACTCTAAGTTAACAGTTATATTAGTTATCCTTAGCTTCATCTATGTGATTTACATCTCTTATATCAACGTATTTAATATTTTTGTTGGAGCAGCTGTTAAGGAAAATAGTCACGGTCAACTTGAGGTAGTGGATGTCGATAATTTTACAGATAGCTATCTAGCTGGAGTTAGGAAAGGCGATATCATACTTGAAGTGAATGGGAATAAAAAACCAGTTGAAGAAGTTAAAAGAGGTTTTTTAGCTAATGTTAAAAGTTTAGTCGTTGATAGACATGGTGATAAAATTGATTTAGAGAATGTAAGGTTATTGAGTCAAGCGAATCTATTTATTTATCTAATACCAGTCATTCTTTATTCCATCTGTCTATTTTGTATATTTATGATTTTAAAAATGAATAAAGCAAACCAAAAAGAGTCAGCTTATATTTTAGCTTTATTTCTTTTGGCGGTGTCTATAGGTTATGTAAGTTCTGGTGGTTCTGGAAAAGGAGAGGCTATCAGTCGTATTCTTGTAATCGTTACAATGAATAGTGTACCTCCACTATATATGCACTTTATGTATCAATATTTAAAAGAATTAGGAACAGAAATTATTCGTCGTCGAGTTCTTTTTTATTTGTATCTAGTTCCAGTTACTAACGTTTTATTAGTTTTATTCTATAAAAATAAAGCAGGACCAGTAGATCTATTAGCATATGTCAATTTACTTTCATTTTTTGTTCTGGCTTTCCTTTCGATTATTATCACTATAAGGGCTGCTAAAAAATTGAAAGACAATGAAGTCAGCAATGTACTTCGAGCATTTGCACTCATTTTAATCTCAGCATTCAGTCCGTTCATGCTATTTTTTATCATTCCTTATTTTTTTGGTATATATTTTATTTCACCTTATGTTGTTGCATCGTTTGTTCTTTTAATTCCTTTTTTCTTAGTCTATCAATTTATGTCAAATAAGCTGTATAATGTTGATTTCTTTATGGGGAGGATTAAATACTACGGTTTTTTAGCGATTACACCAACAATACTAGTGGTTGTTATTTTTGATTTTATTCAAAAGCCAAATGCAAATTTCTATACAGTGAAATTTACGATTATCACGTACATTCTTATGCTCACCGTCTTCTACTTTAAAGAAATTATCGATTTCCGTTTTCGATTGAAGCGTTTTTCAGAGAAGCATAATTATCAGGATAGTGTATTTAAATTTACACAGCTTATTCGTGAGGCGTCATCACTTCATCAAGTATTGTATCATTTAAAATACACCATCTTAGAAGTACTAGTTGTGAACAAAGCCTTTGTGCTTGAAGTGAAGGCAGATGGACAAATTGTTGAAATTGATGAATCAATAGAAGAAAGCCAGCTATGGAAAGATTATGTGGATCAATTTCAAGATATTTTGGGTGAAGTTGGTAAAATCATCGGGTTGGATAAAGGATTCATGATGAAAATTGGTGAGCGGGGCGGTCACTCGTTTGTGATTTGCTGTTTATCTAATTTACGGACACCTAAGCTGACCCGCGATGAAATTTCATGGCTGAAAACATTGGCATTTTACACAAGTGTCAGTTTAGAAAATGTCGTCAAGATCGAAGAACTGATGGAGCATCTGGAGGATTTGAAACAGCGTGAAGCCAATCCTGCTTGGCTGAAAAAGATTATGTTTGCGATGGAAGAGAAGCAGCGCTCAGATTTAGCGAGGGATCTTCATGATTCTGTGTTGCAGGATTTGATTTCACTGAAGAGACAGTCCGAGATGTTCTTAACCAATTTCCAAAACAACCAATGCCCAACATCTATTGAAAATTCATTGATCTCATGGAATGAACAAATGTCTAAGGTGATTCAAACCACGAGAGAAACATGTCATGAACTTCGGCCGCAGTTGCTTTATGATTTAGGTTTAGTGAAGGCGATATCGAAGCTAATTTCTCAAATTCAAGAGGAAGCACCGTTTCATATTAGACTGAATACGACACGCTTTGATAAAGAGCTGGACATTGATATTGACTCCCAGCTCAATATTTACCGGATTGTTCAGGAGTTGTTATCCAATGCCTTGAAACACTCTCAAGCCAACCAAGTCTTAGTCATGCTCATTTGTATAAAAGATCAGGTTGTCCTGCATTACGAGGACGACGGAGTAGGTTTCGATGTAAGCCAGCTTGATCAGCATACGAGAAGCATGGGCCTTTCAGGCATAAGGGAAAGAGTCAAGGCGTTAAATGGTAAGCTTCAAATTCACACAGCCCCCGAAAAAGGGCTCAAGGTGAAAATTGAAATGGAATTGTAACGATTTATTAAGGATTAAGACTTGGCATCTGCCAAGTCTTTTATATAAAATGGAAGTGAGTGATTTAAAGGGAGGAAGACATGAAGAAGATATTGGTCATTGATGATCATCCGGCTGTCATGGAAGGGACAAAAAGCATATTAGAATCAGATCAGCAGTTATCAGTTGATTGTTTAAGTCCTGATGCAGAAGCCGCCTTTTTAAAGACGCATGACTTTTCCATCTATGATGTGATTTTGATGGATTTAAATCTCGGGGATATCAATGGAATGGACATTGCGAAACAAATTCTAGAAACAAACCAACAAGTGAAAATTATCATTTATACCGGGTATGAAGTGGATGATTATTTTGAAGAGGCCATTCGGGCTGGATTGCATGGTGCAATTAGTAAAACAGAGACAAAAGACAAAATTATTGAATACATACACCGTACATTGCAAGGAGAAGTTGTCATTCAGCTATCCTATTTAAAGAAATTAATTTCACAGCAGCAAGAAAAGCCAGAACAGGCGCAGCAGACCGATCACGAGCTGTTAACAGAGCGAGAGTGTCTAATCCTCAGAGAAGTGGAAAAAGGCTACACGAACCAAGAGATTGCCGATGTGCTTCATTTGAGCAAACGCTCGATTGAATACAGCTTGACCTCCATCTTTAATAAGCTGAATGTCGGATCTCGAACAGAAGCGGTGTTAATTGCAAAATCTGAAAGTGTGCTGTAAACGAGTGAAGGGAGAGGGCATTGATGATGGATGTGAGTGGATCAAATACACTGCTTGAGGCACTGGGTATTGAGATTGTAGAGTGCAATGAGTCACGATGCATTGCGACAATGCCGGTTGATCACCGAACGAAACAGCCATTTGGCTTACTGCACGGAGGAGCATCTGCTGCTCTAGCAGAAACGGTGGCGAGCTTGGGGGCTGCCGCTCATTTAGACTTAACTCAGCAGGTTTGCTCAGGTATTGAAATCAATGCCAATCATTTAAAATCTGTACGTGATGGAGTGGTGACAGCGACAGCTGTTCCTGTACATGTAGGGCGTCGTACAATGGTATTTCAAATCGATATAAAAGATGATCGAGACCGGCACATCTGTACCTCAAGATGCACACTTGCTGTCATTGATCGCATATAAAAAAGCTCCCGGTGCAGCGGAAGCTTTTTTTTAGGGTTTGTTGAGCGATAAAATTGATATTTGAATCTTTTCTTCGGTAGAAATAAATGAAGGACCTAACATGTTAGGTCCTTTTTTATTCGTTTATCCATAAAAGGAAGTACAGCGGCTTTTATAAATAAGAATCTTCTTTCCGCTTAATCACAAAGTTACGAAAACCGCCATAATCATCTTGAACACTGCGTTTGTCCATCTTGACTCCAGTATTGTAGGCGGCTCTTCCGATCAAATGAGCGCCGACTGGAGCTGTCAGGAAGATAAAAACGATCCCAAGTAGGATTTTCGCAGAGATGATGCCTGCAAGAAACCATTCATGAAAGAATACACCTACTAAAATGAGGACAACGCCAAGTGTCGATGCTTTTGATGCAGCATGCATACGTGTGTAAACATCCGGCAGACGGAGTACGCCAATGGCCGAAATCAGACAAAGGATGGCGCCCAGCATGATAAAGAAAATGACAATAGCTTTAGCGATGACGATCATTTTCAATCACTTCCCCTTTCTCAAGGAATTTGGAAAAAGCGACAGTACCAATAAACGCAAGGATGCCGAGCAGTAAAATAATTTCAAAGAATGTTGTGGTTTTCAGTAAAATTGAAACGATGGCTGTCATCCCAATTAAATTGATTCCTATCGCATCAAGCGCACTCACGCGATCAGGAATAGAGGGCCCTTTAATGACCCTTATGACAAAAAGCAGGGTAGATAGTGCGAGAATACCAAGTGCAATTTGCAAAATGAGTTCCATTACTTACCGCTCACCTCCTGAATCGCTTTTTCAAATGAAACCCGAATATCGTGAATCGCTTTTTCAGCATCTTCAATATCCATGGCATGAATGTATAAAATCGAGCGATCGTCCGAAATATCAATGACCAGTGTACCTGGTGTCAATGTAATCATATTAGCTAGTATGGTGATTTCCCAATCCGTTTTTAAGTCCGTACGAAAGGCGAAAATACCAGGCTTAATCTTAAGCTTTGGAGATAATACCGTCTTTAATACACTCAAATTGGCAAGAAGCAGCTCTCGAATAAAAATCAACACGAGCTTGAAAATAGCGTAAAGGGCATAGCCGTAAAAACGCTGCGGGAAGAATCGCCGCAGCATAAAAATGGCAACCATTCCTAGTACAAAGCCTGATACAAAGTCCGCGGCTCTGTATGTATCATTCATAAACATCCATGTAAAGGCGAGGAGAGCATTTAATAATATTTGAAAGGCCATGTTTATCTACTCCTTCAGCACAGCTTGAATATATTTTTCTGGTGTTGAAAGCATTTCCGCAGCTTGATTGATATAAGGGGCAATGAACTCTGTCCCTAATCCAATCGCAAGCGATAAGACAACAAGCAGTACGCCAGGGTACACCATGCCTCTAATTGATGGCTTTCTTCTACGCATATCCTGTTCCTCGCCCCAAAATGCGAGCATGAATATCCTCATAACAGAATAGAGGACAAGAAGACTGGACATTAAGACAAGGATAGAAAACGTCATGTGTCCAGCAGAGAATCCACCTTCAACAATTTTTAGCTTTCCAACGAACCCACTCAGCGGAGGAATTCCTGCAAGGGATAAAGCCGATATGAAGAACATCCAGCCGAGCAGAGGCTGGGATTGAATCAGCCCGCCCATTTTTTTGAGATTGTTTGTGCCAGCGTACACAAACAGTGCACCTGCCAGCATAAATAATGCGCCTTTGATCACCATATCGTGAATGAGATAATAAATGGCGCCTTGGAGTGATGCAGGTGTATTGGCTGCAATTCCAAACAAAATGACCCCAACAGCTGTGACAATGTTATAAATCACGATTTTTTGCACATCAGAATAGGCGATAGACCCAATCACACCGAATATCACCGTTAGTGCGGCAAGCCAAGCCATGAGCGTGTGTGTGAATCCTGTATCATGTATAAAAATTAACGTAAAGACTCTGGCAATCGCATATAAGCCTACCTTTGTCAGCAGTGCGCCAAATAGAGCCGAAATCGCTGCGGGCGGTGCATGATACGATCCTGGCAGCCAGAAATAAAGCGGGAAGACCCCAGCTTTTAAGCCGAATACAATGAGGAATAGGATCGAAATGACTGTGATCAACCCTGTTTGCCCGGATTCAGCTATTTTCACACTTAAATCAGCCATATTCAGTGTGCCGGTGACTGCATATAAACAAGCCACACCGACAATAAATAATGCCGATGAGATGATATTAAACACTATATATTTCAATGATTCACGAAGCTGAGGCTTTGATCCGCCTAGCACAATGAGCATGTAAGACGCCATCAGCAGCAATTCAAAGAATACAAACAGGTTGAAAATATCTCCCGTTAAAAAGGCACCGCTGACGCCAGCTAACAAGAACTGTACGCCGGAATAATAGAACAGTCGCTCTCTTTCTTTTCCAATCGTTTGAAAGGAGAAGAGAATTGTGACAAGTCCAACAATTGAAGCAGTCAGCACGAGTAGTGCCGCGAACTGATCGGCCACAAGCGCAATCCCAAATGGTGCTTTCCAGCCGCCCAAATAAAGAGTTTGTATACCACCTGTGAAAATCGTTTGGACCAAATATAAATTACATATAATGGCTGAAAGAGACGCAAAGACACTAAAGCCTCTCGACAGCATGATGTTCTTATTCATAAAAATCAATAGTGTCGCGGATAGTAATGGAATCAAAATAGGCAGGATCACGAGATTATTCATGCTGATCATTTCCTCTCATTTGATCCATGTCATCTGTTCGCAGCTCTTGGAAGGCACGGAAGGCCATGACGAGCAAAAAGGATGTCACACCAAAAGCAATGACAATGGCTGTTAAAATTAATGCTTGTGGCAATGGATCTACATAGGATGTGAGCCCCTTTTTTAAAATAGGAGGTGCTCCTTTTTTCAAGCCGCCCATTGTTAATAGAAGCAAATGGACGCCGTGACTCAAAACGGCAGTACCGACGATGACCCTTAGAAGGCTTTTTGAAAGCATTAAATAGGTCGCCGCCATAAAAATAATTCCGACGATAATAGACATTAGAAATTCCATTATTCCTTCTCTCCAATCGTTTGAATAATGGTCATGGTGACACCAACAACAACTAAATACACACCGATATCAAACAGTACGGCAGTCGCCAGCTCTGTTTTCCCTAGAAACGGTAGTTGGAAATAATCAAATGCATGGGATAGAAAAGGGGCACCGAATAGAAATGATCCCATTCCTGTCAGGATCGCAACGAGCAGCCCAGTCGCTGCAACATAAATAAAGTTAAACGGGAGAATGCGTCTCACTGTTTTCAGGTCATAGGCTAAGAGCAGAAGGACGACAGCCCCAGCACTCATCAAGCCGCCAATGAACCCCCCGCCAGGATTGTTGTGTCCCGCAAGAAATAGGTGAAGTGAGAAAAGCAAGATGATGAATGCTGTGATTTTTGTTGTGACTTGTAAGAGCATATCATTCGTATCAATCTTTCTCATCGTCGCACTCCTCTCTTCCGTTTTCCTTGAGCTTTTAATAACCCATAAATACCGAGTGCCGCAATGGCGAGCACGGTAATTTCAAAGAGTGTATCAAAACCCCTGAAATCTACAAGAATGACATTGACAATGTTGTCACCGCCTGCAAGCTTGTAGCTGTTTTCAATAAAGTAAGTTGAGATTGTGTCAAGTGACTGCTGACTTGTGGAAGCGAAAGCTAGACAGGTGACAACAACTCCAACGCCTAATGAAATGATCAAATTGGTCAATTTGAACCTTCTCGTTTTTTGCTTCAAGCTCAGCTTTGGCAAATGATAGAAGCAAAGTAGAAACAGCGCAACAGAAATCGTCTCAATAATCAACTGCGTCAGCGCAAGGTCAGGTGCTCTGAAAATCACGAAGAATAATGACAGCGTGTACCCCATGACACCTAAAGCAATAATGGCTGTTAAGCGTGAACGAGCGAATACTGTGGTGACAGTTGCCGCCACCATCACAAGTGAAAGGATGGCTTCATACGTGCCGATTGGTGCAGCCTGCTCCGTTTTGAATGAGAAGGCTTGCTGATAAAACATCACGCCGCCAATGACGATAATCATGAACCCAAACACATAGACAAGATAGTCACGCAGAAAACCAGTCATATAACTGTTTGTCAGGCGATATGAGCCTTTTTCTAAGCCTGTCAACGAACGATCATATAAAGCGTTAAATGACCACTTTTCTTTAAAGATGTTGTACATTGGACGCCATTTTGATAGCGTCAAATAGCCGATCGTGCCGAGCGCAACAACACCTATTGTCATATAAAGCTCTGGCTGGAATCCATGCCATGCTTCAATTTTCACAGCAAAACGACTTCCTGTTTCAATGGCTTCAGGAATGATCGCAGCAATCGCGGGTTCGATGACAGAATAGGCAAGAATATTAGGGAAAAAGAAGAAAGTGACCACAAGTGCAGCTAGAATGATTGGCGGAATCAGCATGCCAATCGGTGCTTCATGCGGTTTTTTCTTCAATTGATCTACATTCAGACGACCTCTAAATGTTTTAAAGACGAGCATCATACTATATATGAACGTAAACACACTAGCGAGCCAAGCGACTGCTGGGAAAATAGCACCCCATGTTGAAACGTCAGTAAAGCTGATGTCAGAGATCCGTATCATACTTGTGAAAAATAGCTCTTTACTTAAGAAGCCATTAAATGGCGGAAGTCCGGCCATTGAGAATGTACCGATTAACGTAATCGTAAAGGTAATAGGCATGATGGTCATTAATCCGCCTAACTTCCGAATGTCACGAGTACCCGTTTCGTGATCGATAATACCAGCTGCCATAAAGAGACTGCCCTTAAAGGTAGCATGGTTAATGAGATGAAAAATAGCAGCAAGAACGGCTGCGCCAAAAAAGGCAGGATTGTTTTCATGAATCGCAGCTGCGCCTACTCCAAGCATGAGCATAATCATGCCGAGCTGACTAACCGTCGAATAGGCCAGAATGGCTTTCAAATCGTTTTGCCGGACGGCGTGGAATGATCCCCAGAATAATGTGATAAGTCCGACGATAGAAATGGTCCAGAACCATACTTCTGATATAGCAAAGATTGGACTGAAGCGGGCAACAAGATAAATGCCGGCTTTCACCATAGTAGCAGAGTGCAGATAACTGCTCACAGGGGTTGGTGCTTCCATTGCATCAGGCAGCCAGATATAGAATGGGAACTGCGCTGATTTCGTAAAGGCACCTAGTAAGATCAGGATCATGGCAGGAATAAAGTAAGGTGATGCCATAATGAGCTGAAGCTGATTGACTGCTTCACGAATACTGAATGAATCAGTGATCAGGTAGATGAGGATAAAGCCGCCAAGCATAGCTAATCCGCCAAAAACAGTAATAAGCAGTGACTTGGTTGCTCCGTAACGAGAGCGTTCACGCTTATACCAATACCCAATTAAGAGGAAGGAAGAGATACTCGTTAGCTCCCAAAACAAGTAAAGAACCACCATGTTGTCAGAGAGAACGACACCTAGCATTGCGGTCATAAACATTAATAAATACGTATAGAAAGAGCCAAGCTGTTCCTTTTCCTTTGATAAGTAGAAAATACTGTACAACACCACGAGTGCGCCAATACCTGTAATTAATAAAGCAAATAACAGGCTAAGGCCATCTACATACACAGTGAAATTCATCCCTAGAGAAGGAATCCATTCAGCCTGTGAGAAAAGCGTTCGTCCATTCGAGGTGATATGAAGCATTTGGATGAAATAGGTAAATAATAGAATGGGCAAGATGAGAACAAACCATCCCGTATGTATACGCCTTACATATTTAAAAAGGAAAGGTACAACAAAGGCAAGTAAAAAAGGTGATAGGATGGCGAAGTGAATAAGCTGCAAGAAAATGAACCTCCTTTGATCAATATAAATTCACGTTCTAAAGAACTGGTAATTAAAATTATAGCGTAAATACAGCCATAGTGCATTGGTTTGAACTGATTTACTGCAAACTGCATTTATTTTGAGTTCTTTTGACCACAAAAAATATTTTATCAAAAATAAAACTCGTTGTATATTGTTTTGTATTTCGTACATGCTTTTCTTAAAGGAGCTGATCAAATGAAACGAAAGATCGCCATCAGCTTAAGCATATTCTGCACGATTTTAGGAGGAGCATTCTTGATTGACCGAAATGATCAAAAAAGGTGGCAAGCAGGGAGTGAATGGCCATTATTTACAGAACATCTTCTCCACATGACCTATCAAGAAGCCAAACAGTATCCTTTTCAGCCTCGAGAATATGTACGAATTGTATTAGCTGATGACTGAGATCATATAGGAGAAAAGAAATATAAAAAAAGCATGTGCTCTTTGAGAGCCCATGCTTTTTAAGTTGTATTTTTTAAGTAAACATTCTAAGTAAGATCGTTGCGCAAATAACAGTTGCTGCCCCGCCAAGACGTGTAGATACTTGTGCGAAAGGCATGAGACCCATTCTTCCAGAAGCTGAAAGGATCGCAACGTCACCAGTACCGCCTAGTCCGCTGTGGCAGCCAGTCACAATCGCAGATTCAACTGGATACATGTTCATTAATTTCCCAACGAAGTAACCAGAACCAACCATTGCTAGTACAACAGAAATACATACGCATACAAATGGAATAGAGATCACAGTTGCTACATCATCAAGCGGAATGTACAGAATGCCAAGACCAACCATAAGAGGCCATGTGAAGCTTCTTGAAACAAACTTGTAGAACTGCTGTGAGCCATTTTGCAGATGCTGAGGCATCACGTTTAAGTATTTGATTAAAGCTGCAAGAACAATCATTAAGATTGGACCTGGAATATGAACAAAGCTTTCTAACAAACCACCAAAGATGAAGGTTGTACAAGCAACGAGTACACCTGCACCCATTAAACCGAAATCAACTTTTGCATCCATATCTGGCTGCTCGAAAATTTCGTTTGCTTCTTTCGATTTCACAAGACGGCCATTCCCGTTCAATTCAGGACGTTTTTCACCAAGCTTCTTCATTGCGCCAGCACAGATAATGGCAATGACGTTCCCAATAACAGCAGCAGGAATTAATTGAGAAATTAATGACTCTGCTGATACACCAAGAATTTGTGAATAAGCAATAGATAATGGCAGAATCCCTTCTCCAACACCACCGGCAATAATCGGTACAATGATAAAGAAGAACGAATGATGCGGTGTGTAACCAACTAAAAGACCAACAAGAATTCCGGCACTCACAGCTGCAATTGTACCTGCAACAAGAGGAACAAACATACGAATAAGGCCTTGTACTAAAACCGTTCGCTGCATCCCGAGAATACTACCTACTACAAGAGCAGAAATATAGAAGTAAAGGAAGTTAGACGTTTTCATAAGAGACGTAACCGCTTCCAATGAGTTCGGATTCAGAACATTAAAAAAGACCAGGAACGATGGTACGAATAAAGAAAGAATCGCCGGTCCACCAATATCTTTTAAGATTGGAATACGTTGTCCTACATCTCCAAGGAAAATCCCCAAAATCATAATAACAGCGAAACCACCAAGCATATTTGCTGGAATTTTATTAAAATAAGCGGCAGTTAAAATAATCGCTGCAAGTACTAAATACACAGGAAGATCAATAACACCAATTTTCCAAGACATGATCTTTCGGAAAACGCTTTTATTATTGTCAGAATCATTTGTAATCGATTTCAATTGTTGTGCATTAGCCACGTAAACACCCCCAAATGCTATTTGTCTCAATTGTAGAAGATTCAATGACACTCTTCTATTTATTAAACTAAATTAAGTGTAATAAAAGTAAAATAAACAGGAGGTTTTATCGTTTTTATCATACAAAAATCCCCTGAAGATAGCTTGTCCTTCAGGGGATTGATCATACATTGTATTTATCGTTTTCCTTTTAAATAGGGTGTGCCAAGTGCTTTTGGTGCATCTGCACGTCCGATGAAGCCAGTAAGTGCTAGGATCGTAAGCACATATGGGGCAATGAGCATGTACACGTTCGGTATATCTTGAAACAGTGGTAAGAGAGAGCCAATGATGCTTAAACTTTGTGCAAATCCAAAGAATAAAGCAGCGCCCATTGCGCCAAATGGATGCCATTTACCGAATACAAGCGCAGCTAAAGCGATGAAGCCTTGACCTGTAATGGTTGCATGTGAGAAATCAAGCGCGATGGTCGAAGCATAAACCGCTCCGCCAAGACCGCCAAACAGTCCACTAATGAAGACGCCAATATAGCGCATCCGGTACACTTTGATCCCCATTGTATCAGCAGCCATTGGATGCTCTCCAACTGCACGGAGACGAAGACCAAACGGCATTTTAAATAAAACGAACCAAGCAACAACCGCAAGAACTAATGCGAGTATGGATGTATAATAGACATCTTTAAAGAAAATATCACCAATGATTGGAATATCACTTAAAAGGGGAATATCTCCTTTATAGAAAGGCTCTGTAATTTTATCAGTTTGTGCTTTCCCGTAAATGAGTTTCACGACAAACAGTGTAGCGCCAAGCGCAAGCATGTTAATGGCAACACCACTGACCGTTTGATCAGCTCGAAATGTAATGGTCGCAACAGCGTGAATAAGTGAGAACAATCCGCCAATGGCCATTCCGACGAGAAGCCCAAGCCACGGGGTCAAGGCCCCAAACGTATCAGCAAAAAATAAGTTAAAGATAATACTTGAAAATGCTCCGACGACCATCAAACCTTCAAGACCGATATTGACAACACCTGATCTTTCTGAAAAGACGCCTCCAAGAGCGGTTAAAATAAGTGGTGCAGCATAAACAAGTGTAGCTGGGACGATGATTTCAAGAATTTGCAGAAATCCCACTTATTTTCCCCCCTTTTTCTTCATTTGTTGAATGACAAGACGGATAATATAGCTTGAGGCGACGAAAAGAATAATGATCGCAATGACAATATCAACGACCTCAGTCGGAACGCCAGATTCAAGCGGCATGTTTAAAGCACCGACCTTCAAACCACCAAGTAATAGTGCAGCAAGTACGACACCAATGGCTGTATTTCCGCCTAATAAAGCGACGGCGATTCCATCAAAACCTACGCCAGTAAACGAGCCTTTGATGGAGGCATATTCAAACGTGCCAAGCCCTTCCATAGCGCCTGCAAGCCCTGCAAAGGCACCTGAAATGAGCATTGCATAAATGATATTACGGCGAACGTTCATGCCGGCATAATGTGATGCCTGCTGGTTCATCCCAACAGCTCGCAATTCAAATCCTTTAGAGGTTTTTTGAATAATGACCCACATCACGACCGCAGCAATAATGGCAACAAAAATCCCGTTATGCATACGTGAGAAATCGGTTATTTGCTCAAAAAATCCAGAGCGAAGTGATGCAGTGGCATCAATTTTTTCTGTTTTATCTTTATTGTTTGTTAAGACATTTGAGATCAAATAGTTTGTGACATGAAGGGCAATGTAGTTCATCATGATGGTGACAATGACTTCATGCACATAAAAACGTGCTTTTAAAAATCCAGGAATAAAGCCCCATAATGCACCAGCAGCAGCTGCGGTGATGAGTGCCAGCGGCAGATGGATATACATAGGTGCATGGACGGTTGTTCCGATCCATACAGCAGCTACCCAGCCAATGAGCATTTGACCTTCTACCCCGATATTAAAGAGGCCTGTCCGAAATGCAAAGGCAACAGCAAGTCCTGATAAAATATAAGGTGTCACTTGTCTGATGGTTTCTCCCATATAATAGGTTTCACCGAAGACGCCATTCCATAGGGCGCCATAGCCTTCGATGACACTATAGCCGCTTGCAAGCATAATAATGGCCCCAACGAAAAGACCAAGTACAATGGCTATAAGCGGAATCAGCAGATTTGTTAAGCGATTAGACATTTGCTTCTTTCCCCACTTCCTGTTGCGTACTTCCAGCCATTAATAGACCAAGCTCTTGCTCTGTTGTTTCTTTTGGATCAACAATGGCAATAATGCTGCCTTCGAAAATCACAGCAATCTTATCACTAACATTGATAATTTCATCAAGCTCAAAGGAGATGAGCAAAACGGCTTTGCCTGTGTCTCTTTGTTCAATGAGACGTTTATGAACAAATTCAATCGCACCAACATCAAGTCCTCGTGTCGGCTGAGCGGCAATTAATAAATCAGGATTTCGGTCAACTTCACGGCCGATAATGGCTTTTTGTTGGTTACCGCCTGACAGGGCGCGTGCTTCTGTATATTCACTCGGTGTCCGTACGTCATATTCCGCAATGATTCGTTTTGCTTTTTGATAAATGTTTTTCATATTCATCAAGCCAAACTTTGAGTAAGGACGCTGATAATATGTTTGTAAGGAAATATTTTCTCCAATTGAAAAATCGAGCACAAGTCCGTGCTTATGACGGTCTTGTGGAATATGTCCAATACCAGATTCGGTGACCTTACGAGGCGGGAGATTATGAATGGCTTTCCCGTTTAGCTTGATCGTGCCGGATTCTGATTTTTTCAGACCTGTAATGGCTTCAATTAATTCAGATTGACCATTGCCATCTACCCCAGCAATTCCTACAATTTCGCCAGCCTTCACTGAGAGGTTCAGATGTTTGACTGCTTCGATTCCTCGTGCGTCTTTTACTGTCAGATCTTGAATTTGAAGCACTTCCTCAGCAGGAGAGGCTGCTTTTTTGTCTGTTTTAAAAGAAACCTCCCGGCCGACCATTAAGCTTGCAAGCTCGTCTTTATTGGTGCTTTCCACATCAAGTGTACGAATGCCTTGGCCTTTTCGAATAATGGTGACGCGATGACAGGCATCCATAATTTCTTTCAGCTTGTGGGTAATTAAAATAATGGATTTGCCTTCATTGATTAAGTTTTTCATAATTTGTATGAGTTCTTTTATTTCTTGAGGTGTTAAGACGGCTGTTGGTTCGTCGAAAATCAAAATGTCAGCGCCACGGTAAAGTGTCTTTAAAATTTCTGCACGCTGCTGCATGCCAACAGAGATGTCAGATACTTTTGCGGCAGGATCTATTTTCAAACCATAGCGGTCAGAAAGCTCTTGCACTTGCTGTATGGCTTGTTCTTTATCAATTTTTCCAAACTTCTTTGGTTCTTTCCCTAAAATGATGTTTTCAGCAACAGTGAATGTATCGACAAGCATAAAGTGCTGATGCACCATTCCGATGCCTAAATCACTTGCATCATTTGGACTAGAGATGGTAACAGGTTTTCCGTGTACCTTGATTTCACCTTTTTCAGGCTGATATAGTCCGAAAAGTACGTTCATGAGCGTTGATTTTCCAGCGCCGTTTTCACCAAGCAGCGCATGAATTTCGCCCTTTTTTAGCTGTAGCGTAATGTTGTCGTTTGCTACAATGCCAGGGAATTCTTTGCGTATATTCAACATTTCAATGACATAATCCACAGGTTTAACCGCTCCTTTTTTAGGGTGCTGATGAAGATAAAAACTAGCAAAAGAAAAGCTGCAAAACAAGGCTGCAGCTTTTCTTTTACCACCTTTTACGAATAAAGAGGAGGTAAAGGAGAGGCAAGGGGATAAGGCGTGCTTATCCCGATGCTCAAATTAAGCTTTAAAATCTTTTAGTTCATCACGTGTTGCAGGGATTTTGACTTCGCCCTTGATGATCTTTTGTTTCCATTCTTCTACTTTCTTCAATACATCTTTGTCAAGGTTGTCCTGAGATGGAGAGATGTCAACGCCGCCTTCTTTCAGACCGTATGTGATCACTTCGCCGCCAGGGAATTTACCTTCTTTTGCTTTCGTCGTTAAATCTTGTACCGCTGTGTCTACTTTCTTAATCATAGAAGTAAGGGTGACACTTTGCTTTGTTCCAGGTACTTTTCCTTCGTCATACTGGTCTTTATCTACACCGATGACCCAAACTTTACGGTTAGGATCAGCTTTTTTCAGGTTTTTCGCTTCTGTGAAGACACCAGTTCCAGTGCCACCAGCTGCATGATAAATGATGTCGACGCCAGATTTGTACATGCTTTCAGCTGTTGCTTTACCGATGTCTGCTTTATCAAATGCACCAGCATATTTCACTTCAACTTTTGCTTTCGGGTTAGCTGCTTCAACGCCTGCGCGGAATCCAACTTCGAATTTTCTGATTAATTCAGAGTCAACGCCGCCAACAAAACCGATTTTGTTCGACTTTGTAGAAAGAGCAGCTGCAACACCAACAAGGAATGATCCTTCGTTTTCGTTAAACATAATGCTTGCTACGTTGTCTTTTTTCACTACTGCATCAACGATACCAAAGTGATTTTTTTTGCGTTGATCTGCGATTTCACTAATAGAATCTTGCATTAAGAAACCAATTCCATAAATCAGGTCGAATTTCTCACGAGCAAGTGTGTTTAAGTTTGTTGTATAGTCAGCGTCTGATTTAGATTGTAAGTAATCAAAGCCATTTTTACCTTTTGTTAAATTGTTGTCTTTCCCAAATGCTTGTAGACCTTCCCAAGCTGATTGGTTAAACGATTTGTCATCGACACCACCGACGTCAGTTACCATTGCAACAGTGAATTGATCTTTATCTTTTTTGTTTTCACCGCTGTTTGAGCCAGAGTTGCCGCATGCTCCAAGGATGGTTCCTGCTGCTACGACTAAGGACAATGCTAGTCCAATTTTGCGCTTCTTCAAAACATAACCCCCTATAAAATTTAAAAGTTTCAGAAAAGTCTCGCGAAAAATGACCGATCCCTCTCTTCTCTTCCTTGTGAAAAGGGTATTTTATCCTGCTTTCTCATGAAACTTATGGAGTGCAGGAGAGAAGATGTAAGACATCAGACTTATATCTCGTTGAACTAATCAATCATAATTTATCATTTCCCATAGAATAAATAAATAGAAATTTGTTTTATTTTTAAAAAAATGTTAAAAGGTTAAATTCGATGTCTTTTTATAGGCTGAAATATGATATAATGCCGCTTTTGCAATGTGCTCTATTACAGTGGAACCACTGATATCAAGGGGTTTGTTACATCTTATGCCATAAAAAAACATCTGGCCTTTGTGAAGGTCAGATGTGTCAAATTATAGATATTGCTGAATCAAATTCATATTGCTTGTATTGAGTTTATATTGGAAAACAGGACGTCCAATTGTCCCGTACGCCATTTCCACATCAACTACTTCGATGTCCTCAAGGAATTTCAAATATTTTCTAATTGAGACTTGAGAGATTTCTGTATGATTGGCTAGGTCTTCGGTCGTGAAAGCTTGCTGACCAAATGATTGAATGCTTGTCCAAATGAGTTTTAGGGTGCTTTTGGTCAGGCCTTTTGGCAGAAGGACTTTTTCTGCCTCCGCTTTTTTATGAAAGAGCTTCGCATCTAAATCATTTTGCGAGATGCTATTCATGGATTGGTACAAGGCGTGTTTTCTTTTATACTCTGCCAAAGCTGATTGGAATCGTTCGAACTCAAAGGGCTTGATTAAATAATCAACGGCTCCGTTTCGCATCGTTTGCTGCACAACGTCGACTTCATTGGCAGCAGAAATGACAATGACATCAACGGAATGATTTTGCTGACGAATTTCTGATAATAGTGCCAGTCCATTTTGTCCAGGCATATAAATATCGAGCAGTACAAGATGAATGACTTCTGTTTTTAATAAGTCTAGTGCCTTCTGAAAGGAGGTGGCGATCCCCTTTAACTCAAAGCCATTTATTTGGGTCAGGTAGCGTTTGTTTAGCTCCCCAACCATTGGGTCATCTTCTACTATTAACACATTAATCATGTGAATCCTCCTTTTGTTTATACGGAATGCGGAGACTAAAGGTCGTTCCTTCTCCTTTTTCACTCGTAACAATCATATGTCCGTTCAATTTTCTGATGCTTTGGTCAACGAAGTAGAGCCCGAACCCTCTGTCTTCTCCTTTTGTTGAAAAGCCTTGATCAAACATGATGTTCTGTTCTTCTTTTGTCAGACCGACACCTGTGTCCGTAATTTCAATATGAAGCTGCTCCTGGACGTATCGGAATGAGATCGAGATGTTTTTGATATCTGTATGAGAAACAGCATCGAGTGCGTTATTTAACAAGTTGCCAATAACGGTAATGAGATCATGCGTCACTGCTGGGTCTTCTGTGTTTGGGACTTGTGTGCTGCAAATAACTTCTAAGGTAGCGCCTTGTTCCCTGATGTAGCTTTGTTTTCCTAGTAAAAATCCTGCTAAGACAGAGTTTTTCACATGGTTGATGATTTCATTTGTTTCTGTTTGCTGATAAATCGCAATATCTTTGATATAGGTGCCAAGGTCATCGTAATTTTTGAGCTGGACCAATCCTAAAATCACATGAAGCTTGTTCATGAATTCGTGTGACTGGGCACGAAGGGCATTGGCATACATTTTGACGCCGCTTAGCTGCTCAGCGAGGTGTTTGACTTCTGTTTTGTCACGGAAGGTAGCAATCGCTCCAACAATCTCACCTTTTACCGTAATCGGCACCTCGTTAAAGACAAGTTCCAGTCCATTCATTCTCACGTCACGATCAAGCAGAGGCTTGCGTGTTTCAATCACTTGCTTTAAGCCGCTTGAAGGGAGGAGAGTCTGAACATCTTGTTCTCTAGGGTCAACTTGAATGCCCATATTATGAAAAAGGCGTTTCGCTTCTAGATTGGCGAGCTTAATCTTACCGTGCTGATCAACGGCAAGAATGCCTTCTTTTGTTGATTCTAGCATGGCGCTTCGTTCTTTTAATAATGTGGCGATTTCATCTGGCTCCAGTCCAAACATAATCTTCTTCACTTTTCGTGCAACAATGAGTGCACCAATAATGCCAGATAGAAGGCTAAGCGATGTGACGAAGTAGAGTGGGAGTAAGCTTTGGTGAATAATCAAGTCAATTTCCTTTAACGTAATCCCTACTGCCACAGCCCCGAGCTGCTTTCCATCTTGATCATAAACAGGAACAAAAGCACGCATGGACCTGCCTAGTGTTCCAGAAGCTGTACTAATATGTTCTTTTCCCTGTAATGCTGCTTTTTCATCACCGCCAGCAAACGGCTTTCCGATCTTCTGCGGATTCGGATGTGTTTTGCGGATGCCGTTCATATCCATGACGACAACAAATTCAGTTTTGGTGATTTGCTGAACACTTGTTGTATATTTACGCAGTGCTGAGTATGAATGCTTTTCTAATGATTTCGCCGTGATCGGTGCCTCTGCGACCATTTTGGCAGTGGAGAGGGCAATGTCACGTTCCTGCTGATGAATGTTCTTGGCTGTTTCCGACCATATCGTAAAGAATGTGATACAAAGGGAGATCAGGACAACGATACAGACAAAGATCGTCAGCCGTGTTTGCAGTCTTAAAGTTTTTTTCACGAGTATACCCCTAACGCACGATTTTTTCGTAATAGTAATACTTTAACGGGAAAATGTAAGTTTGTGAAGGAATGTACGTGCAAAATCACAAATTTGATTTTGTTCCCAGTTTACGTTGAAAGCATCTTGTCAATCCGTTTTAAGTGAGCCATAATAAATGTGAGCTTATGAGAAAGGAACTATTTATGAAAAATACATATTTGACTGGATATTTTCCGCTGATTTCTATTTTACTATTCAGCTCTGCTTTTTCGATTTTTACAGTAGGCATCATCACTGATTTCTTGACTCAGGCAGGTATTTTAAAAGGAATGCTGGAGTTCTTTTCAGAACAGGGCATTCGTCTTGCTCTCTTTGCCGCATGTGCACTTGTTTATTTTATGATCTTATCTGCTTTAAAACTGATTGCAGATACGGTTTTAGAGTTGGCTTTACTCTTTTTCGCAAAGGACCCTGAAGGGGAGAACTTAAAGAAGATTCGGATTGCATCCGTTGTTTATTTGTTTGCCAGCTTACTTGCATTTCTGTTGACACAGCAGCTTATTTTGCTTGTGGGACTTTTTGTTTTAGCAAGTCTTGTCTATTTTATCTGGGTTGTCGTCCGCATTTATCAATCGCTTTCTATGCTGAATTTAATTGGATTTATGATGTTTATTTTGCTATTTTGGGCCACGTTTTTGATCGGCATTTTGTACTTATTTATTAAGCTTTATAACAGTGTGATGGCGAGTCTGCCTGCTTAAACAGACGAAAGAAAGCATCCTCCGATAATGGAGGATGCTTTCTTTATGGAAGAAACCGTTTTTTGATATTAGGTGTAGGCATCATACAGGATGTTTTTTGACCAAACCATTTGTAGCGATTTTTCGCGATCAGCTGATAAAACCAATCACGGATTGGACGCGGTATGGCGAGGAGCAAATAGCTCCATCTGTATATGCCTTTTAAATGCCGTGCAGCTTTTAAAATGCCTGTCGACTTCATATAAAGGGTGCCTTCTTCAATATAAATAAATGAATTGAACTCATCTAAAGGCAAACCATGTTCTTGTAAAATTCGCTGCCCTGTATCTGATTGTAAAGAAGCAAACATCATCCGCTCATTCGGATCGCGCTTAATCACAAACTGAACAGCACCGCTGCACACGTTGCAGACACCGTCAAATAAAATTAAATGGGGTGGATGTGTTGAATGCATCGCAATCAAACCTCCTGTTTATCTGGCGTATTGCATCGTATTTTTCCAAATACGTAAGTGCGGGCTTGAGTTATAAATAGATTCAACCGTCCCTCTATCTCTTCCGACCCATACACCCATTGTGTATTGATCTGTCAGTCCAACAAACCAAATGTCTTTGTAGTCATTGGATGTTCCCGTTTTACCACCAATGTAAGGGGAATTGAAGTTCGCTTTTTTCCCTGTTCCACTTTTCACAACGGAGGCAAGCAGCTTGCGCATCGTTTCATTTGTACGCTGAGAGTACACTTGCTTCGGCGATTCTTTCCATTTGTAAAGGGTTTTGCCGTTTAAGTCTGTCACCTTTGTGATTGAATGACTTTGCGTGTAGGAACCTTGATTACCAAAGACGGTATACGCATCTGTTATTTCTAGCGGTGAGAAGCCTTTCGTAAATCCTCCAAGTGCAGAAGGAAGGCGATAATCATCTGCTACAATATGTTCGAATGAGAACTTCTCTAAATAGCTGAAGCCTTTTTTGACACCGACTGTATCCAGCATTCGGATCGCAGGGGTGTTATAAGAATTCTTAAAGGCTGTTTCAAGTGTGACTGTTCCATACGTTTTATGATTATAGTTCTGCGGACAGTACCCGCTGCTGCAAAACTTGCCGGCACTGATGGTGCTTGATGCCGTTGCACCGGTTTGATCAATATAAGGACCATAGTCTAAAAGCGGCTTAATCGCGGAACCAGGCTGTCTTTGCGCTTGATAGGCGTAGTTGAAATCAAACTTTTTATAGTTTTTCCCGCCAGCAAGTGCGACAATTTGATGGGTTTCATGATTAATGACCGCTGATCCGCCTTCCACACCTTGATAGGGCAATTGAGCATTAAGCTGATAAACCGCTCTTTGCTGTAAGGAAGGATCAAGTGCTGTATAAATCTTCACGCCATCTTGGAGCAGGGCACTGACCTTTTCAGATAATTCCTTTTGAATGGCTGTTTTCGCTCCTGCAGTTTTTGCTTTCTTCAATCGTTTTGTAAAGCCTTCCTGATCAGACACAAGATCGGTAAATTCCTCATTGGCATATGTCACATAGTCAGGGTAAAGATTTTTCTTTTCGCTTAAAGACAGGCTGATTTTTTCTTTGACGGCTTTTTTGTATTGTTTCTTGGTGATGACGCCGTCTTTCTTCAAAATACCAAGCAGCCGTTCTTGGCGTTTCTTTGTGTGCTTGAATTGTTTCAATGGGTCATATAGCGTCGGGTTGTTTGGAATAGCAGAGATAAAGGCCATCTGTGCAAGCGTTAAAGAACTAAGCGGCTTATCAAAATAGTAATTAGCCGCAGAACCAACACCATAAACACCGTTACTGAAATAAATCGTATTTAAATAGCTTTCGAGAATTTCATCTTTCGTGAATTTCCGCTCTAGTTCATAGGAATAGAGCAGCTCTGTAAACTTTCGGCTGAACGAACGTTCATGGCTTAAATATAAGTTACGGGATAACTGCTGTGTGATGGTACTGGCTCCTTGGCTAATGCCGTGGTTTTTGACATTTGCAGCAAGCGCACGGACAACCCCCATAAAGTCAATGCCTTTATGGTCATAGAAGTTGCGGTCCTCTGAGCGAAGGAACAGCTCCTTCACAGGATCAGGAATTTTATCGTATTTCACGAAAACTCGGTTTTCATCGTTCGATACGATCTCGGAGATAAGAGAACCATCCCGATCATACATATAACTGTTTTGGGAAAAATCTATCTTTTCCAGCTTAATTTTTTGATCAAGCACTTCGTTAACAGGCTTTACACTTGCAGCTTCTTCCTTTGATAGATAAAAAGTCAGAACAAATAATGGGATGAGGGCAGCAAGTAATAACCAACCAATGATTGCACGAAACATGAGGTCACTCACTTTCTTCAGATTTCTAGCCATATCGTACCATTCTTTTGCGGATACGAGAAGGTTATTTTGAGAAAAGAATGGGCGTGAAGTCTAGTGGAGAAGGCATCTAGACAGGAAAAAAGAGTATCTGATGCTTGATCAGACACTCCTTTCTTTTGTCTTTGATTGTGAGCGAACTGCCCATAAAAATAACGCGCCAAAAAGAAAAATGCCGGCGGTCACATAAAAGACAGCTGGAATCCCATAATGACTTGCTACAATGCCGCCAATGACTGGACCGACGACATTCCCAAGAAAACGGAAGCTGACATTGTATCCGAGCACTTCCCCTTGCATGGAGGCAGGTGCTTTGATTCGAATATACGCCGTCGTACACGGAATAATCCCGCCTAGTGCCATCCCGTACAGAAAACGGAAAATCACTAACATCACGTAGGAATCCGCCATTGCTTGCGGGATGAATAAAATAGAGGAGAGGATGAGTAGGGCAAGCAGCACCTTATCATGTCCGATTCGATCTCCAAGATCTCCCCATTTTCTCGTAAACAGCAAATTTCCAAGTCCTGTTGCAGAAAATGCCAGTCCCGCATAAAAGGCGAGATTGACCGGGCCGTGCAAATCATGAATGTATAAAGCTAAAAGTGGCTGAATGCTAAAGTTCCCCACTTGCGTAATAAACGTTAAAAGCATCGTGACCACAAGCAAAGGCTGTTTGAAAATATGAACGAGGACATCTTTTCGTGAGTAAGTGACGCGCTTTGCTTCTTTTGAGCGGATCGGATGCTCCTTCACACCGAAGATAATGACAATAGCCGACACATAAATGACAGCGGCTGTTAAGAAAAACGTATAAATGAAGCCAACGCTGTCTGCCATGAAGCCGCCCATTAAAGGACCGAACAATCCTCCGGCGACATTACTCATTTGCATGGTTCCTAGTGTTTTACCGGCCGTTGCCTTTTCAGTCTGAGCAGAGATCAGCGCCATTGAAGTAGAGATAAATCCTGTTACAAGTCCCATGAAGAGCCGTAGTGCGAATAGCTGATAAACGGTTTGAACAAGCCCCATTAATAGAATACTTGTTGCAATCCCAATGCCGTTAATCAGCAAAATCTTTTTATAACCGTGCCTGTCACCAATTCGTCCCCAAATTGGAGAAATCAGAAAGGCCGTTAAAAACGTGACCCCAAAGACATAGCCGCTCCATCTTTGGACAAATTCATTCGAATAGCTGCTATCAAGAGATTCTATGTAAAGTGATAAAAAAGGGACGATCATTGTAATGCTGGCAGAGACAAAAAAGTTCACAAACCACATGATGTACAAGTTTTTTTTCCTGTTTGTGATAGAGACCACCTTCTTTATTTATTTCGTGTTCCTTAATAATTATAAAGGAAAATAAGCGATCTTTCATCTGATGAATAGGTTGGGCATAGTGAATCTGCATTATTTTCAAGAAAATGAAGTGATTTCAAGGTCCGTCTTAATATAATGATATCAGGATGAAAAACAGACGAGAAAGTGGGGTGAGACTGGTGGAACAGAAGACGCTGCTTGTGGTCGATTTTGAATTTACGATGCCTGATGGAAAATATCATCCACAAAATTTTTACCCTGAAATTATTGAGGCTGGGGTAGTGAAAGCAACAAATGACACGATCATAGACACGTTCTCAAGCTACGTCAAACCGAAAAAGTTTCCGAAGCTGACAAAGCGCTGTAAAACTTTTCTCGGAATTACGCAGCAGGATGTAGAGAGCGGGATTTCATTTGAGGTGTTTATTGAGAAGCTCGTGTCACTTGATGGGGGCGAAGACTGTGAAATTATCACATGGGGAAATATGGACATGAAGGTACTGAAGCAAAACTGTATGCTCAATCACATTACCTTTCCTTTTAAAGGAAAGCTGCGGGACCTCGCTTTTGAATATAAAACGTTTTTTGGTGATAGAACACTTACAGGGCTGCGAAAAGCGGCAAAGGAGTACGGCAGTGAAGGAGCTGGTAAGCATCATAAAGCACTCGATGATGCCATGACCACTTATCAGCTGTTAACCCTTTTTGAAAAAGACAGAGCCTATGTGGAAAATCCGCAAACAACCAAAATTGGTGAACTCATCGACTTCTCTCACTTTTTTGATTCGACTGATTAGCGGGCGTCTTCTGGAAAATAATCTTTTTCAAGAGAAGATAGGCACGCTCTTGATTTTTCAGCCCATTTGGAATCATCCGCACTAAGCGTTTTTTTCAATTTGTCTACGGCTTCTTTCAGTGACAATTGATAATCAGGTATGTCGCCATCGTAAGGCTTCACCATATGATGGGGGATATTCGTCTGTTCTCTATAGGCCAAAGCTCGCCTCTCCTGAAAAAAGGGCACGTCTGCTTCTTTAGGATGATGCAGGTCGCCTTGAGTCGGATGTGTCAGAACCGCTTTTACTTGAACGAGATAGGTCGATGGTTTAACTGCGGTCACTTCCCCAACGTAAACACCTGTTTTATAAAAACCTTTCACAACTTGTCCAATTTGAATGTCTGTCATGTGAAATTCCTCCATTTCCTTCTCGCGGGAAGGTATTTCATTTCTTTTAGCCAATATAGTGAAGTAAACGAGCAAAAGGGGGAATGGCGAATGATGTCGTTCATCGCACTCTTTCTACTGTATTTTCCTGAAGATAAAAGGGAGTACATCCCAGCGGCAATCACCACCGTGCTTTTCTTTATTGCTGCATTTATTTGCTTTCGTCTAATCGTTCGTGCGTCTAAGAAGCAGGAGCAGATAGATGAAAAAAGGACAAAAAAAATGGATTGATCATTTTCTTCTTGTGTCTTCAGGAAACTTCACGGTGACTGTTGTACCAGACTGTAGCGAGCTTTTGAAACGAATGGTTCCATGGTGATTTTCTATGATAGAAAAAGTCACTGTCAGCCCAAGTCCAGTCCCTTTATTTTTCAAGGTGTAATATGGTTCGCCAAGCTTTTTCATTTGGCTTTCTGTCATGCCTACACCGTTATCAATGAAATAAAGGCATATTTTATGATTTTCTTTTGAAGCAAAAAGTTCAACTTTCCCTTCGTGATCGGGGGCGGCTTCAATCGCATTTTTGATTAGATTAATCATGACTTGCTTGATCTTCGTTTCATCACCTTGAATGTATAAGTCTGGTTCAATGGATTGATGAATCGTGACCGATTTGAAATTCGCATAGGATGTCATCAGCGATGCACATTCCTCAAGTAATTTAGACAGATTGAGAGATTCAATTTGATAATAGTTTTGTTTTGCAATATCAAGATAACTTGTGATAATGTCCTGCGCGCGGTCTAACTCGGACAGAACGAGATTTTTATAATCCTTATTGGTCGACGGCTCCTTTGCATTGTCACTAGAAAAGAGTAATTGAATAAACCCTCTCACAACTGTAAGCGGATTGCGTACTTCATGGGCGACACTTGCAGCGAGCTCACTCACAATGGTCAGCTTTTCTGACTGGACGAGCTGTGTTCTCATTTGCGCATTTTCTTTGACGAATTCAATGGAATAGATACATAGTACAAGAAAGAATATGTAGTAAAGGGTTGAGAAAAATAACTCAAGGAACTTTTGCTGCATAATAAAGGCTGGGCTATATTCCATTAAGCTGACCGCAAACAATCCAATGTAAATGAACATTCCTTTGGATAAACCAATGAGTACTCCGTAAATCAGCTTTTTCAGCTTCGGATATTGACGCCATTTACGGTAGAACAGGAAAGGGATGAAAAAGTAAATCGGTACAACAATGAGTCCAACCCATAAAAAAGAGCCATACATCACGAATTTGACAATGGAGCTAAACAAGATAGCGACGATTCCAGCAGTGTACCCTCCATATAAAATGGCAAGTACAAGGGGAATGGATTGAAGCCCCGTCTGCAAATCTAAAATCGAACCAACTGGATATATAATACATAGAGCTGAAGAGATGGATGCAAATATTGTGATGAGCAGTTTATTCCTTTTTGGGAAATGAGCAGGGGTCCGGCTTAGCCATAGCGCATGATATAAAAAGATTGGAAATAGAATAAAAGATACATGGAGCAGAAAATCCTTGAACATTTCCATTTAAATGCTCTCCTCGTAAATAATAGTAATTCCTCTCATTATATCATTTCATGTACAAAGTAGATATGATAAAAGGAGGGTTTTTTTCTTTAAAAAGAACACCCGCTAGGATGTTCTTTTGTATAATTGGTCTTATTTGGTTCATAGAGTGAACGCTTGATGAAGGCGTTTCAGACCTTCTTTCACCGTTGAAAGAGGACAGCCGAGATTCATCCGAATAAAGCCGTCTCCTTCAAGCCCATACACGTGTCCAAGCTCTAGAATGACTTTCCCCTTTTTGAGCAAATTCCGTTTCAATTCCGCTTGAGTCAATTGATAATCACGAATGTCCAGCCACAATAAATAAGAAGCATCTGGTTTCATATAACGCATATTCGGAAGATGTTCGTCAATATAGTCCATGGCAATCTTCATGTTGTTTTCGAGATAAAGAACAAGTGAATCGAGCCACTCATCCCCCAGGCGATAGGCCGCTTCCATCGCAGGAATGGCAAATGCATTCAGTTTGGCCAGCCCGTTTCTTTGCAATTCATGAGTGAAAAGGGTTCTTTTTTCTTCATCGGAAATGATAATGGCAGATGCCTGGAGCCCAGCTAAATTAAATGTTTTACTCGGCGCAATACAGGTCACTGTGATATGTTCTATGTCGTCAGAAAGACTAGCAAAAGGCACATGCCGCTTCCCGGAAAGCATCAGATCAGAATGAATCTCATCTGAAACGACTGTTACACCATGCTGCACACATAAGTCTCCTACTCGTTTTAATTCGTCTTTTGACCACGCTCTCCCAGAAGGATTATGCGGATGACAAAGGAACATCAGCTTCGCTTGTGGTCTGCTCAGTTTTTCCTCTAAATCATCAAAATCCATCATGTACCGGTTGTTTTCTATTTTTAAAGGATTGGTTGAGACCGTACGCCCATTCCTTTCAATCATTTGATAAAAAGGCGTATACACTGGTGACTGAATGATCACTTCATCATTCGGTGCTGTAAAGGCTTGGACAGCAAAACTAAGTGCCGTCACGATACCTGGTGTGAAGGTGACAGCATCTGTCTGAATCGTCCATCCATGTCTTCTTTTGAGCCAGTCAGCCACTGCCTGCTGCGTATCCTGATCCTGAAATGCATAGCCAAATACGCCGTGATCTAATCGTTCTTTTAATGCATCAAGGACGACCTGGGGCGCTTTAAAATCCATATCTGCCACCCACATCGGCAGTGCATCTGTTGTGAGGAACAAAGACTCTGCTTGATCCCATTTCACTGATTTTGAACCTTTACGTATGATCTGTTCGTCGAAATTCATGAAACCCACCTCTAGCCGTTTTTCAACCATTGTTGGTTGTGCTAAAATAAACATCACAAAATTTATTATAAGCGGTGATACCCATGAAAGATAGTCAAGCTGTAGAAGAGATGATTCAATTCATTAAGGCATGGGACCCTTTTCATTATGGAGAGGACTTTTATGAAACGGAGCCTGCTGACGTCATCAGTGCGTTATACGACGCAGAGGACCCGTTATCTTTAGCAAAAGAGATTCAAGCCATTTACCATCACTCATTTGAGCAGCTTCTTCCGATAGAGAACTGTCAAGATATAGCGAATCAGCTTTTTGTCATAAGAGACAGCAGCTCCTGCTCACGCTAAGACAGGCTGAAATTGCCGATTTGATCAGACACAAAGACCGGATTTTCCTCAGGAATGAGGTGCCCGGTTTTTTTTAATGCATGTAAGGTCGAATGCGGCAAATCTTTGTGCAGTCTTTCGCCTACTTGAATGGGAACGATCCGATCTTCCTTGCCCCAAATGAGCAGCACGGGTGTCTCCATTTTCTTTAGGACATCTGACGTCAAATCACCTTCTCGGTGCCGCACCAAACGTAAAAGACTTCTAAAGATTTTATCATCAGAAAAAGGCTTTAAATATCCGTCCACCATCTCTTGATCAATAATCGAGTGATCATGCACAACAGCGGTTAAATTATTCATAATGCCTTGCTTTAAAAGTTTTCTTTTTAGAAATAGATAAAAATAAGGAATATACGTGCTATAAACAAGCGATCTTCTGGACTTATTCAAATACCCCGAGCTGCATAAAAGAACCGCCTTTTCAAATAGGTCTGGGCGTTCGGAGGCAGCGTATAAGGCAATTTGTCCGCCCATTGAATGACCTACTAGAATTGCATGCTGAATCTGCAAGTAACCGGCTAGTTCAATAATGATCTTGCCCATATTGCGATAGCTGTAAATAAAGGTATTCGACTTCTCAGACTGCCCAAATGGAGGCAGATCGATCGCAATTAAATTGAAGTCTTGTTTCAGAAGCGGGATGAGCTTACGATAGCTGAAAGTAGAAGAGAAGAGACCGTGAATCAAGATCAATGTCTTCTTTCCCACATTTGGATAGTGCTCGTAATAGATATCTAAACCGAATTTACTTTTCATATAAGCTGGCTGAACAATGTCCACACTCATCACTCCGATACTCACTCTCTGTTAGGTGACTGTATTGTACCCTAAAAAGTGGGTTTTAAGCTACGATTAGAATCTTTTCCCTGCTTAGCATAATGGGAAAAACGTGCTATAATGTTCAGAAGATTTTTTAAAACTAGCTTTTACATGCAGAGGTGTGAATTCAAATGAAACTAACAGAAAAAGAAACTGAAATATTAGAGATTTTAGATGAAAACAGCCGCGCCGATTTAAATACAATTGCGAAAATGGCAGGTGTGACAACAGAAGAAGCCGAAGCCATTATTCAAAAACTTGAAGATCAAAAAGTCATTATTGATTATTCGACCATGATTGACTGGCGTAAAGTGGATGGTCACGAAGGCGTCACAGCCATGATTGATGTGAAAGTGACACCGAAAAGAGGCGTCGGATTTGATGAAATTGCTGAACGCATTTACAGGTTTCAAGAAGTTGAGTCCGTATATTTAATGTCAGGTGTATACGATCTTTCTGTTGTGATCCGCGGAAGATCCATGTCTGATATTGCCCGCTTTGTATCTGAAAAATTATCGACACTTGATTCCGTTGTTTCAACAACTACCCACTTCATTTTGAAAAGATATAAACATGATGGGAAAGTGTTTGAAACAGGAGACGATGACAAAAGAATCGTGGTGTCTCCTTAAATGAAAAAGTCTTATTTATCTGAAACGGTACAAAGCATTCAGCCGTCAGGTATTCGGAAATTTTTTGATCTCGCAGCCACAATGGAAGGGGTCATTTCCCTTGGTGTCGGCGAACCAGATTTCGTGACAGCTTGGAATGTCAGAGAAGCAAGCATTATGTCATTAGAACAAGGACTTACCTCTTATACGGCGAATGCAGGTCTGTTGTCTTTGCGAAAAGAACTGAGCCACTATTTATATAAGCGATTTCACATCGATTACAGTCCTGAAGAAGAACTCATTATTACGGTAGGCGGAAGCCAGGCCCTTGATTTAGCCTTTCGCGCAATTTTAAACGGCGGCGATGAAGTGATCATTCCAGAGCCTTGTTTTGTAGCATATGGAGCACTGACGACACTTGCTGGCGGAGTACCTGTCTATTTAAGTACATCGGCTGAAAAAGATTTCAAAGCGGATTCTGCGGATCTTCGCACGAAGCTGACGCCTAAGACAAAAGCCATCTTACTATGCTCTCCATCAAATCCAACAGGATCTGTTTACTCAAAGGAAGAGCTCGAAGATATTGCCCAATTTGCAAAAGAGCATGACCTTTTAATCATCACCGATGAAATTTATGCAGAGCTGACGTACGATGAAGCTTTTACAAGCGTTGCGGCGATTCAAGATATGAAGGAAAGAACGATCTTGATTTCAGGCTTTTCAAAAGGGTTTGCCATGACAGGCTGGCGCTTAGGATATGTGGCAGCACCACCTATACTGCGCGAGGCCATGCTGAAAATACACCAATATTCTATGATGTGTGCTCCGTCTATGGCACAATATGCGGCAGAAGAAGCACTGAAAAATGGACTTGAAGATGTAGAGAAAATGAAGAAAAGCTACAGAAGACGCCGCAATTTGTTTGTCGGCTCTCTCAATGAACTTGGACTGACATGTCACCAGCCAAATGGAGCCTTTTACGCCTTCCCATCCATCAAAGGCACGGGCATGTCCTCAGAACAATTTGCTGAGGAGCTGCTGCTAAGCGAGAAAGTAGCCGTTGTTCCGGGAAGTGTATTCGGTCCCAGCGGTGAAGGTCATATTCGCTGTTCATATGCTTCGTCACTCGATCATCTTCAGGAATCACTGTCAAGAATCCAGCGCTTCTTGCAGGATAGACAAGTGAAAAAAGAAGCACCGGCCATCTTAAAATAAAAAAAGGCATCAATCCATATGGACTCATGCCTCACAAATTAGGGGGGAATACTAGAAAGCATTCTTGTTTTCAGGTATTCCCCCTTTTGATATGATCTAAACCCTTTTAAAAAAAATTTTGCGTAACTGACCGTTCTATGATATAGTTTTTAATTGCGTATAAACGAATATTAAAACATTTATTTAGGAGTTGTTATCATGGCGACAAAGTTTGAAGTAGGCAGTGTTTACACTGGTAAAGTAACAGGATTACAAGCGTATGGTGCGTTTGTTGCATTAGATGAAGAAACTCAAGGACTTGTGCATATTTCTGAAGTAACACATGGTTTCGTAAAAGACATCAACGAGCATCTTTCAATTGGTGACGAAGTTCAAGTGAAAGTTCTTTCTGTTGATGAAAAAGCTGGTAAAATCAGCCTTTCTATCCGTGCTACACAAGAAGCACCTGAAAGAAAAGAAAGCAAACCAAAGAAACAAAGACCACAGCAAGTGAAAGAAGAAGCTGCTACACCACAAGGTTTCAATACGCTTAAAGATAAACTTGAAGAGTGGATTGAGCAGTCTAATCGTAAAGATTTAATCAAGAAATAAAAAAAGCACCGCTTCAAACGGTGCCTTAGGCTGCCTCGTGTAGGCGGCCTTTTTTATGTCTTTTTAGCGAACCTCTGGATTCGGCTCGTCGCGGCGAACAGCTTCTTCGCTTGGCTTGAACAATAGACCAAGATTAACAAGACCTGCAATTCCAACAAGACCATAAATAATACGTGATAATGCAGAGCCTTGTCCGCCAAAGATCGCTGCTACTAAGTCAAATTGAAAAAAGCCGATTAGTCCCCAGTTAATAGCACCAATAATCGTGAGCACGAGGGCAATACGTTGAATAGCACTCATCGTGATTCCTCCTTTCGCTACAGCATCAATACATTTATATTTTGCAGATTTTCAGCCAAACTATGCGTAAGAAAATGGATTAAAGCAAATTACTTTACTTTTGGAATGAATGAGGCGCATAATGTAGCGCGAGGAGGAGATCACATGGATCGATTTACTTATTGGAACCCAACGAAATTAATTTTTGGAAAGGGAGAAGTATCAGCCCTTTCAGATGAACTCAAACACTACGGAAAAAACGTATTGCTCGTATATGGTGGAGGCAGTATTAAACGAAACGGCCTTTATGATCAAGTTGTCAGCATCTTAAAAGAATCAGGAGCTGCAATCACTGAACTTGCTGGTGTTGAGCCGAACCCGCGCTTAACAACGGTAAGAAAAGGGGTTGAGCTTTGCAAAGAGAATCAAGTTGATTTTATTTTGGCAGTCGGTGGCGGTAGTGTCATTGATGCAACGAAAGCAATCGCAGCTGGTGCAAAATATGATGGAGATGCTTGGGATATCGTTACACGTAAGCATGTTCCAATGGAAGCGATCCCGTTCGGTACTGTATTAACACTTGCCGCAACAGGCTCTGAAATGAACTCTGGATCCGTCATCACAAACTGGGAAACAAATGAGAAGTATGGCTGGGGGAGTCCAGCAGTCTTCCCTAAATTCTCTATTCTTGATCCAGTAAACACATTCACTGTACCGAAAAATCATACGATTTATGGAATGGTCGACATGATGTCACACGTGTTTGAACAATATTTCCATCACACGGAAAATACACCTTATCAAGATCGTATGTGTGAAGGACTTCTACGTACCGTCATTGAAACGGCACCGAAGCTGATCAACGATCTAGAGAACTATGAGCTGCGTGAAACCATCTTATTCACTGGTACAATTGCACTCAATGGAATGCTTTCAATGGGCGCACGTGGTGACTGGGCATCTCATAATATTGAGCATGCGGTATCTGCTGTCTATGATATTCCTCATGCAGGCGGACTTGCGATCTTGTTCCCGAACTGGATGAAGCATGTCATTCAAGAAAACCCAGCCCGCTTTAAACAATTAGCGGTGCGTGTATTCGATGTAGACCCTGCGGGCAAAACAGACGAAGAAGTAGGCTTAGAAGGGATTGAAAAACTGTCTGCTTTCTGGACAAGCCTAGGTGCACCAAGTCGTTTAGCTGATTATGATATCAACGATGAGAAAATGGATTTAATTGCAGACCGTGCAATGGCACGCGGTGAATTTGGTCAATTTAAAAAGCTAAACAAAGAAGATGTCCTAGCCATTTTGAACGCTTCTTTATAATCGAACAACAAAAGATAGCTGCTTTCGAGCAGTTATCTTTTTTTTGAGTTCAACGCGTACTTATGTTACAGTAGTCTTTCATGTTTTTGGATATATTCGTTGTAAGGAGATGTTTCAACAGATGGAGAACTTTATTTACTATAATCCAACGAAATTAATGTTTGGAAAAGGACAACTAGAAGGACTCAAAAGCGAACTCGCTCGTTATGGGAAACGAGTGTTACTTGTATATGGTGGAGGAAGTATTAAGAAAAATGGTCTTTATGACAATGTCATCAGCGCGTTAAATGAAGCAGAAGCTGAAATATTTGAGCTGTCTGGCGTTGAACCGAACCCTCGCCTCACAACGGTGAAAAAGGGAGTAGACATCTGCCAAAAGGAAAAAATCGATTTCTTATTAGCAGTTGGCGGCGGAAGTGTCATCGACTGTACAAAAGCGATTGCAGCTGGAGCAGAGTATGAAGGTGATGTTTGGGATATTATCTCAAAGAAAACAACCGCTCAAAAAGCATTGCCGTTTGGCACCGTGCTGACGCTAGCGGCGACAGGTTCAGAAATGAACCCAGACTCTGTGATTACAAACTGGGAAACGAATGAAAAATATGTGTGGGGCAGTTCAGTAACTCACCCTGCCTTTTCTATTCTAGACCCTGAGCATACGTATTCTGTGCCAGAAAACCAGACTGTTTATGGAATGGTCGATATGATGAGCCATGTCTTCGAGCAATACTTCCATAATGTAAAAAACACGCCTTTACAGGATCGGATGTGTTTTGCTGTTCTTCAAACGGTGATCGAAACAGCACCAAAACTGCTTGAAGACTTACAAAGCTATGAGCATCGTGAAACGATTCTTTATGCAGGAACCATTGCGTTAAATGGGACGCTGCAAATGGGCTACTTTGGAGACTGGGCGTCTCATACGATTGAGCATGCTGTATCGGCTGTCTATGACATTCCGCATGCAGGTGGACTTGCAATCCTCTTCCCGAATTGGATGCGCCATACACTTGATCATAATGTGGAACGTTTCAAACATCTCATGCTGAGCATGTTTGACATCGAAACAGAAGGAAAAACAGATCGTGACATCGCATTAGAAGGAATCGATAAGCTGTCAGCCTTCTGGACAAGCCTCGGTGCACCAAGCCGTTTAGCAGATTATGATATTGGTGAAGATCAACTAGACAAAATTGCCGACATCGCGGCGAAAGAAATGGAATACGGTGGTTTTGGAAACTTTATGAAACTAAACCGTGATGACATTCTATCTATTTTGAAAGCCTCTTTATAAATCGGAATGCCGCTTCTCATGAAGAGAAGCGGCTTTTTGCTGCGCCAGTGACGATCACTTGATTTCAATAGCTAGTTCCGCTAAAGTGGAAGGGATAGAACTAACGTAATGGAGGGCTTACAAGCGATGACACATATTCAATTTGACTACTCGAAAGCGTTACCTTTCTTTCAAGAACATGAGCTTACATATTTAAAAGATTTTGTGAAGGTGGCCCATCATAATATTCATGAGCAAACGGGTGCAGGCAGTGATTATTTAGGCTGGGTTGACTTGCCTAAGCAGTACGATCGCGAAGAATTTGCCCGCATTAAAAAGAGTGCAGAAAAGATTAAGTCTGATTCTGATGTTTTACTCGTTGTAGGAATCGGCGGCTCTTATCTTGGCGCACGTGCAGCGATTGAATTTTTGAACCACTCTTTCTATAACACTTTGCCAAAAGGCAAACGTAAGACACCGAAAATCATTTTCATTGGAAACAATATCAGTTCTTCTTATTTAACAGATGTGATGGACCTGCTGGAAGATGCAGATTTCTCCATTAATGTGATTTCAAAATCTGGAACAACAACAGAGCCAGCCATTGCGTTCCGCATCTTTAAAAAGCTCCTCATTGAGAAATATGGTGCTGAAGAAGCAAAAAAACGTATTTATGCGACAACTGACAAGGCGCGCGGTGCACTCAAAACATTAGCAAACGAAGAAGGCTATGAATCATTTATCATCCCTGATGATGTAGGTGGACGTTATTCCGTTTTAACGGCAGTCGGTCTATTGCCAATCGCTGTGAGCGGTGCAGACATTGATCAGATGATGGAAGGTGCTGCAAAAGCAAGCGAAGACTTCGCTTCATCTGAGCTGTCAGAAAATGCGGCTTATCAATATGCTGTAGTCCGTAATGTCCTTTACAATAAAGGCAGAACGATTGAAATGCTGATTAACTATGAGCCAGGCCTTCAATATTTCGCAGAATGGTGGAAACAATTATTCGGAGAAAGTGAAGGGAAAGATGAAAAAGGAATCTATCCTTCATCAGCTAACTTCTCAACGGATCTTCATTCACTTGGTCAATATGTTCAAGAGGGAAGAAGAGACTTGTTTGAAACGATCGTGAATGTAGACAAGCCGCGACATGAGCTTGTCATTGAAGCTGAAGAACAAGACCTTGATGGCTTGAATTATCTAGCAGGAAAAACGGTTGATTTCGTGAATAAAAAAGCATTTGAAGGGACGATGCTTGCCCATACAGATGGAAAAGTACCGAATCTAATCGTCACCATTCCTGAGATGGATGCTTATACATTCGGATATCTTGTTTACTTCTTCGAGAAAGCATGTGCGATGTCTGGTTATTTACTAGGCGTCAATCCATTTGATCAGCCTGGAGTAGAAGCGTATAAAGTGAATATGTTTGCTTTATTAGGAAAACCGGGCTTCGAAGAGAAAAAGGCAGAGCTTGAAAGCCGTTTAAAACAATCATAAGAGCAAAAAAGCACACCTTTGGATAAGGTGTGCCCTTTGTCTTCTTTTCAGCGTGATTGAAAACCTTTGAAGTCTAGGAAGGACGAGCACTGGAGCGGAGCGAATTTGACATTCGTGAGCACCGGCGCGCAGGACTGACACCGAATGCGAGGGTTTGTCTACACGCTGAGCACACCTTTGGATAAGGTGTGCCTTTTTTTGTTTTCTCATGGTTTCAGTGCAAGCCTCCCTATGCATCGTACATAGAATAATCAATAGAGGAGGGTGAAGAAGCGATGAGAACCAATCATATTTATATTCACGACATTTCCGGGCAGGCGATTGTCAACTTTGGCAATGTCGGACGAATCTGTTCGATGAGTGCTGTGAAGGACACATCAGGTGCTGGCAGTGCGAATGAGACTAGTACATCATCCAGCCAAAGCTTGTTTGATGCCACTTTTACAAATAATGTGCAAATGACGAGAGGAGGATGCATGAATTCCTCTCTTTAACGAACCCTAAACAAAAAGGAGGGTTTCGTATGATTCATGTACCATCCAGGCTGACAGATGAAAGCTTTTCTCTTTATCATTTGGAAGAAACCATGAAGCCGCTCGGCTATGTCATTAATGGCAATTGGGATTATGATCACGGGTATTTTGATTATAAAATTGATAACCGTGATGGCTATACCTTTCTCAGAGTTCCTTTTACAGCCGAGAAAGGTCAGCTGGATCAGCCAGGCGTTGTGGTGAAAATGGGACATCCATTTCTCTTAAAGCATGTGTATCAAGACAAATTAGATGATCATGCGATGGTTGGAAATGCGGGAGCATCCTTTAACCAATTCCAAGAACCAAAAGAGAAAGATGGAGATGTGTCTAAAGCTTATACCGAAGTTGGCTTTTCACTCGTCAAGGAATTAGAAGATGCACTGCTTTAAAGGCTGATTAGCTCATCCTCTGGATGAAGCTCATATCCAAAAGGAGGATTCATCATGGGTCCTTCTTTTTTTTGTACGCCTACAATGATCACATGATGCTCTAGAAAGTGATGGAGCGCCGTTAAGAACGTTTCTCCCGCTAATGAAGCTGGTACGGGAATGATGGTGACATGTTTATGCAGTGTCATATTTCGTTTTTTCTTTAATGTCATAAGCTGTTCCTTTAAAAGAAAATGTTCGACCATTAAATGATTGACAGCATCAGATGTATGGATGACTTGATTGGCTCCAGCACGCTCGGCATTTTTTACGTAACGATCTGTTAAGATCTCAATTAAGCAGTATAACGAAGGATTTAACCCTTTTGCTGCGAGCAAGGTTAAGACACTCTGCATATCGGCTGTCACTTCATTTTCATGCTGATCTGCGGTAATCATGAGTGTATCAGCGCCTGTAATATTGGCTTTGCGCAGTGTGACATCTTCCGTACCATGCCCTTTAATAAAATGAACATTTTCTAAAAGAGGTCCTTCCTTCAAGGAGTCATCAATGAGCACAATGGGCATGGCCGGATCAATCGTTTGGAAGGATTGAAGCAGTTTGTTGGTTTTCTCATTCCAGCCGATGATAATCAGGTGTCCTTTCCCTTTAAAAGCAACTTTCCCCTCTACATAATGGTGCTGCTTGCTAAACACAGCTGCGGCAAGCGTGGCGAAGTAAGCAGTGACAAAGCTTGCGCCGATAAAAATCAGAGCCATACCAGCCACTTGTCCAGGCATGGTTTGCGGCACAAAATCACCGTATCCAACAGTAGAGATTGTAATGAGCGCCCACCAGATCCCATCAAAGATCGTATGGTACTGTTTTGGTTCAAGGAAGACGATTAATTGACCAAAAAAAAGAAGTATGAAACAAATAATGATGGCAATGCGAAAATAAAGAGGCCACCTTAGCCAAGCGATAAATAAACGGTTTGATTTCATTGGACTCTTCCTTTCAGGAGAATGCTAATGTCAGTATGCCCGATTGAGGAAACATTTTTTCATCTTCGTCATGTATTGAAACAGATCCCATATCGTAAAATAAGAGAGGAGAAGGAGGGAATTCGAATGTCGTTCGTTCAAAAGACCGTACTTCTTTTTATTGGCGCACACTTTTTGTCATCTGCTGTGATCTTATTAGTGTTTGATTTAAACGCTATGAATCATTTCACGAGTGATTTCTCGTGGCTGCGCTTTTTTCAAGACCTATATGGGACAGTGACCTTTTATACAGCATGCTTAGGAATGTTTTTCTTTTTCATTGGAGCAGTCATCCCCCTTAAAAAGACCTAGTGCTTTTTGCTGTACACATTACATAAAAGTATTTAAAATTGTAAATAAATATATAAAATAAAAGGAAGCTGATGAGCATGCTGTTTTTTTATTTTTTAACATTTGCCGCATTGGGATTGTCATTTTGGGCACAATTTAAAGTGAAGAATAATTTTGAAAAGTATTCAAAGGTCGAAGCAGCTAGTATGAAAACAGGTGCTGAAACCGCTCGATATATTTTAGATCGCAACGGGTTATACGACGTACCTGTTGAACCGGTAAGAGGAACTTTGACTGATCATTACGACCCGACGCAGCGTGTGGTTCGTTTATCTGAACCAGTGTATTATGGCCATTCTATTTCGGCCATTTCAGTCGCATCGCACGAGGTTGGACATGCCTTGCAGCATCAGGAATCCTATGGTGCGCTTGTTTTGAGACATAAGATCTTCCCTGTCGTGAACTTTGCATCTGGTGTTGCCCCGCTTCTTTTCCTTGGAGGATTATTGCTTGGCAGCCTTAACTTAATCGGGCTTGGGATCATTTTGTTCTCAGCTGCTGTATTTTTTCAGCTTGTGACATTGCCTGTCGAGTTTAATGCAAGTTCTCGTGCAAAAGATATCATTGTTTCAGAAGGAATCATTAGAAGCAGTGAAGAAAGAGGCGTGAACAAGGTGTTAAATGCTGCAGCACTTACGTATGTAGCAGCGGCCCTTGTCTCCCTGTTTGAATTGCTTCGTTTTGTAATGATCTTCCTAAATGGCCGTAATGATTAATTGACGCCAGAGGAGGTGAGCCCTTACCAATGTTAGGTAAGGGTTTTTTTGTATATTTTAAACGTATTTTTAGTCATATTACTCATTGCTGCGACAGCATTCTTTGTTGTCACTGAATTTGCGATTGTGAAAATTAGAGACTCCAAAATCAACCAGCTGATTGAAAGTGGTGATAAAAGAGCCATCCATGTTCAAAAGCTGACATCCAATCTTGATGAATATTTATCTGCCTGTCAACTTGGTATCACCATCACTGCTTTAGGTTTAGGGTGGTTAGGTGAGCCGACGGTGGAGCATTTTCTGCATCCGCTTTTTGATAAAATGGGGCTTCATTCAGCATTGACAGACATCTTATCGTTTATCATTGCATTTGTGATCATTACGTTTTTACATGTCGTCGTTGGAGAACTGGCGCCGAAAACAATTGCCATTCAGAAGGCAGAGGCTGTCAGTCTTGTGACGGCAAAACCACTGATTTTTTTCTATAAAGTCATGTACCCGTTTATTAAGGCGTTAAATGGTGCTGCGCGAGGCATTGTGAAATTATTTGGTTTTCATTCTGTCAAAGAACATGAAGTGGCGATCAGTGAAGAAGAATTGCGTCTCATTTTGTCTGAAAGCTACCAGAAGGGAGAAATCAACCAATCTGAATACAAATATGTGAATAAAATATTTGAATTTGATAACCGAGTGGCGAGAGAGATCATGATCCCTCGTACAGAAATATCAGCCATTGAGATTGAACAGACGCTTGAGGACGTCACGCATTATATGCTGAATGAAAGGTACACACGCTATCCTGTCATCAAAGAAGACAAAGATCACGTGATTGGTGTCATCAATAGCAAAGATGTCTTTAAAGCAAGCTTCCTGAATCAAGAGGTTTCCATTGAAGACTTAATGCGCCCGGTGATTCGGGTGATTGAAAGCACCCCTGTTCAGGAATTGCTTATTTTGATGCAAAAGGAACGGATTCATATGTCGGTGCTTGTAGACGAATACGGCGGAACAGCCGGGCTTGTTACAGTAGAAGACATACTAGAGGAAATTGTGGGAGAGATTCGGGACGAATATGACCAGGATGAGACCCCACATATTGTGAAAAAAGGGGACTTCCACTATGTGATGGACGGGAAAGCCTTGATTGATGAAGTAAACGATTTATTGGATTTAGCTATTGAGAATGATGATGTCGATACAATTGCTGGCTGGATGATGACGCATAAATTCGATATTGATATTGGAGATACGATTGAAGCAGAAGGCTGTGAATTTAAAATCTTAGATGCAGAAGACCATCATATTCGTACCATTGAAATAAAAAAGATTCACTTTTCTTAAAAAACCTCGGAGCTCTTGACGAGGTTTTTTTGCTTGGTAAACTTTAGGTGGGAAGATTGATTTCGGCCAATTGTCAGTGATTTGTTTCACATAAAAAGGGTATGGTTTTATAGAAATAACAAAAAGGAGCAGCTCATATGAAAAAAATCAATGTACAAACAGACAGACGTGATGAGATGATAGACGTCACGCACGAAGTCCATCAATATGTCAGGGAAACAGGTATCCAAAACGGAACCGTCATTGTCTATTGTCCACATACGACAGCAGGGATCACCATTAATGAAAATGCGGACCCAGATGTCAAACGAGATATGCTGCGCCGGCTTGACGAAGTCTTTCCGTGGGAACATCCAAAGGACCTGCACATGGAAGGAAATACAGCAGCACACATGAAGGCTAGTTATACGGGCGCATCTCAGCAAGTTCTCATCAATCACGGTGATCTTGTACTTGGAACATGGCAGGGAATATATTTCTGTGAGTTTGACGGGCCAAGACATCGTCATTTTTATGTTCAGGTGTCATCAAACAAGTGAGGTGTGAGAGAAAGATGGGGGAATTCACGACGCTACTACAAATCAAACATGGGATCATCCAAGCCCCAATGGCAGGGGGAGCCGTGACGCCGCAGCTCGCAGCAGCTGTTTCGCAGTATGGGGGGCTTGGTAGCTTAGCAAGTGGTTATGTGCAGCCTGAAAACATGAGAAAGCAGATCAGACAGGTCAAACAGCTCACATCTCGTCCATTTCAGGTCAATGTCTTTGTACCAGAGCCAATTCCAGATGTAAAAAAAGAGGATGTGGCATTTTGGGAAAAACGGCTGCCTGTATTACCAAAAGCACATATGATGCCTAGCGAAGAGGAATTATGGGATGATTTTGAACAGAAAATCAACAATCTTCAAGAAGAAGATGTGCCTATCGTTTCATTTACATTCGCCTGTCCGAATGAGCAAACGATTCATCGCTTAAAACAAAAGAGGATCTTTTTAATAGGAACGGCCACAACAAAAGAGGAAGCATTGCTTTTAGAGGAAAAAGGAATGGATGCCATTGTCCTACAGGGAAGTGAAGCAGGGGGACACCGCGGCACCTTTTTACCTTCAAAAGGAGATGCCTTGCAGGGATTGATCAGTTTAATGTCTGACGTCAAACAGATATGTCATGTGCCTTTGATCGCCGCAGGGGGCATCATGGATCGAGCAGGTGTGAAAGCAGCTATGGAGCTTGGAGCGGATGCTGTCCAAATCGGTACACGATTTTTAGCCAGTCAAGAAAGCGCTGCAACGGAAGTGTACAAAAACGCCATTTTACAGGCAGAAGGCAGTGACACAAAGGTCACAAGGCTTTTTTCTGGGAAAAGAGCAAGAGGCATTGTGAATCAGTGGATGGAGGAAGAAAAGCCGCATGAAGATAAGGTTCTTCCCTATCCAGTACAGCATGTATGGACAACACCTATGCGAAAAGCGGCAGCTGCTGAGGGAAATTCTGAACAAATGGCTCTTTGGGCAGGACAGGGCGTTGGCCGCATTCAATCCATTTTAACCGTTGAAGACATCATGAATGAACTCACGCAGACATAAATTCATGAGGGGGTATGACAGGATGGACATCTTAACCCATTCATACCGAAAAAAAGGACAAATCGAATTCGTGTTTGATGCTTTTCCGCACTCTTCTGCCGTCCTTACCCCCATTCGTCATTACTATTTTGTTCGTTACGTGAAATGGAGCCGGCACGATCCCCCGGTCACTAGAAACGATCTAGAAAAAATGGAGATCCTTGCGAACAAAATGCTTGGCACGCTCCAAGATTATCGCAAACGCAAGGCATACAAAGGCCCCTTGTCATAACCAATAGACAAGAGGCCTTTTTTAGCTGCCGAACATTTGCCTGAGATAAATGACATCCATCCTGGTGGTCTGCGGCAATAAATAAGCGGATTGAACAGCACCTGGCCGCCTTCTGTTATTTAATTTGTCAATAATTTCTGCTGCTGTTAAAATCCCAAGCCCATGACCGTAATATTGATCTTCTCCTAAGTAAATGACATTTTCTCCACGCCATTGTGACTGCTGATAGCTAAACTCCGGATTCTCGAAATATAAACAATCTCCGTAAATAAAATCATTTCCGCGCTCTGTATAAATCGACAATGTATCATAATGCCAGTCATACAGCGTTAAACTTCGAAGCCTTCGATTGAACTTCTCGTCTCCTACCGTTTGCAGGACCCCCATATAAAACACAATGACAATTGCCGTTGCACATTCAAATGCATATTTTGAGCCATTTTCAAAAATGTCTTTGATCCCTCTAGATGGTTCAACTTGATAGCGTAATTCTAGTGCTCCTGCCTCTGATACACGCCAAAATGCGTCATTTGCACGAGACCTTTGAAAGATGGCAAATGAGGCACCACTTTTATTCAAATCTCTTGCGGCATTCATAATGTTCGATCTTAAGGTCACCTCAAATAACAAATCAGATGCTTGCCTATAGCGGAACGTATCATTTGATGCTTGTAACTGCATCAAAATGATTCGTTTTTGTCCCTCTAGCTGGAATGATGCCAGCTGCTCATTTGTCACTGGCTGTCCTGAAAGGATAATCATATGAAAAGCGCCCCCTTTTGTATTAGCGTATGCGCGATGCTTGGGCAAGGAATCTATTTGTGAAAATAAACAAAAATGCATCCTTTTTATTTGAAAAACATGAAAATAATATGAAGATGTCCGATATAAAACATAACCTTTAAAAGGAGGAAAAACATGAAAAGTGCAATAAAATGGTTGAAAAAACCATCGATTTCAAAGAGACTGATCATTTCATTCACACTTGTTCTCGTCTTACCAATCATTACACTAAGTGCGATTTCATATCAGATTGCCAAACAAGAATTAGATCATGAAATCATGTACGGAGCGAATGCAAGAGTCAATGAGTTGAATGACATGATCGAGCAAAAGCTTTTGAACAAAGAAAACGCGGTGAAACTCTTTACCGAAACGTCCAATGCAGACGACTTTAAAAAGAAAAACCAGCATGAACTTTATGAGCATTTTGAGATATACAGCAAAATCAATGAAGATGATGTAGTTGGTTTTTATGCAGCAAGTAAAAAGCGTGATTTCATTCAGTTTCCTAAAGTAGACATGCCAAAAGGCTATGATCCAACGAAACGCGATTGGTACCAACAAGCAATGCAGGATGAAAAAGGTGACCCTGTTGTCACCAATCCATACATCTCTGCTACAACAAATCGCATGGTTGTCACGATCGCCCAGCGCCTGAAGGACGGATCGGGAGTCATTGGGATCGATATCGATGTTCAGGACATTGTTGATAAAATAAAGGGAATTAAAATTGGACGAGAAGGTTATCCAATTATTGCAAATAAAAACAAACAAATTGTGGCGCATCCAGAAGAAAAATCAGGCTCTAATGTCACAGAAAATATTTCATCTATCCTTTACAGCGGCAAAGAAGGAAATGCAACTTATGAGAATAAAGGAGAGCAAAAGCGTCTCGTTTTTGTCACGAATGATTTAACAGGTTGGAAAATTGCTGGAACGATGTTTGTATCAGAAACAGAAGAAGCAGCTCAGCCAGTTTGGAATTCTGCCATCATTCTTTTAATATCTTCATTTATCCTTGGCGGCATCGCAATCTTCTTCATCGTTCGCTCCATCACAATGGGGCTTAGAAAGCTTGTTGATTTCTCAAACAAAGTGAGTGAAGGCGATTTAACCGAAACCCTTGAAACCAAATCGAAGGATGAAATAGGGGATCTGACAAGAAGCTTTAGCAAGATGAGTGAATCCCTTCGTGAAGTCATTCGAGCTGTACAACAATCTGTCGACAATGTGGCTTCGGCTTCAGAGGAGCTGACCGCAAGTGCCAGCCAAACGAGTCAAGCAACAGAGCATATCACGATGTCGATTGAACAATTTTCAAATGGAAATGAAGCACAAAACGAGAAAGTCGAATCTAGTACGAATCAGCTTGTGGCGATGAATGAAGGATTACAAGGCATGTCACATACTTCATCAGAAGTGGCGACTGTCTCACTTCAATCGACGGAGGCTGCTGGTCAAGGCGGCCGCATTGTTGAAAGCACAGCCAATCAAATGAAACATATCGATACGTCTGTGCAAGAAGCAGAACAAGTCATGAAAGAATTAGAATACAAGTCTAAAGATATTACGAGTATATTAAATGTGATTAACGGCATTGCGGATCAAACGAATTTACTTGCGCTTAATGCAGCAATCGAAGCAGCAAGAGCAGGTGAATCAGGGCGCGGCTTCTCCGTCGTTGCAGAGGAAGTGAGAAAACTAGCTGTCCAATCCGCAGATTCAGCGAAAGAAATTGAGAAGCTGATCCAAGAAATTGTGTTAGAAATTGCTAAATCTCAAGATATGTTCAAAGCGGTCAATCGAGAAGTAAATGCAGGACTCGGCATGACAGAAGAGGCAAAAGAAAGCTTCCAGAACATTTATGAGGCGGCAGAAGGAATGTCGAGAAAGCTTACCCAATTAAACGATACGGCCATTGACCTATCAAGCGGTTCAAAGCTTGTTTCACAAGCCATGCAGGAAATGCGTCAAGTCTCAAGAGAAAGCGCAGCGAACATTCAAGACATTGCTGCTTCAGCTGAAGAACAACTGGCATCTATGGAAGAAATCACATCTTCTTCTGTGACACTTGCCAATATGGCAGAGGAACTAAAAGAGCTAACAAGCCAATTTAAAATTAATTAAAGAACGAAGAAAAAATATCCAGAATTATCTGGGTATTTTTTTTATTTTTAAACGTCATTTCCAGTCTCTAAAAATATACCTTTTATCCGATAATAACTTTAGAGAAGTAAAGGGGGAAAGATAAAATGGGAAAAATGATCCAATGGTTCAAAAAACCATCCATTTCAAAAAAATTAATCATTGCCTTTTTGGTAGTCCTTATCCTACCAACCGTGGCACTGACAATTAGTGCGTTTTTCACATCAAAGACAGAGTTAGACAAACAGATTATGGGCAGTGCCATGAGTCAGGTCAATGCATTTGATACCTTAATCAATGAGAATATTGGAAACAAAGCAGATGCTGTGACACTGTTTACAGACTCTCTCAAAGCTTCTAATCTTCAAGAAAAAAATAGAAATGCGACCATTAAAGAATTGCAGCAATATGGAAAAATTAATGAAAAAGATGTTGCTGCTATTTATGTAGGCTCTGAAAAGGGATTGTTCATGCAATACCCAGTTCAAAAGATGCCTAATGGCTACGATCCAAGAGAGCGTCCATGGTATCAAGAGGCGCTCAATGCAGAAAGCGGCAAACAAGTCATCACAAAACCATACGTAGCAGCATCCACAGGCAAAATGGTTATCACCATTGCTCAAAAAACGAAAGATGGTTCAGGTGTCATCGGGGTTGATATGGAAATTGATAGCCTGCTTCAAAAATTAAAAGAAATCAAAATTGGGCAAAAAGGCTATGCCTTCATCATGGAAAAGGATAAAACTGTCCTAGCAGATCCAACCCAAAAGCCAGGAAGCCAAGTCAATGAAAACCTAGCGAATATTATTTTTAAAAACAAAGAAGGAAGCGGCAGCTACACACTCAAAGGAACAGATAAAAAGGTGGCGTATGTGACCAATGAATTAACCGGCTGGAAAATCGGTGGAACAATGCTCGTATCAGAAGTAGAAGATGCGGCAAAGCCAGTTTTCCAAACAGCCATTATCGTGTTCAGTGTGACACTTATCGTAGCAGGAACCCTCATCTTCTTTATCGTCCGCTCTATATCAAAGAGATTATCCAACCTTGTCCGCTTCTCGAAAAAAGTCAGCAATGGAGATTTGCGTGATAAGCTTCAGATCCAATCAGATGACGAAATTGGGCAAGTTGGTAAAGGCTTTAATACGATGATTGACTCATTAAGATCCCTCATTGGTGCCGTTCAAACCTCAGTCGAAAATGTCGCTTCTTCATCAGAAGAACTGACCGCCAGCGCAGGACAAACAAGTAAAGCAACAGAGCATATTACATTAGCCATTGAACAATTCTCCAGCGGAAATGAAAGTCAAAATGATAAAGTGGAATTGAGCTCAGGCGAGTTAGAGGAAATGAACCGAGGCCTCCAGCACATGAATGAATCTGCTGAATCGATTACCGCGTCATCGATCAAATCAACAGATATCGCAGGGGAAGGCGGACAGCTTGTTGAAAAAACCGCTTCTCAAATGAATGTCATTGATCAGTCAGTGAAAAAAGCAGAGAATGTGATTGGCGCACTTGAAAGTAAATCAAAAGACATTACACAAATTCTAGGTGTCATCAATGGAATCGCCGATCAAACGAATTTACTTGCACTAAATGCAGCGATCGAGGCAGCAAGAGCTGGGGAATCCGGCAGGGGCTTCTCCGTAGTAGCAGAAGAAGTAAGGAAACTTGCTGTTCAATCTGCCAATTCAGCGAAAGAAATAGAGTATTTGATCAATGAAATCGTTCAAGACATCGATGTATCACAGGAAGTATTCACTGCGGTGAATCGAGAAGTTCAATCGGGCTTAAGCTTCACTGAACAAACGAAAGTAAGCTTCCACAATATTTTCGAAATGACAAAAGAAATTTCAGACAAGCTCCAAACGATGAATCAGACCGTTGTTCAGCTTTCAAAAGGCTCGTCACATGTTTCAGAGGCTGTCCGTGAGATCGCAGACGTATCACGTGAAAGCTCCGCAAATATTCAAGACATTGCCGCCTCAGCAGAAGAGCAACTGGCATCAATGGAAGAAATCAGCTCGTCCTCTGCTACACTCTCTTCTATGGCAGAAGAATTGCGTGATTTGATTAGCAAATTTAAGGTTGAATAGACACGCTGAAAAGAAGACAAAGGGCTAAAATTAAGATCATTTCAGTCCTTTGTCAACAATCTGAGAGCCTCCAGCTAGGAGGCTCTTTTTTTAATCGAATAAATCAAAAGAAATAGGTAATTATGCTTATTTTGGTTGAATATTGAACATTAAACCTTGAAAAATAATTCATATTACCTAAGAATAGAGGAGAAAGACCACAAATCATAAATCAAAAGGAGTAGAGTAATGAAAAAAATCAACTTTTTTAAGCACTTGACGATGTCGAAGAAATTAATTACTGCATTCTTAGCGATTCTCCTAGTGCCAATTCTCGTATTGGCGGCATTTTCTTATGAAGTGGCATCCGATTCTCTCAATGATGAGATTATGTCTAGTGCTGCAAATGGTGTCAAACAATTAAACGAACTCATTAATAAAGATGTACAGCCTAAAATGGACATTGTGTCATACTTATCCAAATCGGTGAAAAAGAATGAATTGGCCTCTAAAAACAAAGATTTACTCAAGGTGAAATTAGAGCAACTATCGGAAACCGATGAAGATGTGGTGGAAGTATTTATTGCAGATCAAAATGGTAAACTAACGGAGTATTCCGAGATCCATAAAGGCAGTGCAAAGAGCGCAAAAAATGAACCATGGTTTCAACAATCGATGGAAGATGAGAAACTCATCATTTCAGATCCTTTTGCCGATAAGTCATCAGATGACCTGCTCATCACAATATCAGAACAATTGGCAGATGGTTCTGGTGTGATCGGGGTCAATATGCGATTGAACACTATCGTGAAAGATACAAACAGCATCAAAATTGGCCAAGAAGGCTATGCCTTTGTCTCCACGTCAGATAAGCGTTATATTGCCCATAAAACGGACAAGGCTGGGACAAAATTGACAGGTGATTTCACCGTAAAGTTGTATGACAAAAAAGAAGGCAGTTTTGAATATGAATACAACGGACAGCCGAAGCAAATGTTTTTTGACACAAATGAAGCGACAGGCTGGAAGGTTGCCGGGACGATGTATGTCAACGAAGTGAAGGAAGCCGCACAGCCAGTGCTCGACTTAACAATGATCATACTTGCAGCTGCAATTGTCTTAGGCGGAATCGCGATTTATTTTATTATTAAATCGATTCGAAAACCACTAATAGAGCTCTCTGAATCGGCTGAGAAAATCAGTCAAGGGGATCTTACCCAGCATATTGAGGTGCGTACTCACGATGAAATCGGCAAGCTTGCGCAGAGCTTTAATGATATGTCAGCAAAGCTGAAACAAGTCATTCAAGCCGTCCAGAATTCAATTGAAAATGTGGCTGCCTCATCTGAAGAATTAACGGCCAGTGCGGGACAGACAGCTCAAGCGACTGAGCATATTACATCATCTATTGAACAATTCTCAAACAGCACTGAACATCAAAATGATATGATCGAAAAAAGTTCAGTCCAGCTCAACGAAATGGATCGCAGCTTATCGCATATGGTCGACACCACCTCTCATATGATGGATTCGTCGATTGAATCGAGCAAAACCGCTCAGGCTGGTGGAGCACTTGTTCAAAAAACAGCAGGTCAAATGCAGACAATTGAGCAGGCAGTGAAAGAAGCAGAGCTTGTCATTGCAGGCTTAGAGCAGAAATCAAAGGACATTACAAACATTCTAGGTGTCATCAACGGCATCGCAGACCAGACGAACCTTCTTGCCTTAAATGCAGCGATAGAAGCTGCACGAGCAGGTGAGGCAGGAAGAGGCTTCTCTGTTGTCGCAGAAGAAGTTCGCAAGCTGGCAGAGCAATCAGGAAGCTCTTCAAAAGAAATTGAAAGCCTGACGAACGAGATTGTAGAGGAAATTGAAAAATCACAGAAAATGTTTAAACAAGTAGCGGGAGAAGTTCAATCTGGATTAAACATTACAGATGAAACGAAAGTGAGTTTTGAGAAAATTACCCATAAAACATCTGAAATGACCGAACAAATGAAACAAATGAACGGATCAGCCAAAGAGCTTTCGCATGGCTCGAACGATATTTCACATGCGGTCAATCAAATCAAAGAGCTTTCAAGAGAAAGCTCCGCAGGCTTCCAAGATATTGCGGCTTCTGCAGAAGAACAGCTAGCATCAATGGAAGAAATCAGCTCATCCTCCGCCACTTTATCACAGATGGCAGAAGAACTAAGAGAGCTCATTAAACAATTTAAAATGTAAGAGATATAGTGAAACACCTGACGTTTTGGCGTCAGGTGTTTTTCTATTCCTTGCACATAATTTGGTTATTTTGGACTTATTTAGACTTTAATAAGTTAAAAAAGTAAATAACCTAGTAGTACTTCCGATATATATACTATCTTACTAAAAGGAGTTTTCTTTTTTATGAAATTCATACAGTATTTCAGAAAGCCATCTATATCAAAAAAGCTCGTATTCTCTTTCTTATTTATTCTCTTATGCCCAATCATTGTATTGGCATACTCTTCATATCATACTGCAAGCACCTCCTTAAATGATCAAATCTTGCAAAGCTCAAAGGAAAATGTAGAGCAGCTAGATAAAAATATTACGAAGGTTGTGAAAGTGAAAACAGACGCAGCCGATTTCTTTAGTCAATGGATCACAGAGAAAAAACTCAAGCAAAAAGGAACAATTGATATTCAAGAACGCTTTGAGCAGTTCATGAGTATGAATGATGACACAGAAGGTATTCTTGTTGCTTCAAGTGATGGCAAAGTGTTTTCAAGATATCCTAATAAAAAAATGCCTGCTGACTATGTCGCAACTGAGCGAGATTGGTATAAAGATGGCTGGGCGAAAAATGGTGAGTTGTCTGTTTCAGCTCCGTACCCAACCGCATCAACCGGTACTTTTGTTGTGACTATTTCTAAAAAACTAGATGACGGATCAGGTGTCATCGCGATGAACCTAGACATTGCGAATCTAGTGAAAGAGTCCAATAGTATTAACATTGGTAAACAAGGCTATGCCTTTATCGGAAGCCCTGATCGTACCTTTATTGCCCATCCAACGAAAAAAGCTGGGTCAAAATTATCTGGTGAGTGGTTAGAAAAACTCTATTCACAAGATAAAGGATCTATGAGTTATATGTTTGAAGGAAAAGAAAAGCAAATGGAGTTCACCACAAACAAGGCGACAGGCTGGAAGATTGTCGGTACAATGTTTGTAAGTGAAGTAAAAGAAGCTGCGCAGCCAGTCTTTAACATGGCCACTATTATTTTAGCCGGCGCCCTCATCATTGGCGGTATTCTCATCTTCTTTATCATCCGTTCAATTACAAAACCACTTTCCACTCTAGTCTCATCTTCGAAGAAGATCAGCGAGGGAGATTTGACAGAAAAAATTGACGTCAGGTCACAAGATGAAATTGGACAGCTTGGCACAAGCTTTAATGAAATGAGTGAGTCACTAAGAGATGTCATTCAAGCCGTACAAACATCTGTTGAAAACGTGGCTTCATCATCTGAAGAACTGACGGCAAGCGCAGGTCAAACAACCAAAGCAACAGAGCATATTACATCTTCAATTGAAACATTCTCGAACGGTAACGAAAATCAAAGTGAAATGGTCGAGCAAAGTGCAAACCATTTGAAACAAATGAACGAAGGTCTAAATGAGGTTGCTCAAACCTCTGATGTGATCACAGCGTCATCTGTCCAATCAAAGACAGTAGCAGAAACAGGCGGACAGCTAGTTGAGCAAACAGTTGGTCAAATGAAAACAATCGATCATTCAGTGAAAGAGGCTGAAGGTGTGATCAACGGCCTAGAGCATAAATCAAAAGATATCACAAATATCCTAGGTGTGATTAACGGCATTGCAGATCAAACGAATTTACTCGCACTTAATGCAGCTATTGAAGCAGCACGTGCAGGCGAGTCAGGCAGAGGCTTCTCCGTTGTCGCAGAAGAAGTACGTAAACTAGCGGTTCAATCATCAGATTCAGCAAAAGAGATTGAAAATCTCGTGAAAGAAATTGTATCTGAAATTGAAACATCTCAAAATATGTTCAAATCGGTGAATGAAGAAGTGAAAAATGGTCTTTCTATTACAGATCAAACAAAAGAAAGCTTCTCACAAATTAACCAGCAAACAGCGGAAATCGCAACAAGAATGAATGAAATGAATACAACGGTACGCGAACTTTCAAAAGGATCTGAGCAAATTTCTCGAGCAGTCAATGACATTGCAGATGTATCGAGAGAGAGTTCAGCAAGCATCCAAGATATCGCAGCATCTGCTGAAGAGCAGCTTGCTTCTATGGAAGAGATTAGTTCTTCTTCTACGACTCTTTCCCAAATGGCGGAAGAACTGCGTGATTTAATTAAAAAATTCAAGATCAATGAATAATTGAAAGTGGTTCTCCTCAAGGGGAACCGCTTTTCTTTTTAAGAGATGATCTCGTACAATAGAGGAAGTCGAAAGAAAAGGAGAGATGTTATGCGTTTATCAGATAAGAAGGTCATTGCGTTTGTCAGTGATGATTTTGAAGATTTAGAGCTATGGTATCCGGTTCTACGTTTAAGAGAGGAGGGCGCAACTGTCCATCTCGTAGGAGAAAAAGCAGATCATGAGTACATCGGCAAGTATGGTGTGCCTGCCGTATCCGATGCAGATTTTTATTCCATTCAAGCTGACGATTATGATGCTGTGCTCGTCCCAGGTGGATGGGCGCCTGATAAACTGCGCCGATATCCAGAAGTATTAGACATCGTCCGTATGTTTGATGCAAAAGGTAAACCAATCGGACAAATTTGTCATGCCGGCTGGGTGCTCATCTCAGCAGGCATCCTGCAAGGCAAAAAAGTAACGAGCACACCTGGTATTAAAGATGATATGACGAATGCTGGAGCGGATTGGTTTGATGAAGCAGTTGTCACAGATGGTCATCTCGTTTCAAGCAGACGTCCACCGGACCTTCCGCCATATGTGAAAACATTTGCGGATGTATTAGCAGCAAAATCATTTGATTCACACTGAAAAGAAGACAAAGGGCGAAAATGATTTTCATTTTCGCCCTTTGTTCATCATCTCATGCCCCATTAAGTGTGCCTGTCGGCAGGATACGTAATGCCCATTTGCCTTCTCGCCTCGTCCATGACGGACATGGTTTGAACAGATAAGGCAAATGTATTGACTGGAGACTGTCCCTTTTCTTGCTGAATACACTCAATAAAATGATTGATTTCATAATACATGGCTGGCTGATCATCTTTGAGAGAGATGTCGGTTTGATGTCCTTGACGATCATGGATCGTGATACGAGAAGGACGGTGGAATTGATCAATGACCATCGTGGCATCTTCTCCTTGAATTTCAGCAGATAAATGGGACGTTGAGATTTTAGAATGAAAAAGAAGTGCTTGATGCCCGTCATACTGTAAAAGTAATGAGCCGCTCCCATCCACGCCAGAAGAAAGCTTATAACCTCTCGCTGTGATTTGATTGGGCAGGCCAAATAAATAAATGGCTGGAAAGACGAGATACACACCGATATCCATTAAAGAGCCATTAGATAATTCCGGCTTAAAGGCGTTTGGAATCTCACCGTCTCGGTAGGCGTCGTATCTTGAGGAATATTTGCAGTAATGGGCGATCACTTGCCGAATAGGACCTAGTTGATTAAGGTGTTGTTTGATTTGAAGAAAGTTTGGTAGAAATGTTGTTTTCATTGCTTCCATTAAACAAACTTGATGTTTTTTCGCTGTGGCAATCATCTGTTCAGCTTCTTTTCGATGGGAGGCTAATGGCTTTTCGCATAAAACATGCTTTTGATGCTCCATCATCAACATGGCTTGCTCTTTGTGAAGGGCGTTTGGGCTTGCAATATATACAGCATCAAATGTATCACTTGCCGCCATTTGCTGTAAGTTGGTAAAGACCGTATCAATACCGTATTTTTCGGCAAATGCCTGTCCTTTTTCAGCGGACCGTGAATAGACGGCCGTGCATGTAAAATCCGCAATTCCTTCACCGGCCTGTAAGAACCGATCTGTAATCCAGTTCGTTCCGATGACAGCAAATCGAATCATGTCATTCCCTCCTCCTGCTTTTCTCTGATTATACATGCTTTGAAAGCGTTTGTATGAAAGAATATTCTTTTTATTGAAAAGCGGATGAAACCTTTATCTAGGCTAATGCGTCTTACATAAAGGATATAAATGTACGAAAAGTGGGTAGTTTCTTCCTTCATTCGGGTAATACTCAGAAAGAAGGGAGAGGAGGAAACGAACATGAAGCGCATCCTGCATATAGGAAGTACATACGTCTTTGCGCTTTTATTCATAGCAGCTGGTGTTTTTCATGTGATAGAGCCGGGCGGCTTTGCTCGCATGATGACTGGCTGGCCATTTCCTTATGTGATGGTCTATGCTACTGCATGCTTGGAATGGCTGCTGGCAGTTCTACTGCTTCTGCCAAGTGTCAGGATCGCAGCAGCAAAAGGGATCGCTGTCTATCTGGTGCTTATTTTCCCAGCAAACCTCTTTGCGGCGCGAGAGGGGATTCCATTTCCAGGTCAAGAGAGCACAGAACGAGCCGTGCTATGGATGAGGCTCATTGGACAACCGATTCTGATTTTATGGGCAATGTCCATTGCGAAATTGGAAAAAAAGCTAAAATAATGATGACCATATCATGATCAAGTAGTGTACAATTTACTAATAAATAGCCCGTGTTTGGAGGAACAATATGAATTCTATGCAAATGTGGAGCAGTCGATTTAGAAAATTTTTTCTTGATAACAAGTTTGTTCTCTTTTTACTCATCCTGCTATTAATAGGATTAAATATCCTTGTTTTCATGAAAACATCTTTTATTTTCACACCGCTCATTGTACTCGTCAAAACCATTGCCTTACCGATTATTTTAACGGGGGTTGTGTATTATTTATTAAATCCGGTTGTCAACTTGTTAGAAAGGTTTAAAGTCAAGCGGATCTATTCGATTTTGCTTTTATATCTTGTCATTATTGGCGTGATTACAGTGACCATTGTGTCCATTATTCCTTTTTTACAAGCACAAACCATGAGTCTGTTTCATAACCTTCCGAAATACGTCGATACGGTAGAAGATCAAATTAGACAATTAACAGGCAGTAACTTCATTAATCAAGTGCAAAAGACGATGAACTTTAATGTGTCTGAATTAGCCAGTAAAGCGTCAAGCCAAGCGACAAGTCTTTTGGAAAGCACCTTCACTGGTGTAGGGACATTTTTAGGTGCGCTGACTGAAATCATCATCTCGATTGTCACAGTCCCATTCATTCTATTTTACCTATTAAAAGACGGCAAAAAATTGCCTGATTATTTCCTTAAATTTATTCCGAATAATCTAAGAGAGCATACACATATCGTGCTGCATGAAATGAATCATCGCCTTAGCTCATATATTCTCGGACAGATCATTGTCAGCTTCTGTATCGGTATTCTTCTCTTAATTGGATACATGATCATCGGGTTAGACTATGCCTTACTGCTGGCCCTCATTGCCTCATGTACAAGTGTCGTTCCTTATTTGGGCCCAACGATTGCCATTACACCAGCGATTGTGATTGCCCTTGTCACGTCACCAATTATGCTGTTGAAATTGATCATTGTTTGGACGGTTGTCCAGCTGATTGAAGGGAAATTCATTTCTCCGCAGGTTATGGGGAAAAACCTTCATATCCATCCGGTTACCATCATTTTTGTTCTTTTAACAGCCGGTAAACTGTTCAGCGTGATCGGCATCATTGTCGCTATTCCGACGTACGCCGTTCTGAAAGTTATCACGACCCACTTATTTGATTGGTTCAAAATGCGATCCAATCTGTATAAAGAAGAAAAGGTTTGATGTCATAATCTTTTTTGAAAAAAATATAGTATCATAAAGACGAGCTTTCGAAATAGAAAGCTTGTCTTTATGTGGACATAGATGTTTGGCCTGTTCAAAAGATCAGAATTGAAAGGAAAGAAAATCATGAATGTATGGGATTTATTCGTGGCACTGGTTTTAGGAATTGTCGAAGGATTAACAGAGTATGCACCTGTCTCTTCGACAGGACACATGATCATTGTCGATGATCTTTGGTTAAAGTCAAAGGACATCATTACGCCAGAGGCGGCAAACACATTTAAAGTCGTGATTCAGTTAGGCTCTATTTTAGCTGTCATGATCGTGTTCAAAGATCGTATTTTGAACTTGTTAGGCTTAAAGAAAAATATCACAGAAGAACAAAAGCGCAGCGGACATAAGCTGACCATTGCTCAAATTGCTGTTGGACTCGTCCCAGCCGTCATTTTAGGATTCTTATTTGAAGATTATATTGATAAATATTTGTTTGACGTCAGAACGGTCGCTGTCGGTTTGATTTTAGGGGCAGTGCTGATGCTTGTCGCTGACTGGATCAATAAACGTAAAACAGAAACAAGCTCTGTCGATAACATGACGTACAGACAGGCACTTTATATCGGGCTGTTTCAATGTTTGGCATTATGGCCAGGCTTCTCGCGCTCAGGTTCGACGATCGCAGGCGGGGTTATTCTTGGTTTGAATCACCGTGCTGCGGCAGACTTTACATTTATTATGGCGATGCCGATTATGGCGGGAGCAAGCTTGTTAACCCTTGTGAAAAATGCCGAATATTTAACAACAGACATGCTGCCATTCTTTATCGTCGGCTTTGTGAGTGCGTTTATTGTGGCTCTCTTTGTTGTTCGATTCTTCTTAAAACTGATCAATAAAATCAAACTTGTGCCTTTTGCGATATACCGAATTATCCTAGGTCTGATTTTATTTATCCTGTTTATGTAATGATGTAAACTACTCTTTTAAAAGAGTAGTTTTTTTGTTATTCCACCCCTTTTAAACAGTAAATACCCCCTCTTAATTGGTAGAAAATGAAGTTTTTTCTTAAATTAGTGTTTAAGAGACAAATGAAGGGGTAGTACATAAACATACCAATTAAAGGAGGAGTTAGAAATAATGAAAAAAACAAGCAAATTTTTTGTCAGTTCTGTGATTGCCACTTCAATGGTTGCTGTCCCTCTATCTCTTACGACTTTTGGTCAAAAAGCTGAAGCAGCTACGACAACAGGTGTTGATGGAAGTGTCTCTATTGATCCAGTAGCCATTGCTGATAAAATTGAACAAGCAGTAAAATCATCGCAAAATCGTGATGGGTTTGTAAAAAATGCAGCTTACAGTGCATTCTATGAAGCAGGTCAAAACTATAATGTGGTTGTTCAAAACTTAAGCCAAGACCATGACTTTAGCGGACTGAACAATGTTGTCTACTATGATAGTGTTGAATATGACGGTATTACGTTTGGTATTTGGGTATTTGAAGATGGCACGTTCGTCAACAATGGTGACGGCGGCTATATTAACTGGACCTTTGTTGGCAGCTTTGACCGTGAAGAAGGAAGCGGTACTGTCAATTTCCATAAAAGATTCTAATCTCATCGTCAAAAGTCTGCCGATCCATCGGCAGACTTTTTTTATAATGCACATTCTTCTATCTCAAAACCTAAATCCTCAATGATGTGATGATCGGTTTGGACTTGCTGGCCTTTTGTTGTTAAATAATCGCCTACAAAAATGGAATTCGCCGCATAAAGTGCGAGTGGCTGGAGCGTCCGTAAATTAAACTCCCTGCCTCCAGATACTCGAATTTCCTTTGTTGGATTGATGAATCTCATCAGTGCCAAAACCTTCAACGCTTTGATCGGGTGTGTCCGTTCTTGATGTTCAAGTGGCGTTCCCTCGATGGCATGAAGAAAGTTGACGGGGATTGAATCTGCATCAAGTGCTCTGAGCGCAAAAGCCATTTCAACAATTTGCTGATTGGTTTCGCCCATTCCAATAATGACACCTGAACAAGGTGACATACCTGACTGTTTGACCTGCTCAATGGTCGACACGCGGTCATCATATGTATGAGTCGTCGTAATTCGAGTGTGATGATCATGATGTGTATTTATATTGTGATTATACCGATGAACACCCGCTTCCTTCAGCCGCTTCGCTTTGTCTTCATTTAATAACCCAAGACAGGCACACACCTTCAAAGGCATGGTCTCAGTGATCTCCTTTACTGCTGCAGTCACCTCATCTAATTCCCGGTGAGAAGGTGCTCTTCCGCTTGCCACAATACAATAAGTCCCCGCTTTTCTCTTGAGCGCCTCACGCGCGCCAGCCACAATCGTTTTTTGATCAAGCATTGTATATCTTTCAACCGGTGCTGTTGAAATGATCGACTGTGAACAATAACCACAGTTTTCAGGACAATATCCGCTTTTTGCATTTAAAATCATATTCAACTTCACCTTTTTTTGAAAAAAATGAAATCGCACTTGATAGGCTGCATGCATAATAGATAACAATTCTCCATCATCTGCTTCAAGTATGTTTAGACCCTCTTGCATGGTGATCGGTTCATTTTTCATCGCCTGCTCCGCTATTGCTTCCCAAGACAAAGACGTTTGTTTTCCCATCATAAGCCCCTCTCAATATGTAAACTTATTTTTATTAAAAGTTAACATATTGAATGGGCATTGGCAAGCTGTGGATAAATGACATAAGAGAATCTACATTCAAAAACACCAAAAGGCGATGTACAGGAAGTCATCGCCTTTTGGTATGTAAAGATAAATTGCTTATCGAACAGTAATATAGTTAATCACAAGCTCACCTTGGGAATTATAGTAGGAAACTGTCACAGAACCGCGTTGTACGGCACGAATCCAAGTGAAATTCGGAGCAGTTTGATCTAATTGAATCGCATACGTTGCGCCTGACACAGAAATTTGGCTTGCTGGAAGAGAGACAGCAATCGAAGAACCTACAGTAAGCGTACGGTTCACAGTAATCACTTTATTCATAATAGGAGCTTTTGCTATGACTGGTTCTTTAGGTTGTGCAGCTGCATGAGCACCTTCAGTTTGGAAGAACGTAAGAGCACCTAAAGCAGCTAAAGACAATGTACAAGCTTTCATTAATTTTTTCATCGGTAACACTCCTTTTTTTGGTATATACATATATTAATAATAATAGAATTATATGTCAATAAAAATATGTGAAAAAAAGAGTATTTATGGTGAAAATTGTCACATATTATGTGAAGAAAGACGAGAAAGCAAAAAAATGCATGATGTTTTATTCATATGTCATTTTCTTTTTTAGGGGAAAAAGAGGCATAAAAAAAGCTGGGCGCATACCCAGCAACGTAAAGCTTTATGAAAAGAGATCATCAATCGTCGTCTCGCTGTTTTGGCTGACGGCCTTTTAGCTTCTCTTTTTCTCTAATGTAGTTAATAAAATCGATGGTTTGTCTTCGTGCTTCTTCGGAAAAATCGGAGGCAGCTTTAAACGCAATTTGCAAATCAGGATCGTCTGCAAGGTCGTCATCAGTTCCGCTTTTGTCTTTACCTGTGAGGAGATAATCCGTTGAGACTCCGTATAGCTCGGCGATTTTCACAATCATTTCACCGTCGGGTTTTCTCAATCCATATTCCCAGTTTGCATAGGTAGACATCGCCTTCAATCCGAGCTTTTTAGCAACGGTTGACTTACTCCATCCATGCTTCTCTCTTAATTCAGTTAAAATCTTTCCAGTCAAATTATCCATTGGAAACACCTTTTTTCATATTATGTGTAAATTTTATCATGAATTACACGGAAAAGATAAAAAAATACACAAAAAGAATAAAAATATGATTGACTTACTCGTTTCGTGTATATTATCATAATGAATATAACTTACACATAATGAGTAAGAGGTGGAAATATGAAACTTGAAAAATTACGAGAAGAACGAATATTGCAAGGAAAAACACAAACTTATATGGCGAAGAAACTTGGATATAAGTACACGAGTGGCTATGCGAATATAGAAATGGGCCGAACGAAGCCTAGCTTAGAAATGGCAAAGCATATTGCAGATCTGTTAAATATCGGTGTCCAAGAGCTTTTTTTTGCTCAAAAGTTACACAAAAAGAGTAACTCTCTAGAGAGAGAGCGTGTTTAGAAAAGGGGAGACGAACAGAATGAATATTGAGCATCCGATGGTGACTCAGATGAATGACTTTGGATACCCAAAAAGTTACTGGTCATATGAGATGAAACGATGTGGCTATCAAGCAGAGGCAGAAGAAAGTCAGGAGGGACATGACGATGATCAGACATCAGTTGACGTTTGATGCCCGCAAAGAAGCGCAGCTTTGTTTAGTACAAGCTGGCGGCTGGATCACCTTTCATCATAAGGAACCAATCTTTGTTTTCTCCACGGCAGAAGAGAAGCAGACATACATGACCCTTATGGCAGACAAAGCCACTGATGCAAATAAGGAGGGGGTCTGAGCGACATGAATCGATTGAAGCAAATCATGACATTCATGAAATGCTTGCTCAAAGCGAGTAAAAACGAACAAGACATCCGCCAGTGGGCAAAGGATGACGGAAGAGCGTAACATGGTCATTCATTTTATCATTGAGACAGAGCACTTGTTAACAAAAGAGACGTTCATGAAAAGAATCCGAGCTGCGGCAAAAGCACAATGCCCGCAAAAAATAAAAGGCGCACTTTCACTTGAGATACGTTTATTTCACCACATGCCGCTTGACATAGCTGATTGCCAAACCAATCGTTCATACGCAGAAAAAGGTTTAATACGCCCGGTGCACGTCAGCATCTTTCAGCCAAGTCTACAACATATTCAAGAAGCACTTCGCTCCATTGCCGACGAAGTCCCTCTACAGATTGTGGATTTAAGAGTTTCTCAGTTTTATAGTATGCGCCCAAGAGTTGAAATCATTTTAAATACTGTAGATGACGGCATGAGGTCATCACTAAAAAGGAGACAAGCATATGAACGAACCAAAACAACTATTGATTCAAGAAAATCAGACATTTGTTGGTGAAATGGAGAAAGGAAAGATTCAAGTCATTGTGTTAGATGGAAATGTAGGAACGGCCTATATGATGGATGTACCTGAGCATGGAAAAACCATTATTCAAACGGCAAAAGGGCATTTTGCAAGAGTAGATCACGAAATTGGTTTTAAAATCAGCTAGCTTATTAAACAAATCAAAAAACACAATACGTCCAAGACGGAAAGCCTGCGGACACTGATCACGACCCTGCTAAAAGGGGACTGATTGGTGTCCGTTTTTTATTTTCATAAAAAAAGGGAGAGAGCAAATATGCAAGATTTACTTATCGAATACAAACGAGCGTTAAAGGATGCTAGAAAAAGATATGAACCATATAGAGAAAAAGAAGACAAACAGCTGTCAGTTCAAGACAAGCATGATAAAAAAATGATTGCCAGTATGGTCAGCGATCTAGAATACGTGGTGGAATGGCTTCAAATCGGAAGAGAGCCAGGCGCGCGCAGAGGATTAGACAGACGTTCTGTTTATCAGCGCACCATTCTTGCCAATCCAGAAGTACTAGAGGCTTTATCACATGAATATACCCTCATTCAAGAAAAAGAAAGAGAAGTCAGTGAGAGGGATAAGAAACGAATTGATGAAGCTTTAGCCGTTTTAACAGATCGAGAGAAGGACGTCTTCTTTATGCACACCACACAAGGATTATCATTTAGCGAGATTGCGATTATGCTGGATGTGAAAAAAGGAACTGTCCAAAAACATATGGAGAGAGCTCGGACCAAAATGTCCAAAAAAGTGCAAGAACGCCTATTCAAAGCTGCTGAATAGGTGTTTTTTCTTTAGAAAATAAATCAATTAGAGCTTGTCTTACAGTTGCCACCTATAGTTAGAAAGACCAAACGGATGTTTGCTAGCCCTACACAAATGATTCCTTCACAGGAAATCGTTCGAATTAAAAGGAGGCGGCAGGTGAATGTAAATGAAAGATAAACGAATACAAGCAAAGCAGGATTATATGAAAGGGATGACGTACCAGCAGATAGCTGATCATTACAATGTCTCCATCCATACCGTCAAATCATGGAAAAGACGATACGGCTGGCAAAGACAACAAACATCGCCAAAGCAGGCGCACTCGATCTTCAATCAATTTCTTTCGGATGAAACGATTGAAATCATGGAGAAAATGGGTGGGCGCACATCACTTGATATCATCTGGGACCAAATTCAAATTCAATACGCAGCCATTATTCGCGCGCAGCGAATCATGTATGTTGAAGATCAAGCTGACATGATCAAAGAGCTGAAAAAGGCGGCATACATGCCTTCTTCATTAGAAGAAACAGTAGAAGGCATTCAGCCAGAACAAGAAATCAGCACAGAAGAATTCTCATTTCAATTTTCATGGGATCGACAGGCCACATTTTTAAATGCCCAATCTCGTGCAATGGGTGAACTCAGACGTCTCATTAAACAGTTCGAAGAGCTCGCTCACGCGAAGGATGAACGAAGATTAAGGCTAAAGCAAATTGAACTGACGATCGAAAAAACAAAAAAAGCCGTGCGTGAAGAAAAAGAGGAAGATCTTCACATCATGATCAAGCGAAAAGAGGAAGACTCATGACGCCGTTGATTGAAAAAGAGGTCAATCCTCACTTTGAACACTTTCTATTTGATTGGAATCAAAAGTTTCAATTTTTAGTAGGCGGCTATGGCTCCTCCAAAAGCTACCACATAGCTTTAAAACTGATCTTAAAGCTACTTGAGGAAAAGCGGACAGCCCTTGTCATCCGAGAGGTGTATGATACGCACAGGGAGTCGACATTTTCTCTATTACAAGAGATCGTCAGCGACCTTAGCATTGATCATGTGGTGAAGTGCCGCAGTTCGCCACTTGCACTGACATTTCGAAACGGCAGCAGCATCTTATTTAAAGGGCTCGACAAGCCTGAGAAATTGAAGTCGATCAACAATATCTCGATCATTTGGATTGAGGAGTGTTCAGAGGTCTCTTATGAAGGCTTCAAAGAGCTGCTTGGAAGGCTGAGGCATCCAGTATTACCTCTTTATATGATGTTATCGACCAATCCTGTTGGTCAGGATAATTGGACGTACAGACATTTCTTTCGAGATGAACAGCTGAAGCGATTTGTTCTTGATGACGAGACATTATACAAAAAGCGAACCGTCGTCATCAAGGATACGTACTATCACCACTCGACGGCAGAAGATAACCTATTTTTGCCTAAAAGCTATGTGAAGCAGCTGGATGAGCTGAAAGAATACGACCCGGACCTTTATCGAATTGCGAGGAAGGGGTTTTTTGGGATCAATGGTACAAAGGTTTTTCCTCAATTTGAGGTCAGAAGCCATTCTGACGTAGTAGAAGCGATTCAGCAGATTGAAAGACCGCTGAAACGAGCAGGCATGGATTTTGGTTTTGTTGAATCGTACAATGCGCTCATTCGATTAGCCGTCGATCATGAAAAAAAGTACTTATATATTTATTGGGAATATTACGACCGCGGAAAAACAGATGATGAAACAGCCGTTGATCTGAGAGAGTTTGTAGAATCAAAGGAACTCATTAAAGCAGACGCAGCAGAGCCTAAAACCATTCACTATTTTCGGCAGCGTGGATTTCAAATGGTGGCTGCACATAAGTTTCAAGGCTCACGCTTGCAATATACAAAAAAGATCAAACGGTTTAAGAAAATCATTTGTTCCGATGCTTGTCCGTATACAATCTATGAACTTCAATCACTGACCTACAAGGCAGATAAGGACGGACGCCTAGAAGAAGATGAATTTCAAATCGACCCGCACACATTATCAGCCATCTGGTATGCGCTGGATGATTATGAAGTGACGGATTTGAAACAGACCGCTTTGGAGCGTGTCCGTCCAAACAGAGAGAGGAGGTCCATACAATGAAACAATTGAAAGCCACGATTATGAAGGCAAACATGTCTGATCACACAAAACAAATGTATGCAGATGAATTTTCCTACGAAAAAGATGACATTGTACCCCCGCCCTATAATATCAATGAATTAAAAAGCATGGCAGAATACTCGACCATTCTTCAGCAATGTATTGATGCTTATAAAACAAACATTTTAGGCTTTGGTTTTGGGGTGGAATATGCCTTTGACTTTAATGCAGAAGGTGTGAAACCGGCAAAAAAGAAGACCGCAGAGAAGGAATGGACAAGACTTGAAGAGTTTACGAAATACTTGAACTATGATGAGTCGGCCGATGTGATTCTTGGCTATGTCCTCGAAGACCGAGAGAAAACGGGCAATGGTTTTTTAGAGGTGCTTCGAGATGGACAAGGGAAGCCGGCAGGAATCGAGTATTTAGATACACTCCATATCCGCATTTGCAAGCTGAGTGAGCCAGTCGATGTCGAATTCCGATACACAGAAAACGGCGAATTGAAGACGATGAATCGAAAGAAACGATTTCGTAAATATGTACAGGTGATCAATGAAAAGAAAGTCTTTTTCAAGGAGTATGGTGATCCGCGCATATTAAATTATGAAACAGGCAAATACGATGCCAGCACGCCAGAGCCGCTTCAAGCAACAGAAGTGATCCATTTTAAAATCGGCAGTGGAACGTATGGGATTCCCCGATGGATTGGCAACATCGTGAATATGTACGGAGCGCGCAAAGCAGAAGAACTGAACTATCTTTATTTTAAGCAAGGACGGCATGTACCTGGTGCCATTATTGTTGAAAATGGAATGCTGTCAGAGTCGTCCTATCAGCAGCTTCAAGATTATATGGACGATATTGAAGGATCTGATCATGCGCATAAATTTTTATTGCTTGAAGTAGAAGGTCTTCCAACGGAAAAAGGGTTAACAGGTGAAGAAGATGTATCAAATGTCAAAGTGAACTTTAAATCCCTGGCAGAGATCTTGCAAGAAGATGCGCTCTTTTTAGAATACGATGAAAAAACTAGGAATAAAATCCGCTCCGCTTTTCGCCTGCCGCCTATTTACACAGGTGAGTCTCAAGACTATAACAAAGCCACAGCAGATACTGCGCGTAAAACAACAGAGGAGCAGGTATTTCAGCCTGAGCGGCATCTCATTACAGGGAAACTCAATACCCTTTTCCTGCCGGACCTTGATATATGGCATGTCCGCTTTCTATTAAATGGACCTGATTTTAGAGATCCATTAGAGATCGCCAAGGTTCTGACGCCATTTATTCAGGCTGGGGCAGTGTCACCAAATGATTTGCGAGATCTGGCGGGACGCATTCTTGGGAAAACGTTAGAGGAATGGCCAGAGGAGCTCTATCACCGGCCCTTAGAAAGCCGCATAAAAACAACTGAAGAACAGCCTCAATCAGAGCCGAACCAGCTGGAAAAATAAACAGAAGGACGTGAGCTTTTTTGAAAGGGGGTGAACATATGCCAAGAGAATTAAAAAACGCAAAAATTACGCATGTTTCCTATGTGGACAGGGCAGCAAACCAAAAGAAATTCTTTTTAATGAAAGCAAAGAAGAGGCAGCCTGACTTTCAAAAGGAAGTCAGTGTCCTCACAAAGGCAGAAGATGCTCATCGCCTAGTGTATGGGGTCGTGTATGAACCGAATACACCAGATGCACACCAAGACTTTATGTCAGCAAAGGAAATTGAACGAGCGGCTCATGGATTTATGAAGGATGCCCGTCACATTGACAAACAGCATGATTTTCAAGATGGTGTTGGCGAAGTCGTTGAATCATACATTGCCCCGGCGGATTTTGAAGTAGGCGGGGAATTGATTCGGAAAGGGTCTTGGGTGCTTGTGACAAAAGCTTCACAAGATATTTGGGATCAAATTCAGCAAGGCCACATTACAGGCTACTCAATGGCTGGGACGGCGGACATCGTGGCAATAGAAGAACAAGATCAGCTCCTGTCCCAGGGCACGAATGAGAGGGGGCTTTTTTCTTTGCTGAAAAATTTCTTTTTGAAAGAGGAAGGTGCAAACATGTCACAACAATTTTGGAGCGCTTTAGACCATCTGCTGGAAACCTTACAGTCGAGTGATGGTGATGAGTCTAGCGTAAGAGCTGCGCTTGAACAATTGATTCCAATTGTGCAGGACGTTTTGAAGACAGATGATGTGCTTCAAACGGTTGGCGAAAGACCAGCATCCGTTCAAAAGCAAGATGCCGCTTTGACGACGGACCAAGTACGAGAGCTCGAAAAAGCAAAAATGGCAATTGAGAACGTCTTACAGCAGGCTGAACATCAGGATACAGATCAAGCAGGGGAAGAACCTGTCCAAAAAGTGCTCGAGCAAGTGGTTGCACCGATTCGTCATCAGCTTTCTTCATTAGAGAAATCAGCCAGCAGAGAAAAGTTAGCGATGCAGCAAGTGCTTCAGCAGCAGCTTTTGCCTATTTCAGAGCGGATTCACATGCTTGAAAAAGCGCGGGGCATGTCAAAACAAACAATCCACGATACACAAAACGACAGTACAAAGCCCATTTGGGATGGCTTACTATAAGCCAAAATAAGGAGGAAACAGTGTGAGAAATCAAGAGTTGATTCGCAAGGCCGAAATGACACTTGCCAGCTTAAAAACCGGCGGTCTCATGAACGCAACCCAATCCAATACATTCATTAGAATGATGCAAAACACACCAACCGTTTTAAATGATGCACGCATCATTCCGATGGAAAGTGATTCACAAAAAATCGAAAAAATCGGCTTTGGCCAGCGTATTTTGCGTCCAGCAGAAGAAGGAAAAGCGCTTGATGCAAAAGACCGTGTTGTCCCAGCGACAAGCACTGTCCAGCTCAATGCAAAAGAGGTCATTGCAGAGATTCACATGACCTACGACAGCATTGAAAACAATATTGAAAAAGACGGGATTCAGCAGACGATTATGCAAATGCTGGCGGAACGAGCGGCGGTAGATATTGAAGAGCTTATCGTCAATGGTGATACAACATCATCAGATCCGTTTTTAGCTCAAATGGATGGCGTAAGAAAACAGGCAGTATCTCATATTGTGGATGCAAATGGAGCAGAAATTAGCCGTCAAATGTTCAAACAAGCCTATAAAGCGATGCCATCAAAATATTTACGTGTTCCTCAGGATTTCCGTTTCTATACATCTCCAAGTTTAGAGGTCGAGTGGAAGGATCAAGTAGCAAACCGTCAGACAGGCTTGGGAGATGCAGCAATTCAAGGCGGACTTTCCTCCGCATTTGGTGTTCCTGTCAAAGGTCTTGCCAATATGCAGCCATATGACGAAGAGGGAACAGACGTATCAGATATTTTACTGACACACCCTAAAAACATTATCGTAGGTTTTTCTCGCAATATTCGTATTGAAGTAGAAAAAGATATTCGCAGCCGTAAGTTTATTATTGTCCTGACAGCGAAGCTAGACAGTAAATTTGAGGAAGAGGATGCTGTAGCAAAAGTGATGAAAGTGAAAGAGTAGGTGACGGCAGGCCATGATTATTTCTGCTGAAGAAGTACAAGCCTATTCTGTATTTGATCGTGTGAAAAATCGTTCTGTAGAGAGACTGACAGCAGATATCATCGAAGCAGAAGCTGCAGTATTTCAGATCGTAGGTCACGATTTCACAAGTGAAAAATATCAGCCCCTCCCTGAAAAAGCAAGAATCGCATTATTAAAAATGGCCCAGTATTTTGCCATGCTGAATGATGATGAATCTATGGTGAAAGGCTTTACGTCAGAAAAAATGGGCGATTATTCATATGCGAAGGCAGCTGATCAAGTCAAAGGCAGACCTCATGTATATGCCTTGCTTGTCGATTACATTGAACCATCGCTCACTGGCGGCAGTGCCAAATTAAAGGTGAGATCATTATGAGTTATCAATCTCTATTAACGGATCGCTGTGATCTTTATCACCTTGAACGTGAGGAGGCGGCCCAGGGTAAATTTGGGATTCCAGCTGGGGATTTGCAAATAACACTTTCCTATTCTGATACTCCGAGTTTGAGAGATGTCTCTTGCTATGTCATAGAAAAAAGTCAGTCACTCGTGCAAGAAGAACCGAAGACAGTGATTTATCAATCCTATCTTGTCCATTTTCCTTTAGCAAGTGATATTCGCTTGCATGACAAGATGGTGTGGAATGGGGTCTCGCTTAAATTACAGCAGCCCAAAATAGTGAAAAATCATCACATTGAAGTGATGGCAGTCAGGAAGGAAAATCTATGAAAATTGATGGACTTGATCGGCTGCTTTCACAGCTACAGACGGCATGTGATGGCGGCTTAAAGGCAGAATATCAAGATTGGTTGCAGGAGATGGGCTTGCAGCTTTTAGACATCATTCAGGATGAATTAATCAAGGAGAATGCGGTCGATACAGGCCGGCTTCTAAGCTCCTTTAGGCAAGGTGATAAGGAGAATCATTTTCTCATCTCACGGGGCCGTCTCACGCTTGAAGTGGGGACGCAGCTTGATTATGCTTCATACGTCAATGACGGACATGCCACTTCTTCAAATGGAGAGCGAAGATGGGTACCTGGCAGATGGGCTGGTGGCCGCTTTGAATATGATCCGAATGCAAGTACAGGGATGATGCTTGCATCTCAATGGATTGACGGAAATGGCTACTGGGACCATGCTGTCATGCTCTATGAGCAAATGTTTGAACATTCGCTAGATCGGAAGCTTCAAAGCTGGATCGATCGACATTTTGGGAGGTGATTGAATGAATCAAGAAGTCGGGGCAATCATGCATTATATCTACACACACTTTCCTGTCACAATGTATGATCGCCTTCTGCCAGAGCGCTTTCAAGTTCCGTCTGTGTACGTGCCGCCAGTGACAGTCATCAGCGGTCCAGATACGGTCTCTACCTTTATGAAATCTTATTCGCTGCAAGTGAAAGTGTTTCATATCGATACAGAAAAAGCGCATGATGCGGCAGAAACAGTCGTCGATGCATTGCTTGCTGATCGTCAAATCATTCAGATGATGAGCGAAGATGGAGAGGTGCTTGATGATTATGTCCGCATAAAAAGAGTGGAAACAAGAATCATAGATCAAGGCGTAGCAGCGATTGTCCTGACGTGGGATAGCAGCTATTGGTACAACCGAGACAAACAGCCAAGCCTTGAAAATATCAACTTTTCAGATGGGGTGATCAAACGTGAGCAAGACTAAAAAAGCACAGCTCGATCAAACAGCTGGCGAAGAAAAAGAATTTGGCTTTTCATTTGAAGCCTTAAAAGAGCACAGTAAGGATCTTTTTGGGGTAAAACCAGAAATCCTTGAAGGTGCTCTTTTTTATATCAAACATCAGCCAATTACAAAAACAGAAGCAAAGAAGCATATTGATGCTTTTTTGTCCAAGGAGGTTTAAAGGATGAACGGAGGCACTTTTACACCAGGTACAGAGAAAAAGCGTCCTGGTATTTACTTTAATTTTAAAACAACAGCAGAGCAGCGAATTACTTTAGGCGATCGAGGTACGGTGGCACTTCCTCTTGTGATGAGCTGGGGAGAACCAAAAACCTTTATTTCCATTTCCAATATGGAAGATTTAAATAAAAAGATCGGACTTAACATTGATGATAAGTCACTCCTTCTTTTCCGTGAAGCAAAGAAAAAAGCACAAACGGTCTTGCTTTACCGCTTAAATGAAGGAGAACCAGCCAAAGCCGAAATCGCAGAAAACTTTGTCGTCACAGCGAACTATGGTGGCCAAAAAGGAAACGAGATCACTGTACAAGTCGCAGAAAATGTACTTGATAGCACAAAGCGCGACGTTATCACCTATCTTGGAACAGATATTGTCGATAAGCAGATTGTCACTGATGTCAAAGATCTTGTGAAAAACAAATATGTTCAATTTTCTGGTGAAGGTGAAGCGGTCATCACAGCTGGTGTGGCACTAAGCGGCGGGAAAAATGGTGTGGCAAGTGTCGCAGATTACACAGCTTTCCTAGAAGCAGCCGAAACAGAATACTTTGATGTCATTGCTCTTCCTGTTGATAATAGCGAGCAATTAAAAGCAACCTTTGCCTCATTTATAGAGCGTTTACGTGATAAGCAAGGACGTAAAGTGCAAGGGGTTGTCGCCAATTATGCAGCTGACCAAGAGGGGATCATCAATGTCACAAGCGGTGTTGTTCTAGAAGACGGAACAGAACTGACGCCTGCTCAAACAACAGCATGGGTCGCAGGTGCAAGTGCAGGAGCGAACTTCAATCAGTCATTGACCTTTGTTGAATACGAAGGAGCAGTCGATACATTAGAACGTCTTGACAATGATCAAGTCGAATACCGATTATCACAAGGGGAGTTCCTTTTCACCTTTGATGCGAGAGATCGTACTGTGAGTGTTGAAAAAGATATTAACTCTTTGACAAGTTTTACAGTTGAAAAGAACCAGCAAATGGCGAAAAACAAAATCATTCGTGTGCTTGATGCGATCAACAATGATTTAACGTTTGAATTGAAAAATTTGATTAAATTACGTAAAGCCAATGGCAACGACATCCCAGCATCAGATGATGGTGTGCAGCTTGTGAAAACACTCATTACGCAGTATCTCACACAGCTTCAAGATGGCAGCGGCATTACAGGCTTTAACTCAGAAACAGATATCGTGATTGGTCTCAATGAAGATCGTGATGGATTTATGATTGATTTAGCGGTTCAACCAGTAGATGCAGCAGAAAAATTCTATTTCAATGTGGAGGTGAAGTAAGATGGCTTTTAAAGCGCAAAATACAATTTCAGGTAAAGAAGGTCGTCTTTTCTTAGAAGGTGAAGAGCTAGCATTTATCAAAACCTTCGAAGCAAACGTGGAGAAAAACAAATCAGAAGTCAACGTCATGGGCCGCCGAATGACTGGTCATAAAACAACCGGTGCAAACGGAACAGGAACTGCGACGTTCTATAAAGTCACTTCACGTTTCGTTCAACTAATGCTCAACTATGTGAAAAAAGGGGAAGATCCTTATTTCACTCTTCAAGCTGTGCTTGAAGATAAATCATCTGGCCGAGGCACAGAGCGTGTGACATTATTTGATGTCAACTTTGACTCAGCTAAAATTGCTGGACTGGATGTCGATTCAGAGGCACTTGAAGAAGAAGTTCCTTTCACATTCGAGGACTTTGACCTGCCTGAAAAGCTAAAGAATTCTTTCTAATAGGTTATGTGAATTCGCTAAGTAACATTGGCAGATTGAAAAAGGAATGTGTTATAATGCAGTTAGAATGCTCAAAGCATTCCAAAAACAGAAGATGATGTTTACATGCAGAGTGATTTGCATATAATAAAAAGAAGCCAGGATGTTGGCGCATCCCGGCAATGTACAATGAGGCCCTTCAAGGGGCTGGCTAATCGAATAGGATGTTCAGGATAGACTTTCCCTTTTACCTACCAAAGCTCAAGGGGGGAGTCTATTTTTTGTCTATATACGTCAACAGGGCAATGATAAATGACCCGAATGCAAGCATTAACATCAGTGCTTGAAATGTTGACATGAGCATCACCCCCTTCCTATCGGGGATGAGCCAGACGCCCTTGAGCAAGCCGTTCAATTGTACAATTTAGATTATACATGAAAAGATTGGAAAGCACATTCAAAAAATGGATGTGCTTTTTTGCATTCAAAAAAACAAACCAAAGGGAGTTTTTAAACATGAGCGAAAAACAAACATTTGATCTTTCATTTTTTATGCCAGGACAAACAGTAGAAGCAGAAGAAGTCAAAGTACCGATTTCCAAGCGTTTTGTTGATAAAAAAGGGAATGTCATTCCTTTTGTCTTTAAAGCCATTACAACTGAACGGATTGATGAACTTGAAAAAGAAAACACAACCTTCAAAAATGTCAAAGGCAGAGGACGTGTGAAGGACTTAGACAGTCAGCGCTTCTACGCACGTATTGCGATTGAATCGACGATTTACCCAGATTTCCGCTCAAAGGAATTAAGAGAAGCCTACAGCACACAAGATCCAGTTGAAGTCGCAAAACGTGTTTTATCTGTCGGCGGTGAATACGCAAACTGGTTAAACAAAGCCATTGAAATCAACGGGTTTGAAGACGAAATTGAAGATTTAGAAGACGCAGCAAAAAACTAATAAAAGATGGGGATAAAGAAGCCGTATTTTTATATTACGCCATGCACGAGCTTCACTATTCCCCATCTGAACTTCTTGATTTATACGAAGCACCAAGACAATTCAAAGCGTTCCTATTCGGACTCATCAGCTACAAGCTAGACATGCTAGAAAAAGAAGCAAAGAAAGGAGGTAAATAATTGGCGAAACTCACAGCACGGTTTGAATTAGAAGACAAAGTATCGAAGAAACTTATGCGCATTCAAAAACGATTTCAAACGTTTGAGAAGCAGCTCAAACCATTTAGAAAACCTGTGAAAATAAACCTGGATATAGATGACAAGAAATTAAGAAACTTCAGTTTATCGCTTCGGAAAATTTCAGTGATTTCCATGAGACTGGATCAAGGAATCTATCGTGATCTAAAAGCATTAAACAATCAGTTAAATATGCTCCCAAATCATCTGGTCATATCCATTCAAGCGAAGGGGCTGGATGTCATTAAATCCAGCATAGATCGTTTGAAACAAGTGGGGACAAGTCCCATGATGCTGACGTTTAAACTAAACGATCAATTGTCAGGGAAAATGTCATCAATCAAAAAAACAATCCTTCAGCTCATGAACAGAACCTACTATATGAGATTAAACATGGTTGACCAAGCCACCGCTGCAATTCAACGAATCAAAAAGACACTCAAAAGCTTGACGATGTCTAAACACGAAATCAGAGTATCTGTTCAAGACAATGCAAAGAGTAAGTTGAAAAAACGAGATCAAGCAGAGTCGGTTGTGAAAGAACAAAACATAAAAAAAGAGCCTGAGGCTGTTAGTCCGTCAGTGAAAACGGAAGATCCTAAACAGAGCTGGATCCAGAACCTTGCCAATAAGGGATTAAGTGAAATTCAAAAATATGCAGGTGACGTTGCAGATAAAGTGAAGGAAAAATTGAGTCCTAGAAAGTTTTGGGATGAAAAAGCACTTCCTTGGGTTGAAAATAAAATAGAAGAGTACAAGCAAGATGTGATCGGAAGAATTAAAGAGAAAATTAAATTTAATCCTGAAAAAAAACTAGATCAATTGGTGACTAATGTATTAGATCGATTCTTAGGTGCAAGTGATCAATCAAGTGAAAGTACCACTCAGGCACCAACAACAGCACCAACAACAGCACCAACAACAGCACCAACAACAGCACCAACAACAGCACCAACAACAGCACCAACAACAGCACCAACATCTACACCATCAAATCCAGCTCCCAAAACGAAACCTCAGTCACGAGGTGGAAAAGGCTTGTTTCGCAATAGTTGTTGCCCCTGTTGTGCAAGAGGTTTAAGCAGGGGAGGTTCTACTAAAACTAAAAATCGAAATGGTCGCTCACCAAGACAGACAAGAAATCCAAATGCTACATCAAGGGCCGAAATGAATAGAAGACCTCCAAGTAGATTTGGGAAACTGAAAACTAATGCCGGCAAATTATTTGGTAAAATCCCTAATGGACTAAAGAAAGGTGCGGGTATCGCAGCTTCAGCTGCTGGACTTACGGGTTTAGTGAAAGGTAGCAAGGGGTTAAGTGGATTAGGGAAAGCGATGAAAAGTATAGGTAAAGGGAGCGGCAAGTTATTAAAGAAAGTACCTATTCTAGGAAGTGTACTTAGTGCAACAAATCTAATCGGTATGAACAAAGAGAATGCTGGTGAAAAGATTGGTACGACTGGAGGCGGCATCGCCGGCGGAATGGCAGGTGCAGCTATTGGAAGCGTAGTCCCAGGGATAGGTACAGCCATCGGCGGTCTAGTAGGCGGCATCGCTGGAAGTATGGGCGGAGAATCTATCGGTGAAACAATTGGAAAATGGTTTGATGGAGGCGGATTTGAAAAGATTGGCCAAAAAGCCATTGAAATCAAAAATCAAATTGTCGAAGCTTGGTCAACAGTCGCGGCTTGGTTCACAGAAAATGTATGGACACCATTAAGCAGTACGGTTGTCACAGTAGCGTCATCCATTTGGTCAAGTTTAGTCAATGCCTGGACATGGATACAAGAAACGTTCAGTGCAGTAGCAGGCTGGTTTATTGAAAATGTATGGACACCGCTCAGCGACACAGTTGTTACGGTAGCAACGACCATTTGGACAAATCTAGTCAATGCCTGGACATGGATACAAGAAACATTTAGTGCAGTTGCAAGCTGGTTTATCGAAAACGTTTGGACACCGCTCAGCGACACAGTCGTTACGGTAGCAACAACCATCTGGTCAAGTCTAGTCAATGCCTGGACATGGATACAAGAAACGTTCAGTGCAGTAGCGGGCTGGTTTATTGAAAACGTTTGGACACCACTGAGCAGTACAGTTGTTACAGTCGCTACAGGGATTTGGACAGCATTATCAAATGCATGGAAAAAGATACAATCAATCTTTGGGGCTGTATCGACATGGTTTACGGAAAATGTGTGGAATCCACTTGTAGATACCGTAGGAACCATTAAAGACAGTTTCGGGAAAAAGTTCGAAGAAGCGTATAAAGTGGTGACAGATATATGGGATGGATTATCCAAATGGTTTGAGGACAACATTCAAAAGCCGATTGTAAAAGTAGCTGAAGCTATTGGTGATGGGTTTTCTAAAGCGTTTGGCTGGGTCAAAGATTTGTTTAATAAGGCTGGCGGTGGGGTTGATTTTGTATTGAAACATGTCTTTGGAGGTGCTGATAACAATGCCACAGGCGGCTATATCACCCAGCCAACCTTATCATGGGTCGGTGAAGCTGGTAACGAATTTGTCATTCCAACTCAAAATAACCGAGGACGAGGAAAGATGCTGCTTGCACAGGCTGCTTCTCAACTTGGAATGTCTGTTGTGCCAAGCGGAGTGGCAGGAAATCAAGTGTCAAGCTCTCCAGCTCCTACAGCTGTAGCTTCATCATCTTCTGTCGGTTCAATAGGCGGATCGGTCTCAATGGATGGGAACATTCAAGCTTCCGGCATAGGTGAGCAATTTAATAACGATTTTGAACAAGGGTTAAATCATAAAGTGATCTCTCTTGATCAATGGAAGCAAAAAAATATTCAGCAGCCATTTAATCAATTGACATCAGATTCAGGAAAGTACGGACAACAAACGGTTTCTGCATTTGCGACTGGCCAGCAAATGACACCAACAGGAACAGACAGCTTTTTGCAAAGTCGTGTAACAGCACCATACCAACAAGTGATGACAACATCACCAACTTGGGGTACTGGAACGGTTAGTGGTTTTGCAACAGGTCAAAATGCTACATCAACTGGCACAAACCAATACGTAGATCAACACGTTAAACAACCATTCCTGCAAGCAAAACAAGAATCACCAGGCTGGGGTTCAGGAATGATCGACGCCTTTAACAGCGGCATGCGTTCAAAAGCAAGTGAAGTCACACAAGCCGCCAAAGAAATGGCGAAGAAAGTAGAGCAGGCGTTTAGAGAGGAATTAGACATTCATTCTCCTTCACGCGTCATGATGAGCTTGGGGAAATTTGCATCGATCGGTGTCGTCAAAGGACTCGACTCAGTTGATGTGAAAAAATTTGCTGAAAATCAGGCTGGTTCATTAATCGGAGCCTTCAGCGGTATGGGGGCTTCAGGTCTTAGTGTTCAGCAATGGCTCATGGCAGCTTTAATGGCAACGGGCACATCTATGAACTGGCTTCCAGGTCTTATGACCATCGCACAGCATGAATCGAATGGAAATCCGAGAGCAATCAACTTATGGGATTCCAACGCTAAAAAGGGAACGCCTTCTAAAGGCTTAATGCAAACCATTGGACCGACGTTTAACTCCAATAAAGGCAAGGGCATGAATGATATTTGGAACCCGATTCATAATGCCGTAGCCGCCATTAACTACATTAAGGGCAGATATGGAACAGTCTTCAACACGCCGGGATTACGGAGTATGAGAAGAGGCGGTCCTTATAAAGGCTACGCAAATGGCGGACTGATTACTCAGGAGCAGGTGGCTAGAGTTGGTGAAGGAAACAAACGCGAATGGATTATTCCTGAAGAAAGAGGCATTCGCGGTAGGTATTTATTGACGCAGGCAGCCAAGGCACTTGGGATGCAAGTATATGATCCATCAAATGCATCTGCTCCTTTACCAGAATCACAGATGCAGCAAGTGACCTCAGTTCAGTCAGCTGGTAATACAACATCGTCAGGTACTAAACAAATCATGATTCAATTCAATGGAGATCAGCATTTCCATAATGGACAAGACCAACAATCGCTTGTCGAAAAAATGAGACAAATGCTTGTAGATGAACTGGAAGTAGAGCTTCATACAGGAACGAAGGGGGTCGTGATCGATGGGTAAATCAGTATATCAGTTGTGGATTTCCCAAGGAAAGGACAAGTTGCGATTCCCTGTCCTTCCATCCGAACTCGAAATCACAAATAACGTACAAAATGAAACAGTGAAGGTCGCCTCTTTTGGAGAACTGACCTTTATTGACGTACCATCGGCGAAGCAAGTGTCATTCACATCATTATTTCCTAAGAAATATTCGCCGATTGCTGAATATAAAAGTATTCCATCACCAGAGAATGCGATAGCGAAAATTGAACGAATGATGCGTTCAAAGAAGTCCGTGCGGTTGATTGTAACTGGAACAAAGATCAATATGACATGCAGCATTGAAAGCTTCACCCACAAGGAAGGGTCATATGATATTGGAGATCGTGAATTTACGATCGAGTTAAAGGAATATAAAACTGCGTCGCCTAGGAAAATCAAACGAAAGAAAAAAGCAAAACAAACCAAAAAGAAAAGGCCATCAAAAACACCACCAAAATTGTACACCGTCAAAAAAGGTGATACTTTGTGGGCCATTTCAGGCCGATTTTATGGTGACAGTACGAAATGGCGGCGTATTTGGAATGCCAATAAAGCAGCGATGATTAAACGAAGTAAACGTAATATTAAGCAGCCGGGGTATTGGATTTTCCCTGGGCAAAAATTAAAAATACCACAATAGGGGGGCTGGCATTGATTGAGCTTTTTGCCATCAGAAGCGGCACCATGTATGAGCTTGTCACAGAGAGTGTGACACTTCAGGGGCAAAGGTATCAAGCCCCTCGCTCTATTCAGGCAAATATTATCACTAAGCAAGGCAGTCAAACGTATTACCGTGTCTCAGAAGGAGACACGGTTCTTTTTAAATGGAAAGGAAGAGAGCTGTTCAGAGGCATCGTTTTTTCCCGGACGCCGGTTGAAGGGAAGTTGACCTTTACCGCATACGATATGCTTCAATATTTGGTGAAAAACCAAGATGTTTATGTTTTTTCTAATCAAAGAGCAGATCAAATCTTGAGGCGGATTGGGACTGACTTTCAAATTCCAATGACCTCCATCGCAAATACAGGACATGTCGTGAAGTCTCTTGTTTTTAAAAATGATACGAGTTTGTATGACATCATTCTGAAAGCATTAAAAGAAACAAAGCGGCAAACCGGCAGAAACTATCAAATTTATTCTGCTAAAGGCAAGATGGGGCTGAGAGCTTGGCCAGATCCAGAGGACGTATGGGTCATTGAATCAGGCGTCAATCTCATCGGTTATCAGTACAGCACCTCCATTGAAGAGACAGCAACACGTGTGAAGATGCGCACGTCTGTAGATGAACAGGGGAAGAATAAGAAAAAAGGCAGCAAATCAGATCTTGTGGTGATCGAACAGGATAAAGCAGGTCAGAGTAAATACGGCATTTTACAGCATGTTGAGACGGTAACAGGTCAAATCAACCAGCCGCAGCTTCAAAAAAGAGCCAAAGTACGGCTAGCAGAGAAAAAAGGTGTCAAACAAGAAGTGAAAAGCATACAAGCGCTAGGAATTCCCGAACTGCAAAGCGGTCTCCCAATCTATTTGAAAATCCCTGAAATCAATGTAAAAAAAACCTACTGGATCGATCAAGACAAACATGAATTCAATGGAGTGAAACACACCATGACCATTGACGTCGTCGAGAAAAATTCCATGCCAAAGGGTGATCAAGCGTGAGATTAAGTGAAGCGATTAAACGATTGGCTGTTAATGCAGTAGACGCAGCCTCTCCAATTGATCTTGTCATTGGAGAAGTCACGGCGGTTTCCCCACTCAATATCCGATTAAATGAAAATAGTAAGCTGATCATTCCCGAAGAACTACTTATTTGGCCGAAACGCTTAAATAAGGGTGAGGATGATGAACTAAAAGCGGGAGACAGTATTATGGTGCTCGCAATGGCAGGGGGACAGTCCTTCTATATCATCGACAAATTATAAGGGGGGTGATGAACGTGGCACTTTCACCAGAGGAAGAAATCGAGGAAACAGAAGAAGACGAAGAGGTGGAACCCTCAACGACGTATCGCATAGATTTTGAACATGGCAGGCTGACAAACGAAACCATTTCAGGCATAGAGGCGATCCGGCAATTCATTTATATGACATTGCGGACAGAGCGTTATGCACATCCTATCTACAGTCACGACATTGGCACTGAAATCCAGGAGCTTTTAACGGACACAGAAGCAACGGATGAATACAAAGAAATGGAGATTCCAAGGTTGCTAGAAGAAGCACTGATCGTTGATGAGCGAATTGATCATATTGAAGAGATAGAGGTCACGAAGCAAAATGACTCGTTTCAAGTCAATCTAGCCATTGTCACAGATGAAGGCACATTAGAAATAGAGGAGGTGATGGAGGGTGATGTTTGAGGAGCAAACGTATGAAGCATTGATGGAAAGAATGCTGGACAGGCTGCCAGATGACATAGATAAAAGAGAAAACAGCGTCATTTGGAATGCCTTGGCACCTGCTGCGGCTGAACTGGCACAGTCCTATATTTGGCTTGATCAAGTATTCGAGCTTGTTTTTGCAGATACAGCACAGGGGGAATTTTTAGATCGACGGGCTGCTGAAGTCGGTATTGAAAGAAAGCCAGCCACCAGAGCGGTTTGGTCAGCATCCATTCAGCCGGAGAACATCAACATCCCAGCTGGCTCACGTTTTTTTATTGAAGACGTTTATTTCCAATATTCAAACGATGGCACGCTGGAATGTGAGACACCTGGTACAGCCGGAAATGGCCAATTAACAGGTCAGCCGCTGCTATCCCTTGATACGATCCCAGGACTTGAATCGATGATCATGAAAGAACTGGTGATACCAGGGCAAGAGGAAGAAGATGACGCTTCTTTATATGAGCGATACTTAATACGCGCAAGACGAGAGGCTGTCAGTGCCAACAGAGCGCATTATAAAAAGTGGGCTGAGGAAGTGACCGGTGTTGGCAGAGCGAAAGTGTTCCCGCTTTGGAACGGAGAAGGAACGGTCAAAATTGTCATCACAGACGGCAATCTAGATGTAGCATCAGACCTTCTTGTCAAAAGGGTACAGGAATATATCGATCCTGTGCCAGGCGAAGGGGAAGGACAGGCGCCTATAGGTTCCAAAGCAACCGTTGAAAGCGCTAAGTGGCTGGATATTGACATAGAAGTGGCTGTTGAACTTCAAATGGACTGGACTCTTGAAGGAGCGCAAAAAGAAATAGAAGAAAAGGTCAAAGCGCTATTAAAATCAATCGCATTTGAAAAGAGTACGATTCGAATGTCTGCATTAAACGATATTTTGTATCATTCAGAAAGCGTGTCAGATTATGCAAACGTCTTACTGAACGGTGAGTCGAAAAACTTAGTATTACAGGACATTGAGATTCCGCGTCTTAGGCAGGTGAAGGTTATTGAGCAAACAGGATGAAATGAAAAATTACTTGCCGCCATATTTTACAGACATTTATGAAGTGGATCATTTACTCAAGACAGAAGCACCTGAATTTGAGCAATTGGACGAATCCATTTTCGACTTAACAGATCAGTTCTTTCCTTTAACAGCGACATGGGGATTGAATAGATGGGAAAGAATGCTGAAGGTGCAGCGGGAATCAGATGATTCAATTGAACTGCGCAGGGCACGCTTACTCAATATGATGTCAAATATTCCGCCGATCACGTATCTTTCATTAGAGAAATCAGTGAATCGATTTCTCAAGAACCCAAGTGCCATCATCCGTCTCACAGCCAATCGTTATCATTTCGCCTTACGTGTGAACCTAGATGACCTGCAAAACACGAGATATATTGTAGAAATTCTTGAAACGTTAAAGCCTGCTCACTTGGCTTATACGTTCACGGCTTTTCATCATACTGATGTACATGAAAAAAATGATCATTACCAGCGGCTCACACTGCGAAGCAGAGTGGGTTTTTTCGATCATATTCCGATTTTACTCAATGGTGAATTTGTATTAAATGGTACGTTTTATCTCAGCGGAACACGAGGTGCAACGGATGTGCCTGCTCGTTTTCGGCATTCGTTGCAGATGAGATTGCCGCTTCAACATAAGTCAGAAACAACATATCGTTTGAATTATGTCATGACTGGAGCAGCACATGAAACGAAGCAAGCAGCGGCACTAATTTTACGCACAAAGAACCAGCTGCCGCATCACTCCAAAAAGAAAATGACGTTCCGCCTGCCAGTTCATGTTCAAAATGAACAAGGCGGCAGTTTACTGATCAAGGAGCATTACTGGATTCTCGATGGATCCGTTCCGCTTGATGGATCAAAAATGCTAGCAGCAACTTCTAAAAAAATAGAGCTATAAGGAGGATCACAATGGCTGATCAATTAACCGTAACAACATTGTACGCACGTCAACAAATGGCAAAGGCAAGAGCAGAAGGAACAAAACTCACAAAAGTCGTTAAAATGGCATTTGGAAATGGGGGAACTAAGGATGGAAATCCAATCTCTCTTGACGGCACTGAACAAAAACTCAAAAAAGAACTAGTCCAAAAAAATATTGATTCATTTACCTTCATGGAACCAGCAAAAATCCGCTACACTTGCACGATCGCCGAAGGAGAACTTGCAGGAGAAGTCATCAATGAATTAGCTCTTGTCGACGAAGCCGGCAAATTCACCGCCATCCGCACCATGACAGACAAACAAAAAGATGGCGACATCGAATTCGTTTTTGAGATTGATGATATTTATTAATGGAGGGGAAAAGAAGTGGACATCAAAGCACCTTCACCATTTGTCATATCTGATAAAGCTCATGCTAATTTGTTTAATCGGATGGTCGACACACTTGTTGAGAATGACAATGCACTCAGTAGACAAATAGCAGAAATCACAAATGAAAGCTTATTCAAATTAACAGGAGATCAAGCCATTCAAGATGCATCAGTCAGCGGCGAGGAATATCCAATAGGCATTACGTTTATGGATATTGGCCAAGCCAATGATACGGGATATCCGACGAGATATGGGTTTGTGAAAAATGAAAAATATAGTAACTTTCGATTTGTTCAATACTACTATGGGACTGGAAACGAAGCAGGCAGTTATTTTGATAGCACAGGCACTTGGTGCAGGCATTGGTGGACTGGGTCTGGCTGGACCGAATGGCAAAAAATCTCTGGCTTTCTTCATACGAACATTGGTACAACTGGTAAGCAGTTGCTTAATAATGCTGAGCGACAAAAAATCCTTTTTAATCGAAAAATAAAAGATAGTCACAATAATTTTGATATAAAAAATAGTCGTTTTATTTGTCCGGAAAACGGAATGTACCTAGTAAACGCTGGAGTCTATATTGAGACGGTTCAAATGTATGCAAATTTTGAGCTGTCTATCTTTTTAAATGGTAAAAATTATAAAAATATATCTCATTATAGACATCTCCCTGCCACACCCTCTGAAACTGCAAAACTTGATATAGGTTTATATGGGGCTGCGAATGTGCCAGCGAATAAAGGAGATTACGTTGAAATTTACATGTATATAGGCTATGCGGGAAATTCCGATCGTTATATATCTGATAATTCAGGCTGGTACAACTATTTCGATATTACGGAATTAGGCGGCCGAAATTTTCCGAGAGTGTAGGAGGATTCTAATGATTTTATATGAAGCCATTAAATATAAATACCCCGATGCGGACCCGCAAAAGGATTTTGAATTAAGAAATGACGGTGCTGGTTCGTATATAGACGAGTGGCATCTAGATGTGCCAAAGCCAACGGCAGAAGAATTGAAACAATGGTGGAAAGAATCTCAAATCAACCCAAGGTATCAACCACCCCTTCCACTAAATTATCTAGCACAAGAAGTAGCCAAAGAAAAGCTGATGAGAAAACAGCTTGAACAGCAATGTGACCTTTTAACAAACGAACTAGAGGCGCTAAAAAATGAGATCCTTTTATTTAAAGGAGAGAGTGAAACATGAATTATTGGGTCATGGCATTATATTTTCAATGGGTGACACCTGGATTGGTCAAACAAGCAGTTGAACTAGGTGATTGTTCAATGGAAGATCTAAATGAAGGGTATGAGCAAAGGATGCTCACTTTAGAGCAGCTGCAAGAAATTGAACCAAGCATCAAAGCAAGGGAGTGAAAACAATAATGGAAATAAAAGAACCAATACCTTTTGAGGTGAATGATAAAGCGCATGCCGATTTGTTCAATGACATGGTCAAAGTTCTACTTGAAAATGATACTGGATTATTAGAACAGCTCTTAAAACATACAAATGATGCGAGAGCACATGCATCTGAAACAGAAAAGAAGAAATGGAATGATTCCCAGAGTTATAAGATCACAGCTGATAGTGGAAGCCAGCTCATCAATGTGCCAGCCGGCGGAAGAATATTTGATGCGATAAAAGATAAAGGAACGTGTACATTTTATGCAGCTTCTGAAGTCGAAGATTCCCCAACCCCAGCAAATATTTCATTGAGAGGATTACAGACAGTAGGTCAAGATAACATTGGTACTGGTTTTGCTGTAGATATTGCAGGTAATGCTTATAGTTTTTACTATAATGCTGCACATACCGCTATTAACTGGACAAAGCTCCCATCGAATACTGAAAGAAACAAATGGAATGATGGACAACTATCTAAGATCACCTCAGATAATGGAGGGGTGATGATATCTATTTTTGATGGTGAAGATTTACTTGAAAAGGTTGTTTCTTTAGGTCCAAGGCATGGTACATTTTATGTCACAGGTAAAGCATTAAACACCCCAACAACAAGATCGTGTAGGGGTATGTATCATTTTACTTCTCAAGATAGCAATGGAAAAGGGACATTTGGATGGATCATGGCAATAGATTATAACAATTACATGTATACAAACTATCTTGACTTAAATTTGGGATGGCAAGGCTGGAAACGTGTTTTAACAAAGGAGGATATGGATAATACTTCTTTTGTTGACACGTATGATCTTGATAATTCCTCCGTTTCAGCTGCTGAAAATGTTCCAACAAAGCTGAATTTCGGTGAAACAAGGTCAGATGATTTAGGAGAATATAATCGTTCACGGTCTGAAATCACGTTGAAAAATAATGGTCTGTATTTGATTAGACTTTATCTTAATAGCAATAACATTACTGTTGGATCAGATAGTATTTTGTCATGCTATGTGAATGGGGCAGAATTTCAACGTTTAGGAAATTGGAATCCTGTCATCTCATCAAGTATATGTGTATTGTATCTTCAACAAAAGTTTAAAGAGGGAGATAAGTTAACATTTTATATTACACCCAAAAACACTGGCAGAACAATTACGGTAAATAGAGCTTATGTCACCTTGTCGCAGCTAAGATAGGGACATTTGAAAAAGAAAGTGTGTGAGCAAATCGGAGGAAGATGTCGTTCAAAACTTAATGACACAAGGCTCATTTGCCGTTCTCTTTTGTATTCTGTTTTATGTGCTCAATACAACAAAGAAACGAGAACATAAGTTCAATGCACAATAGATGTTGTTGAAATAATTGGTTTAATTGCGGGGGAAAGATTGGGTTTAAATCTGTTGTTTTTACATTGTAGAAAGGGTACAGGTTCATAAAAATCGACTCACTTTATTGGAGTGGGTCAAGAGCAATACACCACAAATTTATAGAACCGCAATCGGGACAGATGGGAAAGTTTGTGTTCAAGATTGTTCTAATGATCTTAATCCTAATGAATTTATCACGTTTGGTTTCCGATTTAGAACGAAGTGAAATAGCTGATTTTATCATAACATCGCCTAAATAATAATGTTTTTTGAAAGGAGAAATAAATCATAAAAACACCTCAACCTTTTCAGACGAGCGATAAAGCTCATGCAGATCTCTTTAACGATCTAGTGAAGATTTTGATTGAAAATGACCAGGAACTATTAGAACAATTCAACCTACATACGGGAGATGCAATTCCTCACGTATCTGGTTCAGAAAAGAAGAAGTGGAATGAATCCCAGCTATATAAACTGACAAATGATAACGGCTCGCATTTGGTCAGTATTCCTCCAGGCGGCAGTATTTATGAGGAAATTAAAGGGCTAGGTGCCTGCTCATTCTATGCCCCAGGTGGTGTTGGAGTAGTCGATTCTCCTGCTATTGGTAACGCTGCATTAAGGGGCTTCCAGCTTGTAGGACAAAACAATATTGGTGTAGGAATCGCAATTGACACATTAGGAAATACATTTTGTTTTTCTTATTATGTAAAAGATATTGCAATCAATTGGGTGCAAATGCCAACTCAAAATGAAAAAAACAAATGGGATGCAGGACAATTGTCTAAAATCACGGCTGACGATGGAAAAGCATATGAAAGAATTAATGCAGATGATCCTAGCATTTTAGATAAGCTGATAAAATTGCCGGGAGTTCACTCCTGGTACATTCATGAAGCACATCCAGATCTTCCAACAAGAAGTTCCATGAGGGCTTTGTCTGTCTTTAGTGAAAATACCTATGGCTGGGTCATCGGTGCAAACAATACAGGAGATGTCTATATTAACCGTTCAACAACTGATGTAACAGGTACACAACAAGAGTGGAGCGGTTGGAAACGCCTTAATGACCATAATCTATTAAATTCAAAGGGTTTAAGACTTTCAATGTCAATAGGTACTGATATTTTAACGTTGCCATCAGGATTTTACTTTGCTGTAGGATCTAATGTTTTAAATATGCCTGTTGATAATGATTCTTCTTGGTTTAATATCGATATCTTAGAAACTGTAAATGGTAGAAAGAGCATTCATGTCATTAGAAGTTATGACAACACTCATTGGTTTGGTACAGTTCATACTGACGGTGTCTTTAAAGGGTGGAAAAAAATAGTAACTGATGCTGATTTTGAAAATGTTAAGTGGCTAAATGTTACCTTAGGCAGCGGTTCTTCTATTGGAGATAGACCAGTTGAATATACTAGATGGGGAAATTTATTATTATTGAGAGGTCACCTAAAAGCAAATCGAGAAGTTATATGTGGAAGTATTCCAAGTACTGGCTTACCAGATAAAGGCCTAGTAGTATCAGTTCCAGTATCAGGGACAACGGGTCATAGTAAATTACTTATATATAAGACAGGAGAGCTAAAGCTAACTGGTTTACTGGCAGCGAATGAAAGTGCCGTAACTGGCTACTATTTAGACACGGTCGTCCCATTAAATTAAGGAAGTGATAGTATGATACAAGCCTATGAATACAATCATCAATATGAATTGGTCAGACCTATAGAAGTGTTTGAGAGGGATGATGAAGGAAATTATATCATTCCAGAGCAATGTACAACAATTGCTCCACCCAATAACCCTTCTTTTTATAAAGCAGCATTTAATGTGGAAAAACAGCAATGGTATGAATCAGCGACACAGGAGTATATAGATAGCCTAAAACCATCTCCTCTCCCGCCAAGTGATATAGAACTATTAAAGAAACAAAATGCTTTATTGTCGAAACAATTAACGCATCTACTGGCTATGTTCAAAGGAGCTGAATCAGAATGATGTTTCCAACTGTAGCAGATATCAAACAATTCTGGGACTGGCAGTGTTACGGCCCAGAGGACATTGCATTTTATGTAAGCATTGGCTGGATCTCGGCAGATGACTATCAAGAAATAACAGGAAACAAATACGAAGCCTAATGGCTTTATTTTTTTGCCGGAAAGAAGGTGATTCCAATGGAAGTAGATGTCGTCCAAAACTTAATGACACAAGGCCCATTTGCCGTTCTCTTTTGCTGGATTCTGTTTTATGTTCTCAACACAACAAGAGAAAGAGAAAATAAACTCAATGAGCAAATCGAGGCGCAAAATGAAGTGTTAGCGAAGTTTAGTGAGAAATATGACGTCGTCATCGACAAACTCGATAAAATTGAACGGAATTTAAAATAGGAGGAAAAATCATGAAAACATTCGACAAAGGCACTGTGATTCGCACAGTGCTTCTTTTTATTGCACTCATCAACCAAACACTTGTGATGTTTGGGCAAACAGTTTTGCCGATTAGTGAGGAGCAAGTGCAAACCGCAGGAGAGGCACTTTATATTGCAGGTTCCACGATTTTCACCATGGTCACAGCGATGATTGCTTGGTTTAAAAACAATTATGTGACCTACAAAGGACAGCTGCAAAAAGATGCCTTGAAACAAAGAGGGTTAACAAAATAATACTTGAAGGAGAAACAATATGGTAAAAATCATTCAAGCCTACATCCCAAAACACAATCGCAACAGGCCAGGAAACGTTATGAAGCCGCTCTATATTACGGTGCATAATACCTCTAACACTGCAAAAGGTGCGAATGCGGCGAGTCATGCAGCGTTTGTTGCACGTTCAAGTACCGGCGTCAGTTGGCATTACACTGTCGACGATCAGGTCATTTATCAGCATTTACCGTTAAACGAAAATGGCTGGCACGCAGGAGATGGCAGAGGAACCGGCAATATGAAATCAATTGGAATTGAAATTTGTGAAAATGCAGACGGCAACTTTGAACAAGCAGTTGAAAACGCCCAATGGCTCATTCGAAAGCTGATGGGTGATTTAAGGATTCCTTTATCAAATGTGGTGCCCCATAAGCATTGGAGCGGGAAGGAGTGTCCCCGTAAGCTGTTGAATCGATGGGATGACTTCAAAGCTGGTCTTGCATCTGCACATACAAGTCAAATGACAATGTCCAAACCTGTTAAAGAAACATCTAGCAAAAACATGTCAACGACACCAAGCTCTAAAACTAACAAGATCAAAAAAATATACAGTTTGCCTTCAGGTATTTTAAAAGTGACGAAGCCTCTAACAAAAGGGTCAGCCGTAGAAGCATTACAACAAGCCTTAGCATCGATTTATTTCTATCCCGATAAGGGAGCGAAAAACAATGGAATCGATGGATACTACGGCCCCAAGACTGCAAATGCAGTGTCTCGATTTCAAATGATGCATGGGTTAGCTCCAGACGGCATATATGGTCCAAAGACAAAAGATAAGTTAAGTAAGGTCATAGAAGGTTAAAACAAATGAATCAATGACGAGCCCTTCCTTTTCGTAAATGTCCTCTTTTATTGAAAAGTAAAATAAAACCATTCATGCTTCTTATTTTGTTGTATAATAATGGGAAATAAAGGAGGGTTTGTATGAAACGAATATGTGTAATGATGTCTCTTTGTTTCATTGTCATGTTTCATTTTAATATTGAAAAGGTTGCAGCTAAGATCATTTATCGAGAAGTAGAAGTTGACTTCATAATGACGGAACAGGAAAAATATCTGTGGATATCTGGAGGTCAAAATAACCCTGACCAATATCCATCTACGTATGGATACCAATTTTCTATACTAAATGCAGAGGGTTGTACTTTAGAAGTGACACTCTACAGAACATCCGTATCAGGAACGGATTTTCCGTCATCAGTCAAAGAGTACGTAGGTAATCAATATGATCTAAGTGCAACGGACCGAATTTTATCAAGTGGGCAGTACATTTATAGACCTCATGGCATTAAAATGACCAAAAAAGAAGGCTGTGGGGATGTTGAGATAAAAGGAGTCTTTGGTTATCAAATTCAAGCACCAGACAGATGAAAAAGCCTATCCATCATTGGATAGGCTTTTTATAATGGAGCATAGCGGGATCGAACCGCTGACCTCTACGCTGCCAGCTTTCACGACGTTATTTCTACGTTGTTTTTCTCCGATAAGACATCCGTAAAGTCAACTATATCAACGTTAAGTCACCGATAAGTCAATCGTCTCTAAGCGCATTATACCGCATAGGAACGCTACACCGCAACTAAATACGGCGCTACTCTGAACCCTCGTCTTAATAGGCGGGGGTTTTTGCGTTTTAGGGGCGTTTCAAAAAATTTTAAAACGAATGTCCCGATTTTGATCGATCACATGCGACTGTACTTATGAAAGCGAAAATAATTCGGAAATTTTGCGCGGTATTCAAATACAGTTCGTATGATTAAGTAGAAGTGGGGTATGGAGTTGGAGGGCTACTATGGAAAATAAAATTGATAAGTTTAGGTATGAGCAATTAGATGCTAAGTCGATTGGTTTCCTTCGAGAAAAAGAGATGAACATGCGAAGTATTGTTGGAAGAGCTTACACAGAACTAGGACGCGAACTTAAGGAAGCGCAGGAGCATCTTTCGATGAATGGATATGGGTGCTTCCAAGAATGGTGCTCCTATATAGGGATTGATCGCATGAAAGTATTAAGGTTAATCCAACGTTATGATTTGATTAGCACAAATTGTGATGAACAAGCTAACCTACTCGAGGATCTTCCGGTCTCGCTAACGTATGAAATCGCCCGTCCATCCGCAGAGTCAACCGAACCAAAACGGCAGGCGAAACAGGCGGTTCTTGACGGTGAGGTTAAGACGCTGAAAGAATATCGGCAGCTACTAGCGGAGAAAGAAGCGGCGGAGGCACGTGTAAGTGAAGCGGAATCGCATCGTGAACGGGCCGAGAAAGAAGCCGATCTATTGCGCGCCAAACTCGAACGCGCAGAAGAAGCTGAGACGGAGACAGTGACGGAATATATCGAAGTCGAAACGACTGATCCGAAGATAGTAGCCGAGAATGAACGCTATAAAGAACTGTTCGGAGAAATCTCGATGTATGAGGGACGAACAACTCGCGTGACTAACGGGGATGCAATCACTTATACGGTTTACGAGTTCTCCGAGGATGTTCGTAAATTCGTTGAGAAGTACGGGCATCTAACGCATTTTGTCCAAGAATTCAACGGAATGATTAGCGAAGGTAAGCAGGAATACAAAAAGGCTATACACGCAATGCAAACGTTAATGCGTTCGATTGACCGATCAATAGATGAAGAAGATTCAATTATTATAAACGGATAAGGGGCGATTAATATGATTAGTATTAAAAACGTAAAAGATGGCGGAGTAGCTTATGTTTTCGGTGAGGAGTATGCAGATGTTGCGAAAGTAATGTTTCCTCGTTTCGCAGAAAAATTGCTAGGCGGAGAAGGTGTGTCGTTACCCGAACCGAAAAAACAACGAACATTAGTTGACATCAAGAATTCTATAAATAAACCGCAATCGGATGCAAGGTTGTGTCGTTCGTCAAAATTGACAGGGAAAGCTCTCCACCATGAGATTTCGCAAGTGATGCTTCGCGCTGAGAACTTGTTCGGGGTCAGTAGAAGAAAGATTTGGGGTGAGTTGTACGAGAAACTTCGTCAAGAAACGGGTGTTGATCCTAGAAATGTAAAAAGAAGTACAACTAAAGGTATGGATAGAGGGTCTTCTAAGATAAGTACTTATGTAAAAGACGGTTATGGTCAGAGAATAGTTGAAATCGCATATGAAATCTATGATAAATATGAGGCGAAGTCTTGAACGAACATCAGCGGCTCGTCTCCGTAGAAACTCAGTCGGAATATAACTTAACGTCCGGCAAGTCTGAGACGCGTATCTTCGTTAAGATGTACGTCGATGCCGTCAAGAAAGGCTTGATCGCGGATATCGGACCCGAACGTTGGCAGACGCTCTGCGTACTATCATCGTTTATGAACGCAGACGGCGAATGCTACCCGACACAGGATCAAATCGGGGACGCACTAAATTTAAGCCGAGTTGCGGCAAATAAACGGATACAGTCGCTATGTGAATACCGATGGCAGGGACGCCCTCTCGTCGTTAAGAAACAAGGACGCGAAGGAAAGACTCAGCGGTGGGAGAACGCTCGCTATACGATACTTCCAATCAGTCAGCTTGCTATATTTGACGGAGATACGGAGGAATTATAAACGCCGTGTATCGTCTAGCCATATACGGCCCATCCGTACACGGCTCGGCTTTACACTAACTAGAACCATCTTTTAACTAGAGCCATTAATAACTAGATAAATAATAGCGCTCAATCAAAAACTTTCGCGCAAATAATTACTCAAAAGATATATCTATCGCGATAAGGTTATATGCAAAGAGTGAGCGTAAGCGAACGAATTGCTACGGTTTTAAACAACAAACGAAAAGAGGTGCGTTATGTTTACGAAACATGAACTCGTTACTATATACGAAGCACTTACCGAACTACACCCGAGCTCTCAGGCGCAATTTAAAGACGGCGTAAAATTAAAGGTAGCTGATTTAAGCGACAAAGTATTGCGACTAATAAACGAAAAGGAGTCCGATAATCATGCCGATTAACATTACGCTATCTCCCGACTACCGCCTTACATCTGACGTCCACAACATCATCGTAAATGAGCGCTATTTCACCGATCCGACTAAAGCGCCGGGCTGGCCGAAGCGACTAGCCGAGAACCCTGACGCCAACCCGACGCCGGTCGAACGCTGGCGAGAAGTTTCGTATCATCCGACCGTTGATCGCGCTGTCTTGGACGTCATGAACCGACGGATTAAATCTTCGGATGCGGCTTCACTCGCCGAGATTGCGCAAATGGTGCGTGAGTTTCGCACGGAATTAGCGGCGGCACTGACGATCGAGGGCACTAATACTACCGACAACTAAAACGGCTGGGAGGCGGTTAAATCGTGGCTAAAACGAAGGATCAAGAAATCGCAGAATTACGACAGGCAATGGCGGCGCTTATTGCGGAGAATGAAACGTATGTACAGCATCTCGGATCCATTCGCGAAATGATGCCGGAAGAATTCGACGATCGAAATGCGACCGAACATCTACTCGCGATCAGTGCGCCGGAACACGTTAAGGATTACGTTAAATTCGTATTAAACCGAATGAAGGAGGCGTTAAAATGAAGCCAGAAATCACGAAAGAGCAAGCGGAAGCTATCGAGTTTCTTCGTAAGAGCTACGAGGAGGGCGACATTTTACACCTATATACTACGAATCACATCGGGCGTACAGATAAGACCCTCGGAAATGACTGCGGTTCTTTATGCGATCTTATGCTAATAGAACTCGCAGCTGCGTTAATCAACGGATATGAAATCGTAATGACACCGGAACAAAAGGTACGGGAGTACTACGAAAAATTGGCCGCTAAAAGACGGTATGTTCCCGGCTGTATTGACGAAATTAAAATTTATACGGAAATGGATGCGATCAGACGTACGCTTGATATGCTCGGAATCGAGATAGATTTTGTAAACGTCAGACGTGAGGAGGCGGAGGCGAATGGCTTCGGATACTAAGCCTATCGAAAAATGGACGGCACGCGACTTCATCGTCTATCTGCACGACCGCCACCTCGAAGTCTACGACATTAAATACGTCGCCAATAATCGCGGCATGGAAGCGCGGAACCTAAAGACGATGGTTGACGAATATGGGGCGGCTATCGTACGAGACTTTATTGACGCATGCTTTGCGGCTAAGAAACCGACGGCTCAGTGGCCAGGATGCAACTTCGGCTTTATGTTTTCGTATATGCGAGATCGGCACCTGCCGCCATTACTCGTAAAGCAGAAGACGGCTCAACAGACGGAAGAAGACGATCAAAGGGCGGCTGCACAATCGCAAATAAACTACGGGGAGTTGTTTTGATATGACGAAGTATAAGACGGAGAAACGTAAGGCGGAAGTAGGCGAACGCATTTTGATTACGAATAAACACGTGAGGGAAGGTCGTTATAAAAATGGAGATGTACTGAAGGTAGATAGTTCTTCCGTTATCGGAGTTCTTAGCGAGGAGGATTATGGTATTTATCACTTTGAATACGAAGTCATCGTCGGAGAACAAGCGCCAGCACCGAACCTAGACGAAATGGACTATGGCGAGATAATCGCGCTAGTAGAGGACGCAATGAAGGCGTTAAGAACCCGTCAATTGCAAGGACGTTTTGATGCGCAAATGGAAGCAGTTGATAAACTTACGACGAATAAATCCGATCAACAGAGACGGGATGTGATCGTTGCGAGAGCGAAGGTTGATATAGAGGCTCTGTACGCAACAGACCTCGGATATAGACACGACTTTATCGTAAATGCCGAAAAAAGAACCGTTGTCGCTTTACGCAAATCGTTTGCAGAAGGCTATATTCGCGATAGAGGGATCGCCAAATGCGCTCCTACCGACTGCTTCAACGCCCATATCGGAAAGGCTATTGCGTTAAGACGTGCGTTAGGTCTCGAAGTGCCCGCGGAGTATCTAAACGTTCCGCAGCCGACGGCAATACGTGTAGGTGACGTGGTTGAACATCACAAAGAGTCGGGGAAATTCTTCGTCTGTGACGATGCTAAATTCCCGCCGATCGGCAAACGGTTCGTAAGTTTAAATACATTGAGAGTACTTGGCGATGTTTATAAGATAGTTGACGATTCGAGGACGGAAGGAGGCGCTTAATTGACTCTTCATCGCTGGCTTAAAACGCAGACTTTTAAGGACTTTAGCGGATACGATTTCACTCGAGACGGAATGTTCCCGAAGCCTCGAGTTAAAGGCGAAGATAAAAAGATGCGCTCCAAACACGAACGAACATTACGTAAACGAATTGACCGAAAGGAGGTGGCTATGAATGACGAATGAATCACGATGCCTACTCGCAAGCAAATGCGCCCAAGCCGGCGGCGTTAATTGTACGAAACACTGCGAGCTATACCTCGGCTTGCACGGCTTAGATGGCGGAGGTGGACGGTCAGGGGCGGCTGGTTTGGCGGAGGACTATCGCCTAGTGACGCTTAAAAACTCACCCGCACGCGCCGATCAAGCCGGAGCTTATAAGGCGGCCGATGTATATGCGGAGACGTTCGACCGCCAATTTGACGCAGAAGCCGACCGCATTAAATCGCTATATTTATATAGCGCGAAATCAGGAACCGGCAAAACTACTACGGCGGCGGCTCTGTTGAACGAATACTTAACGGTCCATTACATCGGCGCTTTGAAGCGCGGCGTCCAACCCGACCAGCGACCGGCTTATTTTCTCGATGTTAATGCGTGGCAAAACGAATACAACGAGTTTAATAGACCGCGAGTACCCGACACAATCGCAGAGCCGGCAGCAAAACGTTATTATGCCGCGTTAGAAGCAGCAAAACGGGCGCCTTTCGCAGTGCTGGACGAAATAGGCATGAGAGACGTAACGGACGGATTTCGCGGCGATTTACACACCGTAATCAACTACCGCGTGACGAACCGTATGCCGACCGTTTATACGTCGAACATTAAATTGGAAGACTTACCGGAAGTATTCGGAGAGGCGCGGCTGGCAGACCGGATCGGCGACCAATGCCGAGAAATCGTCTTTGCGGGCGGATCAAAAAGGAGGCCACTGTAAATGAGCGGACTATCATTAACGGAAATTCAATACTTACGTGACCTACTCGTTGCGGATTCGTTGGCTAACGGAGAGAGTCCGGCTAAATACGCCATCCTCGACAAACTCGATGCGCTTGAATTTGCGGACCACGAACCGGCCTATAAAACTGGCGATCTAGTTTCCGTCGAAGGCTATAAAGGACGCGTCTTCTACATTGATTGCGCCCGATACATCGAGGAAACGTCGAAAGAGGCCGTCTTTAACTTTATTGAGTACGACCTGTATGACGCGATCAATGGCGAATGGCTCGAAGCGTTCGAGGCGGACATGATGTTATTAGCTAACGCGCTTGTTGCGGAAGATTTCTTGGCGGACTTCAACCTCGAAGACTATCCGCCAGCAAGAAGTACCGTTTATCTAATAAACTACGAAACGGAGGCGGAGGAAATGGCGGCAAAAGAACAGCCGAAGACACCGAGGCAGTTAAGCGCGATTGAAGCGGAAAAGCGTAAGCAAGAACGTAAAGAGGCGGCGGAAAGAGTCGACATTCTACTCGATACTTACAATAGTTACAAGGCGAGCTTTGAAATGACGGGTGATGAGTCGCTCAAGGCGAAAATGGACGAAGTGATGGCGAAACTGAAAGGCGTTGAACAGTCGTGAAAATTGGACATCTAACGTTCGGCACACCGGAATATGTTCGTGTGACTAAGATGGCTGAGCGTGAAGCATTCGAGAAAGATGCGACAGAGGCGTGGGATAAGTGGGACGCAATGGTAGAAGATAGCCCGACGATCAGCGAGAAGGAAGCGTTGTACAAAGTTCTTGAAGACGTCGAGAGATTAAATTATTAGAAAGGAGCTGAACGCCGATGAGTTTCGGAACTAGCCTTTTATCGAAAGTAATCGAAGCGAACGACCCGTCGGCTTTATTGCGGTACGGACTAACGCGCAAGGATTTCCAAACGGATGGCGAACGGTCAGCCTTCGAATACATCCGTTCATACGCGGAAAAGAACGGAAACCAAGCGCCGACCGCCGAGATGGTTGCGACCGAGGTGCCGACCTTCCAGCCGGAATTCAGTATCGATGCCACGTTTGAATACCTAGCGCAGAAGGCGAAGGAAACGGCAGCGATGAACGATTTCGCTTCGAAATTTAATGATAAATACGGAGCTAACGGCGTCAAGACGGCAGACTCCGAGTTCGTTCAAAGGTTCAATCGCGTCCAAGAAGGCGGGAACCCGCAGGAATTTTTTGAATGGTTGACCGAGGTCGCTGAACAGAGTAAAATAAGAACAAGAGTTCGTAAAACAGTAGGGACAAACGTCGTGAGAGACGTGGATAAATTCCGAGATGAATACGAAAAGCGAAAGGCTGGCGAGTCATTCCGTATTTGGGACAGTAAATTTCCGGCACTTAACAAGGCGATCGGAGGCTACGTCAGCTCGAACATGTACGTTGTCTACGGCAAGTCGGGGCGCGGCAAGTCGGCGATCACACTCGAAGAAGTCATTAATTGCGCAATTCAAGGCGCAAATACGCTCATATGGTCGATGGAGATGGGGTGGTTCGAAGTTCTCGTTCGCATCTACGTTTCACTTTCCGGGGATCAGGGCGTCGCTTTAACCGAAATTGACGGTCAGCAAATGGAAGCCGGCTTTGATTCGAGGTCAGTTCGCCAGGGCAAATTATCGGAAGAATTCGAGGCTGCCTTTATGGACTTTATCGCGACGTTAAATACGATAATAGCCGGGTCTATTACGGTGCGTGCCGTTGACGACAAAGACTTCGATACACGTTCGCTAAAAGACCTTAAAGCGGACATTGAACAAACGAACGCCGACGTCGTGATGGTCGACCCGTTCTATTACTTAGATTACGAGTCCAACTCGAATAAGACGACGGGCGGAGCGGCAGCCGATACGTCAAAAAAGATGCGCCGATTAGCCGGTACAATGGACGTGGTTATTTTCGCAATAACACAAGCCGGAGAAGATGACGCGACCGAAGACGAAGCCGGTAATCGCGAAATTAAGTTGCCGAAGCGTAAGGACGTAAAGAAAACGTCGGCTTTACTGGAAGATGCGGCGGTGCTGATACCGGTTGATACGAATGCAAAGGAAGGACGCGGTTTGATCGGCGTAAATAAAGGACGTGACGGAGGAGAGGATGAAGTCGTCGAGATCGTTTATTTACCACAAGTCGGACTAATCAAGCAGGTAGCAGCCGGAGAGATTGAGTTAAAAGCCTACGGTTTCTAGAGGTGTGGTTTTAAATGGAATATGTACCAACAATTACACTAAATAATTCTGAATATTTTCGACAAATTACGACTACAATGTCGAGTGGTTTAGTGTAATATAACGAAAGGAGCTCGTATATACATGTCGATAATTATGATCAATGGCGTTGCTGTAGACGTCGACATACGCGAAGAATTAGAACTTTTTGAATGGGATCGTCCAACGTGGCACGCTGACCGTTTAACGGCGGCAAGCCCTTTTCGCGATGATCGTACTCCTAGCTTTTACGTTTATTACGAGGACACAGCGACCGCCAAGGCCGGATATTTCGGAGACAGCGGCACGGGCGAACGTGGCGGATTCATTAAACTGCTTGCATTCTTGCGTGAAGAAACCGAGGAAGAGACGGCTTCTTACCTCGTCGAGACCTACGGTACTGGCGAAGGTGATACACGCCTGAAACTCCGCATTCCACGTTTGAAAATCGTTGAGCCTAGTCGGCCACTAGCCGAGTCTTTATTGGCGGACGTTAAAATCGGCCCCAGCGCTTACTTAACCAATCGCGGCATAAGCGAAGACGTACAGCGTGAAGCAGGCGTAGGCTTAGTCGGACAAACGGCCATGATACCTTGGCGGCTGCCTAACAAGCGCCTGGCGAACGTAAAATATAGATCAACGCGTAATAAAGCGTTTTGGTACGCTAAAGGCGGCTGGCCTATCCGCGGATTAATCTACGGAATAGAAACCGTATATGCTGATTGCGCCAAAGTAGCGGTGCTTTCCGAGGCTGAAATCGATGCGCTTTCGTGGCGTACGGCGGGCTTTTGTGGCATTGCGACAGGCGGCAGTAAATTTTCCGACCAAAAGGCGGACATAATTGCGCAGTCGCCGATCGAATATTTAATGGTAATAACGGACAACGACGAAGCCGGTGAGAAATTACGGAAGGAGGTCGAGCTAAAGATGCGCGGCAAAGTCAGGCTTGCGCACGGTTATATAACGGAAGGATACAAAGATGCGAATGAATTATTAATAGCGGAAGGTGAGGACGCTCTAAAGCGTGTTGTTGATCGTGCGGAGGCGGTAAGTATTAATGTAAGGTTCGGGAATATCCGAACTTTCGGTCGGCGGAGGTTGTCTTAACCCTCCGTGTTGCTACCGGATAAAGGACGCCAATCATATAAGGCTTCGACCGCGCAGTCGAGGCAGCGCGCTATGGAATACGCCATTTCAACGTTAGGGACGTTCCTAAGCGCTATATAATCGGAAAGCTGCGTTTTTGAGATTCCGACCATTTCTGCGAGTTGAGTAAGTGAATAACCGCGATTATAGCACAGCTCCTTTATCCGGCAATCGACGACCGAATACTGCGAGATAAACACCTCCGCAAAGCGAATGCTACGTGCTTTACGAAGGAAATTATACCACATAACCGCGCCGATTAAATGGTCATTCGGGCGGATTTGGAAGAATACGGACAACCTTTTCGATGGGCACGTCCAATTCGAGGCAAATCCGTTCAATTACACGGAACTCTAGGTTAGCGCCGTTCATCGCAGGCTCTTTCGTTATCTTCGCCTGAGTGGATGAAGACATAAAATTGCGCAAATAACTTTTTGATTTACCCTGTTCTTTCAGGGTGTCAAAAAGAGGAGAGAAATCGACCAATTTGAACACCTCCATAAATTATTGGAAAAATATTAAAAAATATGTTTACGTACGCGAACATATATTGTATACTTCAATTATACTCAACCCATATAAAAAGACAAGAATAAACGAAGGGGGTCAGAGCTTTTGGAATCGATTAGAAGAGAATTATGTAGTTTGATTGAGGACAATGATTTGAAGTATAACGAAATCGCAAAAATCATTCGCGCAGATAAATCAACCATGACGCACTTCCGGAATAATGGAACTATTAGTTTTAGAGCACTTGTAATCCTCGCACATTTCCTTTTTCCGAACAACTCAAACAAAAAAATTTCCGAATGGTGTTTGTCGATTCAAAAGACTGATAACAATGATTACTTAAAACAAATGATGGAGTACGCAGCAGTTACGAGAAATACAAATTTATTAAACTCATTAATCGATGTCCACAAAAAGACAATTGGTTTAGAGGACCATGTTCAAATTTATAAAACTATCTTGAATTACATTAATGCAGAAATTAGTATTGATGATATGATCGAAACAATGAGCCTTTTTTCAAAGAGTAAGCACAAAGAATTACGAATATTATCTTCAATCTATATGTGTTATGGTTATTATGGAAAGGGAAAGATTCACTCGATCCTAGAGATGGCGCCTTCAATCGGAGACAGCATCAAGTCATTAGGCCATAAAAAGAAGCTATTCATAAAAGAGTGCTACGTTCATCGATTCGCTGAGCTGATGTCGCCTGTATACTTACGGTTAAATAATCTTGGCGCAGCCAAACACTACGCAACCATAATAAAGAATGGAAACATCTCAAATAAATCCGTTTCCGATGCGAACTACATCTTAGGTATGATCGCGATGTCAAAAGGCAAAAAAGACGCGATGTCTATATTTGAAGAGAGTTATATGTACGCCTATAAAACGGGTGTTGATTTCGTTATTACAAACGCAAAAAACAACTACCTACTCGCAGAAGCGTATGTTAATAGAAAAGACCCCGATAAACTGTCAGCATTATTAGATCAATTAAAGGAGGTGATATACGAAGAGAGAACGGACGACTTTTACATATACCTCGAAAAATATAAAAAAGGTAGTGTCGAAGGGCTATTCGAATGCCATCGTCAATTTCTTTTCAATTCAGACTTTTTCTTTTCAGCGTTGGTAATGAGAGATTTTAAAGACGCTGGGGTGCCTAAGTACCTAATTGATACATTTTCAAACTACAACTACACGAAAAAGGGGATGCTTTATTTTGAAGAAGATTTTATTGAGTGTTTTATTAATTTCAGCAATCGCGGTATCAACTGTACAGCTTAACAAGGGAACGGACGGAGCTCTAGAAGCGGAGCAACCGTACAAAACAGCAGACATTCGTCCAGGAGGATAACGAGGCCATTAGGCTTCTTTTTTTTGTCTAAAAATAGAATCTAGTTTAAAATCAAAATCTTTTTTAAGTTTTTCAACTTTCAAATATTACATAGTTGTTTTTGGTACTATATGGACATGGAAGAAAAATTATAAAAAATTTTAAATCAAATGTCCCGATTCTAACAGACCGCATGCGACTGTATAAGTGTAAGGGACGGGAGGAGAAAAACTTGGATAAACAAAAATTTAATAGACTTCAGATGGCCGCAGATTATGGCGCGATTCCGTATGTTCAAAGAGAATCGCAACGAATCGCACACTTAGTCCCCGACCAAACGTCGTTCGAGCAGCGGACCTTACTAGCGATAGGTTACTGGCTTCAGCGCTACGAAGGGAATGGTCGCGATAAGAAAGCGTTGATCCAGCGCATTATCGTAAGGGAACGAAATAAGTATCTGAAGGCTTCACGAAAAGAAGCGGCTTTATCTATAGAAGGAATGCGAGATGACGGTAATGTCTCGTGGGAGCCTCAAGACGTTTTGACGGACGTCGAAGGCGAAGTTTTACTAAAAGAAAAGACCGCCCTGTTGACGCAAGGCGATCTTCGCAAAGAATTAATACTTAGATGTTGGAGCGAAGGATGTACGAATATGACCGAAATCTCCACGTTGTTGACGCAACGTTTAGGAGGAAATTTCGAAGCACATCGCAAGTTCATCCGACGTTTCCGTTTACACTGCCAGCGCGAACTAACAGCATAATCACGTATCTAGGCACGAGGGCTTCGCTACGTATTTTAATGATAATCGATTGAGAATCGAATTTCAAGCGAACACCATGCGAACAACCCTCCGTCTAGTACGTTTTACCTAAAAATTAAGGAGGCTAACGTACTATGAAACAACCTACAAACGATTTCCCACCTGTAGTAAACATCCAAAAATTAACGGAATTACAATACGAAGGCGCGTTATATCACGAGGATGATCCAGCTGACTTTTATCGTCCGACTACGATCAAGGCGGTGCGCGTCGGATGAAACCTTCCGAAATAACCATAACCCACCACGCAAAGCAGCGACTTAAAACCCGATTCGGCATCGATAATCAATACGTTGCGTGTAATTGGATCGCGCAGAAAATGGAACACGCTCGTTATCTTGGAGTAACCGTAGATAAATCCGGTCGAGAAGCTCGTACGTATGCGAGTAATGGCGTAATTATTCACTTTGAGCTAGATTCCAACGCAGTCATCACCGTTTATAAGGGTACTGCTGGACACGATTCGGCCACCAAGCGTCTGATTTTTGAAGCCTACGAAATTATAAAAGAGGACGCAGATAAATCGCTAAGAAGAACGGAATCCTTAGCGGAGGAATTAGACGAAGAACTGCGTTGGTTAGCCTACGAACTCAAACGTACTCGTTCGAAAGCTAAAAGAATGGCGCTACAAGCTCGAATTAATGCCGTTCAAATGCGTGTTGATGAATTACCGACCGAATCGCTCGAAATTAAGCGCAAGGTAACGCGCTATGCGAGAGGAGTGGCTTCGTATGTTTGACGATTTCCTAATGTATTTCGCATTCGTCGGCACAATCTCGACCTTTATTATCGGAGGCATGTACTGGTCGCTTGTTCGTGAAGAGAGACGGAATAAAGGCGGCAACTGACCGCCGACGCTCGGAGAATACCGGGGCGTTCGTTAAGTAAAACTGTCGCGTCGCTATGCCGTGCGCTGGCGGCGTCTCGGGCGCAGATACCGGTGTTTTGCGAGGGTCAAACCCTAAAACAAATTAACGGAGGTAATCGGATGAGCATTAGAGACATTCTTAAACAACGATCAGAGGCACGCGACAAAGCAGCGAGTGGAGAAAGCGAGTTTCCGGAAGGTGTCACGCGTTATGTAAAACTCGGCAGACACGGCGAGATCAATAAAGACGGACGCACTCTCGTATTGTTAGGGTCTCCGGACGATTGGTTTATCTATTTTGTACACGAAGACAAGACGTATAATGGACGCAGCTACGACCACAATTTCCGCAAGCATACGTGCTCTCACTCGCCAAAAGGAGTCGTGCAGGCTTCCGAATTAGCGAATTATCTGCGAGCAGGCAAAGACGAGTGCTTATCGTGCAAAGCCGGCGCGAAACGTAAGATGTTCTTCATGATTCCGGTTTATGATCCGCAATATAAAACGTACCGTGTCATTGACATCGCGGAGTTCCACGCGGATAGCCTGATCGCTGACTACGACAAGATCGAGAAGACGATGCAGAAAGCGACGAAGAATCCGGAATACTCCATCGTAGGGGAAGCGGCGTTCTTTAAGCAAGTCGATAAGACGTATTCGCTCGAATCAGGCGACGTAGAAGACGATGTAATCGAAGCTGCAAAGGCGTTCATCGGGGCAGACTTCGGCTTTGAAGAACTCGCTAATTTCCGCGAAAAGGACGATATTGTCACGTTGTTAAGCGAGGCGGCAGGCGGCATTGACAAAAGCGTGCTACCGAAACAAGAGCCGGCAGAAGACGAACTACCAACCGAAGAAAACTTCGACTTTTAAGGAGGACGAATAGATGGCGCACAAAGAAGAAACGATCGGCAAATTCGCCGAACTGATCGCTCGAGCTGCCTTAATGGCGGCCGGCTGGTCAGGCGTTAGTAAGCCGGAAACCGAGGAACCGTACGATATTCTCGCTGCCGAGCCGGTTACGGGCGCAATCAAACGTATCCAGGTTAAGACGATTCGTGACCGCAGGGAAAAACGCGGCTGTTTGACAGTTAGCGGACGCAAGAATACCGGTCAGGCTTACACGAAAGCTGATACGGATTATTTTATCGGTGTACTACTCGAAGACAACGAGACCAAAGCGTATATGTTCGAATGTCGCAATATTACGGATTATTGGATGCCGCGTAAGAACGAAGGCGTCCGAGCATGGCACGAACTCAAACTTAACTTAGACCGCGCATACCTGGCGGCACTAGAAAACGAAGCGGAGGCGGTATAAATGGCGGCATTAAAAGGCGTAAAAACGCTCGATATGGTGGACGGAGAAATCACGAAAGTTTCGTATGAAGGTGCGGAGTTTGAACGAGTTGAGGGAGGCGCAAAGGTCGGCGATTTATTAATGTCTAAGGCAGGATGCTGCGATATAACAGCCGGAGCGTTTTATATAATCAACGAGATTGATCGCGATGGAGACACTTATTTTTATGACGATGGTGGCGATCTAAACGCACTTTACCGAGTAGATTACGTTCCATTCCGCAAGAAGCACGTACGCCTAAAAGTCGGTGATTATGCGAAGGTGGCCGGTGCAGAAGATTTAGACGGGATTGACGAGGGAGATATCGTTTGGGTTGCTGACGATGCCGAAGACGATGAGCCTTATCTGATTAGCCCAATTGCCAAAAGAAGAAAAGCGCTGTGGGTACGTGAGGAAACGTTAGTCCCCGCAACAGATGCCGAAATTACAGCCGCTAAAGAAGCTAAAGCACAGCGTACTACAAAATGGGCGAGTATCGGACGCAAAGTTGACGAGTATAAAGTCGGCGATATTGTTGCGTATGTAAAGGACGGAGAGATTTGCGAGGTGGGCTTGGTTGACGATGATAAAGTCGGATGTTTAACGAAACAGTACGGAATTTGCCGAGAATGGCCTAATAAAATCACGTTAATCACTCCGGTCGAGGCACGTTTTGACCGCAGCTAAATGCGCCGCCTGCCAAGCGCCCATTAACGAAGGCCAGTCCGCCATCTACGACTCACTGTACGAGGTTTACTGTTGCGACGGCGATTGCTGGTCGGAGTTTTATGCGGAAAATGAGACGGCTCATAGACGGAAGTGGACGGAAACCATCGACTTTTAACGAAGAAAGGAGGACGCGACGTGGAAATCAAGCCGTTAAAACTAAACGTAAATGCGGGTAAGGCCTCAGCGCAAGCGACCGAAGTTGCTAAACGTAAGCAAGCGGCCAACGCCGTCGAGCCAATCGAGGATGCATGGCGTCGCATCTACGCAAGCAAGCTTAGCGATTCGGACCGGCAGAAATTAAACGAAGTCAAGGCGGCTATGGAGGACGGCCAATTGGCGCGCGATCCTTCTGACTGCGTTAATAAAGCCGGCAAGCCGAAGAAGTTCAGTAAGGCGGAAGCGCTGCGTCTTTGGAAAACGGTGCAAGCGCAGGCCCGCGAAGAAAAGCTACGCAAGATGGTCGAGGAAACGCCGGATAATTATTGGCTGATTACGGATGAAAAGCGGCTGTCCGAGTTTGTTGCGTTGCTCAAAAACGAAGAGGAAATCGTATTTGACGTAGAGACGACCGGCGTAGACGTGTGGAACGATTATATTGTCGGCCATGTCATCACGGCAATCAAAGCGGACGTACACGCTTATATTCCTACGCGACATAAAACGGATAGACCGCAATTAAGCCGAGGTCTAGTAAACGAAGCTCTACGAACTTTCTACGAAGATCCAGCCGTTGGCAAGCTCGCCCATAACGCTAAGTTCGATATTCATATGCTTGATCGCGAAGGCATTAAGTTACGCGGCCTTACGTGGGATACACAGGAAGCTATGCGCCTACTAAACGAAAACGAGCCGTCATTTGCGTTAAAAAACCTCGTCACGAAGTACCTGCGCATTGAGTCGAGTACTTACGGTGACTTATTCGGAAAGATCGGCTTTGACGAAGTAGACGATTTAGAGATCGCGCTTGCTTATGCGGCAAAAGACGGTGATGTGACCCTTAAACTACGAAACTTCCAACGAGCACACCTCGCAAAGATGCCGGAAGTATTGCGCTATTACGAGACAGTAGAGGTTCCGTTGATTTCCGTAGTTCAGCAGATGGAGACGACAGGCTTCGATATTGATTTAGAGTACGCCGAGGAATATGGGCGCGAATTAAAGGACGGCTTAGACCGTTTATACGATGAATTAATCGCAGAATTAGGCGACGTCAACATAAACTCTCCGGCGCAGCTAAAGCCGGCCCTTGAACGGGTGACAGGCGAATCACTAGCGTCGACCGATGCGAAGAAGGTACTTAAACCACTCGCGAAAAAGTATCCGGTAGTTAAGAAGCTACTCGAATATAAAGACAGCTTTAAGCTTTATTCAACGTATATCAACGCATTGCCGGAACTAATCGATCAAAAGACCGGCAAGCTATACACGAACTTCAATCCGAATGGAGCGAAGACGGGTCGGTTCAGTTCCGGCGGAACAGGCGTTAACCTACAGAACCAGCCGAAGAAGGCACGTAAACTATTTGTCGCACCTGAAGGCTACGCAATACTAGGCGGTGACTGGAGCCAACAAGAATACCGATGCCTGGCGTACTTTACGCAAGACCCGAAGCTAGTCGATAACTATTTCCGCGGCGACGATTTATACGCATCTATCGCGGCAGAAGTGTTCGGTAAGCCGATCGAAGAATGCGGAGATGGGTCGATATATCGTAAACAGGCGAAGGTTATCATGCTTGCGGTTGCTTACGGAGGCGGTGCGAACATGTTGAAAGACGCGATCGGCGTAGAAAAGTATGAGGCGCAAAAGTTCCTCGACAGCTTCTTCGAGAGATTTCCGGTCGTAAAGGAATGGGTCGAATCGAATCAGGCGTTCGTGAAAAAACACGGATTCGTTTGGATGGATCATCTACAGCGGAAGCGACGACTGCCTGACGCAAAAGATCGGAGCGCAAAAGGACACTATTCGGCAGTCTTTACGCAGTCAACGAATGCACGCGTTCAAGGATCGGCCGCGATACAAACAAAGGCGACCATGATTGCGCTACAAGAACTATGCGATAGAAAGACGGCTGAAGGACGTGGAGAATGGCGCTTATGGTGCGTGGTTCACGACGAGGCGCTTTTATTAGTGCCGGATACACTTACGCAGCAAGACGTAAAAGAATTCGAGGACGTCATGGTCAATACGTACGTGTTCGGAAACATACCGAATAAGACGGACATCGAGATAAGCCGAAGATGGGGCGAGGGTTTGAAGATAAGCGAATTCTTCAGCGGTGAAGTGAGCCGTGATGACTACCCTAACGAGGATGATTACGAAAAACAAAAACGGATTGTCGGCGAAGGCTGGCAAGGAAAAGGGGCGGTTTAATGCTTCCACAAACATACGTAGTGCTCGATTTAGAAACGACGGGACTCGATCATAAAAAGGATCAGATTATCGAAATTGGCGCAATTAAAATTAGGTTTAACGGTTGGGATCGTGAATTCGTTGAGGTAGCCCGATTTCACACGATGGTCGCACTAGATGAAGGTCGTGAGCTACCCGAGTTCATCACGGATCTAACCGGAATCACGGAAGAAGACCTTGAAGACGCACCGGAAGAGTGGGACGCGTTAGACGACTTAAAAACCTTCATCGGAGACGCTGTCGTTGTTGCGCAGAATGCACCGTTTGATCTTTCGTTCATTAGTCGCGGCGGCATCGAGCCGGAACGTTTCTATTGTACGAGAGCCATGGCGCGATTCGTAGAGCCGGAGTTATCTGCGTCGTTAAAGGACGTGGCTAAACGAAACGGCATTTCACTAGACGGACATCACCGCGCGCTGAATGACGTGGAAGCGACAATCGAAGTTTTCCGTAACTACTTACCGCAAGTAGTCGGCGAATACAACGCCTTTAGAAACATTGTTATGGATTCGCCGGACAGACCGTTGAAATTCGTTCCTAAACACGCCTTAATCCGAGAAGTTCAGATGGTTGCGCTATCTAAAGCGGATCTGCTGCGCATTTATCAAGCGTTGAGAGATAACGAAGCGATGTCGCTAAAGATCGGCTCTATCATCGAGCGCAATATGAAGGGACGTGATTAATTGACGACAGACAAACGAAAATTAGCGGCTCAATTACTTAGTAACGGCGGAAATATACCATCACCGTTTTCTCAAACGATTGCGGACGATTTTAACGATATGTTATACGAATTTCACAAGCACCCGCAGCCGTATGACGATTTAATGGACGCAGAACTCCATGAACAATATGCGCGTGTACTACGAGAGCAATCGAAGTACGGATATTTTAATTGGAAAACCGCACCTGACGGAACACCTCGGCCTGTTTTTTCGCCAAGCAGCGCAAGTAAAACGGAAAGAGAACTATACGAAAAAGCGCGCAAGTCAGTGCGTGATCCACAGACACCAACGCCTAATCAGCGAGATTGGACCGGGCTCGGTTCGCAGGTCGGCGACTATATTCAACGTGAAGTTCTGCTAATAGAACGTCATTTTGAGAGACTTACGGGCACTAAGCCGAAATTTAGATTTGAACGGACGGAGCGAAACGAGCCAGCGTTTGAGCATTTCAAAAAGACAATGCACGAAGTGACTTCCGGCGAAGAAAAGTTCGCAATTCACGGACTTCCCGACGGCATTCTGATCTATACCGCAGATGATGGTCAGGAGTATCGCGTAGGTTTAGAAGTTAAGTCGTTTCAAAAAAGCTACGTGGATTTTAAGAAAATCGTAGAGCCGAAGAAGGAGCACGTTGAGCAGTCGATTTGTTACTCGGAAATGTACGGACTCGATTACTACATCGTCATTTACCACTTAACATACGGCGTGAAATGGGATAAGGAGATTAACCGTAATAAAGTGTTTGGGATTGAGATTCGCGATGAAGACCGTACTAGGATATTTGAGAAATTCGAGCGCGTAACTAGAGCCGTCAGGTTGAGCGAAGCACCATCGTTAGATTTATTCGAATGGGCGTTCTATGAATACAAACGATCTACAGCTAAGAATTTAACGGACGGAGAACTGGCGGACCTATACGATCTTAAAAGTCGGATGATGCGTACTAGACTTCCGGATTGGAAGAAGCAAAGAATCATAGATGCGCTCGCATTTATCGAAAGAGTACGAGAAGGGGAGGCGGTTTGATGACGTTCGATGACGTTCGGAAACGCGTCGATGATATTCGGCACGAAGCCGTAGATGACGAGACGGCGCACGGCATGGAGGACGACTTGTACATCGATGTTTTAGAGGCAATCGCAAATGGCGCAGATAACCCGGAAAAACTTGCGGCAGAGGCGTTAAAGACGCAGGAAATCGAATTCTATCGGTGGTATTCGTGACCGCCGCCAAGCCTATCCGATGCCTTGCGTTCGACACATCGATGACCTGTCCGGGCGTCGCGATCATAGAGGTACGTAAGGGCAAGCCGACTATTAAAGCGCTAAGCCACGTCAAGCCGAATACGAGCCGATCACATGCGCATCGTGCCGAGGTCATCCAAGGATGGGCGATGATGTTTCTCGACAAGCACGTCGGAACCGTCGGATTTGATTACGTGGTGCGCGAAGACTTTGCCGGCAAGACATCACGGTCGAACTATCCGGTGCTCAGCGCATGGAACGCGTGCGAAAGAGCGACGTCGCGTTTCGGGCTGACGTTCGATAAATATAAAAAGCCGGGCAAGAAGACAGAAGACCTCGGCATATCAGCGACGCGAGTCAAGTCGTTAGTCACCGGATCGGGCAACGCAGAAAAGGACGAAGTAGAGGCGGGCGTAAGACGGCTAACAGGCTACGACGGAACCTTCGCTAACTTTGATGAATCGGATGCGGCTGCGATTGGACTTGCGTGGCTGATCGATGAAGGCGTAATTGAGAAACCGAAAGGGGCGGGCTAGATGCGCGTAGAGATTAACGTCGCTAACGGAAGCGGTCGTAAGTGGATTGACGAACAGCACTACGTTGATATGTCGAGCTACGCAACGAAATGGACCACTACGCTCAACTTCTCCGCGTGGAAGAAAGGCGAACCGGCTTCGATTGGCTTCTATGACCGCACATACTTTTCGTGGCAGCGTATCTTTCCGCACAAGATCGCCTGGAACATTGCGAAGATGCAATTACGGAGTCATGTACGGAATTTGAATCGTGAGTTAAAGAAACGCGGCCATGACCTTACGTTAGAAATGAAAATATAGGAGGCGTTACGGATGGATAAACACGAAGAATACGTAATCAAAATTACAGGCGCATTAGGGGAAATTTTTAACGAAGAATCCGAGCATTTTATTGCGGAACTAAAGAACGTCGACTTAACGGCATTCTTTACGGCTGCAAACGCAGCTCTCGGAGTCATGTATAACCACTATACAGGCGACCATAAGAACGCGATTGAATTTACGCACCTACTTAACGGATTGGCGGTTCAGAAAGCGATCGAGAACGTAGAAAAGGAGGCGAAATAGATGGAAAACGGCTATTTTCTTATCGCAGGTAAAGCGGAAGGCTTCGATTACAATGACGCAAAGGTGCAACGGTTCGGTAACGAAATTAGTATTGAGACCTCAATCGATGCGTTAAGAGGCGAGGGCTATACGATCTTCTACGTAACGGAAATCACTGAGCGCATTGACGACAATCTGACGAAGGAGGATGCCTAATGATTACGAAACTAGCAATTTGGTGGTTAAGAAAACGGAAGCTAACTGTTTTGATCGGTCACGATATTACTGGCGGAGAGATTAAGGCGCGATATAACAAAATTTATTTATACGACAGTAATCTAAAAGACGCGGTGTTCAAAGACCCTAATGGCATTCCGTTTAATGTACCGGAAGGCAAGTTCGCCTATAAACGTGCGAAGGGGGCAGGCACAAATGGATAAAGCGATGGCTTACATCGACAAACTAGCCGCAAAGCTCGGAGTAGCGGCGGAACATGTTTATGGGGTGCTCGTTAAGCAGGCGGTGGTTAATGGAGTTCTTTCTACGCTTATGATGATAGCCGGCATAATTGTCGCGGTGTTACTAACGAAATCATTCGCGAAGAAGAGTCGTGAACACCAAAAACATATTGGAGAATACGACCTTAATCCGTACCTGATAATTCAATGCTGCACGGGACTTGCTTTAGCGGTACTCTGTATAGCTGGGTTAGTTAACGGTTCTGATATGGTTGGCAAGATCATCAATCCGGAATACTACGCAATCAAAGAAATCCTCGACACGATCGGAGGTAAATGACGATGGAAGGTACGCCTAACGTTACGATATCGCAGGAATCTTACGATAATCTGATAAACGCGTCGGTCGCACTGGTCAATCAGTTACGGCAAAAAGAGGCAGATAAAACGGCGATCATCACGCAGGAAGAAGCCGAGTTTGCTAACGCGTTCTTCTCCTATTCAAAAGAGACGATCGAAGCCGTTAAGGGACGATATGGAGACGATATCAAAGCGGCTGAGAAACATAAAGTTAGTGCGGTCGAGTATGCGGAAATGTATAGCGTTCCACTCGCAAATTTGGCCGACATGAAGCGCCGATTGGAAGTCGATCTGATCGATCATGAATACCGTCTAAGTCGCCTCGATTCTAAGCGGATTGAAACGGAAATCGAACGTGACCGGACGGCGGCTAGGATTGCGGAATTAGACACGGAAATTGAACGGAGAGGTGGGCGCGGATGAGAAAATACGAAGATATTGAAGCGGAACTTTTCGAATTATACGACTTAGTTGAGGTTACCGAAAATAAAATCGACGATTTAGAAAGCGAACTCAACTATCTGAATGAAAAAGTCGATGACCTCGAAGAAGAATTGGTCGCAATGGACATCGAGGCGGGTGAAGACGAATGAGTACGTACATTGCGTTATTCAGTCTCGCGATTCTCATTATATTTGTGGGCGGAATGAAGGCGAAAACATATGAAGAAATCACAACGAAAATCGCCGGCCTCGTCCTGTTGATCATTCCTACTGCGGTGTTGTTAGCGTACGCGACCGGGGTTCAACCGTGAACGTATATTTCTACTCGCTGACGGGAAACGTACGGCGGTTCATCGCTAAGACCGGACTAGGCGGCCAGGCGCGCGAAGTCAAGACGGGCGAGGTCGTTGAGGAGCCGTTCGTGCTGGTAACGCCGACTTACGACTTCAGTCAGCCGCCCGCAACGGTAAGCGAATGGCTTAAGGATAACGGCGATTTGATGGTCGGGGTAGTGGCGTCGGGAAATCGTGCCTGGGGAGACGGTTTTGGCGCGGCTGCTGACGTTATTGCGGCGCTTTATAACGTGCCGGTGGTCGCCAAGTTCGAATTAGCAGGGACGGAAGAGGACGTAAAACAATTTACGGAAAGGGTGAAGGCGCTTTGAAGCGACACATCGAGTTAAATAACGAAATTATGATTCAAAAAGACGGGCGGTTTCAATTCGAGAAAGACGAAGAGGCCGTCCGTGCTTATTTTATAGACTACGTAAATCAAAACACCGTATTTTTCCACGATTTAAAAGAAAAGCTCGACTATCTACGCGACAACAATTACTACGAAACCGAGTTCCTAGACGCTTACACTTTCGAGGAAATCAAGGCGGTCTATAAAACGGCCTATGCCGCAAAGTTCCGATTCCCTTCGTTCATGAGCGCATTCAAGTTTTACAATGACTACGCTCTGAAGACGAACGATCGCAAGAAGATTCTCGAACGTTACGAAGACCGCATAGCATGTTGTGCGTTGTACTTCGGAAAAGGAGACGGGGCCAAGGCGATTGAGTTTGCGAAACTAATGATTCGCCAAGAATACCAGCCGGCGACGCCTACGTTCTTAAACGCCGGACGCAAACGTAGAGGCGAGATGGTGTCGTGTTTCCTACTCGAGGTAGGCGATTCACTAAACGATATCAACATGATGAATTCGACGGTACGCCAATTATCGAAAATCGGCGGAGGCATCTCCGTAAACCTTTCAAAGACTCGCGCAAAAGGTGAGTCGCTTATGGATTACGAAGGCGTGACTAGCGGCGTGGTACCGATTATGAGAAACCTCGATCAATCACTACGCCACATCAACCAAGCCGGACAAAGAAGCGGAGCAGGTGCAGCGTATCTAAACGTATTCCACGCGGATATAAACGATTTCCTAGATACGAAGAAAATCTCGGCAGATGAAGACGTCCGAGTCAAAACGTTATCGATCGGCGTCGTTGTGCCCGATAAATTCATTGAATTAGCGCGAGAAGATCGTCCAGCCTACATTTTCTATCCGCACACGGTTTATAAGGCGTATGGCACGCATCTAGACGAAATGGATATCGGCGCAATGTACGATGAACTCGTAAATAATCCGGCAGTGCGAAAAGAACGGATTAACCCGCGCCAGTTGCTCGAAAAGATGGCCGTGCTGCGTTCCGAGTCGGGCTATCCGTATATGATGTTTCAAGACAATGTTAACCGTGAACATGCGCTTAATCATATATCGAAGGTTAAATTTTCCAACCTGTGTTCAGAAATTTGTCAAGCGTCGACCGTCTCGGAATATACCGATTACGGCGAACCGGACGATATCGGCTTAGATATTTCGTGCAATCTAGGCTCTCTTAATATTGCGAATGTAATGGCGGGCGGCTCTATCGAAAACGCTGTTAAGCTGGCCGTTGATGCGCTTACGGTAGTTTCGGAGTCTACGAATATCAAAAACGCGCCAGCCGTCGCGAAGGCTAACCGAGAGATGCGGTCTATCGGACTTGGCGCGATGAATCTGCACGGCTATTTAGCGCAGAATGGAATCGCATACGAATCGGAAGAAGCGCGCGACTTTGCTAACGTGTTTTTCGCGACGGTTAACTATTGGACGCTAGTGCGCTCGAATGAATTGGCGCAGGAAACGGGGACTACGTTTGAAGGTTACGAGGGATCTACGTATGCAAGCGGAGAGTATTTCGAGAAGTATTTCGAAGGGGATTACCGACCTAAGACGGATAAAGTCCGGGCGCTATTTAAAGACATCGTAATTCCGACACCTCTCGAATGGGAAGTCTTACGCGATAACGTAAGTCTGCACGGACTCTACCACGCCTATAGACTTGCGATTGCGCCTAACGGATCTATTTCGTATGTGCAGTCGGCTACGGCTTCGGTCATGCCGATTATGGAGCGTATTGAGGAGCGCACTTACGGAAACTCGAAGACGTACTATCCGATGCCGGGCTTATCTCCGCAAAACTGGTTCTTCTATAAAGAAGCGTACGACATGGATATGTTTAAGGTCGTCGATATGATCGCAACGATTCAGCAGCACATCGACCAAGGTATCTCATTTACGCTGTTCTTAAAAGATACGATGACGACGCGTGATCTGAATCGGATTGACCTGTACGCGCACCACAAGGGAATCAAGACGCTTTATTATGCACGGACGAAGGATACGACGCAGGAAGGGTGCTTGTCATGCGCGGTTTAAGTGAGGAGCGACAGAAGCAGATTCAACGCGGAGACTTAATTATTTATTACTTCGGAGGTACCTTAATTAATGCGAAAGTTATTCAAGCGTATGAGGGTGGATATCTCGAAGTACGCCATAAAGACTTCCCGATACTGAATGGTTTACTCGGATATAGGGACGAGGTGCGGACATCGGAAGTGTTGGGTGTAGTTAAACGTAAACGCAAAAGCGGCAAGGAGGACGAATAATTGACGACATTCACAGCGGCCAACTGGTCGCAATCAGACGATAATTTCACGCAAATGTTCTACGATCAGAACGTTAAGCAGTTTTGGCTTCCGGAGGAGATTTCGCTTAATGGCGACCTACTCGCGTGGAAAGACCTAACGCCGGCCGAACGCGATACGTATATGAAAGTGCTCGCCGGCCTGACGCTGCTAGATACGGAACAAGGCAATACCGGCATGCCTGCGATTATGGCGCACGTAGACGGCCATCAACGCAAAGCCGTCCTTAACTTCATGGCGATGATGGAGAACGCGGTGCATGCGAAGTCCTATTCGAACATCTTCTTAACGCTGGCGCCGTCGGAAACTATAACGGCCGTCTTCGAGTGGGTTAAAGAGAACCGGTACTTGCAACGCAAAGCGAAGCTGATCACGGACCTTTATCGCGATATCAAGGCAGGCGATGACATTTCGTTGTACAAAGCGATGGTGGCGTCGGTGTACCTCGAAAGTTTCCTATTCTATAGCGGATTTTATTATCCGTTGTATTTCTACGGACAGGGGCGCATGATGCAGAGCGGCGAGATTATCAACCTTATTATTCGCGATGAAGCGATCCATGGCGTCTACGTCGGTTTACTCGCGCAGGAAATTTACAACCGTCAAACGGACGACGTTAAGGCGGAGCTGCACGAATGGGCGGTCGGGTTATTAGTGGACTTGTACGAGAACGAAGTCGCATACACAGACGATGTTTACGGAGCGGTCGGATTGGCGCACGACGTTAAGGCGTTTGTTCGATACAACGCGAATAAGGCGCTTATGAACCTCGGCTTTGATGCGCACTTTCCGGATGAGCCGGTCAATCCGATTGTGATTAACGGACTGAGTACGAAGACGAAATCGCAAGACTTCTTCTCGATGAAGGGCACGGGTTATAAAAAAGCGACGGCCGAGGCGCTTAAAGACGAAGATTTTTATTTTTCCGCAGAATAATGTCCCGATTTCCGCCGCCCACATGCGACTGTATAAGTGAAAGCGAAAATGAGGAGCTGATCGAATGCGACAGACGATTAACCGAGGCGCTTTAATTGCGGCGTCAATCGTGCCGGCCTTTTGGTACGCACATGCAGCGGGCTTTTGGTGGTTCGTGGCGGCGGGTGCGCCGTTCTTGCTATACGTAATGACGCTACCGTTTGAGGACGGTAAGAAGGCGAAGGAGGGCGAGTAGATGAAATTACCGTATGCAGTAGTATTCGTAGCCTTATTTATGACGTGGTTAAACGTATCTAATCCGTCGATCATCGAAAATATCCTCGTTCTCCTTACGTTGTTTGCCGGTATGTTAGCCGGCGGTAGTTTCGAAAAGGAGGACGAGTAAATGAACGCGTTAAATATCGAAACTAAGAACGGCATTAAATATTGGGCTCACGCAACTGATTCCGATTTAGACGAGTTCAATGACGACATGAAATTCTACGATCATGATTACGTAGAAGTTAATTGCGCCGAAACAAATAGAACCGTCGTTTTTAAACGAAGTGAAATATCTTCGTATTCTTACGGAAAAGTCGAGGAGGGACCGCAATGAACGTAAATATTAAACGGCTATCAGCCGACGCAACTACGCCAACATACGCACATTCGACGGACGCCTGCTTCGATCTATACGCGGCGGAAGACGTCATTATCGAGCCGGGCGAGATGGAGATAGTTCATACAGGATTGGCATTCGAGATTCCGGCAGGACACGAAATGCAGATCCGACCGCGTTCGGGCATTACGCTAAAAACGCCCCTACAAGTTCAGTTAGGGACGATAGACAGCGGGTATCGAGGGGAGGTTAGCGTGCTTATTTATAATTCGGAGGAAGAGAGAGACGAATACTGTCGACACATACACGATATTAGAGGCGAGCGTACGCCGACTCGTAGTCAATATTATGCACAGAAAGGTATTCGGGTTGGTACGTACATCGTCCGAAAAGGCGATCGCATAGCTCAAGCGTTAATCCAACCGGTAGAACAAGTGTCTTTTACGGAAGTTGAAGAGCTGGCTAGTAGCGATCGAGGTGCAGGAGCCTTCGGGAGTAGCGGCGTATGATGTGTCATGAATGTGGAGAAGAGATGGTTACGAGCGTAATCGATTGCCGAGAGTGCTTCGGTCGGGGATGGGGATGCTTACTGTGCGATTCAAGCGGTATAGAATATGAATTTGGCTGTCTATCAGAATTATGCTCAACCTCTCTATATGGTGATGAGGTGAATAAATGACGCAAATCTACGCTTGTATCTTAAACGGAAAACTTTACGGAACAGGCGACCTTGATTATATGAACGCTTTATTCCGTGATTGGGTCGTTGATTGCGAAATGTACGGAAAAGATGACGTAACTTTCCGTGTGACGACGGTTGAAAAGATGCGCGAAATTGTAAAGGAGGCGTAATTTATGGGATTCGAATACGGGTCGTTATTTGTATACGATAGAAAGCTGTGGTTTTTCGAAGGCTATTCGACGGATGAAGAAAGGTACCAAACGCTCAAATTACGAGGCGTAGGCGGTGTCGAGTTAGAAGCGTTAGCGTCCGAATGCTATTTCTTGGGCGCGCCGAGCGAATTTGACTACGAAGAAATCGAACAGAACGCAAGGAGGGGCGGCTAAATGCGGTTTTGGATTATATACGGAGCATGTGTTTTCTTTTTCGCATATTTGATCACACAGCTTATTACGTTTGAATCGGATAACTATACCGGCTTGACAGTATTTTTTATTCCCCTTATATTGTCGGCGATTATAACAACCTTAATTGTTTCAATCGGAATATTCGGAAGTAGTTGCCACAGCGGATACGGAGGAGGAGTAGAATAAATGGCGGAAACCAAAATGAACGTACAGCTACTCGCACATACGCAATTAAGCGATAAATTCTATCGATCCCTCGATCACGGAAAATACGATGCTATTCTCGAACGTTGTGACGGTAACCATTTCGATGATCACGGAGCAACCGATGGTCAAGCGATCGCCTTATCCGCAATCAGAACGTGCTACAGCGCAAACAAGCCGTCTGAAATCGTAGCCAAAGAAGGCGCCAAGTATTTCGGCTCTAAGGCGTCAGATGGCGGCGAGGGTACGGATGCCGACCGACTATTCCGGCAAATCGTCGCATCGAAGCATACGTCGACCTTGGAGCACCTAACGTTCACCTTTGCGATCGAAGGCGTAAGCCGCGCCCTATTAGCGCAATTAACACGCCACCGAGTCGGCTTTAGCTTCAGCGTCCAATCACAGCGTTATGTAAAGATGGGAAGCGGAAATAAATCGGGTGGATTCGATTACGTAGTCCCGGAAAAGGTAACTACCGTTAAAAAATCGGTTGACTTTGGTGATTACGAACTGACTGCGGATTATTTATTCGAAGACGCAATGCAAAAAGCGCAGGAAGCATACGATGATCTACGCAGAGCAGGCGTACCAGCCGAAGATGCCCGCGCTGTCCTACCGCAAGCCGCGACTACTAATCTCGTAATGACCGTTAATCTGCGTGCTCTACTAGACTTCTACGCTAAGAGACGGAAGGGTAACGGAGCACAGGCGGAAATCGCCGACCTAGCCGAAGCCTTGCGTCGTGCGGTAACCGAAGTCGAACCGTGGACTGCGCAATTCTTCGAGGGGGTGTCTGCATCGGTATAATGACGACCGTGACGCTTGCGTGCGGGTTACTTTGTACGCAGCAACCGGCGACCGACGAAAAGCCAGCGCCCATTTTAACGGCTGATCAAGCAGCCTTACAGCGGGCTAAGCAACGCATCAAGACGTTAGAGGACGAAGTGGAGGCGCTCAAAAAGCCGAAGGCTAAGAAACCTGCGGTCAAGAAGGCGCAAGCCAAGCTAAAACAACCGACGCAAACATACGAAGTGACTGCGTATACGAATGGCGTCGAGTCTACGGGCAAAAAACCCGGCCATTCCGACTACGGCGTCACGGCAAGCGGCGCGCGCACTAAAACGGGGCATACGATCGCCTGTCCGCCGTCAATGGCGTTTGGCACACGGCTGAACATCGAAGGCATCGGCGTCAGGACTTGCGAGGACCGAGGAGGCGCAATCACGGAAGGACATATCGATCTGTACGTTGCGGGCGTTTCTGAGGCGAAAGCATTCGGTCGTCAGCGGATAAAGGCGGAAATCATAACGAAATAGGGAGGCGGAATGATGAACATACACGTATTAAGGGACGAAAAGCTCGGCGTCGATCGCGAATATGTTGCGGTGAATAGGAACGCGGAGGTCGGCGAGAAGATCGTTGTAACTGAAGCTGAATACTGCGAAGGAGAAATTTACGAAATAGGTCATTACGGAAAAGTCTACGATGCTCATAGAGAAGGCGGAGTCAGCGTCGATTTCAACGGGTTTAATAACAGTTTCGTCTATGATGGCGGGAACTGGTTTGTCGGGGAGGAGGAAGTAAGCGCCTATCACGTGCTCGAACCGACCGACATCGTCCATATTGACGGCGATCGCTATCGTTTAGAAGATCGTAAGGCGGAAGTAGGCGAAAAGATTATCGTAACTAAAAGCGATGATTTTCCGATAGGTTTCGTCAGTTCCGTAAAAAATTTCGATGACAACTTTGACGACGGAACTTGTTTTTTGGAGGATGACCTTGGCGATACGGATTATTTTGACGGATCATGCGAATACTACAACGTCCTCACTCCGGTTCAAGACGCCCCTGAACCGAAAGAATCCGACGTTATCACCGTACTTGCCAATCTAGGCGCAGAGGTGGCGGAATTAAAGCGGAAAAACGAACAATTCGAAAAAGCTCTCGGATGGAACGAAATGGGGCCGGGGCACATCCCGAATCTACGCAACGGATTAAGCGAATTAAAGTCGGTTGTCTCGGTATTAGAAGAAAAGTATGAAACGGAGCTTGAACGTATGCAAGCGGAGGTCGACGCTCTCCATGAGGATAAAGCCCGTCTCGGCGAACAGCTCGCAACTCTAACGGCTGACATCGGCGGTAAAACGGAGCTTTCCGGTACCTTTATCGCGGACGTCATCATCGGCTTAAAGAGGGCCGGCCTATGAAACTCGCAATCACGGGTAAGCTAGGCGCGGGCAAAGACGTAGCCGTCGAATATCTCGTAGCTATGTACGAATTCTTTCCGTTCACGTTTTCCGCGAAAGGTAAGGCGCTATTCTACGAACTGTTTCCGGAACTACGCGGCGACGCCAAACAGCGCCAGCCTATGCGTGATTTCATTAACGGAATCACCGAATTAGACGTACCTGGCGCAAAAGACGTATGGGTCGATTATCTGTTCCGCCGCATAAAAGCACACGAGAAACTGCGATGCTGCCAAGATAGCCGCTTATTGATCACGGACATTCGGAAGCCGGCGGAATACGAACGCGCAAAGGCGGAGGGGTTTAAAATTCTACGTATTACTGCACCGTATGAAACACGTTTTGATCGCGCAAAAAGACGTGGCGACAAATTCAAAGCGGCTGATATGGGCCATCCGACAGAAACGGCGCTTGACGGATTCGAAGTCGATTATGAGATCGTAAATGACGGCTCATTAGACGACCTTTATGCGCGGCTGGACGAAATTATGGCCGGTCAGCTCAAAGAGAACGCGTAGGTACCTTTCGGATAAGCTAGGTGCGGCTGCTTAGCCGCTGCGCCATCACCGATCAAAAAGAAACGTAACGGCAGCTCACGATCTTCAAGACCGGCACCTTCTAAAACATGTCGAGCACGCTTGCTGTATGCGTCTTTATTGAACTCAAATGGTTGAACATCCGTCTTTACCATTTCAGGCTTAGCAACGACTAGGTAAGATACTTCTGCGTCGTAGCCGATCGTTAACTGGAATCGAGTGTTCGGCGGTATTCCAAGTAAAGCCCTAGCCGCTGCGTTAACGTATATTCTCTTCTGACTATCTAACGTTATGTAGGCGGTATTATTAACCGCGGAAATCCATTCTAATGCCATACGGGCGCACCTCGCTTATTTTATAAGACGATTATAGACGATTTACAGGCGGAAAGCAAACGAAGGAGGCGGTATTATTGGGCGAGTCAGTAACGGAGAAAATTAATCGTATATTTGGGATAGACGATTCATATAAAGCGCCATCAAAAATAATGGAAATTCTGTTCGATCGGGAGCGTCGTGAGAACGTATTTAAACAATTCGTAGCTGATCCGGCGCTTAACTGTACTGAGAAGGATGTGTTTCACGAATACTTCCAGGATGAGCACGCGGACAGGAAAACTAAGAAACAAGATTTTACTCCGCGTAGTGTCGCCGATCTTTTAGCGAGCGTTACCGGCGGCGGACTTGAATCTACTACCAGCTACGATGGGTGTGCGGGTACGGGAGGCCTTACGATTGCAAAATGGCAGTCTGATCGTATTAAGCACTCACCGTTTGATTACAAGCCTTCGTGGTATTTCTATCACTGCGAAGAGATGAGCGATCGCGCAATACCATTCCTGTTGTTCAATCTATTATTCCGGGGAATGAATGCCGTTGTCGTGCATTGTGATGTCTTAACAAGAAAAAGTAAAGGTGCGTTTTTTATCCAAAACGATCATGACGACTTTATGCATTTCTCATCACTTAACGTACTCCCATATACGGACTTCACCGCAGATGAGTTAGATGTGACTTGGGACGATGACTTAATTCCTTACGATGATCTAATCGAATCGGAAGAGATTCCCGAACATGTAATAAACCCAACAGAGTACGGCGCAGTTAGTGCCGAAACTAAATTCCTGCATTTACTATGCGGAATAGACGGAGAGGTGTCGTAATGGGCGCCTCGTCGAACAAGCCCGACCTGCATTTACGATATGAAACGCAGTATAAACTCGACGGACCCGACGGTGTCAAGGCGCTTCTAGCCGATTACACAACGCTCAGACAGCGACGCTTCTTAGGGGATACGGCTGCTTGCGATATTCTAATCGACCTAGAACGCGCTATTGAATTGGCGGCGTTGACCGGAAAGCAATACGAAGCACTGCGCTTGGTCTATTTCGATGACTTAACGCAAACACAGGCAGGCGTGGTGATGGGTATCGCTCAGCAGAACGTTAATAACTACTTAGATTACGCCTTAAGTAAAATCGCGGACATTTATTACTATTGGGCGTCACACGGAGAAGGTTACGGTAGTACGAAAGGGGCGGTTTGATGGCGGACGAATTAACGAAGGAAGAGATTGAGCAGTTACGTGATTATCTGCGTTGGTGTTACGACACTATGAACCACCCGAGAATCTCACCGAGAGTATTATCGATTTTACTGAACGCATATACGGAGGAGGGCGCCTAATTGACGAAGGAAGAACTACACGAAGCCATTACGGCTCTATACGAACGCACAAAAGCCGGCGCCTTAGAGCGCGAAACACGCATCGAAGAGATAAACGCTTTACTCGCGAAATACGACGGCACGCCGCCCGAAAACGCGTTAGAACGTCTGTCTGACTTAATCTTATACGAAGAACTATCGGATACGCGTCGCAATAAGATGTCGGCCGAAGAATACCCGATCATGTCCGAAAATCAAGAAAACAGACGCAAGGACGGCCGGCATGTACGTAAAAGACCCGAAGGAGCTGGTCGAGAGGTTTCGTTGCGTGAAGCTAGTTCTGTCGATATTGGCGGACGTAATTACAGACGTCCTGTTCGGAAAATATGGAGCAACAAAGATGTTAAATCACGAAACAGAAAACTACGTAAACGATACAACGCTTTTGTAAGCGGAAAGTCTAGCGGCCAGTTCACCGTAAATATAGCAACCGGCATCAAAACGGCAAGGACAGACGCAGCATATTAAAGGGAGGTCGTTTAAATGGATAATAAATCTGTAGAGAAAAATCTTGATCCGCCATATTCACCGGAAGACTACGCAGACGCAAAACGCAAAGGCTATGACTTAGATGATTGGGACGAGTATTGTAAATACTACGGAGTGGGAGAAGAAGAAACTTACGATTAGTAAATAGATGCTTTCTAGGCGCTCAATAGGCGTCTTTTGTTTTGCGATAAATACGAAAAGGGGCGTATGTATGACTCAAAGTAAACCACGTATTATTGACGTTAACACAGGCGAAGACCTATCCGGTATCTATTCGCTAAGACATCGCAATCAGGACGAGGCTTTCCGTCAGCAACTAAATAAAACGGAGGATCGGCGCGAATTTACTAACGCAGAAATGCCGAATATTAACGAAGTATATGACGTTCTCACAACAGCTCAATGCGGCTATTTGATGCTCCTACAATGCTACGTTGATTATGGCGGCCTTTTAATTAAGTCCAGCCACGATAAAACTCCGATGGATACCTCGGACATGATGGACGTACTTCAGCTTACGAAAAAGCGTCAGACTTTCTACGATTTCATTGCGGCGGCTGTTCAGCACGATATTATACGGAAGAATGACGCTGGCTACTCGGTAAATGAACGCTATCACTTTAAGGGGAATTTCCGCAGTCCTCACGTTGTTAAAATCTACAGCGCAAAGATTAAACGGGTGTACAGCGAAGTCAAAGCGACTGACATCGGTCTTATTTATCGAATGCTTCCGTATATTCACTTCGATACAAACGCATTATGCGAGAATCCTAACGAATCTAACCCGCGTGCTATCCGTTGGTTCAGTCGAGCCGGTCTAGCTGCCGCGATAGGTGTCGTACCGGATACGCTTGGTCGTCGTTTGAAGGCGATGAAGTTCGGAAGCGAATACGTTATTGCACGCGTTAAAGTCGGGAGTGAGCCGGAACGATACACGTTTTATCCTAACGTATTCTATCGTCAATCTAAAGCGCCGGATAAAACGTTGATTGCGTTATTTAACGTTGAGAAGGCGGGCTAATATGGTATGATTTTACTGCGGGAAGGTGTGACGTATGATCAAAGCGATCACTAAAACGGATGAACGCAAGCCGGGCGGTTCGCCGTCTAAATAAACGAAAAAGGACGCCTCTGAGGGCGTCTTTATTTTTGTGCTATATTCGTTTAGTCATTCCGCACTTCGAACATTTACGGAGGAAAACTCCGCCTTTAATCGAACTGTTAAACTTCGACGTATCGCAATTGTCGCACCGTCCGCTCTTAACGTCGGGTATATCGCGCATATCATAAACGACAGATACGTCATAATCGCCTGGCTGCGGTCTATTCACGTCTTTCACCTCACAACCTTCGTATTATAACGTATCTTTGCGCTTATTTAAACAACCTTCCGAAAGCCCTTCCGACGCTGCGTCGCATGATGCGTCCTCCTACGTCGTTTTTCTTCACTGCGTTTACGTCGCCCAAAAATCTAGCCCATCCGTACAAGAATCTGCGGAATTTCATATCGTCGTCCTCCTTATCGCGTCACTGCGAAACTTTTCGAATAGTATGTGCCGGTATGCTTCGTTTTGCCTGCGTTGCTGTACGCCTTTAGTTTAATGCGATATTGCCCCGTAATCATTGTCGAAATGTAAAATCGTTTGGTGGGCGTGCTTTTAACGAACTCGCCGCTTTGCGTTTGCTTCGTTTTCCACCCGTCAGTATAGAGCTGCTGCAAATACATCGTGTAATATACGCGTTTTCCGCTGCTTTTCGATGCCACTACGTCGACCGTCTTTGCGCCGGGCATATAGTATGGTGCGTCAACTTTGACCGTAATGGAATTCGAGGCCGCGCTTGCTGGCGTTGTCGTACCGAGAATCACTAAGACCACCGCGATTGTTATCGTAATAAAACGTTTCATTTTACGTCATCTCCTTCGAGGGTTATTAGGGTTATATCGTATCCGAACGCGATTAGAGCGAGTCTAAAGCCGAAGTCGAAGCCGGCAGGTGCGTCGTCGCGTTCTCTTTTAAATAGTTCGGCGGCTCGTTCGAGTGATTTCGTTGAGGCCACCGAGCCGTCTAAAGCCGTTAATTTCACGTCCACTAAGCGATCTCCTCCTCGATGTTTAGAAGGCCGCCGCAGTTCGGACATTTAGCGGCGGGTTCGATTTCTACGTCTAGCCGGGCGAATGAACAGCCCGGGCAATTATACTCGATCATATTCAACGATTCCTCCACGATTTTAGTACGTCAGAGCCGTCTAATTAGCGTCGTAATAGTCTAGGCTGTACCGGCTGCTCGACGTCTTATTTTATTAGCGATTTTACTGCGACCGCAAAGCCGAAAATAATTAACGTAACGACGGCTGCGAAGTCAATCGGCTGCATAGAACCGTAATCCGTGAACGCGATCCAAACGACCAAAACGATAATGAGCAACGTATCAACCGTATTAATTTTGCGCATGTGTGGTATAATTGATTGAACCGGGGCTTAGCGCCCCGTCCGTTTACTTGCGACGTTTCTTCTTGGAGGGAGACCGTCGCTTTTTCTTTGCCTTCTTGCGTAATGACGTGATTTCCATTGCGGTTTTGATGATCGCCAACCACGACGCAAGTAAGACGGATATTTTAGTAGCCAGTTCAATCAATTCGTGCACCTCCTTTCTGTACCTTTATTATACGATATCGTATAACGTATGTCAACGGATATTGCGAAAAAATATTCGATATCGTATAATTACTTATATAAATACGGAGGTGATGCGGATGGGCAAGCGCATAAACGTAAGGCCGCGTCTGAAAGAACTAATGAAGGCGGATGGCTGGACGCAAACAAGGCTGTCTGAAGCGTCGGGCGTTCCGCAGGGTTCTATCTCGCGGTTCGATTCGAATGGGCGGCACGAAGATTGGCAGGTCGTTGCGATCATGAAGGCGGGCGGGTGGAAGTACGAAGATCTATTCGAAATAGAGGACGAAGGAGACGAAAAGTAGGGACGTTCAAGGCGAGCGTTTCTTTTTCGTGTTCTGTTTTCGCCACACTGAACGTATTGATATACGTATAAATGAATAAAAATGCGTATGTGTTTCGTAGACAATACGTGTTGGTATACGCTCATTCTCAATTACGCACTTATAACTGATAATCAATACGACTTCATTCGTACAAAATCGCCAAAAGTACGACTTCATTCGTACAAGCGAAAACGTGGTTGGCGCCTAGAGCCGCGTGGGATACAGCGTTTTGAGGACGGAAATTACTTCTTATCTTCTAAATCTAAAACCTAGTGATCCTCCGCTACGCTACGTCTCACATATACGCAATATGTATAATGAATGTATATTTGCGGGCGAGGCGGAGCCGAGGGCGCTGTACTTAAATACATACGGAAATGAGTACGTTAAGAGGACGGCTAATAGACGAAAATAACTCCGTATATTAGTGTAATACCTACGAATATGTGTCCTATATAATGAGGACGTAAATGAACGTAACATACTAACGGTAGGGTGACGTATAAGAAGACGATAGGCAGCAGTTTAACCAACGGATAGGGTACCGACATACAGGCGCTATGTAACGGCAGGCACAGGCGGTGTATATAATATAGTACGAAGGCGGTCGGTAGGGTGACGGTGGTATACCGGTTAGCAATGCCGATCACCAAGCAAGCGCCGCCAGCGGACGAGGCCTCCGAAAACTCGAGGGGTCAGAAGCCGAAGTCAATCCGTTTATGCACGATCCTATACATACCGGCCGGCATAGGTAGCCCGCACGAATGGCGGCGTGGCGGGGCTGGTGCGGTGCATAAAACAAATACGATTCATTGCGCTGATCAAACGGCATCCGACCGCGATGCATAAACGTTCGTCATCAATGCGAATGTAACAGAAAGTCTTTTTGTTACTTTCGTTATGCAACGTTATGAATGCGTTATTCAATAATAAATGCGGAAAATAGACGAAGCCGCCCGCCCCCAAGCGCCCCGGCCAAAAACGCGGAATCTAGTAAACAAAACTTGCGCACAATTTTTTAAACTCGGGGTGTTAATCGTCTGGCCCTACGTAGACGTACGTTAATCATCCGAAGTTTATCGGAAGGGCTAGAGGGTTAATACGCTAATTAAACGGAGGGTCTGACGTGAAAAGAATCGAGCCGGTACGGCTGAATTTCGGAACTGACGCAGAAGTAGAAGCTTTTTCATCTTGGCTATGTAAAGATCGTCCGATGACGGAGTCGGAAAAAAGCGTGCGTACTTTAATTGCGAATCATAAAAGAGCGAAAGGGAGGACGTTAGGATGATCGATGAAATTGACCGATGTATTCAAATCGCCGAAAACGTTTATGTGAGCGACGACAGCAGTGATTCATTTCGAGAATCGTTCGGAGAAAACGCCTCGGAAGTGTTGGCGAGTTTATACACGAAATATGTGCCGGATCGGGTACCGACGGAACAACTCTCCGGTTCCTTATTATGCGTATATCTTTATAGCGTAGATTCAGACGACCTTAAAATGTGGGTGCAGAAAGCTCCGTTATTTGTAGGCGATTTCGGACAGGTGTGTCTTATCGTTTGGGAAACGGAGGCGATCGCCCATGATCACGCTACCTAATTTCGTCACCTGCGACGCATGCAAACAACGAACTGCCGTCGTATTAAAAGAACGGGACGTACGAAAAGGCATCGTCGAAACGTACTTTGACTGCATCGTTTGCGGCACGCATTATCCGACCGCGATCACGAATAGTGCGCTACGGACGAAAATAGAGACGCTGAAGCAATTACGGCTGAAGGACGGCTCAGAACCGGCGGCAATCGACGCGTTAAAAGCGGAAATAACCGCCGATATGAAAGTATTGCGGGAACGGTACGGACTAGCATAACGATTTTAACACGTAAAATGCACGAAATTAGACGTTTTAGTAGCCGACTAGGGTATTCGTAAGGGTGGGCGGTTAAAAGCGTTGATTTCGTGTGATTTTTAACGCAATCAGAACGAGGCTTCCGGTAAGCGCCGGAGGTCTTTTTGTGCTTGCGTTTAAAGGCGCAGCAATAAAACGGACAAAGGGGATGACGTGAATGGCGGAAAACAAACGCGAATCAGTCGGCAATTTAAACGTAAAGGTAGACGTAGATGTTTCGGAGGCTATCAAAGGACTCAAAGCGGTCCAGCGTGCAGCAAAAGACGCTACGAAGGCATTGGCGGAATTAGAAGCGGCGATGAAAGGATACGAGAAGGCGCAGAAAAACGACCGACTAATCGGCGTAGACATAGGGGCTGTCGGCTATGATAGATCGGTGGTACACGCAGGGCCTAACAAATTAATCGGATACGGTACTTTACCGACAAAAAGCACCACGACCTAAATCGCGATGCTCTCGTATGCGTCAGAAATCTCGTCGGCCGTGATACCGATATATTTCAACGTATCTTTTTCGGACGAATGCCCGAGAATCGCCATGATCCGGTCGACCGCGATATCCATTTCATACAAACGGTAGCCAAACGTCTTTCTAAGCGTGTGAGTACCGATGTTGCCGATATTTTTAGCGATCTCGGCGCGTTCGGCTGCTTCGTTTAGAATGCGGTAGGCTTGGACGCGGCTGATTGGCTTTGCGCCCTTGCGACTTGCAAATACGAAGTCAACGTCGGCGCCTTCGAGGTCATTGACGATCTTTTTAACAGCGTCCGAGAACGTAATGACACGCGTTTTTCCTCGCTTGGCTTCGGTTATTTTAAGAGACGTTTGGCCGCGAAGATCGCCGACCTTAAGCGAAAGTAAATCGGAGATTCTCAGCCCAAAAGCAGTCCCTAACTGCAACAATAGACGGTTGCGCCCCGGTTTGAGGGCGTTTTTTAATTTATTGAAATCGCGTTTACTTTTGATCGGGTTCACTTCGTTAGCCATACGTTTCACTCCAATGTACTTTAATTATTTTTAAGTTACATTCATTATACGATAACGAATACGACAAGTCAACGGAAAATAGACGGGAAGGAGGCGGTAACTTGGCGTATATAAACGGAAAGTTTTTAGAACGTGAAGAAAGACAAGCTCGAATTGAAGCGGTCACGGAGCGGTTGAAGAAACTACGCGACATAATCAAAGCCGGAAAACACTCGGACTATCACGTCGATCTTATGCGGAAGGATCGTGACGAACTCATTAAATTGAAACGTGTTCATCGCGCCGAAGTCGATATGCTCTATTTCTTCTACGAGTATTTTTCGGAAGCAAGAAACCCGGGAAATCCGGACAATCTTGTGCCGACGACCGCAGTAGACATGGACGATGCGCCGAATTTCCACGCCAAGTTATCGTCGATCCTTGACTCGGTATCTAACCGTAATAAAACGGCCCGTATCGCTTGGGCGGCTTCGAGGGGACACGCAAAGTCAGCGTATCTATCGAATGCCTATCCGGTGCGTGAAATCGTCTATAAAAAACGGCGCATGATTTTGATTATCTCGGAAACGAACGCCGGATCGATCAAGTTCATTAAATGGGTCGCGGGACAGCTTAAGTACAATCAAAAGCTACGCGAAGACTTTGGCGAGGTCCTTTACGAACAAAAAACGCGTAACGAAAAGGATTCCGAGACGGCCTTTATTACTACGACCGGAATCAAAATGGAAGCGACGTCCCTCGGAACTCAGATTCGGGGATTCCGTAATGGTTCGCAGCGACCGGATTTAATCTTACTAGACGATTTGGAGTCGCTGGATTCTACCAATACGCCTGAGTTGCGGCAAAAGGCGAAGGACTGGTTAAATCAAGACCTTATGCCAGCGGGTGATCCTACGAAAACAGCGTTTATTTTCATGGGAACACTTGTACATTTCGATAGTTTGCTGAACTACGTATTGAACGAACGTCGTGATTTCATCAAGAATAGCTTCCCCGCAATCATTAAGCCGCCAAAGCGAGCCGATTTGTGGGCGGAATTCGAGCGCATTTATGAGAATTACGTACCTAGCGATGAAGAAATCGAAGAGCTGATGCAGGCAGAATCGGAAGACTCGATGTCTACACCGAATGCAAGGGCGGCACTTCGTTTTTATGAAGAAAATAAGGAGGCAATGGACGAAGGCGCAGAGGTTTTGTGGCCCGATCGTTTCCCTTTGCCAGCTCTATTAATAGAAAAGGCTAATATTAAAACAAAAGCATTTAACACGGAGTTTATGAATAACCCAATCGATGAGGAATCGCAGTTATTTAAGCCGGATTCTTTTTCGTATTGGTCTGACTTCACAATGGATCACAAAGAATATGCGGTTTATATGGGCGTAGATTTTGCGATGGGTAAAGAACGCGGCGACTTCTCGGCGATTGTGACGATAGCGAAGCATAAAAAGACCGGAAAGATATATGTCATTGACGCATACGGAGAACGTATTCATCCCGATAAGTTTTTACGAAAAATTGTCGAGAAGGTCGTGGAATATCAACCGGATCGTATTGCTGCTGAATCGCAAATGGCTCAGGAGTTTTTCGTTGATACGCTTAAACGCGAGTTAGTCATACAAGGTTATCCGGCGGGATCGCGAGTCACAAAAATAAATCAACGATCGCGAAAAGAACTTCGAATAGAAGCCCTCATGCCGCAGATCGAAAAAGGCGAGATCGAATTTCATCGCAGTCAAAAGCTTTTACTCGAGCAGTTTGAGCGCTACGGTTCAAATTGGCACGATGACCTACCGGATGCGTTAGAGATGGCGGTGAGTGTCAGTAAACGAGCGAAAACGGTGCTTCAGGCGAAGCCGAAGTATATGTAACGAAAGGAGGACGTTAAATGTCGAGAGTTAAGCAGCTAGAGGCGCAATTATCGTTTGAGAAACGGAAAGCGGCCCAGGCATGCGCTTTGAATGAAATTATGCCGGAAGGCGGCGAGAAGAAAACGCAGGAGCAACTCGCAGAAGAACTAGGGATGTCGCGAATGGGGTTGTATCGATGGCGAACGCAAGATCCAACGTTCATTGAATACATGAATTTGTTAGCAGACGATATGCTTTCGAGTCACAGATCGGAAGTATACGGTCAATTAATGAAGCTGATCAAGGGCCCGCAACCATCCGTTAAAGCGATTGACTTATTTATGAAACGATACGGACTGCTTACCGAAAAGCAAATTATTACCGACAACACAACAACCGACGAGTCAGTCGATGATATTCAAAATGAAGCGGATAAGTTAGACGCACTTCTGAAGGAGGAATAAGCGATGGGTTTTACGGACTTTTTTAAGCACCGCAACCATGAACCCGACGACGGATCGCATACTAAGACGTACAGTATCATCCGACCCGGCGCGCAGTTTCCTCCGGCTGATTCAATTGAACGACTAGCGAAATATCGGCGCATGAAAAAGTTGTTTGAGGGGCGTCAGCGAGACGTCTATGAGCGTGCGACCGACGTTCTTAAGGATTCGCCGCAAGCCGAGCAACTAAAGAAGCTATATATCGCGGTAAATCTTGCCGACATTCTCGTCACGAAGCCGGCGGATCTTCTCGTAGGCGAACCGGTTCAGTTCGAAAGCGGGCTACCCGACGACAGCGAAGAACAAAAAGCGCTCAATCGCTACGTAGAAGAAAACGATATTAACCAGCTTCTTCACGAAAGCGCAACGGCTAATGGTTTCCGCGGCGATTCATGGTTTAAGGTTCGATATGGCTACCGTCAAGATTTTACGGAAGTTGAGAAGCTCGGACTACCGATGCCGGCAGACGCCGAAATGGAAGCGATTATTGAACACGTTAGCGCTGGCGCAGTTTTTCCGGAGTTTAGCGTCGGGAACGTCAAGAAGCTAAAAGCGGTCAATATTGCGCAAGTTGAATGGGTTGAGACGGAGAAGACGGAGATTCCGTTTTTAAATGTCGAACGTCATGTGCCGGGATATATCCTATACTCGCGATATCGGTTGTACGAAAACGGAGTTGATACCTCAACTGGCATGTCTTTATCCGTATATACCATCGGCGAACAACTACCGACGGGTCGCGAAGAAGATATTGAGGAAACGCATTTGCCCCATATTCCGGTCTTTCATGTACCGTACAAGTCGATCGACGACGAGTTCTTCGGAATTGGCGGATTAGAGAAGTTAGAAACGACCTTTGCTGCGATTAATGATCGCCTAGTGCAGATCGACTATATCTTATGGAAACATAGCGATCCTACAGCGTATGGTCCGGAGATTCAAGACGATGGAGACACCGTTCGATTCGGTGGAGCTTATATTTCGGTGACAAAAGAAGACCATACGCCGGGGTATATGGTATGGCAAGCGCAACTCGACGCGGCTTTTAAGGAACTCGATGTTCTTTTAAGTACCGTCTTTATGATGTCGGAAACGCCGCAGTGGCTTTTCGGAACTACGATGTCGGGCGATAATTCAGGCGGAACAGGAACGTCTCATACAGATGGCGCCGCAATTAAAGCACGTTTTATGCCGATTCTTTCGAAAGTAAAACGCATAAGAGCTCACTATGATAAAGCGGTCCGAGATGCGCTTTGGACGTGCATGCTCTTAGAAAAGGCGGTCAAGCGAATCAAGATTGACGAAGCTGTTTATCCCCGCGCAATTTGGAACGACGGTATTCCGCGGAATGAAAAAGAGCTTGCGGAAATCATGGAAATCAGAACGGCAGGCAAGCCGACTATTGACGTTCGGGACGCAATCAAGGCGATGGATGACGTTGATGATGAAAAGGCGGACGAAATCATGAGACGTATTGAAGAAGACGAAACTTCCGCAAATGGTTTTGTAGACGCGTCGATCTTTAACGAACCTGAAGCGCCGCCGGAACCCGAGGACGATGAGTAATGGCGAAAGTACCGGCACCTAACTACGATTATCAAACGAAGCAGCTTGCCGGCTATTATCGTTCCGCCATAAAAGACATTCTCGCCGAGCTCGATCGCGTTGATATTTCGGATTTCCGCCGAGCCAATGCACTTGCTACGCTTCAGTCAATCAGCGGTATTTTAGCCGACCTCGATACAAAGTCGGCGCGGTGGGTTAGTGAAAACGTGCCTATCGCCGCAAACGAAGGCGTAATCAATACGCTTGTAGCGCTTAAGGTCGCTGAGACAGTTGAACAAGCGGCCCTTATCGTAAAATTCAACGAACTAAACGAAGCGATGGTCGCGGCTGCTATTGCGGATACGCAAGCGGACCTTTTAGCCGTCACGCAGAACGTAGATCGGAAGACAAAAGCCGCGGTACGCCGTGCCGTTTCCGATTCCATTAAGTACAACATGGCGTCGGGTACAAACGGACGACGGACGATCCGAGACGACATAAAGAAACGCCTCAAAGAATCGGTCGTGACCGGAATAGTCGACGCAAAAGGTCGGCGCTGGAAGCCGGAAGTATACGCCGACATGGTGACCAGAACGAAAATGATGCAGACATACCGCGAAGCAACGACTAACGAAGCCGTCGATCGCGGCGTTTTGTATGCGCAAATATCGGCACATAGCGCCAAAGACGCCTGCCGCGGTCATGAAGGCGAGATCATAAAGTTGACGCCGGAAGCGCCTGGCAATTTTAAAACCTACGAAGAACTACAGGCGACGGGCGAGATATTTCATCCGCGTTGTAAGCATGTATATTCACCGATTAGAGATGTCGGTTTATTGTCCGAACGTTAAGACGTTAAACTAAACGGCTGTTTTATCTAATAGGCGACGGCCTTAAAACGGTTGGAGGACGATATGTTTGTAAAACGATTTATGCCGTTATTTGACGCAGATGATCAAGCGGGAGGTGGGCAGGCGGAAGAACAAACGCCGACTCAACCAAGCGAGGATCAGCCGAAGAAGATCGAACTCACGCAAGAAGAACTCGACGCGATGATTACCAAACGCATTAGCCGTACGGAATCTAAATATGCAGATTACGGGGAGCTAAAAGAAAAATTATCCGCGTATGAGAAAGCGGAGCAAGAAAAGGCAGACGCAGAATTAACGGAACTAGACCGCATTAAAAAGGAACTCGAAGCGAAGTCGGAGGTTGAACTAACGCTCACGCAGCAAATTGAGGAGCTTAAAAAGGCGGGCGAACAAGAAAAGATTACGAACGCGTTCATTAAGTCGGCTACGTCGGCTAATATCGCGTACCTAGACGATGCATTGCGCTTGGCTGATTTAAGTGGCGTTTCGGTAGAAGACGGGAAGGTTGTCGGAGTCGAGGCCGTAGTTAAGGCGTTGGTTGAAGAAAAGCCATTCCTTATTGCGCAGAAGCCGAAACCGATCGGACAAAGTACGAATTCAGGGACGGATAAGATCGACAAAACGCCGGATCAGCTTATTAAAGAAGCCGAAGAAAAAGCACGTAAAAGCGGTCGTACAGAAGATCTCGCAGCGGTGGCCCAATTAAAAAGACAGTTAAGAAAATGAGACTCCTTTAATTAGGGGTCTTTTTTAATACAAACAAACAAAGGGGGACATATTTTTATGTCACAGATTTTCTCTAAAGATTTAATCGGTAAAACAGAATCGGTACAAGACGAATTACTTCTTTTAAATCCGCACCAAACTCCATTGCTTGCGATGCTTGGTTTTTCTAATCCAGTAACGCAAACTGAGCACCAATGGTTCGAGGACGAAATGTTTGCATATGAAGGCAACGTTACTGACGCTGCTGCCGCCGACGCAACCGTTCTAAAAGTGTCATCCGCGGAACCATTCCGTAGTGGACACGTCATTAAACTAGGCGAAGAACTAGCGCTTGTTACTGCGGTTAATAAGACATCGAAAGAGTTAACGGTTGTCCGTGGCTACGCTAACACTACTGCGGCTGCGGTTACTGCGAATGAGAAAGTCGAAGTTCAGTTTGTGGAAGGTTCAGAAGGGGCTGACGCTAGACAAGGTCGCTACAAACCACGTAAGCGAGTGTCTAACATTACGCAAATCTTCGACGAAACTGTTGAAATCTCCGGTACTGCGGCTGCGGTTGCTAACCACGGTATCGCGGATATGTACGAATATGAAAAGCAAAAGAAGCAACTCGAACTAGCGCTTCAAATGGAAAAAGCGTTCATCGGCGGCATTCGCTATGAGAACGGCTTAGTACGTCAAATGAACGGTATCCGTAGCTTCATCAAAACTAACGTCACTGATCTTGCGGGCCAAGAGCTTTCACTAGAAGCGATCAACGACGCTGTTCAGGCGATCTACTCTAAAGGCGGCTTCAAGTCCGGTGGTCAGTACGAAATCATCGTACCTGCGAAGCAAAAGCGTATCGTCTCTAAATTCGATAAGACGTTAGTTAGACTTAACCAGGGCGAAGCAAGCCGAGGAACGGTCGTTAACTTCTTGACAACTGACTTCGGCGAGTTCCCTGTATCTATCAACGACAACTTGGCGGCTGACGAAGTTCTTATCGTAGATAAAAACCGCATCAAAATCCGTCCTTTACAGACGCGTGACATGAGCCACGAGTACCTCGGCAAGAAAGGTGACTACTTCCAGGGCATGCTTGTCGGTGAATACACGTTAGAGTTCCAACAAGAACCGGCTCACGCACGCATCAAAGGCGCTAAGTAATAACGGCCCGCACTCGCGGGCTTTACTTTTTTTGATAGAACGGAGGTAATGCGGACTTGGCAACGTTTGAATCACGCTATAAAGAATTAACGTTTTATGTAGGCGGAGCGCCTCGTAAGTTCTCGGACGGCATCTACGCGACTACAGATCCGGAAGAGATCGAGGTATTAACCGCACTCGTTGACGCTGTTTGCACGGCTAAAGACGAACCAAAAACGGAGGATAAACCGAAGCCGGCGCCAGCTAAAAAGCCCGCCCGTAAGTCCTCCGCAAAATAACAGGAGGTGAGGCGATTGGCGGCTACGGTCGAAGGTGCAAACGACTACATTAACACGTTTTTGGTAGATACCGAGGATTGGATCGACGCAGATGAAGCGAAGAAGAACCGGCTAATAAACCGAGCTTCTTCGACTTTGACGCGTGTCTTCCCTAAATACGTCATACCCGACAAAGCAGTTTACGAGTTTGTTAACGTACTAGCCATCGCATACAACGATACGAACCGGCTGAACAAGCACGGAATTTCCTCGTACTCAATCACAGGCGTCGCTGCGTTTAACTACAAAGATACGCTACGTAGTGAAGACGAGGATCTTATTCCACGCGAATCAATCAGCGCTATCGAAGACGAAAACGGCGTCCAAATCGGAGGCAAGCGCATCAGAAGGACGGTGTTGTAGATGGCGATTCTTCCTATGCGCCAAACTGTCACGGTGAAGCGCCTATCTGACGAGCGAGATGTTTGGGGAAATCCGGCCACAGAAGCCGAAGAGTTAACGCTAAAATGCCGAATCGACGAAGGCTCTACCGCGGTCAAGTCGCGCAACAACGGCGTCACTAAGTCCGAGGAAACAGTCGCATCGGCTCGTATTCTATTAGATCGCCTAGCTGACGTACGTTATACCGACCTTATCTCTTTCACGAATGAACTCGGAGAAACGATGGAAAAGAGACCGAAGGAAATCAACGTTAAGAGACATATCGGTGGCAAAGCGATTCTGACGGAGGTGCTTCTATGAGTTTTACGTTTGATGCGAGTAACTTTATTAGCGGAATCAGCGCCGCCAGTCGAGGCGCCCTCGAAGGCGCAGCACAAGCGCTTGGTGATTCGGGTGACGACCTCGCTAGGGTTGCGCAGAACATCGCGCCGATAGACAAAGGAACGTTGAGAAGTAGCGTTAAGAAAAAGTTTAAATTGACGGCGGGGAAAGCGTCGGTTGACGTCTCATTCAGAGCGGTCGAGGACGGCTTTAACTACGCAATTTGGACGCACGAAATGGATTACAAACTCGGACCTACGTCGGCAGGCGCTGGCGGAATTGACGGCTATGAGGTCGGAAACAAATACCTCGAAAGGCCCTTACGAGGAAACGCGGATAAGTACGTTCGTTGGATTGCGGATGGTGCACGTGGAGGGCTGACCTAATGCGTATAGTCGAATTAATTAACTTCATCAAGGCGAGAGTCGACGGTAACTATTACGCAAATAAGTTTTCAATAGACGGTGAGGGAGCGGAAATATCGGTCAAGTTAACGGGAGGCTTCCCGACGTCTAAGTACACCGGACTTAAGCGGCCGTCTTTCCAAATACTCGTTCGTGGCGAATCAAGGGACGGTGCGGGGGCGGAAGACAAAGCGTTCGAACTATACGATGCGCTTACGAATTTGTCCGAAGTTCAGGTCGGCGAAAGCTCAATCGTACAGATACGCTGCAATAACTCGGCGCCCTTGTATTTAGGAGACGACGAATCCGATCGTCCAATATATTCATTAAATTTCGATTGCGTAGAGCGTCCTTAGGGGCGCTTTTTATTTTGCGCAAATATAAAAGGAGGAAAATAGATGGCGGCAGGAATTAGAGGAATTAACGTTCCTATCGGTCCGGCAATCGTCGAGTATGGCGAAGGTTCCGATAAAGTTACGTTTGACATCACAAAAGGCGGAATCGTCTTTAAGGCGGAGACGTCAATTCAAGATACGACAGTCGACCAATACGGAGACACGCCAGTTAAGTCGACGATGAAAGGTCGAAACGCAGAAGTAACGGTGCCATTTGCGCTACATGATTTAGAAAGATTAGCCGCAGCGATGCCGAATAGTAAGCTCACTAAAGACAGTACCGATCCTACGAAAATGAAGTTAGAGGTTTCAGGGAAAGCCGGTTTTGATATGCTGGCCGCAGCGAAGCCCCTCGTCATTAAACCGACGGCACCAGGCACAACGCCAAACGATTATATTACGGTGCCACTTGCGGGCGCGATGTCAGACCCGGAATATACTTACAACTCAGACGATGAGCGTATCGCTAATCTGACGTTTAAAGCATACCCGGATACAGACAACGACGGTCTTTTATATGTTATGGGCGACGAATCAGCGGAATAACAACGAAAGGCATCGCTTAGCGGCGGTGTCTTTTTAATTTAGAAAGGAGGTTACGCAATGAGCTTATTTGGTATCGGAGGCACGAAAAAGGTATCAAGCGAACTTACACTCGGCGACAAAACGGTTCAAGTACCGAAGCTAACGCCGGTCAAATGGAAGGAACTATTCGAGGTGGTCGATCGTTTGCCGCATTTATTCTTTACGGTTCTAAGTACGAGCGGTCAGGACGATTTTGCAGCGACGCTAGTTGCGGCGGTTAAGTTGGCGATGGATGAAGTCGCTAAGATTGTCGCAGTTCTTTCCGGATTAGATGAAGATTACGTACTAGAAAACGTAGGTACTGACGAGATAGTCGACTTTTTAATCGCGGTCGTTGAAAAGAACCGTCTGCAATCCGTAGCAAAAAACCTACGAAGCCTTCTTCCGAAAGTAGCGGAGTAAAACAAACGGATGAAGGCGAGTACACAATCGATGACTATTTAATAGATGCGGCGGTTCTTCTCGGCGTCACACAACGGCAAATAGAAGATGACTACTACATGGTCGATATTCCGAAAATCTTACGCGCCAAAACGAAGGCTAATGCAATCGATCGTCTCTCGATGATTTCGCTACTTGTCGGGTCTGAAGGGCGCGCCATGGACGATCGCGAGTATCAACGTCTTGTGAAGGACTTACGTAAACAGGCCGGCTATGTGAATCGCGAAGAATTTGACCGTGAAAAGTTCGAGCAATTGCGGAACTTCTTTAAATAACGGAGGAAAGGAGGAAAACGAATGGCAGGTGTATCAGTAGGCGAAATCACCGCGACGCTGACACTACAATCGAACCAATTCACGGCCGGCGTAGCGCAGGCTCAAGCGCAAATGCAGCAGATGGGTAATTCGGCTAAGTCGTTAAGCTCGCAAATGGGCCTCGTTCAGAAAGCAGCCTTGGCGGTCGGCGGCGCAGTCGTGGTCGGCATCGGGGCGTCTGCAAAAGCGGCGGCGACCTTCGAGCAACAAATGAGCGCCGTCAAGGCGGTATCGGGCGCAACAGCCAGCGAGATGAAAACGTTGACCGACCTCGCAATCAAGCTAGGTGAATCGACGTCATTCAGTGCGACCGAAACGGCGCAGGCAACCGAGGAACTAGTAAAAGCCGGTGTAACGACTAAGGATATCATAAACGGCGGCCTAGCGGGCGCACTCGATCTAGCAGCGGCGGGCAACTTAAACCTCGCAGACGCAGCCGAGATTGCTAGTACGGCACTTAACGCATTCAAGGCAGACAGCTTATCGGTATCTGAAGCGGCTGACATTCTCGCAGGCGCAGCAAACGCATCGGCGACGGACGTAGGCGAAATGAAGTTCGGCTTGGCTCAGGTATCGGCGGTCGCGTCCGGAATCGGGATGTCGTTTAAAGACACGGCGACGGCGCTTGCGGTATTTGCGCAGAACGGAATCAAAGGCTCGGATGCCGGTACGTCTCTTAAAACGATGCTATCGCGGCTAGAACCACAGACGAAGCAGCAACGCGAAGAAATGATGGAACTCGGTATCATAACGTCAGACGGAACGAATAAGTTCTTCGACCAAGCCGGCTCTCTAAAAGACTTGGCGACCATATCCGGCATTCTACAGAACGCATTTAAAGGGCTAACGGATCAGCAGCGGCAGTCTTCGCTACAAACGCTATTCGGTTCGGATGCGGTGCGTGCTGGAACGGTCTTCTATAAAGAAGGCGCAAAAGGCGTTGAGGATATGGCGGCGGCCATGTCGAAAGTAACTGCGGCTGAAGTATCTAAAGTAAAGCTCGACAACTTCCTCGGATCAGTCGAAGAACTTAGCGGCGCAGTCGAGACGCTCGGTATTAAGCTCGGAAACGAGTTCTTACCGCACCTACGGAAGATAGTCGACATTGGAGCCGATTTAGTGCGGGCATTCAGTTCGATAAATCCTAGTGTAGTAGCGACTGGCTTCGCAATGGCGGGCACATCAGCGGCGATCGCTTTGACGGCATCTTCCGCGATAAAACTCGGCTTTGCATTGCGGGGCTTATTCGCAGCGATGGGGCCGGCGGGCTGGATCATAACGGGCCTTTCGGTGCTTGGCGGCTTATTAGTCGGGGTTAGTGCGGGTTATAAAGCGATGAATACGGTCAGTCTTGACGCGGCAAACGCAAAGCAGAAAGAAGTCGACGGAATCAACAAGACGATTAAAGAGTACGACGGCTTGCAGGCGAAGATGAAACTTACGAACGACGAACTATTGCGCTATTTAGACAACAAAGACGCGCTTGCTAACGAAAAAGATTCGGCGGCGATTAAAAAGCTAAACGCAGAACAAGACGGCTTACGTAAAAGTTCGGGGCTTACGAATGAGGAGTTCGACCGGTTCTTACAGTTGAACGATCAGATCATCAAGAAGTCACCGGAAACGGAAGCGGCTTTCTCGGCGCAAGGTAATGCGATCGCGAAGAATACTGAGGCGATGAAACGATTGAGTAAGGAGAAATACGAAGAGCTGCGATTGGAACTCGAAAAACAGCAGACGACCGCGGAACGAAATATGGAAGGCCAGCTTAAAAAGAAAACGCAATTACAGAAAGAGATCAACGGTATTACAGAACAACGGATTTCTAAAGAAAAAGCTGTAGCGGATCAGCTTAAGGTTGTCGAAGGCATTGAAAAAAGTATTGCTGAAGCAAAAGAAAAAGGCGATAAAGCAACGGCAAGTACGCTCGAAGTAACTCTCGCACAGGAGAAGCGCATTTTAGAAGCAAAGCAAACTGAGTTGATTAAGAGCACCGAGTCTTTACAGAAAAAACGAGCTAGCCTCGCGGAAACTCAAAAGGAACTCGGAAAATTAGATCAAGTAAAACAAAAACTGATTGAAATGGAGCTTAGGCAAGTTGGGCTCAACGCGAAGAAAGGCCAAGGTGTCGCGGTAATCGATCGTGAAATTATGAAGTTGAGAGATGCTCGTGCAAACCTAATCAACAATACGACTGAAGCGGATAAGAAGACGGCTGAGTATCGAGAATCATTGGCCGCAATTGAAAGTGAGCTATCGCAGTTAGAGCAGACGAAGAACAAAGTAATCGATATTACCGGACAAGCGAAGATAATGAACAACGAACTCGGCAAAGACCTAAGTAAATATATCACGGTATTTACTAACGACGTCACCCGTAAAACGGAACGAGCCGTTAGTCGTGGGCGAGGCAACGAAGGGACGTACCATGTCGGAGGCATCGTCGGAAAACCAGCCGGCAAGCTTCACTCGGGCGGAATGGCGTCAAAGTTTATTGATCGTCCGATGAGTCACGAAGTTGATATTCGCGCGCTACGAAATGAAATGGTCTTGACGGAAGCGCAGCAGTCGAATTTATTTCGAGTGTTAGACGCTGGTCATACGGCGCGCATTGCGTCAGCAGGTGGCCACAGTCCGCAAATGCAGGCGAATCTTTCAAACCTCGCATCTGCTATCGAGTCTCTTAAAGGACTATCGGTTGTCATGGAGGGCGAAGTTGTCGGACGTATCGTCGAGCCGCACGTAAGTAGACGGCAGATGGACGAAATAGATCGAAGTAGTTACTAGGGAGGAGGTGAGCGGTTGAGCAACGCTAGTTTTATTAAGGCGATAGCGCCGGACGCGCAGAAAATATACCGGAATTACAACATACTCGCGTCGCTAGTCATTGCGCAGGGCTGTCTAGAATCCGGCTATGGTAATTCGGGATTGGCTACGAAAGGGAAAAACCTATTCGGCGTTAAAGGGTCGTACAAAGGCGCATCTATTCGCATGTTGACGTGGGAAGTATATAACGGACGCAACGTTCAGGTCTACGCTGACTTCCGTAAGTACCCGTCATGGTACGAATCGATGCAGGATCTCGCGAAGTTATACATTAACGGAACGAGTTGGGACCCGAATCACTACAAAGCAGTCGTCGGTCAGACGAACTATCGGAAAGCAACGAAGGCGCTTGTAAGTGCCGGATATGCAACGGACCCAGCGTACGCGACGAAACTGAACAACATCATCGCGACGCATAACTTAACGAAGTATGACACGAAGAAGACAACGGATACGAGCACCGACGTTGATAAGCCAGCGAAGCCAAAGCCGGAACCGACCGTAGTTGATATAGACGAAAACTTTAATGAAGATGCATTCTCGCCGGATATTGTTTTCGGGCGATCTTCAGCGATTCCCCGTTCGGATGCAAACTTCCGTATTCAGTATCGCAATGGAACTATCATCGATATGGCGAGGGACTTATCGATTTTAGTACGAAGCCTAGTCGTTTCTGCGCCTTCTCCGAATATCACCTACGAGAATATACCGGGGAAAAACGGTTCATATCGCACAGGCAAAGATTTCGGAAATCGCCGGATTACAGCCGAATGTACGATGTACGCTGAAGACGCAGCCGACTTCTACTTGCTACGCGACGAAATATATAACGCTCTCTACCAAGAATCCGAGTTTTATCTAGTCGCAGAAGGCAATCCGAAGAAACGATGGCGCGTGGAACTAAGCGACAGTTTTGATCCGGAAAGAAGCGGAAGCGTAGCCGACTTTACTCTGACGTTCGAAAGCGCATCTCCTTACTGTGAATCGGTCGGAACGACGCAAGATCCGTTTACTTTTGACGCTAGTCTATGGCAGTTCGGCGAAAACCTAGAGGATACTATTCCGGTTTATAAACATCGATCAAAGAGCTTCCGTATTTACAATGCGGGGGCTATTCGTATTGATCCGTTAGAATTACCGTTCGTCATTTCGTATAAGGGCGCCTCATCTAAGTTAAAGATCACGAACAAAACGACAGGCGACGCGTGGCAGTATACCGGAGATTCGACGGCTAAAGAGACGATCGTATTGGACGGGGTTAAGGCACGTAAAGAAGGTGTAAGTATTTTCGGAGACACAAACCGAAAGACGATTCGTCTCGAGCCAGGCTGGAACGAATTTGTGTTGTCGGGAACGAGCGGTGCTTTCGAAATCAAATTCGATTTCCGATTCTATTATTTCTAGGAGGTGGCGCGATGGAGCTACTTATAAAAACGGTAAGAGGCGAAGTCGAGGCGCTTACCGACTACGATTGTACGGTACGGGAGACGGCCGAGAATGAAAAGTCGCTTGATGTGTCGGTTTGGAGTACGAGAAACAACGATCACTCATTCGGGTTGATCGAGAACGAAAATATACTAGTTTGTGACGGTGAAGAGTACGTCATCAAGAAGACGCGTCCAGTAACGGCTAACGATACGATAAAGATCGAGGCATCCGGTGTCTATAAGCCGTTAATCGACCTCGCCGACAATTACGTTTATAGCAAATCCGGCAAGAAAAAGAAGATGACTATTGACGACATGATTGCGATCGCCCTCGAAGGGTCCGGCTATTCATACGACATATCACCGGAAGGCCTTGACGCTACGTTTGAGCTCGAAGATTTCGGCGATGGTTTCTCTAACGATTTATTGCGAGATATCCTCGATAAGTACAAAGCGGAATATACCATCGAGGGGAAAAAGGTAGTCATTGCGAAAGAATTGGCGCGAGACACAGACTATCAGATTCGATATAAATTCAATTCACGCGATGAATCGGTTGAGATCGATACGAGTTCGTTAAAGACGTACATCCGCGGCTATGGAAAACAGAACGACAAGACGAAGGCGTACGCGGTCGAACTTGAGTACACGAGCCCGTTAGCGGAAATCTACGGAATCAAGCACGCCGCACCTATACGCGATGACTCATATACCGACAAGAATGCCGACGAATTAGAGCTTCGACTGCAAGAAGAACTAACGGATACGATCGAGCTATCTTTGACGCTGACATATACGGAGCTACGACATTTCGGCGTCCAAGACATCCGCAAAGGCGACTACGTATGGTGCATGATCGATCCGTTCGGAATCAACAAGCGGATTAAAGTTGTCGGAGTTGAACGCTATTCAGATCCGAATAAGTCCCCAGTTTACACATTCGGAAAGCTGAAACGCGATATTAAAACGGACATGAAAAACTTTCGGAAGACTGAGAAGCGCGTATCCAAGTTGATTGATGCGTCCGGAAAAGTAAAAGGGACATCGGTAGGTTCCGGAATACGTATCGGAAGCGATGCGAACTTTGACGACGGTTATGACCCGACAACTATTCCGAAATACGGACCGGCGACGGCGGTTTCCAATGGATTGATGACGTCGAGCGATTTTCAGAAGCTACAAAGCATCGTAGTTGGTCCGGATGGTAAGCCGCAAGTAGACATGGCGAGCCCATCAAAGGCCGGTTTAATGTCATCGGCAGATTTTATAAAACTATCGAAGATCATCGTTAGTTCTTCCGGAGCCAACGTTGATCTAAATAAATTAGTAACGGACCTGACGGCGCTGACTGCGAGAGTAGCCGCGCTAGAATCAAAATAAAGGAGGCACTAAATGGCTAACGTATTTTTAAAGCGAATCGCATCGGCGTGGGATCGCATTGCTCGTAATAACTTGAACGATAACTTCGATAGTATCGAGCAAGGCTTTACGAAAGCGGCCGCCGAGCTAAACGCCCATAAAAACGCATCGCCCGCACACAAGTCCGAGCAAATTCAGCACGGGCTTTTTACGGCTGCTAATCGCCTAGATAACTTAAACGCTCGCTTTGCGAATCTAGTCGTTAACCACGACGGTGAAGACGTCAAAGAAGTCGTCGATCTGCGGGTAGCACTCGATGCATCAACGCATCCTACGGCGAAAGATAGATTCGACTATGACTTCGCGAAGCTGATGAAAAAGATCGAAGACATGGCGGTATTTGTTTCGTTGCGTCCGTACTTAGAGAAATACGGAAACTTCGATGACGCGATGCAAGCGGCACTGGACCTTTCGAAGTCAACGCCCATTACGCTTGTGGTTCCGCCTGGGAACTATACGCAAACACGTACGCTTCGTATCTTCAGAAACACGCGACTTATCGTTCAAGGTGGCGCAGTCATTAAACGGAACTTCGTCGGGTCAATGTTGGTCAACGGACTTGAAACGGATAATTTCAGCGGCTATAACGGGCACGGAAACATCGTGATTGAAGGTGGAGGAACCTTCGATAGTAACGGCGCGGTAATCAAGCAGCAGTGCTCCGTATTCGGATTTGCGCACGCTGACGGAATTATCATTCGAGATATTACCGTACTGGACGTCGTGGGTGGTCACGCATTTGACTGCGCCGGCAACCAAAACGTACTGATTGAGAACGTGAAATTCAAGGGCTACGCAGACTACGTAGGAGATCGTTGGTTCTCGGCTGCGATTCAGATCGATCTGATGCGATCTTCAGCAAACTTCGGCGCATTCGGTTCGTATGACCAAACCGTCACAAGAAACGTTATTATACGCGGAAACTACTTCGGGCGATCGAGCAAGCTCGGAGGATGGGCACGGGCGGTCGACTCACATACGAGTACGGACGGCGTTTGGTATTCGGTCATCCGTATTTTAGATAACGTCATCGAGGACACGACAGAATACGCAATCAGCGGAAACAAGTGGTACGACACGCGGATCAGTGGTAATAAAATAAACAACTGCGCTTCGGGAATCCGGATTCTGCTGCCGTCCGTAACGTCTCAATATACGCAGGATGCAAACGGAAATCCGACTGGACGCGTGAACAAAACGAAGCACCACATTATCACCGAAAATACATTCACGAACATCACGAAGAATCACGCGATTCAAGTATACGGGCGGAAAGGCTATCAGACGATCGACGATATTGTTATCGCCAACAACGTCATTGATAACGTAGTAGAACGGCACGGTATCCACGTATCTGATGTCTATAACTATGCGATCACAAGCAACGTTCTTGACGGAACGGGGCATCATGGGATTTTAATTACGCGGAGCATGTACGGATCCGTAACCGAAAATGTCTTGCGAGGTATTAAAGGTAACGGCGTTAGGATTGAAGAGGGCGGATGCCATAACGTCACCGTCGCAAATAACATTTTGAAAGAAGTCGGCTTTTCCGGAATCTCAGTATCAGGAGACTCGAGAAGGGTGCGCGTCTTTTTTAATACGCTCGTAGATGTTGGCTCACGAACGACTGAAAGCGACGGTTATGACGGTATCATTTTCTTGACCGGCGTTGAACGATCTATGTGCGCATTTAATGACGTAACTGGTACGGCCATGCGCCACGGAATCTATTTAACGAATACTTGCTCGCAGATATCCTCGTACGGAAACTACGTAAAGGGTGCCGGATCTGACGACAGTTATAACGATAACAGTATCGACCCAATTACTTCGACTGCGAACGTTATTTAAAGGGAGGAAAACGGATGTTAGCAAAAGATGGCGCTTTGTCTTTCGACGTCAATGCGCAAACAAAGCGGCCTATCAATGCCGCCATACAATTTAGCACGCAAGATATTAACACGGCGCGCCTGTCCTTTAAACTCACGAAAGATGGCGTGCCGCTACCGTTGTCTGCGGTCGTAGGTAAGTTAGTTCTGTCGATGGCAGATGGGAGCCGTTTTATCCGCGCGATCACACTAGTGGATAAGCCGGAGGGCCTTGCAGAATACGTTTTAGCTGCGGACGAGATCCGACATTATGGCGTAGTGAAAGCCGAGCTACTTCTTTACTACACGAACGGCCAGGCGCTTTCGATTCATAAGTTCGGCTTCAACATCGAGCAATCGCTCATCGATCAAAACATCGTACCGGTTGCGGAATATTACATCGACGACTTCGAAACTCTACGTGAACAAATTAATGATCTTTATGACGATGTAGTTGCGACCGTTGCGGAAATCGAAGCTAAATTCGAAGACCTGGACAACGTAGAAACGAAAGAGGGCGCACAGGAAAAAGTAGACGCCCATGCGAGTAATGCAGACGTCCATGTGACGTCACAAAAGAAGGCGGAATGGGACGCCAAAGAGACGCCGACCGGGGCGCAAGCTAAAGTAACCACCCACGCAAACGACACAGTAAAACACGTAACTAACGAAGAGCGGTCGACATGGAACTCGAAGGAAACTACGTCAGGGGCGCAGGAGAAAGTAAATGCACACGAAGCGAAGACGTCAATTCACGTTACAGAAGTCGAAAAAAATAAATGGAACTCGGCGCAGCTAGCGAAGCTCACGTCAGATAACGGGCGGGTTCTTTATAGAGGTAGCGCAGAAGTTACCGATTACAACACAATAACTCAAACAGGCATGTATTTGATATACAATGCGGGCGTTAATGGTCCGCCGTCTTTTAATCTCGTATTTATGCTCGTTATGAGCTACGGAAATACCTTAACACAAGTGGCTTACGAATCATCTAAGGGCAAACAGGCGTATTTCAGATTCCGAAAAAATGATGCCGAAACTTGGACGGCTTGGGAACGAATGCTGACGTCCTCCGACCTCGATGTAGTATGGAACCTACCGACACTACAGCCTGGCTGGAAGCAATACGCGCCAGCAGACGGCAGTATTCATACAGTTAGATTTAGTAAAGATGCTGCGGGAGTTGTCGAGATAAAAGGCGCTGTTTACGGTGGTACACTAGGTCTCGATACGCCAGTCTTTACTTTGCCTGCGGGATATCGTCCAATGCAGTCAGAGAATTTCATCGGAGTTGCGTCAAGCGTCGGAACGCCTGGTGTGCCGCAGATACACAGAACCCTTATCGGTACAGATGGTCGTGTATGTATACAGTCCAGTTCAAACACATCAAACCCTGTGGAATTTTTATCGTTTGGTTTCTGTTTTAGAACTAGGTAAGGAGGTAGTTAAAAATGATATGGGTTTATAAATATAACGATGAATTTATTTGGCAGCCGGGCGAAGAAATTGAGATTGATGTTGAAAGTGGCGAGCAAGTACCCGAAAGCTACACACAAACGCAACCCGAGGACGGCCTGTATATCGCGAAATATGACCCGGATAAAGACGAGTGGTTCGAATCAGCTTCGCAAGAATATATCGACAATTTTCAACCGCATCCAATCACACAGCCATCAAAAACGGAAGTCATCGAGCAACAAATCGCCGATCTTTATTATCTAATTGCGTTAGGGGGTATGTAGAATGGCTATCGATTGGTTTTCGATAATTAAAGGCTTTTACGATAACGGTCTTTGGTCAAAGAAACGTGTCCATGACGTAGTTGGTGCCGGAAGAATCACGCCGGAACAATACGAAGAGATCGCGGGAGATAAATACGAAGCTGATAAGCCGCCGGCCGAAGAGTCGTAGGCTTTTTATTTTGCACTTAAGGAGGATTTGCGGTGACTCAACCGACTACGCACGAACTTAATGAAAAGATCGCGAAGATACAGGTCGACATCGCCACCATCATCGCAACCCAACAACATCAGACGCGCATCTTCGAAGAGTTCCGAGAAATGGCGGCAATGGCGCTATCTAGAGCCGATACGGCAGACGACAAGGCAAGCGAAGCACTTCGTATTGCTAAATCCGCACGTGACGATCTACGTGATTACCGCGACCAGGTCAAAGGTGATCGGCGTTGGCTTATCGGGATTGCAGTTCCGGTAATGCTGGCGTTGGTGCCGGTCCTGTTCCGTTATTACTTCTAAATAAAACGAAAAGGGAGACGATTATATGACGATTAAAGTTACGCAGGACCTTGTATCTCCGAGTAAGTACGGAATTAAATGTCCGAATGCGATGGATGCGAAATATATCACGTTCCATAACACAGCTAACGATGCGTCAGCTAAAAATGAAATCTCGTATATGAACGGAAATACGAATCAAGTATCTTACCACTTCGCCGTAGATGACGTAGAGGTTCGTCAGGGGATTCCGGTAAATAGAAACGCTTGGCATTGCGGGGACGGTTCCGGACCAAACAGCGGAAACAGAACATCAATCGGCGTCGAGGTATGTTATTCAAAATCCGGGGGCGAGCGCTATAAAAAGGCGGAAGCATTGGCGATTAAATTCATTGCGCAGCTTCTAAAAGAGCGCGGATGGGGCGTCGATCGCGTGAAGAAACACGAAGATTGGAGCGGAAAGCACTGTCCGCATCGCGTGTTAGACGAAGGACGTTGGGGCGCAGTGAAAGCGGCTATTGCGAAAGAGCTCGCAGCACTAAACGGAAGCAAAACGGGCGCAGCGACTAAGCCAGTTAAATCGACTAAGCCGAAAGCGCCGGCCAAAAAACTTACGGTACCGACTGGCGTGATTCGTCCGGGTGCTCGCGGTACGGCAGTTACGCAACTTCAGAATGCATTGGCCGCCGTATATTTCTACCCGAACAAAGGCGCCAAGAATAACGGAATTGACGGCATTTACGGTCCGAAAACGGCTAACGCAGTCAAGCGATTCCAGTCGACGCAGGCCGGCATCGCAAACGACGGTATTTACGGACCGGCAACACGCGCCAAACTGGTGACGGCTCTAAAGAAAGCGGGGTATAGCGTATGAAGACGAATATTAGCGCAGGAACGGTGACTCGGTTCATTTTGCTTGCGTTGGCTCTCGTAAATAGCGGACTGACGATGTTTGGCGTTCAGACGATTCCGGTAGACGAGGCGGCGGTGTCCGATTTTATTGCGCTGCTTTTTCTCGGGGCAACTTCGCTTTTGGCGTACTGGAAAGATAACGACGTATCCAAGAAGGCGCGCGAAAGAAAAGCGTTAGATGAAGTCGGAAAGAAATAAGCGGAACTTTTGGCGGTTGCCTGCGTAAAAACGTAGGTAGCCGTGTTACATAACAATAACGTATAATTGAACGGAGGGGAGGCGGAAGATATAAAGATAAAGAGGATTTCCGTATGCTTTTTAGTTTGCGCTAGTTTTCTACTACTTCTAACGGGGTGTGGAGGCGTAAAAGTATCTGAACTTAAAGAAGACATTGACTATGACTTCGAAAATAGCTCGGTAGGCATGTTCACTGACGATCTACCTAAAGATACGCACACTATTGACGTTGATTATACAGGTGAAATTCAAGGCGTTGAGGTAGGTATAGAAAAGATACATTTCGCAGAGGGACTAATTGGGGTGAGTCTATCATTTAATAATAAATCTAAAGATAAGGCATACTCAATCGCTGCGGCTACTCGTGCTCTACGCATAAACTCAAAAACTACGTTAGGCCCGAAAGAACTGGCTTACGTTGACTATGATAAAAGTTTCCGGAAATTAGAAAACAAAGGGGACAGCTTTACGAGCCTGACTTATTGGTCCCTAGAAGATGTCGATTATAAAAATATTAAAGAAATTGAATTACAAGTGTTTATATTTGATGATTCAAGGTCATCGGATAAGTCTTTAATAAACTTTAAACGAAAAATATCCTTTTGAACGAAAAGCCCCGTCCCTAACCGGATGGGGCGTTTTTTACGTTTATCAGATCCGCAAACTTAACGAAATTAGTATCGCCTCGATTATCCTTCACACGAAATTCCTTCCGTAGATGGTCCACGTATACAACGCGGCCACTTACTTCGCGAACAAAGCCGTCATCGTACACTTCGAAGTCTAGCGGCAGGTCTTCGCTGACTGCCGAAGAAATAACGAACTCAAATTCGCCGACCTGCTCCTCACTTAATACCGGTCGATCTATTTTCTGCTTCGCGAGATGTAATTGACGCAAAGCCTCGTTATGTTCCGGCAATATGAACTTCATTTGCCAGCGATTTTGATCTTTCGCTTCATTCCACATTGGCGACACCTCCGGTTAAATTATAACCGAATGTGTGTTCGTTCATCAATCGGAAATATCAAACAATTCATTCGCGTCAGTTAGGCCGAACTCTTTTATTACCTTCTCGAGAACATCCTTCGGGTATCTCTTCATCTTGCCGGAACACATTTCGCTTACAGTACGTGTTGATAGGCCGGTTTTTGCAGCGAAATCCTTTTGCTGGGTGTATCCGTGCTTTTGTAGCAACTCGTTAATACGAAGCCTCAACGTAAGCCACCTCCGATATTCATTACGCTAAGTATAATCTTTTTTAGTTTATTACGCAATACGTAATTGACAATTCTGTTTTCCGTAACTATAATTACGTTAACAGTAAATTACGAAAGGCGGAATTGGTATGCATTACTTAGCGGAACACCAAACGTTCTCATCGACGCGGGCCCTAAACGCGGCCGTCTACGAACATATCAAACGAAACACATACGATCTATCAGATACGGCGCGGGTCGCACTTAAACAGATCGCACGTTATGCGGTCAAGTTCGCAGGCGCAGCGCATCTCAAAGCGGAGACCCTAGCCGACCTAATCGGTAAATCCGTCAAGACGGCACGCCGCGTTCTTAATCAATTGGCTGCGCTGAACATCGTCAAGAAGGTCGCAACGACTCGCAAAATCAACGGAGGTAAGGGCGCAAACATAATCGTCATCTTACCGTTAACCGCGAATGACCAGTCGACAATGACCACTCGGCAGGAGCCGGAAAACGCCGACACACCAACGGCTGAGACGGCGAAAATCGAAAATGAACCATCGGATTCTATTAATCACTTAAATCAAAAGCACGTTAAAGATACGGCTGCGGTTCCGGCTGAAGCGATGAAAAACTCGTTACCAACGGAAATCTACAACGCAATGAGTCGCTACTTTGACGCAGCAGAAATATATAAATATTACGGCTTGTTATTGCGTGCTAAGGCTTCCGTAGATCCTTCGCTAATGATCGAGCATGATCCGGAGCCATTCGTAGATGCGTGGCACAAGACGATACTGAAAGCGAAATTGAACGAAATTAGCCGTTTTGATGACTACGTGTATATTTCGTTCCAACGTGCAGCAAGCGAGGCAAAACGTAGGAGAATGCGTGGTAAATTAGCGGCTTTTGAGTCGTTTCTTAAAGCGGATTGATTAGCACAAAATGTGCTAAACGAAAAAAAAAAGACGGCAATTAAGCCGTCCTATCGTTTCCGGAGTGTCTTCCGTTCCTTATTTAATTTTTCCGTGATTTGAACAAGCGGAGAATGTTTCGAATGTTGTTCTTTCAGCGAACTCTTAGATAAGTGAGTGTACCGTTTAACCATACGCATATCTCTATGTCCCAGCATCGCTTGTAAGTGCCGGATGTCTCCGCCGTTTTCTAAGTACATTGTAGCGCCAGTATGTCGGAATAAGTGAGGGTGTACCTTTTTAGTAATACCGACTTGTTCTGCATATCTATTTAATTGTTTCCGAAAATGGTTCGTCTCTAATTGTTCTCCGTAGTTACTTAAGAATACGAAGGGACTTTCGAAATCTTCGTTTTCTATAAGAAGTTCTTTTATTAAGTTCATCGTTTTCTTTTCGAGAGGGACGAATCTTCCTTGACGTGTTTTAACGTCCCAGGCGCTGAAGTAAACGGTACTTGACGCATAATCTACGTTTTCTTTCGTTAATGATAAGATTTCGCCGATGCGGGCCATTGAATCGACTAGAAACGTCATGATTACATAGTCGCGGAAACCTACGAACGTCCGCTGATCCGGGGCACTTAAGAGGCTACGCAGTTCATCCGGAGACAGTATATTCACCATTTCTTCCGGATCGTTAACTAGCTTCGTATCATCAAACGGATTCAATAAAACCGACCCTTCGCGTTGAGCAAATCGGAAGAGCGTCCGGAGCGTCTTTATATAATCGTTTACGGACTTCGGCGACATGCCGGGCGTTTTGTGTTCGTCTTTTTTGAACTTATGGCCGTCGAATTTAACTCGTTCGTGCAACAAATACGCAACAAAGCCGCGAGCAAAGTCGACGTCTATATCACGTATATCATCGTCCAACCCGATCATGCGCGCGTATTCTAATAAGTAACGGCAGGCCCGCCGGTAGCGGTCGATGGTTTCCGGTGCTCTATTTTCCGCGCGCTTTGCTTCGCATATTTTCTCGCAGATAACCGAAATTGAATACGTTTTGCCGCGCGTGGTTTTAGTGATCGTCCTCTCCGCCTTAACGCGCTTACCTTTCCGTCGTTCTGAATGCATAAAAAAATCGCCTCCCATTCGTATAGAAGACGATCGATTTACCGGTGCGCTACACTGCGCAATATAGGAGCGGTACACTTCGTTAAGTCAACGCTTAAGTCACCGTTAAGCAAACGTTGATATACCGCCGTTAAACCGGAGTATGGAGCATAGCGGGATCGAACCGCTGACCTCTACGCTGCCAGCGTAGCGCTCTCCCAGCTGAGCTAATGCCCCGAAGTATGACGACATAACTTATTATAATCAATCCTCCTGTGAAATTCAAGCTGTAAAACGAAAACACGTCGTCTATTTTTCTTTCTGATCAATCGGTATATAGTCAAAGATTTCCCCGGAATGAACAGAGTGAGCTAATCGTCTGAGCCAGTCATAATAGGCTTTTGAGCTTTCAAGCTGTTCAAGGAGCTGCTGCGCCTCATCTCTCACATGTTCATCCACTTGATCATCACGAGCCACATCTTGAAGACGCTCTTGCGCTTCTTCAATCGCCGCTAAATTGACCTCAACCTCTCGTTCCCATTTTTGTGGGAAAAAGTTCATGAAAAACTTTAAAAAATCTTTCTCAGCAACAAAGCTGTGTTTTCTTCGGCCGCGGTGAAAGGTCTTTTTAACAATATTCATGTCTTGAAGTTTTTTCACACCCGTACTCATACTCGGCTTGCTCATTTGCAGCTCTTCACGCATTTCATCAAGCGTCATTTCCTCATTTAAATACATGGTCCCATATAGGATACCCGCACTTCTTGTAATGCCATAGAGATCCATTGTTTCAGCGATGGAATCAATGACTAAATCTTTAGCAGCTAAAATGCGCTCTTCTGCTTGTGGCTGTTCCTGCTTTTTCATCTTTTCCCTGCTTTCTATTAAGAGAATTCAATACGTTCAAAAAAATCTTTATGGACTATATGTTAACGAAAGAATGCAAAATGTCAAAATAAATAGAGCCTATCTCCCTTTGACAGAAAAATTTGAACATGTTAAGTTAATTATGTTCAAAACGTTAAATTTTTATTTAACAAACTTACCAAAGAGAATCAGAGGAGGTTCCTTCTATGAGTCAAACACTATTTATAGATGGACAATGGGTTGGCGCTAAGAGTGGCGACACAAGAGATATCATCAATCCATTTAATCAAGAAGTGATCGCGACAGTCAGTGAAGGATCAAGAAATGACACGCAGCTAGCCATCAAAGCAGCGAGAAAAGCCTTCGATCAAGGGGATTGGGCAAACCTGCCTGGACTTGAAAGAGGAAATATTGTATTTAAGATTGCTGAATTAATTAGACGAGACCTTGATGAATTAGCCAAATTAGAATCACTTGATACTGGTAAAACATTAGAAGAAAGCAAGGCGGATATGGATGATATTGCGAATGTGTTCCAATATTACGCAGGACTGGCTGATAAAGATGGCGGGGAAATCATCGCATCGCCAATTCCGAACTCAAAAAGTGAACTAGTCAGAGAGCCTGTCGGTGTATGCGGACAAATCACGCCTTGGAACTATCCATTGCTTCAAGCAAGCTGGAAAATCGCTCCTGCGCTTGCGGCGGGGAATACGATCGTCTTAAAGCCAAGTGAAATTACACCATTAACCACGATTAAAGTATTCAAGCTCATGGAAGAAGCTGGCGTACCAGCAGGCGTTGCAAACCTAGTGCTTGGCCCTGGTGCAACTGTTGGAGATGAACTTGCTGTCAATGATCAAGTCGATTTAATTTCGTTTACAGGCGGTATTGAAACAGGCAAGAAAATCATGCAGGGAGCCAGTGGGAATGTGAAGAAAATTGCCCTTGAGCTCGGCGGGAAAAATCCGAATATTGTGTTTCAAGATGCTGATTTAGACGTAGCGGTTGACCAGGCAATGAATGCTGTATTTTTCCATGCAGGGCAAGTGTGTTCCGCAGGTTCACGCTTGTTAGTGGAAGAGTCCATTCATGATGAATTTTTAGAAGAACTGGTGAAGCGTACGAAAAAAATCAAGCTAGGCAACGGCTTTGATGAAGGAACGCAGAGCGGTCCGCTTATCTCAGCTGAGCATCGAGAAAAAGTAGAAAAATACGTCAGCATCGGTCTAGAAGAAGGCGCAAAATTAGAAACAGGCGGAAAACGTCCTGAAGCAGAGGAGCTTCAACATGGGTTCTTCTACTTGCCAACGATTTTCTCTGGCTGTACATCTGATATGCGAATTGTGCAGGAGGAAGTCTTTGGACCAGTACTCACTGTCGAATCCTTCCGTTCAGAGGAAGAAGTCATCGAGCTGGCAAATGATACGATTTATGGTTTAGCAGGAGCGGTATGGTCTTCAGATATCGCAAAAGCTGAAAGAGTCGCTCGTCAGCTAAGATTAGGCACTGTTTGGATCAATGACTTCCATCCTTATTTTGCTCAAGCACCATGGGGCGGGTATAAGCAATCAGGCCTTGGGCGTGAGCTGGGACGTACGGGTATTGAAGAATACACCGAATTGAAACATTTATATAGAAATATAAAACCTGAAGCGGTTCATTGGTTTAAATAAACATTACTCAATTGGAGGAGATTTAATATGACATTAAATATGAAAATTGAAAGCATGCAAAAATTCCATACATTTGAAATCCCGACTGTCATCAAACATGGCATTGGTGCGGTGAAACATGTTGGGGAAGAAGTGAAAACATACGGCGTCTCGAAGGTATTGCTCGTAACAGACCCTGGTATTTATCAAGCGGGCGTTGTAGATCCAGTGATTGCTTCATTAAAAGAAGCGCAAATTGATGTTGTCCTCTTTAATAAAGTAGAGCCAAATCCGCCAGTGCGTCTAGTGAATGAAGGGTCAGCATTATATGAAAAAGAAGGCTGTAATGGATTAGTCGCAGTAGGCGGCGGAAGCTCAATGGATACAGCGAAGGCCATCGGAGTAGAGGCCACTCATGAAGGCTCAGTTCTTGATTACGAAGCGGCAGAGGGGAAAAAACCGCTCGAAAATAGAATCCCTCCGTTAACGACCATTCCGACAACGGCTGGTACAGGTTCAGAGGTCACGCAGTGGGCAGTTATTACAGATGAAAAAAGGGAGTTCAAATTCAACACAGGTGGACCACTTATTGCAGCTCACCTAACAGTGATTGACCCAGAGCTTCATGTATCTATGCCGCCTCATGTGACGGCAATGACAGGAATTGATGCACTTGCGCACGCCATCGAATGCTATACGATGAAATTTGCTCAGCCCATTACGGATGCGGTGGCGCTCATGGCAATTGAATATGCTGCTCATTATATTCGCCGTGCCTTTGCTGATGGCGAGGACTTAGAAGCAAGATATGGCATGGCACAGGCCGCGATGCTTGCAGGACTTTCTTATGGAAGCGAATCAGCCGGTGCAGCACATGCGATGAGTCAAACACTCGGAGGCATTATCCCTGTAGCCCATGGTCAGTGTGTAGCAGCGATGATGGGACCAGTGATGGAGTATAACTGGAAAGGATATCCGGAAAAATTCGCTCGAATTGCGCAAGCGTTCGGTATCGATACAAGCAGAATGTCAACAGAGGAAGCAGCAAAAGCAGCTGTGAACTGGATGTATGATTTAGTGGAAGATCTAGAAGTTCCTTCATTAGAAGAACAAGGTGTATCAAAAGATATGATTGACCGTTTATCTAAAGAAGCGATGAAAGATCCGCAAACAGTTGGAAATCCAAGAGATCTAAACGAAAAAGCATACAACTGGATTTATGCTCGTTGCTTTGATTTAACACCTAAAACGGTGTAACAACTAAAAAAGGCTCCCAAAAGGGAGTCTTTTTTATGTCTTATAATTGTTCTTTAATCTCGTTTATTTGATGAATATGGCGTTTTTCGTGAGCGCCGATAAAATCAAGATATTGCTTCAGTGATAACTCTTCAAACACAGGATGTGCAATCACACGTTTAAAATCATCCTCAGTAAACGTTGATAAAATTTGATTGAGCTGCTCACGTGCTGTATCAAGCTCATCTTTTAAATGTGTAGGCGTCACATGCTTACGCTCAGGTGCGACAATACTTGGCGCAGTGGCTTTTTTTGAACGATCCTCTGCCATTTCGACTGGTTTTGGCTCATATTCTTTGATCGGTGCTTTTTTTCCCTCGGCAGCTAGATGTTTTGCTGCAACTAAATCCATTTTCTTTAAATGATCTGCAACTTCTTGAATACTCCAAGTATCATCAGATAATTTTTTGTTTAATTGTTCTTCGTTCAACCCTTGCAGCTCCTGCCACAATTCTTGTCTTGCATCATGTAATAAACTCATTTTCATCACCTCAAGATCAAATTTTATCATACTAGTACATGACAATCATTCTTGAGCTATCGGAGAATTCCTTTGAAGAATTGTGATGAAATATGAAACCTTTACAAAAGTGGTTCGTATTACCTGTTAGAAGGAATACATTGGAGGTGAGTATGGTCTAAATGAAACAAAGGCTGTTCATTTCATGAAGAAAGGGTGAGGAAGATGGATGTGTTCGGGCTGCCTCTTCAGACGCTGTATTTATACATATTGATGATATCAGGAATCCTAACACTTGTGTTCGTCTTTTTCGGCGATGTATTTGAGGGATTGTTTGAAGCGATTCCTGTTCCATTTCTTCAACCGACATTGATCCTCGCATTTCTTACCTTTTTCTCGGCTGGAGGGTTTATCTCTGAAAAAACTGCAATCGTAGGAAGTGGGCTTGGAGCAGTATTATCTGCCATCCTCGCAGTGGTTCTTGTGACCTGTTTGAATGTATTTATCTTAGTCCCGCTTTCCTCTGCTGAAGAATCTCTCTCATATACGGAGGCCGATTTAAAAGGAAGAACTGGGGAGATCATTGTATCTGTTCCAAAAGACGGGTTTGGAGAAGTGCTGTTAATTAGTAATAGCGGGAAAATCTCAAAGCCAGCCGTCAGTTTCGACCAAGAGGAGATTCCATATGGAACCCGCGTGCTTGTTGTCGAAGTGAACAAAGGTGTTTTATCTGTCATACCAAATGAAGAAATCTAGGAGGGAATGCTATGCCAGGAACAACGATTTTGATTATCATTGGAATTGTCCTTGTGATACTTATTGCACTTATTGGCGTATTTGTTTCAAAATACCGGACAGCAGGTCCAGATGAAGCGTTAATTGTCACAGGAAGTTATCTAGGAAGTAAAAATGTCCACGTGGATGAAGGTGGAAACAAGATTAAGATTGTCAGAGGCGGAGGTACCTTCGTACTCCCTGTCTTTCAACAAGCAGAACCGCTCAGCTTACTATCTAGCAAGCTAGATGTCTCAACGCCTGAGGTTTATACCGAGCAAGGTGTACCTGTCATGGCGGATGGAACGGCTATCATTAAAATTGGCGGATCGATTGAAGAAATCGCCACTGCGGCAGAACAGTTTTTAGGTAAAACAAAAGAAGACCGCGAAAATGAAGCAAGAGAAGTACTAGAAGGTCACCTTCGTTCGATCTTAGGATCAATGACAGTTGAAGAGATTTATAAAAACAGAGAGAAATTTTCTCAAGAAGTTCAACGTGTCGCTTCTCAAGATTTAGCGAAAATGGGTCTAGTCATTGTATCGTTTACGATCAAAGATGTACGTGATAAAAATGGCTATTTAGAATCTCTAGGAAAGCCAAGAATTGCTCAAGTGAAACGTGATGCAGATATTGCAACAGCTGAAGCGGATAAAGAAACACGTATCAAACGTGCCGAGGCAGATAAAGATGCGAAGAAATCCGAGCTTGAGCGTGCCACCGAAATCGCTGAAGCAGAAAAAATCAATGAGCTGAAAAGAGCAGAATTTAGACGCGAACAGGATACAGCGAAAGCAAGCGCTGACCAAGCGTATGATCTAGAGACAGCTCGCAACCGTCAGCACGTGACTGAACAAGAAATGCAAGTCAAAATCATCGAACGCCAGAAACAAATTGAATTAGAAGAAAAAGAGATTCAGCGTCGTGAACGTCAATACGATTCTGAAGTGAAAAAGAAAGCAGATGCGGACCGTTATGCTGTTGAGCAATCGGCTGCGGCGGAAAAAGCGAAGCGTCTCGCTGAAGCAGATGCGAAGAAATACAGCATCGAAGCAATGGCGAAAGCAGAAGCTGAGAAAGTCCGAATTGACGGGCTGGCAAAAGCGGAAGCTGATCGTGCGAAAGGGGAAACAGAAGCAGAAGTCATTAGACTGAAAGGACTTGCTGAAGCCGAAGCGAAAGAAAAAATTGCTGAAGCATTCGAACAGTATGGTCAGGCAGCGATCCTTGATATGATCGTGAAAATGCTTCCTGAATATGCGAAGCAAGTATCTGCACCACTTTCAAACATTGATAAAATTACAGTTGTTGATACAGGCGGTAACGGGGAAGGCAGCGGTGCTAATAAAATCACAGGCTATGCCACAAACCTGATGTCCAGCCTTCAAGAAAGCCTGAAAGCATCCTCTGGAATTGATGTCAAAGAAATTATTGAGAACTTTTCGGGCAAAGGGAATGTGAAGCAAAGCATTCAAGAACTAACGAATGAAATCAAACAGCCTAGAAAAAAAGAAATAGCTGATCGTCAAATAGAAGAATAAAATCAATAGACACCTTCCAGCAGAAGGTGTCTCAGATTGTTGACAAAGGGCTAAAATGATCTATTTTAGCCCTTTGTCTTCTTTTCAGCGTGATATGAAAACCCTTGAAGTCTAGGAAGGCCGAGTACTGGCGCGGAGCGAATTAAACATTCGTGAGCACCAGCACGCAGAACTGACACCGAATGCGAGGGTTTGTCTTCACGCTAAGACACCTTCCGGCAGAAGGTGTCTATTTGGCATGAAACTGATATTGATTTCTCTTTACATATGAAGACAGATGTACAAGGATGCCTGCTGATATCATCATGAACACTAAGGAGGACCCGCCGTAGCTAATGAAAGGAAGGGGAATGCCTGTAATCGGGAGAAGTCCAAAGACAGCCCCTAGATTAAAGACCGCTTGAATCATGATTTGAAAAGTGAGACCGATCGTTAACAGCTTTCCAAACGGATCCTGTAAAGCCCGAACGATTCGCACGGCGCGATACATGATGAGAAGATATGCACCAATCACAAACGATATCCCCAATAGTCCCAGTTCTTCGCTAATGACGGCCATGATAAAATCTGTATGGGCTTCAGGAAGAAAACCTAGCTTCTGAATGCTCCCGCCTAAGCCATTTCCAGTCAGTCCACCTGAATCTATCGCGAGGTATGAATGAATCAGCTGATAGCCATCTCCATCTTCATACTGAAAAGGATCACGAAATGAGGTCAGCCGCTTCAAACGATAAGGAGCTGTCACAGCAAAAAAAGTGATACCTGATGCGGCAGTCGACCCTAGCAAAATGAGATGACGCGTTTTAAGTCCAGCGCATAATAAGATGATGCCGCAGCTCAATAAGATAGAGACAGCCGTGCCTAAATCAGGCTGCTTTAAGATCAATAAAAAAGCAAGACCTAAAAGAACGAGCGGAGGTAGCACTCCTTTTTTAAAGGATGTGATGTAAGCTTGTTTTTTTGCATAGACATAGGCAAAATAGATGACCATCACTAGTTTCACAGCTTCAGAGGGTTGAATCATGAAAGAGCCAATATGAATCCACCTTTGTGAATTGTTTTTAACAGCACCGATCCCAGGAAGTAGGACTAGGATCAGTAATAAAAATGACAGCATGACAAGCCACCGAATCCATTTACGATAAGCCTGATAAGGAAAAAGAGCGGCAACGAAGAAAAAGATTAATCCAATGAAGAGCCATTTCCATTGTTTTATCAAGAAATAATGACCTTGCTCATACTTCATTTCTCCTAAAGGGTAACTCGCGCTGTAAACCATGAGTAAACCAAATAAAGAAAGGCACACAATCGTGCCAGTAAGAATGTGGTCGATTTTTTTGAGGTGGGAAATAATCAATGGCATCACCTTCAATTCCAGTTGCGCCCAAACATGTAGGATGAGGATCTAAGGTTGACACTAAACACAAGTCCAATGGCGATCATGTTGGTCAAAAGCGCACTTCCCCCATAGCTGATAAATGGAAGTGCAAGGCCAGTCACGGGCATTAAACCTACTGTCATCCCTACGTTTTGGAAGACCTGAAAGACGATCAGCCCAACAACTCCCGCACATATGTACAATCCATAAAGTGTATTGGCATGCATGGCCACATGAATAATTCGGTAGACCATCATTAAGTACAAACATATCAATAGAGAGGCGCCGATAAAACCAAACTCCTCACCAATGACTGCAAATATAAAATCTGTATGGGCTTCAGGGATATTTCCCCCTTGTACTTGACTCCCCTGTGTATAACCGCTTCCTGACAATTGACCTGACCCAATGCCAAGCATTGCTTGTTTCAGCTGATATCCATATGTTGAATCAAATTCATCAGGAGAGAGCCAGCCATAAATACGATCAAGCTGATGAGGCTTAATGATTTTTGTAAAGTGCTCAAAATGTTCATTGTGCAAGTAGGTTAAAAAGGCAAGAAGAGCGAGACAAGAAGCCAGTAATGCGGCGATCATCTTGCTTGAAATCCCCGACACAAGCATCAGTGTAAAGGCGATAGACAATATCACGAGCGAAGTCCCTAAATCTGGCTGAATTAAGATGAGGAAAAAAGGGACAACGGTCCAGCATATGACTTTACTTGTAGGAAGGATGCTTTCTTTAAACGTAAATCGCTGATGTTTGTATTGGTTCAAGATAGCCGCTAGCAGGAGAATCACAAAAATTTTCATGAACTCTGATGGCTGAACTTTGATTGAACCGAAGCTGATCCATCTTTGAGAGCCATTTTGATTCGTTCCAAAAAAATGCACGAGAATAATGAGGAAAATACCACCTGCAAATAACCGAAAGGATAAACGCTCAAGCAGCTCATAATCAAAGTAAGCAACTGCTGCCATGAGACCAAAACCGACGATATACCAGAAAATTTGTCTTTTGACGAAATAAAACATATCTTGCGTTTCATACTGTCCCGATCCGCTATATACAGCTAGCAGGCTGATCACAAATAAACAAATGATAGTGAGTAAAAGTGCGAAGTCAATGCTGTACTGTTTTCTCATAGCTTCGTGCCCTGCTATGACCTATTGATCAGCTGGTTTAATACGACTTGTACCGCTGTAGCGTCATCAATATAGCCAATCGGAAAAATATAATCTGGTATCAAATCAACAGGCACAATGAAATAAAGTAGTGCGCCCCCCATCAGCACCAACTCACGGGGAGTACCCCGGCCTGCTATGAATAAGTTGTACATGTTCTTCAAATGATGAAGAAATGGTCCGACGCCGCTTATCGTGTCCATCTTTTTATCAAACTTTGCCGAGATTGTTTCTTTTCCCTCGTCTGTTTGGCTGTAGGTCTCGTATTCACTTAACTTCTGTTTCAATTTCTCTTCATTAAATGTACCGTCATAGATGTCGTGAACTTTTAGTGTTTTTTCAATTTCTTCCACCGCTTGAATGAACGTATTACTGTGAACTCTTTCATTTTTGATTGGAAACCCAGCAGCGGATAATAGGTGATCTAAAGAGATGTTTAGATAATTTGAAAGTCGCTGTAAATGATTCAAAGTCGGTTTTCTTTTTCCGTTCATTATTCTAGACAGTGTCGCTTTATCAATTTCTATGTGGGTGCTGAGTTCTCTTAATGAGAGAGAACGTAGTTGTAGTTGTTCTTTTAAGAGCTGTCCAAGATCATTTGTCTTAAGATCCATCTTCTACCCCATCCTTTTCAATATGTATCAACTTTTCTATAGAAGAAGTCGTCCTCAATATAAAGGTGTGTTGACAAAATGTCAACGAATATCCTTTTCGATTGAATTTTAAGAAATAGAAATTTATCATAATGAAGATAGGGTGAGAAATCGCTAAAAGGGGTGGCACAGATGAAGGTAAGACATGCTGTACATAAAGATATTCCTAAAATCGCCGAGATTCATGTGAAGAGCTGGCAAACGACTTATCACGGCATTATCTCAAAAGAGTATCTGGAGGGTTTAAATGTAGAGGAGCGGGAACAGAGCTGGAGAACCAGATCGCTTGAAGGCACGTTTGTCGTAGAAGATGCTGATGGGGTATTTGGTTTTGCTTCCTTCGGAAAACAACGTGACGAGCGCTATTCAACATATGATGGTGAGCTTTATGCCATTTATTTATTACAGCAGAAGCAAAAGTCAGGAGCGGGTATCGCTTTGATTGCAAAAGGAGTGGACTATTTAATAGAGAAGGGTTATAAGAATATGATGCTATGGGTATTTGAACAGAATTCGGCGAAGCAATTTTATCAAAAGCTTCAGCCTAGTTTTGTCGTCACCAGCCAGTTCGAGCTGGCTGGTGAGAACCATGATGAAATAGGATATGGATGGGAGCTGCCTGTATTAAATGAACATGTACAACGAATTAAATTGTCAGCTTCCAATAATAATGAGAGAAAAAGGTGAAGAGTGTCGCAAGCAAAATATAAGAAATAAAAGGAGTAGCTTCTACTTTCCCTTTCACGCCTGCTATTTTTAATGCTTCATAGAAACCTGCCAAAAAGTAAGTAAGACTGAGAATATAGCAGCACAGCATAATGGAGTAAGGATTCATTAACGTACCTCCAGCCTGAAATCTTCTACTATTAATAGATTCCATAGAGCAGCAAATTATGCATAAAAAAATAACCAGCTGAAATCAGCAGGTTATTTTTGATGAGGAAAAACCAAACGAGATGCACTCGGTATTAATAAACAAAGAACGATACTACAAATAATAAAAGATGGAACCATATACGTGCTGTTATAAATTAAAGAGTAGACCCATCCTGGTGTTCCTTTCGGTGCATATTGCGAAAAGAATACAACGCCAGAAATAAAGAACGTTAGCAGTCTAAAGAAACTGGCGATAAATACGGATAGGATAATATAGAAGAATTGTTTCTTTCTTTTTTTATCTTGAATTGCTTTTTTGATCAATCCTGAAAATAGCCCGCTTAGACAAATGACAACAGATGCCACGAAATAATCGAGAAACCCTTGTACAGGTGTAGCGATAATAGGGTTATTCATCAGCTGCAGGCCGGCAATTAACACACCGATAATAAACCCGGTAGACATCCCCCATCTAATAGACATGAGAATGACGGGAATCATGATCAGCGCGATAGACCCGCCGTTCGGCATCCTTAAAAAGAGACCTGATAAGTAATCTAATACAAGAGCAAGCGAAGTCATAATCGCGATTTCCATAAGGCGTACTAATTGATTTGATTGTTGCATAAAAAAATCTCCTTTTTCATGAATTGAGCAAGGAGAGACCGTGTAAGGATGAGTATGTTATTCATAGAAAAACATATCGGTTTGAATACACCACAGTAATCAAGTGATTCCACATTCCTACTTCAGTATTAACTGACAGGTTCAAAGGGTCAGAACAACGAATCGTTCACTCTCAGCACAAAGCTCCCCCTGCGGTTATTTAGTTTCAATCTATTATAAATATACTAGAGACCTTCAGGATCAACAATAGAGAATTACTGCGACAAGCACTTTTTGTAGCAATATATAGGAAGAGATAAGGAAAAATAAATTATTTAGGAAAAATACTTGTTTCTTCTTTCAAAAGGTGTTATATTTGTATTCGCCGCTGAAAACAGCGCGGTTGATAAATAACATGAAGAAAAAAGTTGTTGACTTTATCTTGATAGAATGTTATATTAATAAAGTCGCTTCTGAGCGATAACGAACATGATCTTTGAAAACTAAACAAGACAAAACGTACCTGTTAATTCGAGTTTTTATAAAAAAATCCTATGAAACATCATAGGTAGTCAGTCAAACTGGCGAAAAACAAAACTTCGGTTTTGTTCTTTTTCGGAGAGTTTGATCCTGGCTCAGGACGAACGCTGGCGGCGTGCCTAATACATGCAAGTCGAGCGGACAGAAGGGAGCTTGCTCCCGGATGTTAGCGGCGGACGGG